>NZ_PYWB01000045.1 GCF_003056345.1 Devosia submarina | reverse complement strand
GATTGAGTCCCGTAATATATCGAGACGCTCGAAATTGAATACCGAAGCTCTGAGCAAATTCAAACGACAATAACTTTTTACTCGGATGTCCGATTGAGTCCCGTAATATATCGAGACGCTCGAAATTGAATACCGAAGCTCTGAGCAAATTCAAACGACAATAACTTTTTACTCGGATGTCCGATTGAGTCCCGTAATATATCGAGACGCTCGAAATT
>NZ_PYWB01000044.1 GCF_003056345.1 Devosia submarina | reverse complement strand
GAGTCCCGTAATATATCGAGACGCTCGAAATTGAATACCGAAGCTCTGAGCAAATTCAAACGACAATAACTTTTTACTCGGATGTCTGATTGAGTCCCGTAATATATCGAGACGCTCGAAATTGAATACCGAAGCTCTGAGCAAATTCAAACGACAATAACTTTTTACTCGGATGTCTGATTGAGTCCCGTAATATATCGAGACGCTCGAAATTGAAT
>NZ_PYWB01000043.1 GCF_003056345.1 Devosia submarina | reverse complement strand
TTTTTACTCGGATGTCTGATTGAGTCCCGTAATATATCGAGACGCTCGAAATTGAATGTTGAAGCTCTGAGCAAATTCAAACGACAATAACTTTTTACTCGGATGTCTGATTGAGTCCCGTAATATATCGAGACGCTCGAAATTGAATGTTGAAGCTCTGAGCAAATTCAAACGACAATAACTTTTTACTCGGATGTCTGATTGAGTCCCGTAATATA
>NZ_PYWB01000042.1 GCF_003056345.1 Devosia submarina | reverse complement strand
TTATGTCCCCGAATCGGACATCCGCGTGAAAAGTTATGACCATTTGAATTTCTCGAGAGCTTCCGTTGTTCAATTTCGAGCGTCTCGATATATTATGTCCCCGAATCGGACATCCGTGTGAAAAGTTATGACCATTTGAATTTCTCGAGAGCTTCCGTTGTTCAATTTCGAGCGTCTCGATATATTATGTCCCTGAATCGGACATCCGTGTGAAAAGTT
>NZ_PYWB01000041.1 GCF_003056345.1 Devosia submarina | reverse complement strand
TTATGCGCCTGAATCGGACATGCGAGTGAAAAGTTATGACCATTTGAATTTCTCGAGAGCTTCCGTTGTTCAATTTCGAGCGTCTCGATATATTATGCGCCTGAATCGGACATGCGAGTGAAAAGTTATGACCATTTGAATTTCTCGAGAGCTTCCGTTGTTCAATTTCGAGCGTCTCGATATATTATGCGCCTGAATCGGACATGCGAGTGAAAAGTT
>NZ_PYWB01000040.1 GCF_003056345.1 Devosia submarina | reverse complement strand
GGACCTCCGAGTGAAAAGTTATGACCATTTGAATTGCTCAAGAGCTTCCATTGTTCAATTTCGAGCGTCTCGATATATTATGCGCCTGAATCGGACCTCCGAGTGAAAAGTTATGACCATTTGAATTGCTCAAGAGCTTCCATTGTTCAATTTCGAGCGTCTCGATATATTATGCGCCTGAATCGGACATCCGAGTGAAAAGTTATGACCATTTGAATT
>NZ_PYWB01000004.1 GCF_003056345.1 Devosia submarina | reverse complement strand
GATTACATCGAAATGTTCTACAACCCAACACGCAAGCACGTCCGCAACGGCATGCTCTCACCCGTCGAATTCGAACGGCGACACCAAATCTAACCCCGAAGGTGTCTACAGAACGCGGGGCTATTCAGAGTACGCTGACCGCCCTTCCGGCAGCAGAGTTTGCTTACTGATTGGAATTTACGCAGCATTGATCATGTGATGGTGGTGGATGGTAGGCCGATTTCAACACGTGCGCCCAAGCTCCTAATGTCACTGCGGGTTTCAACACAACTAAGCTGAATGCAGGAAGACTCGTTGAGGATCGCGCCGCCGGTAGGCTACAGGAAGTAAACCACGATCCCGAACAGCACATATATGGGTGCAGACGCATAAAAGTCGTTGCGGTCTCCAAGCACCCGGTCAACCATGCATCTCAATATTTAAGGGGATAAGCATGGGCTACGAAGTCGATTTTCTCTCTGTGGGAGACAGTAACGGTGACGCCATATGCGTGAGACATGGCCACGCATCAAGTGCGTACCAAATACATGTTACTGACGGTGGCTACGCTGATACCGGTCAGCGCATCATTGATCATATAAATACATATTACGATCACCCAACGCACATCGCGAATGTAGTGTTGTCGCACCAGGACGCAGATCACGTAACTGGCTTGTTAGAGGTCGTGCGGCATTTCAGTGTCGGTGCTCTATGGATGAACAGGCCATGGTTGTACGCGTCCGAAATACTGCCCGCTTTCCATGGGAACTATACTGTGGCCGGACTTACTAAGGCCATCAAAGATGCCTATCCGCTGCTCGTGGAATTAGAGCAAATTGCAGTTTCGAAAGGCACACCGGTTTATGAAGCTTTTGCATATGCCCAGATAGGATCTTTCACGGTGTTAGCACCTTCGAGAGACCGTTACCTTGCGCTAATTCCCCAATTTGACCGTACTCCGACCAGCTACGCCAAGCCGAACAAGAGTTTGTTTGACAAACTTTTTGAATCGGCAAAAGCGTTAGCCCAATTCTTTGAGACTTGGGGTTCTGAGGCGCTGGAGGAAAACCCATCTCCTACTTCTCCATCCAATGAGTGTTGTGTGGTTCAACTCGGGGAGTTTGATGGCCGAACGGTACTGCTCACGGCCGACGCCGGTCCCGAGGCGCTCAATGAAGCCGCTGATGTTGCGCAAATCTTAGGAAGGCTGAGTCCTCCTACATTCGTCCAAGTTCCTCATCACGGAAGCCGAAGGAATGTGACGCCGTCGGTACTGGATCGGTGGTTGGGCTCAGTCCTGCCCCAAGGTTCACCAGAGCGAGGCACTGCATTCTGCTCTGTAGGGGCAAACAAACCTCAATACCCAAGGAAGAGGGTTTCAAACGCATTTCTACGTAGAGGGTATCCGGTGTACCGCACGGAAGGAGCTTGGATCCGTCATAATTATGAGATGCCAGATAGGATTGGCATGACGGGCCTCACACCTGTGCCGTTCACAACGTCATACGAGGAATAACGTGGACTTGCTTGACAGCTACGTGCTTCGCGCACGGCTTTTTCCAGCTATTTTGGCTGCAGCCCCTGCTATAGTCTTTCTTTTGGCCAATGTGGCTGCTTCTCTTGATAGTCTTGGCTTGCCTCAGGTTCTTCTTACGGTAGCTATCGCCGTACTATTCTTCGCCCTAGCAGATCTCGCCAGAAGGCTCGGTCGGCGCGAGGAGAAAAGCTTGTTCAACTCTTCAGGCGGGCGTCCATTTCCGACGGTGCTTAGACATATTGACGAGGTGCTTGATGCGAAATCCAAGGCTCGTTACCTTGCCTTCCTTTCTGAGAAGCTGGGGGAGCGAGCACCGTCAGCGAACGCGGAACTAAAAGATCCCGCCAAAGCTGATGCTTTTTACGTATCAGCGGGGAACTGGATCAGAGAGCACACTCGTGACACGACCAAGTTTCACCTCTTGTTTGCGGAGAACGTTGTTTATGGGTTTAGGCGGAACTTGTTCGGGCTCAAACGCATCGGATTGGCCCTGAACCTCCTAACTGTGATGATATCCTTATGGCTTCTTTGGCACGACAACTGGAATAACATGTCGCAGTACAGCGCCGTACTCGTAGTCGCAGCATTGCACGCCGCGTACTTTTTATTTGGTGTCACGAAGCAAAGTGTGCTGCAGGCGTCTGAACAGTACGGCCGCCAACTAGCGCTTTCCTGTGACACCTTGATGGATATTCAGGCCGCAAGTTCGGCACATTAATCTCCTAACAGCAAAACGTGCATAAGCCACGTGTCACCTCAAGGTTTAAAGATGACGATCGCATGTCACAAGCGGCTGGCTTCAACTTAGATGTGACGGTGGGCTGCGCGTTAGGGTTACGTCACGCCTAGGTACGCCCTTATGTGACGTTCGAATGGGCGCAGTGCTGAACGATCATGGTGGAAACCGCCACTAGTACTTCTAGAACTTCTTCCGAAGGTGATCTGGCATCGGCGCTTTTGCGATTTGCGCAAGCCAAGCACAAAGCGCCCATGTTGCAATCCCTCCTACGATCCCGAAGTAGGCCCACGCAATCAGCCCTGCGAAAAAGGCAATCACTACCAAAATTTGCGATATACGAGCGGTGAGTATGTAGGCTTGAGCAAGTTGACGCTCGGAATGATTTGGATTCGTCATGGCCGCGATACAACACTGAAACGGTTACAAGGATATACACCCAGCAAATACACACTGGGTCTCAATAACCTGTAACACTGCTGCTCGAATTTTATGGATTGTAGGAATGGATGAACCCCATGCCCTTGGTAACCAAGGACCATGCTTTGGTGGCCCTTCAGAATGCATGGCCGTTGATCGTAAGCGAGACCCGACAAGTTCTGGCCGGTGAACTGCACTACCAAGCTATGATCTACCACGCGCTGCGGGTCGCTGGTCCGGTGCCCCTAATGCAGTTGGGGATGAACGTGAAGCAATGGATCACCAACGTTACCACTGATTTGTTCAAACAGCTTGACCTGAGGCACGCGGAAGGATTTGGCGGCGGTTTCGAACCAATTCCAGATGTTGTGATTTTCGGAACAGGTGCAGCAGGGAACTGGCAGCGACGCTCTTACGAGGCAACGCTCCAGCACATGTTATTGGCTGTAGAAGTAAAGGCCTCTGAGCGACACAAGTCTCGCCTCAGATCGAAAGACATCCACTTTGATATCCGCAAGCTGGCTGCTCACAGGGACGAAGTTCGCGCGCGGGGCGGCGATTTCGAGCCGGTGATGATGATAATCGACGTAGCCAAGGATCCACAAGAGAGAATGGACAGCAGGACCTTGGCATTGTCCCGTGAACTTGCTGGTTCAATGGGAGTGTCGCTGTTTTATGTGTCGCCCGACAGTGAGTTTGCCGATTTCCCGAGCGGGGGTGAAAGCGAGCACAGCTGAAGGGTTGTTACTGACTAAGGAATAAACCATTTGGAAACCTGCTTCAGTTCGGCCGCTGAGCCAGCGTTGCAGTATTTGGGTCGTAGACATACTCGGTGATAGTGCCGTTCTTTATCTTCTCCACTGCATCATCGACGACGAAGCGAGGCACAAGAAACCACTCCCGGGGTACAACCGGGCTTCCAAAACGATCTTTGATTTCGATGTGCAGCCGTGCCGGTTCGAAAACACGATGGATCAGGTTTTCCAGTCGGGCGCGGTTGATATTGTAGAGTGTGTAGGTGGCGACAATCTCCGCGTCAGCCATCAAGAATGTGGGGTCCAGCTTTGCGTTGGCAATACGACGGGCAACGTCGCCGCCAGTCACACCGATCTTGTGAAGCACGTCGCGGTTCGCGACCACCATGGGATGGTCAGATTTGCTGCGGAGGACATAGATGGTACCGCTGACGAGGTCACCTTCCTCACTTTCCTTCGCGAACAAGGGACCAGCCACGTGGTCAGTAATGCGCCGCCCGGCTTCGTCTTTATAGAGCGCGCGTTGGAGTGACCTGAGCAGGAGGTTGCTCTCGGTGCCGTTGGAGTAGACGACCCGCAGCCGCGCATCGGATTCGCCATTTGGGGCACGGAACGTTTCGCCGACTTCGGCAACATACGCGACCTGACCGCCAAGGATGAAAAACTGGCCTTGCGAAATTTCTGCCTTCATGAAGCCCGCGTCTTTGACAAACGGCCGTGTTGTTCGAACGTTTTGGTCAAGGTCCAGCCGCACCTGTTCGAACAAGGGCTTGAATCGTTCGAAGTCTGGGCATGGCTCACGGTTTGCAATCTCCTCGGCGGCGCGCTTCTCAGCCGTCGAGCGAACGTGGCGAAGTTCGGTGATTTCGCCACCACCAGCCGCACCGGCGAGTTCCGCCATGAGTGCGTCAGCGTCCATCTCCTCGGCGGGCACAGGCAAATCGCTGTGCGCTAGGTCCAATAAGCCTTGATGATCGATCGGTGAAAGCAGGGCGCGACACTCTTCTAGCTTGCGAAGCCGGTCGAGACGCACCGCATATAGCCGCTCAAAAATGTCGCGATCTTCGCCATGCTGTGGCGCACGGCCATGTTCGTCGGCGAACCGCTGGATATCCTCGAAGCCCGCGATGATGCGCTCCTCGCGCGGCGTGCGTCCACCTTTCTTCTCCCGCTGGGCAAAGTCGGCCAGTTCAGCGCGGAGTTCATCAAGATCGAGGTCACTCATAGCGCCCCTCATCCTTGAAGCGGACGAAGGCGGCAGCACCTTCAGCCATACGCTTCTCCCAAGCGTCGGTTGAACTGATCGAAGGGAGGCGTCCGCGCTCCTTTTTGAACTGCACGGCACGGGCAGCAAGCTGCTTGGCGTCCTCCGGTGTAAGGTTCGTGCGGCGCGCAGCGATGGCGGCAGCTACCTGCTTTAGGCTTTCCTCACTCATTGTTTTCGCGAGGATTGAATAAGCTTCACCAAACGGGTTGATCCGATCGATGAGGTCAATGTCCAGCTCTCGCACGTCCATGGCAAACTTCCGCACACCGTTGATAAGCGCTCGGTTCACGCCCGGTTCTCCATCAGAACCGTCACCACCAAAAGCAATCTTCTTGGCTTGCTGGGTGATGTTGATGGCGGCAATCGCGTGCTGTCGCACCGCCTCCTGATCTTCCTCGTCCAGCTCCGGGTACTTGTCCTTGATAATCTTGCCCAGCCGAACCTGCGTCAGCTCCTCAGGCACCAGCTCCTCATCAAACAAGCCGCGCTCGATGGCAGGCTTATCCTGCACGAAGGCCGCTATCACCTCGTTCAGATCCTGCTGGCATATGCGTTGCGCTTCTTTACTCTTGGGTTCGACAAGCCCCTTGATCTCGATCTGGAACTGGCCTGTCGCCTCGTTGAAGCCAACATTGGTCTTGCTCGGATCATAGCCATCGTCGCCGTAGATGAACCCCTCAACCGGCCCGCTTTGCGGATTTTTAGGCTTGAACTCGAAGCGCGGCGCAAGCACCTGCTCCATGAGCAGACTGGCCGCGATAGCCTTCAGCGTATCGTTGACGGCTTCGGTAACCGCCTCCTCGGAAGCATCCGGTTCGGCGATGAGGTTTGTGAAGCGTGCGCGGGTTTTGCCCGGCGCATCTCGGGTCGCACGTCCAATAATCTGCACGATCTCAGTTAGGCTTGAGCGGTAGCCGACGGTCAGGGCGTGTTCGCACCAAATCCAGTCAAAGCCTTCCTTCGCCATGCCGAGAGCAATGATGATGTCTACATGGTCACGATTGTTCTTCTGGCCCGAGTCCTTGAGCGACGCAGAGACGCGGTCGCGTTTGGCCGCGTCATCATCCACAAGGTCGGCAATGCGCAGCACCCGCCCTTCTGGCGTCTTGACCAACTGGAAGCCCGTTGTCGGATCGACACCTTGCCATTCACCGAGCGCCTCAATGATGTGTTCGACTTCCCTGATCTTGTCCTTGGTGCTCTCCCGCGAATTGACGCTGGGAATATGCACGATTGTTTTTTCGGTAGGCTTCAACACCGCCAGAATGTCGTCGGAGTAAGCGCCGGAATAGAAGAAGTAGCCTATATCAAGCTGCTTCAGGTACTCGTACCCATTAAGCTGCTCATAATAGGTGTAGGTGACTGTCTGAAATTTTGCCTCGTCCTGCGGAGCAAGGACGGCTTCGGCATCGCCACGGAAGTAGGAACCCGTCATGGCGACGATGTGCACCCTATCGCGGGCGATGAACGCGCCGAGGTGAGCACCTAGCTTGTTCTCTTCATTAGCCGATACGTGGTGGAACTCGTCCACCGCAATCAGTCTGTCATCGAATGCCTCGATGCCAAACCTATCCACCGCGAAGCGGAAGGTGGCGTGGGTGCAGACCAGCACATTATCATCGCTCTCTAAGAACGCGCCGACCGACTTGACCTTGCCGCCATCCTCGCCGGGGGCGTTGCAGAGGTTCCATTTCGGCGTCACGGTCCAGTTGGACACGAAGCCATACTTGCTCAGTGGCTCGTCCGCGAAGCTAGATCCGATGCTTTTTTCCGGCACCACGATGATGGCCTGCTTCAGCCCTTGATTGGCCAGCTTGTCGAGCGCGATGAACATCAGCGCACGGCTCTTGCCTGATGCGGGCGGCGACTTGATCAGAAGATACTGCTCGCCGCGCTTCTCATAAGCGCGCTCCTGCATGGGCCTCATGCCCAGAGCATTCGCTTTGGTCGTGGTGCCGTTGCCGGCATAAGAGACGGAGACTGACGGCACAGAGTTTCTGTCGATGATCATGTTGCTGCCCCCGTCTTGCGCTTCTTCGTCGTTCCGGCCGACGTGGTCATCTTAGTGTAAAGGTCGAACAGCTTCTCCAGCCGTTCGGTATCGTTGCGGAACCGCCGCCCAATGTAGATGCGCTCAAGCACTTCGTCGTTTCGCTCATGCGCCTCCCGCAGGTCAGCGGGCATGTTGTCCGGTTCATACAGATCGGCAATCGTCGCGGGGAAATGCGCTTCCCGCGCCAACAGGATTTCCTCGGCGCAACGCGCTAGATCAGCCTTGTTCTTCTCTGTGAGCGTGGGAACTGGGAAGGTGTTCCAGCCGAGCGTGTTGGAATAGCGAATATCTGTTTTCAACTTGCCGCAGACAGCCTCCACCCATGCTGTGTGCAATCGAGATGAAATGAGTGCAAGGGTATATAACTCTTGAGCGGGCGCTTGAAAATGTGGAGCAAGCACAAGGTCATCTTCGGCCAACAATCCGCAAGTTATGTAGTCTCGTGCCTCGGACATCACCTGTGGGACAAACAACTTTTTACCTCTGAAGTGGCGGTCTTCAGGAAATTCAGATGGACGGTTTGCGAACTGCTGCGTAGCTTTCTTTTTACTTGAAAACCGGAATTGCGAAACTCTATCCAGTATAGGTGCGCAAAAGATAGCAACTTTATCGTCGTTTAATGTTTCGCGCGTCGCCTTCACAATCCATCGCGTATTGCCGCGTATGAAGTCGGCACCGCCGATTGCTCTATGGAAAATAGATCGAACTTCAGGATGCTGCGCGACAGCAGCCTCGTACGCCCGCTGGTCAAAAAAGAAAGACCCACCATCGGTTGGCGCACTGCCACGATCTAAGGCTTCAAGACCAGAGACGTGGCTTCCACGAGCCACGACAAATACATCTTTCGATGGTGCGAGATACGCATTGATGTTAGCTACTTCGCTGGCAAGTGCCTCACCTGCCGTTGACGATGAGTATATCTGTTTCGATCGCAAGAGCTGCCTTGATATACCAATCACGACGACAATGACGCCTGCGTTATGGCTGGCGAGGTTGGCCCATTTGAAAGAAGTATGCGCAAAAACAATTTCGTGGCCCGTCCCCAAAATGAGGGGCCAAAGGATAGGAACTTGCTGACCCTGACAAATGGAGTTTGTGGAAACGAAGGCTGCCGCAGCGTTGGTGTGAGTTCCGTAGTCCGCTGCCTTCATGAACCATCCGGCAACATAGTCTAAAACGCCAATACCTTCGGCAGACTTACCAAAAATTGCTATCAAGTCGTCCTTCTGGGCCGGCGTCTGCGCCCGACTTCCGAGATAGGGCGGATTCCCACAGATATATGTCTCCCCACCTTCGTTCTCAAAGTCGATCTGCGCCTGATTCAGCGGCGTATGAAACAGGTCGTCGGCCCTATGCTTCACGCCGGTCCCGGTCGGCGGGCAGATGCTCAACCAGTCGAGCCGGAGCGCGTTCCCGCAGGTAATCCAATTTTGTGCAACAAGCGGCAGGAAGTCCTGCAGGGCATCTTTCTGCCCACGATAGAGCACATCGCATTGAAATTCTGCGATAATCAGCGCCAGTCGGGCGATCTCAGCAGGGAAGTCGCGTAGCTCAATCCCCCGAAAGTTGGTTAGCGGAATATCCGACTTTCTCCCTTCCTCACTACGACGCTCATTGATGATCGCCTCGAAGGCCCGCATTTCCTTGTAGGCAATAACAAGAAAATTGCCGCTGCCACAGGCCGGGTCGAACACCCTAATGCGCGCGATGCGATTGCGCAGGTTAAGGAGCTTGCGGCTGTTGCCGCCTGCTTCTTCGAGATGTTGCCGCAGATCATCCAGAAACAGCGGATTGAGCACCTTCAGGATGTTGGGAACGCTCGTGTAGTGCATTCCAAGCGCGCCGCGTTCTTCATCGTCGGCCACGGCTTGGATCATCGACCCGAAGATGTCGGGGTTGATCTTCCGCCATTCGAGGCCGCCGATGTGGAGTAAATAGGTTCGGGCGATCCGACTGAAGCGCGGCACGTCGGGTCTGCCCCCGAACAGCCCACCATTCACATACGGGAATGTGTCAGCCCAGCGCGGCAGCATCGCCTCTTTCCGCGCTGCAATGGCAGTGTCCATGGCACGGAAAATCTCACCGATCACCTCATGCGTGTTGGACGAGTCGCGCGCGCTCATCTGGTCAACTGTGGTGGTGAACAAGCCGGTGCCGTTGAAGATGTCGGTATCCTCCGCAAAAAAGCAGAAGATCAACCGGGCCATGAAGTGGTTCATGTCCGGGCGGCGCTCGGCCGTGCCCCATTCAGGATTATCTTTCAGCAGTTCGACGTACAGTTTGTTCAGGCGGCTGGTGGCGCGGATATCGAACGAACTGTCCCGCACCTGTTTTACCGTGGTGATACCAGCGAGCGGCAGAAAAAAACCAAAATGGTTCGGGAAGTCGGCGTAAGCGCAGGCGACGGTTTCGCCGGAGCCTAGTTCCTCTGCCTCAAATGTGTCGCCATCGGTCGCCAGTATGAACTTGGCTTTCCAGCGCCCAGTCGCGGCGCTCGCCCTTAGCGCAGCCCGCGTTTGGGTCACTGCACCCGGCGCGGCGACAGCTATGTGAATGTTGTCGCGCTGTAGTACACCGCCGACATCCGACCTGTTCGACTCGCCCTTGCGCAGCTTGCGCAAGGTGGTGTCCTTGGCACCAAAGGCTTGCAGGAAGGCGAACGGGAACTCAGCGGCATCGAACGGCTGTTCAGCCAGCGTGGAGATGGCCTCTTCGATTTCGACAGCGTTCATTTACTTCCTTTCACTCTAAGCGACTCGCCGACCTACCATGTGCACCGGGGTGACGCCTTGGTTTCCGCCACTCGCCATCCCCACCTCAAGTCCATGCAGCTACCATGGTACGCGCACCACGCTAACGCAATTTTTCATGCTGGACTAAGCCGATCCGGTGCGTCCCGTACCGGACGCTTGCGTTAGCTGCACCTAGCGCAACGAACCGAGTTGAAGCGCCAATCCACCTCTGACTGACGGGAGGTCTGGGTATTGATCCATCATTGCGCGTGCCTGCTCGTGCAGGATCACACGATCAAAATAGACAAGCCGCGGATCTTCGATAGTCTCAGCGCCGCAAAAGAGCACCGTTGTCCAAGCGTCATGCGGATTCACGGCTTTCCGTTCGTCGTATGTTTTAGCAAAACAAGCCGCCCGCAGGGGGTAGCCCTCGGGCTGCCCGTAGCGGAAAGCCTCTCCAGCATGTTTAAACTCCACGTGGACTGCGAGAGTGGATCCCCCCTGATTGCGGAAGAAAAAGACTGCGTCGCTTTCGAGCGATTTGCTCCCGGCAATCCGGCAGGTGCACCTACTATCCAGTCCACAGAAATAGTTGGCCCAAAACGGCTGTTTTGTAGGGCGGGCGTGCCATCTGACCAACCGCTGCTCATCTATGAGAACAGTACTTCCAGTGAAGGCATAGGCCGCTGGAGTTCCTGAGATAAGCCAATCCCTGACATGCTGATGTGCAAACACATTAAAGGCGATCACATCCAAAAAGGGCTGTGCCTTCACAGAATAAGAAGCCATCTTTGCTCCCTCACGCATCGCATGACATTGGTGGTTGAAAGATTTTCTGGTGAACTTCATCCTAAAAGCTAATGCTGACAACTGTCCTCACGGCATTGCCCATCCTACGGTGGCCACAGATTGGGAAACAGCGCCCTTTAACGTTCCTCAGCCGAAAGGGCTTGTCGGCACCAAGTCTCAGGTTCCTTCTCCTGAGATAGGCAACGTCGTCCACATCTGGGTTAATCAAGAAAGTCGCAACGTTGCACAGCGGGGTAACGGTTACGCCGGTTGCGGGATCATTTCCTCAGTTGAAGAACGGATTGAGACCAGTAAGCCTTCGCTGAAGCTGATGCTGCGTTCAGTTCGGCTTACAGCAGCCCTAGTCGGTGGCGGGCTATTGAATGACTCTGCCCCGGAGCCGATGCGCTCCCTTCATAAATTCCGTCTTGTGCAATTACTGTACGTCGATGATGCGCTTTCCAAGGTGTTTGAAGAGACAGTTTTGAGGGCGCAGGCTGCAGACACCCGTGCTCAGCTTGAGCAGTACGAGCAGGAAATCAGAAACGCATTCAAAACCCGCGTTGGGCAGGTGTTGTCACGAACTGCTCAGCGGCCTTTCCGTCGCAGTCTCATAGCATCATACGGCCTAAACTGCTGCGTGACCGGGCCTGCACCCGAAGCGGTACTACATGCAGCACATATCATACCTATTGTGGAACATCCGCCACTTCACCGCTTCTTTGGCAATGGCTTGTTGATGAGAGCTGACATTCATTTGCTCTTCGATGCCCAGCTACTGGCAATAAACCCAACAACGTTCGAGGTGGAGATTTCCTCAGTGTTACAAGGAACCTTGTATGAAGGGCTTGCAGGAAAAC
Organism: Devosia submarina; assembly: GCF_003056345.1. Taxonomy (GTDB): domain Bacteria; phylum Pseudomonadota; class Alphaproteobacteria; order Rhizobiales; family Devosiaceae; genus Devosia; species Devosia submarina. The sequence goes on along the minus strand of NZ_PYWB01000004.1, from coordinate 320,314 downwards.
GCATCGCCGTTCATGCAAGTCAGGTGTTGTTAGATCGCCGGTATCAGCAGTTCCGCATAAGCAATGAGCATCAGCAATGACATCAATTTATCTGCCAAGCCGTGGCGCGGGTGATTGGCAGTTATTGCTCGCTGACCCGGTCAAGCACTGGCGCACCGGCTACTCAGCACGAACACTCGCACATTGCTGGGAAGCTGCTGCCGGTCTACCGCCCGAGATCAAACGTCTCTTCGGAGAACGGGCAGAGTTGCTCATAGCCATTCCCGAGCACAAGGTCCCGCTGCCGCGAGGGCGTGAAAGCCAAAGCGACCTTTTCGCCTTGATCAGCGTCGGCAGAGAGACCGTGGCAGCTACCATCGAAGGCAAGGTGAACGAAAGCTTCGACAAACTTGTCTCAGAATGGCTCGTTGATGCTTCAGATGGAAAACTGGAGCGCCCAGACTACCTGTGCACCATGCTGGGGCTAAACAGCGCAACGGTCGGCCACCTGCGTTACCAACTATTACATCGAACGGCATCAGCCATCATCGAAGCCCGGAGGTTCAAGACTGACCGAGCAGCAATGGTGGTTCATTCGTTCTCACCAACGCGCTTATGGTTTGGTGATTTTGCGCAGTTTGTCGCAGCGATAGGCGGGAAGGCTGAACCGGATGTGCCGTGCGCTGTGCAATTATCGGACGGCATGAGGTTGATGCTTGGTTGGGCGAGTGGTGATGAGCGTTTTTTGCAGGTCTAAGCGAGTCAAACGATCAGTGCTTTGTATGCCGCATCGGAGAATATGTCATAGCATCGCAAAAACGAACAAGAGCAATCTTCTAAGCATTCAAAACCCCTTTATGAACTAAGCGAAACTAACAGTAGCTAGCCTTGGCTCCGGCTGAGCATGGCAGTTTCGCGCCAGCACTTTCCGAGCACACCAAGAGAGAAACATGTCCTACAATGGCGCTACGCAGCAGCGTCAGTTCGTTCCTTCGGCAAAGTTCGTAGCCATAAAACATCTTCTCAGACCAAAGTAACGCGGTTGCGCACCGTTCTGAGGGTTAAGTTCTTAGGATGCGGCTCTTCTGCGCGACGAACTCTTCCTCAGTTAAGACCCCTCTGGCACGAAGTTCTTGTAGCCGTTCCAAGGCATCCACTACGTTGTCTGATCCCTTAACCCTTGACTCGTGATCGGGAAAAAGTTGGGGCTCTCGCCGTTCCGACGCCGCTCCTCGCGATATCCCAACCTGCACCGCTCCCCATGTGTCGCCAGCGTTGCGGCGACCAAGTCCTGTTGGATTGCCCGCCAATGGGTCGGCCCAGCTTTTGTCGCTGGGAAACACTGCCCACACCAAAGCTGCCACCCAGCAGAGGCCGGTCCAGCCACCTGCTAATGTTAGTGCGAATATGACCCACTTGTACGTGTGCGATCGCCTGAAAGCGATGATAGCGGGGAGGAAGTATAAGGCGATTAGCAGCCCATAGCCCACGAGATATAGGAGGACTACTATTAGGCCCCCACTGTCAGATCCGCTCACCTAGCAACGCTCCTCGCAATTCTTCTGTCAGATAGATGACTACCTGAGGCCAGCTTTTCACTCAGAAGAGCCGTCGCAACCCTCTAAAGCATCCTCTAAAGTACCTCGAGCATTACGTGTTGAGAATGTAATTTCTATTTGCGATCGAGGGAACATAGCGGCGAACGTTCGTTCATCTGTATTCCTGAGACTTGAAACGAGACGCATCAGTAGGTTGAAGCCATCGAGCGAGGGGTCCCTAGCGTCGCTTCCCTCCAGTACAAATGGGTACGTTTCGCCATCGAGTAGAACGTTCATCTCCGTAACGCCCGTCTCTTCAAGGTGCGGCGACGAAACTGAAATCCAGCATGGCGGTTCGTCGCTAAGCTCTGCGCCCACCGCATTCACTATGGCGAAGGTGTCACCCTCAAGTGTGCTTATGCCATACTCGCTAATGCCCCTATTGCCGCCGCTGCTCCAAGCTTCGGTAGCGGCTAACGATTGCCCAGTGTTTGTTATGGCAAACATAAATATTGAAACGCCTGAGCAGACGACTTGCAAGAGTGGCTTCATCTTGAAGCTCTCCTTTACGTTCAATCACGTCGAATCAAAGGCTAGTACCGCGAAATTTTCGGTACTATTCAAAGCCACCGTGCCCTATGTGGCTCTCCCTGCTTTCGAAAACTAACGATCAAAGAGCGGGCACATCGCTTCGAATTGGGAGGTTGATGCGGCGTCGTTACACGCACCGCAGCTCCCAATCTCTTCGCGTGCATCTAGGTCAAACCATCGAGCCGTCCCAAACTCATCTTTCCCAACGTATTGCAGCGTTCGACCGGAGGCGTCTTTCAGAAGACCGCGGGAGCAATCGGCAGAAGCAAAAAGGTTCGCTGCGAAGTCGGCGTTGATAGTCTGCTGGACACATTGCTCAAGCGTAAGCGAGCCACCATAGGCAGTGGTCATGCCGCCTGGATCACGCTCGCAGTATTCTCGCGCTCCAACATCAGACACGCGGGCCTGAAGCGTCGCATTGTCAGTACCCACTCCGTTCAGTTCTACAATGCTTGCAGAGGGGCCTTTGCTCGAGATGTAAATTTCCTCGGTCGAAAGTCCCGCGGATACATCGCTGAGGCTGTAGCTTCGCTTCGCGTATTGATCAGCGCATTGGTAGAGCATCGTCAGCGCGCGACTCGAGCCATCAAGCTCCGCCTTCAGGCGGATACCCTCTAATGAGATTTCGATACTACCCGATCCTGCAAATGGAGCGGCCAGACCTCCTTCCTCACCATGCGACTCGAACATAACAAGCTTTGAGTTCTCAACCCGGCCTTCCAACATGTGCGTATGAACGCGGTCGAAGGTAAGGGAGCCGTATATTGGTCGGCTTGCAGATAGGTCCCACGAACCTTTCACAACACCAATGCCGAACCCTTCTTGTCCATTACCGTACGCGACGAGATGAAGGTCTCCTCCCGCGCCCTTCGACATTCGACACCCGAAATCGGGGTCGTCCTCAACCTCGTAGCCCACCCACCCTTGGTACTCGAATACCTGTGCGTTCGCTCCACCAGATAGAGCGAGAAACACGAGCACTGCCGCAAGCGGACATCGCATGGCTTGTTATCCTCTAACCCATGCGAGTATGAGGAATTGTCGCCACTGATCAATAGCCGATGCGGCAAATGGATGATGCAATGTTCTCGACAGAGCAGGAGTAGGATGGCTATGAAACACACAACCATGCTTGGCGCTTTTATGGTCTGCATCTTGCTTACATCTGCCGCACTCGCACAAACCGGGTGGTCTGGAGAATCAAACGAAAGCGGAGGGATCGTAAGCTATGGATATTTGCTGGGTCCCGAAGATCAAGATTTCGACCCAGAGATGGCGGAAAACGAAACTTTTAGCGTGCGCTGCGATGGATTCGATGGTCGGCTATCGATAGCATTCGCTGGAAACGTTGATCCCGCTGATGGGCATAAGCACAACGTAATCTTTGAAATCGATCGCGACAGATTTGAGCGTAGTGGACCAATCGAGGAAGGCGGTCTTTATCCGGGTGCCCCGATCGCGTTGTTGAAGCGCGGAGATCCACTGATCGAAGCCATGATGGCAGGTTATAGCCTGCGCCTACATGTTGGAACGGAGCGACCGTTGCCCGTTATGGAAATAATGCTTACCGGTACCCGGGAGGTGTTCACGCGCCACCTTCAAGCGTGTCTATAGACGCCGCGAATGGAACGTCGTCGCCTAAAAGGTCGGGACTCGGGCGGGCGCACGGTAGCTGACGTCACTTGCGCCGGTTGTCCCGATGCTGGCGACTACATCGTCGCTGACTTTCCACGCCTCGTTCCCATTGCGTTAGAGCGAGCTGAACAGGTTCGGCACCATTGTGGCTTGCAACGCATTGCTGTGGTTTTTGACCGATGAGTCGCTCTGGCGAAGCGAATGAGGAATGCTCGTTTCCGGCGAAACAGTGCATTCGCAGAGCGTCTGCCTAGCTGTTGGCTTCAGCGGCAAGCTCGGGATAGTTCTGCAAGAAAGCGTTGGCATCGCTCGCTTCAGCGAACTCAAGCCAAGCGCTATATGTGGCTATGCGCCCTGAGCGGCTGCGGCTTTGAACAAGCCTGAAAGTGCCATGGCAGCCACTGCGAAGGCCACTGGCGGCCTTTGCACCAACAGCGTGCTTCAACGCTCGAAAACTGGTGAGTACGGTTTGCTCAACCTCGTCCCGGCCTTTCTCAACACCCATGGCAAATACTGGAATGGATCGGGTCACAGGTGCGCCAACAACTAGCCGGTGCGGCAGGTGTTCGATGAGAGTCTGATTTGCCGCTGCGGGGCGGCGTTGACCGGTCGATTGTAGTGGTGCCTTACCCATCTCGCTGCCTCAATATTCTTCAGCCAACATCAGGGTCATCACTCGGCGAGTGACAGCAGGGTCCGCGGGGTCTGGCGAGTGGTAGCGCAGATCGCGGTCATAAGCATCGATCTTAAAGAACAAGGTTTGATCCTCAATCCCGACCGCACCAAAGTCGTGCTCACCATATGGATCGTTGTCAGGTGTGAAGGCGTCAAAACTTGCCACAGCTTGTTGTATCTGCCTGAGCGCGTCTGGTCCAAAGGCAAGTACGCCTCGGGTGATCACAACCCTGCCGCCAATGCCCCGCTGTCGTAGCAAGTCATTCAGGCTGCGTATGGCCTCGCCATTGTCGTTTACTGCCGCCATGGTCGTCCTCTGGGGTTTTCTGATGAGGTGCCCGAGCTGTTGAGGCTCGGGCATGGTAGGTTCAAGCGGGTGGTGTTGGTTCAGGGTCAAGCGCAGGCTCGGGCTGACGTGATGGGTGCAGCAAGCCGATCTTGGACACGTGGTGCACAAAGGCGGGTTCGCTGGGCCAATCGCAGTAGCGAAGTTTGTACTGGTCCTCGCCTTCGGCGCTCAAAACGAGGCACTCGAACCAGTCCATTTCGCCGGGCACCGCAGCCGACAACACGATTGACCCAACCTGAATGTCATGCCAGCCGGTGGGTTGAGGAACCGCCGGTGTCATAGCAACAACTGAAGGTGCAGGTTCATCGTGCGCGGCCAAGGTAGTTGATGCGTTGCTATCGTCCGAGCTGCTTTCAATCACAGGCGCAGCTACGGCCTCGTTGGCTAGCGCAATCGCTTCGATCTTGGCGAACAGGTCGGCTTTCACGAACGGCACAAAGCCCTTGCCGCTAGCGAAGACTTTGCCTTTTGGCACCATGGCGGCAAGTGCTCGCAGATCATCCGTTTGCACAGGCAATAGGCGCATCCCCATCAGGGCAGCCGCCTTGGTCGCCAGCCCAACATCAGGTTGCGCAAATGACGAAGCGTGCGGTTTACCGGTGTCGTCCTTTCCAAAAATCACCAAGGCTGGCGTGTAAGAGGTTTCGGCTTGAACTTGGGCTTCAGCGGTCATTTGCGCCCTCCTGAAACGAAAAGGAGGCGCTTGGCCCCCTTTATCAACTCACTAGCGGTGTACTGGTTTGGTCGCGGTCGCTGACCGCATATGGTGCTCAACATGATGGTATTTCCTACTATGATGCGGCCCAGCCAAATGCCGAGCCGCTGTCAGCATATAGAAAAAAGATATTAAAATCAAGTACTTAGTATATGTTCACGGAATTTCGCCGGAGCGCTGGAGATCAGTCAATCCATTTAGGCTAGCTACGGTCCACGCTACCGTGGTGCCAAATCCCCCAGAAATCAGACCTCGTCTACTTTCCGTCTCCTCTCGGCAATCACCGAAGCGATTGAGTAACTTCAGGGCTTGTCTAGGGCACGGAAGTGCTGGTTTATCGTCGCTACGACAAAAGCAGTTTGAGGCGCTATGACCGATTCACTGGCTCTCCTAATCGATGGAGACAACGCTTCACCCAAGATCATCGGCGGCCTTCTGGCAGAAATAGCAAACTATGGCACCGTCAGCGTTAGACGCATCTACGGCGACTGGACGAAACCCAACCTGAACGGTTGGAAGGAATGCCTGCTTGAGCATTCAATCCAGCCTGTACAACAGTTCGCGTACACCACCGGTAAGAACGCGACAGATGGTGCAATGATAATTGATGCAATGGACCTTCTTTATGCTGGCCGCTTCTCGGGTTTTTGTATTGTCTCTAGCGACAGTGACTTCGCTCGACTGGCCTCGCGTATTCGCGAGCAGGGCGTGACTGTCTACGGGTTCGGCGAACGCAAAACCCCTCGTCCCTTCATCACCGCTTGCGACAAGTTTATCTACACAGATGTCCTCGCCAACCCCGCAGGAGAACCAACGAAGGGTGCCACGCTAGTACCGGCGGCTGCGGAGGAAGCAAAGGCAGCACCAGCGACAACCGTCATGGCGAGTCCAGCGATGCTTCGGCCCATCTTGTCCGGCGCTGCAGGTGGCAAACTGGATAGCGCCGCATTGCAGATGCTGGAAAAGGCAGTTGAATCCTCTGCGGACGAAGACGGTCGTGCCAATCTGGCGCGAGTTGGCGCTCACTTGGCAAAGCAGTCGCCCGACTTTGAAGCTAGAAACTACGGTTTTGCGCGACTAAGTGACCTAGCGGAGGCTTCCGGCATTCTTGAAGTCGAGCGAGTGGGGGATCAACCTAAGGTCGTAATGGTGCGCCTAAAGAAGCGTTAGGTGCGGCATTCCTACCGCCGAGGCTGTGTGTAGCTGGCTTTGTGAGGCACCATTCGATCTGTTGTAATCCCACCAAGGTCATGCTGATAGCTACCGCGTCAACTCTGGTCATACAGCGCTACCCTGTCGCAGTCCCGAAATGCTGGACAGGTAGTGTTCCGGCAGCGGTCGCGGTCATTGATGCGAAGGCCATTGCAATGACTCAACTCGCTCGTCGAGCAGAGCCGCCACACGCCGAACTGAATAAATCGCGGGAAGTGAGCAGGAAAATCGGGGTTAAACTGGCGCGCGTCCACACGTGTGGCTAACCCACGCAAGAGGTCGGAACAGCCACCCTTTGCATAACACCGACTTCCATAAGCGTGGTCAGCAGCGAAGCGCCGAAGTACGCCGGTACGATGCAAAAAGTTGTGCAGCAAGCTATCGACCACGACCATCCCGGCCCCAGTTGTGACCCATCTTTCCCTTTTCGGATCACCAGCCAGAAGCAGGTCGGCAAGCGCCATGCTCCAGACCTTACTACCGATACCTTGTACTTCGGTCAGGGCTTCCAGTACCGCCGTCCCCATCGTCACTGCCCTGTCAGGGTCGTGCAAGCCGGGGTCGGCACCAGCAAGGCGGTCGTCCAGCCATCCAATGAAATCGCCGCCGCAGACGTCCCTAAGAAACAAGTACAAGGAATAGGCTGCGACGATCAGGGCACCCTTGCGAGTTGGGTGGTCCGGCACAGTGCAACGATCAAGATGACGTGGTTCCGAACACCGCTGGAAGCTGGTCTGCGACGCGCTCGGCGTAAGGTTGCCCTTGCGATAGGAGCACTGAGAATAGTGCCAGTAGGATTTCGAGCGCGGACAAGTCGGGGATGAATTGAGCGCCGACTGGATGTCCCAGAAGCTGACCAGTCCGTTTTTAGCAGTGAACGTGGCAGCGCTTCGGTCGCTAATGCCCTGCATTACAGACACGCCCACCAGAGAGTTAAAGATGGATGCGGTGTCATGTCGTCGGACAGCAACAGGGATACCATTGTGAAGCAAGCTGGCCCGTATGTCTGCTAGATAGCTGGGCGGCGCGACCGCCAATGCGGGGCGGGTGACCGCCTCGAAGTGATTCCAAGCTGATGTTCGATTCATGTGTAACCCCGTGCCATCGGCAAATGGTGGCACGGGGTCAATAGTGGAGGTCAAGCGTGGGCCTGCCCGCTGGTCTAGTCTTTCTGATCGCCCAAAGCGCGCAACTGGCCGGGGCTATCAGGCAGGCGAATGCAATAGACTCTGCCAGTGGGGCATAACCACCTTGGAGACTTCGTAGTCAGCTTGGGGAACTTGCCGCCTTCTGTTCGGGCGTGACCACTGTCTCGAAGCGATTGCATCATCGCGCGGTATTCGGGGAACGCTGCCTGCAAGCGACTAGACGGGATCAGCAGTTCGGTTTCGCCATCAGTCTGACGCCAAAAGCCGGGGGTTGCCTCAAACTCGCGTTCTGGTATTGCCTCCGCCAGATCATCAAACGAAATCATCTCGCTCCAGTTTGCTGCGGCATAATTTCTGATGGAATCGAGACCGTCGTTTTCAACATCCTTTGGTGCGGTCGCGACGGTTTCATGAACGCGGCGGATAGTATCGAGCAACTCCCAAGAGGTACCGGGGACAAGCCCACATTTTTGCGCTAGCGAACCGGCAGCGAAGGTGATTGCGAACGTTTTTGTGATCCGCGGCGGACTGCGTTCCGACTGGCTGCGGGCATGTGCTTCGTAGTGTTTCATTCGATGGCGCACGCTTGCCGGTAGGTCGTTCTGCGGGTGGCTATTCCAGAGCTGCAAACGGCGGACGAACTCGCGACCCGCAACCCCGTAGTCAGCATCACTGGCGCTACGAAGAGCTTCGATCACAGCCCTCGAGTTTGTAAATCCGCGCGGCAGACTGTCCAAAACCCCGAATTTGCTTTCTGGAATGATCGTGACCATCCGCTGCTCGATTGCATCTTGAATCGTCTCGCGTGCTGCTACGAGTTCCCTTACGGGCAGGTTGGTCGTGCTCAGGGTAGCGTGCCGAAGATGGTCTGTTGAACCATTGTCAGTGTAGCGGCGCTTTACTTCGGTGCTGAACAGAGCAAACACTGCGATCTGCAGAAGCACACCGCGTTCGCTTGGGTTGCTGCCGAGCAAGTTTCCCTCGTCAAGGGTAAGCTGGCAATCACTGTATGTCCGCCTGATCGGATCTAGTGAATTGAGTGTCACCTTCCAGCTTTCACCACCCCCAACATCACTGCCGGGATTACCACCCCAGACCGACGAGGCCATGACACCCAAAGTTGACTTGCCCGTGCCGGGGTCACCAACGAACTCGACAAGTGGGTTATGGAGATCCGGTGGGGCGAACTGCAACAATGGGCCAATGAAAGAGTACGCCAGCGCGAACATCGGAAAAGTTTGCCCGCGAACGAGCGGGTGAATACCTTGCTTCCACCCCTTCAGAGTTCCACAGGCGTCGAACTTACGATTTGGTTCGAAGCCTACGATCACAGGGCGATCATCATCGGACTGGGCTTCACACTCGCCGTTGCCATATACATACACGCCGCCGACCCAGCCTGGATGCGACGCGACCAATGCCTCGCGGTAGTCTTCATGCGCTTCAATCAGATTCATGAAACGATTTTTGGTCGATGTTGCTAGAAAAACCATTCCGGGACCTGCAAGGCGACCGAAGACGGACTGAGGCGAAAGCTGGAGATCGGGGAGTGAGAACCACAACGCGCGGTCCGACGTGCCATAGCGTATCCAATGGTCGCCATGCTGGTCGCGGACAGCGTCCAAAATGCCCGCTGGGGCTGTGTCCGATAGTTTAGTGCGGACGCTGCCGCCTGTCGCCATTTTGTCCGGTGTGAACTTCTTAGGCTGAGACATGATTACCTCCAAGCGTGGGCACTGCGAGTTGCGGATTACCCACGTTCCCACCCTTCCCCCCGCTGATTTCGAACTGGTGTTTGCATGTTGATGTAAGCTTTGCAGTGTTGCACGAGGCATTTGCCAACAGCCCTCCCGACGCCATCAACACGGCCACCGACACCGCCAACATGGCCCCTAGGCGCATCGCGGCCATTTTCACCCAAGTTTGGTGACGACTAGAAAAATGATGGACCATCACCAGTTCACCTCGCGAACAAGGGTGAATTGGCCAGTGCCGCCACGTAGGCCACGGCGGCGCAAACCCTTCAGTATGAGCCGGGAGCCAAGTGGAAACCGGTCAAGGAACAGCGCCAGTTCCGCGACCTCGGCGCTACGAAGCGACTGACCATCGACGTTCGTAGAACGCTTGCCGGTCTTCCACTTCACTTCGCCGTATTGCGAGCGCCGGTAGAACCTCGCCTTGTAGGCATACAGGAGCTTGGCATTGAACGTTGCGCGGTCACGCGCACTCAACAACAGTGAACGCGATGCGCCATTATGCAGGGGGCAGTGGCGCTTTAGCGCCGACCGAATCCCATCACGGACAGACCGCTTAAAAATGTCGAAGGCTGGCGGCAGGATCACGTATCCGTAAAGGTGCTTGCACCAGTGCGGATCGGCGTTGTTGAAGGTGTTCAACGATATGTCCACGCCGCCGAAGAACATGGCCTCGGCAGGCAGGGCGCGGGCGATAGCCCGCTGGCGGCTCGTCACCCATGTTTTCAGGTCAACGGCTGAGAGTTGCCCAACTTCTACCCGGCAAGTAGCAGGGATGAGCGACATGGCAAGGAAACCAGCACCGATAGGTGCGGCTTTCACCCCTCCTGAGTGGAGTCGCTTGCGAAACGAGCGCACGCATACTGGGCACGCTTCGGAGCCGCATGGTTGGTAATCAACACAGGCGAAGAGTTTATCCGCAAGGCTGTTCGCTTCGGTCGAAGCCAGCCGACGCAGCGCATTGATGATAATCGCAGCGTGGTCGGCGGCATCCTCGATGGACTCAAAGTCTGGGGGAGGTGGAACGGCATATCGTTTTGGTGGCATTTGTTGTCTCCAGTCGCGGCCCTGCCGTTTACCCGAGGAGTAAAGGGCAGCCGCTCTCGATGCCGCAATGAAGCGGCTGGTTAGTTTCACAGGTGAATTGGGAAGCGGGGAGCGGGGAGCGGTAGGTTGCCCCGCCGTTGCCTAGTTGAGCCTAGTCGCTTTTCTTGCGGCGGAAGAAACGTGCCCATTCGAGAATATGGGCGATGTCCGCTGAGGTGAGTTCGTCGTGATCTTCTGGCTCAGACAGTATAAGCGATTGGCGAAACTGGATGTCCGAACAGCATTCGCGGCTCATATTGTCAGACCAACCTTTGATGTCACGCATCGTCCACCGGATCACATGGTACAGCGCATCCGGTAAGTCCGCGTCTATGGGCGCCTTCAAACCATGATCTTTGAGCAGGTCTTGGAAGTCGTACCATGCCCATGAGTCGCGCTTGAGAGCGTTCGCAAGGGGGATGGCCGCAAACAGGCGCTCGCTTACGGCTTGTTCAAACCTATCTAGTGCGGAGCGGCAATCAAGCGCCGCTATGTGGTGAAAGAGGTTCGGGGAAGCCACTGCTGTTGCACTCACCGGCAATCCAGCCTTCAGGCTTTGTGGCTGATCATCAATCGGTTTGCCGAAGCGACCGAAAATAACTTCACCCATGGCTGCCCCTCTCACTGGCAGGGGTCACGTTGGAACCAGTCCTTTCACTCTGATGTATCGAGGTAGGGTTTTCTGGCTTATCGGCAGCATCAGTGAGGGAAAGTGCAACAATTAAGGCAGCAGCTTCCTCCAACATTTCAGTCGTCACGACGGTGCGACGACCAATCTTAGCAGTCTTGATGATCTTGCGTTTGACGAGCGAATAGAAGGTGGTTCGACCAACATCAAAGAAGTCGCAAGCGTAGGCTACAGAATGGAATTTTTTGGAAAGTTGCTGGCTGTTCATGTGCTGATTGAACCGCAGTCGGATGGCAAAATCCAACCAACACGGCTGCAAAATGCGCGAAAGTCTGTTGGATGAATGTCAACGTTCCCTGAGTAGCACAGGAGAAGTCAGGTTTTTTGCCCGCCACTGCCTCACCACCGCACCTGCCAAGTTCCTGAGACTATGCTCTTTAGGAGTTGAAGCTTCCTCTTCATCGATGCCCATAGCGTCAATGTACGCGACGAGCGCGTTAAAAACGTCAGTGACTACCCCATGTTGGTCTTTCGGCTGTGCTATCGCCAAGTACCGCCATGCCGCTGCCTGTAATTCGTATAGAAGCCGCCTCCTATAAATAATCGCGGGGAAGCGTCGCTTCGGCTCCGTCAGTTCAACTAAGGGGAAAATCGCGTCAAGAGACGCATTGGCGTCTAAAACCCGAAGCGGCAATCCTTGAAGATCGCTTAGGTCAGGTCGTAGCTGGTTGAGAGTGCGTACGTTCGAGCGTGACCCTAAGCTCTTTAGTAATGCAGTTAGATAACTTGCAGGCACATCAGCTAGACCAGTTTTCAACGGCTGAGTGTCGCGGTGCTCCTGCCAATAAGAAGCCTCAACTATGAAAAGCCCGTCAACTGGGCCACCAATAGGCTCGACATCGTCGTCATCAAGATCGTCGTCTTTGACGTCTTTACTCGGGTTTGGTGCCTGCCACGTGAGGTCTGCATCTTCAACAGAAGGTAGTTCTAGGCGAATCACACCGGAGGCGGTTTGAGGTTGGTCGTTGCGACAGGCTGGAATCTTTATAGGGACCACGCACCGGACCTCCCCTAAAGCTAGCGCATCTAAAACATAACTTAAGAGCCATGCTTCATTCTTAACGCTGGTCGAGGACTGGCCCATCCACTCAGACACGCTCGGGCTAAAAGCCTGACGTGCATTTTCAACGAAAGTCGCAAGCGTTGGAAGCCCTCCTAGGTTACTTCGCATGATTCAGCCCCACCTATGCTCCCCGATGATACACAGGATCCATGACCGAACAATGCGGCCCCCAAGCGGCCCCCAAGAAGAAAACAAAAAGGCCCGCCGAAGCGAGCCTTTTGTTTAGTGGCTGATAAACAACCAGTTTTTGGAGCGGGCGATGGGATTCGAACCCACGACCCTAACCTTGGCAAGGTTATGCTCTACCCCTGAGCTACACCCGCGCTCCGTTGCCTCCGACCACACTTGATGTCCGGCGACGCGGGCCTATATGCCCAAACACGATTGCCTTTGCAACCCACAATTTTGCCTCTGAGTCATCTTAGAGCATTGTTGTGGGTTCGGGGGCTTGTCACAGGGCCGTTTCCGGGCGCAATAAGTGCCGCCAATACGCCGTCTTTTGCCAAGAGCTGCAAGGATCTTTGCCCCAATGTCCACTCCGTTCACCAGCGCTAATCCTTCTTCTGCCGCCGTGCCGCCCGGAGCCTTGATCAAGGATTCGAGCGATCAGGCCTTCAAGGCCGATGTGATCGATGCATCGCTGGAGCAGCCGGTCCTGGTGGATTTCTGGGCTCCATGGTGCGGACCTTGCCGTGCGCTGACGCCAGCACTGGAAAAAGTGGTCAATGAGAAGGCTGGGGCGATGCGGCTGATCAAGATCAATATCGACGAAAATCCGCAGATTGCTGGTCAGTTGGGCATTCAATCGATCCCCGCCGTGTTCGCTTTTGCCGGTGGCCGGCCAGTGGATGGCTTCATGGGCGCGATGCCGGAGGGGGAAGTCCGCCGCTTCGCCGAAAAGGTGATTGCCGGAGCGCCAGCGCCGCAGGCGGCTGAGGGTTCGCTCGAAGCCCAGATCACTGCGGCCCTTGCCGCGGCCGACGAAGCTTTGGGAGGCGGCGATCTGGGGCGCGCTGCCCAGATCTATGGCATGGTGGTGCAGCACCAGCCAGATCATGCGCAAGCCCTGGTCGGTCTTGCCAAGGTTTACCTGGCGGCTGGCGAAGTGGAGCAGGCGAAGGCGACGCTGGATATGGTCCCCGAGGCCGAGCGCAAGGGTGAGAGCTACAACTCGACGGCGCAATCGATTCGCCTGCTGACCGAGGCGGCGGATCTATCGGAAACAGCGTCGCTCCAAGCGGCCGTTGACGCTGATCCGGACAACCATCAGGCACGCTATGATCTTGCGCTAGCGCTCAATGCAGAGGGCAAGCGCGTGGAAGCCGCGGAGTGCCTCGTAGCCATTTTCAAGCGCGACCGCACCTGGAACGAAGATGGCGCACGCAAGAAGCTGCTGGAGTTCTTTGATGCGTGGGGCCCTAAGGACCCGGCGACCAACAAGGGCCGGCGCATGCTGTCGGCAGCTCTTTTCTCCTGACGGGAGGCCCTATGCTCAAGCGTCCTCAATCAGTGGCTGACCTGCCCAGCTCGGTTCCGCTTTTTCCCCTGAGCGGCGCATTGCTGCTGCCGTTCTCCCACCGCCCACTCAACATTTTCGAGCCCCGCTATATCGAAATGGTGGATGCAGCGCTCCGGGGTGACCGGTTGATCGGGTTGATCCAACCCGAGGATACGGAGGAGGAGAGCCCGCGTGGCCGTTCTCCCTTGCAGGCGATCGGTTGCCTGGGCCGCCTCACGCATTTCGAGGAAAGCGGAGACGGGCGCTATTTTATTATCCTCGAGGGCATAACACGGTTCCGCCTGGCGCAAGAGCTGACCGTGATGACGCCGTACCGGCAGGGCATCATCGATGCGGGGGAATTTACCAGGGATTTCGAGCGTGACTTTGGGGAAGAGCTGGTTGACCGGAACCGCTTCGTCAAGATGATGCGCGACTATGCCGAGTTCGCCAATATTGAACTGAATTGGGAAGAGATTGAGCGGACAGGCACGGCCGACCTCGTCAATTTCTGCTGCATGGTAGGGCCCTATGGACCGGCGGAAAAGCAGGTGCTGCTGGAAGCCAAGACACTGGAGCAGCGCGCGGAAACATTGATTGCCATGACCGAATATGAAATTGCCCGCGGCGGTACCGGCGCGGCGCCACTGAATTGACCGATATGCCAAGCGTTGATCCGCGGCATCAGTTCGATCGCAGGACGCTTGAAATGCTGGTGTGCCCGCTGACCAAGACCCGGCTGACCCTGTCGGCGGATAAGCGGGAGCTGATCTCGGTCGCAGCCCGGCTGGCATTCCCGATCGTCAAGGGCGTGCCGCTGCTGAGCCTGGATGAAGCCCGGACCGTGGATCCCGAAGCCTTGCGGCGCCTGCCCGAGCTCAAGGGCTCGCCGGACTAACCATTCCGGCTAAAGCGGCAGGCCGCTCAGCAGCCGGGGACCATTGCTTGAAACGCCCGATGCTGCACGGATCAGTGCTGATTTGACCGGCCCGGTTCGATCAACCAGTTCCAGGCCGAGATCGCGCGCGGCGCGAAGCGGGGCAATGTCGTTGGAAAAAAGGGCGTTAAGGGCATGGGTCATTGCCGCCATGCTTGATGTGTCGAGCCGACGCCAGCTTTGGTAGCGCTCCAAAACATCATCACTACCGTGATCGAGCCCGAGCCGTATGGTCTCAACGACGACTTCGGCCAGGGCGGCAACGTCCTTGAGGCCCAGATTAAGCCCCTGCCCAGCAATGGGGTGCACCACATGGGCGGCGTCGCCCACCAGCGCCAGGCGCTGGCTTACAAAGGAGCGGGCGATCTGGAGGCGCAAGGGATAGCCCACCAGCGTGTCCTCGAGCTTTACCGAACCCAGGACATGGCCCATCGCCGCCTCGATCTCGGTTGCGTTCTGTTCGGCATCCAGCGCCAGCAGGCGCTTGGCTTCCGCTGTTGTTTCCGTCCAGACCAGCGATGAGCGTTTCCCCGGAAGCGGCAGGCTCGCAAAGGGACCGGAGGGGCGGAAATGTTCATAGGCTACGCCCGCGTGCGGCAGTTCATGGCTGATGGTTGCCACAAGGCCCATCTGTTCATAAGGCTGACCCAGCACCGCAATCCCAGCCATCTCGCGCAAGGCAGATCGGGCGCCATCGGCTGCCACGACGAGCGGCGCGCGTAGCTCAGTCCCATCGGCAAGGGCGAGCCGCCCCCATCGTCCGTCAACGCTCATGCCATGGATCTGTGCGGGCGCGATCACATCGATCTTGTCTTGTACGGCGTTGAGAAGCACCTCTCCCGTGACCCTGTTGGGTACCATGTGGGCAAAGGCTTCGCCCGGCGCGACATCGCCGTCAAAAGTCAAAAAGCTCGGGCGTGTGATATCGCTGACACCGGAATCGGTGATGCGCATCGCCGTTATCGGCTGCGCTTCGCCCAGCATGAGCGGCCAGACACCCAAGGCCTCAAACACACGCCGAACGCCCGCAGCAATGGCCGAGGCACGATTGTCCTTGGGAACGCTGAGGGCGCGCCGATCCACAAGGCCAATGCGCATGCCACGCGCGGACTGAGCCAGCGCGAGCGCCAGGGTGAGCCCCACGGGTCCGCCGCCGACGATCAGTACGTCAAATGTTTTCTGCCCTGACATCCCAAGTCTCCGTTTGCCCTCATTGTGCCGTTCGGCCCCGCTTGCGCAAGCGGCTGCAACGTCACAGCGTGCCTTATTTTTGCTCAAACAAGCGCAGCCTTGCGCAAGAAATAAGCATCCGACGATCACCCAAGACGCCCAGAAAAGCGGCACGAACATAGGCCATTGTTTTTCCTTAATATTTTCACGCTGCTGCCACTTGGCACACTGTTTGACTCTCTTGAGGCATTCAGACCAGCGCCAGCCGAAAAGGGGCATACATGAAACTGGTGATCGCAATAATTAAGCCATCGCGCCTCGAAGAGGTCCGTCAGGCTCTCAACTCCCTGGATGTCCACGGCATGACCGTGACCGAGGTGAAGGGCTATGGCCGCCAGAAGGGGCATTCGGAGATCTATCGCGGCACGGAATATGCCGTCCATTTCCTGCCCAAGCTCAAGATCGAGATCGCGGTCGACGATGCACTCGCCGATGCCGTCTCCACCGCTATTCGTGACAGCGCCCAGACGGGCCGGATCGGCGACGGCAAGATTTTCGTGCTCGATCTGCTTGCCGTTACTCGCATTCGCACCGGTGAAACCGGCGCATCTGCCCTTTAAGCGTCTTGGGAGAGAACTAGAGATGAAGATAACCAAAATCATGGGGAGTGCGGCTCTTGCCTCCCTCTTGCTGGCCTTGCCGGCCCTTGCCCAGGACGCGGCAGCGCCGACTGCCGAGATCGTTGAAGAGGCCGTGGCTACGATCGATACGGGCGATACCGCCTGGATGATCGTTTCGACCCTGCTGGTCATCCTGATGACCATTCCGGGTGTTGCCCTGTTCTATGGCGGCCTTGTGCGCTCCAAGAACATTCTTTCGGTCATCACCCAGGTGTTCGGTGCCTTTTCGATGATCGCGCTGCTCTGGGTTGCCTATGGCTATTCGCTCGCCTTTTCGGGCCCGAGCGAAGGTGGACTCTCTGCCTTCATCGGCGATTTCTCCAACTTCTTCCTGGCCAATGTGAACCCCGACTCTGTGTCGGGCACTATCCCTGAGCTGATCTTTGTGGTGTTCCAGCTCACCTTTGCCTGCATCACCGCCACGCTGGTGGTGGGCGGCATTGCCGAGCGCATGAAGTTCGGCGCGGTGATGGCCTTTCTCGCGATCTGGTTCAGCTTCGCCTATCTGCCCATTGCCCATATGGTGTGGTCGGGCGCGGGCCTGTTCTTCCAGATGGGTGCGCTGGACTTTGCCGGCGGCACGGTCGTGCACATCAACTCGGGCGTTGCGGCGCTGGTGGCTGCCATCGTGCTGGGGCCACGCCTTGGCTACATGAAGGAGCCGATTGCGCCCCATAACCTCGTCTTCACCTATATCGGTGCCTGCCTGCTGTGGGTTGGCTGGTTTGGCTTCAACGCCGGCTCGGCGCTAGGTGCCAATGGCGTTGCCGCACAGGCATTCCTTAACACGATCACCGCTCCGGCGGCTGCAGGCATCGCCTGGGCTGTCGGCGAAAAGATCACCCGCGGCCATGCCTCGGCCCTGGGCTTTGTTTCGGGCGCCGTCGCCGGCCTCGTTGCGATCACCCCGGCAGCTGGCTTTGCCGGCACGTTCGGTGCGATCGTGCTGGGTGCAGTTACCGGCTTTGTGTGCTTATGGGCCGTCGTGACCCTCAAGCCGATGCTGAAGTATGACGATAGCCTCGACGTGTTCGGCATCCATGGCATAGGCGGCATTGTTGGCGCCATCGGCACTGCCATCGTTGCAGACCCTGGCCTGGGCGGCTTTGGTGCGGAGGGTTATGCCATGGGCGGTCAGCTGGTCACCCAGATCATGGCCGTGGTCGTTGCCATCATCTGGTCGGGCGTGGTGGCCCTTGTCGCCATGCTGGTGGTCAAGGCGATCTTTGGTGGGGCTCGCGTCACCGAATCGAGCGAAACCGACGGGCTGGACCTCTCCAGCCATGGCGAGCGCGCTTACAATTAACCAACAAAGCAGGTGGCGTCCTTAGCGCCACCTGCATCTCCCGTTGATCTTGGTGTGCGGCTCGTGTCCCTCTTGGCCCGCCACAGAGGCTTCCCACTCGCAAACTGCACGGGCCGCACTCCACGATCAATTATCCGCTTTCCGCAGCCACCGCCCTCCCTCGCCTGTGCTGCGGCGATCTGGCCCGCCCCTTGTGGCGGGCCTTTTCTTTGCCGGCTTGCCACAAGAGCAAGCGCCAGGGTGGGCATGGTTAGCCTTGGGTTAACCCGAGCCGATTAGTGTTGCGGCACAATGGCCCCAGTCCTTTTTCGGGGCGTATCGAGATTGCCCATGCCCAGCTCACCCTCGCCCGTTCTTGACGAAATTCGCTCTGTTCCGCAGCGCGGTACGCGCAGCGGCAGCAAGCCGGCCGTTCCCGCAGCGCCGCCCGCGCTGGCCATCCGCATCCCGCTTCGCGTGGCGGGCTTTTTCCTGATCGGCGTCGTAGCCGTATGCCTCTTGGCGCTGAGCTCATGGTCGGTGGACGATCCAAGCTTTTCCTATGCCACCACCAAGGCTCCCGCCAATTGGCTGGGTTTCCCCGGCGCGGTGATCGCCGACACGCTGTTTCAGGTATTTGGGCTGGCCGCCTTGATCATGCTGGTGCCACCCGCAATTTGGGGCTGGAATTTCTCGCGCCGCTGCATGCCAACAAGCCTGGGCCTGCGCTTCACCGGCTGGATCGGGGCGACGCTGCTGGGTGCGGGCGTGCTTTCCTTTGTCGCCATGCCGCCCAGCTGGCCGCTGCCAACGGGCCTGGGTGGATTAATCGGAACAGGCTTCACCACGCTTGCAACCATGGTGACTGGCGAGCAGCCGCAGGCGGTTACCGCAGCGTTGTTTGCGATCATCATCGCCATCCCGGCCTTTGCCCTGTTCTGGATCGCCATGGGCCTGGGCAAGTCGGTGTCCACCGGCCCTGCCAAGGGCAAGGCCGCTGCGGCAGCCACAGGGCGCAAGGGCTTTGTGGCTGAACCTGCTGAAGAAGACGAGCCGGAAACAAACCCCCTGGTGGATGTTGCGCTCGGAGCCATGGTGCACATGGGCTATTCCCTGCGTACGGCATTCCGGCGCGCACGGGCGAACCATGCTGAAAAGCGTGCGGCTGATGGCGCGAACTGGCGCGATGATGACCTTGAACCCAGCCTTGATAGCGCCCCCGTGGTCGAGCGTCGGGAGCCGGTTGTGGCCGCGACGCAGCGGCGCATCCATGCGCCCGTCGAGCCAGTCATGGAGCCGGCCTTCGAGCCCGCGCTTGAGTCGGAAATCTCGCCCCGCATCAATGCGCGCCCGAGCTATGACGAGACCGAGCTCGACTATCCCGATGAGCCGCAGGACGAGGACGACATGCCATTCGTGGCGGATCTGCCGACGCCGGTGGTCAACCACCGCCAGCAGGGCGATTCGCGCTTCCATCCGGCCGATCCGACCAAGCCGCGCGTGACGGCACCAGCGCCCCGTCCGGTGCAAGGCAACCGCGTTGCGCGCGAAGCGCAAGCCTCGTTCCTGGACGAGCCCGGCGGGTTCGAGCTGCCACCCCTCACCTTGCTCTCCGAGCCCAGGCATAGCGGGCCGTCGCCCGAGCATGCGCCAGAGCGCCTCGAAGCCATGGCGCGCAAGCTCGAGGAAGTGCTGCAGGACTTTGGCGTTAAAGGTGACATCATCAATGTCCGCCCCGGTCCTGTTGTCACGCTGTTCGAGCTCGAGCCCGCGCCGGGCATCAAGTCTAGCCGCGTGATCTCGCTGGCCGATGATATTGCCCGCTCCATGTCCGCCATCTCGGCCCGTGTGGCCGTGGTGCCTGGGCGGAACGCCATCGGTATCGAGCTGCCAAACCAGACGCGCGAAACCGTTTATTTCCGCGAAATGCTGGCCTCGTCCGATTTCGAGAAGATGAAGGGCAAGCTGCCTATTTGCCTGGGCAAGACCATTGGCGGCGAGCCGGTGATTGCCGACCTTGCCCGCATGCCGCACCTCCTGATTGCCGGTACCACCGGTTCGGGCAAGTCTGTTGGTATCAACACGTTTATCCTGTCGCTGCTTTACCAGATGACGCCCGAGCAGTGCCGTCTCATCATGATCGACCCCAAGATGCTGGAACTGTCGATCTATGACGGCATCCCGCACCTGCTGACCCCTGTCGTGACGGACCCGCACAAGGCCGTGGTGGCGCTCAAATGGGCGGTGCGCGAGATGGAGGATCGCTATCGCAAGATGAGCAAAATCGGCGTGCGCAATATCGATGGCTTCAACCAGCGCGTCACCGAATCCAAGGCCAAGGGCGAGGTCATCACTCGCACGGTGCAGACCGGATTCGATCGGGAAACCGGGGAAGCGATCTTTGAATCGGAGGAATTCGATCTCGAGCCATTGCCCTATATCGTGGTGATCGTCGACGAAATGGCTGACCTCATGATGGTGGCGGGCAAGGACATCGAAGGCGCCATCCAGCGCCTCGCGCAGATGGCCCGTGCCGCCGGTATCCACATGATCACCGCGACGCAGCGTCCATCGGTGGACGTGATCACCGGTACGATCAAGGCCAACTTCCCAACCCGTATTTCCTTCATGGTGACATCCAAGATCGACTCGCGCACCATTCTGGGCGAGCAGGGTGCCGAGCAGCTGCTGGGCAATGGCGACATGCTCTACATGGCCTCGGGCGGCCGCACCAAGCGCCTCCACGGCCCGTTCGTGGCTGACTCCGAGGTGGAGTCGGTGGTGAACCACCTCAAGGCTCAGGGCGCCCCCGATTATCTCGACTCCATCACCGAGGAAGAAGGTGAAGGCGGCGAGTTTGGTGGGGAGAGCGCGGGCGGCGGCGATGATTATGCCGGCTCGGGCGACGAGCTCTATGACAAGGCCGTGCAGATCGTCCTGACGGACAAGAAGGCTTCCACATCCTATGTCCAGCGGCGCCTTGCCATTGGCTACAACAAGGCAGCGACCTTGATCGAGAGGATGGAGCGCGAAGGGGTGATTTCCCAGGCCAATCATGCCGGTAAGCGCGAAATCCTGGTGGGCTCGGACTAGGAGGCAGATCGCAGCAAACTTGAAACCCCGGATCACAAGTCCGGGGTTTTTGTTTGCTCGGCGTCGTGCCGAAGGGCTGGACGGAACCAGCTGTTGCCGCAATTGTTTCCTAGGTTAGCTTCAGCAGTATCTTTTACCCAACGGGACGCCCATTCATGATTCGCCGCGATGCCTTGTTGCTCGGCTTTTCCGCCGCCCTTGCCCTTAGCGTGCCAGCCTGGGCACTTGATCGTGCCCTAACGGCCGAGGAACAGCAGCTGATCGCGGACATCAACGCCCACAACTCCCAGATCCGAACCATGGTGGGCCGATTCCTGCAGATCGATACCGATGGTGGGCGCACTGAAGGAACGTTCTTCCTGGAACGGCCAGACAAGATCGCCTTCCGCTATGCGCCGCCCAGCCGGGAAGAAATCGTTTCGGTGGGTCGAGGCTTTTATGTGCTCAACCGGCGTGACGAGACCTATTATGCCTATCCACAGGACACGATCCCGCTGCGGCAGTTTCTGGGCAATAATATCGACCTGCTGAACGCCAATGTGGTCGGAGTTACGACGGCTGACGGGTATATGACGATCACCGTGATCGACGAGACGGTGGCGGGAACCGTGCAGGTGTCGCTGATTTTCGATACCGATACCAAGGATCTGGCGCAGTGGAGCCTGGTGGAGCCGAGCGGGGCGGAGCTGACCTTTTCGCTTTATGACGTGGAAAAGGGCGTGCAGATTCCGCGGGCGTTCTTCTCGATCCCGGCGACCTACAAGGCTATCGAGCAGTAGGCTTGGCTTAGACTATCCCGGAGGCCTCATGGTGAGCTTGCCGAACCATGAGGTCGGGAGGAGCGGACGCGTGCGTGCCACGACCTCGTCCTTCGGTAGGCTCAGGATGAGGTCTACTGCGGGTTATGAGGTCTCTGCAGTTGGCGGCTAGCGCATGACAAAGAGCGCGACGAGGCCGGCGCCGCCGACGGCGATGCGCCACCAGGCGAAGGGGGCAAAGCCATAGCGGCTGACGAAGCTCAGCAGGTACCGCACGACCAGGGCCCCGGCGACAAAGGCGGCGGCAAAGCCAATAGCGACATTGAGGGCAATGGAAGCGTCGATCAGGTCGCGGCTTTTATAGAGATCATAGCCGAAGGCGCCGACCATGATCGGCAGGGCGATAAAGAAGGTGAACTCGGCAGCGGCGCGCTTGCTGGCGCCAAACAGCATGCCGCCCACGACGGTGGAGCCAGAGCGCGAGACGCCGGGCACTAGCGAGAGCATCTGGAACAGGCCGATGATCAGCGCCAAATGCCAGGGAAAGCGATAGATATCATCATAGCGCGGCTGCAGGGGCAGCCGGTCGACGATGAGGAGGACCACGCCGCCGACCAGCAGCGTGATGCAGATCAGCATGGCGGATTCCCAGAGGTCACCCTGGATGAAATCGCGCAGCAGGACGCCGGTGACCACGGCCGGCAGGCAGGCCAGGACCACCGCTAGCGCGAACTGCCAGGCATAGCGCTTGCCAAGGAGAGCATCGCGGAGCAGCATGCCCAGCTTGGCGAAATAAACGGTGATGACCGCCAGGATAGCGCCGAGCTGGATCAGCACGATAAAGGTGGTCGGCTGGGTCAATCCGAAGAAATGGCCAGCCAAAAGCAGGTGGCCGGTGGAACTGACGGGAAGGAATTCAGTAAGCCCTTCAAGAATTCCAAGGATCAGCGGCACAAAAAGACCTTGATCGGCGTTCATTTGATCCCCTAATCAGCCTATCGGGCTTCGAATTTTGGCAAGCACTAGCGCTGTTCGACCCAAGCGCCAAGCGGCCAGTCGACAGCGGCCCCAAAAAGAGTATGAGCGTCACATGCCAAGCTTGCTGCACCATCCCCTTGATCCATCCTCCCGCCTGATCCGGCTGATGTGCGCCGAATATGGCGTGCCGCTCGACATGGAGGAGATCAAGCCCTGGCTGCGCACGCCCGAACTGCTGGAGATCAATCCGGCCGCCACGCTGCCGATCATGCTGGACGAAAGCGACCAGCCCATCATCGGCGTTCTGGCCAATATCCACACTATCGAGGATCTTTATACGCCCAGCGTCGTGATGGGGCTGGTGCCGGCCGATCCGGTGGCGCGGGCCGAAATGTGGCGGATGATCGAATGGGTGATCTTCAAGCTCAATGATGAAGTGACCCGCTATATCCTGGAAGAAAAGATCATCAAGCGGGACCAGCCAGGGGCGACACCGGACCCGGCCGTGTTGCGGATCGCCAAGGCTAACCTCAACGAGCATATGCTTTATTTCAATTGGCTCTTTGCCAATCATTCATGGCTCGCCGGCCACACCATGACGCTGGCCGACTTCGCACTGGCCGCGCATCTGTCGACGCTGGATTATCTGGGCGACATCGACTGGGGCAAGGCTGGGGAAACGCGGGACTGGTACTCGCGCATCAAGTCGCGCCCGGCATTCCGCACGCTTTTGAACGACCGGGTGGTCGCGATGCCGCCGCAGCGGGGCTATGCGGATCTGGATTTCTGAGACACCCGCACGCTCGCTTGATTGTGCATCGGGCCTTGTTTTGAGCTAGAAGGGCCGGGTTTGCAGGGCCTGCCGGTGCGGGCTCACCATGAGGTCTGTTTGAGCATCGCCCTACCCAATTCCGAAAACCTTGTTGCCGAGCTGCGCGCGCGGGCGATGGCGCTTGGGTTTGGCAGTTTCGGGATTGCGGGCGCCGATGCGCGGCCAGATTTGCCGGAAAAGCTACGGCAGGCGCTTGAGGCGGGCTGGCACGGGGACATGGAATGGATGGCCGAAACAGCGGAACGCCGGGGAAGCCCCAAGGGGTTGTGGCCCGAAGCCAAGTCATTGATCCTGCTTGGCTATAATTACGGACCGGAAAGCGACCCGCTTGGCATTCTCGAGGAGAAATCGCTAGGATCTATTTCCGTTTATGCCCGCAATCGCGATTACCATGAGATCATCAAGGGCAAGCTCAAGGAACTAGCCGGATTGCTGGCGCGGCGTTCGGGTGAAGCGGTCAAGGTGTTCGTCGATACAGCGCCCCTGATGGAAAAGCCGCTCGCGGAAGCGGCTGGATTGGGGTGGCAGGGCAAGCATACGGTTCTGGTCAGTCGCGATTTTGGCTCCTGGTTGTTTCTGGGGGCCATTGTAACCTCGGCGGACCTGCCCGTGGACAAGTCGCATCCGCAAAGCTGCGGGCGGTGCACGCGGTGCCTCGATGTGTGCCCAACACGGGCCTTTCCCGGGCCTTTCCAGCTCGATTCCCGCCGGTGCCTCGCCTATCTCACCGTGGAGCATAAGGGGCAGATCCCGGTTGAATTCCGCGCGCCCATGGGCAATCGCATCTATGGGTGCGATGATTGCCTGGCGGTGTGCCCATGGAACAAGTTCGCGTCGATTGCCCATGAAGCAAAGCTCAGGGCGCGGGATGACCTTGAGCGGCCACGTCTCGCAGATTTGGTGCAGCTGGATGACCAGGGGTTTCGGCAGATGTTTGCTGGCTCGCCGATCAAACGGATCGGGCTGGGGCGGTTTTTGCGTAATGTGTTGATAGCCATAGGCAATTCCAGGGATCAAAGCCTTGTGCCACTGGCCGAAGCAAAGCTTGTGGACGAAGATCCGCTGGTGCGGGGGGCGGCGATCTGGGCCATGCGGCGGCTGGCGCCGGCGCGGGCGGAAATGCTCAGGCTTTCCTTTGAACCGTGGGAAAACGATGCGGCAGTGCGGGTCGAATGGACAGGGGAATTGGCATGAAGGCGTTCTTTTTCGGGCTCGGATTTTCCTCGCTCGCGGCGTTAGCACAGCTGCGTAGATGTCAGCAGACTGTTAACGTTGAAGGCACCGTTCGCACCACCGAAAAGGCCTTGCGGTTAAAGCAGGAGGGCATCGGGGCGCATGTGTTTGACGGCACAAGGCCGGGGGATACGCTGGGGGAAGCGGTGCGGGCGGCGAGCCATGTGGTGTTCTCGATTGCGCCGGGTGCAGAGGGCGATCCGGCGCTGCAGCACCATCGGGCTGATCTGGATGCGGCCGACAATCTGCAATGGCTGTGCTATTATTCCACGGTTGGCGTTTACGGGGATTTCGGGGGCGAGTGGATCGATGAGCGTGCACCGCTGGTGCCGCGCAATGAGCGATCCGATCGTCGGGTTCTGGCCGAGCAGGCGTGGCGCGACTATGCGCGCGAGCGTGGGGTGCCGCTCACTATATTGCGGCTGGCGGGGATCTATGGGCCGGGGCGTTCGACCTTTGACAAGCTTGGGGATGGAACGGCGCGGCGGATCGTCAAGCCGGGACAAGTGTTCAACCGCATCCATGTGGACGATATCGGCCGGGTAACGGCGCTGGCGGCCGAGGCACGGCTCGATGGCACATTCAACCTTGCCGATGACGAGCCGGCGCCGCCACAGGATCTGGTGACCCATGCAGCCGAAATGATGGGGGTGGAGCCGCCGCCCGCCATTGCGTTCGATCAAGCAGAGATGACGCCCATGCAGCGAAGCTTTTACGCGGACAACAAGCGGGTGAGCAATCGCGCGATCAAGGAGGCGCTGGGGATCGAGCTGCTTTATCCCAATTACCGGGCCGGGCTGGCGCAGATCTGGGAGGCCCGGCGATGAGTGTCCAGCCGGCCAAGGGGGCGCCTGAGCGGATCGTGCTCGAGGGGCGCTATGTCAGGCTCGAGCCCGTCGAGCAGCGGCATGCGGCTGACCTTTATGAGGTTTCCACCATGCCAGGCGCGGCCGAGCGCTATCGCTGGCTGCCCTCCGAGCCACCCGAGAGCCTCGCAGCCGTGGCGGCCTGGATCGAGGCGAGTGCTGCGGGACAGGACCGCTATGTTGCGGTGGTGGACAAGCGGACCGGCAAGGCGGTGGGGCGGCAGGGATGGCTGCGGATATTTCCCCAGCATGCTTCCATTGAGATCGGTGGCATCTATTGGGGCTTGCCCATGGCGCGGACGCCCTTGGCAACCGAAGCGCTGTTCCTTTTTGCCCGGCACGCGTTTGATGAGCTGGGCTACCGGCGCTTTGAATGGAAGTGCAATAATCGCAATGGGCCATCCAAGGCCGCGGCAAGGCGGTTCGGGTTTCAGTATGAGGGGCTGTTCCGGCAGGACATGATCGTCAAGGGCGAGAGCCGGGATACGGCTTGGTTTTCCATGATCGATGGGGAATGGCCGGGGTTGAAGGCGGAGTTCGAGCGCTGGCTGGCGCCGGAGAATTTTGACGAGAACGGGATGCAGCGCACGCGGTTGGGCGGGCGGTAGGAAGCTCCACTTGAGCGGCCTCGTGGTTCGACGGGCTCACCATGAGGCCTTTGAGGGGGTCGTGGGTGCGGAGTGGTGGGTTGGTCGTCCACTTTGCCGAAGCTGACATCTCAGGATGGGTGCCGGCTCAGGGCCGGCATGACATCGGGGGTGGGGCAAACCACGGGGACATCGCATCTGACCCTCCACTCGCTCGGCCTCGTGGTTCGACAGGCTCACCATGAGGCCTTTGAGGGGCTCGTGGGTTGGAGGGGCTGGTGAGTTGTTGCTGCGGTCGTTATCACCGCGCTTGGCTTGGGCGCCCTGCATGCTCCGCTCCACGTTTTCTCAGCAGACCTCATGGTGAGCCTGTCGAACCATGGGGGCGTGGCACTTCAAACTGCACTCGCGCAGCCTTGTGGTTCAACGAGCTTATCAGGGGACCTTTGAGAAGTCGGGGTAATGGGGTGATTTCTTGTTGCCGGCCCGATCGTCAACCTTGGGCTTGACCCAAGGGGATTGCACTTATGGTGGGATGGGGAAGTGCAGGGCCTCGGGTCCAGCCCGAGGGTGACGGCCGGTGGGTGAGGTGGTTAGGCCGTCTTACCCGGCCGGACGTGCCGGGTTCTAGGGTTTTCAGTAGACCTCATGGTGAGCTTGTCGAATCATGGGGGCGTGCACGGGGCTCCACTCGCTCGGCCTCCTGGTTCGACGGGCTCACCGTGAGGCCTCTGAGAGGTGGGGTGGGGGCGTATTGTGCTCGACCCTGAGCGCATAGCAGTCAGCGTAAAAAATCCCGGCGCGGGGCCGGGATGTTTTCGTTTTCTAGTTTTCCTCGGCGCCGAAGATGATGTCCATCAGGGTGCGTTGGGCGCGTTCGTTCTGGATGGGCGCGGGCTGGACCATGATGTCGGCGGGGGGCTGCATCTGGGCCGGGGTGCTGGGCACCCAGACTTGCTGGCCGGTGGCAGGGTCGGTGACCAGGGTCATGGGCTGGCCCGTATTGGCGTCGATCGGGGCCTGACCGACGCCTGGGTTCTGCTGTTGAAGCGGATAGCCGGTGACCGGGTCGATGGCCTGGGGCTGGACGACCTGGTTGCCACCCACGACCTGGCCCACGGGCATGCCGGTGGCTGGATCGATCTGGTTGCCATAGGCGTCCACGAGGTAGCCGCCAGTACTGTTGATCGGCTGGCCCGTATTGGGGTCGATCTGGGCGCCATTGCTGTAGGCCGCATTGGGATCGCTGACGCCGGCCTGCCCGGTGGGGGCAAGGGCTGTTGCAGGGTCGGCGGCAACATATTGGCCGGTTGCGGGATCGATGCGCATGAGCTGGCCGGTGGCCGGATCGGTCACGGTCTGGACAGGCTGGCCGGTGCCGGCATCCACATATTGCACCATGGGCTGGCCGGTATTGGGATCGATGGCGACCTGGCCGGTGGCGGGGTCGATCACCTGCTGGGCGACCAGCTGGCCCTCATAGGAGCCGCCCGGAAGCGGCGCGGGCTGCTTGCCGGAATGAGCCTTGGTCATGAATTCGGACCAGATGGCCGCCGGCACGTTGCCGCCCGAGAGGGTGGTTTTGGTGTCATCATCGTTGCCGAGCCAGACGCCGGTGACCATGGCAGAGCTATAGCCCACGAACAGGGCGTCACGGGCGTTCTGGCTGGTGCCGGTCTTGCCCGCGAATTCCCAGCCGCTGAGATTAGCGCCCTTGCCGGTGCCCACTTCCACGGCGGTCTTGAGCATGTCGTTCATTTCGGCAAGAACATTGGGCGCAATGACGCGGCCGGGGCCGGCATCGGAAGCTTCATAAAGAACGTCGCCGTCCTTGCTCTTGATGTTGGTGATGACATTGGGGATGACGCCCATGCCGCCATTGGCGAAGGGAGCGTAGGCCGATGTCAGCTCCAGCAGGTTCACTTCCTGGCTGCCAAGGGCAATGGAGGGAACAGGCGTGAGGGGCGAGGAAATGCCCATGCGCGCAGCCACATCCACCACGACTTCGGGCGTCACGTCGATCGCAAGGCGCGCCGTTATGGTGTTGAGCGAATAGGCGAGACCCTGGCGCAAGGTCACGGTGCCGGCATATTTGCCCGAGGCATTGCGCGGGCTCCAGCCATTGTAGTCGAACTGGGCGTCCTCGGCGAGGGTATCGGGCGTGTAGCCCTTTTCCATGGCGGCCAGATAAACAAAGGGCTTGAAGGTTGAGCCGGGCTGGCGCTTGGCCGTGACGGCGCGGTTGTACTGGCTTTTCTGGTAATCGACGCCGCCCACCATGGCGCGGACTGTGCCGTCCACATCCATGGCAACAAGGGCGCCCTGGCTGAAGCCGCGCTTGGGGCCTTCGGAGGCGACCATTTCCTTGACGATGAACTCGGCGTCGCGCTGCATCTTCCAATCGATGGTGGTCTGCACGACAACGTCGGTTTTGATTTCGCCGAGATAGGCGGTCATCAAGGATTCAACCCAGTCGGCGACATAGGATTCCGAGCCCGCAACGCGGGTGCGTACGCTTTGGCTGGGGTCGATCTGGGCGGCCTGGGCTTCTTCGCGCGTGATATAGCCTTCTTCGGCCATAGCATTGAGCGAAAGGCGCTGGCGCGTGATGGCGCGCTCGGGATTGCTTTTGGGATTATAGGCAGATGGCGCGGGCAGGATGCCGGCAAGCATGGCCGCCTGGCCCAGGGACAGATTGCGGGCGGAAACGCCGAAATAGGTCTGCGCTGCAGCTTCGATACCCGTGGCGCCCGAACCGAAATACACCCGGTTCATGTAGAGCTCGAGGATCTCTTCCTTGGTGTAGTTCTGTTCCAGCCAGACGGCCAGAATGGCTTCCTGCACCTTGCGGCCCAGGGTCTGGTCGGGGGTGAGGAAGAGGTTCTTGGCGACCTGCTGGGTGATGGTGGAGGCGCCGCGGGTGACGTCGCGGGCGCGGATGGATTCAACGGCCACCGCGGCAAGGCCAATGGGGTCGACGCCGAAATGGCTCATGAAGCGGCGGTCTTCCGAGGCGATGATCGCCGCGGGGACATAATAGGGCAGTTCACGATAGGTGATGGCTTCGCCGCCCGTGGCGCCGCGATTGGAGATCAGCGAGCCATCGGCCGCCAGAATGCGGATATTGGGCGGGCGATCGGGAATGGCCCAGGTGTCGGACGAGGGCAGCTGGGCGCCATAGTAAACGATAATGCCGATAACAGCGATGCCGCCCCAAAGGCACGCCACAAAGCCCCACCAGAGGAGGCCCATGAGGAAGCCGCCAGAGCGCGAGCGCTTGCGCTTGGGTGCCGGCAGCTTAGCCTTGCCGCGCTTGGGGGGCTTGGGAGATTTGGGCGCCTTGCCGCGGGGTGCATTGGGCGGCACGCCGCCGGAGCGCTCGTCATCCACAAAAACACCGACCGAGCGGCCCATGGAGGGCTCGACGCGCGAGCCCTGCCCCTTAGGGCGGGTCGTGCCGCGCGGCTTGGTGGCCTTGGCGGGCCGGCCACCAACGCGATCATCGGCGGAAATGCGGAAGTCCATCAAGCATACCCAGTTTCGAATGCCCCTTGCCGCTTCTACTCCGTTCCCGCTGGCTTGGGAATCGGGGACGCGAACGCAAGGTGAAGCTTTGCTGGCCGGCTCGTGTTTTGGCGCCTGTTTGATGGGGGCGCAGCGCACGCGGCCACGAGGCGTGTTTTCCGGGGGAATTGTGGCCGTTTATGGTGCGGCTTTCCCGATGTTGGCGCGGTGTTGCAGGGGGAACACAGGGCGGCAGGTGTCGAGGGCGCCTTGCTTTTGCCGGGGTGAGTGGGCTTATCGCGGTGGTTCTTGGATGGGAGATAAGCGGCGGATGGTCAGGGCGCTGGTGAGGGCTGTGGTTTTGCTGGCGGGGATTAGCCTGGCGGGCCCGGCGACAGCACAGAATAGTGATGTGCTGGAGCGGGCGCTGGCTTCGGCGCTGGACAGTTTCGAGGGGGCGCTGCCAGCATTGGGGGGCGAGGTTTTCGGGGTGAATGTCGCGGAGTATCGGGATGCCTTGAGCTTGCAGCGGTTTTCGTCGGGACGCTGGGGCGGCACGGTAAGCGTTTCAATCGAAATGCAGGCGGACGAAGGCGGGCAATGCGCGCGCTTTGCGGCGTTCACGCGGGTGCCGCCACGGGACGGGGCGGTTCCGCTGGTGCTGTGTCCGCGGTTTTTCGCGCCGGGGGCGGATGAATTGCGGACGCTGACGATCCTGCACGAGATGGTGCATGTGGTGGCAGGAACGGATGAGTGCCGGGCAATGGCATTTGCGGCAGCGGTCGAGCAGCAGGCAAGGGGGCGGTGGACGCCGGTGGATGCGTATTGGCGGGCGAGTGGCTGTGGGGTGTCGGGGTTTCGGTTGCCGGGATAGGTCGGGGCACGACCTCGTGGTTCGACAGGCTCACCATGAGGTCTACTGGGGGATTGAGGCGTCTGGCGGGATGTAGTCGGGCCCTCATGGTGAGCGTGTCGAACCATGAGGGCGGGAGAGTGGAGGCCGTTAGACGTCCAGATTGGACACGCTCAGGGCGTTGTCCTGGATGAAGTCGCGGCGGGGTTCGACGAGATCGCCCATAAGGGCGGTGAAGATCTGGTCGGCTTCGTCGATCTGGTCGATCTGGACCTGCAAAAGCGTGCGCGCATTGGGGTCGAGCGTGGTTTCCCAGAGCTGGGAGGCGTTCATTTCGCCAAGGCCCTTGTAGCGCTGCAGGGACACGCCCTTGCGGCCATAATCGGTCACGGCCTTGAAGAGCGATGAAGGCCCAAAGATCGAGTGGGTGTCGCCCTTACGGGTGAGCGTGGGAACGCCGCCATATATTTCGTCGAGCCGCTCGGCCAGCTGGCGCAGCTTGCGCGCGTCGGCGCTCTGCAACAGGGCCTTGTCGAGCTGGTGGGTTTCGGTGACCCCACGGATGGTACGCGAGAAGGCGAGGCCCTCCTCGTCGGTGATGGCGCCGGACCAGCCGCGTTCGAGTTCGTCTGAAATGCGGTCGAGCCGGTTGGCGATGCGCTCCATGGTGCCCCCGATGCGCTCGGGATCGCCCAGACCATCAGGATCAAGCCCGCCGACAATGGCCGCCTGTTCCACAAGGCTGCGGTTATAGCGCGTGTTGAGATTGTCGATCGCGTTCACGATCTGGCGCGCCTGCTGGACAATGGACTGGAGGTCCGCGCCGGCATGCTGGTTGCCATCGCGGGTGGTGAGGACCGCGTCCTCAAGGCCATAATCGATCAGGTAATCGTTGAGGGCGTCCTCGTCCTTCAAATATTGCTCGGACTTGCCGCGCATGGCTTTGTAGAGCGGTGGCTGGGCAATGTAGATGTGGCCGCGCTCCAGCAAGGCCGGGGTCTGGCGGTAAAAGAAGGTCAGCAGGAGCGTGCGGATATGGGCGCCGTCGACGTCGGCGTCCGTCATGATGATGATCTTGTGGTAGCGCAGCTTGTCGGGGTTGAATTCCTCGCGACCAATGCCGGTGCCGAGCGCCGTAATCAGCGTTCCGACCTGATCGGAGGAGATCATGCGGTCAAAGCGGGCGCGCTCGACGTTAAGGATCTTGCCACGGAGGGGCAGCACAGCCTGGTTGGAGCGGTCGCGGCCCTGCTTGGCGGAGCCACCGGCGGAATCACCTTCCACGATAAAGATTTCCGACTTGGCGGGATCGCGCTCCTGGCAGTCGGCGAGCTTGCCGGGCAGCGAGGAGATTTCAAGCGCTCCTTTGCGACGGGTGAGCTCGCGCGCCTTACGCGCCGCTTCTCGCGCGGCAGCGGCTTCGGCGACCTTGCCGACAATGATCTTGGCTTCGTTGGGATGCTCTTCAAACCACTGCCCAAGCTTGTCATTGACAATGTTTTCAACGACCGGACGGACCTCGGAGGAAACGAGCTTGTCCTTGGTCTGGGACGAGAATTTGGGGTCGGGGACCTTTACCGAGAGAACACAGGTCAGCCCTTCACGGGTGTCGTCACCCGTGACGGAAACCTTTTCCTTTTTTGAAATGCCCGAGGATTCGGCATAGCCGACCACCTGGCGCGTGAGGGCGCCACGCAGGCCGGCCAGATGGGTGCCGCCATCGCGCTGGGGGATGTTGTTGGTGAAGCAGAGGACATTCTCGTGGTAGCTGTCGTTCCACTGCAAAGCGACCTCGACCGTGATGCCGTCTTTTTCCGAGATCATGGTGATCGGCTTGTCGATCACCGGCGCCTTGCTCTTGTCGAGATAGTTCACGAAGGCCTCAAGGCCACCTTCATAGAACAGCTCGACCGAGACAGGCTCGGGATGGCGCAGATCATTGAGCATGATGCGGACGCCCGAATTCAGGAACGCCAGCTCGCGCAGGCGATGCTCCAGCGTCTTGAAGTCGAACTCCACCATGGTGAAGGTTTCGGCCGATGGCAAAAAGGTGATGGCGGAGCCCGAGCGGCCTTCATAGGTGCCGGGCAGCTTGTTAGCCTCGTAGGTGCCGGTCTGCTTCAAGGGGCCATCGGCATTGCCGTGGGTGAAGCTCATCTCGAAGATCTTGCCGTCGCGACGGATGTTGAGCCGGAGCCATTGCGACAAGGCGTTGACAACGGACACGCCCACGCCATGGAGCCCTCCGGAGACCTTGTAGCTATTCTGGTCGAACTTGCCGCCGGCATGGAGCTGGGTCATGATGACCTCGGCCGCTGAAACGCCTTCTTCCTTATGAATGTCGGTGGGAATGCCGCGGCCATTGTCGATAACTGTCACGGAACCATCGGCATTAAGGGTCACCGTCACCAGATCGGCGTGACCGGCCAGGGCCTCATCGATGGCGTTGTCGACCACTTCATAGACCATGTGATGCAGGCCCGAGCCGTCATCCGTATCCCCGATATACATGCCAGGGCGCTTGCGCACCGCGTCGAGCCCCTTGAGCACTTTGATGCTATCGGCGCCGTATTCATTGGGATCGGTCATTTGCGGGTCGGTCATGGGGTCCGAATCAGTCGTTTCAGAGTGGTTTTGTTGTAACGGAAGGGGGCTGAAAGCCCAAGTTAATTGGCCTTTTCCGCCCGGTTTACCGGGGATGAAGGCCGGGGCGGAAATGGCGCCACGCCCCTCGTGGTTCGACAGGCTGACCATGAGGGCTATTGGCGGGGCAGCTTGTCCTCGAAAAGCCGACCATCCCGCACCGTCAGCATCTGTGCCCGAGGCCCAAGGGCCTCGAACAGGAGCTGGTCAGTGCCGGTCAGGAAGCACTGCGTCCCCAGGCTGTCGAGCGCGCCGAACAAGGCGCGGCGGCGGTCGGGGTCGAGGTGGGCGGCAATTTCATCGAGCAAAAGAAACGGGGTAATCCTTGTCCGGAGTTTTACCAGCCGGGCATGAGCCAGGATGAGCCCGATCAGCAGCGCTTTTTGCTCGCCGGTCGAGCCCAAGGCGGCCGGCATGGCCTTTTGCCGGTAGGTCACTTCGAGATCAACACGGTGTGGACCATATATGGTGCGTCCAGCGGCGCGATCAAGGGCGCGGGACTGGCGCCAGGCGGCGGCAAGCGCCGTTTCGAGATCTGCCGAGGAGGCCGGCTCCTCGGCGTTTTCCCATAGGGGCGTCAGGGCCAGATGGGCGGCGGGGAAGCTCTCGTCATCAAGGCTTTGCTCGATCAGCGCCTGGAGGTGGGAAAGACTATCGGTGCGCGCGAGGTGAATGGAGGCGCCGAGCTCGGCCATTTGCCGCTCGATGGCGGTGAGCCAATGGGGATCACCATCTTCCTCCAGCAGGCGATTGCGCTGGCGCATGGTTTTTTCGTAGTCGCCCACCGAAGCCGAATGGGTGGGGATGAGCGTCGTGACGAGGCGGTCAAGGAAGCGGCGGCGATCGCTCGCTGGGCCGGCGAAGAGACCATCCATGGCGGGGGTGAGCCAAAGGACACGCAGGTAGTCGCTCATGGCTTCCACCGAGCGCGCATTGGCGCCGTTGATGCGGACGCGCCGGCCACCATCGGGAGCAGCGCCCGTGCCGATATCGGCAGGACCGTCATCGGTCTCCACCGTTGCAGCCACAGCCCAGCCAATATCGGAGCCTTGCGCCTGGACGGTGTCGAAGCTGGCGCGGCGCAGGCCGCGGCCGGGCGACAGGAGCGAGATGGCTTCAAGCAGATTGGTCTTGCCTGCACCATTGGGACCGGTGAGGACGACGTGGCGGTGGTCGAGGTCCAGGGCCGCCGCGGTGTAGTTGCGGAAGGCGGTGAGGCGCAGGCGGGAGAGGTGGCGGGTCATGGGAGGCGTCGCAGCCTCACTTGGCCTTCGGTCGTCACCCTCCGGCTCGACCGGAGGGGCTTTGCCCATGCTTGGAAAAAGTGCAGGGCCCTCGGGTCAAGCCCGAGGGTGACGACTGGGGTTTGGGTGAGCAAAGGCGCCCTTACACGCGCATCGGCATCAGGACATAGAGCGCCCTTGTATCGCCCTCGTCCTTGACGAGCGTAGGGGAGCCGGCGTCGTTGAACATGAAAACGGCGCTGTCGGAGCGGATCTGGCTGATGATGTCGAGCAAATAGCGGGCGTTGAAACCGATCTCGAAACCCTCGGTGTCGAACTCGACGGCGAGCTCTTCGCTGGCTGTGCCGTGGTCGGGGTTGGTGACGGAAAGCTCCAGCAGGCCATCGCGGGCCTGCAGCTTGACGGCCTTGCCGCCACGATCCGATGCAATGGTGGAGACGCGGTCAACGGCAATGGCAAAGCTCTGCCGGTCGACATTCATCTGCTTGTCGTTGTTCTTGGGCGTAACCCGATCATAATCGGGGAAAGTGCCTTCGATCAGCTTGGAGAGGAGAACCACCGAGCCGACGGTGACGCGGATCTTGGTGTCGGAAACCTCAACCTTGACGTCGCCATCGGCGCCATCGAGGAGCTTTTGCACTTCACCGACGGTTTTTTTCGGGACGATGATGCCGGGCATGCCACGGGCACCTTCGGGCGCTTCGATTTCGGCGCGGGCCATGCGGTGGCCGTCGGTGGCAACGGCGCGCAGGACGGCGCCCTGCCCGGTGATATCAACGGTGTGGAAATAAATGCCGTTGAGGTAATAGCGGGTTTCTTCGTTGGAGATAGCGAACTGGGTGCGCTCGATCAGCTCGCGCAGAGCCGTCGCGGGCATAGACCATTCGTGCCCGAACGAGCCTGATTTGAGATCTGGGAAACTGTCAGGCGACAGGCAGGCGAGGTTGAAGCGCGAACGGCCCGAGGTCAGGACCATGTTTTCCCCGCCATCGGTTTCGAGCCGCACTTCGGCGCCATCGCTGAGCTTGCGCACGATTTCATAAAGCGTATGGGCGGGAACGGTGGTGGTGCCGGGCGTGGAAACCATGGCCGGCACGCCTTCGGTGACCTCGATATCAAGGTCGGTGGCGCGCAGCTCGACCTTGTCGTCGGCAGCCTTGAACAGGACGTTTGCCAGAATGGGGTAGGTATTGCGCCGTTCCACCACCCGATGCACATGGCTCAGCGACTTGAGCAGATGATTGCGTTCGAGCGTGACTTTCATATCGGCATATTCCCTGGCACTACGCAGCCGCCGTGTGGTAGCAAAACCCCCGGCAGGCCGGGGGTTGGACATTTACAATTTCGTAAAGGATTAGCAAGGGCGGGTGGTGGATTGTCGCAGGGATATCCACCTGTGGAGAACAGAGGTTCCCGCTTTCGCGGGAATGACGCGGTGGGCGAGCAGCATTGCTGCCAGTTCCGATCGTCATTGTCCGGCTTGTCCGGGCAATCCAGCGGGGAAGGTAGATCACCGGGACAGGCCTGGTGATGACAGAGGGAGAAGGCAGCGGACCTTTTCCAACATCTCAGGATGGATCCCGGCTCGAGGCCGGGATGACATCGGGGGTGAGGTGAGGCCGAGAGCTCGCTCCTACTCCTCCAGCATGCGCTTGAGCAGTTCGATTTCCTGGGCCAGCTCCACATCGTCCTTGATCATCTGTTCGACCTTGCGGACGGAATGAAGGACGGTGGTGTGGTCGCGGCCGCCAAAGCGCCGGCCGATTTCGGGCAGGGAGCGCGAGGTCAGGGCCTTGGCCAGGAACATGGCGATCTGGCGCGGGCGGACCACGTCGCGCGAGCGGCGGGCGGAGAGGAGTTCGTTGCGCGGCACCTTGTAGTGGCGCGAAACGATCTTGAGGATGTCCTCGATGCGGACGCGGCGCGCTTCATGGGCGCGGATGAGGTCGCCCAGGGTCTTTTCGGCCAGGGGCACGGTGATCAGCTCGCCCGTCAGCTGGTTGGCGGCAACGAGGCGATTGACGGCGCCATCGAGGTCGCGGCCATGGCTGATCACGGCGCGGGCGATGTAGTCGATCACGGGCGCAGGGAAATGCATGCCGAAGCGGGCGCTCGATTGGTCGGCCCGGCGCTGCACGATGGCGCGGCGCAAATCGAGGTCAAAGCCGGTGATCGGGATCACAAGGCCGCCCGAAAGGCGCGAGCGGACGCGCTCGTCGAGCATTTCAAGGTCGCGCGGGGGCGCATCGCCGGCGACGACGACCTGCTTGGCGCCAGTGAGGAGCGTGCCAAGGGTATGGCCGAATTCGGTGGCCGACTTGCCCTGGAGGAACTGCATGTCATCGATCAGGAGGAGATCGACGCGACGGAGCCATTCCTTGAAGCCGAGCGCGGACTGGCGCTGCACGGCCGTGATGAAATGGTACATGAAATGGTCGGCGGTGAGATAAACGATGTTCTTGGACGGATCGGCCGTCTGCACCGCATGGGCAATAGCGTTGAGCAGATGGGATTTGCCGAGGCCAACCGTGGAATGGATATAGACCGGGTTGAAGGTCACGGTGTTGTTGGCCGCCGCGTTGGCGATCTGCTTGGCAACGCCGAACGCCATCTCATTGGCTTCGCCGGACACGAAGGTGTCAAAGGTCATGCGCGGATCGATCGCGCTGCCGGAAAGCGCATCGCCGCCCTTGGCCGTGTTGTCGCGCACGAGGCGCGGTGCGGCTGGCATCTGGACGGTGTTGGCCGAAGGCGCTGCGGCAGGTTCGGCCGCCGGGGCGGCGGCTTCAGGCGCTGGTTGGGCAAGGCGCGGGCGAGCCTGGCCGTTGACGCGCAGGGTCACCTGGACGCGGGCGAGATGGTCGATGTCCTGCCGGAAGGTTTCAAGCAGAAGATCGGAATAATTGCTTTGCACCCACGAACACAAAAAGCGCGTGGGGGCGGACAGGTGGACCACGTCATCGAGCACTTCCTCGAGCTCGAGCGCGGCAAACCAGGAGGTGAACACATCGGTGCCGACCGAAGCCTTGATGCGGGCACGCACACGGTTCCAGAGCTCGCGTTGCGCTTCGCCGGAATCGATGGTGCCCATAACAGGAGTGTCGCCTTTGCTGATCATGGAAGGGGAGGATTTGGGGGCCTTGGCTGCCCAATCATCTCCGCTGGCGGTCGCCTGTCGCATCATAGAAAGCCCCATTTCCTGTTGTCCGGCGCGTCCGCACAATCGCGCCGCTTGTTGAATTCCACATGAGCCGGACCGCGTGGTTCTGGCCAATGCTTTGCCCCAGTGCCCAACGTTGCGGGCACAGCTGTTCTGCCCGGCGGTTGGGCCGCCGGCGTCCTGTTTCTTGGTGTCATGAAGCCAGTCCGAACCTGCGGACCGGTTTGATTATCTACGCCAGACCCTCCGGCCCGGCTGCCAAATACGCTGCCAACACTCTTGCACCAGCTCAAAATACGACGGCAGGTTCCTGCCGCAACCGCCAAAACCTTGACCCATATTGAACCTGCCAGCCTGGCTGGGCGCTCGTTTCTGGCGCCTTGTTTCAAGCTGACGAGATTACTTTAGAGGGTGCGTTTTGGCCCCGCAACCGTGGAATCTGCAAAATGGGGGCTTGACTCTCTGCTTGCTTTTTGGCCCGCCGAAACCCCCTCCGGGCGGGGAAAACCAAGGCCCTGTGACTCAATGGAGAATCGGTTTGAAGGGCAGGCCTTGTTGGTGAAAAATTTATTTTTGCCGGGGTCGCAATTGCCGGCGGAACCTTTGCCATCAAGGCACAACACGCCCTGCCGAAATGCCTTAAGCCCTTCTCTCGCCGAGAAAATCCCGATGCCGCCCCGAAACAGCACTGGGTCAGCAGCGCTGTCATGGCTTTGTCACACCTGGCCAGAAGGAGAAAAGCTTGCCCAAACAGAAGGGCAACAAAAAGGGCTCCGTCTGGAGCCCTGTTCAGCCTTGCGCGGCAATCAATGGTGCGGCGCTTGATGGGAGCGGTTTAGACGCTCAGAGCCTTGACGCGGCTGTTGAGGCGCGAAACCTTGCGAGCGGCGAGATTGGCGTGAACGATGCCCTTGGAGGCCGCACGGTTGATCTCGGGGGCAGCAACGGCCAGGGCTTCCATGGCCAGCTTGTGATCGCCAGCAACGATGGCTTCTTCAACCTTGCGGATAAAGGTGCGCACGCGCGAGCGGCGCGACTTGTTGACGGCAGTACGGGCTGCGATCTTGCGGGTAGCCTTTTTGGCTGAAGGCGTATTGGCCATAATGGTCCTCTTAGCGTCCAACCGAACTTACCTCGCGCCTTGGGCGCAGCAGGGTCCGGGATGAAATGAAATCGGCGGCTATCATGTGCCGCCAAGTTGCGGGGTCTATAGGGGAAGTAAGGGCGAGCGTCAACTGGATTCAGGCGATGGGTGGCTCGTGGGTTCAGTGTGCCCGGCCTCGTGGTTCGACAGGCTCACCATGAGGCCTTCGGGAGTTCAGTAACCGCCTCACACCTTCTTTTGGCAGACGGGGCAGAAGAAGGTGGAGCGGCCGGACTGGACGATCCGGGTGATGGTGCCGGTGCAGAGGGGCGTTGGACAGGGTTCGCCCTCACGGTCGTAGACGGCGAAGCGATGCTGGAAATAGCCCGAGCCACCTTCGG
Source organism: Devosia submarina (assembly GCF_003056345.1). Taxonomy (GTDB): domain Bacteria; phylum Pseudomonadota; class Alphaproteobacteria; order Rhizobiales; family Devosiaceae; genus Devosia; species Devosia submarina. The sequence continues at coordinate 281,075 of NZ_PYWB01000004.1, read as the reverse complement.
CATTGCGGAAATCGCGCAGGGTGGAGCCGCCCACCTCGATGGCTTCCGTGAGAACCTGGCGGACGGCGCTGGCTAGGTCTTCCAGGACCGGCTTGGGCTTTCCCTTTGGTGTAACGAGGCGGCCGGCCAGAATTGTGGGCAGGATGTGGCTGCGGTGGAGCGCTTCGGCCACATAAATATTGCCAAGGCCCGCAACCACGCGCTGATCAAGCAGCGCCGACTTGATCGGGGTTTTCTTGGCCCTGAATTTTTCCGCCATTTCATTGGCGTTGAAGTCATTGCCCAGCGGTTCGGGACCCAGGCCCTTGAGATAGGGGCTGTCGGCGGGGTCGTCATAAAGATCGATGAAGCCGAAGCGGCGGGGATCGGCATAGATGAGGTGCGAGCGACCGTGGCTGGGATGGTGGATGGTCCAGACCATGTGGTCGTGCTTGGGGACGGGCTCGGTTTCGTAGTAGCGCGGCGGCTTGTCGATGGCGTGCTCGGCAAAGCGCCAGGTGCCGGTCATGCCCAGATGGCTCAGCACCGTCTTGCCGGTGGACAGGCCCAGGAGGAGGTATTTGGCGCGCCGGCCCACCGATCGGATGGTTGCGCCCTCGATCTGTTCGGCCAAACCTTGCGGAAAAGGGAAGCGCAGATCGGGCCGGTGGAGGGTCACTTTCTCGATTATGGCGCCCTCGAGCCAGGGCTCAAGGCCGCGGCGGACGGTTTCGACCTCGGGCAATTCGGGCATCACGGCCTCTTTAAACATGTGCGGCTTTGCGCCATGGCAAAGCCCATATCGCTTCTATATGGTGCGCCGGACCTGTCCAGTACCAGCGAGCTACGCCATGACCGAAGCGCAAGAGACCACTCATTTCGGTGAGCAGACCGTGGCGCTTGATGCCAAGCAGGGCATGGTTAACCAGGTGTTCCACCAGGTGGCGGACCGCTATGACCTTATGAACGACCTCATGAGCGGGGGCGTCCACCGGCTTTGGAAGAATGCCATGGTGGCCGAACTTGCCCCACCCAAGAGCGGTTCGCGGCCCTATCGCGTGCTCGACATGGCGGGCGGCACGGGTGATGTCGCCGAGCGCATCATCAATGCTTCGGTGGGCTATGCCGAGGTCGTGGTGTCGGACATTAACGCCGACATGCTGCGCGTGGGGGCGGAGCGGGCGCAGAAATGGCGCTATCCCGCACAGGCAAGCTTTGTGGAAGCCAATGCCGAGGAGCTTCCTTTCGAAGATCGGAGCTTTGACGCCTATACGATTGCGTTCGGCATTCGCAACGTGCCGCGCATCCAGAAGGCGCTGAACGAGGCGCATCGGGTGCTCAAGCGCGGCGGGCGTATCCTGGTGCTCGAATTCAGCCAGGTCGATGTGCCGGGGCTTGACGCGGTCTACAAGGCGTTTTCGGACCGGGTGATCCCGCCAATGGGGCGCCTCGTGACCGGGGATGCGCAGCCCTACCAATATCTGGTGGAATCAATACGCAAATTCCCCTCTCCTCCCCTGTTCCAGTCGATGCTGACGGAAGCGGGGTTCCGCCGCGTCAAGGCGACGCCTTATACGGGCAATGTCGCCACGCTGTTTTCGGGTTGGAAGCTGTAGCCTCATGCCCATTTCGGCCTATTTTCGTCTGGCGCGGGCCGGGTATGTCTTGGCGCGTGAAGGCGCGTTGTCGATTATTTCGCTTGATGGCTTACCGCCGGCCCTCGCGCCGCTGCGGCTAGGCATTTGGCTTGGGCGGCTGGTGGAGCGGCCCGAAGTGCGCAAGACGGGACATGTGGAGCGCCTCAACAAGGCCTTGAACCGGCTGGGTCCCACTTACGTGAAATTCGGGCAAACGCTTGCGACCCGTCCCGATGTGGTGGGCGCGACCATTGCCAATGACCTTGCCGGATTGCAGGACCGGATGGATCCGTTTGATCCAAGCCTGGTGCAACCCATCCTGCGCGCAGCGCTGGACGACAAGGCCAGCGAGCTGACCGAGCTCAGCCCCGCCATTGCGGCTGCGTCCATTGCGCAGGTGCACCGGGCCAAGCTCGTGCCGCCTAATGCCCCGGCTAGAATCGTGGCGGTGAAGATCCTGCGGCCCGGTGTTGCCGACCGCTTCATGGCCGATATCGAGAGCTTTTATGCCGCCGCTGGCCTTGCGGAGCGTTTCGTGCGCTCCACGCAACGCCTGCGCCCAACAGAGGTCGTCGAAACACTAGATCGCTCGGCGCGGCTGGAGCTCGATCTGCGCCTCGAGGCTGCGGCCATTTCGGAAATGGCCGAGAACATCAAGGATGACACGGGCTTTGTCATTCCCCAGGTCAGCTGGGAGCATGTGGCGCAAAATGTGCTGACCACCACTTGGGTGGACGGCATTCCCATCCGCAATCACGCCGCGCTCGACGCCGCGGGGGTGGATCGCAAGGCATTGGCGGCAAATCTGTTGCAGAGCTTTTTGAAGCACGCCATTCGCGACGGCTTTTTCCATGCGGACATGCATCCGGGAAATCTCTTTGCCGATCCGCGCACGGGCGATGTGATTGCCGTTGATTTCGGGATCATGGGCCGCATCAACCGGCGCGAACGGCGGTTTTTGGCCGATATTCTTTATGGCTTCATCACGCGCAATTACCGGCTGGTGGCCGAGCGACATTTCGAAATCGGCTATGTGCCCCCCAACCAGTCGGTCGATGATTTTGCCCTGGCCATTCGCTCCATCGGCGAGCCGCTCCATGGCCGCACGGCGAGCGACATCTCCATGGCCAAGGTTCTGGGCCAACTCTTTGCCATCACCGAGCTCTTTTCCATGCAGACGCGGCCCGAGCTGGTGCTGCTGCAAAAATCCATGGTGCTGGTGGAAGGCGTGTCGCGCGCGCTCGATCCTGACCTTGATATCTGGACCATTGCCGAGCCGGTGGTGGGCGATTGGCTGCGCCGGGAAGAAGGCCCCATGGGCCGGATCCAGGATCTGAGCGATCATTGGCGCAACGCCACGGATGCGGCGGGCCGTTTGCCGGCTATTCTCGCGCAGGCGGAGCTGGCGTTGGCAGACTACAACATCCGTCGCAACCAGCCACGGGACCGCACCATGCGCGGCATGCTGCTGGCCTTGATCGGCTTGGCGGGCGTGACGCTGCTGGTGGGGCTGTGGCGGCTGCTCACCATGGTGTCATAGGGGCCTGGCTTGTTCCCCCTCCCTGCTGCCCCTAGACTGCCGGTTTGCCGTTCCGGAGTGTGTTTTTCGATGATCCTCAAGGCGCTGGGAAAATTGGCGATGCTTGTCGTGCTCGCCGGATCGCTGGCGGGATGCATCGATGCCAAGGTCGAAGTGGAGCTGCTGAGCGCCAGGACGGCCAAGGCGGTGACGACGCAGATCATGGGTGCCGATTTTTACACCATGATCAAGATGAACGAAGAGGAAATAGGTGAGGACCAGCCCGAGGAGGACCGGTTCTGCGCCCGGGGCGAACTCAGCGAAAACAGCGATGGCACGGCCAGCTGCGTGATCCGGGAAGAGGGCCGGTTTGCCCAGCTGCGCATGGGCGCCAAGCGGCGGCATCTGCGGTTTACGCCGGAGGGCGGCGATCTTGTGCGAGTGGCGCTGCCTATCAGCGGCATGAAGAGCGAAATCGGCGCCGATGAGGCGATGGATGCCGAAACGCAGAAAATGGTGGAAGCGTTTTTCGCCGGCCGTGGCCTTTCCATCCGCTTTAGCGGGCTGGAAGTGGTGGAAACCAATATGAAGCTGTCCGGTAATGGACGCTCGGCAGAGCAGAAGATCATGTTTTTGGACCTCCTGCGGGACAAGGAAGATTTGCCGCAGGAGTATTATGCCGTGGTGCGGGTGCCGTGATGGGGGATGAGTTGGAAATCGGCTTCCGGTGGTTACCGCATGGGCTGGGCTTGCTGGTGCCGGCGCGACAGAGTGCGGGGGCGGCGGGGCTGGATCTGGTGGCGGCCTTGGCTGAGGACGAGGTGCGGGTTCTGGCGCCGGGGGAGCGCGCCCTGGTACCCTGCGGCTTTGCGATGGCCTTGCCGGATGGCTTTGAAGCGCAGGTGCGGCCGCGATCGGGGTTGGCGGCTCGCCATGGGGTGACGGTGCTCAATTCGCCCGGCACGATCGATAGCGACTATCGCGGCGAGGTGCAGGTGATCCTGATCAACCTGGGCCAGGAGCCGTTTGCTGTGCGCCGCGGGGAGCGGATCGCGCAGATGGTGGTGGCGCCGGTCGTGGCAGCTCGGTTCAGCATCAAGGAGGTGCTGGATGCAACGGAGCGGGGCAGCGGGGGCTTTGGCTCGACTGGAAGGGGTTAGCGTGGTGATGCATCGTGCCTGCTGAGCCATTGTCACCCGAGGAAACGCGGCGTTATGCGCGCCATCTGGTGCTCAAGGGCATGGGTGGAAGCGGGCAGCAGCGGCTCAAGGCTGCGCGCGTGCTGGTGGTGGGGGCGGGTGGGCTGGGTAGCCCGGTGATTGCCTATCTTGCCGGCGCGGGTGTGGGGGCGCTCTCGGTGATTGATCATGACTATGTGTCGCTGTCGAACTTGCAGCGGCAGGTGATCCATTCAGCTGTTGGGGTGGGCAAGGCGCAGAGTGCGGCGGGGTTTGCGCATGCGCTTAATCCGCATGTGCAGGTGGAGGTGCATGCCGAGCGGCTGGAGCGGGAGAACGCGCGAGCGATCATGGCAGGGCATGACCTTGTGCTCGATGGGACGGATAATCTCCAAACGCGGCGGGTGGTGGCAGAGGCGGCGCGGGAGCTGCAGATACCCCTGGTCTCGGGTGCAGTGTCGATGTTTGACGGGCAGGTGACGGTGTTTGCGCCTGATGGACCGCAGTTCGAGGCGCTTTACCCCGATGGGGCGGATGACGGGGATCTGCCGTCCTGCGAGGCGACAGGAATCTTGGGGCCGCTTGTGGGGGTGATCGGGACACTGATGGCCATGGAGGCGATCAAGGTGATCACGGGGATCGGGGAGCCGTTGATCGGGCGGGTGCTGACCTATGACGGCAAGGATGCCCGGTTTTCCGAGTTTGCGTTTTAGGGGCGCATGGTGGCACGCCCCGTCCCCCGCTTTCGCGGGGGCAGGCTCTTCGACAGGCTCAGGATAAGGGCTGTTGGGGAGACTGGAGGTGGGTGGACGAGGTGGTCCCGGGCTGCGGTATCATCCCGGACCTGACCCGGGATCCAGCTCTAGATTGTGCCACAGCCGCAAGGGGCTAAACGGGCGTTCGGCGCCTGAGGCGTCCGTCTCAGGATGGATCCCGGGTCGAGCCCGGGATGACATCGTGGTTGGGGTTGGGCCGGTGGGCGGGTACCGACTGGTTCAGGCGTCCGGGTGCTTGAAGACCAGGGCCGCGTTGGTGCCGCCGAAGCCGAAGCTATTAGAGAGGACGATGCCGAGGTCCACATTGTCGCGCCGCTCGCGGATGATGGGCATGTCGGCAAAGGCGGGGTCGAGGTTTTCGATGTTGGCGCTTTCGGCGATGAAGCGGTGCTTCATCATTAGGATCGAATAGATCGATTCATGAACGCCGGTGGCACCCTGCGAGTGGCCGGTGAGCGATTTGGTTGCCGAAATGGGCGGGCATTTGTCTTCGTTGCCGAAAAGGGCGCGGATAGCCTCGATTTCCTTGAGGTCGCCCACGGGCGTCGAGGTGGCGTGGGGGTTGATGTAGTCGACCTTGCCGCGCACGTTTTCGAGCGCCATGCGCATGCAGCGCTCGGCGCCTTCACCGGATGGGGCGACCATGTCGAGCCCGTCCGAGGTTGCGCCATAACCGACCAGTTCGGCCCAGATGGTGGCGCCGCGCGCCTTGGCGTGTTCGTATTCCTCGAGCACGAGGACGCCGGCGCCGCCGGAGATCACGAAGCCATCGCGCGCCGCGTCATAGCAGCGGCTGGCCTTTTCAGGGGTGTCGTTATAGTCCGAGCTCATGGCGCCCATGGCGTCAAACAAATTGGATAAGGTCCAATCGAGGTCTTCGTGGCCGCCGGCAAAAACGATGTCCTGCTTGCCGAGCATGATCTGTTCCATGCCATTGCCGATGCAATGCTTGGAGGTCGCGCAGGCGGCGGTGATTGTGTAGTTGACGCCCTTGATGCCAAAGGCGGTGGCAAGGGTTGCCGATGCCGTCGAGCCCATGGCCTTGGGCACGGCCAGGGGGCCGATGCGCTTGGGGCTGGTGTTCTTTCGGGTGGTGTCGGCCGCTTCCACGATGGTGCGGGTGGAGGCCCCGCCCGAGCCCATGACGATGCCGGTGCGCGGATTGCTGATGTCGGATTCTTCGAGGCCCGCATTGGCAATAGCCTGCTGCATGGCAAGGTAGTTCCAGGCTGCGCCCTTGCCCATGAAGCGGGTAACGCGGCGATCGAGCGTCTCGAATGGGTCCAGGCGCGGATCGCCCTTGACCTGGCTGCGGAAGCCCAGATCGGCATAGTCCTGGGCAAAGATGATGCCGGGCTTGGCCGTGCGCAGGCTTTCGGTGACTTCGTCCAGCGAATTGCCGATGGAAGAAATAATCCCCATGCCGGTGACGACAACACGTCTCATCTTGATACTCGCTCCGTCGAGCGCCCTTGAGGAGGACGCCTCATCTTGTTGGGTAATCAGGGCCGTTAAACGGCGATCTTCTGGTCCTGAAGCTGGCTGTCGGTGAACAGGCCCACCCGGAGATCCTTGGCCTCGTAGATCACCTTACCGTCGGCCTTGACCCAGCCATCGGCAATGCCCAGCGTGAGGCGTGAGCGCATGACGCGCTTGAGATCGATGCCATATTCCACCAATTTGACGTCATTGGTGACCTGGCCGGTAAATTTAATTTCACCACCAAGTGCGCGTCCCCTACCCGGCTGGCCGATCCAGGACAGGAAAAAGCCAGTCATCTGCCAGATGGCGTCGAGCCCCAGGCACCCCGGCATGACGGGATCGCCGACGAAATGGCACTTGAAGAACCACAGGTCCGGATCGACGTCGAGCTCGGCACGAACCAGGCCCTTGCCAAAGCTGCCGCCGGTTTCGGAGATTTCCGTGATGCGGTTGAACATCAGCATGGGCGGGGCAGGCAGGCGCGCATCGCCCTGCCCGGGCAATTCGCCCCGGCTGTGGGCCAGCAATTCTTCGTACCCGTACTTATTTTGCCGCTCGGCCATGCCAAACTTCCCGGTTAACCCTGTTATTTTGTCTCGTATAGAGGCATGGGAGGGGGGTCAAGTCAGCCCTGCCCTGACGCGAGCGTGATTGCCCGTCCATTGCATGGTGCGTGCCGCTTGTGTGATTTTTGCGCCATAGTTATAACAGCCCAATGTTTTCCGGCCCTTTTCAGTTAAGGACCCAATGACTGATCGTTCCCAGACCGTCCGGTCACTTCCCTCGCGCAAGCCTTGCCTCACGGCCGTTTTGCGCATGGCAGGCCTCCGGCCCACCCGTCAGCGCGTCGCGCTTGCCGAGCTGCTGTTCGGCGGCCCGCATCGCCATGTCAGCGCCGAGCAATTGCATGGCGAAGCCAGCGAAGCGCAGGTCAATGTGTCTCTGGCCACAATCTACAATACGCTGCATCAGTTCCACGAAGCAGGGCTGCTGCGCGAAGTGGCGGTGGATGCGTCGCGCTCCTATTTCGATACCGACACTTCGGACCACCACCATTTCTATGTGGAAGACGAGCAGCGCATGATCGACATTCCCGCTTCATCGGTGGAATTCGCGGCCCTGCCCGAAGCGCCGAGCGGGATGAAGGTGAGCCATGTCGACGTGGTGATCCGCGTCCGCAAGATGAGCTAGGCGGCTCCAGCGATGCTGTCGCCCCCGTGACAGCATGGAGCCGATCCAGCATATTGCCCCCGGTTACAACAGCGACAAGGGTGGCCAATGAGCCAAAAGGTCAATCTGAACGGCTATTTCGAGCGAATCGGCTTTGCCGGCTCAATCGCCCCGACCTTGGCGACGCTCGAGCTGATTTCGGCGCTGCATCCCGCCGCTATTGCGTTCGAGAACCTTGATCCACTTCTGGGCGAGCCGGTGAAGCTCGATCTTGCCTCCTTGCAGCGCAAGCTCTTGTCGGATGGGCGGGGTGGCTATTGCTTTGAGCATAACCTGCTTTTGATGGCGATGCTGCGGGAGCTCGAATTCACCGTGCGCGGACATGCGGCGCGCGTGCTTTGGAACAATCCAGAAGGCTTGTCGGCTGCGCCAACCCACATGGTGCTCACCGTCGAGATCGGGGGGACGCAGTATTTGGTTGATGCGGGCTTTGGCGGGATGACGCTGACGGCGCCGCTCAAACTCAAGACGGAAGCGGAGCAATCCACGCCCCATGAAAAGTACCGGTTGATCAACAGCGAAAAGAGCTGGCAGCTGGAGGCGCGGATCGGGGAGGAGTGGAAGGCGCTTTACGTGTTCGACCTCGCCGAGCAGACACTGGAAGACTATGAGGGGCTCAACCGCTTTGTGTCGAGCGACCCCGGTTCAGCCTTTACCCGTGAGTTGCGAGTGGCGCTGTCGCCCAGCGGGAGGCGGCTGGCGCTCCACAATAATCGCTTCACCATCCATGCGGAAGGGCAGGAGCCGGAGCGACGCATGCTGGAAAGCGTTGAGGCGCTGCGCGCCGTCCTGAGCGAGGAATTTGGCATTTCGCTGCCCGAGGCAGAAAAGCTCAACCCCGAGCTCGAGGCGATCCTCGCGGACGCACAGACAGACGGCCGCTGAAATGGCGCCGGTAATCGTGAACCCCAACAAGGTTCATGAGTTTACGCGTTTTGAGCAATTCTACGACTGGCTGGCGGAGCACCATGCCAGCGATGATGAGATCTGGATCCGCATCTTCAAGAAAGCGTCCGGTCGAGACACGATTTCCCCGACCGAGGCTATTGATGCCGTGTTGTGCTGGGGCTGGATCGACGCAATCCGCAAAAGTTGGGACGAGCAGAGTTTTGTGCAGCGCTATGTGCCGCGCGGACGCAAGAGCGTGTGGAGCCAGGTCAACCGCGACAATGTCCAAAGGCTGATTGCCGAGGGGAAGATGACCGAGCATGGGCTTCGGCCCGTGGAAGCGGCCAAGGCCGACGGGCGCTGGGACGCAGCCTACCGGATCGGAATGGAGCCGCCGGCGGATTTCCTTGCGGCGATCGAGGCCAGCCCGGCAGCCAAGGCGACATATGGGGGTTTGACCAGCCAGAACCGGTTTGCCCTCGTGTTTCGGCTGTCTGCCATCAAGACACCGGCGGGACGGGAGCGAAAGATCCGCAGCTTTGTCGAAATGCTGGAGCGCGGCGAAACCATTTACCCGCAAAAGGCGGCTAAGTAAGCAAGGGCGCGCAAGAGCGTCGCGCTAAACGCCGCCATGGCGGCAGGGGAACAAAAGCATGATCACCGTTTTCGGCTCCACCAATCTGGACCAGATCGGCACCGTGAGCCGGCTGCCCAGGCCGGGTGAAACGGTGGCGGGCGGCACCTTCTCCATGGCCGCGGGTGGCAAGGGCGCCAACCAGGCGCTGGCGGCGCGCCGGGCGGGTGGTGATGTCCGGCATGTTTCGGCGGTGGGCGAGGATGCCTTTGCCGAGTTGGCGCTTGAGATGCTCCGGGCAGATGGCGTGGACCTTTCGGGGCTCAAGACGGTTTCAGAGCCAACGGGCATTGCCATGATCTTTGTGGATGAGGCGGGCGAAAACTGCATTGCCGTGCTGCCGGGCGCCAATGGCACTGTTTCTGCGGAGGACGCCGAGCAGGCGTTGAGCGCTGTTCAGGGTGGTGTCTTGCTGTTGCAGCAGGAGATCCCGCAGGAAGCGACGGAGCGGGCGCTGGATCTGGCCCGGCAAAAAGGCATGGTCTCCATTCTCAACACTGCGCCGTTTCTGCCGACCACGCGGGCGGTGGCGCCGAGGGCCTCCATCGTGATTGCCAATGAGACCGAGTTTGAACTGTTGAGTGGGCGGCCGCTGGCGGAGCTGGATCAGGCGATGCTCGACTGGTCCGGGGAGCATGGGCAGGTCGTTATCGTGACCCTGGGAGAGGATGGGGCAAAGGCTGCCATTGATGGGCGGTTGATTGCGGTGCCAGCGCTCAAGGTGAAGCCGGTGGATACAGTGGGCGCGGGCGATACGTTTTGCGGGTACCTTGCGGCGGGGCTGGATGGGGGGCTGGAGCTGGAGGCGGCCATGAGGAGGGCGGCGGTGGCCGCGAGCTTGGCGTGCCTCAAGGCTGGGGCGCAGCCGGCGATCCCGTGGGGGAATGAAGTGGATGAAAGGCTTTGAGGTAGGGCGCTCAGGGCTCCACTCGCTCGCCCTCGTAGTTCGACAAGCTCACCATGAGGTCTTGGGGGGCGGGTAGAAGAGCCCCCGGGTCAGGCTCGAGGGTGACGAATGGTTGGGTAAAGGTGCAGCGCGCCGCCAAACTATCGCGGGGCGCGTTTGGCCAGAATGCGCTGCAGGGTGCGACGGTGCATGCTGAGGCGACGAGCGGTTTCGGAAACATTGCGGTCGCACAATTCGTAGACACGCTGGATGTGCTCCCAGCGCACGCGGTCCGCCGACATGGGATTTTCCGGCGGCTCGGGCTTTTCTTCGCCGGTGGCGAGGAGCGCATTGATGACGTCGTCGGCGTCGGCGGGCTTGCTGAGATAGTCGATGGCGCCAAGTTTCACGGCGGTGACGGCGGTGGCGATATTGCCGTAACCGGTCAGCACGACGGCACGGGCGTCGGGGCGCTTGGTGTGGAGGGCAGAGACGACTTCAAGGCCATTGCCGTCTTCGAGGCGCAGATCCACCACGGCATAGGCGGGGGGCTTGTCCGCAACGGCGGAAAGGCCCGCGGCCACCGTGCTGGCGATGCGAACGTCGAAGCCACGGCGAGCCATGGCGCGCTCGAGGCGCTGCAAGAAGGCCACGTCGTCATCCACCAGCAGGAGGCTGGGGTCGTCGGCCAAAAGTTCTTCGATTGTGCTCATGGCACAGATGTAGGTGTTCCCTGGCCAAAGGTCAAAATCTGGGCACAAGAAAAAAGCGGGTGCGACATTACTGCGCCTCGACAGCGCTTCTTGGCCAGACGATGCGCACGCGCGCATGCCCATTTGGAGCGATGTTGTGGAAGGCGAGGCGCCCGCCAGTGCGCTCAAGAAGGGTCTTGGCGATAAAGACGCCCAGGCCCAGGCCACCACCATCATTGGTGTCGGGCCCCTGAGGATCGCGCGGACGGCTGGTGAGGTAGGGCTCGCCCAGACGGTCGATCAATTCGGGGGCAAAGCCAGGGCCGTCATCGGTGATGGTGACCGATACGGCATCCTCGTCCCAGGCCGCTTCGACCTCGACATTGGTGCGTGCGAAATCGGCAGCGTTTTCGATGAGATTGCCTAATCCGTAGAGCATGCCGACGCTGCGCTTGATGACCGGGGCGGGTCCGGAATCGGCATTGGCGCGCACTTCGATATGCTTGCCGCGCTCCTGGTGGGGGCGCATGACTTCGGCAAGAAGATCCGGCAGCGGCACGGCGGCAAACGGATCGCCCCCGTCATTGCCGAGGTTGCGCAGCTTGGCCAGGATCTGCCGGCAACGGGCGGCCTGTTCGATAATGAGTTCCACGTCGGCGGCGAGATCGCTCCCGGGGGGAGCGTCGGCGCGCATTTCCTTGGCGGCAAGGGCAATGGTGGACAAGGGCGTGCCCAGCTCATGGGCAGCGGCGGCGGCCAGGCCATCGAGGGCGGACAATTGCTCCTTGTGCGACAGGGCCAGTTCGGTTGCGGCCAGGGCGTCGGCGATCTGGCGTGAATCGTGGGCCACGCGCATGGCGTAGGCGGAAATAAAGGCGACGCCGCACACGATCGAGACCCAGATGCCGATCACATAGATGCGGTTGAACACCAGCTGCTCGCCCGGCGCCCAGGGGAGAGGCAGGTGCCAGACCGAAATGATCGAGGCGATCAGCACGGCCAGAAGCGCGATGGCAAAAGTGGGCTGGCGCGGCAGGGTGGTGGCGGAGACCGCCACGGGCGCCAGGAGGAGGATGGAGAAAGGATTTTGTAGCCCGCCCGTGAGCGCCAGAAGGCCACCTAGCTGGGCTAGATCGAACACGATCTGGCTGGCGGCAAAAAGCGGCGAGGGCCGATGGGCGACGCCGAGCTTGAGCACGAGCCAGATATTGAGCGCGGCCGAAGCGGCGATCAGGGCAAAGCAGGCGGCCAGCGGGACCTCGAAGCCAAGGCCAAACGCCACAAAGAAAACCCCAATGGTTTGTCCCGCCACGGCCAGCCAGCGCACCAGCACCAGGGTCTGGAGGCGAAGGGGGCGCCAGGTAGAGGGCAAGGGCAGGCCCGGAGCCTGTGTGATGCTCATTTTTCGGTGGCTCCCGGGCAGGATTTCGCGGCGCTAATGGGAATGAGGGGCCCCAATTTCAAGAGCCAAATAATCACGGTCACAGGATTGATCCTACCCCTTGATGGGCCACGTAATTGGCATCGTGACTGGGAAAGGGAAACAACATGAACACAGCTATCATCAAACCTCAATGGTCGCCCCTGACCATTACCCTGATGGTCCTGGGCTTTATCGTCTTCTGGCCGTTGGGCTTGGCCGTGCTCGGCTATATCCTTTGGGGCGAAAAGTTCGGCGGCACGCCGGAAAAGGCACAAGCCTACTGGAACAAGGGCTGCTCCTTTGTGGGCGCCAACAAGCGTCACTGGAACAAAGGGAGCTATAGCATGAAGTCGTCCGGCAATGCCGCTTTTGATGAATATCGCGCCGAACAGCTCAAGCGCCTCGAAGAAGAGCGCGCCCGGCTCGATGCCGAGATCGATGCGTTCCATGAGTACATGGCGAACCTCAACAAGGCCAAAGATCGTGAAGAGTTCGATCGCTTCATGAACGAGCGCCGCGGTGGTCGCCAGGGTTATGACGAGCCAAACAATGGCTGGAGCAACAATAACGGCTAAGCCCCAGCCCCATCTCCTCCTGAAGACGGTCGTTTTAGCGACTGAACTTGGCGCCCTCGCAAGGGGCGCTTTTTTGTTTGGGTGGAGGGAAGGCGCGCAGCGAAGTGGGAGGCAGCGCCGCATAGTGTTTCGCGCTATTATGCCCGGGCCTGATTCACTGGACATCATGAACCTGTTTTTTCGCGCCAAACCCAAGATTCCGCAAAGCACCATTCTCGAGGTCGATGGCGTGCCGGTGACGATCGCCGTGCGGGTGCATGCGCGTGCGCGCAGCTATCGATTGTCGCTGCCCCATGCGAGCGGGCCGGTGCTGACCTTGCCGCCGCATGGGAAATGGGCGGAGGCAGAGGCATTTTTGCTGAAGCATCGTTCCTGGCTCGCGGCGCGGATCAAGCGGGCGCCGGAGGCCAGCCATTTCGGTGATGGTGGCGTGGTGCCGCTAAGGGGTGTGGAGCATCGCATCGTGGGCATGGGCAAGGTGCGCGGGCGTGTGGAAAGGGTCGAGCTCGATGGGCTGCCAACGCTGCTGGTGCCGGGGGAGCCGGCGCATCAGGCGCGGCGGCTGACCGACTGGTTCAAGGAAGAGGCGCAGGCCGATCTTGCCGCGCGGTCGGCTTTTCATGCGGAGCGTCTTGGGGTCCATGTCCGCTCGATCCGGATGCGCAGCCAGGCGAGCCGCTGGGGTTCGTGTTCGTCGACCGGCAATATCAACTACAATTGGCGGCTGGTTCTCGCGCCGCCCTTTGTGCTGGATTATGTGGCGGCCCATGAGGTGGCGCATCTGGTGGAGATGAACCATTCGGCCGCGTTCTGGGCAACGGTGGAGCGGACGCTGCCGGACATGGACCGGGGCCGGGCCTGGCTCAAGGCGCATGGGCGCCAGCTGATGGCGCATGGCGCTTGAGGGATGGAGGCACCAGCTTTGGCCCATGGAGGCTTGGGTGCCACGACCTCGTGGTTCGACAAGCTCACCATGAGGTCTACTGGCGTGCTCCCGATGGGGTCTAAGGGCGTGGAGTGCCCTAGAGCAACGCCAAAATAGCCTGGCGCAGGCGCTGGAGGTCTTCCGGGCGGCTGAGGCGGTGGTCGCCGTCGGGGATCAGGGTCAGGGTGACCGGGTCGTGAAGAAGGTGCGTTACGAGCTTGATGGCGTGCCTTTGGGGCACGTCGGGGTCCTGGCCGCCCTGGAGGATCGTGACGGGGCAGCCGGTTTCGATGACATTGCCGAAGAGGCGGTGGTTTTCCCCGTCATCGAGCAGAGCGCGGTTGATGCGGTAGGGCTCGGGGGAGTATTGGCTGGGCTGCTCCACATAGCCGTTGTTTTGCAGGGATTCCTGTTCGGCCGGGGTGAAACCGGGGAGCATCAGCTCGTGGGTCATGTCGGGTGCTGGCGCGATCAGGACCATGGCATGTGCCCGTTTTTCGCCGTGGCGCAGCAGGGCGCGGGCCAGAAGAAGGGCAAGCCAGCCGCCCATGGAGGAGCCCACAATGATTTGGGGGCCTTGTGTCGTGGCGAATACGGCTTGGGCTTCCTCGAGCCAGCGCGTAATCGTGCCCTGGTTGAAATCGCCGCCTGAGGCACCGTGGCCGGAATAATCAAAGCGCGTGACGGCCAGGCCCTTTTCAGCGCCCAATTCGTCGAGGCAGAGGGCCTTGCTGCCCATCATGTCGGAGCGAAAGCCGCCCAGCCAGAAGAGGCCCGGCGCAGTGCCGGGGCGCTGGAGAACGGCGATCGGGCGCTCGGCGGCACCCTGCCCGACGGTGATGGTGGTGGCGGATGGCTCGGATATGGTCATGAGATGGGCCCGTTGCGTAAATTGTAGCGCTTGGCAGTTGACTTATGGCCCGGCTAACACGATTTTATGGCGGATTTCACCCCCAGGTAGCAACAACACAAGGATCGTTTGCCATTCGCCGTCCCATGAGACCAGTCGCGCCCCAGAAAGATGGGCCGCTCTCGAACGAAGATATCACCAGCCCCGATGTGCAGCTCATCGATGCTGAAGGCGAGAACCGCGGAATTGTTCGCACCCGCGAAGCTCTCGCAGAAGCGCAGGAACAGGGTCTCGATCTTGTTCTGATCTCTCCCAATGCCCAGCCGCCGGTCGCCAAGATGCTTGACCTTGGGCGCTTTAAATATGCCGCGCAGAAAAAAGCTGCCGAGGCACGCAAGAAGCAGAAGGTGATCGAGGTCAAGGAAGTCCAGATGCGTCCGAACATCGACACGCATGACTACGAGACCAAGATGAAGGCTGTGCAGCGGTTCCTGGATGACGGGGATCGCGTCAAGGTGACCATGCGCTTTCGCGGTCGCGAAATGGCGCACCAGGAATTGGGCATGCAGCTCCTGATCAAGGTCAAGGACCAGACCGAGGCCATCGCCAAGGTTGAATCGCAGCCACGCTCGGAAGGGCGGCAGATGGTCATGGTGCTGGCGCCCAAGTAAGGCGACAATGCGATCCAAAACAAAGGGCAGGTCCTATGGGCCTGCCCTTTTTGTTTGCGTGTTGGTGGCTCTAGCGCGTGGCAGCGGCGGGCCCAGCCTGTCCTTCAGGTGGCGCAAGGCGCCCTGACATGGCCCAGGTGAGCATGAGGAGGGGCAGGAGGATGGCGAACGCTATGCGAACTCCAAAATTCTCCGCCGTGCCGCCGATCAGGGCCGGCGCGCCCAGATTGAGCATCTGGACGATCAGGGTGGTGGCCGCGACGTTTTCGGACGCGGGGCGATCGCCAAGACGGGCTGCGGCGGAGAGCATGAGCGGATACAGCACGCAGATGCCGGCGCCGATCAGGGCAAAGCCGCCAATGGCAAAGAGGTAGTGGGGCGAAAGAACGACCATGAGCAGGCCTGCGATGGCAAGGCTGGTGAGGAGGCGCGCCACCTTTACCGGGCCATGGCGCTCGATGATGGGATCGGCCAGCAGGCGACCGATGGCCATGGTGACCAGCAAGGCTGGAAGCGCCATGGATTCAACCCAGACCGGGGCGTCGAAACTGTCGCGCAGAAGGATGATGGACCAAGCGCGCGAGGCGCCTTCCATAAGGCCTGCGCCCAGCCCAAAGGCGACCAGGCCCATGGTGGCCAGGGTGGGCCAGGCGAGCTTGCGCTTGCCTGTGACGCTGAAGGCGCGTTCGGCGGCCGAGGGCATGGGCAGGACGATCACCAGCAGCAAGGCGATCAGGATCGGCGCAAAGCCCCAGAGATGAATGGCGGGCAAGACATGCATGCCGCGCAAGGCCGCGCCCAGAAGCGAGGTGAGGAGGAACCCCAGGCTCCAGGCGCCATGGCAGGTGTTCATGATGCGCTGGCCGGTGCTGGCTTCCACCCGGTCGGCTTCCACATTGATGGCGATGTTGGTGACGGAAAAGCCGACGCCGTTGATGGCAAGGAGAATAAACATGGCCAGGGGATGGAGCAGCACTGTGACCAGGGCGGCACTGGCGGTCATCACGGGCAGGAGCCAGAGGATGATCTTGCGTGGGCCAAGGGCCTCGATGAGGCGGCTCGAAAAAAGGAACATGCTGAGCGCGCCCAGGGGCTGGCCCATCAGGACCATGCCAAGTTCGGCTTCGCTGAGGCCAATCTGCAGCTGCACATCGGGGATGCGGGTGTGAATGGCGCCAGCGGCCAGGGCATGGACAAAGAACAGGGCCATGATGCGCCATTGTGCGGGGGCCCGGATGGCCATGGCTTTGCTCACTTGGGGCCGGGATCCATCAGGGCGTGGATGCGGTCGGCGCCCAGGCGGGCAAGCTGGAGCATCAGCGCCTTGCGGCGTGCGGGCGCAAGGGGGGTATCGGGGCTGGGGCGCAGGATGGCCCCATCATGCGCATCGGCGACGATCAGCCCTTCGGTTTGGGGGAAGATGGCAGGATCAAGTTCGGGTGGCTTGGCGAAAAAGAAGCGGTCGGAGAAGTCGCGATATTCATGCCATTTCTTGTCGACCTGGAAGTCGATCAGGCTCGACTTGATCTCCACGATCCAGATCTCGCCCTTTGGTCCCACGCCCAGGATATCGGCGCGCCGGCCGCTCCTGAGCGTCACTTCGGCATAGCAGGCCATGTCGTATCGCTCGCGCAGGAGGCGCATGACGCCACGTTGAACCCGCAGCGCCGTAGGCGACTGGCGCAGGTCAACAATGGGCGGCAGATCAGGCATGAGGCGACACGGGCTCCGGAGCCAAGCCATGGGGCGTGTCGAGCTTGCGCGTGCCCAGGGCAAAGCTCGAGGCCCACAGCCCGGCAAGCAGCAGCGGCACGCAGATGAGGTAGGAATTGCGGATGCCCATGAACTCTGCAACAAAGCCTAGGAGCGGCGGCGCAAGGAAGAACACAACGAAACTCACCTGCCCCAGCGCCGCAACATTGACGGCGGCAGGACGATCGGTGCGCTGGGCGGCGGCCGAAACCGCCAGGGGGTAAACGGCGGAACAGCCGATACCCATCAGAGCAAAGCCGGAAAGGGCGATACCTGTCGCAGGAGCCAGGCCCACCATGAGGGCGCCAAATGTCGCCAGGGTGAGGAGCACCATTGCCACGTTGCGGGGACCGAACCGGGCCACTACCGGATCGGCGGAAAGGCGCATCACAGCCATGAAGAAGGCAAAGAGCGTAAGGCCCATGCCGCCTACGAAAGGTTCGGCCGCAAAAACGTCGCGCATATAAATGGCCGACCAATCAATCCCCGCCCCTTCCACAAGGAAAGCGGCAAAGCCGATGAGGCACAAGGGCAGAAGGCCCAGATTTGGGAAGGCAATGCGGTGAGTGTTTTCGCCCAGTGTGCGTTGCGGGGCGGGCGCGGGCTTGATGCCCGAGATCATGTAACCGCCGACCAGAACAACAAAGAGGGCGATAAGGCCCAGATGAGCCTCAACGGACAAGCCGGATTGGCGAATGCCAGCCCCAACCAGGGCCGTTACAAAAAAGCCGACGCTCCAGAAGCCATGAGCGCGGTTCATGAAGCGGCCGCCGGTGTGCATTTCGAGCCGGTCAATCTCGACGTTGAGGTTGATCTCCAGCGCGCCGGAAAGAAGGCCGGTGAAGAACAGGGCGACGAACACGGCAGGCGCGACACCGAGCCAAGGCACAAGCGCAAAGAGCAGCGCAGGGCCGAGCACCGTCAGAAACGCGGTGGTGCGCACGCCGAGGCGCTCGATTATTGCGGCGCCAAAGGTAAGCGAAATCAGCGAGCCGATGGACATGCCAATCATGGTCAGGCCCAGCTGGCTTTCGCTGACACCGAGATGGGTCTGAATATCGGGCAGGCGCGACATCAGGGCGCCCGTGGTGACGGCAAAAAGAAAGAAGCAGCTATAGAGCCGGTGTTGGGGAGCGATCATCATTGTGCCGGCACCATCTTGCCCTGGCGGCGATTGCCCAGAGCGTCAGCCATAAGGAGGCCCAGGAGGACGAGCGGTATGCCCACGCCAAAGGCCCAGCGAATGCCGAAATGTTCGGCGATATAGCCCAGAAGCGGCGGGCCAAGAAGGAAGGAAACAAAGGAAATCTGCGCCAGCGCGGCAACATTGATCGCGGCGGGGCGATCGGTGCGCTGTGCTGCGGCGGACATGGCCAGGGGAAAGAGCGCGCTGGTGCCGACGCCGATCAGGGCCAGGCCCACATAGGCGAGCCACCATACGGGCGTGAAAAACACGATCAGCGCGCCGATGCCGGAAATGGCAAGCAGGGTTCGCGCAACAAGGACCGGGCTCCAGCGCTCCACAAAGCTGTCCGCGAAAAAGCGGGTCACGGCCTGGGCGCCCGCACCCAGGGCCACGGCGAAACCGGCCCAGAAGGGCGCTGCGCCAAATTCGTTGCGCATATAGATGGCCGACCAATCAATACCTGCGCCTTCAAGGATCATGGCGGAAAGGCACACGCCAACCAGAACAAGGATGGGGCCTGTTGGACGGGCAAAGCGTGGCACCTGCTCGGTGCTGCCGCCGGCGCGGTGCTCGGCTGGCTCGAACCGGCCAAGGAGCAGGAGCGACACGACCGTTACCACCGGAACCATGATGGCCAGGTGCAGCTGAGGCGAGATGCCGGTCTGGGCAATAAAGGAGCCCACCATGCCGGCGGAGAAAAAGCCAAAGCTCCAGAAGGCGTGGGCACGGTTCATGATGCGCCGGCCTATGGCGTGTTCCACGCGGTCGGCTTCAAGGTTGATGATGATTTCAATGCAGCCAATGGTGATGCCGACGGGCATGAGCAGCAGGAAAAAGGCCAGCGGACCCTGGGCCCAAACAGCAATGGCGTAGAATACCGACAGCAGCGGGATAGCCGTCAACAAGGTGCGGCGATAGCCGATGCGCTCGATCAGGGGACCCGCAAAGGTCAGGGAGATCAGCGTACCAAGGGCCGCGCCGATCAGCGCCAGGCCAAGAGCGCCTTCACCCACATTCATGGCCGTCTGAATCGCAGGGAGACGCGGATAAAGGCTGCCCATGGTGAACGAATAGATGAAGAACGCCCCGAACACTTTAATCTGGGGCGGCAAGTCGATGCCGAATCTCATGGCTGAAACTACTCGCGAAATCAGTCGCGCGACCCTATGCGAAAAGCCGGCAGCGGAGAATAGGGGTGCGGAAACGTTTTCCCCCTTATTGTGCAACGTTGCAAAAAGGCGTCAGCAGCGGTGTGTCAGCTCGGCAGCATGTGGAGGTCGTCGCTGATTACGGTGATACCGCTTAGGGGATTGCGCAGGATCTCGAGGCGCCGGAACTGCCCGCCAAGGCGCGTTTCGGCTGCCCCTTTCGGCGCGGTCACACGATCGCGGCGGTCTGGTCCAAAATAGCCGGCGGTTTCAAAGAAGGTGAGGTTGCGGCCCAGCTGGCGCTCGATTCGTTCGCGGACGCGCGCCGTGGTGAATGGCATGGTGATCACATCATCAAAGCCCATGGCGATGCAGGCGGTGATCGCTTCAACAGAAGGATTTGCCGCAAAATAGATCAGTGGCGAGAAGCGGATGTGGCTCTTGGGACAGAAGCGGATCGCGTCTGAAATAGGGCCCAGGGCGGAAACATCGGGCACGGCTGCAAACAGGAAAAAGCAGATCGGGGTAACGGCCGATTGTGTTTCGGCCTGCGCGATGCCGCTAAAGGGCGATACATTTTCGAAATCAAGGCGCCGGGCGAGGTCCATCAAGGCAGAGCCTGCGCCATCCAAAGGACCAATAATGTAAGCGCTGGCTTTCACCGTCGCTTTCCCCCGCATTCCCCAAGCGCATGCTAGCGCAACATCCTAAAGGCGGGCTAGCATACAAACGGGCCCCCGCCTTGGCGGAGACCCGTTGGAAAGGCACGTGCAGGGGAAGGATCAGAGCTGGCTGATGCACACGGAAGTGGTGCCGCGGTTGCGGAAGCCCAGCTTGCCGGCAGCGGCCTTGCTCAGGTCGATGATGCGCTTGCCGTGGAACGGACCGCGGTCATTGATGGTTACCTTGATCTGACGACCGGTGTTCTGGTCTGTGACAAGAAGCTTGGTACCGAAGGGCAGCGAACGATGTGCCGCCGTCATGGCGTTTTCGTTGAAGATTTCACCTGACGCGGCTTTTTTCCCGTTGAAGCCGGGGCCGTACCAGGATGCGCCGCCACATTGGGCGTAGGCTGCAGTGGAGAAGGAAAAGAGAGCTGCAACAACAGCGGCGACCGAAATGGCTTTCCTGATCAAACGTCTAGTCTCACTTAAGTTAACGTGAGCAGAGGTTTAACGGTGGCGACTGGCCACAATGTGCCGGCAAGAGCCTTAACTGGCCTTGCGGGCCGTTCTGTTGCGCAGGGAACACAGGAATTTTGGGAGTTTTCTGGCTGTATCGCTGAGCGTTTGCGCGCGTTTGTAGAACATTATTCTACGCGACTGAGAGATCATCCTTCATCTGGAACCACTCAGCGGCGAATCGGGAACCACGTTCCCTTGTGTGCCCATGCGGTAACAGTTCCATCACGAGTTCGCGTTTCCGCAGTTTTCATGTTGAGATCTGGCTGATCAGGGCTGTGGAAAACGCGGTCAGCGGCGGAAGCTGGCCTAATTGTGGCAAATGTGGCAGGGCTTAGCGCAGAGATCTGGTAGTTGATCCTCTAACATGGAACCAGTGAGACTGCTGGAATACAGAGCGGCCTTTACAATCTGTTAACGGGTTGTGTCGGCGACCACCGCGATGCTTGAGTGCATCTACAAAGCTCGGGGATGTAACTGCACGGACGAGCAAGGGCAATTAACCGGCGCGGCGCAGCTTTTGTTGTGATCCAGAGCCGATGCGCTGAACAAGGCCGTGGGCAATAAGCGTCTTGAGGAACTTGCCTTTGAGTCTGGTTGCCAGTTCGGGCGCCGCCGCGCGGACGGCTTGCCCAAGCATAACGTGGTCCACATCGCCGTTCTTGCAAACGCTTGAAACGATTTTCCGCAGCCTCTGCCTTTCGCTGAGCGAAAGCAGCGCTGGCATTTCTGGGGTTGCTTGCTGCAGCAGGTTGAAGCTGGTGCAGGCGGCACGAAAGGCCGGGCTTGGCTCGTTCTGGCTGAAGCCATGAACGGCGACCCCCGCTTCGCGCAGCCGGAACGCCAATGGGGTAAAATCCCGATCCGAGGTCACCAGGGCCAGGGCGTCGATGCAGCCGCGATGGGCCAGGTCCATTGCCTCGATGGCGAGGCGAATGTCGGCGGAGTTCTTGCCCTTGCCCAGGCTCGGCTGCATGACAAGGTCGATGCCGTGCATTCGCGCACAGTCGATCCAGGGCGCCAGGATGGTGAAATCGCCGACAGCGCAGGCGGACTGAACCGTTCCGAGTGTTTCGAGATGTCGAAACACCAGGGGTGCGCTGGTGCAGGCGGTGTTTTCGGCATCAAACAAAACGGCAATGCGCGGCTTGCTCATGATCGGGGCCCCAAACCTTGCCGCAGCCTAGCGCCTGGCTGTGAAACAAGTCCTCAGGATTTGCCGCTCATTTTATCGATCGAACGGGGCCGGGGCGTGAGGCCATAAAGAAACAAGTGCTCAAGGTAGCGCGCGGCATCTTCGAAGCGCCCTTCCCCGCCGCGGCCCGGCCCCAGCACGGCGCGGACCTGTACGTCGAAATCGGCATAATGCTGGGTGGTGGCCCAGATGGAAAAGATCAGGTGATAGGGATCGGTGCGTGCGATCTTGCCCTGATCCATCCAGGCCAGGAGCACGCGCGCCTTTTCATCGACGAGGTTTTTCAGATCCACCTCGATCATCTCGATGATACGAGGCGCGCCCTGGAGCATCTCATTGGCAAAGAGGCGGCTTTCCCGGGGGAAGTCGCGCGCCATTTCAAGCTTGCGGCGAATATAGGAGCGTATCTCGGGAAAAGGATCGCCATTGGCGTCCATTTCCTCGAGCGGGGCCAGCCAGGTCTTGAGCAATTGCCCAATCAGGCGCCGGTGGATCTCGTCCTTGCGGGGGAAATAATAAAGCAGGTTCGGCTTGCTCATGCCGGCGCGCTCGGCAATCTGGTCGATCGTGGCGCCGCGAAAGCCATGAAGGGAAAACACTTCCAGCGCCGCTTCGAGGATTATGTCCTGCTTTTCACGCTGGATGCGCGTGACTGGGCGCTCGGTTTCGCCATCCACCGCCACGACGCTTTTGCGGCGCCTGCGGGGAGCGGCATCGGTCTCGGCACTTTTCAGCTTAGAGGGCGCCATTTTTCGCCTTGCGGGAAAGTTTGGGAGTGCTAACATTTTTCCAACTGGTCAAAATTCTGGGCTTCGAGCCCCGGCGTCAAGTGCCAAAAGAAGACCCAGTGCAGAATCGAGGGGAGCGCCATTCGTGTCTAATTCAACCGCCGCGATGCCGAATGATCTGAGCGCCTTCTGGATGCCGTTTACGGCCAACCGCCAGTTCAAGAAAGCGCCGCGCATGTTTGTTGCGGCCAAGGACATGCACTATACGACGACCGATGGGCGACAAGTGCTGGACGGCACTGCGGGGCTTTGGTGCGTCAATGCGGGCCATGCCCGGCCCAAGATCGTGGAAGCGATCGGCAAGCAGGCGGCCGAACTCGACTATGCCCCGGCTTTCCAGATGGGGCACCCCAAGGCGTTCGAGCTGGCCAACCGGCTAGTGGATATTGCGCCAGAGGGGCTCGATCATGTGCTGTTCACCAACTCGGGTTCGGAATCGGTTGAGACGGCGCTCAAGGTGGCGCTGGCCTATCATCGCGTCAAAGGCGAGGGCTCGCGGACCCGGCTGATCGGGCGCGAACGTGGTTATCATGGCGTCAATTTCGGCGGCATTTCGGTGGGCGGCATTGTCACCAACCGCAAGATGTTCGGTACCTTGCTGGCCGGCGTCGATCACATGCCGCACACCCATAACCTTGCCAAGAATGCCTTCACCAAGGGCGAGCCACAGCACGGCACCGAGCTCGCTGACGAACTCGAACGCATCGTGACGCTGCATGATGCTTCAACCATTGCGGCAGTGATTGTTGAGCCGGTGGCTGGCTCGACCGGTGTGCTGATCCCACCTGTGGGCTATCTCAAGCGCCTGCGCGAAATCACCAAGAAGCACGGCATTTTGCTGATTTTTGATGAGGTCATTACCGGTTATGGCCGCCTGGGCACGCCGTTTGGCGCCGACTATTTTGGCGTTACGCCTGATATCATGGTCACCGCCAAGGGGCTGACCAATGGCGTCATTCCCATGGGTGCAGTGCTGGTTTCCGCAGAGATTCACGACGCCTTCATGGGCGGGCCGGAACACGTCATCGAGTTCTTCCACGGCTACACCTATTCGGGCAATCCGATTGCTTCAGCCGCTGCGCTTGCAACTCTGGAGACCTATAAGGATGAGGGCCTGCTGACGCGCGGGGCGGAACTGGCTCCTTATTTCGAGGAGGCGCTGCATTCGCTCAAGGGCCTGCCGCATGTCATCGATATCCGCAATATCGGGCTGGTCGGCGCCATCGAATTGGAGCCCATTGCGGGGCAGCCCACCAAGCGGGCCTTCTCGGCTTTCCTCAAGGCCTATGAAACAGGGCTGTTGATCCGAACGACGGGCGACATCATCGCCCTTTCCCCGCCCCTGATCGTGGAAAAGGCGCATATCGACCAGATCGTCGGCACGCTATCGGACATTCTCAAGACGCTTGAGTAGAATGGAACAAGGGTTCTATACTTTGGAAAATAGAATTTCTGTTCCCGCGAAAGGGGAATCTTGATGCTGACCATTGAAAACGCCGTTGCCGGCAAGCGCTATGTTTCCTCGGGCCGCCGAGTACCGGTGTTCAACCCCGCTACGGGCGAGCAATCCGCTGAACTGCCTCTGTCGACAATAAGCGAGCTCAACGAAGCCGTAGCTTCGGCCAAGAAGGCGCAGGTTGCATGGGGCAATACCCCGCCGATGAAGCGCGCACGCATCATGTTCCGCTTCAAGGCGCTACTGGATCAGCATGCCGACGATCTGGCACGCGAAATTTCGCGCGAGCACGGCAAGGTGCATGACGACGCACTGGGGGAAGTAGCGCGCGGCATCGACTGCGTCGATTTTGCCTGCGGTATCCCCCAGCTGCTCAAGGGCGAGTTCTCACGCAATGTGGGTCCTTCGATCGACACCTATTCCGATCGCCAGCCGCTGGGCGTGGTGGCCGGCATTACCCCGTTCAACTTCCCGGCCATGGTGCCGATGTGGATGTATCCGGCAGCCATCGCTTGCGGCAACGCCTTCATCCTCAAGCCATCCGAGCGCGATCCATCTGCCTCGATGCTGGCGTGGAACCTCTTCATGGAAGCCGGCCTTCCCGAGGGCATCCTCAACATCGTTCATGGCGACAAGGAAATGGTGGACGGCATTCTCGACCATCCCGACATCAAGGCCGTGAGCTTTGTTGGCTCCACCCCGATCGCCGAATATGTCTACCAGCGCGGCACAGCGGCCGGAAAGCGCGTCCAGGCCTTGGGCGGCGCCAAGAACCACATGGTGATCCTGCCCGATGCCGATCTCGACCAAGCGGCCGATGCCCTGATGGGTGCTGGTTACGGTTCGGCCGGCGAGCGCTGCATGGCCATCTCGGTTGCTGTGCCCGTAGGCAAGGAAACCGGTGACGCGCTGATCGCCAAGCTCAAGCCGCGCGTAGAATCCCTTAAGATCGGTCCTGCCACTGACAAGGACGCCGAAATGGGTCCGGTCGTCACCAAGCAGCACCGCGACAAGATCCTGGGCTACATCGATTCTGGCGTGGAACAGGGCGCCGAGCTGGTGGTCGACGGTCGCGGCTTCTCGCTCCAGGGCTATGAAGGCGGCTATTATGTTGGCGGCACCCTGTTCGACAACGTCACGCCCGACATGACCATCTACAAGGAAGAGATCTTCGGACCCGTCCTGTCGGTGGTGCGCGCCAACGACTATAACGAAGCGGTCAAGCTCATAAACGAGCACGAATACGGCAATGGCACCGCCATCTTCACGCGCGACGGCGACGCCGCCCGCGAGTTTGCCGACAAGATCGAAGTGGGCATGGTGGGCGTGAACGTCCCCATTCCGGTGCCCGTTGCCTACCATTCGTTCGGCGGGTGGAAGCGGTCGCTGTTTGGCGATCACTCCATCTACGGACCTGAAGGCGTGCACTTCTATACCCGGCTCAAGACCGTCACCACCCGCTGGCCCGCCGGCATCAAGGGTGGCGCGGAATTCTCGTTCCCCAGCAACAAATAGGACAAAAGCCCATATGTCTGCCCCAGGAGAAAACCTTCGCATCAATGGTGATCGGCTCTGGGACAGCCTCATGGAGATGGCCAAGATTGGCCCCGGCATCGCCGGGGGCAATAATCGGCAGACCCTGACCGACGAAGACAGCGAGGGCCGGCACCTGTTCAAACGCTGGTGCGACGAGGCTGGCCTTTCCATGGGCGTCGACCAGATGGGCACCATGTTCATGACCCGGCCGGGCACCGATCCCGATGCCTTGCCGGTTTATGTCGGCTCGCATCTCGACACCCAGCCAACGGGCGGAAAATACGACGGCGTGCTCGGCGTTTTAGCGGCCCTGGAGGTCGTCCGTTCGTTGGATGATCTCGGCATCAAGACAAAGCACCCCATTGTTGTAACCAACTGGGCCAATGAGGAAGGCGCGCGCTTTGCCCCTGCCATGCTGGCTTCCGGCGTGTTCGCGGGCATTCATACGCTCGACTATGCCTATAACCGCAAGGACCAGGCGGGCTTGAGCTATGGGGACGAGCTCGCGCGCATTGGCTGGCGTGGCGACGAAGAAGTGGGCGCGCGCAAGATGCACGCCTATTTCGAATACCATATCGAGCAGGGCCCAATCCTTGAGGCCGAGAACAAGCAAATCGGCGTCGTAACGCACGGCCAGGGGCTATGGTGGCTCGAGTTCACCTTGACAGGCAAGGAAGCGCATACTGGGTCCACCCCGATGCGCATGCGCGTTAACGCTGGGCTTGCCATGGCACGTATCCTTGAGATGGTGCAGGCGGTGGCGATAGATCATCAGCCCGGTGCCGTCGGTGGCGTTGGGCAAATGAAGTTTTCGCCCAATTCCCGCAACGTCCTGCCGGGCAGTGTGGTGTTCACCGTGGATATCCGGTCGCCCGAACTGAGCAAGCTCAATTCCATGCGCGAGCAGATCGAAACCCGGGCACAGGCAATTTGCGCCGAGCTGGGCGTGGGCTATGCCATGGAAGCGGTGGGGCATTTCGATCCTGTTGCGTTCGATCCCACGCTGGTGCAACGGGTGCGCGCGGCTGCCGAAAAGCTGGGCTATTCGCACATGGACATCATCTCGGGCGCGGGCCACGATGCTTGCTGGGCGGCCAAGGTGGCGCCATCCACCATGATCATGTGCCCGTGCGTCGATGGCCTCAGCCACAACGAGGCCGAGGACATCTCCAAGGAATGGGCGGCGGCAGGGGCAGATGTGCTGTTCCACGCGGTGCTCGAAACGGCGGAGATCGTGGAGTAATTCACGCCCTCTGAAGGGGCGATCCAGGGAGCCGGCGCCGGGGAGGGTTGCCGCGTTTTACGAGGCGGGCAGGCGCAAACTGGCATTGAACTTGCTAGACAATCTTGCAGGCAGCCAAGGCGAAGCCCGCCGCTGGGACCGGACGAAGTTTGTAGCTAAGGGAGTGAGCAAAAAATGGGCAGCAAGGTCATCAAGAATGGCACCGTGGTTACGGCTGACCTGACCTACAAGGCCGACGTGCGGATCGAAGGCGATGTGATCGTCGAGATCGGGCAGAACCTCTCTGGCGACGAAACGCTTGATGCCACCGGCTGCTATGTGATGCCGGGCGGGATTGATCCGCATACCCACCTCGAAATGCCGTTCATGGGCACCTATTCCGCCGATGATTTCGAAAGCGGCACGCGCGCGGGGTTGGCGGGCGGCACGACCATGGTGGTGGATTTCTGCCTGCCGAACCCCAACCAGTCGCTGCTGGAAGCGCTGCAGATGTGGGACAACAAGACGGGCAAGGCTTCGGCCGATTATTCCTTCCACATGGCCATTACCTGGTGGGGCGAGCAGGTCTTCAACGAGATGGCCGAAGTGGTTGATCGCGGCATCACCTCGTTCAAGCATTTCATGGCCTACAAGGGCTCGCTGATGGTCAATGACGACGAGATGTTCTCGTCATTCCAGCGCTGCGCCGATCTCGGCGCCCTGCCCCTCGTCCACGCCGAGAATGGCGACGTGGTTGCTGCGATGACGGCCAAGCTTTTGGCCGAGGGCAATAATGGCCCCGAAGGCCATGCCTATTCGCGTCCGCCGGAAGTGGAAGGGGAAGCCACCAACCGCGCCATCATGATCGCAGATATGGCGGGCGTGCCGCTTTACGTGGTGCATGTTTCATCCGAACAGGCGCATGAAGCCATTCGCCGCGCGCGGCAGAAGGGCATGCGGGTTTACGGAGAGCCGCTGATCCAGCATTTGACGCTGGACGAAAGCGAATATTTCAACGCCGATTGGGACCATGCCGCCCGTCGTGTGATGTCGCCGCCTTTCCGCAACAAGCAGCACCAGGATTCCCTATGGGCCGGGCTGCAGTCGGGTTCGCTCTCCTGCGTTGCGACGGACCATTGCGCCTTTACCACCCAGCAGAAGCGTACCGGCATCAACGATTTCAGCAAGATCCCCAATGGCACGGGCGGATTGGAAGACCGCTTGCCGGTGCTTTGGACGGCGGGGGTCAATACGGGCCGGCTGACCATGAACGAGTTCGTGGCGGTGACCTCAACCAATATCGCCAAGATTTTGGGGCTCTACCCCAAGAAGGGTGCGGTTCTTGTTGGTGCCGATGCCGACCTGATCGTCTGGGATCCAGCGCGCTCCAAGACCATCACGGCGCAGGGGCAGCAATCGGTTATCGACTATAATGTGTTCGAGGGCTTCGAGGTGAAGGGCCTGCCGCGTTTTGTTCTGTCGCGCGGCAAGGTTTCGGTCGCCGAAAACGAGGTCAAGGCCGAACCAGGCCATGGCAAGTTCGTCGGTCGCGAAGCGAAAAACCCTGTGAACCGGGCGCTATCACAGTGGAAAGAGATCGTTTCGCCCCGCAAGGTGGAACGCAGCGGCATTCCGGCGTCGGGGGTTTGAGGGGTTTGAACGCAGTTGTATCCGCGCAGAATCTGGGGCTGACGTTCAAGACCAATGACGGTGACGTTGTTGCGCTCTCGAACGTCAATCTGTCTATCAACAAGGGCGAGTTCGTTTCCTTTATAGGCCCATCGGGGTGCGGCAAGACAACGTTCTTGCGCACCATCGCCGATCTGGAGCGCCCAACGTCGGGAAGCCTGACCATTAACGGGCAAACGCCGGAACAGGCGCGCAAGGACCGCGCCTATGGCTATGTGTTCCAGGCGCCGGCGCTTTATCCCTGGCGCACGATCGAAAAGAACGTGGCGCTGCCGCTCGAGATCATGGGCTATTCGGCCTCACAGCAGGCTGAACGCATCCGCCGGACGCTTGATCTGGTGAACCTATCGGGGTTTGAAAAGAAATATCCCTGGCAGTTGTCGGGTGGCATGCAGCAGCGGGCGTCCATTGCGCGAGCGCTGGCGTTTGACGCGGACCTCCTTTTGATGGACGAGCCATTCGGTGCGCTCGACGAAATCGTGCGCGATCACCTCAATTCCGAACTGCTCAAGCTGTGGGCCGCAACGGGCAAGACCATCTGCTTTGTGACGCACTCCATTCCCGAGGCTGTGTATCTATCCACCAAGATCGTGGTGATGTCGCCGCGGCCAGGGCGGGTCACCGACGTGATCGAAAGCGACCTACCGCGCGAACGGCCGCTCGATATTCGCGAAACACCGGAATTTTTGGCCATTGCGGCGCGGGTGCGTGATGGCTTGCGGGCCGGGCATTCCTATGAGGAAGTGGCGTGATGGGCGGGCGAGCGTCACCTATGCTGGTTTTTGGCGCTGATCCTACAGTCGACACCCTCCTCACCCGGGCTGCGCC
Source organism: Devosia submarina (assembly GCF_003056345.1). Classification (GTDB taxonomy): domain Bacteria; phylum Pseudomonadota; class Alphaproteobacteria; order Rhizobiales; family Devosiaceae; genus Devosia; species Devosia submarina. The sequence goes on along the minus strand of NZ_PYWB01000004.1, from coordinate 251,749 downwards.
TTGGCGCACCCGAGTGCAGGCTCTTGCGGGGAGAGATCCAGGGTGGGGGTTGAATGGCCTTGGTATCCGAGCTCTCGCACCCCCTCCTAGCCTCCCCTGTCTAGGGGGAGGTATCCGCCGGTGGCTTTTGCAAGATCACGGCACATCCATGCGGCGGAAGTGGCGGCCATGAAGCGCACCCTCCCCATCATCATCGTCCTGCTCGCTATCGTCCTCGTCTGGTACGCCGCCGCCATTGGCATGAACGCCCAATGGCAGAACGACGTTTATCGCCGGGCCGATATCACCAATGTCCCGGCCACCCAGTTCATTCTCGACACCTGGAACCAGGAAAAGCCCGTTCTTCCCACGGCGCATCAGGTGTTTGGCGAGCTTTGGAACGCAACCGTGCTGGTGGCGCCCAACAAGCCACGTTCCCTGCTGTTTCATGCTTGGGTGACCTTTTCGGCGACGGCGCTGGGCTTTGTGATGGGGTCCTTGCTGGGGATCGCGCTCGCCGTGATGATCGTTCACAGCGAAGCCATGAACCGCTCGCTGATGCCTTGGATCGTGGCAAGCCAGACCATTCCCATCCTTGCGCTGGCGCCACTGATCGTGGTGATTGGCTTCAACATCTTCACCGGCACAATGGGTATTCCGACCGATCCGGCACGGCTGATGAGCAAGGCGATCATTTCAGCGTATCTCAGCTTTTTTCCCGTGGCCGTGGGCATGGTCAAAGGGCTGCGTTCGCCCGAGGCCATCCAACTCGACCTCATGCATACCTATAGCGCCTCGGCCAACCAGACCTTCTGGAAGCTGCGCTGGCCGGCGGCGATGCCATATTTGTTTGCCTCGCTCAAGGTGGGTGTCGCGGCCTCTTTGGTCGGTGCCATCGTGGGTGAACTGCCGACCGGGGCCGTGGCGGGCTTGGGGGCGCGGCTCCTGGCCGGGTCCTATTATTCGCAAACCATCCAGATCTGGGCGGCGCTGGTGGCAGCTTCGATCCTGGCGGCCTTGTTGGTGATCGCTGTCGGCCTTGTTGAAAAGCTGGTCAACCGCGCCATGGGGGCACGTCCGGCATGAACCAGTTGCAATTCTTTCTGGCTCTGGTTTCCGGTGGTGTGAGTGCTGCGGCGTTGGCGCTCAGCCTCTTCACACCCCTTGAAAGCGCCTTGCTGCTCAAGATTTTCCTGGCGCTTGGGACATTGTCGCTCGTCCGCTTCCTTGTGCCGCTTGGGCTTTGGTTCGATGGCGGCTTGGCAGTGCTGGGTGCTGTTGCCGTGCTCCTGAGCATTGGTGTCTTCACCCCCTCCCCATCGTTCTTGTGGATGGCGCTTGTGGCGGCATGGCTTTTTGCCTGGTTGTTTGTGGAGCGGCTCAGCAAGACATTGGCGCCCGGGCTTTCGGACAACGCAGGGCTGGGCCTGCTGATCCCCATCATGTTCGGCGTCAGCATCCTCGTGATCTGGGAAGTGGTGACCCGAGCCGGCAATGTCCCGCAGGTGATCCTGCCGCCGCCTTCCATGATCTGGGGGCGCATCACGGCGTCCGTGCCAACGCTTTGGGCCGATTTCCAGCAGACATTCCTGAAAGCCGTTTTGATCGGCTATCTGCTTGGCTGTGGCCTTGGTTTTGTGGTCGCGATCCTGATCGACCGCTCGCCGTTCCTCAAATCCGGGCTCCTGCCGTTGGGCAATTTCGTTTCGGCGCTGCCAATCGTGGGCGTCGCACCGATCATGGTCATGTGGTTCGGCTTCGACTGGCCAAGCAAGGCGGCGGTCGTTGTCATCATGACGTTTTTCCCCATGCTGGTGAACACGGTGGCGGGGCTCAATGCCGCCTCAAGCATCGAGCGCGACCTGATGCGCACCTATGCTGCCAGTTATTGGCAAACCCTTTTGAAGCTCAGGCTTCCCGCTGCGGGGCCGTTTATCTTCAACGCTCTCAAGATTAACTCGACTCTGGCGTTGATCGGCGCAATCGTAGCGGAGTTCTTCGGAACGCCCATTGTGGGAATGGGCTTCCGGATATCGACCGAAGTCGGCCGGATGAATGTCGACATGGTGTGGGCCGAGATCGCGGTGGCGGCCGTCGCGGGATCGGTCTTCTATGGGGTGATCGTTCTGATCGAACGAGGGGTCACCTTCTGGCACCCGTCCGTGCGTGGTGCATAGGACGGGACCAAGCAAGCAGGGAACAAGGGAATGGGAAAACTTCTGATTGGTGCGCTTGCAGGCGCGATGGCCATGAGCAGCGTGGGGGCTGCCTGGGCACAGGACAACTCGGTGACGCTGCAGCTCAAATGGGTCACCCAGGGGCAGTTTGCTGGTTATTACGTGGCGCAGGCCAAAGGCTTTTATGAGGAAGAGGGCCTCCAAGTCGAAATCAAGCCAGGCGGGCCCGACATTGCGCCGGAACAGGTAATTGCCGGCGGTGGCGCCGATGTGATCACCACCTGGATGGCGGCAGGGCTGGCAGCGCGCGAGCGTGGCGTGCCACTGGTCAACATCGCGCAGCCGTTCAAGCAATCGGGCCTTCTGCTCACCTGCCTCAAGGAAGCCGGTGTCGAAAGCACCGAGGACTTCAAGGGCAAGACGTTGGGCGTTTGGTTCTTCGGCAATGAATATCCGTTCTATGCATGGATGGCCAAGCTCGGCTATTCCACCGATGGTGGGCCGGATGGCGTCGAAGTGCTCAAGCAGGCGTTCAACGTCGATCCGCTGATCCAGAAGCAGGCCGCCTGCATTTCCACCATGACCTATAATGAGTATGGTCAGGTGCTGAACGCCGGTATCACGCCTGAAGAACTGACGGTGTTCAACTATCGCGACGAAGGCGTCGGCATGCTGGAGGACGGGCTTTATGTGCTCGAAGACAGCCTCGAAGATCCCGCCTTTGTCGAGAAGATGACCAAGTTCGTCCGTGCTTCGATGAAGGGCTGGGAATATTCCCGCGAGAATCCCGAAGAAGCCGCGCAGATCGTTGTCGATAATGACATGACCGGCGCCATGACCGTGGAAGACCAGCTTTATCAGGTAACCGAAGCCAACAAGCTTGCGGAAGGCTCCACCGGCGTGCTGGACGAAGCCGACTACCAGCAGACGGTGGAAACGCTGCTGTCCGCCGTTTCGGAAGAGAACCCGGCCATCACCAAGGCCCCCGAGGGCGCCTTTACCCATGTGGTGACCGACGGGCTTTGAGGTTCGGGCAGCTATGGAATACCAAAGGCGGGGAGCAATCCCCGCCTTTCTTGTTTGCTTGTGAGGTGGTGCGGAAGGGCGGCCCAGGGTGCCTATCTCTGGTCGTCATTCCCGGGCTCATCCGGGCAATCCGACGAGCGCATCAAGGAAATGGATCACCCGGACGAGCCGGGTGATGCCGCTGGCAGAACCTGCCGGATCAGCGGCAGGGGGTATCAAGAAGCTAAGCCGCGACAGGAGTTTAACAGCCTCTGTCCAGATTCTGCGCAGCCCTGCGGAACGATTCGTTTTGCCTGCTGTTGATTTCACATCTGCGTCAACTCGGAAGGCAATCGAAAATGAACTCGATCATCTATATCGTCGGCCTCATCGTCATCGTCATGGCCATCCTGTCGTTTATCGGCCTCGCTTGAGCCGGTTCCAGACATCAAGAACAGGAGCTGCCCCATGACCATTGATGCGCCAACTGGCGGTGGTATTGCCAAGACGTCCCTTCATGACCGCGAACAGTCGTCCTATGTGGACTGGCCCGCGATTATTGCCGGCATTGTGCTGGCCTCAGCTATCAGCCTCGTGCTGATCAGCTTCGGCTCGGCTGTAGGCCTCAACTTCCTTGATTTCGGTTATGGCAATGAGCCCAATCCGATCTTTGTGGGCATAGCGGCCGCGCTCTGGTTCCTTTGGGTCCAGATCTCGAGCTATATGGCCGGTGGCTATCTGACCGGGCGCCTGCGCCGCCGCTATTTCGACGCCAATGAAGATGAAAGCGATCTGCGGGACGGGGCCCATGGGCTGCTGGTCTGGGCTGGCTCTGCAATCCTGGGCACGATCATTGCGGTCAACGGCATTGGCGCTGCGGCCAACACGATTGGCTCGGCGGCAGCAACCGTAACCAATGCGGCCTCCAATGTGTCAGAAGGCGCGGCGGAAGCGGTCGATCCCAATGCCTACTTCATCGACACCATGTTCCGCTCCAACCAGCCCGCCGATCCGGCTGCGGCGCGCGATGAAGCTGGGCGCATTTTCGCCCAGGCAGCGCTTGGCGATGGCACAGTGCCGGAAGCTGACCGCGCATACCTCGCCAATGTGGTCGCGGTAAATGCGGGCGTTCCGCCCGAGGAAGCCCAGGCGCGCGTCGACCAGGCCATTGCCGGCATCGACAATGCCCGCCAGCAGGCTGAAGATGCGGCACGTATTGCCCGCAACACGGCGATTATAGGCGCATTCCTGCTTGCTGCATCGCTGCTGGTTTCGGCCATCGGCGCCTTCTGGGCCGCCCAGAAGGGTGGCAATCACCGCGACAACAACACGGTGCATCCTGGCGTCTTCCGCCGGTTCTAGGGAAAGGACACAAGCATGCTACGTGGCATCGGACTTTGGCTACTTGGAGTGCCAATCTGGCTGATCATCATCATCGTGCTCTTCCTGAACTAGGAAGAGAAAAGGCGGGGAGCGATCCCCGCCTTTTTTGTTGTGGCACGGCCTCCTCACTCCACAGGATCAGTATGAGGCCTGCTGCAGATTTCGGCTTCTACGGAAGCTCAGAGGTTAAACACCCGGCGGGGCTGGAACTGGCCGAACTGCACCGATCCGGTTGCCACCACTTCGCCGCGGAAGCTTGCCCAGCACTCATCAATGGCTACCGGTGCGCCGGCGCCTGTGAGCAGAACCGCGTTGCCGTGCCGCACGGCGCTTGCCTGGTGAGGGTCGAGCCGGATCTCGGGCAGGTCGGCAAAGCCCGTCCAGACGGGCTTGAGCAGTGCGTCTCGACCATCCAGTTCGAGTGCTTCGAGTTGCTCGATGGTTAGGGCATCTTCGTCGTGGAAGGGACCAACGGCCGCCCGGTGCAGAACCGATACATGGCCGCGTGTTCCCAGTTCTTCGGCTATGTCGCGGGCCAGCGATCGGACATAGGTGCCTTTGCCGCAGACCACTTCCAGGGTTGATTGTTCAGTGCCGTGTTCCACAAGGCTTATGGCGTCGACATCGATCTCGCGCGGCTGCAGGTCCACCGTCTCGCCGGCACGAGCCAGATCATAGGCACGTTCGCCATCGATCTTGAGCGCCGAGAAGATTGGTGGGCGCTGCAGGATGGTGCCGGTGAATCGGGGCAGGACGGCCTCCAACGCAGCCTGATCGGGCCTGATGTCGGAGGTGGCGATCACCTCCCCTTCGGTGTCGTCCGTGGTTGTGGCGGCCCCCCACTGAATGCCAAAGCGGTAGATCTTGGTGCCGTCTTGCACCTGGGGCACGGCCTTGGTTGCCTCGCCCAAGGCAATCGGCAAGATGCCGGTGGCCAGCGGATCAAGCGTGCCGGCATGGCCAGCCTTGGCGGCGCCAAAGAGCCAGCGAATTTTGCCGACGGCTTGCGTCGACGTCATGTTGAAGGGCTTGTTGAGCACGACCCAGCCGGAGATCGAGCGCTTGACCCGCTTGGGCTGGTTCAATTGTCGTCGCCGTCGTCGTCTGCCAGATCGCGCTGCACCTTTTCGGAGCGGAGGAGCGAGTCGATGCGGCTGGCTTCGGCGAAGGTATCGTCCACATAGAAGCGCACTTCGGGCGCATATTTCATGTTGATCTGGGGAGCGACACGACCGCGGATGAACTTGCGGTGGCGGTTGAGCGCCGCAACGATTTCCTCAGCATGCTCGCCACCCAAGGGCATGATATAGGCGTTGGCGATCTTGAGATCGGGCGTCATGCGCACTTCGGGCACGGTGATGACGGCGCCATGCAAGGCATCGTCCTCGACGTCGCCGCGCTGAAACATGTCGGCCAGGGCGTGGCGGACCAGTTCGCCCACGCGCAGCATGCGCTGCGAAGGGCCAGTTGGCTTGTTATCTCTGCTCATATTGCGGAATTAGGCTTTCCCTGCCTTTGCGTCAATCCGCGCGTTGGAGGCGGGGTTCAGCCTGCAGCTGGCGGGCGCGGCTCTCAACGACACTGGTTTGCACCGGCCAGCTCTGCTCATCTCTGGGATCAAAGGCGTCACCGCGCCATTGCTGAAAGATCAGGGCCACCGCATCGCCCTCTTGGCGGAAGCTCATGACCATGACCTCGCCCAGATCGGCATAGCCGCGCAGCCGCGGGTCAAAGGCGCCACACACATAGCCTAGGGGCCCCAGAGTGTCGCCATCGTCGGCGCCGAGCTGGAAAAAGCCTGCGAGACCGCGGCGGCAATTGCTGGAAAAGCCGGCCATGATGGCATCGCGATAGGCCTTGAGTGTATAGCCAGAGCCCGTGCTGATGCGAACGCCGTAAAGCGTTGACCAAAGTGCCTCGCCCTCGCCCTTGGGGTAGATTTCGAGCAGCGCTTCGCCTTCACCGGTGCGGAAAACAGCGTCGATTTGCGTGCGGATATCGCCTGAGGCCTGCTTGGTTTCGTCGAGCCAATCGGGTGGCGGCAGCCAAAGCTCAAGCCCCTGGGCGGCTAAAACGAGACCACCATCGGCGTCATACAAGGGCGGATCGATGCGCAGCTGGGCCAAGGCCGGATGGACCATTGCCCAACCCAGTCCCATGAGCACGACTGCGTAACCTAAAATGTTCAAGACGCCCCTAGATGGCATCACTCAATCCATGTTGCCTATGCCTGCACCTGGGGCAGGATTAGGAGGCAATAGGACGCCTTAGCAAGCGCCTCCATGTCATGGCTGCGAGATGAGCAAGACTGTGCGTATTTGCGGCAACACTTAGGCGCGTGGCACGACGTTCTTGTGCATGCCTTCGGGAAGAACGCGGTGGGGCGGCTGGTGCCCGTCCATGAAGGCGCGGATGTTGACGATCACCGTTTCGCCCATTTCCACGCGTGCTTCCAGGGTGGCCGACGCCATATGGGCGGTGAGCACAATGCGGTTGGCTTCCGCGAGGGCAAGAAGACGGGGATCAATACCGCGCTTGTGCTCGAAAACATCAAGAGCTGCGCCGCTCAGATGGCCGCTTTCTATGGAGTCGAGCAGGGCTGCCTCGTCCAGCAGTTCCGGGCGGCTGACATTGACCACAAAGCTCCCTGGCTTCATGCGGCGTAGCCGGTCGGCCGAGAGGATGTGGAAGGTTTCGCGCGTATAGGGGGTATGGAGCGAAACGATGTCCACCGCCTCCACCATGGCATCAAGATCGGGCCAATAGGTCGCTTCCAGTGGCGCCTCGATTGCGGGCGGCCGGCGGTTGCGGGAAAAATAATGGATGTTGAGGCCGAAAGCCTTGGCTCGCTGCGCAACGGCCGTGCCGATCCGGCCCATACCAACAATGCCCAAGGCCTTGCCACGCAGTCGGTGGCCCAGCATGGAGGTGGGCGACCAGCCGGCCCAGACGCCATCGCGCACGAGCATCTGGGTGCCCTCGACCAGGCGCCGCGGCAGGGCCAGCATCAGCACCATGGCCATGTCGGCCGTGTCTTCGGTAAGAACGCTAGGCGTATTGGTGACGGTGAGACCGGCGGCCCAGGCGGCATCAAGGTCGATATTGTCGAAGCCATTGCCGAACTGAGCGATCAGCCGGACGGACGAAGGCAGGCGGCTGATCAGATCGACATCGATCCGGTCCGTAATGGAGCTGACCAGCACATCCTTGCCCTCGAGCCCGGCGATGATGTCATCGGCGGCAAGAGGAACGTCTGACTCGTTCACGTCGGTTTCGAACAGTGTTCCCATGCGCGCTTCGATCGCTTCGGGAAGACGCCGGGTCACAAGAATTCTGGGTTTATGGCTGGTCATCAAATCCGGTGCGGGAGGGCCTCAAGGGAGTGGAAAACCATGGCCTTCAGCGACCATTAAGGATCATTGGCTAGTGATAGGGCAATTCCAATTCTTCTGCAAAGCCATGTTTCACCAGACCAAGCGCGAAGGCTCTGCCGCTTTGATCCAAGCCCTGTTCCGCCGTGTTGCCTGGCTCCTGCTGGCGCTCGTGTCCCTTCTGGCGCCAAGTCTCGCGCAAGACAATCCCAGCGGCCTGCCCCTGCCCCGGTTTGCCACCACACGATCCGAGCCGATCAATGTGCGCGTGGGCCCGGGTACCAAGTATGAGGTCGCCTGGACGTATCTCAAAGCCGGTATTCCGGTGGAGATCGTTCAGGAATTCGATACGTGGCGCAAAATACGAGATGTGGATGGCACCGAAGGCTGGGTGCATCAGAACCTGCTTTCCGGCACGCGCGCGGGCTATGCGTCGCCGCTGATGGCGAATGGCGAGATCGCCCTGCGCTCCAGCCGCTCCGACGAGGGCAGCGTTCGAGCGCGGCTGGGCCCAGGGCTCAAGGTCGTGATCAAGGAATGCGATGGCAGCTGGTGCGAGGTGACGGCGAGCCACCAGGACCAGAACCAACGTACGGCGAGCTATTCGGGCTTTATGCGCCAGGAAGAGCTTTGGGGCGTGTATCCTGAAGAGGTTTTTGACTGAGGGATGCAGGGAAGGTGAGCTCGTTGTCCCATCCCACAACCTCGTCTTTTGACAGGCTCAGAATGAGGTCCACCAGGAGGTGGTGCTTGCACCAGTGGCATCACCGGATCTCGGCCAAAGCGTTGGCGACCTGACGTCCTATTCGCACCGCGTCACCCTGCTTTGGGCAATTGGCGCAGAGGCGGCCGGGATCGATCCGGTAGTCTAGGCAACAGCCCTTGCGCTTGACGATCAGCAGGCGCCGCCCTCCTGCTTCCATCTGCTCGAGCGTCCCCTGCCCTTCCAGCCCAAGCACAGCGAGCCATTGCGCTGCATAGGCCTCGATCTGCTCGGTGGTGAGCTCGCGCCGCCTTTGACCCAGCCAGAGCATAAGGCCCAGCATGCGTTCGGCAAGGAGGCGCTGGGCCAGCATGGGCCGGAGCTTTTCAACGGCATTGACCTCGGGGAGCAAGGCGTCTGTCATGGCGCGGAGCTGCGCACCGGCTCGTGTAATCATCTCCTCGGTCGAGCCGGTCCACATGGGCGCGGAGACAAGGCGGTAGCGGTCGATGTAGATGCCTGATCTGGCCTGGGAGAGCCCGGCAAGATCCGGCACTGACCCATGCAGATGGACGCTGATCACCGCAAGATAGGCTGGCTGCCAGATGAGATTAGTATAAAGGCGCACGGCCCAGAGTGCGGGGCCGGCGGCGGGATACGCGGCGGCGAGGTGATCGCGCAGGGATGCGAGGAGCGCGCTGTTGTCTGCGCCCCATTGATACCATCCGTCTTGGACCGGCCCCGGCTCACCCTTCATGAAGCCGGTGGCGCTAGCCGCCGTGCTGATCAGGCGCGTCGTGCTGGTGCCGGCATCATCGGCGCCGAAAAGAAAGGATCGTTTGGTCAAGCTCTGGGGTCCGGTAAACCCTGCAGCTTTAACCTTCTATTCGAACAAAGTCATGCCGCCTTGGCGGCAGCGATGGTGCGGCGCACCGCCTCGGTGTCGGTCAGGGTGATCTCGTATTCCCGCTCCAGCGCCGTGCCGCCCATGCCTACGTGGGGGTTGCGGAATGCCATACCGCTCTTGATCGTCTTGAGCGCAGCAAAGTGCATTTCATCAACATTGGTAGCTTGGCGGATCTGGGCGATATTGCTTTCATCGAGCGCGCCACAGGCCATGACAACAATGCGGCCATTGGCGAGCGCGGCGGTTTCCCGAAGAATGTCGATGCCCTCGAAAGCCGTATCGCGCTGGCCGCTGGTCAGCACGCGATCAACGCCGCAGCGGATCAGCGCTTCAAGAGCTTCGCGGAAGTCGGCGGTCATGTCGAAGGCGCGATGGCAGGTCACCTTCATGGGACGAGCCGCTTGTACCAGCGTTTTAGTGCGCTCTTCATCGATGCGGCCGTCGGCCGTCAGGCAGCCAATCACCACGCCGGCAATGTTCATGTCGCGCAGCGCCTTGATGTCTTCCACCATGGCCGCAAATTCGAGATCGGAATAAAGGAAGTCTCCGCCGCGCGGGCGGATGATCACGTGGAACGGAATGGTCGCGACACGCTGTGCTTCGCGAACCACACCAAGGCTGGGCGTGAGGCCGCCTTCAAGCAGGCTGGCGCAAAGCTCCACCCGGTCAGCGCCCCCCTCTTGCGCTGCGACCAGGCCATCAACGCCCTCCACACAGATTTCAATCTTGAAGGGGTGCTGCGACATGACTGGTCTCCAATTGGTATTGCATTGGATAGTTCCTCCTGCGTCCCTCCGCAAGAGCCATGGGAGCACCGAATTCCCCTTGACAGGCCGCCCTGCTGTATTACTTATGTAGCACACTACATAGGCAGAGCACATGGATGACTTTCACACCAGCCAGCCGATCTTTGTTCAGATCCGGCAGCGCCTGGCTGAAATGATCCTGCGCGGGCAGGTGGCAGAGGGCGAGTCTTTACCCTCTGTCCGCCAGATCGCGGGGGAGCTTTCAGTTAATCCGCTTACGGTCACAAAGGCTTTCGAAGCCCTGGTCGATATCGGCGTGGTGGAAAAACGCAGGGGATTGGGGATGTTCGTTACAGCCGGAGCGCGCGAGCAATTGCTTGCGCATGAGCGGGACAAATTCCTGCGGGAAGATTGGCCGCGCATTGCCGCGCAGATCAGGGCGCTCGATCTCGACCTTTCGCTTTTGCTTGCCAAATCGACATCACACCAGGAGCCGGACCATGAATGAGCTATCCACACTCGGCCAGACCGGCGATCTAGCGCCGATTGTTTCCGCACGCGGCCTGCGCAAGCGCTTCGGGCGCAAGGAAATCCTGCACGGGCTCGACTTCGACATTCCGCCCGGCCGCATTTATGGGCTGATCGGGCACAATGGCGCGGGCAAGACCACGACGCTAAACGCCATGCTGGGGCTAACCTCTTGCGAGGGCACGATCCGCGTTTTGGGCGAGGATCCGTTCGCCAAGCGCGCCAAGCTGATGGAGAATGTGGCGTTTATCTCCGACGTAGCGAGCCTGCCGCGCTTCATGCGCGTGCGGGAGTTGTTTGCCCTCCTGACCAACATCCATCCCAATTTCTCGCCGGAAAAAGCGCGAGCCTTTCTCGAGGGCACCGACATTCGCCCCGAGATGAAGATCAAGCATCTCAGCAAGGGGATGATGGCGCAGCTGCATCTGGCGGTCGTGATGGCGATCGATGCCAAGCTCCTGGTGCTGGACGAACCCACGCTTGGACTCGACATCACCTATCGCAAGCGCTTCTACCGGCGCTTGCTGGAAGACTACATGACCGAGGAGCGCACGCTGCTGATCACCACCCATCAGGTGGACGAGATCGAGTTCATGCTGTCCGATATCATGTTCATCAGGGATGGCGAGCTGATCCTCCACATGCAGATGGAAACGGTGAACGACAAGTTCACCCAAGTCGTCGTCAACGATCCTGCCGACCAGCAGGCAGCGCGCGCACACAACCCGGTCTACGAGGAAACGCGCTTCGGCCAGACCGTGATGATATTTGATGGCGTGGACCGCGCCGTGCTGGAGCCTTTTGGCAAGCTGTCGACGCCGACACTGTCGGATCTCTTTGTTGCCCTTATGCAGCGACCCACAGCCAACCCGGAGAGCGCAGAATGAGGGCATTTGCCGCCTTGGTGCATCGCGAGTTCATTGAGCATCGCGGCGCCTTTCTCGTGGGGCCATTGATCCTGGTCGCCGTGCTGTTTGGCGCCACCATCCTGGCTTTCACCGTTGGGCGCGTCGATGCGCGCTTTTCGGGCCAGGTGTTCACGGTCGCGCCCCTGCGCGTCTATGAAGTTGGGTTCCTCGCCTTTGGGGCCGGCTGGTCGCTTTATCTGATTTCGACCTTGTTCTTTTATTCCGCCGATGGCTTTGCAGCCGACAAGCGCAACAATGCCATGCTGTTCTGGAAGTCCATGCCACAATCGGACTTCAAGGTCCTGCTCAGCAAATTCGTGGCGGCCCTGACCATCTTGCCCGGCGTAGTTTATGCCGTGGCCCTGCTCAGCGGCATCCTGCTGTTCGGGGTGGCCTTTGCCACGACGCTGATCAATGGCACCGGAAGTGTCGGCTTCCTGGGGCAGATCGCTATTATCTATGGGCAGGTGGCGCTGGCGATCCTGGCCGTCGTGGCGTGTGGGCTTCTGTGGTACATGCCGTTTATTGCCCTAGTAGGTGCCCTCGCAACATTGGTGGGGCGCTGGGCCATTCCAATTGCGGCCCTGTTGCCGGCCCTGCTGTCGACACTGGAATGGGTGACACTGGGGGGATTTCATCCTTTTGCGACACATGTCTGGGGCTTTCTCGAGCAACGCCTCGCCCTGCCGGACACGCCTTACGCCGAGGCTTGGCTCGTGAGTGCTGAGCCGTTTAGCGGGTGGGCGTTTACGCTGGATCTGATTGCGGGCATTGATTGGATGCAAGTAGTGCTCGGCGGGGTGTTTGCCTTGGTCGTGATTTTTGCGGCGAGCGAGTATCGGCGGCGTGGGAACGATAATTGAGGTTAGCGGCTGTCACATTCGGCCGGAACTACACGGCGCAAGCGCTGTTGTTCCCCCAAGAGCTCCCACAACAGGCAAGCCGATGCAGCCACACCCTGATCTCAGCCCCATTCCCGACCTTGATGAGGATCTGATTGCCGGCCTCGACAGTTTCATTGCCGATCATGTGCATCCCGAAGCCGGAACACTCAGCCGCAATGATGCCATCAACCGCATTCTGCGCGATTGGCTAACGGGCCAAGGCTATGTCGCGCCGGATGCCGAAACGCTCGATTTCGACGATCCCGAACATTGAAACAAAAACCCGCACTGGCAAACCAGTGCGGGCTCCCGAGGCAGGCTCTAGAAGTCCATGCCGCCGCCGGGCATGGCCGGTGCAGCTTCCTTCTTGGGTTTCTCGACCACCAGCGCTTCGGTGGTGATCAAGAGGGATGAGACGGAAGCGGCATCCTGCAGCGCCGTGCGCACCACCTTGGCCGGGTCGATCACGCCATTGGCGACCATGTCCTGGTATTCGCCGATTGCGGCATTATAGCCCCAGCTATAATCGTCCTTTTCAAGGAGCTTGCCGACGATTACCGAGCCGTCCTCGCCGGCATTGGTGGCAATCTGCTTGGCCGGTGCCTGGATGGCGCGACGGACGATGTCGATGCCGGCCTGCTGATCGGAGTTGGCGCCCTTGAGAGCGGAAAGCGCCTTGATCGAGCGCAGGAGCGCAACGCCGCCGCCCGGCAGGATGCCTTCCTCCACGGCCGCACGAGTGGCATGAAGCGCGTCGTCGACGCGGTCCTTCTTCTCCTTGACCTCGACTTCAGTCGCGCCACCGACGCGGATCACGGCAACACCGCCGGCGAGCTTGGCCAGGCGCTCCTGGAGCTTTTCGCGGTCGTAGTCGGAAGTGGTTTCCTCGATCTGTGTGCGGATCTGGGCCACACGCGCGTCGATATCGCTGCGAGCGCCGGCACCATCAACGATCGTGGTGTTTTCCTTTTCGATCACCACCTTCTTGGCGGTGCCCAGCATCTGTAGCGTGACGTTCTCGAGCTTGATGCCGAGATCTTCCGACACGACATTGCCGCCAGTCAGCACGGCGATGTCCTCGAGCATGGCCTTGCGCCGGTCACCAAAGCCAGGCGCCTTGACGGCCGCGATCTTGAGCCCGCCGCGCAGCTTGTTGACCACAAGCGTGGCGAGAGCCTCTCCCTCGACGTCCTCGGCAATGATCAGGAGCGGCTTGCCCGACTGCACCACGGTTTCAAGCAGCGGCAGCATGGGCTGCAGGCCCGAGAGCTTCTTTTCGTGGATCAGGATATAGGGGTCTTCCAACTCCACCCGCATCTTGTCGGCATTGGTGACGAAATAGGGGCTGAGATAGCCGCGGTCGAACTGCATGCCTTCGACGACTTCGAGCTCGGTCTCGGCAGTCTTGGCTTCCTCGACGGTGATCACACCCTCATTGCCGACCTTTTCCATGGCTTCGGCCAGGAAGCGGCCGATCTCGCTGTCGCCATTGGCCGAGATGGTGCCTACTTGGGCAATCTCGCTGTTCGCGGTGACCTTCTTGGCATGAGCCTTGAGGTCAGCCACCACGGCATCCACGGCCAGATCGATGCCGCGCTTGAGATCCATTGGGTTCATCCCCGCGGCCACGGCCTTGGCGCCTTCCTTGACGATGGCCTGCCCCAGCACGGTTGCCGTGGTGGTGCCGTCGCCGGCAAGATCATTGGTCTTGGATGCGACTTCGCGCACCAGCTTTGCCCCGATATTCTCGAACTTGTCTTCAAGCTCGATTTCCTTTGCGACGGTCACGCCATCCTTGGTGATGCGCGGCGCGCCAAAGGATTTCTCGATAACGACATTGCGCCCCTTGGGGCCCAGCGTCACCTTGACGGCGTTGGCCAGCGTGTCCACGCCGCGCAGCATTTTTTCGCGTGCTTCGGTTGAGAACTTGACGTCCTTTGCAGCCATTCTTTCTTTTCTCCCAAAATGAAAGCGGCGTCGTTAGGCGGCCTTGCGGGCCGGCTCGACGCCTTCAATGACACCCAGAATGTCGGATTCCTTCACGATCAGCAGATCTTCGCCTGCGATCCTGACTTCGGTCCCGCTCCACTTGCCGAAGAGGACGCGATCGCCGGCCTTGAGCTCTGGCGCGATCCGCTCGCCCTTGTCGTTGCGGGCACCTGGCCCTACGGCAACGACCTCGCCCTCAAAGGGCTTTTCCTTGGCGGTATCGGGAATGATGATCCCGCCAGCTGTTTTCTCATCGGCATCGATCCGGCGAACGACCACGCGGTCATGCAAGGGTTTGAGCCCCATGCTTTCCTCCATAACAATGATGATGTCAGAGCTTCCTCCGAACACCCCCGGAGGAAGCGATCAGGCAGTTATGAGCAGCAAAAACAGCTTTCAAGAGGTGTGATCAAAATTTTTGGCACTCGGCTTTGGTTAGTGCTGATTTGCCGGTCTGACCGGCTTGTGCTGCTCTATTGGTGGTTACGAAAAGGAGCACGCAATGCCCGATCAGGCTTTCCTCAAGCAGCTCGAAGGCTATGGACTGACCACTGCCGAAATCCACTACCACATGCCCGACCAGCCATCCCTGCTGCAGCTGTTTATTTGGCAGCAATATGATCTGGCCCCGCGCTTTCCTGTGCTGGAAGAGTTTTTGGCCTTCTGGACGCGGGAGATCGAAGGTCCGCTCCATTCGGTCCGCATTGCTCATGCCAAGCTGATCAAGCCGGCTGAACTCAAAGCCGTGCGCGGCATCGTTACCCTGCACTAGCCAGCCGCTCAGTTGCCCTCGGAAAAGCGTGGTCTAACCGTGCCGGGACGATGGCGCTCTCGAAAACTTAAGATGCAGCACTGACGGAACTCCTAGTTGCAAGTGATTTGCAATTGCAATATACCACATGCAGCGAAACATGGAGTTCTTAATGCAGCGCCGCCTGTTTTCCGCCCTGGCTCTCTCGGCCATGCTTGCCGCCACGCTTCCCAGCCATGCCCAGGAACGCCTCAAGGCGGTGACCAGTTTCACCATTATCGCGGACATGGCGCGCAATGTTGCAGGGGACGCAGCGGACGTGGTTTCGGTAACCAAGCCGGGCGCCGAGATCCACAATTACCAGCCGACACCGGGCGATCTGATCGCGGCGCAGGATGCCGATCTGGTTCTCTGGAACGGGCTCAACCTCGAGCAATGGTTTGAGCAGTTTCTAGCCAATCTCGGCGATGTCCCCTCTGTCGTGGTGAGCGAAGGCATCGAGCCGATCGGCATCGGGGAAGGTCCTTATGAGGGCAAGCCCAACCCCCACGCCTGGATGTCGCCCACCGACGCGCTTGTTTATGTCGAGAACATCCGCGCGGCGTTCGTCGAGGCTGATCCCGCGAACGAAGCTGCCTACAATGCCAACGCCCAGCGCTATGCCGAGCAGATTACCGCTGCCGTCGCGCCCATCCGCGCTGCCATTGAGGCGATCCCAGATGAACGCCGCTGGCTTGTGACCTCGGAAGGGGCCTTCAGCTATCTGGCACGCGATTTCGGGCTCAAGGAGCTCTATCTCTGGCCCATCAATGCCGACCAGCAGGGCACGCCGCAGCAGGTGCGGCAGGTGATCGATGCCGTGCGCGCCAACAATGTGCCAGCGATTTTTTCGGAATCGACCATTTCCTCCAAGCCTGCCGAACAGGTTGCGCGGGAAACCGGTATCACCTATGGCGGCGTGCTCTATGTGGACTCGCTGTCCGAAGCCGATGGCCCTGTACCCACCTATCTCGATCTGCTGTCGGTAACTGCCAGCACCATTGTCGAGGGGCTTTCCCAATGAACGATGCCACCGCGCCGGGCCTTGCTGTCAGCGACATCACCGTGGCCTATCGCAATGGCACCACAGCCATCAAGCACGCCAGCTTCACCATTCCGCGGGGATCGATCACGGCTCTGGTGGGCGTCAATGGCTCGGGCAAGTCGACGCTGTTCAAGGCCATAATGGGCTTTGTGCCGCTGGCGGGCGGGTCGGTCGAAATTCTGGGCGTGCCGGGCAAGCAGGCGCTTAAGCGCAATCTGGTTGCCTATGTGCCGCAGTCCGAGGACGTGGACTGGAATTTCCCTGTTCTGGTGGAAGATGTGGTCATGATGGGGCGCTATGGCCATATGGGCTTGCTGCGTCGACCCAAGCCGGCCGACCATCAGATGGTCACCTCGGCCCTGGAGCGTGTCGACCTCCTCCCGTTCCGCCACCGCCAGATCGGCGAACTCTCGGGTGGGCAGAAAAAGCGTGTGTTCCTCGCCCGCGCCCTCGCCCAGCAAAGCCAGGTCATTCTTCTCGATGAGCCGTTCACGGGAGTCGACGTCAAGACAGAGGACTCCATTGTCGCCCTGCTGCGCGATCTGCGCGATGAGGGCAAGGTCATGCTGGTTTCCACCCACAATCTGGGCTCCGTGCCGGAGTTTTGCGATCGCACCGTGCTGGTCAAGGGCACTGTGCTGGCGTCCGGCCCCACCAGCGAAATCTTCACCCGCGAACGGCTCGAGGAAACCTTTGGTGGCGCACTGCGCCATTTCGTCCTTGCCGGGTCGGGGCTGCATGACGACGATGATCCGCGCCACATTTCCGTCCTGACCGACGACGAGCGCCCGCTCGTCATGTATGGCGAAAAGGGCAAGATGAGCACCAAGCAATCGGACCCGGTGGGGAAATGATCGACACGCTGCTGCTCCCCTTCAGCTACAGCTACATGATCAACGCGATGTGGGTTTCGGCCCTGGTGGGCGGCGTTTGCGCCTTCCTTTCTGCCTACCTCATGCTCAAGGGCTGGTCGCTGATCGGGGATGCCCTGTCGCATTCCATCGTACCCGGCGTGGCCGGCGCCTATATGCTTGGCCTCCCCTTTTCCCTCGGCGCCTTCTTTTCCGGCGGATTGGCAGCGCTGGCCATGCTGTTTCTGACCCAGCGCACCAAACTTCGGGAAGACGCGGTGATCGGGCTGATCTTCACCGCCTTTTTTGGCCTTGGCCTCTTCATGATTTCCTTGTCGCCAACATCGGTCAACATCCAGACCATCATTATGGGCAATATCCTGGCCGTAACGCCTGAAGACACCGTGCAGCTGGTGATCATTTCGCTGGTGACGCTTGGCGTCATGCTGGTGATCTGGAAGGATCTCATGGTCACCTTCTTCGATGAATCCCATGCCCGCTCCATCGGGCTTAATCCGCCGCTGCTGCGGGTGATCTTCTTTACGCTCCTGGCCGCCTGCACCGTTGCCGCCATGCAGACCGTAGGCGCCTTTCTCGTCATCGCCATGGTGGTGACGCCCGGCGCGACCGCTTACCTCCTTACCGACCGCTTTGGTCGCCTCGTCATGATCGCCATTGCCGTGGGCACCTTGTCCTCATTGTTCGGGGCCTATCTCAGCTTCTTTCTGGATGGCGCGACCGGCGGCGTGATCGTGGTGCTCCAGACCTTGGTCTTCCTCCTGGCCTTCATATTTGCGCCCAAGCACGGCATGCTGGCCGCCCGGCGCCGTACGGCACGGGAAATCGCGTCGTGAGCGATTTCCTGGTCTATGCCCTCTGGCCGTTCCAGTTTTCGTTCATGACGAACGCCATGCTGATCGCAGTCATGGTGGCGGTTCCAACCGCTTTGCTGTCGTGCTTCCTGGTGCTCAAGGGCTGGTCGCTGATGGGCGACGCCATTTCCCATGCCGTACTCCCCGGCGTGGTGCTGGCCTATATTGCCGGAGTGCCGCTCGGCATTGGGGCCTTTGCCGCCGGCATGGGGTGCGCACTCTCGGTCGGCTTTCTACGCGAAAATAGCCGCATCAAGGAGGACACCATTATGGGCGTAGTGTTCGCCGGGCTCTTCGGCCTTGGCATCGTCCTATACACATCCATCCAGACCGACGTGCATCTCGACCATATCCTGTTCGGCGACATCCTGGGCGTGGGCGCGGACGATCTTTGGCAAACCGGGATCATTGCCATCCTGGTCACCGCCATCGTGCTGGCCAAATGGCGGGACCTCGTGCTCTTCACCTTTGATCCGCAACAAGCCGGCGCCATTGGCCTGCCCGTCCGCTGGATCCATTACGGGCTGCTGACGCTTCTGTCCCTCACCATCGTTGCTGCCCTTACCGCCGTTGGCATCGTGCTGGTGATCGCGCTCCTCGTGGCGCCTGGGGCGATTGCCTATCTCCTTTCCCGGCGCTTTGCGCCCATGATGCTGATCGCAAGCCTGGTTTCGGTCAGCTGTTCGATCCTTGGCATCTACCTCAGCTTCTTTATCGATAGCGCCCCGGCGCCAACCATTGTCCTGCTGATGAGCGCCAGCTTCGTCGTGACCTTTGTTCTGACGACACGCCGCCGGCCAGCTGTTCCCGCCTAAGACCCTCTACCCATCTCGCCTGCGCCGCGCTATGGGACGCGCCATGGCCTTCGACCTTGCCCAAGCTGATCCCCAGATCGCCGCTGCCTCTCCGGCCCTGCTGGACCCGGCGCGCGAACTGCGCCGCGTGCCGCTCGGGCCCGAACTGGACCGGCCGGAGAACTTTTACGAGCGCTTCGACGATTGCGCAGTTTTCTACGACATCTTCCGCGACCATAGCGGGCGGCACGTCTATTTGATCGGACCCATGGGGCTCAATCTCACCCCCCTGATCGAAACACTGGTGATCACGGGGCATCCCTCTGGCACCATCAGCAAGCCGCGCATCCATCATGGCGTGCAGGCTGAAATCCTGCGCGTTTCCTTGCCGCCGAGTGACAACCGCCTGAGCTTTCGCTTCGCCGACCAGCATTTCATCCTGCCAATCCAGCCCAACCGGAGCCGGCATTTGCGAGGGGAGCGGGTGATCTTCACCATCAACAAGGACAACGACCTCGCCTGGATTGCCGATTGGGCAAAATTCTATGTGCGCGAACACGGGGCAACGGCAGCGGTGATCTATGACAATGGCTCGACCACCTATAGCCTCGATGAGCTGCGCATCACTTTGGCCTCCGTTGAAGGGCTCGGCAAATTCCTGGTTATTCCGTGGCCCTATAAATTTGGCTCGATGAACGATGTTTTCAGCTCGAGAGGCATGGGTGGGCGCTGGAACCGGCTAGGGCCGAACTGGGGCATGTTCGCGCAGCCACCCAAATTCACCCAGTTCTTCCGTAAATACGCCATGGAAGCGCGTTCCATACTCAACGTCGATGTTGACGAGCTCGTCATGTCGCCGTTCCGCAAATCGGTGTTCAAGGCCGTGGAGCGGTCGCCATTTGGTTTGCTGCGCTTCAACCGTGTGTGGGTGCTAAACTCCCGGACCGAGACTGGCCCGCCCCGGCACGACCAATTCTTTATCCGCAAGAAGGGAACCGCCGCGCGAGACCGCGGCAAGAAATGGGCCCTGGCGCCGAGCCGGTCTTTTTTTGCCAGCTGGCGCGCCCAGCCTTGGACGCATTTTGTCAAGGGATGGCTCAATCTCTCAGGCGCTTCGGCGGATTTTTATTGCTACCACTTCATCGGCATTTCCCGCTCTTGGTATTGGGATCGCACGGAAAGCATCGGCTTTGATCCCAAGCTTCACGTCAAGGACAAGCTGATGCTCGACACTTTCGCCGATGTGTTCGGCACGGATCGCAAGCGGTGAGCCTGCCCACGATCGTCAGCTTCTGGCACGGACCGATCAGCTGGCTCGAAAAGCTGTGCTTGCGCTCCTTCGTCCGGCAGGGGCATGCCGTCGAGCTTTATGCCTTTGATCCTGTTGCAGACTTGCCAGAGGGCGTCACCTTGCACGATGCGGCCGAAATCCTGCCACGGGACCAGCTGATTTTCTACAAGGGCGTGGGCACGCCCGGCGTGTTCTCCGATCGCTTCCGGCTCTGCCTCCTGCGGCAGGACAAGGGGCTATATTCGGATCTCGACGTTTATTGCCTGCGTCCCTTCAGCGACCTGCCCCCCTATGTGATGGGCTGGGAGACCCAGCGCTCGGTCAACAATGCGGTGTTGCGCATTCCCCCCGAGTCGCCAGTGCTTGATGATCTGCTCGGCATATTTGAGCGGCGAGGCAGACCCCTGCTTGAACCACACCTGCCGCTTGGACGGCGGCTGGAAGTGGCCGCACGGCGGCTCATGGGGGCCGCCGTGCCGCCCGAGCACATGCAGTTTGGCGCAACCGGCCCATTTGCCCTGACCCATTATTTGCGCCGGCATGGGCTTATGGAAATGGTTCAGCCCGCCTCTGTCTTTTACCCCATCCCCTATGAGGGCATTCCCGCGCTGATGCAGCCTGGCAGCATGATTGAGACGGCGATCACGGAGCAGACGCTGGCAGTCCATATCTGGCGTAGCCAGCTGACCCGGCGCGGGCGGGCTGGCATGCCGAACCCCGCGCCCGGCAGTGCGCTGTACATGCTGTGCGAGCGGGACGGGATCGACTTGCCTTAGCGGGCGAGCCGGAGCTTTTTGAGCCACCAGCGCTTCCAGCGGTGCCGCGCGAAACGGTAAAATAGCTCATTGGTCATGACATGCCGGTAGAGCCGGGCATAGGCCACGCTTTGCAGCATGCCAGAGAGAATGCCCCAGGGCTTGGCTTCGCCGGTATAGTGGAGGATTGCCGGATCAAGTCCCTCATGGGCGTGTCGCGCATCGATGGTGTTCCAGCGCCAGGGCAGGATCAGCCAATTATTTGCAAAGACCAGGTTCAGGAAATCCTGGTCGTAATATATGCGCTGCATGATGCCGTCCTTGAGCGCCTGTTCCATGCGCCCCATGATGTCGGCCGCTCGCCATTGCGCGACATCGATCAAAACCATGCCGGCGTTGAAATAAGGATCGGCGATATCGAAGATGTCGCGATTGCCCTTGAGATCGCGCCGCGCGGTGATGAAAGCACCGATGGAGTCGCGCACCGCGGCAATGGGCTTGCCTTCCATGTCGATGTCGAACAGCTTTTCGATATTGTCGCGCACCAGCATGTCGCAATCGAGATAAAGCACCCGCTCGACATCTGGCCCCACCAGCCGGTCAATCATCAGACGGGCATAGACAATATTGCTCAGCCGCTTGTTCTCCGGCATGCGCCTGGCGACGTCACGAAACAGATCGGACGCATCAAGGTCGTACCAACGCAGCTCCACTGGGAATTCGGCGGTGATCGCTTCGAGATCGGCCCGATGCTCGGGCGTCAGCGTACGGTGGCACAGGTGAAACACCAGATCGCTGCGGCGGCGGGTAAAGAGGCACACCGAACGCATGGTGGCATAGGCGGGTGCCCAGAAATTGTCGTCAAACGTCAGGGCAATATGGATGGAAGTCGTCAAGCGGGCAGGTCCTTGCCTTGGCGGGAAAGCGCTGCGATCAGCGACAAGATGACGGCATATAGCGTTGTCTGCGCCAGAACGCCAAACATGGCGTTGGTCAATCCCATGGCGAAATATCCAAGCGGCGTGACAGTGCCAAGATAGATTGTGGCATTGCGCCAGCGGCCTTTATTGGCGAGGCCACTTGCAAACGGCGCCAACACCAGCAGCACATAGCTCAAGAGGCCCAGCGTTCCGGCAATAACGGCAAAGTCTGCCACATCATTGTGCAAATGGCCCCAAGACCGATAGTTCATATCCGGTGGCGCATAGCTCTGAGCGACATCGGTGTAATCCAGAATGCCATGCCCGAAGATCGGCGATGCCCAGAACGCCTGAAGCGCGCTTTGCAGCATGTGGAGGCGCTCATTGGCACTGGCGTCTGCCGTGGTGCCTGTTAGGAGCGTGCCGATTTGCGCGATATCGCCCAAACGCCCCGCAGCGCCTGAGCTGATCAGCGCGAAGCTCAAAATGCCCAGCACGACACCCCCTGCTGCCAGCAGAAGCAGCGCTCGCCTTGTTGGCAGGAGGAGCAGGGCCAGCATGCCCCCGCCCACCACAAGCATTGGTCCGAACGCCAGGAATGGCCCGCGCGAGCCGCTGAACCAGATCGCCACAAGCGCGAACACGGGGCCCAGCATAAAGAACAGGCTCAGCTTTGGCTTTTCGGTGATGCCAACCAGCCCCACAAAGCCCAGCATCAGCGTGAGATCGGCGAAATGGATCGGGTTGTTTACGGAACCGCCGCCGCGTGCCAGGCCAAAGATCAGCACGTCGGCAGCCGCAATGGCAGCCCCAGCGCCGGCTCCCGCAATAGCGAAGCCGCCGACCACGGCGGGGCGTAGCCGCTCACCAAGCTGGGTGAGGAGGGCACTATGGCCGGCAAAGAACCAAAGTGGCGCCAGGATCAGTATGGCGGCAAGATGCATCGCCGAGCTTGCGGTCGCGACAAGCGCCACAAACAGCAAAGCACCTGCAAGAAGAGTCAGCCTTACGCCCCAATCGGCAAGAACCTGCCGTGGTCTTGATTGCACGGCGAGCAGAACAAGGCCAATGCCCATCATGACCAATGTGGTGATATTGGCCCGTCCGGGCGCCATGCTGGGCAGGGTAAGCCCCGCAAGCAGTGCTGCCCAGGCCAGAAGAATCAACAGTCGTGCAAGCAAAATCAAAGGTCCCTGCCGATGCGCGGGGACCATGACCATTGCTTCTGATCCCGTCAACGAATTACCCGCGCATGATGAGCACCTCGGTTCTTTCCCCCCAGAGTGCAGCGCTACCACAACATCAACGCACTCTGTTTGCTGATTCAGGATGGGGGTTGACAGCAGCAGTGTTAAGTATCAACTGATGATACACTAAGGGGTAGCCCGTCAGGGGCCCCACACTTGTTCCTCGCTTCAGGAATCCCACCCATGGACGATGCCATCATTATCGGGGGCAGCTTTGCAGGGCTTGCCGCCGCGCTGCAGTTTGGCCGCACGCTCCGCAAAGCTACGGTGCTTGACACAGGCTCACCGCGTAATCGCTTCGCCAGCCATTCGCATGGCTTGTTTGGACACGACAATCGCACCCCTCGCGAAATCCTCGAGCTTGCCCGCCAGCAACTTGCCACTTACCCCCATGTCTCGCTGGTTGATGCCCGCGCCGTCCACGCCAGCGGCACGCTGGATGATTTCACCGTCGTGTTGGGTAATGGCGAGAGCCTACAAGCGCGCCGTCTGCTGCTCAGCTATGGCAGGACCGATCATTTGCCGGACCTGCCCGGCTTTGCCGAGTGCTGGGGCAAGACAGTGGTCCCCTGCCCCTATTGTCACGGCTATGAGATTGCGGGCCAGCATTGGGGCCTGCTCTACCATTCGCCCATGTCGCTCCACATGCCCCCGCTTTACAAGCACTGGACCGACCGGATCACCCTGTTCACCGATGGCCATGATTTGCCCGCAGAAGAGCGCCAGGCACTTGCCGAACGCGGCGTCCAGATTGTGGATGGGAAGGTCAGCGCCATCCGGCACAATGGTGGCGCGCTTTCTGCCGTAGAGTTGGCCGACGGGCGTGCGGTGGAAATCCACACGTTGTTCGCCCATCCCCCCAGCACGCCGTCGAGCGATCTGCACCAGAGGCTGGGGCTCGCGACGTCTGCATCTCCCATAGGGGAGATCGTCACGGTCGATGAAACGCAGCAGACCAGTGTTCCCGGTGTTTACGCGGCAGGCGATCTCGCCAATCCTATGAGCAGCCTGACCGTGGCCACTCATGCCGGTGCCATGGCCGCTATCCAGACGCAGCGATCATTGATCGTGTGAACTAGAGCAGCCCCAGATAGCGGCCGACGCTTTCGACGTCCTTGTCGCCGCGGCCGGAAAGGCACAGCACGACCGACTGGTCCTTGCTCATTTTTGGCGCAATTTTCATTACTTGGGCCAAGCCGTGGGCGGATTCCAGCGCGGGGATGATGCCTTCTAGCCGCGTACAGAGCTGGAAAGCCTCGAGCGCTTCCTGGTCGGTGATGGGCGCGTAGGTCACGCGCTTTGTATCGTGCAGGAATGCGTGCTCGGGACCCACGCCGGGATAATCGAGCCCTGCCGAGATGGAATGCCCTTCGAGAATCTGCCCATCTCGGTCCTGCAGGAGATAGGTGCGGTTGCCATGCAGAACGCCTGGCCGACCACCCGTCATGGAAGCGGCGTGACCGTTCTCCGTGTCCATACCGTGCCCGCCTGCCTCGGCGCCATAGATGGCGACTTCGGGATCATCGAGAAACGCATGGAACGTGCCGATGGCATTGGAGCCGCCGCCGACACACGCCACCACGGCATCAGGCAGCTTGCCTTCGCTTTCGCGGAATTGTTGCTTGAGTTCAGTGCCGATCACCGATTGGAAATCGCGCACCATCTCGGGATAGGGGTGGGGTCCGGCGGCCGTGCCGATCAGGTAATATGTGGATTCCACATTGGTGACCCAGTCGCGCAGCGCTTCGTTCATGGCGTCCTTGAGCGTGCCAGCGCCAGCGGTCACGGGCCGGACTTCAGCGCCCAGCATCTTCATGCGCAGCACATTTGGCTTTTGCCGCTCGACGTCGGTCGCGCCCATGAAAATGGTGCAAGGCAGATCGAATTTAGCGCAAACCGTTGCCGTCGCCACGCCGTGCTGGCCGGCGCCAGTTTCGGCGATCACGCGGGTCTTGCCCATGCGCTTGGCAAGGAGAATTTGCCCCAGGCAATTGTTGATCTTGTGCGAGCCGGTATGGTTGAGCTCCTCGCGCTTGAACCACACCTTGGCGCCACCGAGATGCTCGGTCAGGCGCTTGGCAAAATAAAGTGGGCTCGGGCGGCCGGCATAATGGACCGAAAGATCGCCCAATTCGGCCTGGAATGCCGGATCGGTCTTGGCCGCGCGATAATGGGCCTCAAGGTCCAGGATCAGCGGCATCAGGGTTTCGGCAACAAAGCGCCCGCCGTAAAGGCCAAAGCGGCCCTGCTCGTCGGGACCATTGCGCAGGGAATTAAGGCCGTCCGTGTCCACGATGCGTGTCCTTTGGTGATTGGCCGCATCCGGCCAAATGACCGAAAGGGCTTGGCTTATTGGGCGCGCGCATTTCGAATGAATGCCTCGACCAGCCGCTTGTCCTTGACGCCCGGTGCGCTTTCCACGCCCGATGATACATCGACGCCAAAGGGGCGAACCAATTGGATAGCGTCCGCAACATTATCCGGCGTCAGGCCACCCGAAAGCATGAAGGCAATGGATGGGTCAAGCGCCTTGAGCAGGTTCCAGTCAAAGCTCCGGCCAAGGCCGCCGGGGCGGTCAGCACCCTTGGGGGGCTTGGCATCGAGCAGGATCCGGTCGGCGACATCGGTGAACTGGCCGACGTGGCCGATATCCTCGGCTGAACCGATCGGCACGGCTTTCATGATTTCAACGCCCGCTTCGGCTCGAATGGCCTCCACGCGGTGTGGCGATTCCGGGCCGTGCAATTGGATCCAGTCGGGTCCAAGGGCTGCAACTTCTGCTACACAGGAATTGTCCGGGTTGACCAGCACCACGCAGGTCTGGACGCGCCCTCGGGCTTCCCCGATCAGCGTTGCCAGATCCTCGATCGAGACATGGCGGGGGGAGCGCGTGAAGTGCATGAAACCCACCATATCGGCGCCGGCATCGATAGCCGCGTCCAGGATAGAAGTGGTCTTAATGCCGCAGATCTTGACGACAACAGGGTCGGCCATGGCGTTTACTAGCGTAGCTCCAGCAGATCATCGACTTCGGCCAGTGGTCCGGCCGGTTGCGCCTGGGTTTTGCGCATGCTTTCCAGTTCGCTATTTAGCATGTGCGCTTCGCGCCGCCAGTGTTTTTCACCGCGGCGGTGTCGTGCCTGCGCGAACCAAGTGGCAATGCCGCCCAGCAGCACGCCGATCAACAGAACAACATAAAGCACGATAAACATCGGCACGCCGTAGCCGGGCGCCGGCGCTGGATCGAGCGTCGCAAAGGGATTGAAGTTGATGCCCACGAAGTGCCGGTTGGCCAGGGCAAAGACGATCAAGCCCAAGCAAAACGGCACCAGGATCACCCAACCGACAATTTTGTTGACCATGGTCTTGGTTGCCTATGGAGCCTTGGCTCCGTTACGAGCGATTGAGCCGCTCGCGAATTTCCTTGCCGGCCTTGAACTGGGGCACGTATTTCTCACCCACATCAACCTGTTCGCCCGTGCGTGGGTTCCGCCCGACACGCGCGGGACGGTTCTTGACCGAAAACGCGCCAAAGCCACGAAGCTCCACCCGATCACCGCGCGCCATGGCATCCCCGATCTCGTCGAGAATGGCGTTGACGATGTTTTCGATGTCACGCTGGAACAGATGCGGATTTTCTGCCGCAAGCTTTTCAACCAGTTCCGACTTGATCATCGTGCGCTCCGTTTGGCGGGCCTTGCACTCCCCCTATCGGGAGTGGGGCACAACCTGCCAAAGGGAAACCAGCCCGTCAAGCACGATAGGACTAGCCGGCAGCCCAAGAAGCGCATGCGCCTCTCCGCCCAACAGCATGCCAAGAAGGTTGAAGCCCTCTTCAGGCTCCGGCCAGACCGTGGCCACAGGCAGGTCGGCTGCGATGGAGCGCTCGGTCTCGAGCCAATCTATGGCTTCGCGCTCGCCGCCGATTGCGTCGATGAGGCCGGTGCTCACCGCAACCCGACCGCTCATGATCCGCCCATCGGCAAGAGCCAGCGCCTGGGGGCGTGGCAAATTGCGGCGCTCGGCAACAATGTCCACGAACCATTGAAAGCTGTCATCCACCAGGGCCGCGATCGAGTCGCGGGGCGGGCCTTCCATGGGCTCGTCGAAATCAGGTTCGGCCTTAAGCGGGCCGGAGGCGACCTTGTCGAGGTCAACGCCGATGGTTTCGAATAGCTTTCCGGCATTGACGTGCTGGTAAAGCACCCCGATGGATCCCACGATGGAGAGGCGCCTCGCCAGGATATGATCGGTGCCGATGGCCGTCATATAGGCGGCTGAAGCGCCCAGTTCCTTGATCACGGAAACAGTTGGCTTGGCCTCACGCAGGCGCATCAGGGCTTCATAGAGCTCCTCGCCGCCCGCCGTGGTGCCGCCTGGCGAATTGATGGCGACGATCACGGCCCTGACGCTGTCGTCCTCGGCAAGCTCTTCGATCAGCTCGAGGCGTTCGGGGTCACTGGCGATAGCGCCATCCACCACAAGCCGGGCGATATGATCCCCTGCAGGTTTTTCGGGCAGCGCAAAGCGGCCCAAAGCCAGCAGGACGGCGAGTGCCAGCGCCAGAAAGGCCAAAAGCCGCCACAGCCCACGCGACCGGCGGAAGCGATCGGCTGCAATCGCGGCGTGCGGATCAAGGGGAGTGGGCTGGTCGGTCATGGGCAGCTCGCGCAAGTGGATGCCCATGGAGGTAACGAGGCTCGGGCCGCCTGGCAAGCGCCTCACTTCGCCTTGTCCGCCGCCCCTCGGCCCCTGCTAAAAGGAGGCTACATATTTGTAGCTACACAAGCCGCTTGCTCATGTAGCGCGCTGCCTTTTCGTAGCTTTGCAGCTTGTCCTGCAGCGCCGGCACATCCACGGCGCGAAAGCCATGCTTGTGCCAGAAGGGGAGCGAGCCATTCACGGCAACAAGGCTGACGCTAGCAAAACCCAGATTTCGCGCGTGGCGCAGGATTTCACCCACAATCATGGCCGCAGCCCCGGTGCCCCGGGCGCGGTTCAGGAGCGCGAGGTCGTGCACATAAAAGGTGTCGGAGAGGGCAGGTAGTGCGCCCAAAAGCGTATTAAGTGGCGGAAAAGCGCCCCAATTCCAGGGATGGCTGAACAGATAGCCCGAAGGAACACCATCGAGTTCAAACAGGCGCGCACCTTCGGGATAAAGGCGTTGTCGTTCGGCGAAAACAGCACTGTCTTCGGGGAAAGCCGGGTGTATCTCGCAGGCCAGCGCCTCCACCACAGGCAGGTCAAGCGTCGACAAGGGGCGCCAGTGCATCGCTTGAATCATCCTTTGCCTCCCGCTGCCTTTGGTAAAGGCATCTGGCGCAAGTTCCACACGCAAATAAAAAGGTCCGCGCTGTTGAAGCGCGGACCCGGTTTCGAGCCACGAAGGCTTAGCTGTTGTCGCGACCCTTGAGGGCGGCGCCCAGGATATCGCCCAGCGAAGCCCCAGAATCGGACGAACCGTAGTTCGCAACGGCTTCCTTTTCCTCGGCGATTTCCAGCGCCTTGATGGACAGCTGGATGCGCGAGGTCTTGCGGTCGTACTGGGTCACGCGTGCATCGACCTTTTCGCCCTTGCTGAAACGCTCGGGACGCTGGTCGTTGCGATCACGCGAAAGATCGGCACGACGGATAAACGCAGTCATTTCGGTGTCGGCAATACGAACTTCGATGCCGCCATCGTTGACTTCGATAACCGTGCCGGTCACCACGGCGCCCTTGCGGATGCCGCCTTCGCTCGAAGCGCCTTCGGCCGAAGAAGCGGTCTCGCCGGTGGCAAGCTGCTTGATACCTAGCGAAATGCGTTCCTTTTCGACATCAACGTCGAGGACCTTGGCCGAAACCATGTCACCGCGGTTGTAGTCTTCCAGGGCCACTTCGCCCGACTTCTGCCAGTCGAGGTCGGACAGGTGGACCATGCCGTCCACATCGCCTTCGAGGCCGATAAACAGACCGAACTCGGTCTTGTTCTTGACTTCGCCTTCGATGACGGAGCCGACCGGGAACTTCTCGGCGAAGGATTCCCATGGGTTCTGCAGGGTCTGCTTGAGACCAAGCGAGATACGGCGCTTGTCGGGATCGACCTCGAGCACGAGCACTTCGACTTCCTGGGAGGTCGAGACGATCTTGCCGGGGTGCACGTTCTTCTTGGTCCAGCTCATTTCCGAGACGTGGATCAGGCCTTCAATGCCGGGCTCGAGCTCAACGAAAGCACCATAATCGGTGATGTTGGTCACGCGGCCAGTGAACTTGGCGTTGATCGGGTACTTGGCTTCGATGCCTTCCCATGGATCGGACTGCAGCTGCTTCATGCCGAGGCTGATGCGATGCGATTCGTGGTTAATGCGAACGATCTGGACCTTGATGGTCTCGCCGATCGTGAGCACTTCGGATGGATGGTTCACACGGCGCCATGCGATGTCGGTGACATGGAGCAGGCCGTCAATGCCGCCGAGATCCACGAACGCACCGTAATCGGTGATGTTCTTGACCACGCCGTCGACGATCTGGCCTTCTTCGAGCTGCTGCACGATTTCCGAACGCTGTTCGGCGCGCGATTCCTCGAGGATGGCACGACGCGAAACAACGATGTTGCCACGACGCTTGTCCATCTTGAGGATCTGGAACGGCTGGGGCACGTTCATGAGCGGGGCGATATCGCGGATCGGACGGATGTCCACCTGCGAACGCGGCAGGAAGGCGATGGCGCCTTCGAGGTCGACCGTGAAGCCGCCCTTAACCTGGTTGAAGATGGTGCCTTCAACGCGCTCATTGTTGTTGTACATTTCTTCGAGCTTGACCCAGCTCTCTTCGCGGCGAGCCTTCTCGCGCGACAGAACGGCTTCACCGGCAGCGTTTTCGACGCGGTCAACATAGACCTCGACGATCGAGCCAACCTTGATGGTGCCGTCACGGCCAGCCTGGCCGAATTCCTTGAGCGCGATGCGCCCTTCGGTCTTGAGACCGACGTCGATGATCGCCAGATCCTTTTCGATCGCGACCACGGTGCCCTTTACGACGGCACCCTCTAGCGGCTCGTTGTCGACAAACGAGTCCATCAAGAGCGATTCAAAATCTTCTTTCGTCACAGTTTGCTGTGCCAAATATCTTCTCCGTTGCGCCGGTGGCTTGAGGTTGAAGACCGAAGGCCCGCCATTCCCAAAACGGAAATGCCGGCGCGCGAGCGCCCGGTCGAACAGTTGATTGGGATATGTCCCGCTGCTTTCGCTGGCTGACCGCCGGGACCGAAACGCACAAGGGGGAAATTAGGCCGAACTAGTGGCCTGCCTTGAGCGCCATGGTCCGATCGACGATCGCGATGGCTGCGCGGAGTGCGGCCTCTATATCGAGAAGCGTGGTGTCGAGCAAGTGCGCGTCATCAGCTTTATAGAAACCACCATGGGGATTGGCCATGTCACGGGCGTCCCGCTCTTCTATTTGGTGAAACAGGGCATAACGATCAACCACCTGCCCTCGTTTTTCCAGCTGCCGCGCCCGACGCTCCATGCGCGCCTTGCTGTCGGCCTGAATAAAGAGCTTCACATCGGCATCGGGGCAGATGCGCGTTCCGATATCACGGCCATCCAGCAGCGCGCCGCCGGGCTGGGTGGCAAAAGCGCGCTGATAATCAAACAGTGCCTGGCGCACCGGCCCGATCACCGCGACCTTGCTGGCAAGAACCCCCGTGCGGGCATTGGTGAGTTCCTCGATATCCTGCAAGTGGCTGGCATCGAGCGCACGCGCCGCCGCGATGGCCGCCTCCTCGAAACCGGGCTGATCCTCCAAATCCGCCACGGCCAGCCCCACGGCGCGATAGAGCAGGCCTGTATCGAGATGTGGCAGCCCATAGTGGCAGGCCAAGCCCTCGGCCAGCGTGCCCTTGCCAGAGGCGGCGGGTCCATCCACGGCGATGATCATCCCTTGCTCCTCTTTAAACGGCACGGACCTCCTCCCTTTGGCACAATGGTTGCGCGCCGCAAATGCCCCGGAGGGGAAAATACATATGCCTGGGGGAGCCCATCCACAGCCACGGCGTTGTGCTGGACATGAGGCGCTGGGCACACGGCTCGCATTTTGGGTTTGACAGTTATCGGCTTTGTCCATAACCGGACTGACCGAACAGGGCCCCGAGCCCCCAAACTCCACCACGAGGAACATCGATGGCCAGTTCCGAACGCGGCACCAAGCGGATCGACCCCGATACGGGCAAGAAGTTCTACGATCTCAACATGGATCCGATTGTTTCCCCTTATACCGGCAAAAGCTATCCGCGCTCCTATTTCGAGCAGGTGCTGGCCGGCAAGCCTTCTCCCGTAACCGCCCGCAAGGTGGATGACGAGGATGACGAGGACGTCGAAGAGGAAGCCGAGGACGCAGCGGCACCCGAAATCGTGTCGCTGGAAGATGCCGACGCCGAGGAATCCGGCGACGAGGATATTCCAGACGTCGAGGACGTTGAAGTCGACGAAGATCTCGGCGACGACGAGGAAGATGTCTTCCTTGAAGAAGACGAAGACGCAGACGACGAACTCGGCTTTGATGTCGGCGGCGACGAAGACCGTTGATTTCGCTATGATTTTCCGGCTGGCGGCCTAAAGCTGCCGGTCGGATAAAAAAGTGTCATTTTGCCACTTGCGCGGTTCGGGATCATCCAATAAGTTCCGCCTCGCTTCGGACGGCTACCAGCCTCCGAGACCCAATAGATGGGGCCATAGCTCAGCTGGGAGAGCGCTTGCATGGCATGCAAGAGGTCAGCGGTTCGATCCCGCTTGGCTCCACCAAATCTTTTCATGTCCATAAACGAGTACGAGCGGCCCATTCGGACCGCCCGCGTTGTTTGATCTGCGGCACCCGCTTTGGAGCAGGTGCCCTTTGTTGTTAGCGCCGGCTCAGCCGTTCGCTGTCGAGGCTCCGATCATCCTCGATCTCGACTTCGGTCTTGCGTACCGTGTCGCTGATCGTTTCCTGATGGTCGGTGCTTTCCTTGCGCAGCGAGATTTCCTCGGTCACACGGGCTTCCTTGCCGATCACGGCTTCTTCGGCATGGGCTTCGGCTTCGATCGTGCGGTCGCGGAAGGCGGCGTCGGCATCTGTAAGCGGACGGTCAACCGGGCGGCGTTCCAGCGTCACGCGCTCTTCGTGCAGATTAACGTCTTCGCTGACGGGTTCTTCGCGCAAATAGGAGCGCACGCGGACGCGGCCGAGATTGACGTCGCGCTTGCCCACGACAAGGCGCTCATTCACCACCGGAATGACTTCGTCATTGGTGGTGCCAAAGCCGGCTGTCGAATCGATGTCGCGATCCGTGGAGGTTGCGGCAGAGGCGCCCATGGTATCGGCACCCAGGCTATAGCTCGAACCGGTTGCGTCGGTCTGGAAGCCGGTCCAGCCTTCCGAGCGCCAGCTCTGCTCGCGCTGGTCCAGGTCGATCGAGCCTTCATCGTCTAGAATGTCGATGGCGCGATCGTAATAGGCCATGTCAATATCGCTGGCGACAACCATGTAGCCGCCGCGGCTCAAGCCCTCGGCATAGGTGTAGCGATCTTCATCGGGCATGAAGAGATCAGCGAGCGAAGAGAAAAAGCCCTTGTGCTGCTCGGACCGGTTGGTGACAGGCGTATCGTTTTCATAGCCGGGAACGAGGCGCACATTGGCTTGGGGAATGCCGGCTTCGAGCAGGCGATCCACGGCGCGCTGGGCGTCGTTCCGGCTGTCGAACATGGCCGAAATGGTTCGGGTCGAATTGGCTGAAATTTGGCTCACTTCACGTTTCCTCTTCGTTTGGGTTGGGTGCGACATCCCGCTGATCGATCACCGCATGCTGCTTGCGCAGCGTGACGGGGAGTTCGACATTTTCGGTGATCGCTGTTTGGCGGACATGGATTTCCTCGCGGAGCACTAGCCGCTTCTCGACAACAAGAATTTCCTCCACGACCGGAATGATCGTGACGCCGCCTTCGGTGCGGATCGGGGGGGCCGCGTCGATCTCGCGATCCACAGGAACACGCGTGACCTCGACATCCGTGCGCTCGAGGGCGGCTGAAACCAGCTCGTCCTCTGTCGTGGTCCTTGTGTGAACACGAACCCGCTCGGTGACGACGTCGCGCTTTTCGAGCGTGACGCTTTCCTCGATGATCGGGAGCACATCGTCTTTTTCAGGCATGGCACCATCCGTTCCGAGCCTTGCCAACGGGTCGTTCTCCACATCGTTCCAACACAAGCTGGTCGCGATTGGTTTACCGCAGCCTGGACGGAGTTAACCTTTCCTTCACCAAGAGGCGTGAAGTTCGATGAGGACGTGCAGAGGCTACCCAGATGCAGACGATCGAAATCATTGATGATGTGCGCATGCGCTTTCCCGGGCGCGGTGCCGAGTTCGATCTGGGCGTGGAAGTCGGATCGGTCAGCGTGCTGCTGGCGCAGGGCGTCCCCCTCGTGCAGCGCACCCTGTCGGCAGCGGCCACCGAGCAATTGCGGCCCATCGCCGAGCGTTTCCGCTATGCGCTGGTTGCGACCTCGGCGGGCGAGGGCATGATGGAAGTAAGCCTTGTCCACTGGTCGCGCCGTCCGCTGCTGCGCGTGGTCTGACGCACCAGCTTGACGTCGGGCTCGGGCTGCCCATCCTTGGGGCGCCCAAGATTCGGATGCCCCCGTGCCCAAAGCCACTTTCTCCGTTTCGCAAACACGCGCGTGCTATCTCTGGATCGCGGCGCAAAAGCTCGATGCAACCGAACCGTTCGGCGCTGGGCCGCAAGCCACCCAACAAGCAATTGAACAGCTCGGCTATGTGCAGATCGACACCATCAATGTGATCGAGCGCTGCCACCATCATATCCTGCAGACCCGCATCCCCCAGTACCGCCGCTCCGACCTGACCCAGCTGCAATCGGCCGACAAATCGATCTTTGAATACTGGACCCATGCGCTGAGCTATGTGCCAATCTCAGCGCTGCCGTTTTTTCTTCCCGCAATGAAAGGGCATCGTGTGGGCACCAGCCGCTGGTTCGGCTCGGTTACTTCCGAGGAAATCAAGGCCATGCTCGGGCGGCTGCGCACCGAAGGGCCCTTGTCGATCCGCGACATTGCCGATGATGAGCTGGTCAGCAAGAACCACCCCTGGGCCAGCCGCAAGCCATCCAAGCGCGTGCTGGAAGCCATGTTCTTCCAGGGGCTGGTCGCCATTTCGGTGCGCCAGGGCATGGTCAAGACCTATGACCTTTTCGCCCGTCATTTTGGCTGGAGCGCACCGCCCAAGCCTGCTACCGCGCGGCAAACCACCGCCTATCTCCTTGACCGGGCCCTGCGCAGCCAGGCTTTGGTGAGCCTGGATTCAATCTGCCACCTCAATGCGCCCGCCAAAAAGGCTGTGCGCGAACTCATCGACAGCCGGGTGCGACGCAAGCTGCTGCTGCCCGTCCGCATCGAGGGCAGCGCCGTGGAACATTGGGCAGAGCCGCAGACGCTGGAGCAATTGATCGAGCCGCCAAGCCTTGTTCATATCCTTTCTCCCTTTGATCCGCTGGTAATCCAGCGCAAGCGGCTCAAGCTCTTTTTCGATTATGAGCATGTGTTCGAGGCCTATGTTCCCGCAGCCAAACGGCGCTTCGGCTATTTCGCCCTGCCGGTTCTCGTGGGTGACCGTATCGTTGCCGCCATCGACTTCAAGACCGACCGCGTAGCCGGCAAGCTCCTGATCCAGAATTGGACGGATATCGCTCCTATGGGTGCAGAGGAGAAAACCGCCATAGATTTGGCGCTCGAGCGCTTCGAGCGATTTCAGCTCGGCGACTAGACGCCTCGGCCCCTCGGCGCCTTTCCATCATGTCCGGCACAGGCTAAAAGCAGCCCGCGAAAAGGAATGTCCATGGCGATCTACACCGATATTGCCCGGCGGGTTTACAATCACACCTGGAAGCTCGATCCCATTGTGCGATCGCTGCTCGATACGGACTTTTATAAGCTCCTGATGCTGCAGATGATCTGGGGGCTCTACCCCAAGGTCAACGCCACCTTCTCGCTGATCAATCGCACCAAGTCGGTCAAGCTGGCCGAGGAGATCGATATCGAGGAGTTGCGCGCGCAGCTGGAACATTGCCGCACCCTTCGGTTCACCAAAAAGGAAATGATCTGGCTGGCAGGCAACAGCTTTTACGGCTCGCGCCAGATTTTCGAGCCGGCGTTCCTGAAGTGGCTCGAAGATTTCCGCCTGCCCGAGTTTCGGCTTGAAAAGCGGGACGGCCAGTTCGTTCTGGAATTTCCCGGGCTTTGGCTCGAAACCACTATGTGGGAAATCCCGGCCCTCGCTATCATCAACGAATTGCGCTCGCGCGCCGCGATGAAGCACTACGGGCCCTTCACGCTCGATGTGCTTTACGCCCGCGCCAAGGCCAAGATGTGGGACAAGGTCGAGCGCCTTCAAAAGCTTCCCGAGCTCAAGATTTCCGATTTCGGCACAAGGCGCCGCCATTCGTTTCTTTGGCAGCGCTGGTGCGTCGAGGCACTCAAGGAAGGGATTGGCGACGCTTTTACCGGCACCAGCAATGTCATGCTTGCCATGGACAATGACCTCGAAGCCCTGGGCACCAATGCCCATGAGCTGCCCATGGTCCTTGCCGCCCTTGCCAAAACTGACGAAGCCCTCAAGGCCTCGCCCTACCAGGTTCTGCAGGATTGGGAGAGCTATTATGGCGGCAATCTCAAGATTGTCCTGCCCGATGCCTTTGGCACCGATTCCTTCCTCAAGCACGCGCCTGACTGGGTTGCCGACTGGACCGGCTTCCGGCCCGATTCCGCCCCCGCCATTGAAGGGGGCGAGCGCATCATCGCGTGGTGGAAGGAACGCGGCCGCGACCCACAGGAAAAGCTCCTGATCTTTTCGGACGGGCTCGATGTCGACATGATCGAGGAAGCCTATCTTCATTTCGAAGGCAAGGTGCGCATGGCCTTTGGCTGGGGCACCAACCTCACCAATGACTTCGAGGGTTGCGCTCCCGATGGCCCCAATCCCGGCCTCGGTCCAATCTCCATCGTCGCCAAGGTCAGCGAGGCCAATGGCCGCCCTGCCGTCAAGCTGTCCGACAATCCCGCCAAGGCAACCGGCACTCCTGCCGAAATCGAGCGTTACCTGCGGGTATTCGGCGACGCTGGCATGGTGGAACACCGCGTCAAGGTTTGATTGCCGATCAAATCGGGGTTCACCCCAGGGAAACCAAGCAGGGAATCGCCGATTACCCTGTCTGGCACATGCTCGTGCCGGCAGGGGGCCAGGGCGTTTGGATTTGATCGACATTGCGGTGCAGGACAAGCAAAGCCATCCGCGCCTGCCGGGCCGTATCACCGGCCACGTCCGCGCTGTGCTCAGCGAACAGCTGGGCGAGCAAAGGCAAGACCACGAACTCGTGATACCCGTCTGGACCGACGCTAACCCCGGCGCCAGCGAGGGCGACATCGACATGGCCCTGATGCTCAAGGCCGCAGGAATAATCGCTAGGATGAAGGCGCGCTTGGCAGAATAGCTATAAGCCATTCAACCCATGCCCCGCCTTGAGCCGGGGGTGACACCTGCTGGATGCACTAGAATCATCCCCCCAGAATCTTCAACGCCCCATCCGCCCCAGGAACCGTTCCATACCGAACGGCTTGGTATCGATTGCCGTTGGTTCTCCCGTCATCTGCTGCGCCAGCAATTCTCCCGTGGCTGGTCCCAGCGTAAACCCATGGTGCGCATGGCCCACGCCCACGAACAGTCCTTCATGCCGCGGCGCCTTGCCGATAATGGGCATCATATCGGGGGTACAGGGGCGTGCCCCTTTCCACGGCTCGGGATCACGCCGCTCCCCAAGCGGGAATATCTCCTGTGCTGCCCGTTCAGCCTTGCCCAGTTGCACCGGCGTCGGCGCTGCATCGCGCATGGCAAATTCCGCGCCTGTGGTCAGCCGGATTCCGCGCGCCATGGGCGCCAGCACATAGCCCACCTCGGCATCAAGCACGAGCCGGTTGAGCATGGCATTGCCTTGCGTGCCATAATGCATGTGGTAGCCGCGTTTGACGAACAGCGGCAGGTAATAGCCCAGCTTGTCCAGCACTTCGGGCGCCCAGGGCCCGAGCGCAATAACGGCCTGCCGGCCCTGATAGGTGGCTCCGTCCACCTCCGTGCTCCAGCCGCCATTGGTCTCGGTCAAGCCATCGGCCGTGCCCTGGACAAACACGCCGCCCAGCCGCTGGAACAAGGCAAAATACTCGCTCACCAGCGCACCGGGGTCGCGCACCGTCCACGGATCGGTCCAGTGGATCGCGCCCACCAAGCCGCCGATCAGTGACGGCTCCATGCGCTGCAATTCGGGCCATTCCACCACCTTGTGCCCGATACCGAATTCGGCAGCATCGCCCTGTGCCTTTTCCGCCTCATGCCGCAACCCTTTTTCCGACCGGAACGCGAGGAGCCAGCCCCCTTTGCTGACCAGCGCTTCGGCTTGCGGCCCGGCCTCGACCATGAGATCGGCATGGGTGACGATCGATCGTCCAATCAGGGGCGCATAGGCGCGAACTACGCGTCGGTAATGCTCGGGCGAGGAGGCCCACCAATAGCGCAGCAGGGCCGGTGCCAGGCGCGGCAGGGCCAGCGGTTCGTAGCGTGCAGCGGTGGACAGGTGCAGCCCCACTTGCAGCAGCATGTGCAGATCGCGCGGGAAAGGATGCGGCCGCACGCCTTCGCGCTGGATGATCCCGGCATTGCCAAACGAGGTTTCATGCCCCGGCTCGCGCTTGTCGACCAGCGTCACGCTTCTTCCGCGCCGCAGCAGGTGAATGCCCGTCGCAATGCCGACAATGCCGGCTCCCAGAATAACAACGTCGCTTGCTTGTGCCATGTCGCGCCCACTCGATTTTGGCCAAGGCTAGACGAGGCGCGCGCCCGCGCCAATGCGCTATCTTTGTTTCCCGCCGCTGGCCTGATGCCCTCAAGCGCCGCGCTCAGGCCATAATCACCTCGTTGAAGGAGAGCCAAGCGTCTTTTCCGCACCCTAACGGAGCTTTCCCATGATCCGCCCCCTTCTCGCACTCGCGCTTCTTGCCTCTCCCACCATTGCCCTGGCGCAACAAGCCGTTCCTGCCCCGTCCGAGGTCGTGGTCGATCCAGCAGCCCCGATCGATGCCACGCCCAAGCAAGCCAATCTGCTGACCGGCATGTATGCCACCAAGGCTGTGATCGAAATCTGCGCCATCAGTTTCGAGGAAGGCGTCATCAACGGCATGAATGCCGACCAGAAGCGGCTGGAAACCTCGCTCCTCATGGATGCGCCTACGGCCGAAAAGGCTTATGCGCAGGTCAAGGCCGATGTTGAAAAGACCAGCCCGGACTGCACCGAAGGTAGCCCGGACCGGCTGGGCGTGCAGGCTGTTGCCGACATCTACAGATCCACCGCCCCTGCGGCTGGCCAGACCGAAGCGCCCGCCCCGGCTGCTCCCGCACAATAAACATGGACAAACCGTCACCTCGCCCAGCGAGGGGACGGCTTTAACCCTGCGGAAACCATCTTTGCGCCTCTGCCGGCTTCTGCTACACGCACGCGCATGACAACGCCCCTCTCGCACATCCGCAATTTCTCCATTGTCGCCCATATCGACCATGGCAAATCCACCCTCGCCGATCGCCTGATCCAGAATACGGGCGGGTTGGACCAGCGCGAGATGAAGGAGCAGGTGCTCGATTCGATGGATATCGAGCGCGAGCGCGGCATCACCATCAAGGCGCAGACCGTGCGCCTCTCCTACAAGGCGCAGGATGGGGAAACCTATATCCTGAACCTCATCGACACGCCCGGACACGTCGACTTCGCCTATGAAGTGTCGCGCTCCATGGCGGCCGTGGAAGGCTCGCTGCTTGTGGTCGATGCGTCCCAGGGCGTTGAGGCGCAAACGCTTGCCAATGTGTACCACGCGCTCGACGCCAATCACGAGATCGTCCCCGTGCTCAACAAGGTCGACCTGCCCGCCGCGGACGTTGATCGCGTGAAACAGCAGATCGAGGACGTGATCGGGATCGACGCGTCGGACGCGGTTGAAATCTCTGCCAAGACCGGCCTCAACATCGAGGGCGTGCTGGAAGCGATCGTGCATCGCCTCCCTGCCCCCAAGGGCGACATCAACGCCCCCCTCAAGGCGCTGCTGGTGGATAGCTGGTACGACACCTACCTTGGGGTCGTGGTTCTCGTGCGCATCATCGATGGCGTGATGAAGAAGGGCCAAAAGATCCGCATGATGGCCTCGGGCGCCGTTTATGAGCTCGACCGCGTCGCCGTCAACACGCCCAAGCTGGTCGAGGTCAAGGAACTGACCCCGGGCGAATTGGGCGTTTTCACCGCCTCCATCAAGGAAGTGGCCGAAACCAATGTCGGCGACACCATTACCGAGGACAAAAAGCCCACCGCCAACCCCTTGCCCGGGTTCCGGCCGGCGCAGCCCGTGGTGTTCTGCGGCCTCTTTCCCGTGGATGCCTCCGATTTCGACGAGCTGCGCGCCGCCATGGGCAAGCTCAGGCTCAACGACGCCTCATTCTCTTTCGAAATGGAAACCTCGGCAGCGCTGGGCTTCGGCTTCCGCTGCGGCTTCCTAGGCCTCCTTCATCTCGAAATCATCCAAGAGCGCCTGAGCCGCGAGTTCAACCTCGACCTGATCGCAACCGCCCCTTCGGTGGTCTACGAGGTCGCCATGACCAATGGCGAAACCATCATGCTCCACAATCCGGCCGATCTGCCTGATGTGATGAAGATCGAGGAAATCCGCGAGCCCTGGATCAAGGCGACCATCCTCACGCCAGACGAATATCTCGGCTCGATCCTCAAGCTCTGCCAGGATCGCCGCGGCATCCAGCGGAACCTGAGCTATGTCGGCAATCGCGCCATGGTGGAATATGATCTGCCGCTCAACGAAGTGGTGTTCGATTTCTATGATCGGCTGAAGTCCATCTCCAAAGGCTATGCGAGCTTTGATTACCATCTCGACGAGCACCGCCCCGGCGATCTGGTGAAACTCTCGATCCTCGTCAATGCCGAGCCCGTCGACGCCCTCTCCATGCTGGTGCACCGCACGGTTGCCGAATCGCGCGGCCGCGTCATGTGCGAAAAGCTGAAAGAACTGATCCCGCCCCATCTGTTCGTGATCCCGATCCAGGCCGCCATCGGCGGCAAGATCATCGCCCGCGAAACGGTGCGCGCCATGCGCAAGGACGTGACGGCCAAGTGCTATGGTGGCGACGCCACTCGCAAGCGCAAACTGCTCGAAAAGCAGAAGGCCGGTAAAAAGAAGATGCGCCAGTTCGGCTCGGTGGAAATCCCGCAGGAGGCGTTTATCAAGGCGCTCAAGATGGGCGACGACTAGCCGGTTCGCCTTCGGCGAAGCCGCGGCGCCAGCGGCGCCACGGCAGGCTAGTCGCCGGGTCGCTGCCAAAGGCAGCGGGCACCCGGAGCGAATGTGCAGTCACCCCCACCTAACCTCCCCTTCAGGGGGAGGAAGCGGGCCGCAGCAGACCCTCTTTCTGTTCCGACCCAGCCCAAGGGAGGCTAGGTGGGAGTCTTCTCATTTCGTTGCATGTGTGGAAACCGACGACAACATACGTATAATATCAGCGTTTCTGGATCGTCGCGCGAGGCGGCAATGACACCGCAGGTGACCTACGACTCAGCGGCCAACGCCGCTTACATCCGCTTCTCTCCTGAAAAGGTTCAGGAGAGCGAAGAAGTATCGGAAGGCATTGTTCTCGATTTCGACGCCGAAGGCCGCATCGTGGGTATGGAAGTGCTCGACGCTCGCGCGCACCTCTCGCCTGACCTGCTGACCAAAGCTGCCTGATCGACTGAAAGTCGTACTTGGTTACGCCGATGGACACCCTCAAATCGGCAATCTCGAAAGTCTAACCTCGGCCAACTTGCCTCGCTCACTGGAGGTTTCCATGACCGCTTTTCCGCAAGGCACAGTGCATCAAGCTGGGGACGATCTTGAAGCAGCCATTCGTTCGGACCCGAAGCTCCTCGGCTTGTGGGAGAACCTTACGCCCCTGGGCCGCAACGAATTCATCTGCTGGGTGGAGGATGCCAAGCAGCCTGCAACCCGCCAGCGCCGCATCCGGCGCACCGGGGAAGAGCTGCTTGAGGGCAACAAGCGTCCCTGCTGCTGGGTGGGCTGCATCCACCGCACCGACAAGGCCCCAAGCCCCTGGCAGCAAGCCGTTCTTATCGACGGCAAGGCAAAACCCAACAGCTGATCGGCGCGCCAAAGTGCAGGGACCGTTGGGCCCCTGCCGTTCAGCGATTGTCGAGCTGGCTCCGGACCAGCTCAAGACCCCGACGCGAGATGCGATAGGGGGAGCCGTTGTGCGAGGCGATCGCGCCCTTGCTGCGCAGCTTCTTGAAGATCGGCAAGGTGCATTGCGCCAGCAGCCACCCCTCGCGATTAAAGCATTCCACCTGCGCAATGCGGCCCTTGTCGTCCTTGAGCGGCTTGATGCAACCACCCTGCGCGAGCGCATGGAGCACCTTTTGCTCTGGTTTGGAGATATTCATGGGGAAAGACCCGAGATCGGCGCCGCTTCGGGCGCACAAAAACACTGGATCGCGGGCAGCATAGCGTCTGCCGGCAATCTGGTTCGATCATCACCTCGCCCAGCGTGGAGCGAGGTCTTAGAGGGTCTCTGCGTGCTTACACATGCCACAAGAATAGCGCGGAACGGCGAACCGGGCAATCACCCGCGATTTCCGCTCCAGCCCCACACCCGCACTGGCACACAGGCCAGAGAAGCGGCCATTCCTGGCTTGCCGGGCCGCCTAAGACGACATCGCGGCCCATTGCAATTGCAAACAGGACTATTAATGCTTGCTGCTAGCGGGGTCGCGCGGGCGCCTCAACAAGGTCAGTTCAACAAAGGACGGGAACTATGTTCAAGGAATTTCGTGATTTTGCCATCAAGGGCAACATGATCGACCTGGCCATCGGGGTCATTATCGGGGCTGCCTTTGGTGCGATCGTTTCATCGATCGTTGACGACATTTTCATGCCGCTGATCGGCCTGATCATCGGCGGCATCGACTTTTCCAATCTGTTCGTGGTGCTGTCCAACCCTGACAATGTCGCGGTCCCCTCGGTTGCCGCAGCCAAGGCCGCTGGCGTTGCCACGCTCAATATCGGGCTGTTCATCAACGCCGTGGTCAAGTTCACCATCATTGCCTTTGTGCTGTTTCTGGTGGTCAAGGCAATCAATCGCCTCAAGCGCCAGGCCGCTGCCGAGCCCGTGCAAACCACCGCCGCCCCGAGCAAGGAAGAGGTGCTTCTCACTGAAATTCGCGACGCGCTGCGCAACGCACCGCGCTGACGCGCGTAGAGGAACCGGAACGCCTCTGCACACTGTCCAAAGCTGTGTTGATCGGTTGCGGCAGGCGACGCCGGTTCACTTATATCTGAACATCCAATTTGCCGGACCGGCACCCTTAAAGACGCCGGTGGTGTGATGAATGATCGCGTAGTCTGTAGAATGAAGGTGCAATTCTGATGGCTGTGGGTGCATTCATGAGCCCTTGGCAGGTGCCTACGCTCGTTCACAGTCGTTTGGCATTGGCCGATGATATTAGGTACCTTGCCATTGACTGCACGGCGTGAAGGACAACCACAAAAGAGCTAATCCAGTCCCTTCTACTTGATGATGAGCACGGGAACTTTCGAGCCAGCCAGGACGGCTGCCGCCTGGCTTCCAAGCAGCAGCTTTTGAAATCCCCTTCGGCCATGTGATCCCATAACCACAAGGTCGCAGCCAAGCTTCTCCGAATTTTCCAGAATGCTGTCCGCCGCCCTCTGGTTGGGCACATAGAGGGTCTCGGCGTCTATGCCTGCTTCGGTGGAGGTTTTTTTGGCAGCATCAAGGACCTGGTTTGCCTCTGCGGCGTAGGCTTGCTCCAGCTGTTTTATGACCGAGGCAGCGTCGAAGGTGCCGAAACCTCCGGTCCCAAGGCCGGCACTGATCGGATCGGTACACGTTATGATCGTCACCCTGGAGCCATGCACTCTTGCAAGTTCAAGGCTGGACCTGAGCGCCCTCTCGGCTAGCTCTGAGCCGTCGACGGCAACAACTAGATGGTGGAACACTTGTATCTCCGTTGTTCGTTTTGGATGGTTAACTCATTCCGCGGCGGTTAATGCGATAGTTCGCGCAGCTAGGCTTGCATCGCGGCGATCTCCACCTGCTGAGCAGCGATGATGTCCTGAGTGATTGTTCCGATTCAAGGCATCGTCAGAGTGGTGTCGCGTGAATTCAGCCGCGCTCTGATGGAACAGGATCATGCTACACACGAAAGCGGTTTGGAAGTCCTTGGCGGTTGTGCCGCGCATCATGTCCGAATGCATTGGCCATGTGGTTTGCAGCAGTGCCGCATGAGCGGGTGTGACGGGATTCCTGATTATCGGTTGGAGCACCGCGTATTTGGTAACCGCCAGCACGCGAATAGGTCCCTTTCGGACCGGCGATCACTTCTGACGACAAGCAACTTTCTGTGCCGAGTAGATTGGCGGCTCAATGTATGCTTTCTGGGGAATACCCCTGGAAGCTGGCGGTCCGCAAAACCTGACTAATCCCCCTCCCCTCACCGCCGCTTACCCTCTCCTGTTCCGGCCCTAGGCCAAACACAGGAGTTCAACCTTGCTCAAACCTCACACACCCCCGCCCGTTACCCTCAAGCTGGCGGGGCGCCATGAGGCGCTGTGGCTTAAACTCACAGCGCTCCACAAGCAGATTGCCCCGCTGGCCGCGCGCAAGCCTGAAACGCCTATTGCCGAGCAGACGCGGATCGTGGCGGAGGCCTTGCTGGCCGATGCGTGGGTCTTTGGGCCGGGATGGGACAAATTGCCGATGGCCGCGCCCGACCATGGTGGGCTCTTGACGCAGCTGGGGCAGGCGCTCGCCGAGATGGAGAATTATGAAGTGCGCCAGACCGGCTGGCACGACGACAAGAAATGCTTCATGTGGTCCATACCCAATGCCCCCGCCCCGGTGCGCCGCCTGCGCCCTATGGTGCATGAGCGAGAAAAAGTCGGCGACACGGCCAAGATCGCCGATCTGCGGCACAAACTGGCGGTCCGCATCCAACAGTTCCAGCGGCGGTGAGTTCTTGCGGCTAGTAAGGGGACTCCTGGGAGTAGAATTTGGTGCGCCCGCTAAACCGGATAGACAAGGCGAGGACCCCCAAACCCATGTTGGATCCGATGGACCGCCAACTCACACCTCGTCACCCCTGGGCTCGACCCGGGGGCTCTGCACTTAACGATTGCTCCGCCCTGCAGTC
Organism: Devosia submarina; assembly: GCF_003056345.1. GTDB lineage: Bacteria > Pseudomonadota > Alphaproteobacteria > Rhizobiales > Devosiaceae > Devosia > Devosia submarina. The sequence goes on along the minus strand of NZ_PYWB01000004.1, from coordinate 207,281 downwards.
TCCTCTTTCCAACTCCGAAGGATGACGATCGAGGATGTGGCACCATCCATTCTCAAGAACCAAGTTCCAAGGCTGCATGGCGGGTCGGGGTGCCACGCCCTCGTGGTTCGGCAGGCTCACCATGAGGGCTACTGAGGAGAGCAAGGGGCCGCAGGAGCGATCGCCCCTCGCCCGAGGGAAAACGGGGAAGGATTCAGTGCTGCGCAAATCGCCCAAAGCCCGAGACCTCCACCCAAGGCCCTAAAGGCCTCATGGTGAGCCTGTCGAACCACGGGGCCGAGAGAGTGGAGAGCCGAGTGCCACGCCTCTCCGTTCAACAGGCTCACCCTGAGGTACACTGCGCGGAATTTCCCCTGCCGCTGCGGGCTGCTTCACAACCCATGACCACCATCGCATCAGGCGCCCGCAACACCAACCCGCCCTCCTAACGCCGCTTGGCCTTCCCTCCTGCCGAGATGATCGGCACCACGGCGAGCAGGATCAGCCCGACCATGCCGCCAATCCCCAGAAATCCTGTTGGCGTTATCTCGGCGTCCACTTCCATGCTGGCCTTGCCCCAGCTCCAGCGCAGGCGCGCCCGGGCCGGTGCATTGGCTTTCGCATCTGTGGGTTCGTGGTATTGGGTGATGTCGGTGCCCATGCAGTTCTCCCCTGTGGCCAAGAGCAACGCCGGGACTGGCGCGACTGTTGCGGGAGCCAAGACATCCGCGCCAAACAATGCCGCTTCTCCCCCTCTCCTTCGTCTCCCTTACACTCACCCCATTGCTGCGCAGAGACGGCGTGCACGGCCAATGGCGCAGCAACAACCGGGGGGTGGGAGGTCGTGCTCCTGCCTGGGCAAGCGGAAGTGCTTTTGGCGGGCCAGGGGCCTTGCGGAAGCCAGAGTCGCGCGCGCCAGAAAATCCCGGGCACCCCGAGGCGCCCTGTGTCTCATCTCCCATTCCCTATCGGGACGCTGGGCGTCTCGGGGTCCGTCTCACCGTTCCGAACCGGAAGCCTTCAGGCCTGCCGGTGCTTCGGCGCGCCTCCATGTTCTCCCGTCGCTCAGGAGCGAAAATAGAACGATAAACATTTATCTTTGTCCCAAAGCTGTTCCGTGATTATGATGATTGTGGCGCAATTGTGCAGATGGGCATGCTGGTGGATTCTGAGGCGGAAAAAGTTTGGACGCCCGAGAGGCAGGCGATCCGTTTCTTGTCTGATCCCGTGCCCCACATGATCTGGCTCGCCAATGAAAATGGCTGCGCCATTTATGTGAACCCGCAATGGACCGCCACGACCGGCCAGGCCCATGACCACGCCCTCCATTATGGCTGGCTCGCCGTCATCCACCCCGATGACAAGGAAGCGGCCCTTGCCGGCCTCACCAGCGCGAGGATCGAACGGCGCCCGTTTCAGACCGAATACCGCATCCTGCAGGCAACCGGGCACTACCAGCTTGTGCCGGCCACCTCCAATCCGCTGTTTGATGCAGCGGGGCACTATATCGGCTATGTCGGTACCATCACCCTGGGGCAGGCTGCCGCCGCATTGGACACGTCCGATGCCAAGCCATCCAAGCCCTTTATCCTTTCGCGACGCGAACGGGCTGTCCTGACCTGGGTCGCGGCAGGCCTTACGGCCGAGGAAATTGGCGGCAAGCTGGAAATAACGCCCCGCACGGTGGAATTTCACATCCACTCGTCGGCCCGCAAGCTTCGCTCAACCAACCGGGTGCAAACGGTCGCCAAGGCCGCCATTTTCGGGGAGATCGATCTTAGCCGGGCAATCAGTCTATGAGCGCACCCCAGTTTGTAGGCCAGAGCGCTCTTTCGCCGGCAATGCTGAGCTGGCAGCCGCTGATGGAGGCCGCCAGCACCGCATAGCTCAAGGCAAAGGGCAAGGACATGGCATCGCCCGAACGAGCTGCCGCAGGGCTGAGGCTCTCCATTTGCCGGAAGGCTTGCGGGGGCAGATTCACCAGCCCAAGCGCTCCGCTCCGCCCGCTGATCAGCTCAACGGAAATACAGTCTGGCGGAGGTATGCGCTCGTAGCAAAAGTGGGCAATCATGGACAATCCAGCATTGCGTCCCCGGGCTTGAACTTACCTGTATAAACTACGGGGCGTATAGCAGTTGAACTACGTAGCCTTGGCGCCTGATTGTCGCAGGCAGCAGCTTGTCCTCGCTGCCAGAAGGATGCTTTGCCATTTCGATGGCGCCCCTTTTTGCCCCCTTGCCAGGCCTGTGCTAGAAACGTTCAGCACTATTCCGGGCAGGAGCGATCATGGTCATGACACTCGGCGATTTCAGCCCACAATTGCTGGATGGAACAACGCAGCCGCTGGCCGACTATCTCGGCAAAGTAGTCTTGGTGGTCAATGTCGCGAGCAAATGCGGGCTGACGCCACAATATGAGGGGCTCGAGGCGCTTTATAGGCGCTTTGGCGACCGGGGTTTTGTTGTTCTTGGTTTTCCCTGCAATCAGTTCGCAGAACAGGAACCAGGAAGTGCCGCAGAGATCGCTCGGTTCTGCTCCCTTTCCTATGAGGTTTCCTTTCCCCTGTTCAGCAAGATCGAGGTGAATGGTCCGGGTGAGCATCCGCTCTATACCTGGCTCAAGCGATCAGCGCCTGGCGCTGAAAGCGAGGACATCAGCTGGAACTTTGCCAAGTTCCTGCTGGGCCGGGATGGTCATGTGGTGGAGCGCTTCGCCCCGGGCGTGGAGCCGGAAAGTCTTGCGCCGGCCATCGAGCGGCTGCTCTAGCGCTTCGGAACGAACGGGCTTGTCCTCCGTTTGTTGGCACGGGGCGGAACAATGGGCGCAGGTCTTTGCGACATGCGCTGCCCGCACAATGAGTGGCTCGCCACTCCACTAAAGGACAAGAACAATGAAAAAGATCCTCATGGCCTCCGTGGCCGCAATTTCGCTCGCCGCCGCAAGCCTGCCGGCAATGGCCCAGGACCGGGTGGTGGGTGTTGAATCCGCTGCTGAACAGGACGCCGAAGAAGGTGCGCTTGTTGGCGGTGCCAGCGGCGGCGCAGTGGGCGCGTCGGTAGGCGCCGTTGTTGGCGGCCCGATCGGCGCGATCATCGGCGGCTTTGCCGGGGCAACCCTTGGTGCAGGCGCCGGCGTTCAGGCCTCCAGCGTTGAATACGCTATGGCGCAGCCGGTTGAACCCATCTACCTCAGCGACAGCGTCGATGTTGGCTTTGTGGTTCCGTCCGATGTCACCATCTACCCGATCGAGGGCGATGATTCTTACGGCTATGTCTATGCCAATGATCGCGTCTGGATCGTGGATCTCGAGTCGCGCGCCTTTGTGCAGTCCCCCGGCTATCTCGTGCCGCAGACTTCAGCCGACTACGTCACCAGCAATCCGATCGATCCAGTCGAGCTCGAAGGCGATGTGACAGTTGGCTATGTAGTTCCGGAAAGCGTTGAACTCGTTCGCGTTCCAGACTCCAGCTATTCTTATGTCTATGTCGGCGACCGTCCAGCCTTGGTCGATACCCAGACCCGCGTAATCGTCCAGCTGAACTAAGCGGCCAAGCGGCTATGAAAAAGGGCGCCGGGAGAAATCCCCGCGCCCTTTTGCTCGTCTATGATCTCGACGGTTACAGCGTGCGCTGGACCGTTTCGACGCGGAAGCATTCGATAACGTCGCCAGCGCGCATGTCTTCGTAGTTTTCAAAGGCCATGCCGCATTCTTGACCCGTCTGAACTTCCTTGACCTCGTCCTTGAAGCGCTTGAGCGTCTTGAGCTTGCCTTCGTGGATAACAACGTTGTCGCGGATAAGCCGCACGCCCGAGCCACGCTCCACCATGCCTTCGGTGATCCGGCAGCCGGCAACCTTGCCGACCTTGGTGATCTGGAAGACTTCGAGGATTTCCGCGTTGCCGATAAAGGTTTCGCGGCGTTCCGGCTTAAGCAAGCCGCTCATCGCGTTCTTCACGTCATCCACGAGGTCGTAGATGATGTTGTAGTATCGGATTTCGATGCCGTCGCGGGTGGCCAGATCCGTCGCCTGCTTGTTGGCACGCACGTTGAAGCCGATGACGATGGCGTTCGATGCCGAAGCCAGGGTCACGTCGCTTTCGGTGATGCCGCCAACCGCGCTCATAAGGATCTGCGCCGACACTTCGTCGGTCGAGAGCTTGTTGAGCGAAGCCACAATGGCCTCCACCGAACCCTGCACGTCACCCTTGATGATCAGCGGGAACTTGGCGATGCCGGCGACCTTGAGCTGATTCATCATCTGCTCAAGGCTCGTGGCTCCGCCGCCTGCCGTCTTCTCGCGGATTGCGCGCTGACGGTATTCGGTAACTTCACGAGCACGCGCTTCGGTCTCGACCACCGAGAAGCGGTCGCCCGCGCTCGGCACGCCGGTAAAGCCCAGCACTTCCACCGGAATAGAGGGACCGGCTTCCTTGACCTGCTCGCCCTTGTCGTTGATCAGGGCACGCACACGGGCAAACTCGGTGCCGGCAACCAGGATGTCACCGACGCGCAGTGTACCGCGCTGCACCAGAACCGTCGCGACGGCACCGCGACCGCGATCGAGCTTGGCTTCGATGACCAGACCCTCGGCGCGCCCGTCGCGGGCTACCTTGAGTTCAAGCACTTCGGCCTGCAGCAGGATGGTTTCGAGCAGCTTGTCGAGGCCGGCCTGGGTCTTGGCCGAAACTTCCACGTCCAGCACGTCGCCGCCCATGGATTCCACGAACACTTCGTGTTGCAAGAGCTCGGTGCGAACGCGGGTCGGGTTGGCTTCGGGCTTGTCCATCTTGTTGATGGCCACGATGATCGGAACACCCGCTGCCTTGGCGTGGCGGATGGATTCGATCGTCTGCGGCATCACGCCGTCATCGGCTGCCACCACCAGAACCGCAATATCGGTCGCCTGGGCGCCGCGGGCACGCATGGCGGTGAACGCCTCGTGGCCGGGGGTATCAAGGAAGGTGATCTTGCTGCCGTTCTTTTCGACCTGGTAGGCGCCGATATGCTGGGTGATGCCACCGGCTTCACCCGACACCACATTGGCTTCGCGGATCGCGTCGAGCAAGGAGGTCTTGCCGTGGTCAACGTGACCCATGATGGTCACAACAGGCGCACGATCGGTCAGATCCTCGGCCTTGTCGTCCGATGCAATATCGAACAAGCCCTCTTCCACGTCGGCTTCCGACACACGCTTAACGGTGTGGCCCAGTTCGGTCGCGATCAGTTCAGCCGTATCGGCGTCAAGAACGTCGTTGATCGTGGCCATCTGACCCTGCTGCATCAGCAGCTTGATCACGGTTACCGAGCGCTCGGCCATGCGGTTGGCCAATTCCTGCACCGTGATCGCTTCAGGAATGGTCACTTCACGGCTCAGCTTTGGCGCATCCTGCTGGTTGCGGCCCATCTTCTTGTCGCGACGACGGCGCATGGCGGCCAGCGACGGACCACGATCGCGATCGTTTTCGGTGGTTGCGCTGGCAACGGTCAGGCGGCTGCGGCCAAGGGCTTCCTCACCGGCACGGCGCGTGGGCCGTTCCGGCGTGGCGCGGGATGCGCGGCGGGCATTTTCAAGTTCTGCGGCCGTGGTCGGGCGGACCTGGGGCGCGCCCGAGCGGATCTTGCGGCCATCGGCTTCGCTGGGTGGTGCGGGTGGCACATTGCCGATCGGCGCCATGCCGGCACCGGCCGGACGACGTTCACCGGCGGGGCGGCCAGCTGTGCCGGATGGGCGGGCGCCGGGCGCACCCGGACGCGCACCGGCAGCACCGGGCTTGATATAGGCATTGGCACCACGCTCGCTTTCGGGGCGCGTATTGCTGGGCCGCTCGGCGCGTGGGGGACGTGGCGGCTGGCCAGGACGGCCGGCCACGACGCGCACGCTGGATGGTCCAGGATTGCGCTGCGAGGCGGGGATCACGGGTGCGGCAGGGGTTGGCGCAGCAGCCGGCGCAGCTTCAGCGGCTGGCGGCGTGGGCTCTGCGGCAGGCTCGGGCGCAGCGGGGGCGGCGGCGGCAGCAGCCGCTGCGGCAGCCTCGCGCTCGGCGCGTTCGGCTTCCTCCCGGATCTGGCGACGACGCGCATCTTCCTCGATGCGACGGGCTTCTTCAGCTGCAAAGCGCTGGTTGTCTTCAGCAGCGCGAGCGCCAGCGAGGGCCAGCGCCTGGCGGCGGGCCTCGGCTTCGGCCGGGGACAGGCCTAGTGGCGCGCGAGCAGCCGGAGCCGGTCGGCCGCTTTGTGGACGGCCGCTGCCTTGCCCACCAGCAGGCGGTCGTTGCGGCGTGTTCATCGGCGCATTGGGCTTTGGAACCAGCCTTGTGCGCTTTTCGACAACCACCGTCGAGCGGGAAGGACCGCGCGACATGCCCGGACGGTTGCCCAGGCCTGGGCCGCCCTTCAGTGTCAGCGTCTTCTTCGCGCCCGTGTCTTCGGTGCGCTTGTCGTCGTTATCAGCCATGTATCTCGCGTCTTTCGTCCTGTTCCTCGGGCAAAAGATCACCGTCAACCGCTGCGCGGCCGGTGTCCATTTCCGTTGGCTTGGCGAGGAAAAGTGCCAGTCTACGCGCCTTTTCCACTGCCGATTGGGCTGCTGCCCCATTCGTTAGGGCAGCATGTATCACATTTTCCAGTCCAAGTGCCAAACCCATTTGCTCGGAAGTGAGCAATTCGAAATGAGGCACGTTGAACCCGTCAATTCCTTGTTCGGCAGCGGCATAATGGAGGGCCCTCAAGGCTCCCGCCATCTTGCTGCGCCCGTCCTCGGCTGCATCCGTCGCCGTGATCAGCGCCAGCAGCCCGCCATTCTCGATCAAGCTGCGCACCTTGGTGGCGCCGAATGTCAGCTGGCCCGCCTTGCGCGCCATGCCCAGCGCGCCCAAAAAGCGCTGCTCGAGCCGCATTTGCGTGAGACCGGGCAAATCCCCGGGCAGCTTTACCTCGCACTTGAGGCTGCGCGCAAATACCTTCTTCTTGACCGCCTCGGCGACCAGTTCACGGTTGAGGCTGAGCCACACACCGCGCCCTTCCGCCTTGGCTTCCGTGTCCGGGACCACGACGCCGTCAGGCCCCAGCACGAAACGGATCAGCTCCGCCACGGGCTTTTCAGCCCGTGTCAGAGCGCACATCCGACTTGTTTCTTCGCGCCGGGCCATCTGGTCCCTCGCTTCCGAAACGGCCTAAGCCGTTGCCTCGTCGATGGCTGCTGCGTCACCCTGTTCGGCCGCCAGCTCGTCCTCGTTGATCCAGCCGGCCCTGAGGCGGGCCTGCATGATCATGTCTTCGGCTTCCTCGCGAGAAATGGGGAAGTCCTTGAAGGTGCCTTCAAAGCGCTTGGTTTCCCCGTCCTTGCGTTCGCTCCAGCCGATCAGATCATCGGCGGCACAGCCCGCAAAGTCTTCCACGGACTTGATGTCCTCCTTGCCCAGAGCCACCAGCATGGCGGCGGTCAGGCCAGGGATTTCATAGAGTTCATCCTCCACGCCGAGCTTCTTGCGCTCTTCGTCATGGGCCCGGTCGATTGCTGCCAAATATTCGGCGGCACGGTTCTGGATTTCGCCAGCGGTTTCCTCGTCGAATCCTTCGATAGAGGCAATTTCGTTGGCGTCAATATAGGCCAGTTCCTCGACCGAGGAAAACCCTTCGGAAGCCAATAGTTGGGCAACCATCTCGTCAACGTCAAGGGCCTGCATGAACAAGCTGGACCGTTCGGTGAATTCTTTCTGGCGCCGCTCGGATTCTTCCTGCTCGGTCAGGATGTCGATATCCCAGCCGATCAGCTGCGAAGCAAGGCGTACGTTCTGGCCGCGACGACCAATGGCAAGCGAGAGCTGCTCGTCCGGCACTACGACTTCGATGCGCTCGGCTTGCTCGTCGAGCACCACCTTGGCGACATCGGCAGGCTGCAAGGCGGAAACAACGAGATCGGCAATGGAGTCGGTCCAAGGGATGATGTCGATCTTTTCGCCCTGCAGCTCAGCAACCACGGCCTGCACGCGCGAACCACGCATACCAACGCAGGCGCCGACGGGATCGATCGAGCTATCGGAGGATGTCACGGCGATCTTGGCGCGCGAGCCCGGATCACGGGCAATCGAGCGAATGGTGATCACGCCATCATAGATTTCGGGCACTTCCTGCATGAAGAGCTTGGCCATGAATTGCGGATGGGTGCGCGACAGGAAAATCTGCGGCCCGCGCTGTTCGCGGCGCACATCATAGACATAGGCGCGCACGCGATCGCCATAGCGGAACATTTCACGCGGGATCAGCTCGTCGCGGCGGATAATGGCTTCGCCACGACCCAGATCGACGATGACATTGCCATATTCGACGCGCTTGACCGTGCCGTTGACGATCTCGCCGATGCGGTTGAAATATTCGTCATACATGCGCTCGCGCTCGGCATCGCGCACCTTTTGCACAATCACCTGCTTGGCAGACTGGGCAGCGATACGGCCGAATTCCATAGGCGGCAGAGGCTCGGTCAGAAAATCGCCGATCTTCGCCTCGGGCGACTTGCTCTGCGCGCGCTTGAGATCAACCTGGCGGCTGGGCTCCTCGACATTCTCGACAATCTCAAGAAGGCGCCACATGCGGGTTTCGCCCGAACGCGGATTGATCTCGACCTTGATCTCGGTTTCGGCGCCATAGCGACCCTTGGCCGCCTTTTCCATGGCGTCCTGCATCGCCTCGATCACGACCATGCGGTCGATCGACTTTTCGCGGGCGACGGCATCTGCGATCTGCAACAGCTCGAGGCGGTTCGCGCTAACGGCCATTTAGTGGGTCTCCTTGGTCGGCTTGGTTCCCGCCGCGTCCTCGGGGGAAATATCGTCTTCATCGTCAATGTCTGCATCGGCGTATTCGACCGTTTCGGTCTCATCATCGTCGATGGGATGAGCTTCCTGGTCGAGGCGTGCCTTTTCCATCAGGGCGTCGGTCATCAAGAGCTTGGCTTCCGCGAGATTACGGAAAGGCAGGCGGTGATCGGGATCGGTGCCGGCAGGTGCGTCAGGCAGGGTGATGATGACAGCATCGTCTTCCACAGCCTTGATGAAGCCGCGGAAGCGCTTGCGCCCATTGATCATGTCGCCAAGCTCGATCTTGGCCTCATGGCCGATATAGCCTTGGAAATCGCGGCGGCGCACCAGCGGGCGGTCGATCCCTGGAGAAGATACTTCCAGATGGTATTCACGATCGATCGGGTCTTCCACATCAAGAACCGGCGAGAGATCCTTGCTCAGGGCCTCGCAGTTGACGATGGTGAAGCGGCCGTGTTCGTCTTCCGCCATGATCTGGAGCGTGCAGCCGTTTTCCTGGGTGATCTTGACCCGCACCAGGGAAAAGCCCAGGCCATTGGCCACGGGCTCGACAATTCGGGCGACGCGAGCCTCGAGGCCCGTTTCCTTGATGAAGCGCTGTTCGGTGAGATCGAAGCTCATCGGTCCCTTCATGTAATAAAAAAGAGCGGGGCCGGAAGGCTCCCACTCTGCAAAATCGCTAGAGATGTTGGCCTCTATATAGCGCGCCCGGCGCTGAGCCGCAAGTGCACTGCTGATTGCACATCGCACGGCAAGATGGCGCGAAGGTTGTGCGGCACGAAATTGCCCCAGCCGAAAGGCTTCACTCCACGCCTTCAAGCGTCGGATCAAAATTATCGCATTTTTTTCTGCAAAAAATAGACGACCGACGGGACAGCAAATCAATGCCTCCAAATGCCTATCCAGTCGGTTCATCAAGGCCGTTTGTGTTCTTTCCAAACCCATCCGGGCAGCGGTCCACGGGGGTGCAAAGCCCTGCCCGGCCGGATTGTCACTCAAAGGAAACGCGGTGTCACGAAGGAAACCCGGTCACGTTTAAGTCCCTCGATTTCCTTGAGAAAACCCTTGGGGGCCACTGGCAGAGTTCAACCCCTGCCAAGCGCAAGATCGCGTCTTGTGCCCGTTTGCGGCCGCCCCATTTCCAGGGTGTTCAAACGAAAGGAACACCTCAAATGATCAAGAACACTGTTATCGCCCTTGTTGCCGCTGCCGCACTTGCTGGCGTAGCTGCTCCCGCCTTTGCCGAGCCCAATTCGGCAATAGGCCTCGACGACTTCAACAGTGAAGAATCCGACCAGAGCAGCTACGACACCGCTGCCCAGAACATCCTGTCCCGCCTGCGCGACAAGGGCGTCAACGCCAATGCCGTTGAAAACTGGGGTGGGCTGGTTCGCGCCTTTGTGACGCTCGAGGACGGCCGTCAGGTCATGCAGTTCTTTGCGCCCGGCACGCTGGAGCAGGTCGCGCTCTAGGCTCTGCCGATCACGGCGCCGTCGCTATGGTGACGGCGCCCGTACTCCCTATCTGGGATGGCTAAGCCGGATCACCGGCTCTCCACCCGCATCGTCGAATTGCTGACGTGCAGCGAGCACCCGGTCGGCAATCACCGCTGCAAACAGGCGCATATTGTCCGCCATCTCCAGCAATTCCCGCCCCAGCTGCGTCAGTTCATAATCAACCCTCGGCGGAATGGTCGCGAACATGGTGCGCGTGACAAACCCATCGCGCTCCAGTTCGCGCAAGGTAAGAGTCAGGGTCTTTTGAGCAATGCCGGCTTCGCGCTTGATTTCATTGAAGCGCAGCCTGTTGTGGCGGAGCAGTGTCACCACCGTCAGTGTCCATTTGCCCGGGCGTATCCGAAGCACATCGTTGTCAGCTTCGCTATCGCCATTGATGGACGCCCTTGGCATTGGCTTGCCCCGAAGAAGTTGATGGAAAAGCCGATATGGGAGCGCCGATACGGCTTACCAATACCCAGCTTAACTCAAACGGGAAGATGTGGCGCGCGCGTAAGGCGCAACTCACTGTCGGGTAAACGAGAAGTAAAAGCTTACCAACCGCCCTTCGCGCCGTGCCTTTTGCTCATAACGCGTCGGCTCCCAACCGGGGTAAGGCTCATGCCAGCCGCCCGGCTTATCCGGCATAAAGGAGAAGGAGGGTGTGCGCACAATATGTGCCAGTGTCCAGTTTGCATAATCTTCGATGTCGGTTGCAAAATGAAAACGGCCACCCGGCCGGATCACGCGAGCCAGTTCGGCCAGCGTGGTCGGAGACACGAAGCGGCGTTTATGGTGCCGTGTCTTGGGCCAGGGATCGGGATACAACAGGTAAACCTCGTCCAGCGAGGCATCCGGAAGTGCCAGGAGCAGCTTGAACGCATCGTCGGTAAACAGGCGCACATTGCGCAGATCCTGCGCAGCAATGGCCTGAACCATCTTGCCAATGCCGCCGGTAAACACTTCGCAGCCGATGTAACCGATCTGCGGGTGGCGCCCGGCCTCCAGCGCTAGATGCTCCCCACCGCCATAGCCGATCTCCACAATGATCTTTTCGGCTTGGGGAAACAAAGCGCGTGGATCAAACGTGCCCTCAACCCTGATTTCAAGTGCCGGCAGGGTTGCGTCGAAAACAGCCTGCTGGCCGCCATGCAGCTTTTTGCCGGAGCGGCGGCCAAAGAAAGCCCGCGGCTCGCCCGCGCGGGTCTTGGGCAGTTGGTGATCGGTCATCAGCTCGCTGCTTTACTTTACGGCCGCCTTGAGCGCGCCGACCAGATCAGTCTTTTCCCAGGAAAAACTGCCGTCCCGTCCCGCCTTGCGACCAAAATGCCCGTAGGCCGCGGTTTTGGCATAGATGGGCTTGTTGAGATCAAGATGGGTGCGAATGCCACGCGGCGTCAGATCCATCACCTTGGCCAGAGCCCCTTCCACAACAGCCTCGTCCACCTTGCCGGTGCCATGAAGGTCCACATAGATCGAAAGGGGCTGCGCTACGCCAATGGCATAGCTGAGCTGGATGGTTGCGCGATCAGCAAGACCTGCAGCAACCACGTTCTTGGCGAGATAGCGCGCGGCGTAGGCGGCCGAACGATCCACCTTGGTCGGGTCCTTGCCTGAAAACGCGCCGCCACCATGGGGCGCCGCACCGCCATAAGTGTCTACAATGATCTTACGACCGGTCAAGCCAGCATCGCCATCAGGCCCGCCAACCACGAACTTGCCCGTCGGATTGACGTGCCAGACCGTGTCATCGCTAATCCAGCCGTCAGGAAGGGCAGCCCGCACATGGGGTTCCACAATGGTGCGGACATCGGCCGAGGTGAGCGAAGGATCAAGGTGCTGGGTTGACAGCACAATCTGGGTCACGCCGATTGGCTGACCGTCCTCGTAGCGCACCGTCACCTGCGACTTGGCATCAGGTCCCAGCTTCCCGGCCGGGCCATTATTGGCCTTGCGTGCCGTGGTCAGGGTTTCAAGGATCTTATGGGCATAATAGATTGGCGCCGGCAGCAATTCAGGCGTTTCCCGGCTCGCATAGCCGAACATAATGCCTTGATCGCCCGCACCTACATCCTTGTTGCCGCTTTCATCCACGCCCTGAGCAATATCGGCCGACTGCCCATGCAGCAGCACATCGATACGGCAGGTCTTCCAGTGAAAACCATCTTGCTCATAGCCGATGGCGCGGATGGCCTTGCGCGCAGCAGATTTGAACTTGGATGGATTGACCACCGGATTGCCGGAGCTATCGAGCAGGACGGTGCCGTCCTTGCCTTTTTTGAGCAAGGTTTCGGGCACGCGCACTTCGCCGGCAATCACGACACGGTTCGTGGTTGCCAGGGTCTCGCAGGCGATGCGGACCTGGGAAGGGTCCATGCCGGTTTTCTTGGCTTCCTTGAAAACCAGATCGACGATCTCATCGCTGATCCGGTCGCAAACCTTGTCTGGATGACCCTCGGAAACCGATTCCGAGGTAAAGAGATAGGACGACCGTGCCAAGAAAAATCCCCTGAACTATCCGAAACACGCCATTCGGAAGCTGTTTCGAGGGGTTTGTGACATCGGCTCACCCTCTGGTCAAGGCGGATATAAAGAAAGCTTGATATCCCACCTTGCCGTTTTGGAGCACGATTTCGCTTCCTATACTCTGGCGCGGCGTCCGCGGCGGGAAACCACAAGGGATATCAGGAGGCCTGCAATGATGGCGATCAACAAAGGCCAATGACGCAGCTGGGAAAAAACTGTGGCGGGGAGCCGTTCATGCGGCCGGACATCGAGCACTGCCATTTGCAGCGGGGCAATACCGGCCGTGACCCGCCCAAGCGGATCGGTGGTGAAGGTCAGGCCAGTATTGGCGGCGCGGATCAAGCTCAGGCCCTCCTCCACAGCCCGTACTCGAGCATGATGGGCATGCTGCGCCGGTCCAATAGAATGGTCGAACCAGGCATCATTGGTGATGTTGAGAATGAACTGCGCGCCTGCTGTGTCACCCAGATCGCCCGAAAACAGAATCTCGTAGCAAATCAGCGCCAGAAAGGCCGGAGTACTGGGCAAGCTCATAAGGCGACGTCGGGCATCGCCATGCGCCCAGCCCTCGGCCCCGGGCACGAACTGCTTGATGCCGAGCCGGGAAAAGAACTGGCTGAATGGCAGGAATTCGCCAAAGGGTACCAGATGAGACTTGTCGTAGGACGCAATGATCTCGCCGCTGGTATCGATGGCCAGCAGGGCATTGAACGGCGGGCCTGCACTTTGCGTTTGCCCTGGCTCAAACTGCTGGCGCGGAATGCCGGCCAGCAAGGTTGCTGTGTCCGGCAGGAGCCGGGCAATGCGGGCCAGCGCATCGGGGTAGGAGGACAAAAAGAACGGCAGGCTGGATTCCGGCCAGACAAGGTGGGTGATATCAGCCAGCCCCTGATCGGCTGGGTCCATCCGCATTTCGGAGATCATCAGCAGCTTGTCGATCAAGGCAGCCGGATCAACATTGCCCCAATCCGAATGCTCGTACACCATGGGCTGGACAAGGCGCATTGCAATATCGGTGCGCTCGGTGGAGATTGTTCCAGCCAAGCGATTGAAGCCGTAACCAAGTTGCACGGCGATGACCAGGATCGCCAGAAAGAACGGCAACAGGCGCCTGCTGAGGCTCCTGTTGCTAGCTGGCCAGATCAAGGCGGGTGTCAGCGCCAGCAGCGCTGCAACAAAGGTCAGCCCGTAAACACCAATTACCGAGGTGATCTGCATCATCTCGTCAGTTGGGGTCAGCGCATAACCTAAAAGGTCGAACGGAAAGCCCGTGAGCACGTGGCCACGCGCCCATTCGGCAATGGTGATGAAGGTCCCCAGCGTCACAATGCGCCATGGCCCGTGGCTCCAGAACAGATGCGCAAGAGCGCTGCCAAGGCCCCAAAAGAAGGCGATCAACGCTGCCAGCGCCAGAATGGCGAACGGCATGAGCGCAATCATGATCCCGCCGTCTACGAAAAACGCGGCGCCAAGCCAATGAAAGGCGACGGTGAAATAGCCCCAGCCAAAAGCAAAGCCTATGGCAAAGGCCTGTCCGAAAAAGCGCCGCCAGCCGCGACCCGGCTCGGCACCATCAAGGCACCAGACCCAAAACGGGAAGCTGATGAACAGTGCTGGCAGAACAAAGAGCGGGGGCACCGACAAGCCCGCAATTGCGCCTGCAATCAGCAGAAGGAGAAAGCGGCGCCAGCCGTGGCTCAACATGGCGGTTTCGGCCAGCCAGGTCATGGCGTCTCTGTCGGGGAATCAGAATGCATGCGGCAAAGTCGCCGGAAGGGGCTGAGGCGTCAAGGCGGCTCGACTGCCTTGGTCGTTGCGCCAAAGGGGCAGTTCCTCTAAACCCGCACTCGGCTTTTCTCCCTCCGTCCGGACCCGCACATGACCGAAACCCGCTTCGACGTTCTGACCATCGGCAATGCGATCGTCGACATCATCGCGCCCGTGGAGCCCGGGTTTATCGAACGTGAGGGCATGACCGAAGGCATCATGCACCTGATCGATACCGAGCGGGCAGAAGAGCTCTACAGCAAGATGCCATTGAGCCGGCAGCAGATCTCGGGCGGCAGTGCGGCGAATACAGCCGCCGGCGTTGCTTCGCTCGGAGGTCGGGCGGCGTTCGTGGGCAAGGTGGCTGATGATCCGCTGGGCGATGTGTTTGAAGCAGACCTTGGCGCCCTCGGGGTTCATTATTCCACGTCGCGCCTCAAGAATGGCGCCCTGACTGCCCGCTCGATGATTTTTCTCAGCGAAAGCGGAGAGCGCACCATGAACACTTATTTGGGCGCTTGCCACCAGCTGACTGAGCAAGACATCAAGCCAGACGAGATTGGGTCCGCCGCCATCACTTATATGGAAGGTTTTTTGTGGGATCCCGTGGAGTCCAAGAAAGCCTTTGTCCTTGCCGCGCATTATGCGCACAAGAGCGAGCGGGCTGCCGCCTTTACCTTGTCGGACCCGTTCTGCGTTGATCGTTACCGCGCCGAGTTCCTGGACCTCATCCGGTCCAAAACCATCGACTATGTTTTCGCCAATGTGCATGAGCTTAAATCACTTTACCAGACGGAAGACCTCGGCGAAGCCGTGCGCGAAATTGCCAAGGATGCTGAACTGGCTGCCATCACCATGGGTGCCGACGGCGCCATGGCGATCCACAATGGGGAGATCGTGTCGGTTCCAGCTTTCCCCGTCGATGGGGTCGTGGACGCCACTGGCGCAGGCGATTTGTTCGCCTCGGGCTTTTTGCTTGGCATGGCACGCGGCCAGTCGCTGCAATCAGCCCTTCAAACAGGGTGCCTGGCGGCCAGCGAAGTGATCTCCCATATCGGCGCCCGCCCGCAGCTTGATCTGCACGATCTCACCAAGCAGCACGGTTTGGTGGGCTAGCCGAAGATCGCGCGCGTTTCAGCCAGCGCATCGGCAGTCAGACCAGTGGGGCGGAATTCAAGCCCCGTATAGCCGTTATAGCCTTTTGCCCGGAGCCAATCGAGGCTTTGTGGAATTGGCAGTTCCCCTGTTCCTGGCTGGTTTCGCCTGGGATGGTCGGCAACATGGATATGGGCAATGCGGTCGACGCGCCCCGCCAGGACCTCCGCCGTTTGTTCTCCCATCACCATGGAATGGTAGAGATCATAAAGCAGCGCGATCTCGGGCCGGCCGACCTCATCAATGATGTCGAGCCCCTCGCTGGTGGATGCGAGATAATAGCCTTGGTGATCAACCAGCGTATTGAGCGGCTCCAGCGCCAGCCGCACGCCCGAGCCTTCCAGCACGAGGGCTGACCGCCGCATCGCCTCCACCACAGCATCGTGCTGCGTTTCACGTGGAACATTGCTGAGTTCAGGACCTGCCTGGGCGATCATCACGGGGGCACCGAGGCGCTTGGCGACCTGAAGGCTAGAGGCTAGGCCCTCAAGAAAACGGTCATGGTCAGTGGTGCGGGTGAGTTCGGCAAAAGGTTCGGCTACAATGGCGGCAAGCTTGACCCCGGTCGCCCCGAGCGCATCCTCGATGGCGTCGAGATCCTTGTTGCTCCAAAGCCAGAACTCCACCGCGTCCATGCCGGCGGCCCTGGCCAAATGAATGCGCTCGGCAATGCTCTGTGTCTCGCGAACAAACAGCATGTCGACACAGGCGGAATAACGCATCACGCCAGCCTTGATCCGGTGTTCATCTCGGCAAGGATGGCCCGGGCCGCTGCCGCTGGATTGGGCGCTTCGATGATCGGCCGTGCCACAACAAGGTGCGTGGCCCCTGCTCCTAAGGCCTCAGCCGGACCCATGACGCGCTTCTGGTCGCCCGCCGCTGCGCCAGTGGGACGAATACCGGGCGTCACAATTTGCATTTTCGGCCCAACAATGGTGCGTACCATTTCGGCTTCGTGGGGCGAGGAAACAATCCCGCCAATGCCGGCGTCCCGTGCCTGCTGGGCACGCAGCGCCACAAGGCCGGCCGCATCGCGCTCATAGCCGGCTTCCTTGACATCGGCATCGTCCATGGAAGTCAGCACCGTCACACCCAGGACGCAAAGACCAGTTCCAGCCGCCGCTTTTGCAGCTGCGCGCATCGTTTTTGGGTAAGCGTGGACGGTCAGCATGGCAGCGCCTGTTTGGGCAAAGGCCGCAACCCCCTGTTCCACGGTGTTGTCGATGTCCAGGAGCTTCAGATCGAAAAAGACCTTTTTGCCAGCCGCAATCAACGACTTCCCTAAGGCAAGGCCATCTGCGCCATAGAAGCATTGATAACCGATTTTGTAGAAATCCACCGCATCGCCGAGTTGCTCGACGAGCTGCTCTGCCCTGGCGCGGGAGGAAACATCTAACCCAACAATCAACTGGCCGGTCATGGATGCTCCTGCGATATAGTGCGCTAAGCTTGAACTAGAGCAAACCAGATACGGCGGCAACCCGCCTGGCTTGATGGCGCATGCCGAAACGTTAAGCTGTCGGTCCACCCTGGAGAGCGCTCATGTCCAAACTTATGATCACCAATCTCAACCACGATTTCCAGAACCGGAAATCCTTTGTGGTCTTTGTCTGGTCCGACGATCCGTCCAAGCATTTGGGACTTGAGGTCCCGTTTGGGACAGCACTGTCTGATGTGGAACAGGAGGCAGAAAAGGCGGTCAGCGCCTTGGCCCAGGAGTTAAGCCGAGCCGAGATCGTCCTTTTACCCAATCTCTAGCCATTCTGGCCCAAACGCCTCCATTGGAGTCCACTCACAGCCCAGAACCATCTCCTCGAGATCGAACACAAAGCAATTGCCGCCACCCTTGTCGCCATGCCGGCTCTGATCCTCGGCGCGGGCAATGGGACGCTTGTCGACATGGCATTTGAGCAAAGTGCCCACCGCGCCATGACCGCAGAATATTGCAGGCGTTCCTTCCGGCACGCTCAAGAGCGCAGTTCGAACCGCTCCAACAATACGCTCCTGCGCATCCACGGCGCGCTCCCATCCATCGGCACTTCGGTCGGGCTCGGCAAAGAAACGGTCCGCCATTTGCTCGAATAGTGCAGGCGGCAAGAAACCGGTGGCGCTCCGATCATTTTCGCCCATCTGGTGATCGGTGATTACCTTTGCTCCCGTTTGTCGCGCCAATATTTCCGCTAGTTCCACAGCCTTGCGCTCGCCGCTGGAGAAGATCACGGCGCCTTCCGGTACGATTCCCTTTCCCGCAAACTGCATGGCCCTTTGCCGTCCCTGCTCGGAGAGGCCCCAAAGCGGAACGGGAATGTTTGGAGCGATCTCTACCTGCGGGTGA
Source organism: Devosia submarina (assembly GCF_003056345.1). Classification (GTDB taxonomy): domain Bacteria; phylum Pseudomonadota; class Alphaproteobacteria; order Rhizobiales; family Devosiaceae; genus Devosia; species Devosia submarina. Next base: position 189,206 of record NZ_PYWB01000004.1, on the reverse strand, counting down.
GTGACATAGAGCGCGCGCATCTTTTTAGCCTCGGCTAAAGTGGGTGAGTTCGTGCACCATCTGGTCGATCTTGCGGATAATGCCCGGCTCCACCGGATTGCCTTCCTGGTCAAAGGCTTGTTCCGCTGGCCCAATCCCTAAGAGCGTTGGCACCACAAGCGCGCCCATCTTGGTGAGGGACTCGCGCAGATGGCTCAGGCCCCAGATCGTGCCGTACTTGCCCGAACTCACCCCGCCAATACCGAACACGGCATACCGAAAGGGGCTAGGCTTCTGCCGGCTCAGCCAGGTGACGGTGTTAACCAGCAGGGGAGGCAAGCCGCCATTGTATTCAGGCGTAGCAATAAAGATGATGTCGTGCGTTCGCCAGAGCTCGGCGAGCTGAGGAGCAGCGTTCGGGGTGTGCTCGGCCTCCAGATCTTCGTTGAAGATTGGCATCGGAAAATCGCTCAGGTCGATGGAACTGACCGACACGCCAGCCGTCCCGAGTTGGCGGTCCATATGCGCCTGCAAGCTCTTGTTGAACGATCCCTGGCGAATGGAGCCCGACAGGGTCAGTGCAGTTGGCATGGCAAATTCCCGATTTTCACGGGGCAATCTGCCCACGTGTTCCAGCCTGTGCAAGCCAGCCTAGTAGTGTACTGACCCATTGCTCTGGTCTACCAGGCGGTAAGCGTTTCAGCGCGGCACTTGCTCAGACTGTGTTTGAACACAATATAGCGCAAGACATGGCACGGAAATCGTCCTAGCCTCGTTATCTCGAAGCGGTGCAAATTGTGCCGCATCCTCGGAGCCACACCAGTTTGAGCAGGCATTTGCCCCCAACAGCAGACAACGCACTCGCATCCCAGCTAGAACTCGCTTTTGATGACAATCGCCTTGCGGCGCAGCTTTATGGCGATTTTGACCAGAACCTGGCCCTGATCGAACAGCGGCTCAAGGTTTCGGCGACACCGCGCGGTAATCACGTGCTGCTCAAGGGCGCTGCCTCTGCCGTCGACCAGGCGCGCCGCTCGCTCGAATCGCTTTATGGCTCGCTCGAGGAAGGACGCACCATCGACATCTCTGATGTGGACGGTGTGATCCGCATGATCCAGACCGAGGATTCCCAGCTCACCCTCCCAACGCTTGAGCGTAAGGGCAAGGTGCGCATGGCCCAGATTGCCACGCGCAAATCCACCATTGTTGCCCGCACGCCCGCGCAAGATGCGTATATGCGGGCCATGGAGCGGAGCGAATTGGTGTTCGGTGTTGGTCCGGCCGGTACCGGCAAGACCTATTTGGCCGTTGCCCATGCCGCGTCCCTGCTTGAGCGCGGTGACATCAACCGCATCATCCTGTCCCGGCCAGCTGTCGAAGCGGGCGAGCGCCTGGGGTTTTTGCCCGGGGACATGAAGGAGAAGGTCGACCCCTATTTGCGTCCGCTTTATGATGCGCTTTACGATATGATGAAGCCCGAAAATGTCGAGCGCTGCATCACATCAGGCATCATCGAAGTGGCCCCCCTGGCCTTCATGCGCGGCCGCACCTTGGCTAATGCCGTGGTGATCCTGGACGAAGCGCAGAACACCACGTCCATGCAGATGAAGATGTTCCTGACCCGCTTGGGCGAGAACTCGAAAATGATCGTTACGGGCGACCCTACGCAGGTCGATTTGCCGCGTGGGGAAAAGTCGGGCCTCGTGGAAGCCGTCCATCTGCTGGATGGCGTTGAAGGCATTCATGTCTCCCGCTTCAACGACAAGGACGTTGTGCGACATGCCCTTGTGGGCCGCATCGTTCGCGCCTACGAGGCCGATGCAACCAAGAAGCTCGCGGAAAAAGCTGCCGAAGGGGTCGTCCGCTGAGCTCCTTGCCGCTTGAAATCGCTGTTATCCGCAATGATGAACTGTGGCCGTCCGATCTTGATGCCGTGGCCGAACAGGCCGTGCTCGCTGCACTGGAAGGATCAAAAGCCAAGCTCAAGGGCGCGGCGGAGCTTTCCATCCTCCTCACCAATGATGCGGAACAGCAAGAGCTCAACCGCGAGTGGCGCGGCAAGGATAGTTCCACCAACGTGTTGAGCTTCCCCCAAATTGAGCCCTTTGGGGCTGTTTCCGGCATTCTGGGCGACATTACCCTGGCGCGCGAAACGCTGGAACAGGAGGCGGCCGAACAGGGTGTTTCGTTCACAGATCACTTCCGTCACCTTGTGGTGCATGGATTTCTCCATATTTTGGGCTATGATCACCTCACTGATGAAGAAGCTCTCGAAATGGAGGGCCTCGAAACACAGATATTGGCAAAGCTCGGGGTTGCGGACCCCTATGCCGATTGACGCGGAAGCCCAAAGCTCCGCATTTCCCGCGTAAGGATCAACGAGCCGCTTCTGGCGGCGACACACCATGAACGATAGCGACAGTACGGGTCACTCGGCGCCCACACCAGCCGAACCTCCATCTAGTTCCTCCCCGACGCCAGCGCGCGGACCGTCCATCTGGAACCGTTTCAGGGCCATGTTGGCACGCGGAACGGTTTCTCTGCGCGACGATCTGCAGGTAGCGCTCGACGAGCAGGGGAGCGCTGAATCAGCCGACTTCTCGGAAAGCGAGCGCACGATTCTCCAGAACGTGCTCAAGCTCGGCAATGTCTCAGTTGGCGACGTGATGGTGGAGCGCTCGGATATCCAGGCGATCGAGGCCGACGCTAATCTCGGCACGCTCCTTGCCAAGTTCCGCCAGGTCGGTCATTCGCGCCTGCCCGTGTATGACGACGGACTCGACAACATATTGGGCTTCATCCACGTCAAGGATACGCTGGGCAAGATCACCGAAGCGGTGACGGACCCGACCAAGGATGTGCCGGTCAAGCTGGTCTCCAGCGTACTCAAGCAAAAGATCAACAAGCTCGAATTGGTGCGCACGGCCATGTTCGTGCCAACCTTCATGCCAGTGGGTGATCTGCTGCAATCCATGCGTGCCTCGCGCGTCCACATGGCCATTGTGGTCGACGAATATGGCGGTACAGACGGCCTTGTGACCATTGAGGACCTGCTGGAAGCCGTTGTCGGTGAGATCGAGGACGAACACGACGAACTCGCAGCTTCCCTGATCCGCAAGGTTGGCAACGACACCTTTATCGCCGATGCACGTGCCGAACTGGACGATGTGCGCATCATGCTCGGCCCCGAGTTCGACCCCGGCGAATATGCCGAAGAGGTGGATACGATCGGTGGCCTGGTGTTCGATCTGGCAGGACACGTCCCAAAACGCGGCGAACGAGTTAACAAGCTCGATGGCTTTGAATTCGAAGTGCTTGCCGCCGATAGCCGGCGTATCAAGCGCCTGCGCATCCGTCGCAAAAGGCTGGAGGCCGAGCCATTGGCCATTACTGACCAGCGCTCGCCCGAGGAAAAGGCGGCGGCCGAATAGGAGCATCTATGACGACGCACCGCTTTGTTCCCACCACATGGCACAATGTGTTGGGCACACTCCCCCCCTGCCCTCTTCATTGCCGATGGCGATACGGTGATTACCGAGACCATCGACGCTAATGGATTTGACAAGGACGGGATTGCGCGTTGCTCGGGACCAAACCCGATGAATGGCCCCATCTTTGTTGAAGGTGCTGAACCGGGCGATGCCCTTATGGCCGAGATCATCCGCATGACGCCGATCCGCGCGACAGGCTGGACGCGACAGGTGCTGGCCGCCAATGTCGTAGAGCCCGAACGCGTGCGCGATCTGCCAAAGCGTGAGCGGACCGATTGGATCATCGACATCAAAGCCTCGACCGTCCGGCTCAAGGAGCCGGTTGCAGGCCTGGAACATCTCGTGCTGCCGCTCGATCCCATGATCGGCTGCTTCGGTGTTGCCCCAAGCCTTGGCCAGGCGTCCTCCACCGCGACTAGTGCAGAAAACGGCGGCAACATGGATTACCGAGGGTTCCGCCCCGGCACCAAGGTTTACCTGCCAGTAGCAGTACCGGGGGCGCTCTTTTTCCTAGGCGATTGCCACGCTATCCAGGGTGATGGGGAGATCGTTGGGACTGGTGTTGAAACGGCGATGGAAGTCGAAGTTCGCCTCAGTCTCCGCAAGGGCCAAAAGCCCAATTGGCCGCGTGGGGAAGATGCCGCTTCGATCTTTACCGTCGGTAATGCCCGCCCTCTTGAGCAGGCCCTGCAACACGCCACAACCGAAATGTTCGATTGGCTCATGGACGCCTATGGCCTCTCGGCCGTTGCCGCGAGCCATCTGCTGGGGCAAGTGGTTCGCTACGAGATCGGCAATGTGTTTGATCCAGCTTACACAATAGTGTGCAAGATCGAAAAGAAATGGCTGCCGAAGATTTAGACTCGCCGTCCAAGGGACACATCTCACCGATACCCCACGAACAAAAAGCCCGGTGATCTCTCACCGGGCCATGCACACCGCAGGTTGCAGATAAGCTAGACCTGCTGAACGGCCTCAACACCGGGCACGAAGTGCCGCAGCAGATTTTCGATACCGCTTTTGAGCGTCGCCGTGGACGATGGGCAGCCAGAGCAGGCCCCCTGCATATGGAGGAACACGGTGCCCTCCTTGAAGCCCTTGAAGATGATGTCGCCACCATCCATGGCAACGGCCGGACGAACGCGCGTCGCCAGCAATTCCTTGATCACCTCAACCGTTTCGCCGTCTTCTTCTTCAAAGAATTCTTCGACTTCATCGAAGTTCGGAACCGCTGCGCCGCCTTCGGTGATTACCGGCTTGCCGGAAAGAAAATGATCCATGATCACGCCGAGAATGGCTGGCTTGATGTGGGCCCAGTCGGTTTCATCCTTGGTCACCGAGATGAAGTCGGAACCGAGGAACACGCCCGTGACGCCAGAAATGGCGAAAATCCCCTGGGCCAGCGGCGAGACGACAGCGGCGTCCGCACTGCGAAAATCACGCGGCTCACCGACAAGGACATCGCGACCGGGCAAGAATTTGAGCGTCGCAGGATTAGGCGTGGCTTCGGTCTGGATGAACATGGGGCGGCCTGCTTAATAGATTTAGAACGCTTCTAAAATAGTCTTCCGCAGCCGAAAAGCAAGGGCCCTGACGCATGAGCGGCCATGCGTCACGTTTCTGTCTTCCGCGATTGCGGCTAGACATACCCCATGATCAGAATTTTCCGCGCCATTGGCCTTTTCGAAGGCGTCACCACCCTCGCCCTGTTCTTTGTTGCCATGCCGCTTAAATATGTGTTCGGCAATCCTGCGCTGGTACCATCCATCGGCATGATCCATGGCGTAGCGTTCGTCATGTATTTGATCGCCATGGTTGTGTGCCTATGGGGTCGCGGTTTCAGTGGTTGGGAATGGGCGCGCACAACGCTTGCTGCTTTTATTCCCTTGGGAACATTTCTCAACGATGGCCTGCTCAAGCGGAAGCAGCTTGCAGCTGCCTGACCGCCCCCACCCGCTCAGGCGCGACGCTTTTCGATCGCATCCCAGATCAGCACGGCAATGTCAGGGCCACCGAAGCGCTTGATCTCGCGGATGCCTGTGGGCGATGTGACATTGATCTCGGTGAGATAATCGCCAATCACATCGATGCCCACAAAGATCATGTCGCGCTCCTTAAGCGCTGGTGCGATTGCTGCGCAGATCTCACGGTCACGTGCCGTCAGTTCGATGAATTCTGGCCGCCCGCCCACATGCATGTTGGAACGCGCTTCGCCCTCTGCGGGAATACGATTCAGCCCCGCTACCGCTTCGCCATCGATGATTATGATCCGCTTGTCGCCCTTGCGCACGTCCGGCAAATATTTCTGGACCATGAAGGGCTCGCGGTAATTCTGCTCAAACAGCTCCAGCAGGCTCGCCAGATTATGGTCGCCTTCCTGAAGAAAGAATACGCCCGCGCCGCCATTGCCATAAAGCGGCTTGACGATGATGTTGGTATGCTCCTTGCGAAAAGCGTGGATCATGTCCCGGTCACGCGTAACCAATGTGGGTGGCATCAGCTCGGGGAAATCTGTCACCAAAATCTTTTCCGGTGCATTGCGCACAGCAGAGGGTGGATTGACCACCAGTGTCTTGGGGTGCAGCCGCTCCAGGAGATGGGTGAGGGTGATATAGTTCATGTCGAAGGGCGGATCCTGGCGCATCAGGATCACGTCCTGCGTCGAAAGATCCATCCGGTGCGCCTCGCCCAACACGAAGTGCTCCCCCTTAGATGCATCCGTAACCGTGATAGGCTGCACCAGCGCCGAAACCACATTGCCCTGCAGAGCCAGCGTATCCGGGGTATAGTGGAGCAAGTCATGCCCTCGCGCTTGAGCCTCCAGCATCATGGCGAAGGTCGAGTCGCCGCGTGGGTTGATAGTGGCGACATGGTCCATCTGGACCGCAACTTTAAGCTTCATTATGCTTCTACCTGGCGATTTCGGAGGGCCCACAAGCAAGCCGCGGAGCGTTCTTCACATCGCCCGACGCGGCGGCTGACGCAAGCCATTTTGCGGCATGGTCGGCTAAAGCGAAAACGCATTCACCCAGTGGCGTGGAAAACTTCGCGGGGCCACAAAGATTACATCGAAGCGTAGATCACACCCGGCATATTGCGGGTGCCTGGCAAGCCAGTATTGTGCAGCGCGCGCGATACGCTGCTGATTGACCGCAGCCAGGGCGTCAGCCTCGCCACTGGCGCGGCGTCTTGCCTTGACCTCAACAAACACGATTGTCCCGAAAGCTTTGGCGATAAGGTCGATTTCGCCCAGAGGTGTTTTGTAGCGTGTGGCGAGAATCCCATAGAACTTGAGCCGCAAGAACCAGGCGGCAAGCGCCTCCCCCCGGTGCCCACTCCAATAAGCATCCAAGCGAGCCTTACTCGGCGTTTTTGAGCCGGAGCGCCGCATCATACACATCCTTGCGCTTCAGCCTGAACTGCGCCGCAACAGCATCCACCGCAGCGCGCAATGGTTGACCTTCCATCGCGCTGGCGAGTGCACTTAGCCATTCTGCCTCGTTTACCGGAGCCGCTTCCGCGGCCCCTGCCACCACAATCACTGCCTCGCCCTTGGTCTCTCCCCCGGCAAACTCTGCTGCCAGTTCGCTCAGCGCACCTCGATGCACGCGCTCGAAGCGCTTGGTCAGCTCCAGCGCGACCACCGCCTGCCGTTCCCCCCAGATGTGGGCCATGGCCGACAGGGTATCGGCCAAGCGACGCGGACTTTCATAGAACACCAAAGTTTCACGTGAAACCGCAAGGCTCTGCAGCGCATTGGCGCGCGCTCCAGCTTTTGCCGGCAAGAAGCCGTGGAAAGCGAAAGCGTCCGTCGGCAAGCCGGCAACGACCAAAGCAGACAGGAGCGCTGAAGCGCCTGGGATGGGATAGACTGGCTGCCCTGCTTCCGCCATGCCACGGATCAGCGGAAAACCGGGATCAGACAGAAGGGGCGTTCCAGCATCGGAAATCAGCGCGATTGCCTGCCCTGCCGCGATATGACCGACGATCTCGTCCGCCTTCGCCCGCTCATTGTGTTCATGCATGGCAATGCGGCGGCCGCGAATACCATAATGATCGAGCAGACGCGCCGACATGCGAGTATCTTCACACAGGATCACAGAGGCAGCCGCCAGGGTTTCAAGCGCTCTTATGGTGATGTCGCGCAGATTGCCGATCGGCGTTGCCACAACATAAAGCCCCGGCGCCAGAGGCGGGGCTGGGAAGCTCGTGCCACCAATGAAATAGCTCTTGGTGTCCAATGGTTCTTTATCAAGGTGCATGCTTGTTTGTAGCAGCCAGCCCTGACTTGTACAGCGCCCTAGAGCTTGCCCAGAACAGCGTCGATGAGTTGCTCCACATCATCGCCAACCCTTAGCGCGATTTGCTTATCTAGCAGCAACACAGCCAATCCATGCACGCGCGCCCAAGCGGCCAGCGCCGCAACACGATTGGCACCGGTTGCTCCGCCGATCACATGGCGCAAGGTGTTGAAGGCCTGATCAGCTGCCATCCTCAGGCCAGGGCGATTGTCCTTGCGAACTTCAGGCGAAAACATCAGCCGGAACAGACCAGGATTGGCGAGTGCAAACTGCACATAGGCGCGGCCCATGGCTACGGGAATATCTGGCGAATTGCTCTGAGCCGTCTCCTCCATTTTCTTGATGAAGCGCTGAAAGCCAATCACGGCGAGGGATTCCAGCAGGGCGGCTCGGCTGTCGAAATGCCGATATGGCGCTCCGGGAGAGACATTCACCGCCCGGGCGAGATCGCGCAATTGAATGCCCGCTTCGCCATCCCGCTCCAGGATGATCAGGGCAGCATCCAACAGGGCACGCCGAAGGTCCCCATGATGATAGTGGCCATTAGTTGATGTTGACATTGCTTACTTCTAGGCTTCTATATGTAAGCGCTTCTTACATCGCCAAATCACGAGAGCCAAATGGATATTGATCTGGTTCTGGCCATCGCACACCATCTGGCCGTTTTTGCCCTCGTTGCGATCTTCGCTGTGGAAGTCGCGCTTGTGCACCCTGGCCTTGCTGCCCCGGCCATTCGCCAGCTTGGGCGGGTCGATGCGATCTATGGCGCAACCGCTGGGATCGTGATCGTGGTTGGGATTATCCGCGTCATCTTCAGCGCGAGCGGCTGGGACTATTATGCAGGCAATCACATGTTCTGGGGCAAGATGACGGCGTTCCTGCTTGTCGGCATCCTTTCTGTTCCGCCCACCTTGGCTATTCGCCGCTGGGCAAAGAACCTTGCGGCCAACAGCAGCTATGTTCCCGCGACCACAGAAATTACTGCCAGCCGCCGCTTTATTTTGTTCCAGGCAGCGCTTTTTGCGCTCATCCCCAGCTTTGCCGCAGCCATGGCGCGCGGCTATGGCGCCTGAACTGCCGGCGTCTTAACCTTGGGCGCAGGTGTTTTTGGCTCATAGCAGCACCATTCCACAATCGGACAGCGCCAACACTCGGGCGTTCGAGCCTTGCAAATGTAGCGGCCGTGCAAAATCAGCCAGTGATGAGCATGGAGCATGAACTCAGACGGCACCACTTTTAGGAGCTTCTGTTCCACAGCCAGCGGATTGGCGGCCACTGCCAGCCCGGTGCGATTGCTGACCCGAAACACATGCGTGTCTACAGCCATGGTGGGCTGCCCGAAGAACATGTTGAGCACCACATTCGCCGTTTTGCGCCCAACCCCCGGCAGGGCCTCCAGCAACTCCCGCTCCGCCGGCACCTCGCCGCCATGGCGCTCCAGCAATTGCTGGCTTAGCAAGAAAACGTTTTTGGCCTTGGTGCGAAAAAGGCCAATGGTTTTGATGTATGCTTCAATTGTTTCCTGGCCTAGCGCCACCATGGCTGCAGGCGTAGGCGCTGCAGCGAACAGCGCGCGAGTCGCCTTGTTTACTCCTGCGTCAGTCGCTTGAGCCGAAAGAACTACGGCCACGAGGAGCGTAAAAGCGTTCACATATTCGAGTTCGCCCTTGGGCTCTGGCGTAATTTCCTGAAAACGCTGGAACATTGCTTGGACATCGGCCTTAGGCAGGTTCTTCACTTTTTTGGCGGCAGCCATTTTCTCGCCCCTTGTTCTGCCGTTATAGTTAGCGTCGGAGAGGCCAACATGCCAATGCAAGCCACAACAACAACACCCCTGTTTTCGGCGGAACTGACGCCCCACCGTTCGCTTGATGGACGCGGCGTCATGCTGGTCACCTGCCTCTGCCTTGTGTTTGCCGGCCTGCCGGCCTTGTCGATGCTGTCGATCGGCCTCTGGCCTATTGCCGCACTAATGGTTCTAACGGCTTTGGCGACGGGTGCTGCCCTCTATTTCTCGCTGCGCCAGGGCAAGCGGCACGAGCAAATCACTGTCTGGCACGATGGACTTGAATGGGTGACCACCGACGCCAATGGTGCGCGCACGCTGCGCCGCTTCAATCCGAAAACCATTAAGCTGGTGCTGGATCGCGACGTCGATGAAAAGACCATCCGCATCCGGCTGCGTACCGCCAAGGAGGAGGTCGATATTGGCGCTTTCCTAACGAGTGACGACAAATCGAGCTTCGCCAAAGCCCTGGGCACCGCTCTGCGCAAGGCCCGCGCCAGCTAAGCGGTTAAAACCGGGTCGCCCCAAGGCGACAACAGCGATAAACAGGCAGCCAGGAAAAGATCGGGTGCTGCCATGAACCAGATGATGACCATGAGCCCTGCGTCAGATTATGACGCAATTCGCGCCGCCATCCGCTATCTCAGCGAGAATGGTCCCGATGTCGCGGATCTCTCGGGCTTTGCGCAATCTATGGGCATGACCGAGCGGCAACTCACCGATCTGTTCCGCCGCTGGTGCGGGCTCACGCCGAAGAGCTTTGCCCAGGCTGTTGCGCTGGACCATGCCAAATCGCTCTTGCGGCAAAAACAAAGCGTTCTGGACACCACCTATGAGGTGGGCCTCAGTTCAACCTCGCGGCTCCATGATCTGTTTGTGGCCTATGAAGCCATGCCGCCCGGTGTTTTCCGTGCTGGTGGCGCCGGGCTCGACATGATTTGGGGCACGGCCTCGTCGCCGTTTGGCACTGCGGTAGCGACTGCAACCGAATATGGCCTCTCCGGCATCGGCTTTGCCGACGCGGAAACGGACGTGGATACCGCGTTTCTTGATCTCGCGAACCGCTGGCCCAATGCTCGTTTCATCCGCAACGACCAGCATATCGCCCCGTTGGTCGCCCAGGCCTTTGATCCCCAGCAATGGTCAGCCGATCGGCCGGTGCGCATCGTGCTGATAGGCACCGATTTCGAGGTCAAGGTTTGGGAAACCCTGCTCAAGATTCCCATGGGAAGCGCCGCGACCTACCAGAGCGTTGCCAGCCACATCGGCCGCCCCAAAGCCTCCCGCGCGGTCGGTGCCGCGGTCGGCAAGAACCCTATCTCTTTCGTGGTCCCTTGCCACCGGGTGGTCGGCAGCACGGGCGCCCTTACCGGCTACCATTGGGGCGTCCCGCGCAAGCGCGCGATCCTGGGCTGGGAAGCTGGCGTAATTTCGGCCGCGCACTAGCGGCCGCGCCCACCAGCCAAGTTCCCCCGCTTTCAGTGGAGGTTATGTGGGGGTGCCGCCCTAGAGCTCTATGCGCTCCTCAAGCTTGCCATCGGTGCCGATCCGGTAAACCGTCGGCTCGCCTGTCGCGATTTCGCGCTTCAGGATCTCGTCCGGGGTGAGCCCTTCGATCGCCATCACCAGCGCCCGCAGCGAATTGCCATGCGCGGCAATCAATACGGTCTTGCCCGCCTTGAGCTGCGGCAGGATTTCACTCTCGTAATAGGGCAGGGTCCGCGCTGCCGTGTCCTTGAGGCTTTCTCCGCCCGGAGGGGGCACATCATATGAGCGGCGCCAGATCAGAACCTGCTCCTCGCCCCATTTTTCGCGTGCATCATCCTTGTTGAGGCCGGCCAGATCGCCATAATCGCGTTCATTGAGTGCAGTGTTGCGGATAATGGTGACGTTGAAGATCCCCATCTCTTCGAGCATCAGATCCAGCGTATGCTGCGCCCGGCGCAGGGCCGAGGTGTAGTAAAGGTCCGGAACGATCCCCTTGGCTTTGAGCGCCTTGCCTGTTGCCCGCGCTTCGCTTTCCCCCAATTTGGTCAGGTTGGGATTACGCCAGCCGGTAAATAGGTTCTTGAGGTTCCACTCGCTCTGCCCATGGCGCACGAGGATCAGGGTGCCGGTCATGTGGTTTTCCTTTTCGTTTATTTAGCGAGGCCGAGCATATCAGCCATGGAATAAAGCCCGGCCGGCTGCCCGGCGGCCCAGAGCGCCGCCCGCACCGCTCCGTTGGCATAAATAGTGCGGTCCTGCGCGCGATGACTGAGCTCGATGCGCTCGGACTGGCCCGCCAGGATCACCATGTGGTCGCCGATCACATTGCCGCCGCGTAGCGTTGCAAAGCCGATGGTTCCGGCTTCACGCGGTCCGGTATGGCCATCGCGCACACGCACGGAATGATCCTTGAGCGCAATGTCGCGCCCCTTGGCCGCCGCCTCCCCCAGCATCAGCGCCGAGCCCGAAGGGGCGTCCACCTTGCGGTTATGGTGCATTTCCATGATTTCAATGTCGTATTCCGCCAATGCACGGGCAGCCTGCTCCACAAGGCTGGTCAGCACGGTCATGCCCATGGAGAAATTGCCAGACTTGACGATGCGGGCGCCTCGGCCTGCAGCCTGGGCGATGGCAGCGTCGTCAGCTTCCGAGCAGCCGGTCGTTCCAATAATATGCACCAGACCACGTTCGGCAGCCTTTTGCGCCAGGGTAACGCTTGCTGCCGGAGCGGAAAAATCGATGATGGCGTCTGCACCGATCAGTGCCGCGTCGACATCGTCGCTGATCGCCACGCCAAGGCCTTCGAGGCCCGCCAGCGTTCCGGCATCTTTGCCGATGGAAGCGGCGCCGGGCCGGTCGAGCGCGGCATGGAGGGCAATGCCGGCAGTTGCAGCAATGGCCGCAATATTGGCAGCGCCCATGCGTCCGCCAGCGCCTGCAATCACGACCTTCAAATCTGCCATTCACCGAACTCCCATTTGCCCCGGCTATAGCAGCGCAGCGGCAAAACGCCAACAGCGCTGCCCCATTGCCGACACTGTGCTAGGGTGGTGTTTCGCGACGCAGGGGGAACAAGCAATTGACCATAACCAACGCGCTGGCCGGTATCGCGGTGGACGACATGAACGAAGCACTCGATTTTTATGAACGGCTGTTCGGCCGCCCGGCCGACGCCCGCCCCATGGCGGATCATGCCGAATGGAAGCTGCCCGGCGGGGGCTGGGTGCAGGTGCATACAGATAGCGACCGCGCGGGTGCCTCAAACTTGACGCTGATCGTGGACGATATTGCCGAAGAGCTTGGGCGTCTTAGCCTGCAAGGCCTCAACCCGGTCGCAAAATCGGTTGGCGATTTCTTCAAGACCGCCAAGTTCCGCGACAGCGATGGCAACCAGATCATCCTGAGCCAGCCGCAGCCGGGAACATACTAACCGCCAAGCGCCATAGCTCCGCCCCACCGTCATCACCCGGCTCGTCCGGGTGATCCATCCCTCCACAGGCACGGGAACATGGATCGCCCGGACAAGCCGGGCAACAACGCTGTGGGGGCGATAGGGCAAAATTAAACCCGGCGCAGCTGCACTTCCTCGATCAGATGGCTTTTGCCTTTTTTGAGGATCAAATCGGCCCGCCCCCGCGTGGGCAGCACATTGTCCAGCAGGTTCGGCAGATTGATCGTGCGCCACACCATGCGCCCGAACGTCCCCGCCTCCTGTTCGCTCATTTCGGCGAACTTGCGGAAAAAGGAATTGGGGTCACGGAACGCCGTTTCGCGCAGCTGAAAGAACCGCTCCATGAACCAGGTTTCCAGATCCTCGGCATCGGCGTCGATGTAGATCGAAAAATCGATGAAATCGGAGGCGAAGAGGATCGGCTTGCCGGTTCGGGGCAGTTCGCCGGGCTGGAGAATATTGAGCCCTTCCACGATCAAAATATCGGGCCGGTCGATCGTAATCTCGCTGCCTTCAACGACGTCATACACCAGGTGCGAATAAACCGGCACCTGGACATTGCCCTTGCCCGACTTGATGTCGGCCAGGAACTGCACGAAGCGCGGGCGATCATAGCTTTCGGGGAAACCCTTGCGCTCCATGATCCCGCGCTCGGAGAGCACGGCATTGGGATAAAGAAACCCGTCCGTCGTCACCAGATCAACCTTGGGGCTCGATGGCCAGCGCTGCAAAAGCGCTTGGAGGATGCGCGCCGTGGTGGATTTTCCCACTGCCACTGATCCGGCCACGCCGATGATGAAAGGCACCTTCTGGTCAGCTGTTTCGAGGAACCGCGTCGACACGTTATGAAGGCCTTGAATGGCTTCCACATAAAAAGACAGCAGGCGCGTCAGAGGCAGATAGGTTTCTTCGGCTTCTTCCAGGGAGATCGGATCGCTCAGGGTGCGCAGCCGCTTGATGTCTTCCCCGGTCAGCGTCATCGGCTCGTCGGCGCGCAAGGCGCTCCACTCCGCCTTGGTGAAGTGGTGATAAGGCGCCAGCACCCGTGAGCCTTTCGCCATCAGCCCTTGTCTCCACGGGCGGCCTTTTCAGCCAGGCCCGACTGACCAGTTCGCCCGTCCAGTTCGGCCATGACGTCGCTCAACGGCACGCCCGCAGCCTTGAGGACGACAAGAAGATGGAACAGCACATCAGCTGATTCCTTGACCAGTTCGACGCGATTGCCCGTCACGGCTGCGATCACAGCTTCGGTGGCTTCTTCGCCCAGCTTTTGCGCGCATTTTTCCATGCCTCGGCCGATGAGCTTGGCGGTATAGCTTTCTTCGGGCGATGCCGCAGCGCGAAGGGCAACACGCGCTTCAAGATCTTCTAGATTCATGGCCGTGCCAGCTCCTGCAGGGCCTTGTCCATCCGCACATCAACCCCATGGTCGCGCAGATATTGCTTGGCCTCGCCAATGGTGAAAGTGCCGAAGTGGAAGATCGAAGCCGCCAGTACCGCGCTGGCATGGCCTTCAACAACGCCATCCACCAGATCCTGCAACGAGCCCACCCCGCCCGAGGCGATCACCGGCACTTCAACCGCATCGGCAATTGTTCGCGTCAGCTTAAGGTCGAACCCCGATTTGGTGCCGTCGCGGTCCATGGACGTCACCAGCAATTCCCCTGCCCCGCGCTCGACCATGCGGGCAGCAAATTCCACCGCATCGATGCCGGTCGGCTTGCGTCCGCCATGGGTGAAGATTTCCCATTCCGAACGGTTGTCCCCACCCACTCGCTCGGTCAGCCGCTGCTTGGCATCCACTGAAACGACAATGCACTGATTGCCGAACTTGTCTGCGGCCCGGGAAATGAAATCGGGGTCGTTCACGGCAGCCGAATTGATCGCGACCTTGTCGGCTCCGGCAAGCAGGAGCTTTCGGATGTCCTCGATGGTCCGCACCCCGCCACCCACGGTCACCGGCATGAAACAATGTTCGGCCGTGCGTGCAACGACGTCGAAAATCGTGTCGCGGCCCTCGTGGCTCGCGGCAATATCAAGGAAGGTAAGCTCGTCGGCGCCGGCCGCATCATAGGCCATGGCCGCTTCAACCGGATCGCCAGCGTCGCGCAGGTCGACGAACTGCACGCCCTTGACCACGCGCCCATTCATCACGTCGAGGCAAGGGATCAGACGGGTCTTGAGGGTCATGCGGCCCTCTTCAAGAGCGCGAGTGCTTCACGTGAATCAATTCGCCCATCATAGAGCGCCCGCCCCGATATCGCGCCTTCCAACACCTGATATTCGGCGTGCGTCATGCGCTCTATATCGGCCATGGAGGCCAGCCCGCCCGAGGCGATTACGGGGATGCTGGTCGCGCGCGCCAGCTCCAGTGTTGCGTCCCAGTTGATCCCGGCCAGCACCCCGTCGCGATCGATATCGGTATAGATGATCGCTGCAACACCAGCGCCTTCAAAGCGCTTGGCGAGTTCGATCACCGACAGCTCGGAGGTTTCAGCCCAGCCTTCCACCGCTACCATGCCCTTGCGGGCATCAATGCCCACGGCAACTTGCCCCGGAAAGCGCTTGGCCGCTTCCTTGACCAGCGCCGGATCACGCACCGCAACAGTGCCCAGGATCACGCGCGCCAAGCCCTTGCCGAGCCAGCCTTCCACATGCGCAAGCGTGCGAATGCCACCCCCGAGCTGCACCGGAAACCGGACCGCCTTAAGAATGGCTTCCACGGCCGCGCCATTGCGGCTTTCCCCGGCAAAGGCGCCATCCAGATCAACGACATGGAGGTATTCAAACCCCTGGTCCTCGAACGATTTGGCCTGCGCGGCGGGATCGTCGTTGAACACCGTCGCCTGGTCCATGTCCCCCAGCTTGAGGCGTACGCACTGGCCGGCCTTGAGGTCGATTGCGGGAAACAGGATCATGGTGTCCACCTCAAAAAGTTGTCGATCAGCCGCAGGCCCAGCGCCTGGGATTTTTCGGGATGAAACTGGGCACCAAACAAATTGTCTCGTCCTACGCAGGCCGTCAGCGCGCCACCATAATCGGTGATGGCAATGCGCATGGCATCGTCTTCGGTCACCAGGTGGTAGGAATGGACGAAATAGGCATGAAGTCCATCCGGACCGTCCGGAATACCTTCCAGCAGCGCATGCGGCCGGGTCTTGGTGATGGTGTTCCAGCCCATATGGGGAATCTTGAGCTGAGGGTCACTTGGTCGGATGCGCTCCACAGCGCCAGGGATCCAGCCAAGCCCAGCCGTTACGGCCTTTTCCCGGCCCTCCGATGCCATCAGTTGCATGCCAACGCACACGCCCAAAAATGGCTTGCCACCCCGGATCACCTGCTCCTCAAGCACCTCGATCATGCCTAGCACGGCATCAAGCCCTGCCTTGCAATCGGCAAAGGCCCCGACGCCGGGCAGCATGATCCGGTCTGCCTGCCGAACTTGCTCTGGGTCGGCGGTCACAAGAATATCAACGCCGCCCAGCGCCCGCGCCATGCGCTCAAAGGCTTTGGCTGCGGAGTGCAGATTGCCCGCGCCATAGTCGATAATGGCAACACTGCTCATCGAATCGCCTCCAATTGCGCCAGTTCGGCGTCGGCTGCCACGCGCTCACCGCGATAGCGCCAACCGCGGGACCGCAGCGCATGGCGACGAAACGATGGCGCCGCAAAGCCGAGCCAGATGGCACCAAGCACATAAAGCCAGAAGGCTGCGGTGCCCAGGAATGGGGTAAGAACCACCAGCGCCACGACCATCAGCACCCAGGCGAGCATTTCCAGCCAAAGCCCGTGCAGCAGCAGAAACACGGGCGGCAGAAGTGCCGCCAGCCAGCTGAACTGTTCGGGAATGGCAGCCGGCAAGTCGGCCGTGTCCGGCTTGGGATCGAAAATGGCGTAGAGGGTCACCAGACACTCCAAATATTCGATGTCATCCCGGCCTTGAGCCGGGATCCATCTCGAGATCTCAGGATGGACCCCGGATCAGGTCCGGGGTGACACCGCGTTTGATGGTGCAATAGTGCAAAAGCCCAGCCAGTGAAAGCCCAGCCACCAGAGGCCTAGAGCGTACCCTTGGTGCTCGGCACCCGATCGGCCGCCCGCGGATCAATCTCCACCGCCTCGCGCAGCGCACGTGCCACGGCCTTGAACATCGACTCCGCCAAATGGTGGTTGTTGTCGAAGTAGAAGTTCTCAAGATGCAGTGTGATGCCGGCATTCATGGCAAAGGCCTGCCAGAATTCGCGGAAGAGTTCAGTATCGAACTCCCCGATCTTGGGCCGGTCGAACTCTGCCTTGAACACCAAAAACGGGCGTCCTGAAACATCGAGCGCCGCCCGCGTCAGCGTGCCGTCCATCGGCAAATCGGATGAGGCGTAGCGTCGGATGCCCTTCTTGTCGCCCAGCGCCTCGCGAATGGACTGCCCCAGGGCGATGCCGACATCTTCCACGCTATGGTGGAAATCGATGTGGAGGTCCCCCCCGCACTGCACATCCATGTCGATCAGGGAATGGCGCGAGAGCTGTTCCAGCATGTGGTCGAAAAAGCCGATGCCCGTTGCCATGGTGTGCGCACCAGTGCCATCGAGGTTCACCGAAACCGTGATGCTGGTTTCGTTGGTCTGGCGCGAAATGGTGGCGGTACGCATAGGGGCAGTCTCCGGTTCGAAGGCTCCCTACCAGATCAGCACAGGCGCGTGAAGAATGTGTGTGCCGCCTCGGCCGCCCTGCCTTCCGCACCCTTCTGTTGCAATCGCCGCTGCCACTCCTAAATATCACCCAACAGTTCTGGAGTATCTTCCCCAATGAGTGAGAGTTCTTTTCCCGGGTGGCACGGGACGACCATCGTTTCCGTGCGCAAGGGCAACAAGGTCGTGGTGGCTGGCGATGGCCAGGTCTCCATGGGTCAAACCGTGATGAAGCATGGCGCCAAGAAGGTGCGCCGGCTGGCTGGCGGCAAGGTGATCGGCGGCTTTGCCGGCTCCACGGCCGACGCCTTTACGCTGTTCGAGCGGCTTGAAGCCAAGCTCGAGCAATATCCCGACCAGCTGATGCGCGCTGCCGTCGAGCTCGCCAAGGATTGGCGCACCGATCGCTACCTTCGCAAACTCGAAGCCATGATGATCGTGGCCGACAAATCGGACACGCTTGTGCTGACCGGCAATGGCGACGTCCTCACCCCCGATCATGGCGTGATCGCCATCGGCTCGGGGGGCAATTACGCCCATTCGGCCGCCCTGGCGCTGCATCAGGCAACTGAGCTCGACGCCGATGATATTGCTCGCCGCGCCATGAAGATCGCAGAAGAAATCTGCGTCTATACCAATGGCAATGTGACGGTGGAAACCATCGAGCTCAATTCGTGACCTATTCGGTCCGACGGCTCACGCGGGATGATGTCGAGAGCTATCGCGCCATCAGGCTCGAGGCCCTCACCAGCCATCCCGAAGCCTATGCCAGTTCGCCCGAAAGCTTTGCCCGGCAAAGTCTTGAGGAGCTGGCGGCGCTTCTTGGACGCATGGCGTTTTTCGGCGTATTTGCCGACAACACGCTGGGCGGCATCGTGGCCTTTGGACAAACCGATGGCGAGCGCGAGCGTCACCGCGGCTGGCTCTACCAGGTTTACCTGCAGCCGCGGCTGCGTGGCACGGGCGCGGGCCTGGCCCTCTTAAATGCAGCCATCGAGCATGCCAGCCAGTCGGTGCTCCAGCTGCATCTAATGGTGGGTGCGCACAATGCGCCGGCGATCCGGCTTTATCAAGAGGCGGGGTTCGAGACTTATGGTACCGACCCTCGCTGCCTTCTCGTGAACGGTCGATTTATCGACGAACACATGATGGTGCGCTTTTTCGACAAGGCACCAGGAAAGACAGACCAAAAATGAGCGAAACCAATTTTTCCCCGCGCGAGATCGTTTCCGAGCTCGACCGCAATATTGTGGGTCAGAACGATGCCAAGCGGGCTGTTGCCGTTGCCCTGCGCAATCGCTGGCGCCGCCAGCAGCTCCCCCCCGAGCTGCGCCGCGAAGTTTCCCCCAAGAACATCCTCATGATCGGGCCGACGGGTGTTGGCAAGACCGAGATTTCGCGCCGCCTTGCGCGTCTTGCCCAGGCGCCCTTCATTAAGGTGGAAGCTACCAAGTTCACCGAAGTGGGCTATGTCGGCCGCGACGTCGAACAGATCATCCGTGATCTTGTGGAGGCTGGCATCACAGTCCTGCGCGACCGGCGCCGTGCCGATGTGCAGGCTCAGGCGCACCAGAATGCCGAAGACAGGGTCCTTGATGCCCTGGTCGGCCAGTCGGCCGCGCCTTCAACACGCGATTCCTTCCGCCGCAAGTTGCGCAACAACGAGCTGGACAACAGCGAAATCGAGATCGAGATGACCCCTACCGTCAGCACGGGTGGCTTCGAGATCCCCGGCATGCCCAATGGCGGCATCGGCATGATTAATCTGTCCGACATGTTCAAGTCCGCCATGGGCGGGCGCGGGGTCAAGCGCAAGATCAAGGTTAAGGACGCCTATGAGCCCCTGATCGCCGAGGAAGCCGACAAGCTCCTCGACCAGGACCAGCTCAAGAGCGAAGCCATCGAGCTCGTTGAAAACCACGGCATCGTTTTTATCGACGAGATCGACAAGGTCGCCCATCGCGAAGGTGGCGCCCAGGGCGGTCCGTCCCGTGAAGGCGTGCAGCGCGATCTCCTGCCGCTGATTGAGGGCACCACGGTTTCGACCAAGTATGGACCGGTCAAGACTGACCATATCCTGTTCATCGCCTCGGGCGCGTTCCATGTGAGCAAGCCCAGCGATTTGTTGCCCGAACTTCAGGGTCGCCTGCCGATCCGGGTGGAGCTCAAGGCGCTAACGCGCGAGGATTTCATCCGCATCCTCAACGACACTGATGCAAGCCTCATCAAGCAATATGTGGCGCTGATGGGCACAGAAGGGGTGACGCTCGACTTCACCCCCGACGCCATTGAGGCCATCGCCGATGCGGCTGTTCGGGTGAACTCTTCGGTCGAAAACATCGGCGCGCGGCGCCTGCAAACGGTTATGGAGCGGCTGGTGGAAGACATTTCTTTCGAAGCCCCCGACAAGCAGGGCCAGACCATCCGCATCGACGCTCCGTTCGTAGCGGAAAAGGTCGGCGTCCTGGCCGGCGATACGGATCTGAGCAAGTTCGTGTTGTAAGACTCAACACTTTGTTCGTCACCCTCGGGCTCGACCCGAGGGTTCTTCACTTCAGAAATCCAGCGAGTGCAACGCCCTCGGATCGAGCCCGAGGGTGACGCCTTGTGCGCGTTATTTACCCCGCCACATGCCCCAGCAAACCGCTGGCCTTTACCCCATCAAACACAAACTGCACGGCAAGCGCCGCAAGCAGGATACCCACCACGCGCGACACCACGGCGAGCCCCGTCACGCCCAGCAGGCGCTGGATGGGAATGGCGACCAGAAGCGTCAGCCAGGCCAAAAACAGGATCACGACGATCGCCAGCAGCACGGCCCAGAATTCGGCATTGTTGGTCGCGCCGGTCGTGAGCAGGATCACGGCGCTGATAGCACCGGGCCCCGCCAATAGCGGCATGGCGAGAGGGAACACGGCAATATCGTCGCGCTGCCGGGCTTCCACCTCTTCCTCGTCCGTCGTGCCCGTGCCACCGGAATGACGGGCAAAAACCATGTCGATGGCGATCAGGAACAGCAGCAAGCCGCCTGCGGTACGCAACGCCGGAATGGTGATGCCGAACACTTCCAGGATCGGATTGCCCAAAATGGCAAACAGCAGCAGGATGCCCGTGGCGATCAGCACGCCGCGCGTGGCAAAGGCAAAGCGCTCGGCCGCGGTGTTCCGCTTGGTGAGCGCGGCAAAAATAAAGGCGATATCGGCCACGCCTACAGTGGCAAACAGCGTCGCAAAGGCAACAAAGAATGTCGTTGTCGGCATGACGCTGTTCCCCGGCGTGTTGCTGGCGCCTATGGTTTGGTGCGCTCTGTCGAATTGATCGGGACGGCATAAAGCTCGAGCCGATGATCAACCAACCGATAGCCCAGGCGCTTGGCAATCACTTCCTGGATCGCCTCGATTTCCTCGTTGCGGAACTCGATCACCGTGCCTGAGCGAACATCGATAAGGTGATCGTGATGCTCGTCAGGAATAAGCTCGAAGCGGGCACGGCCATCCTTGAAATCGTGCTTGGTGATGAGGCCCGCTTCTTCAAACAGATTGACCGTGCGGTACACTGTTGAGAGCGAAATCCGATCATCAATCGCCGAAGCGCGGCGATAGAGTTCTTCCACATCGGGATGGTCCGAAGCGGCCTCGATGATCTGTGCAATGACCCGGCGCTGGTCGGTCATCCGCATGCCCTTTTGCACGCAGGCTTCCTCTAGGGTCAGCTCGGAAGGAGTTTTGTTCATCCAAACGGGTTACCCAAGATCACGCGACATGACAAGCGCCGTTGCCGCGGAGCCATCGGGCTTTGCATAATAGCCTTTGCGCTGCGAAATGGTGGCAAAACCCTGGCTCTTGTAGAGCCGGATCGCTGCCTGGTTGTCCTCGCTGACTTCCAAAAACATGCGCCGCGCCGGGCTCATCAACAGATCGTCGAACACAGCACGCAGCAGCGCCGCTCCGACGCGCTTGCCGCGCCATTTGGGATCCACCGCAATGGTCAGTAATTCCGCTTCGTCGGCGGCGATGCGGATCAGGGCAAAGCCTGCGATGCGACGCTTTGGGTCGCAGGCGACATAAACCGGTGTGCTGGGATCCCCGAGGAAATCGGCGAATTCTGCTTCTGGCCAGCCCCGGTAAAATCCCGTCGCGTGAATACGCGCTAGCTCGCGTGCGTCCCCCATTTGTCCGGGCTCGATATGCAGCCCTGCCGGCGCCATCCAGAGTTTCATCATGCATTGAGCCTGGCAATACGCGCCGCACCTTGCGGCTTGGCATCGGCATCCCGGACATAGGCCGCCTCGGGCAGGTAGGTGTTTGGATCAGCCTGCGCTGCGAAGCGAGCCACAAGGGCGATATCAACAAAGGGCGATTCGATCAGAGCCGCGCCCGGCACCACAGCGGCACGCGCCTCCTCCATCTGGAGCAGCCTCGCCTCATCCTTGGGCTGCCCGGCACCCAAGAAATTTTGCAGATAGGCCTCGCCCCGCCTTGCATCGAGCAGGACGGTGGATGGCCCCCTAACGCTCAGCGACAGCGCCAAAAGACTCGGCACTCCAACGACCGGAATGGCACGGGCCAGCCCAATGCCCCGCGCGGCCGATAGCCCGATCCGCAAACCGGTAAACGATCCCGGCCCCGTCGTGCTCGCCACTCGCTCGAGATCCTCATAGCCCACGCCATTGCGCCCAAGCAGTTGCCCAATCCGCTCAAAAATCAGTTCGGCGTGACCGGTGGCGATCTCGTCCACCGACACATCCACATGGCCATCGGCTGGAAGCAAAGCCAATTGCAGTCGTGGCGCAGCGGTGTCGATGGCAAGGGTGATGGTCATGGGAATGGCTCTAGCGTCCCCAGCGCCTGGAGTCGAGTTTGTCGGGCTACATCTCCCGACAAACAGCCTCGGCGCAAGCTACCACCATGCGTCACCCTCGGGCCTGACCCGAGGGTACTACACTTTCCCCAAAGTGCAGAGCCCTCGGCTCAAGGCCGAGGGTGACGATTCGTGCGGTATAAAGATCGAGAGCCACCGAACCATTGCTCTCCCTCGCAGGGGAAAGGTCAAGGTTGAGTCCCTCAGGCCGCCAGATCCGCTACGACCGCATCCAGCACTGGCCAGCCCCGGTCCGTGACCCGAATATTCCCATTGGGCAGGGTTTCAACGAACCCATACCCCTTGAGCGCTTCGATCTGGCGCGGCGAAATCTGCCGCCCCGAAATGGCGGTAAAGCGCGAGGGCGAAATGCCTTCCTTAAGGCGCAGGCCCATGACGAGGAACTCGTCGCCCTGCTCTTCCCAAGTGAGGACATCGTCCACCACCATGCCGTGGCCAGCGCTGTTGACGCGCTTCTGCCAGTCGAATGGCATTTTCTCGGCCGCCGTGGCGTGGCGCTGATTATTGATCATCAGCCGGCCATGCGCACCGGGGCCGATCCCGGCATATTCGCCATAGCGCCAGTACAGAAGATTGTGCTGGCTCTCCTGCCCGGGGCGGGCATGGTTGGAAATCTCATAAGCCGGCAAGCCCGCCTCGGCTGTCAGCTCCTGCGTCAGCTCATAGAAATCGGCCGCCAGATCCTCGTCGGGCATCTGGAGCTTCCCCGCGCGATGCAGGTCGAAATAGCGCGTCCCCTGCTCGATGGTCAGCTGGTAAAGGCTGATATGGCCGCGTGCGAGCCAGAGCGCCTCCTTGAGCTCGTCCTCCCAATCCTCGAGCGTCTGTTTGGGGCGAGCATAGATGATGTCAAAGCTCGAGCGCTCGAAAATGCTCTGGGCAATGCGCACTGCGGCGATGGCTTCGTCCACAGAGTGTCGGCGACCGAGTTCCGCCAGCGGCCCTTCGCGCAGCGACTGCACGCCTAGCGAAACGCGATTGACGCCTGCGGTGCGAAACCCCTTGAAGCGGTCGACCTCGACGCTGGTCGGATTAGCCTCGAGCGTGATCTCGGCCTTGCTTTCCACCGTCCAGTGCCGGGCAATGGCATCGATGATCCGGCCCGTGGCATTGGGCGACATCAGCGATGGAGTGCCGCCGCCGAAAAAGATCGACTGCACCACCCGGCCGGGCGCCAGCGCCGCTGCATGGGCGATCTCGCGCTCATAAGCCTTGACGTAGCCATCCTCGTCGAAGGGGCCGCGGTGGACGTGCGAATTGAAGTCGCAATAGGGGCATTTGCTGGCGCAAAATGGCCAGTGCACGTAAACGCCGAAAAGGTCGTTCGCCCTAGTGCTCAATCTGGTGTTCCACAAACTGGGCAAAGGCGCGTGCCCGGTGGCTCAAACCTGTCGTCCCCGGCGTCCAGCCATGCTTCATCTCGGCCGTCATCTGGCCAAAGGTGATGTCATAGCCATCGGGCATAAACACGGGGTCATAGCCGTGGCCGCGCTCGCCGCGCGGAGGCCAGACCAGCATGCCATCGCACTTGCCCACATAAAGGACGTCACGCCCATCGGGATGGGCCAGGCACAGCGTGGCATTGAACGAGGCCCGGCGCTGGCTGGGCGAAGTGGCGTTGGCGGCCTGCAAAGCATCTTCCACGCGGTTCATGGCATGATCGAAATTGCGCGGCACACCGGCCCAGTCGGCCGTATAGACACCAGGATCGCCATTGAGCGCATCAACGCACAGCCCCGAATCATCGCTCAGCGCCAGCATGCCGGCGCCTTGGGCCGCAGCATGAGCCTTGATGCGCGCATTTTCGGCGAAACTCGTGCCGGTTTCCTCGGGCTCGGGCAGGTCAAGCTCGGCGGCGGAGATCAGTTCCAGCCCATAGGGCTCGAACAATCCCTGAAACTCCTCGAGCTTGCCCTTGTTGTGGGACGCCAGGACGAGCCGGTCACCTCTGCGCAGCCGTTCGATGCTCATTTGCTTGCACTCTTGGGTTTGGCGTCAAGTGCGCGCGTTACATCGTGCCAGATGGCGCAACGCTCTAGCGACATCTCCGACTTGGCCTGATTGGCCTGATTGGCCTGAACAGGCGCAGATGCCACTTTCCTGAGGAGCCAGCCGATCATGCCTGAAGAACCGTTTGTTGCATTTCACTGAGGTCGGCGATGCCCTGCTCGGCCAGCGCCATGAGCGCATTGAGCTCGTCGCGCGAGAAGGGCACTTGCTCGGCCGTACCTTGGATTTCCACGAACTTGCCCGAACCCGTCATCACGAAATTGGCGTCGGTATGGGCTTCCACGTCTTCCAAATAGTCGAGGTCCAGCACGGGCGTGCCGCGATAAATGCCGCAGGACACGGCAGCTACGGAATCGCGCAGCGCCTGCCCCTTGGTGAGCTTGCGCTCGTCCATCCACCGAATGGCATCGGCCAGCGCGACATAGGCGCCGGTGATGGACGCCGTGCGCGTGCCGCCATCGGCTTCGAGCACATCGCAGTCCACCGTAATCTGGTTTTCACCAAGCAGCTGCAGATCGACCACGGCGCGCAGCGAGCGCCCGATCAGCCGCTGGATTTCCTGGGTGCGGCCCGATTGCTTGCCGGCGGTCGCTTCCCGACGCGTCCGCGTTCCCGTGGCGCGCGGCAGCATCCCATATTCGGCAGTTACCCAGCCTTGCCCCTTGCCACGCAGCCAGCCAGGCAGGCTCGTTTCCACCGAAGCGGTCACCAATACGCGGGTGTTGCCAAAGGCAACCAGGCATGAGCCTTCAGCCTTGAGAGCAACATTGCGCTCAAAGGTGACGGCGCGCATCTGGTTGGGCTCACGTCCGGAAGGGCGCATCAGGAATCCATGGAAAGTTATTGTTAACCGCCTCTTAACCCTCATCCGGCTCGCTCACAAGCCGCACCGGCTTGGCGCAGGGCGGTAATGCGCTTAAATGAGGGCTCACGGTTAAAGTGGATCATTTTATCGAAAACCGCATGAACAAGCCCCCTGAAGATTTCTTGAGTGTGCTCAACGCCCGCAGCCAGGAGATTTTCCGCAAGATCGTCGAGCGTTACCTGGACACCGGATCCCCTGTGGGCTCGCGTGATCTCTCGCGCATGCTCCAGACCGGCCTGTCGCCCGCCTCGGTGCGCAATGTCATGGCGGACCTTGAGGATCTGGGCCTGATCGCGGCTCCCCATACCTCGGCTGGTCGAGCGCCGACGCAGGAGGGCTTGCGCTTTTTTGTTGATGCAATGCTCGAAGTGGGCGCCGTCAACGAGGTAGAACGCAACCAGATTGCCCAATCCATCCAGGGTCAACGGCAGGGGCATGTGGAAGATGTGCTGACTGAAGCCAGCCAATTGCTCTCGGGTCTGAGCCAGGGCGCAGGCGTGGTGATCGCTACAAAATCGGACATGGTGCTGCGGCACCTCGAATTCGTGCGGCTGGATGCCAATCGCGCCATGGCGATCCTGGTGGGCGAAGACGGGCAGGTGGAAAACCGCATCCTTGATACGCCGCCGGGCCTCACTGCCAGCGCCCTGACACGGGCCAGCAATTTCCTTGCCCACCACGTCGTCGGCCGAACCATTGCCGAAGCGCGCAAGATCCTTGCTGAGCAGCGCGCCGAGCAAAGGGCGGAGCTCGATGAACTCACCCAGAGGCTGGTAGATCAGGGTATTGCAACCCTCAGCCAACCATCCGCCACCAGCACTCCCACCGTGATCGTGCGCGGCCGCGCCAATCTCATCAACGACACCATGGCGTCGGACGAGCTGTCGCGCATGCGGCAATTGTTTGATGAGCTGGAAAGCAAGGACGGCTTGCTGGAACTGCTGGGCGATGCCGAAAAGGCGCAAGGCGTGCGCATCTTTATCGGCTCGGAAAACAAGCTCTTTTCCCTTTCCGGCTCCTCGGTCATCCTTTCTCCTTACAAGGATGCCAATGACAAGGTCGTGGGCGTTCTGGGCGTGATCGGCCCTACGCGCCTCAACTATGCCCGCATCGTGCCGGTGGTGGATTACACCGCCCATGTCATCACGGCGATGATGGCGCGCAAGCGCAACAGCGGCTGAGGGTTGAAAAGCAGACCGTTCTGGCCGATATCGGCGTTAATCCCTTTACCTATGCGGAAACAGAATAATGATGAGCGACGAGAACGCCGCCTCCGGCGAAACCAACGAAGTCGAAACCGAATTGGAACAGCCCGAGATCGATCCGGTTGAAGCGCTGCGCGCGGAAAACGCCGAGCTCAAGGATCGCGTGCTGCGCACCATTGCGGAGATGGAAAATCTGCGCAAGCGCACCGAGCGCGATGTTGCCGACACCCGCTCCT
Source organism: Devosia submarina (assembly GCF_003056345.1). Classification (GTDB taxonomy): domain Bacteria; phylum Pseudomonadota; class Alphaproteobacteria; order Rhizobiales; family Devosiaceae; genus Devosia; species Devosia submarina. The sequence continues at coordinate 162,328 of NZ_PYWB01000004.1, read as the reverse complement.
ATGCGATTTCCGGATTTGCTCGCGACATGCTGAGCGCCACGGATGCCCTCAGCCGTGCCCTTATGGTTCTGCCGGCGGAGGCCCGTTCCTCCGAAGACGCCACGATCAAGTCGCTGATCGAAGGCATCGAGATGACCGAGCGCGAAATGCAGCGGCTTCTGGCCAAGCACGGCGTCAAGCCAATTGAGGCCGAGGGGCAGAAATTCGATCCGCACAAGCATCAGGCCATGTTCGAAGTTCCTGACGCAACCCGCCCCGAGGGCACGGTTGTTCAGGTCGTCCAGGCCGGCTTTGCTATCGGCGATCGCGTCCTGCGCCCCGCCATGGTGGGTGTCGCCAAGGGCGGCCCGACTCATGCTCCAGCCGATGAAGCGGTCGACAAGAGCGCCTAGTTTTCAAGACGAAACGTTTCACGTGAATCCCCGCTCCTGGCGGGGATTTGCTTTTTCAGCCCAGAATATCCTTGCTCACGATGCGCTGCACACCGGCTTCCTCCATGTCGGCCCAGGCCCGCTCCAGCGATCCCCCATTGTCGATCCCCCGCGCCGCATCCTCGATCACCAGGACATCATAGCCGGCCGCTGCGCCGTCGATCGCGGTCCAGGCGACACAAAAATCAGTCGCGAGCCCCACCACAAATAGGCGCCCCACATCGCGCTCGTTGAGATAACCGGCGAGCCCCGTCAGCGTCTGCCGGTCCGCTTCCTGGAACCCCGAATAGCTGTCGATCTCGCGATTGTAGCCCTTGCGGATAATCAGCTGCGCATGCGGCAGATGCAGATCATGGGAAATTTCGGCGCCATGCGTGCCCCAAACACAATGATCCGGCCACAGCACCTGTGTGCCATAGGATAGCTCAACCGTTTCAAACGCCGCCTTGCCCCCGTGTTGGCTTGCAAAGGAAACGTGATCGGCCGGATGCCAATCCTGGGTCAGCACCACATTGGTGAAATGCTTGCCCAGCGTGTTGATCAACGGCACGATCTCATCGCCCCCGGCCACCGCAAGGCTGCCACCAGGCAGGAAATCATACTGCACATCCACAACAACCAGCACGTCCTCGGGTGCGATCGTGATATTCATGGCGGCTTCCCCTTGTTTGCACCGAGGCAGTTATGACCGTTCGCCCGCAATTGTCGAGAAGGGCCATGTGAACGCCGGAGGTACCATCCCGCCGAACTCGGGTTAAAACAATCTTCCACCACACAACACCCCCAGAGGCCCCATGGTGAGCCTGTCGAACCACGAGGCCGCGCGAGTGGAGGCTCGGCTGTCACGCCCCCATGGTTCGACAAGCTCACCATGGGGGCCACTGCGTAACCTGAGCCCTTACTCACCCATCGTCACCCTCGGGCTTGACCCGAGGGCTCTGCACTTTACCAGCGTCCGGCAAGGGCAGTCTCCTCGGGTCAAGCCCGAGGATGACGATCGAAGCTGCGCCACCATCTCACCCACCCACCGCGCCAGTCCCTCCCCTTCTCAGGGGGAGGCTAGGTGGGGGTCCTCTCCCCGCACGCAAATCTCTGCGCTTATTCCCCCTTCTCCCCCCACCATCCTCATGCCCTATCCTCCCTCCACTGCCTTCACCAACCAGCGGGTCGCGCGAACCGGCTTGTGAAGGGGCAGATGGGGCGGGGATGTCGCGATCCCCGTAGGACGGCGGAAGTGTTTACGATGCCTCTGGGAGGCTAGGGACCAGAGTCGCGCCGGGATCAGCCTAAAATCCCATCTGATGTGGCGAGGCTTTGTCTCACTACACTATCTACTTCCGAGGCAGGGCCTCGCCACATCAACGCTGCTTATCACCGCACCCGAGGCGGCGCTTCGGCACGTCTGTCGAAACCACCTCTCCGCAAGCCAATTATGGGACAAACTGTGCCTCATCCCGCTTGAAGCGCCAATGGCACCCCCCTATATACGCCGCAGGCCCAGCGATGGGCACAACAGTTCCAAGGAACCCGGCTCTCCCAGCCACGAGACTGCCTCGCAAGGGGGTTTCACCAAGGGTTTGCTCAAGAAAGGCTAGAGTTCATGGCTAAAGTCATCGGTATCGACCTGGGCACCACCAATAGCTGCGTTGCGGTGATGGATGGGACCAATCCCAAGGTTATCGAAAATGCTGAAGGCGCCCGTACGACGCCCTCGATGGTCGCCTTTTCCAAGGATGGCGAGCGTCTGGTCGGCCAGCCGGCCAAGCGCCAGGCCGTCACCAATCCTGAAAATACCCTGTTTGCCGTCAAGCGCCTGATCGGTCGCCGGTTCGACGACCAGGTCGTGGCCAAGGACAAGAACCTTGTGCCGTTCAAGATCGTCAAGGCCGACAATGGCGACGCATGGGTTGAAGCCTCGGGCGACAAGTACTCGCCCTCGCAGGTATCGGCCATGATCCTGCAGAAGATGAAGGAAACCGCCGAATCCTATCTCGGCGAGAACGTCACGCAGGCCGTGATCACCGTTCCGGCATACTTCAACGACTCCCAGCGTCAGGCCACCAAGGACGCCGGCAAGATCGCGGGCCTTGAAGTGCTCCGCATCATCAACGAGCCGACCGCTGCCGCGCTCGCCTATGGCCTCGACAAGAAGAACACCGGCACGATCGCGGTTTATGACCTTGGCGGCGGTACCTTCGATATCTCCATCCTCGAAATCGGCGATGGCGTGTTTGAGGTGAAGTCCACCAATGGTGACACGTTCCTGGGCGGTGAAGACTTCGACATGCGTCTGGTCGACTACCTCGCCGACGAGTTCAAGAAGGAGCAGGGCATCGATTTGCGCTCCGACAAGCTCGCCCTGCAGCGCCTCAAGGAAGCTGCTGAAAAGGCCAAGATCGAACTCTCGAGCTCGACCCAGACCGAAATCAACCTGCCCTTCATCACGGCCGATGCCTCGGGTCCAAAGCACCTGACGCTCAAGCTCTCGCGCTCCAAGCTTGAATCGCTGGTGGATGACCTCATTACCCGCACCATCGACCCCTGCAAGCAGGCGATGAAGGATGCCGGTGTTTCGGCTTCCCAGATCGACGAAGTGGTCCTGGTCGGCGGCATGAGCCGCATGCCCAAGGTGCAGGAAGCGGTCAAGCAGCTGTTCGGCAAGGAACCCCACAAGGGCGTGAACCCCGACGAGGTCGTGGCGCTCGGCGCGGCCATCCAGGCCGGCGTGCTCCAGGGCGACGTCAAGGACGTCTTGCTGCTCGACGTGACCCCGCTCTCGCTCGGCATCGAAACGCTGGGTGGCGTGTTCACGCGCCTGATCGATCGCAACACCACCATCCCGACCAAGAAGTCGCAGACCTTCTCGACCGCCGAGGACAACCAGAGCGCGGTGACCATCCGCGTGTTCCAGGGCGAACGCGAAATGGCCGCCAACAACAAGCTCCTGGGCAATTTCGACCTTGCCGGCATTCCGCCCGCACCGCGTGGCGTGCCGCAGATCGAAGTGACCTTCGACATCGACGCCAACGGGATCGTGCAGGTTTCGGCCAAGGACAAGGGCACCGGCAAGGAGCAGCAGATCCGCATCCAGGCCTCGGGTGGCCTTTCGGACGCCGACATCGAAAAGATGGTCAAGGAAGCCGAGCAGAACGCTGAAGCCGACAAGCGCAAGCGCGAAGCTGTGGAAGCCAAGAACCAGGGCGAGTCGCTGATCCACTCGACCGAGAAGTCGCTCAAGGAATATGGCGACAAGGTTTCGGCCGAGGACAAGACTGCAATCGAAACCGCGATCACCGATCTGCGCGCCGTTATTGATGGCGACGACAGCGAAGTGATCAAGGAAAAGACCGAAGCCCTGGCCCAGGCCTCCATGAAACTGGGCGAGGCCATGTACAAGGCTTCCCAGGCTGAAGCCGAAGCCAAGGCCAACGGCACTCAAGACGAAGAAGACGACGACGTGGTTGACGCCGACTTCGAAGAGGTCAAGGACGACGACAGCAAGAAGTCGGCCTAAGCCGCCAAACAAAGGCCCGGGGAAACCCGGGCCTTTTTGTTTGCGCAGATCGGATGGAGCAACACCGCTCCCGCAGTAGCCCTCATGGTGAGCCTGTCGAACCATGAGGGCGTACGTACCCCTATCGTGCCACGACCTCGTCCTTCGACAAGCTCAAGATGAGGTCTGACGGGAGATCCTCTGCGGTCGTCATTGCCCGGCTTGTCCGGGCAATCCATTTCTGCAGTGCTCGAAAAGTGGATCACCCGGACAAGCCGGGTGATGACGGTGGACGAAATTAGATCGTCCAGCAGACCTCATCCTGAGCCTGTCGAAGGACGAGGGCGTGCCACAACGGCCCCACTCGCCCCCTGAGGCCCTCACCAAACTTATCCCCGCCTCAGCAGATCGCGATAATCTCTTCGTCGCTCATCCGCCCCGGGACCACGGTCAATGGGATGGGCAGATCATTGGCCCGCCCCGCGAAGTGCATCACGAGGGGACCCGGGCCTTCGTTGGATGTGGAGGCGGCCAGAACCAAAATGGCGATATCACGGTCCTGGTCGATGACCCGCTCGATCTCCTCGGAGGGTTCCCCTTCGCGCACCACCGATTCGCTGCGTACATCGCCAATGTCGCGCAAGCGGGCGAGCCGTACATCCAGATTGCGCTCCGCTTCTTCCACCGCCTCAGCGCGCAGCACATCTTCCACGCCCAAGCCGATGAACTCGGGCTTTTGCACCACGCTCATCAACACCACCGTACCGCCTGTGCGCTTGACGCGATACGCGGCAAAGGTCAGCGCCCGGTCGCATTCAACGGTTTCGTCGATGACGACCAGGAATTTGCGCTTGTATTCGGTGTCGTACATGGTGCGCTCCTACCGGACGAAACCAACAATGCGGCGCACATCGGCCATCACCGGCTGGGCAATGGCACGGGCGCGCTCGGCGCCATCGGCCAGGATGCGATCCATTTCGCCGCGATCCGCCACCAGCCGCTTCATTTCCTCGGCTATCGGGGAAAGCACCGCCACGGCAAGATCGGCCAGCGCCGGCTTGAATGCCCCCCAGCCCTGTCCGCCGAACTCACCCAGGACATCATCCACCGAGCGGTTCGAGAGCGCCGCAAAAATGCCAACGAGGTTTTCCGCCTCCGAACGTCCGGCCAGCCCCGCCGCCTCGCTGGGCAAGGCCTCCGCATCAGTGGTCGCCCGCTTGATCTTTTTGGCAATCAGATCGGCGCCATCCATCATGTAGATGGTGGACAGGTCCGATTCCGCCGACTTGCTCATCTTCTTGGAGCCGTCCTTGAGCGATTTGACGCGCATGGCCGGGCCGGTCGCCAAGGTTTCGGTGATCGGAAAGAAATCCCCCTCGCTGCCCAGCGCCTTAATCTGCTTGCGGAAGTCGTGGTTGAACTTCTTGGCGATGTCGCGGGTGAGTTCAAGGTGCTGCTTCTGGTCCTCGCCTACTGGAACGCCAGTGGCCTTGTAAAGGAGGATGTCGGCGGCCATCAGCGAGGGATAGGCGAATAGGCCCAGTGAGACGTTTTCGGAGTTTTCGCCAGCCTTGTCCTTGAACTGGGTCATCCGCGCCATCCAGCCCATGCGGGCCACGCAGTTGAATATCCAGCTCAGCTCCGCATGCTCGATCACCTGGGACTGGTTGAAGATGATGGATTTGCTGGGGTCCAGTCCTGCCGCGATATAGGCCGCGGCGATCTCATAGGTCCAGCGCTTGAGGTCCTCGGGATCCTGCCAAACCGTGATCGCGTGCATGTCGACCACGCAATAGATGGTTTCGTGCGTATCCTGCAGCGGAACGAAGCGGCGGATAGCGCCAAGATAATTGCCCAGGTGCAGATCGCCCGAGGGCTTGATGCCGGAAAAAACGCGGGGCGTGAAAGCCATGAGGAAAGCCTGAAGAAACATAAAAACTGGGGCAACATCTATATCCCCAGCGCCCCAATGTCATCCTCACCTGCGCCGGCGCCGCAACCGGCTAAGGAGAGCGCCCAGTGGCTGCGCGCCGCTGAAATGAACCAGGGTGAAAAAAAGCGCCGCGGAAAACAGGCAGATTGCCGCCAGTGCCACGATCTGGAGCAGAAGCGAACCGCCGGGAGCAAAGATAACCGCACCGCGATTGCTGAGCAGCACCAGCACGCCCCCCATCACCACGGCCGAAAGCAGAATCAGGCCATGGCGACGAAGCTCATCGAGCGTCAGCGCAAAATGCCCGCGCAGCGACAGGAGGACACCGAGTCCTGCGACGTTGATCCAGGCAGAAATGGAGGTCGCCAAGGCAATCCCAAGGGCCTGCAGGCTTGGGAACAGCAGCAGCGAAATCGCGATGTTGGCCACCACCGAAACACCGGCCAGGATTGTCGGCGTGACCGTATCCTTGCGCGAGAAAAAGCCGGGCTGCAGCACTCGGATCAAGACGAATGCGGGCAGGCCAATGGCAAAGCCGACCAGCGTCTGGCCTACGGCAACACTATCAGCCGCATTGAACTGGCCACGCTCAAACAGCACACGCACGATCGGCACGGGAATGGTCATCAGCGCCGCGGCCGCCGGCAAGGAAAACAGCATGGAGAGCAGCAGCGACTGGCTTTGCGTCGCCCGTGCCTCCTCTTCCCGGCCCGCGCCAAGATGGCGCGACAATTCGGGCAGGAGCACCGTGCCGATTGCGATGCCAATAATGCCGAGCGGCAGCTGATACAGCCGGTCGGCATTGCTGATGATGGAAATGGCATCATCAGCACCCGACGCGATCACGGTGCCAACAAAGATATTGATCTGGGTAATGCCGCCGGCAATAATTGCCGGAACAGCCAGGATCCAGAAGCGGCGCACCTCGCCATTGAAGCGCGGCAGGCTCAGCCGGGGCACAAAGCCGGCGCGCCGAATGGCCCAATAGACCAGCGCCAACTGCGCCACGCCTCCGGCCAGCGCCGCGATCGCCAGCCAAAAGGCGATATCGGCCTGCTCGTTCAGCGTCACGATCGCCAGGGGCACCAGAACGGCGATGTTGACGATGTTAAGCAGAACGGGGGCAAAGGCCGCGGCAAAGAACCGGCCGAGCGAATTGAGAATGGCGCCATAGGCGGCCATCAGCGACATGCAGGCCAGATAGGGAAACATCAGCCGGGTCAGGAACACTGTCAGCTCGAATTTTTCCGGGCTGTCGGTAAAGCCCGGAACAAACAGCGCCATCAGCTGCGGCATGAAGATTTCAGCCAGGATGGTGACGACCAGGATGGCTGCCACGAGCCAGCTGATGATGCGCCCGGCCAGCTCCCGCGCCTTGTCCGGCCCTTCCTGTTCGAAAGCGGTCGAAAACATCGGCACGAAGGCGGTGTTAAAGGCGCCTTCGGCAAACAAGCGCCGAAACAGATTGGGAAAGCGGAACGCGGCGTTAAAAGCGTCCGCCACCGGCCCGATGCCGAGTACGGCCGCCATCAGGGCATCGCGAACAAAGCCGGCCACACGCGACAGGAGCGTCAGCCCGCCCACCGAAAGGAAATTGCGGTAAAGGCTCATCTGCGCGGGTCCGCCCACCCATTGGGGCTACCCATTGACCACCTTGGGCTCAGCTACGCGCGGATGAAACACGCTCATCAGCGCATCATGGATCTTGCGCTGGCGCGGCTTGCTCATGATCTTCTGCCCCGTGAGATCGGTGACATAAAAGACGTCCACGGCCTTTTCGCCATAGGTGCCGATATGGGCCGAGCCGATGGTGAGGTTGAGGTCGGAAATCTGGTGCGTGAGGGAATGGAGCAGCCCCATGCGATCAAGGCCCGAGACTTCGATCACGGTGAACTTTTCCGAAAGGGCATTGCTGACCGATACCTGCGCCGGCAGCGCAAAGGGCTTCAAACGCTTATTGTGCCGCGATTCCTTGCCCAGATCGATCAATATGGTCCGCTTGCCCTGCAGCAATTGCTTGACCGTATCGATGATGCGCGTGGCACGGACCTTTTCGTCTTCATCGGAGGTAAAGGTGCGGCGCAGGCGGAACGTGTCGAGAGCGTGGCCGTCACGCGTGGAAAAAATCTGCGCCCCGATAATGGATGCGTCCTGCATGGTGCAGGCGCCGGCGATCAGCGACAGCAGGCGGGGGTGATCGGGCGTATAAAAAGAGACTTCAGTTATGCCCTCGAATGCCTTGATGCGGATGGAGCCGGCAAAGCCGCTGCCCGCCTGGTCGGCATTGCGGATCATGCGGGCGTGTTCTACCTGCAGTTCAGGCTCGGCGCGCAGCCAATAATGATCATAATGGCGCGCCGTATAGCTCTGCACTTCGTCCGTTGGCCAGGCCTCGAGCGCCGCAGCGAGCTGGCGCTTGGCATCATCGATCCGGTCCGATTGGGTGACCTGGGAATGCCCGCCTGACAGGAGCGGCTCGGTGGCGTAATAGAGCGAGCGCAGGAGCGAGCCCTTCCAGCCACTCCAGACACCCGGGCCCACCGCGCGAATATCGCAGGCGGTGAGGATCATCAGCAGGGCCAGGCGCTGGGGCGATTGCACTACATCGGCGAAGGCATTGGCGGTTTCAGGGTCCTGGATATCGCGCGCCTGGGCGATCTCGCTCATCAGCAGATGATATTCGATGAGCCACGCCACCGTATCGGTCTCGGCCGGCGACAGGCCAAAGCGCGGACACAGCTTGCGGGCAATCCGCGCGCCGGCCACCGAATGGTCCTCGGGCCGCCCCTTGGCGATGTCGTGGAGAAACAGCGCCACATAGAGCAGGCGCGTATCGTTGAGCTGTGGCAGCAATTCATGGGTCAGCGGCAGCTGGTCGCGCAGTCCACCATTGGCAATATCGGCCATGACGCCGACCGAGCGGATCAGATGCTCGTCCACCGTATAATGGTGGTACATGTTGAACTGCATCAGGGCGACGATCTTGCCGAAATCGGGCACGAACTTGCCCAAAACCCCGCTCTCGTTCATTTGCCGCAAGATGCGCTCCACCGATTGCGGTGCAGTCAAAATAGCGAGGAAGTGCTCATTGGCTTTGGGGTCATGGCGCAGTTTGTTGTTGATCAGGCCCAGCGAGCGGGTGATGTGCTTGATGGCGTCGGGGTGGAACAGCAATTGTTCGCGCCCGGCCACAAGGAACATGCGGATCAGGTTGACTGGGTCCTTCTCGAACACGTCGTGGCGGGCAATATTGAGCCGGCCCGTATCGAGAACAAAATCGGTCTCGCCCTTGATGCGGGAGCGCCCGGAGCGGAACGGCGCCAGCACCTGGCCGATCAGATCCATGTCCTTGGCGTGATTGAACTCGAGCGACGCGCAGAAAATGCGGGTAAGGTCGCCGACATCCTTTGCCACCAGGAAATAATGCTTCATGAAGCGCTCGACGCCTAGCATGCCGATGCGCTTGGCATAGCCCATGCGTTCGGCCAGTTCTGGCTGCACGTCAAAGGTCAGCTTTTCTTCGGCGCGGCCGGTTACGAAATGCAGATGGCAGCGCACGGCCCAAAGGAAATCCTCGGCGCGCGAAAAGAGCCGATATTCCGAAGCGCTCAACACGTTCTTGCCGACCAGCTCGTGCGAAGTCTTGACCTGGTAGAAATACTTCCCGATCCAGAACAACGTATTGAGGTCGCGCAGGCCTCCCTTGCCGTCCTTAATATTGGGCTCCACCACATAGCGCGTATTGCCCATAATCTTGTGCCGCTCATCGCGCTCGGCCATCTTTGCGGCAATGAATTCCGGCCCCGTCTTGGGCACGACCTCGGTTTCGAAGCGCTTGACGAGATTGTTGAACAAGCTCTTGTCGCCAATCAGGAACCGCGCCTCGAGCGTGGCGGTGCGCACGGTCATGTCAGCGCGCGCCATGCGGATGCATTCCTCCACGGAGCGCACGGCATGGCCAACTTTCTGGCCAAGGTCCCAGAGCATGTAAAGAACATATTCGGTGACCTGCTCACCCCAGGGCGTCTGCTTGTAGGGCAGGATAAACAAGAGGTCGATGTCCGAGCCCGGCGCCAGCGTGCCACGGCCATAGCCGCCAACTGCGGAAAGCGCGATCGCCTCGGCGCCGGAAGGATTGTCGACGGGATAAACCCGTCGTGTCGCGAAAAGATAGACCGCGGTGATGATTTCGTCCTGCGCATCGGACAGGTTCTGGGCGCAGCGCAGACCCTTGTTGGTCGCCAGCAATTCAGCTTCGGCGTCCTGGCGCGCTTCAGCCAAGGTCTTGCGCATATGCGCCAAAACAGCCGCACGTGCCTCGCTCGACTTGGGCGCGTCCTCGCCAATAATGCGATCCAATTCGCCAAGGATGGTCTCGGCGGATTTTAACACGAACTGGGGCTTTCGCGGCTTGGCGTCAGCTTCGACGAGCGTCATCGCGGATTTTCTTCAACTCGTAGAGCGCCTCGATTGCTTGCTTGGGGGTCATTTCGTCGGGACGGACGGCGTCGAGCGCTTGGTGCACAGGGTCCTTCTGCGCTGGCCGGGGAGCGGGCTGGTGCGCAAAGAGTGGCAGATCATCTAGCACGCTGGCCTTCTGGCTGGAAGAGGCCGTTCCCACCGAGCGCTGCTCCAGAACGGTCAAAACCTGGCGAGCGCGTTGCAACACCGGTTCAGGCAGCCCGGCGAGGCGCGCAACCTGAATGCCATAGGAGCGATCAGCCGCGCCGGGGCCAACTTCGTGGAGGAACACGACATCGCCTTCCCATTCGCGCACCTTCATGGTCACGTTGGACACACGGCTCAGCGTCTTGGCCAGGCTCGTCAGCTCATGAAAATGGGTTGCGAACAAGGCCCGGCAGCCGGTGGTTTCGTGCAGGGCTTCGACAGCCGCCCAGGCAATGGACAGCCCATCAAAGGTGGCCGTGCCGCGCCCGATCTCGTCCAGAACGACAAGCGAGCGGCGGGTGGCGCGATTGAGAATGGCAGCGGTTTCAACCATTTCCACCATAAAGGTCGAGCGGCCATGGGCAATATCATCGCTCGCTCCGACGCGGGAAAACAGCCGGTCGACCACCCCGATATGGGCTTTGCTGGCCGGAACGAAACTGCCCATCTGCGCGAGAACGGCGATCAGCGCGTTCTGCCGGAGAAAGGTTGATTTACCGCCCATATTCGGTCCGGTCACGAGCCAAAGCCGCCCGCCGCCGACAGCATCGCTGCCCGAAAGATTGGCGTCGTTGGCGACAAAGCTCTGTCCCTCGGCCGCCACCATGTCCTCCACCACGGGATGACGGCCATCAAGGATTTCAAAGGCCAGCGAATTGTCGATCTCGGGCCTTGTATAACTGCGCGTTGCAGCCAGATGCGCCAGGGCAGCGGTGACATCGAGTTCGGCCAGGGCATCAGCGATCTCGCGCAATGCAGCTGTTTGCTGGAGCACCGCGTTGCGCAGCTCGGCAAACACGGAGGTTTCGATCTGGAGGGCCGCTTCATGCGCCCGGGCAATGCGACCCTGGAGGTCCGCCAGCTCGGTCGTTGTGAAGCGCATGGCATTGGCCAGCGTCTGACGATGAATGAACTGGTTGCGGTGCGGCTCTTCCATGAGCTTGCCGCCCTGAGCCGCCGGCAGTTCAACAAAATAGCCGAGCACACCATTGTGCCGGATCTTGAGCGAACGCAGATCGGTTTCCTCGATCAGCCGCGCCTGGAGCGAAGCGATAACGCTGCGCGTCTGGCTGGCCAAGGCACGTTCCTCGTCCAGTTGCGCGTCATAGCCTTCACGCACAAAGCCGCCATCACGGCTCAGCAAGGGCAATTGCTCGTCCAGCGCCCGCGCAAGCTGATCAGCCAACTCAGCCGGCGCCGCGGCAAGCGTTTGCGCCAGGCGCTGGAGGATCGGGGGCAGTGTATCATCCCCACCAAAATGCGCTGCCACTGCCTTTGCCGCGCCAACAGCCTTGCCGATGGCGGCCAGATCGCGCGGCCCACCACGATCAAGCGTCAACCGCGTCAGCGCACGAGCGAGATCGGGCACTGTCTTGAGTTCGGCCCGCAAGCGAGCGGTCAGCATGGTGTCGTTGACCAGCAAGGCCACCGCATCAAGTCGCGCATTGATAGCCGCAGCATCGGCCAGCGGTGCTGCAAGGCGAGCGGCCAGGAGGCGCGAACCGGGCGCAGTTACCGTCAGGTCAATATGCTGGCGCAGCGATCCCCGCTGCTGCCCGCGCTGGGTCTGGTGCAACTCGAGCGAGGCGCGTGTCGCCTGATCAATGATTATATAGGCGGCATGAGCCTGCGGCACCGGCGCGCGCAACGCCACGCCGACGCCTTTTTGCGCCTCCCCGATATAGCCGACAATGGCGCCCAGCGCGGCCCGGGCCGCACGGGACAGGGCTGTCGGGTCGAACTCGCCCCGGGGGAAGGCCTGCCGCAAGGCTGTGGTCGCTGTTTCGCTGTCGAAGCTTTCGGCGGGCGCGGTGTGGGCGATGGCCGCCCAGCTTGGCGCAAACAGATGCCGTTCGGTCAGCACCGATTTTGTGGCTTCGGTGAGCAGCAGTTCGGCTGGATTGATGCGCGCCAGTTCGTCCCCAAGCTGCTCAGCCTGCAGGTCGGCGGTAAAAGTCTCGCCGGTGGAGACATCCGCCCAGGCGAGGGCGAAATCGGTTTCCCCGTGCCGCACCATGGCGAGCGCAGCCAGGAAATTGGAGGCCTTGGCGTCGAGGTGATCGTCCTCGGTCAGCGTTCCGGCGGTGATCAGGCGCACCACGTCTCGCTTTACCACCGATTTGCTGCCGCGCTTCTTGGCTTCCTTGGGGTCCTCCACCTGCTCGCAGATGGCGACGCGATGGCCCAGCTTTATAAGCTTGTTGAGGTAGTCATTGGCGGCATGGATGGGCACGCCGCACATCTGGATGTCCTGGTCCAGATGCTTGCCGCGCCGCGTCAGCACGATGCCGAGCGCCGCGCTGGCGATCTCGGCGTCTTGGAAGAACAGCTCGTAGAAGTCCCCCATCCGGTAGAACAGGAGATAGCGGGGATGGGCCGCCTTGATCTCGAAATACTGCGCCATCATCGGCGTCAAGGCCGGGTTGGCAACAGGGTCGATTGGCGTAGCATCCATCGGGCAAAAGGTCTCTGCAGGGAAGCAGGGACCTTAAGACTTTCATCCGGGGAATCCAACCGACGCCAAGGGATTTTGCCCGCTTACTTGCCCCTAAAGGCCACGAATGGCCGAGGCTGGCTCCACGAGCTTGCGATAAAGGTGCCAGGTCGCATGGCCAAAAATGGGGATGACCACAGCCAGTCCAACAAAGAGCGGCAGCGATCCAAGGAACAGCCCTGCGCCCACGATAATGCCCCAAACCAGCAAGGGCACGGGATTGCGCAGCACGGCCCGGAAGGAGGTCTCCACCGCCACATAGGCGCCGACATCGCGATCCAGCAGCAGCGGAAAGGCAATCACGGTGGTGCAGAGCGTAACAAGGGCAAACAGCGCGCCCAGCGCCGAGCCGATGATCAGCAGGCTCATCCCCGCTGGCTCCCCTAGCACTTGGCCGAACAAGGCAGGGAGGGTGCGCGGCGGGGAGGAGCCGAACATGCTCTCATAGAGCGCCTGAGCCGAGGTCAACCATAGGGTAAACAGCACAAGCAGCATGGCACCAAGCGCCGCAATCGAACCGATGGCGGGGGAGCGCAGCGCGTCAAAGGCGTGGTGCCAGGATGTATCGAGCCCCTGCTCCCGGCGCCTGGAAATCTCATAGAGCCCAAGGGCTGCGAATGGACCTATGAGAGCAAAGCCACCGATCAGCGGATAAAGCAGCGGCCAGGTGTGATAGCCGTTCATCCGTACGGTGAGCACAATGCCGATCACGGGATAGATCAGCACCAGCATGGCGTAATGGCTAGGTTTCTCCCAGAAGTCGGCGGCACCCTGCCGCAGCGCGTCGAACACATCGGACGTGGAAATAGTGCGGATCATCGGCATGTCGAGCTTATCGCCCGCGCCGGAAACAACATGAAAATTGGACATGGCCGTGAGCTCTCCATCAAGGGAGGCCGCTAGGCCCGCTGATAGTCCGCGTACCCGCGACCAGCTAGATGCAAAGCTTAGCGCCGGGACGCTCGATTGTCGCCCCGGTTCGGCGAAACGTGAACAAAGGGCTGCCACCCCAAGGGATAGCAGCCCCATGTGAGTTCTAGATCTCGTAGCGATCCGTTTCGTGACGAACGGGACGATAAACGAAGTAGTCGAAATCGGCTGGCATCGCCGTGCCGTTGAGGTCGCTTGCAGCAACACCCACAAAGGCGCCGGTAAAGCTGCCATGGGCCTGATGGCCACCACACTCGTCCGAGAGGATCGAGGCGTCGAGCACCGGGCCGATTGGCTGCAGCTCCTGCCCTTCCAGAGCATAGAAGAACTGCAGCTTGGGTCCGCGGATGGTGAGGGCCAGCTTGACCTTGCCTTCGTTGGGGATCTGCACCGGCTCGGCCGGGAAGCTGAGATTGCCATCGGGCCAGCTGATTTCCGAGCTCATCAGCAGCAATTCGCGCTGGCCGTCGGAGTGAGCCGAAACGGTCAGGTAGAAGAAATTATAGCGCGAATAATAGGCAGTAAGACCGGCAAACTGCCGCTCATCGGTGGGCGAGAAATCCAGCACCGTCTCGGCGTCATAGGAGAAGTGCGTTTGCCGACGCGCAACCAAGGCCTGCTCAAACCAGGATCCGATGGATTCACGGCCAAAAAGGCGCAGCTTGCCGCCTTCTGTCGTGAAGATGCGCTCAGATTCCGGCGTACGCAGCCACTGGAAATCCTTATGGAGGCCATTCTCGAATGTGTAGCGCTGCTCGGCCCAGTACTTGTCGTTATCGAACGTGCCGGGCACTTCCACGTGGAGGGACGGAACCGGCCCCTGTTTCACGTGAATCCAGTCGTCCTCGCCCCAATAGGCTTCCTGGATCGAAGTTTCGCGGCCCAGAACGCAACGGCGTTCCTGCGTCGTCGGACGGCCACCAAGATGAACCAGATAGGTCTTTCCATCTGGCGTCTCCACCAGATCACCATGGCCGGCGCGTTGGATGGCGGCGAACGGCGCGTCCTTGGACGTGAGGATGTGCTTGTCCGGGTGGGTTTCGTATTGTCCGTCGATCGTGCGGGAGCGGGCAAAGGTGCAGGCATGATCATATGCCGTGCCCCCTTCTGCGGTCAGCAGGTAATACCAGCCATTGCGCTTGTAGAGGTGCGGGCCCTCCACGAGCTTGAGGTCGGTGCCCTGATAGATGTTGGTGCGTGGGCCAACGAGCTTGCCCTGCTTGGGATCAAACTCCTGCAGCGCGATGCCGGCGAACTTCAAGGGCCGCGTGCGGTGGTCCCACATCATGTTGACGAACCACTTGCGGCCATCATCATCGTGGAACAGGGAAGGATCGAAACCCGACGAGTTGATATAGATCGGGTCGGACCAGGGGCCTTCGATATTGTCGGCCGTGACGATGTAGTTGTGCGCGTCCTTGAACGAGCCGTCCTTGCGCTTCACATCGGTATAAACGAGCCAGAACTTCTCGCCGTCATGGGTGATGTCAGGGGCCCAAACACCGCATGAATCGGGATCGCCGCGCATGTCGAGCTGCGTCTTGCGATTGAGCGGGCGGCAGACCAGGTCCCAATTGGCGAGGTCCACCGAATGATGGATCTGCACGCCGGGAAACCACTCGAAGGTGGAGGTGGCGATATAGTAATCATCGCCCACGCGGCAGATGGACGGATCCGGATTAAAGCCGGGCAGAATGGGATTGGTAATCTGGGGCATTTTTTGAGCCTTTGCGCTGCAGATGCAGTCGACACCCTCCCCCTTGCGGGGAGGGATCAAGGGTGGGGGTTGGCTCGCCCGCAATCCTGTGGCTTGCACGCCCCCCTCCCGACCTCCCCCGCAAGGGGGGAGGTGGACGACTGAAGCGTCGTGGTTACTAGACGAAGCGGTTGATCAGGTTTTCCAGATATTCCTGCTGGCCCGAACGCGGCTGCGGGTTGATGTTGTCGCTTTCGACCTTGGCTGCGAGGTCGGCTAGGCTCAGCTTACCATCAAGGATGTCCTTGCCCATGCCTGCATTCCAGCCGGCATAGCGCTCGTCGACAACCTTGTCATAGGTGCCGTCCTCGATGATTGCGGCCGCAGCCTTGAGGCCACGGGCAAGCACATCGAGACCACCGATGTGGCCATGCAGTAGATCCGCGGGATCAAGCGACTGGCGGCGCACGCGAGCGTCGAAGTTCCAGCCGCCATTGCCCAAGCCACCGGCCTTGAGGATCTGGTAGAAGGCGAGCGTGGTTTCAGCCACATTGTTGGGGAACTGGTCGGTGTCCCAGCCGGATTGCAAATCGTTGCGGTTGGCATCGACGGAGCCAAGAATGCCCAGCGATGCAGCCAGCGCCAGCTCGTGCTCGAAGGAGTGGTTGGCAAGGAATGCGTGGCCAACTTCGATGTTGCACTTCACCTTGGTTTCAAGGCCGTACTTCTTGAGGAAGCCATAGACCGTCGCGACGTCGAAGTCGTATTGGTGCTTGCTGGGCTCCTGTGGCTTTGGCTCGATCAGGATCTGGCCCTTGAAGCCGATCTTTTCAGCGTGCTCGACGACCATGTTGAGGAAGCGGCCCATCTGGTCCATTTCCTGGCCGATCTTGGTGTTGAGCAGGGTCTCATACCCCTCGCGACCACCCCAGAGCACGTAGTTGGCGCCGCCCAGCTCGTGGGTCAACTCCAGCACGTTCTTCACCTGGCCAGCGGCATAGGCGAAGATTTCGGGATCAGGATTGGTCGCAGCACCCGCCATGTAGCGGCGATTGCTGAAGAGGTTTGCCGTACCCCAAAGGAGCTCGGTGCGGCTCGTTTCCATCTTACGGGCAAAGATTTCGCCGATCTCGCGCACATTGCGGTTCGATTCAGCCAGCGTTGCACCTTCAGGAGCGATGTCGGCGTCGTGGAAGCAGAAGAAGGGAATATCCAGGAGGTCGAACAGCTCGAAAGCTACGTCGGCCTTGAGCCGTGCGCCTTCCATGCCCTTGTCCCACCAGGGGCGATCAAAGGTGCGGCCGCCAAAGGGGTCGCCGCCCTCATAGGCAAAGGTGTGCCAATAGGCGACGCCGGGGCGGATATGGTCTTCCATCCGCTTGCCCAGGACCATTTCGTCCTTGTTGTAGTGGCGATAGGCGAGCGGATTGGTGCTCTCTGCGCCTTCAAACTTGACCGGCGAAATGCCCTTGAAAAAATCAGTCACTGACGTGCCTCCTCGATGGCAGGGTAGAGCGCGCGATAGCGCGCATATTGATCGGAATAGGCGGCCGACAAAGATTTGTCGGGCGCAATAGTGGTTTTAATGGGCGGCATGGTCATCACGGCCTGCGGATCGGCGCCTTCGGCTGCGCACAGCGCTAGCCGTGCCGCCCCTAGTGCTCCGCCGAAATCACCGTCCTCGGGCAGCGCTATTTCCATGTCGAGATTGGTGGCAAGGAGCTTGAGCCACAGCGCCGAACGCGAGCCGCCGCCAACGGCGAGCAGCCGGTTGATTTGCGTCCCCGCGTCATGGAGCACGCGCTGGCAGTCGCGCATGGCAAAGCTCACGCCTTCCATCACGGCCTGCGCAAGCTGGGCCGGTTCCGTGCTCTGGCTCAGGCCCACGAATGCACCACGGGCACGGGCATTGTTGTGCGGCGTGCGTTCACCGGAAAGATACGGCAAAAAGATCGCCTCACCCGGTCCCTTGAACCCAGCCTCGGCCGCGCCAGCCAGATCGGCCTGCTTCTGCCCCGTCATGCGGGAGAGCCAGTTCAGCGAATCGGTCGCGCTCAGGATCACACCCATCTGGTGCCAGGTGTCAGGAATGGCATGGCAAAAGGCGTGCACGGCCCCTTGCGTATTGGGGCGGAACTTGTCGTTGGACACAAACAGGACGCCCGATGTGCCCAGCGAAACGAAACCTTCGCCCGGCCGAACCGCACCGATGCCACATGCTGCCGCAGCATTGTCCCCTGCCCCGCCAGCCACCACAACCGAGCCCGACATGCCCCAGCGTCCAGCCAGCTCAGGCTTGAGCGTCGCCGAAACGGCTGACCCTTCCACAAGGCGCGGCATGTGTTCGCGGGTGAGACCCGTCACGGCCAAAAGCTCGTCGGACCAGTCGCGCTTGGCGACATCTAGCCACAGCGTGCCCGCCGCGTCCGACATTTCTTCCACATGCTCGCCCGTTAGCAAGAGGCGCACATAGGCCTTGGGCAAAAGCACCTTGGCGATCCTGCTGAACACCTCGGGCTCATGCTTGCGCACCCAGGCAATCTTGGGCGCGGTAAAGCCCGGCATGGCGATATTGCCGGCGATTTCGCGCAGACGAGGAAGCGCCGCTTCCATTTCCGCGCATTCGGCAGCCGAGCGACCATCGTTCCAAAGGATGCAGGGGCGCAGCACTTCGTCGTTCTTGCCCAGCAAGGTCGCGCCATGCATGTGCCCGGAAAGGCCAATGCCCTTGACAGATGCCAGCTCGGAGGGATGTTTCTCCCCAAGCTTGTCGATCGCGCCCAGCGTCGCCGTCCACCAATCGGCCGGGTTCTGCTCGGACCAGCCGGGTTGCGGCCGCGTCGGCTCAACGGCGGCAGCCGAGGCTTCGCCCAGCGCCACCCCATTTTCGTCGATCAACAGCGCCTTGACGCCAGATGTGCCGATATCGATGCCAAGATAAGTCATGAGGTACGTACCTCACAACGTGGAATGCAAACCATCGGAAAATCCTCCCGGCCCTTTTTTGGGCCACGCCAGTGCGGTGAACGGCGCGCTTCTTAGCGCAGATTGTCGCGCAGGAAAATCCCAATTTCAATGGGGTTACTGACCAGTGCGCCATTTGCGCCCAAAGCCAGGCCACGCGCTGCCGCAATGGCCTCCCGAATTTCGCCATCCGGGTTCTGGTCCAGCACCACGTCGATCGCTCCCGATTCGAGCCCCTGCCGCGTGGGTTCGGTTAATTCATGCGCGATCACGCGGATGCGCCGGGCACGCCCGGATTTTTCCAGCGCTGCCACAAGCCCGGCATTTCCGGCACCAAGATTATAAAGACCGCCAAGATCTGGATGCATTCGCAAGAGATCGGCAACAATCGCTTCGGTTTGCGGGCGCTCGTCATGACCTTCGATGGGCCCGATCAGCTCCAGCTGCGGAAACTCCGCCTCCAACGCTTGCCGAAACCCATTGAGCCGGTCGGCATGGTCGCGCAGGTGCAGCGAGCCGGCAATCACGGCGAGCTTGCCACCCTGAGGCATGAAGCGGCCCAGCAAGGAGGCCGCCGTGCGTCCTGCGGCTACATTGTCGATCCCGATAAATTGCCGGCGCAGCGAGCCCGGCAGGTCGGACACCAGCGTCATCACCATCACGCCACGCCGTGTGGCGCTGTCGACGGCGGCCAGCACGGACGCTTCTTCACTTGCTACAATCACCGCGCAGTCGCAATTGCGCGGATGCAGGCCATCAAGGCTGCGCGCCAGCGCTGCTGCATCGAGCGGCTGCACCCGCAGGGTCTGGATTTGCATGCGATCATTCAGCGCCTGGCTCGCGCGACGCTCCACGGCCCCGGCAAGGCTGGCCATGAATTCATTAGTGCCATCGGGAATAACAAAGGTCAGCGCCAGATTGCGCGCCCGCGCCAGGAGCGACGCAGACAGATCGCGCTGGAAGCCGATTTCGGCAATGGCTGCCTCAACTTTTTCCGCCGTTGCGCTGCGCACGCCGGGCCGGTTGTTCAAGACGCGGTCCACTGTTGCCAGCGAAACGCCTGCCGCCCGCGCTACATCGTGAACGGTTGCACGGCGATGGACCCCAATTTTGTTCACGCTGTCTCCCAGGGATATTTGGGCAAAGTCTTTGGCAAGTGTGCAGAAAAGGTCAAGTGTGACGTTGCAGCACGCAGTTAAAGCAGGCTACAGCTTCTCCCGTTTTGACAGGAGGGCACCGGCGATGGCTATCGCAGTTTCCGCATTCGGCGATTACCAGGGCAAGCGCGTGGACCAGTTCCGCCTTGTGAGCGACACGGGCGTCTCGGTCGACCTGATCAATTACGGCGTTGTGGTGCGCGACTGGCGCGTTCCGGTCAAGGGCGGTGAGCGCTCCGTTGTCCTGGGCTTTGACCATTTCGACGCCTATCCCGAACAAAGCCCCCATTTCGGCTCCCTTGCCGGGCGCGTTGCGAACCGCATCCAGGGCGCGAGCTTCACCCTTGATGGCAAGACCTATCAACTTCCACCCAATGATGGGCCGCTTCACCTGCATGGCGGTGCGGAAGGTCTGGGCCGGCAGGTCTGGACGGCCGAGTTGGACGAGGCCAACAATGCCGTGCGCTTCACCCATTTCAGCCCCGATGGCGCCATGGGTTATCCCGGCAACGTGAATTTCTCCGCCACCTACACCCTGCGCGGCAACCGACTGCGCCTGGAACTTTCCGCCACTACCGATCGCCGCACGCCGATCAGCCTTGTGCAGCACCAATATTTCAATCTGGGCACGACCGATCTCGTGCTGGACCACAAATATCAGGTCAATTCCAGCGCCTATACCGAACTGGGCTCCGATCTTGTCGCCACCGGCGCCATCCTGCCATCGGCCAACACGCCTTATGATCTGCGCATTGCGCGCACCATGCGCGATAGCAGTGGCGCGCCGATCGATTATGATATCGGCCTTGTGCTCGACACCGGCCGGAGCCTGCATGATCCCATCGCTACCGTGGTCTCACCGGACGAGGATTTGACGCTCAAGCTTTGGAGCGACCGGCCAGGGCTGCAGATCTACAATGGTGTCTGGACCAAGGTTTCCTTGCCGGGTCTTGGCGGCAAGCACTACCCCAAGCATTCCGGCTTCTGCCTCGAAGACCAGGTATTTGCCAATGCGCTACACCATCCACACTTCCCCAACATCATCTATTCCCCCGAGCGGCCCTACAGCCATTGGTGCGAATTCGAGATCGCCTGATCCTAAAGGCGGCCCTGCCCACGCAAGCTTTCCTGCTGCCATAGGCTGACCAGACGCGGCTCCATGATGGCTCCAGTTCCTTGGAGAACAGATCATGGAGCCTTTACCCACAAGCACCATTCGGCGACCGGCAATTCCGCTTCCGCAAAGGCGCGTACACCGCTTACGCCCTATTGTACGCTGGACAGAGCCGCTCGGCGGCGGCATCTTCCGGCCCCTGAAACACCCAACGCCACTAGGCGCGAGATCTGCTCCTTTCCGGAGCGAATCGCCTGATTGGCGGGCACGGGGCAACGGTTTGGGGGAGCATGCACCATGGACAAGACCGAGCGGTTGTTTGCCGTCATGGATGCCCTGCGGCGCCACCGCCGCCCCGTCACCGCCGCGGCCCTTGCCCAGGAGCAGGGTGTGTCCGTGCGCACGCTTTATCGCGACATCCAGACCCTTATCGGCTTGGGCGCGCCCATCGATGGCGAAGCGGGAGTGGGCTACATGCTGAAACCCGGCTTCTTTCTGCCTCCGCTGATGTTTACACCCGAAGAACTGGAGGCTCTTGTGCTTGGTGCGCGCTGGGTAGGCGCCCAGCCCGATGATGGCCTGGGCGCGGCCGCCAAGAATGCCCTGGCCAAGATTGCCACCGCATCGCCCGAGGATTTGCGCGACCGCATCAACGACACTGGCCTCTGGCCCGTTGCTGTCTGGGCCGAAAAAAAGCCCATGCCGATCCTGGGCGATGTCCGGCTCGCCATGCGCAATGAGCGTGCCATTTCCGTCGGCTATGAAGACGAAGCCGGCAATTGCACCGAGCGGACCATCTGGCCTGTGCAACTGGCCTATTATGAAGGCAAGCAAACGATAGCGGCATGGTGTTGCCTGCGTTCAGCCTTCCGTCATTTCCGCACCGATCGGATCACAACGCTTAGCGTCACCGAGGAACGCTATGGCAAGCGCCGCGCCGTTCTGGAGCGGGAATGGCGCGATGGCTGGGTGCATGACCGGCGCTATATAGGCTAGCGCGGTTTCACGTGAATCAGCCCAGCTGGGGCAGGAGCAATTCAAGCCAGCCAAATGAAATGCTCGCCAGCAGCAGAGTATGAAACAGCGCTATGGCCCAAGTAGCGGCCACAAAACGCGGCTTGACCGTCTTGTGGCGGTAGAATTCCTGCGCACATAGGCCGCCAATAATGCCGAAGCTCAAATCCACCGCATGAAGATTGGTCTCGCTCACCCGCCAGCGATCGGTAAGGGCATAGATCTTGTCGAAGCGGTAGAGCATGGCGGACGCCAATCCCATGCCCGCATAGAGAACGGCGAGCCACACCGGCGCGTTGTCCATGCCGATGCCAAAAAGGATCAGCAGCGTCATCATAGTTGCCGCGCCTACGCGCAGCCCTAGCTTGTAGCGGGAAATGGATGGTGGGCTGCGAAGCGCCTCGGGCAGGCTGGTCACGCGCGGACGCATTTCCTCGAGAACCCGCGCATCTACCGCCGCCGGGCGGCCATTCCGACCTGTTGCGAGTTCGAAATCGACCTTGTCCCCGATGCGGGGTCGCTCGCCGGCAACTTTGGAAATATGGAGATAGAAATCCCGCCCCGTGCCATCGCGCACGAAGCCGTATCCACCCTTGTTGTTCCACTGCACCAGTTCGCCTGAGCGGCGTGTCATGATCTTGCTCACGCCTCAGCAATAGGAGCCGCCGGTTAACGGCCCCTAAGCAAAAAACCGGCGTTTTGGCCGGGATCATCAGAAAATCCAGCGCCCGGGCAGAACGCGCGGATTCACGTGAAACACTTATCCACAGCTTTCCTCAGGTCGCGCCGATATTGAGGCGGTAGCTCAGCGCTTCGGCAATATGGGGCCGCGCCACGCGCTCCACGCCCGCAAGGTCCGCCAGCGTGCGCGCAAGCTTGAGCACGCGATGGTAAGCGCGCGCCGAAAGGTTGAACCGCTCGGCTGCCTGCAGCAACAAGGTCTGGCTTTCCCGATCCGGATCAACCACGGCCTCGATCAGCGTCGCGCTGGCCGCGGCATTGGTGTGCACATTGGGCACGCCCCGCTCAAGGTAGCGCTGCCGCTGGCGTTCGCGAGCCACTGCCACCCGCTTGGCCACCACGGCAGAACTCTCCGTTTCCCCCGCTGGAGCAATCATGTCGGCAGCCGTTACGGCCGGCACGTCGATTCGGATGTCGATGCGATCCAGAAACGGTCCCGACACCCGCCCCTGGTAATCGCTCGCACAGGCCAAACCCCTTCGGCAGGTATGCCCCGGCGTTCCTGCCATGCCGCATTTGCAAGGGTTCATGGCTGCAATCAGCTGCACGCGGCTGGGATAACTCACCCGCGCATTGGCCCGGGCGATCACCGTTTCCCCCGCTTCCAGCGGCTGGCGCAAACTGTCGAGCACGCTTGGCGCGAACTCGGGCAGTTCATCAAGAAACAGCACGCCATTGTGCGCCAGGCTCACCTCCCCTGGCCGAACCTTCAAGCCACCGCCCACCAGCGCGGCCATCGAGGCCGAATGATGCGGCGCCCGGAACGGCCGGCGATCCGATAAGCCACCGCCCGCCAATTCCCCCGCAATCGACTGGATCATGGAAACATCGAGGATCTCGCGCGGATTAAGCAGCGGCAAAATGGAGGGCAGCCGCTGCGCCAGCATGGATTTGCCAGCCCCTGGTGGTCCGATCATCAGCATATTATGCCCACCGGCGGCGGCCACCTCCAGCGCGCGCCGCGCCACATGCTGCCCGCGCACGTCGGCGAGATCGGGCAGGCTCCCTTGCGCCACATGCTTGCGCGGAATGGGCCGGCTCGCCTTTTGGTGGCCGGTCAGGTGATTGACCAGCGCCAGCAGGCTTTCTGCCGCCACAATATCAAGCGTTTCACCCGCCCAGGCCGCTTCCGACCCCGAGGCCTCGGGGCAGATCAGCCCCATCTCCATTTCCTGCGCCGCAATCGCTGCCGGCAGCACGCCGCCCACATGGGCCAGTCGCCCGTCGAGCCCCAGTTCACCCAGCGCTAGAAAACCCGCAAGCGCGTCCTCGGGAATGGCACCGATCGCGGCCATGATCCCCAGCGCGATGGGTAAATCGTAATGGCTGCCTTCCTTGGGCAGGTCGGCCGGCGCAAGGTTCACCGTGATGCGCTTGGGCGGCAGGCCCAGCCCCGAGGCAACCAGCGCCGCTCGCACGCGCTCGCCGCTTTCCTTGACCGCCTTGTCGGGCAGCCCCACCAGCACAAAGGCCGGAAAACCGGGCGCAATTTGCACCTGCACATCCACCCGGACCGCTTCGATGCCTCGAAACGCCACCGTCGCAACCCGCGTGACCATGCCCCTGCCCCTCCGTCGGCGGCAACCTAGCAAAACCCCGTAGGTGCCACAAGGAAACCGCTTGTTAACCACGCCGATTGCCAAGGCGGTAAACCTAATCCCCCGTTAACCCAGTCATGTTGAATCAAAGGCCGTGTATTCCAGCCAGAGTTGCGTCCTATGCTGATCAGACGGCCCTTTCCCTCGTTTTCCACGATCGCAAAGGGCGCCATCTCAGCCATGCTGGCGCTCGCTCTTGTGGCCTGTTCTTCGGGCGGCGGCCTTTATGGCCCCATCCAGGGCGACAACCGCCCCCATGCCGGCGTCGATCGCGCCCGCGGTATGCCGATCCAGGGGATCGATGTGGCCCGCTACCAGTCGGACATCGATTTCCGCAAGGCCTTCCAGTCGGGCATCCACTTCGTGTTCATGAAGGCCACCGAGGGTCGCGATTACATCGATCCCAATTTCCGCAGCAATTGGGTCAAGGCGCGCGACGCCGGTATGCCGCGCGGCGCCTACCACTTCATGACCTGGTGTTCCCTGGCGTCCGAACAGGCCGCCTGGTTCATGGCCAATGTGCCCAATGATTATGATGCCTTGCCGCCCGTGCTCGATCTTGAGTGGAACAACCATTCCAGCTGCAAGAATAAGCCCAGCCGCGCCGATGCGCTGGAAAAGATCCGCGTCATGCTCGATGCCATGGAGCGCCACACCGGCAAGCTGCCCATCATCTATACCGACATGAACTTCCACCGTGATATCCTGGAAGGGGAATACTTCCCCAACGCCTTCTGGCTGCGCTCCACCGCCGCCGAGCCGCACCAGCGCTACAACAACCGCACCTGGACGTTCTGGCAGTGGACGCAAACCGGCGTCGTGCCCGGCATCAAGGGCGAGGTGGATCGCAACGCCTTTTATGGCGGGCAGAACGAGTGGATCCAGTTCCTCCTGACCGGTTGTGATCCGCGCGCCATTGCTTCGCTTGGGCCCACCGGACGCTGCCAATCAGCCAAGTAAAGTGGTGCTTGCCAGCATAGGGAGGCAGGTCTAGCCTCCCCCTTGCAACAAGGGCGTCGAAAGCCCTCGGGCAAGGAGATTATGCCATGGCCAAAGGTCAGCTGCGCAGCAACAAGGAAGCCAAGAAACCCAAAAAGGACAAGGTGGCCGCCACCAAGGCTGTCACCGGTCTGGGTTCAGGCAGCGCCGGCAATACGGCAAAGAAATAATCGGGGCTCCCGTCCCTCGAGATGACCTTGTGCCCGCCCGGGCCTAGCGGCGCTTGCCCGAGCGGCGGATCACTTCGTCGCGCAGAAAGCGTAGATCTTCCGGATCAAGCTTGTCGATTGCGCCCGCCAAGCGGTTGGTCAGCTCAGTCGCCTCGGGGGGCAAGCCGCCGGTATCAATGGAAATCTTGGGGTCGCTGATCTCGGCCAGGCGCTGCAGCTCCTCGGCTTCATCCCAGATCACGTTGAAATAGGCGATAATCCGATGCAGCAAAAACCCAGTCGGCTTGCCGCGTTTTCCATGTTCAAGCGCCGAAAGATAGGCGCTGGAAACCCCGAGCGACTCGGCCATGTCCTTGAGCGAAATGCCTCGCTCCTCGCGCAGGGCGCGCATCTTGGCTCCCAAAGGGGTCATGCGCGGCGCAGGCGCACATACCACGCGCCCTCCCCGCCATGGCCACGCGCAGCTACGCTCCAGCCGGACACCATGGGCGCTAGGGACGGCTCGCTTAGCCAGATCGGCAACATGGTCCTTAAGATCCCGCGCTCGCTCATGGCTGCGATGTAATCATCATCGGTTTTGGCGCCCTTGCCCGTAATCACCAAAACCGTGCGGTCGCCCCGGCTCCAGCGCGCATGCAGATAGCGATGCAGTGCCGCCCGGGCTTCGGCCTGCGTCATGCCATGCAAATCGATCCGGCCATCGATCTCGATGCGCCCGCGCCCCAGCTTCTTGCGAATGGAAGGATCAACGCCCTTTTCCCCCCCTGGGGTCGGGGGGAGCGGTGCCTGGTAGGGCGGCAAAAAGGGTTGGCGCGGCGCTGGCTTGCCCGCTGGCGGCTTGCTTGGCTTGGGCGCTGGCTCGTCCTGCGGCAGGGGCAGGGGTGCCGCATGGAGCTTGAGCAGGCCCTTGCGCCGCAGCGGGTCAACCGTGGAGGCCACGGCTGTCCAAAGGTGGAAGTCGTGCGGCAGGCGTTTGGGGTCACGCTTGGACATGGCGATACGCCGAACCTGCCGCTTGTGTTCAGTCGAGCTGGCTGGTGGTCACAACTTTCCAGTTGGGGTCGCGCGACTTGGGATTGCGCGCAAAGGTCCATTCATCGGCAATGGTCTGCACCTGGTCAGCATTGCCTTCAACCAGATTGCCGTCCTTGTCGCGCGTGGCCGACACCACTTCGGCATGGAAGCGCACCGTCACCAGCACGTTCTTTTTGTCGTATTCAGCGCCGGAGAATTCGATCTTGGGCAGGCCCACAAAGGTGAAATCGACCTTTTGCCCGGCCGCTTCGCGATCGGCGATGGCGCGCTGGAAGCCTTCAAACACATCCTTTTCCAGCAGATTCTTGAGCGTCTGGCGGTCGCCTTCGGCAAAGGCAGTAACGATCATCTCATAGGCCTGCTTGGCACCTTCAAGGAAGGTTTTCGGCGTAAATGTGGAATCAACTGCAGCCACCTGACGCAGGCCATCGGCCAATGGGGCATCGTCGCGGGCGAACTGCTCGATCTCTGATTCGAGCTTGCGGGCGCGCAATTCGTCATTTAGTTCCGGATTGCCAGCACCGCGGGGTCGCAATGGCACCACCGTGTCTTCCGCTGCCGCAGCTTCGGCGGGCTTACGGCGCTCGATTGGCGGGCGTTCATGCCCTGTCCTTGTGCCCAGAACCGAGCGCAGCCGGAACAACACAAAGATCGCCACAACGATCACGATGAGGGTGGGCAGATCAAGGAATTCGTCCATGGGCTAGGGCCTTACCGTCGAATGCGTCGCAGGGACGCGGGAACACTCGCTGAGTGCAACAATTGACCTATATATAGGAAACGGCTCACCTCCAAACCAGTTCACACAAGTGGCGAGTGATGTTTTGTCGCCCCGGCGAAAGGAACCAGGATCGTGCTACGATATCTCGCACTTGGTCTGCTCATACTTCCCATCATCGAAATCGCCATCTTTATCAAGGTGGGGCAAACCATTGGCCTTTTGCCAACCCTGGCGCTGATCATTGGCGCGGCCGTGCTTGGCGCCGTCCTGATCCGCGCACAGGGGCTCTCGGTGCTGACGCAAATGCGCAGCAATCTGAGCACGGGGCGCATGCCGGCGCGCACTATTGCCGACACCATGATGATCGGCCTGGCCGCCCTTTTTCTGGTTCTGCCCGGCTTTCTCAGCGATTTTGTTGCACTGCTGCTGCTCCTGCCACCGGTGCGCGGCTGGATCTATGCGCAGTTGAGCAAGCGCGTCACCGTGGTTGCTGCTCGCAACGCCAGCTGGAGCGCGGAACCTTTTGATCGCCCGTTGCAAAGGCCAGATACTATCGATCTTGATGAAGACGACTATCGCCCGCAATAAGCCGGCTGGCCCCTGCGCTTGTGACCTCCCGGCAAAGATGTTAGCCAGCCGGCAGCAGATTTTCCCTTGAAGGATCCCAGTTACATGTCTGACGAAACCCAGGGCAGCGCATCTCCCCAAGCCAATGCACCCTCCATGAACATGGTTGGCCAGTATATCCGCGACCTCAGCTTTGAAAATCCAGGCGCGCCTGGCTCGATCATGGCTGGCGGCGGCAATCCGGCGTTCAACGTGTCCATCTCGGTCGCCGTCAAGAAGCAGTCCGACGATATCTATGCGGTGGAACTGACGCTCAACGCCAAGGCCAATCGCGAAGCAACTGTCCTGTTTAATGTAGAACTGGTTTATGGCGGCGTTTTCCGCCTGCGCAACGTGCCCGAGGCAACCCTCAGCCAGTTGCTGATGATCGAATGCCCGCGCCTGATCTTCCCCTTCGCCCGCCAGGTCCTCGCCAGCGTTACCCAGCAGGGCGGCTTCCCGCCGCTGATGATGGAGCCCGTCGACTTCGCCTCCATCTACCGCCAGAACCTTGCGGCCCTGGCCGCCAAGCAGAATGCGGCTCCTGCGGGCGAGCAGCCAAACTAAGCTGCAGCGCTTCATTGCTGAATCAGAAAGCCCCGGACTATTGGCCGGGGCTTTTTCTATTTGGCTGCTTCAATGAGGCTCAACATATTGCGCAGATCGCCTCGTTCTCGGCCCACGCTCTCCCCTGAGCGTAGATGAAGCGCGTAGCCAAAAGGCTAAAAATATCCGGCCTTATTCCGCGGCCTCGGCGACCACGGCATATTGCGCCCAGATCGCGTCATCCCCGAGCTTGGCCACAAACGCATTATGCGCCGCCAATTCATCTGCCGTGATCCGGGGTGGGAGGGGATTGGGCCTTGGCAGCGCCACCACCCGATTGGCGATCGCATCAGCGCCGGTGATGCGGTTTTCTGCGATCAGCGCCAGGCTCACCTGCTTGCCGCCGATCAGCTCCAGATAAACTTCGGCCAGGATCTCGCTGTCAAGGAGGGCGCCATGAAGCGTGCGGCGGGAATTGTCGATCCCGTAATGCTTGCACAGCGCGTCAAGGCTGACCCGGGCGCCGGGATGCTTCTCGCGCGCCAGATGCACGGTATCAAGCACGGGATTGCTTAGCGGGGGCCGGCCAGCGCGTTCCAGCTCGGCATTGAGAAACCCGATATCGAAGCTCGCATTGTGGATAACGAGCTGCGCGTCCCCAATGAACTCGAGAAAATCCTGCGCCGCATCCTTGAACAAGGGCTTGTCGGCCAGAAACTCTTCGCTCAACCCATGCACCCGAAAGGCTTCTTCGGGCATGGAGCGCTGGGGATTGATGTAAACGTGGTAGTGCCGGCCAGATGGAATGTGGTTGATCAATTCCACGCAGCCGATTTCCACGAGCCGGTCGCCGGCAGCCGGTGAAAGGCCGGTGGTTTCCGTATCGAGGACAATTTCACGGTTCACGTTTGGCCCTCTTTGGCTCGAATGCTCGCAACAAGCGCAGCGACCATCGCTGCAATCGTCTCGCGCGGAAGCCCTGTATCAAAAAGATAGGCAGCCCGCCTTTTCTTTTCCTCCTGTGGCAGCTGCCGGGCAAGAATGGTTTGCAGCTTATCCCCGCTCATTCCCGGCCGCGCCAGCGCCCTTTCGCGCTGCACCAGCTCATCCACCCAGGTTACGCCCACAGCATCAAAGCCATAATCATAACCGCTTTCAAACAGGAGCGGCACTTCCACCACGGCCAGCGTTTCGCCGCGCGCTTCCGCATCATCCATGAACTGTTTGATTTTAGCCCGCACCAGGGGATGCACCACGGCTTCAAGCTTTTTGAAACCCGCAGGATCAGCTGCCAGCCGCCGGCTCAGCTCGTTCTTGTCGATGCTGCCATTGCGCGCAACGCCGGGAAACAAGGCATCTACCTCTCCGACAGCCGGACCGGCATAAAGCTCTCCTACCGCTTCATCGGCGGAAAATACCGGAACGCCTTGATCGGCAAAGGCCTGCAGGACCGTGGATTTGCCCGTTGCGATGGAACCCGTCAGCCCGATGCGCCACATGGCTAATGTCCCAATGTCGCTTCGACCTTGGTCCGCAATGGCTTGTCCACCTGTGGGCGCACGCCGAACCAGGCTTCAAAGCCCGGCACTGCCTGGTGAAGCAGCATGCCCAGCCCATCCACAACCGCTAAGCCTCGCGCCTCGGCTTCGGCCAGAAGGGGCGTTTGCAAGGGCGTATACACAATGTCGGTAACAAGGGCGTGCGACGGGAGCGTGGCCAAATCAAGCCCCTCGAACCGGCTGCCATGCATGCCAATTGATGACGTATTGACCACCAGTCCTGCCAGGGGTGCTACATCGTTGAACGCGTTAAGGCTCGCGACGCTGATCGATCCCGCCAATTCCGCGGCCAGTTCTTCCGCCGTTTCCCGCGTGCGGTTCAGCAGGACAATCGAGCCGACATTGCGGCTCTGCAGCGCCACAAGGATCGCCCGCGCCGCGCCCCCTGCTCCCAGCACAATCGCCGTATCGAGCCGCTCCGACCAGCCGGGCATTTCCGCGTCGAGATTGCCCAGAAAGCCCAGATAGTCCGTATTGGTGCCGTGCACCTGCCCGTCCTGAACCACCAGCGTATTAACCGCGCCAATGCTGGTGGCGAGCGGATCAACGCTGTCGCAAAGGGCAAAAACGTCCTGCTTATGAGGAATGGTCACATTGCCGCCCGCGAATTCGCCCCTGCGCAGCCGTTTGAAAAACGCCGGCAATTGGTCCGGTGCCACATCGATCGCCTCGTAGCTGGCATCAAGCCCATGCTGGCTGATCCAGGTGCCGTGGATAAGCGGCGAGCGGGAATGTTTGATCGGATGGCCGATCACAAAAGCTTTGGTGGTCACGACAAGGTCTCTGGCGCCCATTCGCGCAAGGCCGCCAGAAGCGGCAGGAGCGGCAATCCCAAAATAGTGAAGTAATCACCGCTTACAGTTTCAAACAATCGGATGGACGGGCCTTCGAGACGATACCCCCCCACCGATCGCAGCGACGCTTCCCCTTCGCGGGCCAGCACATCATCGCGCTCGCCCGGCGAAAAATCGCGCATGGTCAGCTCCGCGGTCTGCACATCGGACCATGCAACACCGCCATCGCGCACCAGCGCCACTCCTGCATGCAGCCGGTGGGTCTTGCCACGCAAGCGCTCGAGCTGCGCCACTGCGCCGTCCCGATCCCCCGGCTTGTGCAAAAGCTCGGTTCCAAGGCTCAGCGTCTGGTCCGCCCCAACAACCCAGGCGCCGGGATGCTCGGCAGAAACCGCCAGCGCCTTTTTTTGCGCCAGCAGCAGCGCCACATCGCGGCCGTCGCCGCCGGCCTCCAAAACCCCAATTTCCAGCCCCCGCTCATCGAGCTGGGCCGGCTGGGTGGAAAACACCAGACCCGCCTGCTCCAGCAGGGCTTTGCGGGTGGAACTATGTGAGGCAAGGATCAACATGGGAGCCATGTTTTCCACACTGTCATCCCCAGCTCAAGCCCAAGCTGTGTTCTTGACTCATGACTTTTGCCCGAGGCCAGACTTGTTCGACCTCGTTAGGAATTCATTAACAATTGGAGTCCGGCCCCGGTCGCGAGGGGCTTGGGATAACAAAGGGGAAAACTCGCCTTGCAAAGCCATGGCTGGCAAAGCCCTTATGCACAGCTCCAAGAGAATCGTTGACTCGGGAGTCGACCCGTTAACGCCACGTTAACCATTGTGGCGGCACCGACCTCGGAGACGATTCACAATGGCATTTACCCCCGATTAACCATAAGAGCTGCGCGCATGTGCCGCCACGAGGGCAATTGTGGAGAGCGCTGAATTGGCCCAAAACACCGCCATGATAATGAAAATACTAAAACAGAAAGACTCTTTAGGGGGTTTTGGAAGGGAAGAAGGCGTTGACCCATAAGCCCATGCTCGCAACCATTCTCGGTGAACGCCAGGAGCGTCCGCCCATCTGGATCATGCGCCAGGCCGGCCGCTATCTTCCCGAATATCGCGAGGTCCGTGCCAACACCAAGAACTTCCTTGAGCTCTGCTATACGCCGGAGCTTGCGACCGAAGTGACCCTGCAGCCCCTGCGCCGCTTCGATCTCGATGCCGCGATCCTGTTCTCCGATATCCTTGTGATCCCTGATGCGCTGGGCCAGTCGGTTCGCTTCGAGCAAGGCGAAGGTCCCGTCCTTGAAGCGCTAAGCCCCAATTCCGTTGCCCAACTTCGTCCCGAAGGGGCTTTGGAGCATCTCGCACCCGTGCTGGAGACCGTGCGCCGCTTGCGAGCAGCCCTGGCGCCGGAAAAGACGCTGATCGGCTTTTGCGGCTCTCCTTGGACTGTAGCCACCTATATGATCGGCGGCCGCGGCTCTCCCGACCAGGCCCTCGCCCGCATTTTCGCCCTGGAACACCCTAAAGCTTTTGCCGCGCTGATGGACATTCTAATTGCGACCAGCATCGATTATCTCGTTGCGCAGTTCGAAGCGGGCGCCGACGCCGTGCAGTTATTTGAAAGCTGGGCGTTGAATCTGGATGACATCGCTTTTGCCGATCGCGTGATCGAGCCCAATCGCCGCATCGTTGCGGGAGTCCGCGCTCGCGTTCCCAATGCACCAATCATCGGCTTCCCGCGCGGCGCCGCTGGCAATCTCGCAAAGTATGCAGCGCTTACTGGCGTAAACGTGCTTGGCCTCGATTACGCCACGCCCCTTGATTTTGCTGCCAAGCACCTGCCCGCGACCCTCCCGGTCCAGGGCAATCTTGATCCCTTGCGCCTTGTCGCCGGCGGTTCGCAGCTCGATGAGCGGATCGACCAGATCATCGCCGCCTTCGCCGATCGCCCCCATATCTTCAATCTTGGCCATGGCATCGTGCCGCAAACCCCGATCGCGCATGTTGCCCGACTGGTTGAGCGCGTGAAAAACGGCTAAGGCACCGCCTTCGTTTTCAAGGAGTTTACCATGGAATGGGTCAAGGCCCTGCATGTGATTTCGGTTATCGCCTGGATGGCCGGCATGCTCTATCTGCCGCGCCTTTTTGTTTATCACTCGGTCAGCGAAACGGGCTCGGCGCAGTCGGAAACTTTCAAGATCATGGAGCGCCGGCTCCTCAAGGGCATCATCAATCCAGCGATGATCGCCACCTACATCTTCGGCTTCTGGATGGTGTTCGGCGGCTGGGTTGATCTCGGTGCCGGCTGGCTGCATCTCAAGCTGGCCATGGTTTTGCTGCTCACCGCCTGCCATGGCGTCCTCGTCAAGTACACGCGCCTGTTTGCCCAGGACAAGAACACCAAGCCGCAGAAGTTCTTCCGTATTCTCAACGAAGTGCCAACCGTGCTGATGGTCATCATCGTCATAGCTGTTGTGGTAAAACCCTTCTGATCCCCCCTGTTTCACGTGAATCCCACGCCAGGGCTGATGTTTTGCGTCTTGAAATTCGTCGAACGACGCGTTATGTGGGTCCTAACGCATCCCAAATTCCAAGCTGACTTCCCAAGTCGCTGCGCGGTGCCTACCCCTCCCAAATAGACTAGCCGTCCAGATTTCCCTCAAGGGTTTATCCGCTACATGCAGAATATGAAGCTCAGCGAGCTCAAGGCCAAATCGCCGGCCGAATTGTTGGTGTTCGCCGAAGAACACGAGGTCGAGAACGCTTCGACCATGCGCAAACAGGAACTGATGTTTGCGATCCTCAAGGAACTGGCCGCTCAGGAAGTGGACATCACCGGCGAAGGCGTCGTTGAAGTTCTGCCGGACGGCTTTGGCTTCCTGCGCTCGCCAGACGCGAACTATCTTCCTGGCCCGGACGATATCTATGTCAGCCCTTCGCAGATCCGCCGCTTCGGCCTGCGCACTGGCGACACGGTGGAAGGCCAGATCCGATCACCCAAGGATGGCGAACGTTATTTCGCCCTTCTCAAGGTCAACACCATTAATTTCGAAGATCCTGAAGCTGTTCGGCACAAGGTCAACTTCGATAACCTCACCCCGCTTTATCCCGAAGAGCGGCTGCGCATGGAACTGCCCGATCCTACCCTCAAGGATCGCTCGGCCCGCCTGCTCGATTTGGTAGCGCCACTTGGCAAAGGCCAGCGTGCCCTGATTGTTGCACCCCCGCGTACTGGTAAGACGGTCTTGTTGCAAAATATTGCACAATCGATCGCGACCAATCACCCTGAGTGCTACCTCATTGTTCTGTTGATCGATGAGCGTCCTGAAGAAGTCACCGACATGCAGCGCTCGGTGCGCGGCGAAGTGATCTCTTCCACGTTCGATGAGCCAGCGTCGCGCCACGTCCAGGTCGCTGAAATGGTGATCGAAAAGGCCAAGCGTCTCGTTGAACACAAGCGCGACGTGGTGATCCTGCTCGACTCCATCACCCGCCTCGGCCGCGCCTACAACACTGTTGTTCCAAGCTCCGGCAAGGTGCTCACGGGCGGTGTGGATGCCAATGCCCTGCAACGTCCAAAGCGCTTCTTTGGTGCTGCACGCAATATCGAAGGCGGCGGCTCTCTGACTATCATTTCCACGGCGCTGATCGACACCGGGTCGCGCATGGACGAAGTGATCTTTGAAGAGTTCAAGGGCACGGGTAACTCGGAAATCATCCTTGATCGCAAGGTAGCCGACAAGCGCATCTTCCCAGCGCTGGATATCACCAAGTCTGGTACCCGCAAGGAAGAGCTGCTGGTCGAATCCGACATCCTCAAGAAAATGTATGTCCTTCGCCGCATCCTCAATCCGATGGGCACGATCGACGCCATGGAATTCTTGATGGACAAGGTTCGCCAGACCAAGACGAATTCGGACTTCTTCGATTCCATGAACACCTAAGGCAATGGACGCCTTGCGCTCCCCTGCCCGGCCGGTCAGCTGATGCGATCCGGCGATACAATCGTGGCGTTGTCCTCCGGGGCAACGCCTTCCGGTGTGGCGGTCCTTCGCCTTTCGGGCTCGCTCGTCCGCGATATTTTGGAAAGTGTCGTTGGCAAGGTTCCCGAGCCACGCCGACTTGCGCTGCGAGCCATAGGCCACGACTCCCTCCTTGATCGCGGCCTTGTCGCCTACTTTCCCGCTCCACACAGCTTTACCGGCGAAGATTGCGCAGAGCTCCAGGTTCACGGTTCACCGGCTGGTGTCCGGGCTATCCTGCGCCTGCTGACAAGCCTTGGTGCTCGCCTCGCCGAAGCCGGCGAATTTACCCGCCGTGCTTTTGAGAATGGCAAGCTCGACCTGGTCGAGATCGAAGGCCTGGGTGATCTTCTTGAAGCTGAAACCGAGAACCAGCGACGCCAGGCCCTCGCTCGTTTTGAAGGGGGGCTCACTCAGAAGATCGAGGAATGGCGGCATGAACTCCTTGATCTGAGGGCGTTGATCGAAGCCAATCTCGATTTTTCCGACGAAGGCGATGTCGATGATGATCTGCCTTTCGACTTCGTCGCACGCCTCCATGCGCTGAGCGCCGACATCGATCATGCCCTTCAAAGCGTTGAGCATGGCCGTGTGATCCGCGAAGGTATCCGGGTAGCGCTTGCCGGCCCTCCTAACGTCGGCAAGTCCAGCCTCCTTAATGCGCTGGCAAGATCAGACATAGCCATTGTTACTGATGAAGCGGGGACAACACGCGACGTTCGCGAAGTCCCCTTGGACATTCAAGGGCAGCTTTACATCCTCCTGGATCTTGCTGGCCTACGGGAAACAAGTAGCAAGGCCGAATCAGAGGGTATCCGCCGGGCTCATCTTGCTATGGAGAATGCCGATCTGATCCTGTGGCTCACGGCTCCCGATATCGAGGATTTACCAGTCCCCAGTTTTACCCCCCCGATAATCAAGGTGGGTACCAAGCTGGATTTAGCTTCTACATCGGGCAGCCATGTTCTGGTATCCACGCGAACCGGCGAGGGCCTTGTGGACCTAACCCGAGCCATCAATCAGTTTGGGCAAAGCATTGTTTCGGGAGAACCGGCCCTTCTTAGTCGCGAGCGCGACAAGGCAGCTCTCACACGGGCTGCCGAAGAGCTGCAAACAGCATCAGCTAATCTTAACCACCCGGAAGTGGCAGCCGAGTGTCTCCGTCAAGCGTCCTATGCCCTGGAGCGTCTAATTGGACGCATGGATGCCGAGACGGTTCTGGATCGCTTGTTCTCCAGTTTTTGCATCGGCAAGTGATTCACGTGAAACACGACTGAGCGGCGCGCCCCTAACATGCGCGTGCGTGAATTGATTCACGTGAAACATTGCCGTATGCAGCGCCAAGGAGAACAAGCATGACAGATTATGCAGTGATCATCGTTGGTGGCGGCCATGCCGGCTGCGAAGCAGCTGCTGCATCGGCCCGCT
Organism: Devosia submarina; assembly: GCF_003056345.1. Taxonomy (GTDB): domain Bacteria; phylum Pseudomonadota; class Alphaproteobacteria; order Rhizobiales; family Devosiaceae; genus Devosia; species Devosia submarina. The sequence goes on along the minus strand of NZ_PYWB01000004.1, from coordinate 126,216 downwards.
TGGGTGTTCCAACAGCGCTAATCACGCATAAATTCGCGACTATAGGGGAGATGAGCTGCAACCCAGCCATTGGCGGTCTGGGAAAGGGCCATCTTGTCCGTGAGATCGACGCACTGGACGGCTTGATGGGCCGCGTTGCCGACAAAGCCGGCATCCAGTTCCGCATACTTAACCGCCGCAAGGGCCCGGCCGTTCGTGGACCACGCGCCCAAGCCGACCGTAAACTCTACCGCCAAGCCATGCAAGAAACGCTGTTCGGCCAGCCAAGCCTCGATATCATCGAAGGTGAAGTTGACGACATCGTCACCTCCAATGGAACAGTCTCCGGTGTCCGTTTACTTGATGGTACATTCTACGGGACCAAAGCCGTAGTTCTGACCACTGGTACATTCCTTCGTGGCTTGATCCATCGCGGAGAGGAAACGATCCCAGCCGGCCGAGTTGGTGAGAAACCAGTTCTCGGTCTCTCCACGCGTCTCGAAAGCCTTGGTCTTCAACTCGGTCGTTTGAAGACCGGCACCCCTGCTCGGCTCGACGCTAATTCCATCGACTACAGCAATCTCGAAGCACAGCCTGGCGACACCCCACCAGAGCCCTTTTCGGCTCTGACGCGTGAAATCACTGCGCCGCAGATCAACTGCCATATTACGCGCACGACTGCGGATACGCACCGGATCATCACGGAGAATCTTCACCGCTCCGCCATGTACTCCGGCCGCATCCAGAGCCGTGGCCCGCGCTATTGCCCTTCTATCGAAGATAAGGTCGTTCGTTTCGCTGATAGGGATAGTCATCAGATCTTCCTCGAGCCCGAAGGGCTGGACGACAATACCGTTTACCCAAACGGGCTCTCCACGTCCCTGCCCGCCGACGTTCAGGAAGCCTTTCTTCGCTCCATGCCGGGTCTTGAGAATGTGCGGATTATCCGTCCGGGTTACGCCATAGAATATGACTATGTTGATCCACGTGAACTTCGACCCACTTTGGAGGTAAAGCGGCAGCCAGGCCTCTACCTTGCGGGACAGATCAACGGCACCACGGGCTATGAAGAAGCTGGTGCTCAGGGCCTTCTCGCCGGCGCGAATGCAGCAGTTGCTGCTATGGGCGAGGACCCTATGGTACTATCCCGCACCGAAAGCTATCTTGGCGTCATGGTGGATGACCTCGTCACTCGGGGCGTGTCTGAGCCCTATCGCATGTTTACCTCACGTGCCGAGTTCCGCCTCCACCTCCGCGCCGACAATGCCGATCAACGCCTGTCTCCCATCGGGATCAGCAAAGGCTTGGTGGGTGAAATTCGCAAGGATTTGTTTGCCGCCAAGCAATCGAATCTCCAGTCCGGCCGCGATCTCCTCAAGACTCTGACCATCTCTCCCACTGGGGCGCGAGCTGCAGGGCTTAGCATCAATCAAGATGGCAAGATGCGCTCCGCTTTTGATCTTCTGTCCTATCCCAATGTGACCGTTGAGGATGCAGCGCGGCTCTGGCCTGAGATCTTGGAGATTGATCCATCTATTCTTGAGCAACTCACTGTGGACGCTCAATATGCTGTTTATCTTGATCGTCAGCAGAGCGACATCGATGCTGTGCGACGGGACGAGCAAAAATCCATTCCTGACACTCTGGATTATGCGTCGGTTCCTGGCTTGTCCATGGAACTGCGCAACAAGCTTGCTACGGCGCGCCCGCAAACGATTGCCCAAGCACAAGCGCTGGATGGAATGACGCCGGCAGCTATCACATTGTTGCTCGCCGTTATCCGCAAAGGCCAGCATCAGCTGCAAGAGGCGAGTTGATGGAGAACAAGGCGCTTCTTGCGCCCTATGAGCAATACTTCACCCGTTCCCTGGATGAAGTTTACGCAGATCTGGAAACCTATGCTCAACTGCTGCGTAAATGGCAGCCGGTGCAGAATCTTGTTTCACGTGAAACACTCGACCATCTCTGGACGCGTCACTTCGTCGACAGTCTTCAAGTGCTTCGCCTCTTGAAACCAAGCGACCGCGAGTTCCTCGATTTCGGCAGCGGCGGCGGCTTTCCCGCGCTCCCTCTTGCTATCGCGCTCAAGGGTGAGAAACACCATTTCACCCTTGTCGAGCCAATTAGCCGAAAGGTGAGCTTCCTGCGCACAGTCGCCCGGGAAGTGAAGCTCAATGCTAACAGTCTGCTAACGCGAAGCGACCATATGCTACCCGAATCGGTGCCCAGGCCGGACGTCATCACCTCCCGCGCTCTCGCCAGCCTGCCCCAGCTTTGCTCCTGGATGGCACCCTTTTTCGCCCCACAAACCCGCGCCATCCTTCACAAAGGGCGGGAACATGTTGAGGAACTTGCAGAAACAGTTCCGTCCTGGGACTTCAACGTGCTATTAACCAAGAGCGACACTGATCCGCTCGGTGTTCTTCTCACGCTCACAGATTTGCGTGCGAAAATAAAAGCTTAGCGTTGGAGGCCAAATTGGCGCCCCGTATCCTGACCCTGGCCAATCAAAAAGGCGGCGTGGGTAAGACCACCACAGCGATCAATCTGGCAACCGCCCTGGCCGCCATTGGCGAACGCGTGCTCATCGTCGACCTGGACCCCCAAGGCAACGCTTCCACGGGTCTCGGCATCTCCCGCACCGATCGCGACGTCTCCTCCTACGACCTCCTCGTTGGCGACGCCACAGTTGCGGAAGCGGCCATCATGACCAGCGTTCCCAACGTCGCAGTCGTCCCGTCCACCATGGATTTGCTGGGCGTAGAGCTCACGATCGCTGGCCAGGCGGACCGGGCATTTCGCCTGCGCAATGCCTTCAAACAACTCAGTGAACTGACGATCAACGACAAGGATGTGAGCTACATCCTGATCGATTGTCCGCCTTCGCTGAACCTTCTTACCGTAAACTCGCTGGTTGCTGCCGACGCGGTTCTCGTGCCACTTCAATGCGAGTTCTTTGCTCTGGAAGGTCTTAGCCAACTTCTTCAAACTATTGAGCAAATCCGCTCGACACTTAATCCACGCCTTTCGATCCAGGGCGTAGTGATGACCATGTTCGACAAGCGCAACAATCTTAGCGAACAGGTCTTGCAGGACGTGCGCAGCGAGATGGGCTCACTAGTTTACGACACTGTTATTCCCCGCAATGTTCGGCTGAGCGAAGCGCCATCATACGGCAAGCCGGCCCTGCTGTATGATCTGAAATGTGCCGGCAGCCAGGCCTATCTGCGCCTTGCCACCGAAGTTATCCGCCGCGAGCGGCAGTTGAACGCCGCATAGGAGGGCACCATGAACGAGAGACCAACACGACTGGGCAGGGGCCTTGCAGCACTGATTGGTGACATGGCGACCCTTGAAAGCGCTCGGGTAACCGACAGCGGTGTCAAGAAACTGCCCGTCGACTTTATTATCGGCAACCGCTCCAATCCCCGGCGCACCTTTAATGCGGACCAATTGGAAGAACTCACCAATTCCATCCGCGAAAAGGGCATCATGCAGCCCTTGCTGGTACGTCCAAGCGAAGACCCGCATATCTTTGAGATCATCGCTGGCGAGCGTCGCTGGCGCGCTGCGCAAAGAGCAGGGCTCCACGAAGTGCCCGTTATTGTGCGCGAGGTCGATGACAAGGAAGCGCTTGAACTCGCCATTATCGAAAACGTCCAGCGTGCCGATCTTAATCCTCTTGAAGAGGCAATGGGTTATGGTCAACTGATCGAGCAATTTGACTATACCCAACAGGATCTAGCGCAAGTCATCGGCAAGAGCCGCTCGCATGTCGCCAATACCCTACGCCTGCTGAAATTGCCCGAAGACGTTCGCGACATGGTGTCGAGCGGCGCCTTGACAGCCGGGCACGCGCGTACCCTGATCACAGCCGAAGATCCGGCAGGTTTGGCCCGCCAGATCGTCGCCGGCGGCTTGTCCGTGCGCGATGCAGAAGCCCTGAGCCAGCAGCGCGACAATCCCACCAAGAAAAAGGCAGCCGAGGCACCTGCATCGCGCGATTCTGATACGGTCGCGCTGGAACGGCGGCTTTCCGATGCACTAGGCTTGTCGGTGATCCTGGCTCATAGCGAACGCGGCGGCAAGCTGGAGATCCGCTACAAGACCCTTGAGCAACTTGACAGCATTTGCCTCAAGCTTACTGGGCAGGCCAACTGAACCTCTGCCTAATGGGTTGCGGCGATCATACAGATGCCGAGCAGGGCCCGCCGCAGGCCCGCTTCTGCCAAGCCAGGCCGACGGCGGGTTTCCACTGTTGCCTGTAATAGTCGCTCCGTTGCCGTAGAAAGGGCTTTATCGCTCCACAGCCGCAATTGCTGCTCGAGTGAACCTATACGCGAGAAATGCGGCTTGGGTCTTTGCCCATCCAAAACAGCACGCGGGCTTTTGCCCGTGTCCACCTCTGCTCGCCAGCGCCTGAGATTGCTGAAGTGGATGACGCACAGCGCGAGAATGCGCTGAATATCCACGGCCGATGACAATGCACGGTTGAGCGCCATTTCCAGCCGCTCCGCATTGCCACCCGCCACAGCGTCAAGGATGGCATCGATCACCAGCATACCGTTATCTGCACAGAGGAGGAGCACATCCTCGCGTGTCAGCTGTTTGCTCTCGGCAGCATAAAGGCAAAGCTTTTCCAGCTCGCGCCGGGTGATTTCCCGGTCATTTCCCAAGATTTCACGCAACAGGGTGACAACATCGCCATCGATCCGGATACCGTGCTGGTTGAATGTTTCACGGATCAACGCTTGGAGCGTCTCATCACTATCGGGATAGCAGGGCAGGGCGCGGCCCCATCTTGCAGCTTCCACTAGCGCCCGTAGGGCATCCTTGGGTGTCAGATTGCCGGATTCGAGGATGATAGCTGCGCCTCCTGGATCATCCCGCAGCTCGGTCAGGGTCATTACGAGGGATTTGCCGGCTCCCCGTACCCGCACAATGCGTTTTCCACCGAACAGGGATATTGTTTTAGCTTCGACTGCGAGCAGGGAAGGATCGGCGTCTAACTCGGCGCCTTCCAGGACCACGATGTTGGCAGATTGAGGATCATCTTCGGTGAGCTTGCGGATCAGGCGCTGTGCTGTTTCACGCACCAAGCCAGCGTCCGGGCCATAGGCGAGAAAAATGCCTTCCGAGATATCAGGACGAGCAAGGAAACGCGCAACTTCATGCGCCTTGAGCGCCGCCATTAACGGCTGGCGCTCGCCAAAACTGCGACACGCAGTGATTCTGCCGCAGCTTTTGCTGCTCTCTCAAGTGCCTCTTCCTGAGCACTCCGTTCAGCCAGAACCTGATCATTGCGCGTGTATTGAGCCGTTGCGCGTCGGGTATAGGTCTGCACTGCGCCACCGCTGCCGTCGCGTGGCGTCACGGTGAGCGTCGCCGTTACAGCCGCTTCCATGGCTCTGTTCGGGTTATCTGTGCGCGAAAGAGTCATCTCCCTGATCGCTGGAGAAATGGATACGGACGCCAAAGGAGCTGCTTCGCTATCCGTTGGCCCAAGCCGAAGAGACAGCTCCTGATAAACGATCTGTTCCAGCCGGCTATTAGGCTTGGCATAGGCCAGCGCCAGGGTGCCTTGAGACACCGCAGCGCTGCTGTAGACCGGCGAGAAACTGCACCCGCTCAATGCGGCTGCAGAGCCAATTATTCCAGCGACAAGCAAGAGCTTGAGAGGCTTGTTAAACCACGACATTGACGATCCTGTCTGGCACCACAACGATCTTCTTGGGTGCCTTGCCGTCCAGAATGCGGGTAATTTCCTCCAGCGACAAGACGCGCTGTTCAACCTCGCTGCTGCTGAGCCCCTTGGGCACTGTCAGTTCGCCACGGCGCTTGCCGTTGATCTGGATAGGCAGTGTCACCTCGTCATCCACCAGCATGGCAGGATCGACCTCCGGCCAGGGCGCATCGGCTACGAGCCCCGTCTTGCCCAGCGCTTCCCAGCAGGTTTCCGCCAAATGGGGCATCTTGGGCGCGATCAGCTGAACAAGGCAGCCAATGCCTTCCTCGAGCGCAGTGATCCGGCTTGCGGGAGCTGCGCCGACAAGACCTGCTGAACGCACCAGGGCATTGGTCAACTCATAGATTTGTGCCACGGCCCGGTTGAAGCGTAGCCCTTCAATGTCATTGGCAACATTTTGGACGGCGCGATGGACGATTTTGCGCAGGGCAATCGCTTCCGCATCACTTTCCTGACGCTCTATGGCGGCAGATTGCCGGATGAGCTCCACCGTCTCGCTGACCAGGCGCCACACGCGCTGCTGGAAGCGGCTGGCGCCTTCAACGCCCGCTTCGGTCCACTGAACATCGCGTTCTGGCGGGGAGTCCGACAGCATGAACCACCGCGCAGTATCGGCACCATAGGTGGCGACGATCTCGTCGGGGTCGACGACGTTCTTTTTGGATTTGCTCATCTTTTCGATCGAGCCGATGGTGATCGGCTCGCCCGAGCGCAGGTGCCGTGCCTGGCGCGTTTCGCCCGTGGTTTCCAGCACAACATCGACTGGAGCCACCCATTCGCCAGTAGGAGACTTGTAGGTCTCGTGCGTCACCATGCCCTGGGTGAAGAGCCCCTTGAAAGGCTCATCGAGGCCCACATGGCCCGTGGTCTTCATGGCGCGGGTGAAGTAGCGCGAATAAAGCAGGTGCAAAATCGCATGTTCCACACCGCCGATATACTGATCCACCGGCAGCCATTTGTTGGCCACCGCCGGCTCGGTCGGCGTTTCCGCCTGAGGCGAGGTAAACCGCGCGAAATACCAGGACGAATCCACAAAGGTGTCCATGGTGTCGGTTTCACGCCGCGCATTGGCGCCGCATTGCGGGCAATGCACGTGCTTCCAGCTGGGGTGATGATCAAGCGCATTGCCCGGCTTGTCGAAGGTCACATCCTGCGGCAGTACGACGGGCAGATCCTTTTTGGGCACGGGAATGGTGCCGCAGACCTCGCAATGGATCACCGGTATGGGGCAGCCCCAATAACGCTGGCGGGACACGCCCCAATCACGCAGGCGATATTGTGTCTGTGCCTTGCCCCAGCCGTTCTTTTCAAACAGAGCCAGGGTTTGGTCCATGGCCTCCTGGCAGGTGATCTCCGTGCCAGGTTCCCCGAACCATTGCACATAGCGCACCTTTTGCGTTTTGGTTGGCACAAAGGCCTCATCGCCCACCGGCTCGTCACTGTCGAGCGGCTTAAAGACGTCAATGACGGGCAGACCGTATTTCCGGGCAAAATCGAGGTCGCGCTGATCGTGCGCGGGGCAACCAATAATGGCGCCCGTGCCGTATTCCATGAGGACGAAATTGGCGATAAAGAGCGGCAGCTCCCAGCTGGGGTCGGCTGGATGCGTCACGCGAATGCCCGTGTCATAGCCCAGCTTTTCGGCCTGCTCGATCGCGGCTTCCGACGTGCCCATGCGCATGCATTGCGCATTAAATTCGGCAATCGCCGGGTTAGCCTCGCCCAATGCCTTGGCGAGCGGATGGTCTGCTGCAATGGCGGCAAAGGTGGGCCCGCGCATCGTGTCGGCACGAGTAGTATAGACGGGCAGGGTGCTGAACCCCTCGGGCGCACCCTTGAGGCCGAACTCAAATGCAAGGCCCTGGCTCTTGCCGATCCAGTTGCGCTGCATGGTCCGCACTTTTTCGGGCCATTCGGTGAGCCCATCCAGGCCTTCGAGAAGTTCTTCGGCCATGTCGGAAATCTTGAAGAACCATTGCGTCAGGTCGCGCTGTTCCACCAGAGCGCCTGAGCGCCAACCGCGCCCATCGATCACCTGCTCATTGGCAAGGACAGTCATGTCGACCGGGTCCCAATTGACTTTGGACTGCTTGCGGGTAACGAGGCCGGCTTCCATCATGTCAATGAACATGGCCTGCTGATGCCGGTAGTATTCCGGCTCGCAGGTGGCGATTTCGCGCGACCAGTCGATGGACAGGCCCATGGACTGAAGCTGCGCCTTCATGGCCTCGATGTTCTGGCGCGTCCAGGTGCCCGGATGCGTCTTGCGCTCAATGGCGGCATTTTCCGCCGGCAGGCCGAAGGCATCCCACCCCATGGGGTGAAGCACATTGTGGCCCTTGGCGCGATGATAGCGGGCCACCACATCACCCATGGCGTAGTTGCGCACATGGCCCATATGGATGCGGCCCGAAGGGTAGGGGAACATCTCAAGGACGTAGTATGGCTCGCGCGGATCGTCGTTCCGCGTTACGAAGCTCTGGGCGTCGGCCCAGACTTGCTGCCATTTGCGTTCCATTTCACGCGGGTTGTAGCGTTCACCGCTCACTTTGTATGTCCTTGGATGGATTGCCGGAAGCACACGCAAAAAGGCGGCGCGGCTTGCGTTTATCGGGAAATTTGGCTACCGGACCATCACCAGAAATCCACCCCAAGGTCAACAGGGCGAACGCATGGACAGCGCTGCTCCTCCTCAGCTGGCAGCCATTCGCAACCGCATCAGCGCCGCCCACAAGCTGTTCGGCGCTCCTCCGGAGCAGGTGGAATTGATTGCTGTTTCTAAAACCTTTGGCATAGAGGCCATTGAACCCCTGCTCGGGGCGGGGCAGCGTCTATTTGGGGAAAACCGCGTGCAGGAGGCGCAAGGGAAGTGGCCTGATCTCAAGGCGCGCTATCCCGATACGCAGCTGCATCTGATCGGGCCCTTGCAGACCAACAAGGTGCGCGATGCCGTGGAACTGTTTGACGTTATCCAAACACTGGATCGCGACAAGCTTGCCGGTGCGTTGGCCAAGGAGATGGAGCGGTGCGAACGGCGTCTGCCGTGTTTCGTGCAGGTCAATATCGGCCTTGAACCGCAAAAGGCTGGCATAGAGCCAGCCGAAACCGCGGCGTTTGTCGAGCGCTGCCGCGATGTCCATGGGCTTGAGATCATCGGGCTCATGTGTATTCCCCCGGCTGACCAGCCGCCCGGCCCCTATTTTGCTCACCTTGCGGGGCTTGCAAAAGCCGCAAGCGTCGACAAACTATCAATGGGCATGAGTGCGGATTTTGAAACGGCGATCGCCATGGGTGCAACCCATGTTCGTATCGGCTCTGCCTTGTTCGGCAGCCGTCCGCCATTGACCCCGTAAAAGCATTGTTTTTCAGCGCCATGGCCCACCGCTCTGCAACTTGTTGGGAGTCTTGGTCGTTGCTGCACCGGCAATACCCTGTTGTGACCAGCTGGCTTCAAGCTTGATTAACTCGCGAGCATGGCTTGATGGCGCCGAAACGACCGGAGAACAGTGATGAACAAAAGACGCATCCTGCTCGTAGATGACGATGCAGACCTGCGCCAAACCCTGGTCGAGCAACTCGAAGGCGAAAACGAGTTCGACATTCTTCAGGCGGGTACGGCAAACGACGCGCTCAAGGCCACGCGCGACAAGAATGTGGATCTAATGATCCTTGATGTCGGCTTGCCCGACATGGACGGAAGGGAAGCCGTCAAGGTGCTGCGCAGCGAAGGGTTCAAGAGTCCTATCCTGATGCTCACCGGCCATGACACCGACGCCGACCAGATCAAGGGCCTCGAATCAGGCGCCAATGACTACCTCACCAAGCCTTTCCGCTTTCCGGTTCTTCTTGCCCGCATCAATGCGGCACTGCGCCAGCACGACCAGAGCGAGGACGTGGTTTTCACCATCGGGCCTTATAGCTTCCAGCCTTCGGCCAAGATGCTCGAGACCAATGATGGCAACAAGGTTCGCCTGACGGACAAGGAAACCTCCATCCTTAAATACCTCTACCGGCAGGGTCCGAAAACTATCACGCGCGATGTGCTGCTTAAGGAAGTGTGGGGCTACAACAACCGCGTGACGACCCATACGCTGGAAACCCACATCTATCGCCTGCGGCAGAAAATCGAGCGCGATCCGTCCAATGCACGGCTCCTTGTCACCGAAGAGGGCGGCTATCGTTTGGTGCCATAGCCTGGCAGCTGCAAAATCCGGTACAAACCAACCTAAATGGCCTATATGGTGGCTAGGCTTCGCGGCGGCGGCGCCCAGGTGCATTTGGGTTAGGGTTGATGATCAGGGATGTTGCGGCCGAAGCACTCGCGCGGGCCGAATTCTTCGATATCTGCGACGATGAACAGCGGCGCATGCTCGCCTTCGCTGGTGATCAGCGTCACTTCGATCCCGACGCTGTGCTTTATCGCGCAGGCGAAACCCCGCAGGGTGCGTTTGTGTTGATCACCGGTACGCTCGAAGCCGTGCCCGATGGTGGCGGCGAGCCCTATATAGTGTCGGAACCGGGAAGCGTCGTGTCGGGGATGGCCCTGATTCTCGCCAAGCCCCGGCCCATCACCATCTCGGCTGTCACCGATTGCCAGACGCTTTTCGTTCCGCGCTATGCCTTCATGAAGCTGGTGCAGCAATCGCCTGAACTGGCGCAGCGTGTCATTGCGCGCCTGCAGCAGGATATCGGCAATTACCTCGGCGCGCTTGAGCCTGTCAGCCGGCGGATGAAGGGCGACTAAACGCCGGCAAAGCGTGCAATCACCGGAACATGGTCGCTTGGCTTGTCGGTCCAGCCGCGCGCAGGCTTGATGATCTCCGCAGCGACGCAGTGTTCGGCCACATCATGGGTGGCCCAGATGTGGTCCAGCCGCCGGCCACGATCCGACGTTTCCCAATTCAGGCCCCGATAGCTCCACCAGGAATAGATCTTCTGGTCATAGGGCACATGCTTGCGCACCAGATCGGTCCAGCCGTGCCCACCGTTAAGAATCGCGTCCAGCGCCTCGGTTTCGACCGGCGTGTGGCTGATGACCTTGAGCAGCTGCTTGTGACTCCAGACGTCGTTTTCGTGCGGCGCGACGTTGAAATCGCCGGCGATCAGGTGCCCTTTCTGGAAGCTTGGTTCGCTGAACCAGCTCGTCAATTCACTCAAGAAATCTAGCTTGTGCTTGAACTTAGGATTGATCTGCGGATCAGGTTCGTCGCCACCGGCCGGGATATAGAAATTGTGGACAGTCAAAGGGCCGCGGCCCCAATCAAGCACCGCCGACACGTGCCGTGACTCTGGTATTTCGCAAAACACCCGGCTTGAAATGTCCGTCAACGGGAACTTCGAGACGATAGCCACCCCATGGTAGCCCTTCTGCCCATGCACGGCCTGATAGGGATAACCCGCTTCGGTAAAGGCGTTGGCCGGAAACTGGTCATTAGTGCACTTGATCTCCTGCAGCATCAGCACGTCAGGATGATATTGCGCCAGGAAATCCAGCACCATGGGCAGGCGGAGCCGGACCGAGTTGATATTCCAGGTGACGATTGAGAAGTTCATAAGTCTGTCCAGATGGAATCGAGTTGGTTTCTTGGCACGGACCAGGGTAAGAATTCGAGTTCAAGAAGCACTTTATATTCCTGCATTCTTCCAAAAGGATTCTGCTGTGCCTTCTGGCTATAGCCGCCCCGCCACCCCACAGCCTGTAGAACGCGCACTTCGTCAAGAAGCGGGCTTCGGCTGCGCCAAGTGTGGTCATCCATATCTAGAGTACCACCATATTGTCCCGTTCAGTGAAGAGGCTCATTTCAGGCCTCAAGACATGATTGCGCTGTGCGGAAATTGCCATCCCGCTGTCGCAAAGTGGCAGCGTGATCGTCAGTATGAACTTAAGGCGAAGCCGAAGAACATACAGAACGGCAAGTTTCTGGGGGCGCTAGAATTCGACAAAAGAGATTTGATCTTCAAAGTCGGCGGTAGTTGGTACGACGAAACCCCAGTCATTCTTCAATTTTTTAATAAACCAATCATCGCGTGCACGATTGCAGATGGCCAGGCACTAGTGAGCCTAGAGTTGTTGGACCAGATGGGGCGCACTTTGATCAAGGTTGTAGAAAATCAAGTATCATTCCGCGTGGATGACCTATGGGACTTTGAGTATGCTCACAACATTGCAATAGCCCGGTATGGCCGTCGCGATGTAGCTTTACGGCTCGATTTTCGCGCAGCTGAAGCGGTGATCGAGGGTAAGATTTGGCTTGGAAACACTCAGATTGTTCTCGGCAAAGAAGAGACAACCCTTCCGAATGCTAACGTCCTACGTGGAGGTCGTATCTCCCAATGTGGTGTGGGCGTGCAGATCGGTGATCCTAATCAAAATCCTTGGCGAATATAATAACAAAATGCCCTACTCACTGGCCCGCCTTTCTACCTCATAAGCCTAGAACTATTCGCTTTGGCTTCCCCTCGGCAGCGGCAGCAATAGCTGCGGCTTCCGCGTCCTTGGCGACCTGTTCAACTGCAAATGCTGCTGCAGCGCCGACCTTCTCGGCCTCACGAATTTCGCGGAGGGTTGGGCTACGCCACGCTCGGCGGCTTCTTATTGCCAACGGGGCTCCGGAGGTAAAGCCGAAAACGTCCGAGACATAGTTTCACGTGAATCCCAAACAGCAAAAAGCCCGGCTCCAAGGAACCGGGCTCATGCAATTCACGAAGCGGCAGGGCTTATTCAGCCTTGGGTGCCTCATCGGCAGCGTCAGCCTGCTCGGCGGCGGCGGCAGCTGCTGCGGCTTCCGCGTCCTTGGCGGCCTGCTCAGCGGCGAAAGCCTCTGCCGCAGCGACCTTCTCGGCTTCACGAGCATCGCGGGCAGCCTGGGCTGCCGAACGCTCATTGGCTTCGATCTTCTTGGTACGCGAATTGGTCGATTCGAAAATACGAGCCGACTTACCGCGACGGTCGCGCAGGTAGTAAAGCTTGGCGCGCCGAACCTTGCCGCGCTTGAGAACTTCAACCGAAGCAACGTTTGGCGAATAGAAGGGGAACACACGCTCCACGCCTTCGCCATAGGAGATCTTGCGGACCGTGAAGCTTGCCGTGATGCCGCCGCCATTAAGGGCAATCACCACGCCTTCATAGGCCTGCAGGCGCTCTTTTTCGCCTTCACGGATCTTCACCCAAACCTTGACGGTGTCGCCATGGGTAAAGTCGGGGAGTTCACGGTTGGCCGAAAGGGCAGCTACCTGCTCGGCCTCGAGTTGCTGAATGATATTGGTCATATGCGATTCCGTTCTGAATCTTTTCAATGGAGCGCCTGTTCGGTCCTTGAGGGATCGAGCGCCCGGTCTTGCTTGGTAACGGAGGTTGGTCGTCTTTTTCTTGGTGCGGATTGGGTCCGATCAGCCCAAACCGCTGTAGTGGCGCGGCTATAGGCGAAAAGCACCGGAGAGTCCAGCGTTTTGGCAGTTTTATGACTTGGCCGGCGGCAGGAGGTCTGGTCGGCGGCTGGTAGTTAGCGCCAAGCTTTGCTCCAGACGCCATTTGGCGATACGACGGTGGTCCCCCGATACCAGTATGGGGGGGATCTCCACGCCTTCGAAAACCTGTGGCCGTGTGTATTGCGGATATTCCAGCAAGCCGTTTTCGAAGCTTTCGTCCGCATGGCTCTCAGCACCGCCCAACACGCCCGGGATTACTCGAACCACAGCTTCCAAAAGCACCATGGCCGCCACTTCGCCACCGGCAAGCACGTAGTCGCCAATGGAAATCTCCTCCAGCTGGCGGCCGTCGATCACCCGCTGGTCAACACCTTCAAAGCGTCCGCAAATGATAACGGCTCCAGGCCCAAGCGCCAGTTCGCGAGCCTTTTTCTGTGTCAAAGGCTGGCCGCGCGGAGACATCAAAATGCGCGGCCGCTGGTCGCCAGGCGGGGAAACCGCATCAATGGCGCTGGCCAGAATATCGGGCTTGAGCACCATCCCGGCGCCACCGCCCGAAGGTGTGTCATCCACCGTGCGGTGCCGGTCCTGGGCAAAGTCGCGCAGCTGGATCGCCTCGAGCGACCACAGCTTTTCCGCCATGCCCCGTCCCAGCACCGAGGCGCCGAGCGGCCCTGGAAACAGTTCGGGAAACAGCGTGATGACCGAAGCCGAAAAGCTCAATCGGGCTCTTCCTCGCCCTCGGGCGCATCAAGCGGCACCACGATGGTGAGAAAACCCTCTTGGATGTTGACGTGCGGGACCACGGCCTTGGTGAAGGGATAAAGGAAGGTGTCGCCGCTTTGCGGATCGCGCACTTCGATCAGGTCGCCGGCTCCGAAATTGGGCAGCGCCGTAACCGTGCCCAGCACTACGCCTGTATCGAGCCGCGCCTCGAGCCCGATCAGATCGGCATGGTAGAAATCGTCTTCGTCCTCAGGATCTGGCAATTTGCTGCGTTCCACGTAAAGGTTGACGCCGTTGAGTTGTTCAGCGGCGGTGCGATCTGAAATGCCCTTGATGTGAGCAACGACCACGTTTTTATGCAGGCGAACTTTGTGCAGCGTCACAACCAGCCCGTCCCGGTCCGTCGTCAGCGGTCCGTAGGAGCCGATCGCCTCGGGATCCTGGGTGTGGGTGGCGATCCGGACCTGGCCTTTGATGCCATGTGCGGCGCCGATTGTGCCCAGAAGGATGAGGTTGCTGTCTTTTGTCGTCATGCTCGCTCCGGCTGCTCCGCTTCGCTCTTAGCAGGCCGCAAGCGCCTTGGGAATTGAGCAGGTTTGGAACTGATTGCAGAGCAGGGTGATTGTTCGGGCAAGTCGTTACCCAAGGAGCATCGCCATGGCCAGAATCTTGACCTCACACGAAGAAATCCGCCAATGGGCGAATGCGCGCGGCGGCAATCCGATGCTCCTTACTACGTCGGGCATCCGCGATGAGCCTGTGCTTTTGCAGATCACTTTCGGCCAACATGCCCTTAATGCCGAGCGCAACGAGGGCTCCGATGTTTCGCTTACCGGCGGATGGTCGCTGACGGGGTGGGATGAATGGTTCGAGCAGCTGGAAAAGAATGGCCTGGCGATCAAGGTCAATGATGACGAGCCGGGCAAGCTCAGCAATGACTTCCATTTTGTGCCGCGGGACGGCGACAGCGAAGAGCAGACGACGGATGCTGCGCGTCATCCTGCCAATATCACGATCCAGTCCCCCAACGAGGACGATCGCGCTTCTCCCGACCCCACCTAGAATCTACCTGATCCCTGGGCGGAAAAGAGCGTTAGGAGCCAGCTTCGTGCCGCACACCGGCGGCACTCTGCTGGGCCTCCCAAAAGTGCCGCTTTATTCCTGCTGGGCGGGCAGCGAGTTGAGGCCGCCTTCGTAAAGGCGCATCGTGGCTTCGATGTCCTCGATATGCATGTTCAGGCCCTGCTCGACGGCCTCGAACTGCCGGCGCAGCAAATCGCGGCGGGACAGAAGGTCGAAGCGTTCGCTTTCCAGTTCCTTGACGGCCAGATCGATGCGGTCGCGGTGCGAGGCGAGACGCTGAACCATGGGTGCGGCCTGCTTGGCGGCATCCTGCATGATGGCTTCCATCTGTTCCAGTTCTGGCTGGACGATCTTCAGAGCGGTCTTTGCTCGTGTGGTCATTTGTTCCTCAAATTGCTTGCACTGTTGTTTCGTGGCCCAGCGCCTGAACAACTTGGGGAAACATAGGGTATTTTCTGGTAATGCAGTGCTTTACCGCTTGTTTACCTTAACATCGGCGAGTCCTGGGACCGATTGGAACCTGATCAACACCAAGCAATTGTCGTAAGTTAAGGCTGATCTTCTATGGCTTCCATGTCTTCATCCGAGAAGCCGAAATGATGGCCGATCTCGTGGACAAGTACATGGGTCACGATCTCGCCAAGCGTATTGTCATCATGCTCGGCCCAATAGTCGAGTATGGCCCGGCGATAAAGAAATACGGAGTTGGGAAGCTGCCCGGTTTGGGGCAAAGCGCCGTCCTCGGTCAGGCCCACGCCCACAAAGAGGCCCATGAGCTCGAACGGGCTTTCCATGCCAAAGCCGTCAAGCACGTCGTCTTCGGCAAACTCGGCCACATGGCAGGTTACATCGGCCGCAAGGGACCGGAAGGGCTCTGGCAGTTGCTCAAGAGCTGAAACCGCCAGTGCCTCGATGTCGTCAAGGGTGGGCGCGTAGCGCGCCCGCCAATCATTGTGGCTCACTGCCACTCGCGAATGTCGACGAAGTGGCCGGCAATAGCCGCAGCTGCAGCCATGGCGGGCGAGACCAGATGAGTGCGCCCCTTGAAGCCTTGGCGGCCCTCAAAATTGCGGTTCGAGGTTGAAGCGCAGCGTTCCTGTGGCTTGAGCTTATCCGGGTTCATGGCAAGGCACATGGAGCAACCCGGCTCACGCCATTCAAAGCCTGCATCAAGGAAGATCTTGTGCAGACCTTCGGCCTCGGCCTGATCCTTGACCAGGCCCGACCCTGGCACGACCATGGCGTTAACGCCTGCGGCAACCTTGCGGCCACCGATCACGGCAGCAGCAGCGCGCAGATCCTCGATGCGGCCATTGGTGCAGGAGCCGATAAACACCCGCTCAACCGAGATATCGGTGATCTTGGTGCCGGGCTTGAGCCCCATATAGTCAAGCGCTCGCCATTTGGAGGCACGCTTGGTTTCATCAGGGATGTCGTCCGGGTTTGGCACTTCGCCGGTCACCGAGATCACGTCTTCGGGCGAGGAGCCCCAGGACACGATTGGCGGCAGGTTCGCAGCGTCGAGCACCACTACCTTGTCGAAATGTGCGCCTTCGTCGGAATAAAGCGTCTTCCAATAATCCACCGCCATGTCGAAGGCTTCGCCCTTGGGCGCGCGCGGGCGGTCCTTCACATAGGCAAAGGTTTTCTCATCGGGTGCAATCAGGCCAGCGCGGGCACCGCCCTCGATGGTCATGTTGCAGACCGTCATGCGGCCTTCCATGGAGAGCGAGCGGATCGCCTCGCCGGCAAATTCGATCACGTGGCCATTGCCACCAGCCGTGCCGATTTCGCCGATGATGGCGAGGATGATGTCCTTGGCGGTGACATGGGGCGGCAGCTGGCCATCCACACGCACCAGCATGTTCTTGGCCTTTTGCTGGATCAGCGTTTGCGTCGCCAGCACATGTTCCACTTCCGACGTGCCGATGCCGTGCGCCAGAGCGCCAAAAGCACCATGAGTCGAGGTATGACTGTCGCCACACACGATGGTCATGCCCGGCAGAGTGAAGCCTTGTTCGGGGCCCACGATATGAACAATGCCCTGGCGCTTGTCGAAGGGATCGAAATATTCGACGCCGAAATCCTTGGTGTTCTCGGCCAGAGCGGCGATCTGGATCGCGCTTTCAGGATCGGGATTCGGCAAGGACCGGTCAGTGGTGGGCACGTTGTGATCGACAACAGCCAGGGTGCGCTCGGGGTGGCGCACCTTGCGGTTGTTCATGCGCAAGCCTTCAAAAGCCTGGGGGCTCGTCACTTCGTGCACGAGGTGCCGGTCGATATAAATGAGCGACGTGCCGTCCTCATTGTTCTGAACCAGATGGTCGTCCCAGATCTTGTCGTAAAGCGTGCGGGCCTTGGTCATGTCTATGTTCCGGCGGCTGGAGTTTGGAGCCGTTCTAAGCCGCAAGAGGGCAGGGGGTCAAGTCAAACCGTACTCACGGGTACGGCATTGAACTCGACCCCGATGCCTTAGTGGCGGAAGTGCCGCATGCCTGTCATGACCATGGCAATGCCTGCTGCATCAGCAGCGGCGATGACTTCGTCGTCGCGCATTGAGCCGCCCGGTTGAATCACCGCCGTTGCACCTGCTGCAACAAGGGCTTCCAGGCCGTCGGCAAAGGGGAAGAACGCGTCCGAAGCCACCACCGAACCTTGCGTCAGCGCCTCTGCCAACCCTGCCGCCTCTGCCGCGTCGATCGACTTGCGATGGGCAACGCGCGCCGAATCCACCCGGCTCATCTGCCCGGCGCCGATGCCGGCTGTTGCGCTATCCTTGACGTAGATAATGGCGTTTGACTTGACGTGCTTGGCCACCTTCGCCGCGAGTTTGAGATCGGACAACTCCTGCTCGGTCGGCTGGCGCTTGGTTACGACCTTGAGCTCGCAATCGTCGACATTGCGATTGTCCCGGCCTTGCACCAAGAGGCCCCCGGCCACGGATTTGACCAGCAGGCCTTCAGCCTTGGGATCGGCCAGCCCGCCCGTCAGCAGCAAGCGCAGATTCTTCTTGGCGGCGATGATCTCCTGCGCTTCGGGCGTTGCGGAAGGGGCCACGATCACTTCGGTAAAGACCCTGACGATCTCGATCGCCGTCTCGGCATCGATCTCGCGATTGGTCGCGACGATCCCGCCAAAGGCGGACACAGGGTCGGTGCGCAGCGCCTTGAGATAGGCTGTCTTGAGATCGCCGGCCACAGCAACGCCGCAGGGATTGGCATGCTTGATGATAGCGACAGCAGCGGTCTCGCTCGGGTCGAACTCTGACACCAATTCAAATGCCGCGTCGGTGTCGTTGATGTTGTTGTAGCTGAGTGTCTTGCCCTGCACCTGCTGGGCGGTGGCGACGCCGGGACGATCTTCCCCGGTCTTGTAGAAGGCCGCCCATTGGTGCGGATTCTCGCCATAGCGCATCACTTCGCTCAGCGTGCCGGCAAAGCTGCGATAGCTTACATCGGCAAAATCGATCTCCCGGGCAAACCAGCTTGAAATGGCACTGTCATAGGCGGCCGTGCGGGCATAGGCCTTTGCCGCAAGGCGCTGGCGCAGCTCAAAGGGTATGCCGCCGGCCTTGATGGCGTCCAAGATTGCGGGATAGTCAGCCGGGTCCACCACAACGGTCACATAGGCGTGGTTCTTGGCCGCCGAGCGCACCATGGCGGGGCCGCCAATATCGATGTTCTCGATGATTTCGTCGTATGAAGCGCCCGAGGCGACGGTTTTCTCGAACGGGTAGAGGTTCACCGCGACCAGATCGATGGCGCCGATCTCGTGCTCGTCCATGGACGCGGCATGTTCTGGCTTGTCGCGGACTGCCAGCAAGCCCCCATGCACCTTGGGGTGCAAGGTCTTGACCCGGCCATCCATCATCTCGGGAAAACCGGTGAGGTCTGCAATTTCGCGCACAACGAGTCCGGAATCCTTGATCAGCTTGTGCGTGCCGCCAGTCGAAACAAGTTCAACGCCTGCTTGGGAAAGGCCTTTGGCGAATTCGGCCATGCCCGTTTTATCGAATACGGAAAGCAGTGCGCGCCCGACCTTGACCGTCTTGCTCATTGGATATGTCCCGCCTGGTGAATGTTCGGGCTCGCTACCATGAACTCACCCAAACGCCAATGCACTTGCCGTCTCGTAACCTCATGGCAAGGGCCGAGGCGCCCCGATCACTGTTCCAGGGTAAAAATCCAGGCGATTTCGCGGTCAGCTGCGACTTCGGTTTCCAGAACCAATTGGCGCGTTTTGTGAAAGCCGAGATAGGCCGATTGCCGCACGCTTTCTTCCTCGTGGCACTCGGCGCCTTCCCATAAAAAGCTCCAGACCTGCCCATTTGGCAGGACAAGGCGCACCATATCCTCGTTGTTGTTGCGGCGCACCAGGACGCCGGGCGCCAGATGGAAGCGTGCCGCCAGAACGCCCGAGGGCGTCCCCTTGCCCATCATCCGGTCCTGCCCCACCAAAGTTGTGCCCCCTGACAGAAGAGTCACGCGGCGCTCGAGCTCAACCCCAAATCGCTTGCCATAGCCCGCGCTGGTCATGCTGATCAGATGATCGCCCGCATCGAGCTGCACCTGCGGATTACCCGTTCCGGGCAGGTCTTCATCGTTGATGGTCGGCCCCGAATGAGCAATCCCCTGCCGAAACAAGGCCTTGCTTGCCGGTAGATCGGACGGAGCCGGCCCGCAAGAGCCAAAGATAAGCTCGCTGCCATGGGAAAATTCGATCGCGAGGGCACTGGCGTGGCGTTCGCCATCGAGGCCGGCCGGCGGTAGCAGGCCGGTATCGGCAATCACCACTGCGTCACCATTGCGTAAGATGCCATAGCCACCAAGCAGGCTTGAGCGCCGCTTGCGATTGGGTCCATTGCTTTGGATGGCTATCAGCACGTCATGAGGCAAATGGCCGGTGCCGTTGAAAAAAGCCGGCTCGCCACTCGACAGCGTCAGCGCATCGAGGCTTTCATGCATGCGGTCGATCTGCGCGCCCAGCTCGTTGGCCGCCTCCGACTTGATGGACCCCGCCACGCGTCGCACGCTCACCAGTTCCACCAGCAGCTGCAACTGCAGCTTGCTGTTGCGAGACAGGTGCAGCCCATTCTCGTCGAGTTGGTTGGCCAGCAGCCGATTGAGCTGCTCGACCTTGCCCGGTAGGTCGCTTTTCTCGCCTTGCTCGAAATATTCCGCCGCCAGAACGGCGATTGCGGCAAACAAGCTATCGGCCGGCTCGCTGGCCAGCAGGCCGCGGAGCTTGAGGCTTTGCACCTGCGTGCCGATCACCCGCTGGATGGTCTTGGCTTGTTCGGGCGTTGCGCCTTCCAAAAGGAGCGGCAGATGGCGCAGCCAATTGAGCACGCGCTGCGCCGTCAGCTGAACCGTCCAGCTATCCTTGCGCCATTTTCCGTCGCGGCCGATCCAATCGAGCACCAGCGTGCGGGCAAAGCGCCGCTCGCCCATATCCGTCACATCGCGGAAATGGCGCAGCCAGGAAAAGCTATGAAGATTGTGCCACCAGTCCAGATGCTCGATCTCGACGGCAAAGGGCGAGGTGCCACCGGTCTCCACCAGCTTGCTCGCCAGCAGATAGCGGCCCGACATCATGTCGCGCACGGCATCGCGGTCAGCGGGTCGAAAATCGGCGAGCTCCCCGGCAAAAGCGTCGTCGGCAAGGCTCCGCCAGGTCCAACGCGCGATCGGCAGGGTGATAAGCCCATCGGCCAGCCGGCTGCCGGTGCGGCGTACGCCGTGGCTGATGCGGTTCAACATGGCGCCAGCCTTGCCGCGCGTCCAAGACGGGCGTGCGTTCCTGATTGCTTGCTTTTCAACGCCACATACCTTTGCTGGCCCGCCTTCTCCCGAAAGGCGCCGAATCGGCACTTTAGTCTGGACCGTCCCAAAGCTCTCGGTGAAAAAGCGATTTCCACCCATTCGCATCAATCCCTATTGGCGCCGGAACCGCGCGACGAAAAAGCCGTCCATGCCGCCCTCGCGCCCGCCTGGCATCATGGCTGGGTGGGTGCGCACCAGCCCTTGAGCTGAAACCGCTTGCTCCATCCCCGGCAATTCGGCGGGCGCAACAGGCCAGAGCCCAAGCCCCGGCAAGCTTTCCAGCGCCCATTGCACCTGCTCTTCACCCTCTGCCGGCTCAAGCGAGCAGACGCAATAGATCAAGACGCCTCCCGGCTCCAGGCAGCGATAAGCATTGGTAAGCAGCGCCCGCTGCAGGCGCACCCGACCCGCCACATCGCCCACCGAGCGGTGCCAGATCACTTCGGGGTGGCGGCGGAAGGTGCCCGTTGCCGAACACGGCGCGTCCAGCAGCACGCCATCATAGAGCGAATTGGGAGCAAAGGTCCCGGCATCGCCGATGATGATTTCTGCGGAATAGTTGAGCCGCTCCAAATTACCTTTGAGGCGTTCAACGCGCTTGGGATCGCTGTCCAGCGCCGTCACAAGATGCCCCGCCTTGATCAGCTGCGCCGT
Organism: Devosia submarina; assembly: GCF_003056345.1. GTDB lineage: Bacteria > Pseudomonadota > Alphaproteobacteria > Rhizobiales > Devosiaceae > Devosia > Devosia submarina. Next base: position 104,778 of record NZ_PYWB01000004.1, on the reverse strand, counting down.
CTTGCCACCAGGCGCGGCACACAAATCCAGCACGCGCTTGCCGCTTTCAAGCCCTATGAGCCGCGCGGGAATGGCTGACGCCGCATCCTGCACCCACCAGCGCCCTTCGCTGTAACCCGGCAAGGCTTCCACCGGCCGATCGCGCTGGTCGATGCGCACTGTATCAGCCATGACCCTTTCGGCACCGAGCTGATCGATCAGCTCCGAATCATCATCCTTGAGCGTCAGATCGAGCGGCGCACCCTGGAGCAGAGCCGTGGAAAAACCGCCAATGGCTTCTTCGCCATAAGCCTCAAGCCAAGTGTCGCCAAAGGTATCGGGGATCAGCAGGTCATCGCTCAACATGCCGAACTTGGCCGAATTGGCCTGTGCATTGCGCAAGACGGCGTTCATCAGTCCGCTCAAATGGCGCGCTTTGGGATCGCGCTTGACCGCTTCCACCGCAAGGAACAGCGCCGAGTGCGCGCCCAGATCAGGCAGAAACACCAGCTGCGCGAGCGACAGCCGAAGCACGGCTTCAAACGTGCCTGATTTGCCCGGCATGCCCTTATCGAGCAGCGCGTGGATAATGAAGTTGAGCTGCCCCTGCCGCCGCAGCGCCGTGGTGATCAGCCGGTTGGCCAGGGCACGGTCGCGCCCGTCGGGCAAATCGCTCGTTGTCAGGGGCGAGAAGTTTTCGCCCGCCAAAACGGAGCGGAGCCGCTGTGCAGCAACAAGGCGGAGCTTGAGCCCCGCCGGATCAGGTTTATGCGCCAATCTTGTTTTTATCCCCAGGGACCGCGTTGTCCGCCGTCCTCGTCGGCTCGTCCGACGGTCGGCACGCGCCAGCCGCCGCCATTGTTCCGACCGCTTGTGGCGGGGGCAGGGCGGGGCCGAGGCCGTGCGCCCTTATCGTTCACCTGCATCGATGCTGCAAGCTGGCGCAGCGCCATGATGCGATTGCCCGTGTCTGGGTGGGTCGAAAAGAGGTTGTCCATCCGCTGACCGGACAGGGGATTGATGATGTACATATGCGCCATGGCCGGGTTGCGCTCGGCGGCGATATTGACCTCCCGGCCCGCGAGCTGGGCAATCTTCTGCAGTGCCGAGGCCAGTGCCAGCGGATCGCCGGAAATTTCGGCGCCATCCTTGTCGGCCTCGTATTCGCGCGTGCGGCTCACTGCCATCTGCACCACCATGGCCGCAACGGGCGCCAGGAACACCATCAGAAGCGCACCGATGCCACCCAGCGGATTGTCGCGATTATTGCCACCGCCAAAAAACAGGCCAAACTGCGCCAGCGCCGAAATTGCACCCGCAAAGGTCGCGGTAATGGTCATGATCAGCGTGTCACGCGAGCGGATATGAGCCAGCTCGTGGGCCACCACAGCCGCGACCTCGCGCGTATCGAGATAGCGCAGGAGGCCCGTGGACACAGCCACCGCCGCGTTCTGCGGATTGCGGCCCGTGGCAAAGGCATTGGGCTGGTCGGACTGGATCACGTAAACGGCTGGGGTCGGAATCCCCGCCTTGCGCGAGAGAATATCAACCATCTCGTAAAGCTCGGGCACCCTGGATCGCTCCACCGGCACGGCGTTCTGCATGCGCAGCACCAGCTTGTCGGAGTTCCAGTAGCTGAAGAGGTTGGTGAGCAGGGCAAAGCCAAACGCCAGCATCATGCCGGACGTGCCGCCGATGAAATAGCCAACCACCATGAACAGCGCCGTCAGCGCTGCCAGCAGAACAGTGGTGCGAAGGGCATTGAACATGGTTGGGTCCTTGGGTTCGCGCTCCTGAGCAATTATGTTGTGATCCCAAGGGTTCCATGCAAGCGGCATGAGTGAACCAATGTGGAGCGATCCCGTGAGCGATGAACCGGATATTGAACAGCCCCGTCCGCCCCTGAGCGAAGCAGCCCGGCGCGCCCTCGCTGAAGCCGAAGCGCGCCGTCGCGAGATCGACGGCAAAACCGCCTCCGCACCCAGGGAAGAAGGTGGACGAGGCGGTCTCGAGCCCGTTCGCTATGGCGATTGGGAGATCAAGGGGCTGACGAGCGATTTCTAGGGAGCGAGTAGACCTCATCCTGAGGTCGTGCCGCCATCTCGCCACGCCCTCGTGGTTCGACAGGCTCACCATGAGGGCTGATGTCAGCCTCGTGCCGTCTCTTTATCCAATGTTCCACCGATCAGGTCCGGGAAGCGGGCTGCGGATGGATTGAGTCCTGAACTAGCCCGCAAGATCGAGTAGCCCTCATGGTGAGCCCGTCGAACCACGAGGGCGTGCCACCCAGGCCGCTTCAGCCCCGCGCCCTTTCGATCGCCGGCAACAACTCCCCCTCCATCGCCTCCGGGGTCAGCGGTCCCACATGCTTGAAGGTGATTACCCCTTGGGCATCCACGACGAACGTTTCGGGGACCCCATAAACCCCCCAGTCGATCGACACCCGCCGGTCACGATCGGCGCCCACCGCATCATAGGGATTGCCCAGCTCCGCCAGAAAGGCGCGCGCGTTTTCTGGGGCATCGGCCTGGTTGATGCCGAACAGCCGCACGCCCGTGCTTTGCTTGAGGTCCACCAAAAGCGGATGCTCGTCACGGCAGGGGACGCACCAGCTGGCAAATACATTGACTACCGTCACCTCGCCCTGGAGCGCCGCGCCGTCAAAGCCCGGCACACCAAGCTCGGGAATCTCGAGCAGGGCGGTAGCCGGCGCCGGCTTGTCGATCAGCACCGAGCGCACAAGGCTTGGATTGCGGTCGATCGAAAAGGCAAACACAGCCACAAGGGCCAGGAGGGCGATCAGCGGCAACCCGAAAAGAAGGTAGCGCATCAGCGTGCCGGCCGTTGCGCTTCAAGCGCTGCCAGCTTCCGAGCTGTTCGGCGGCCATCATACAGGATCCAGCCGATGAGCCCGAAAATAGCCAGCAGCACGCCAAGATAAGCCCAGACGATGAAGGCGGCATGGGGTCCAAGATCGATCATGCCGGCTGTCCCTGCGCAACACGGCGCTGCAAGGTGGCAATGCGCCGCCGCTTGATTTCGGTATGCATGGCCTTGAGCTGCAAAACAACAAACAAAAATGTAAACGCTGCAAACATGACCATCAGCGGCGTCAGGATCGACGGGGGCATACGCGGGCCATCGGCACGGAACACGCTGGCGGGTTGATGCAGCGTTGACCACCAATCAACCGAGAACTTGATGATAGGAATATTGATCGCCCCAACCAGGGTGAACACCGCGACGATGCGCGCAGCGCGCAATTGATCATCAAAGGCGCGCCAAAGGGCAATGATGCCGAGATAAATGAAGAGCAGCACCAGGGTAGACGTCATGCGCCCGTCCCATTCCCAGAACGTGCCCCAAGTCGGCCGTCCCCAAAGGGCGCCGGTAAACAGGGCCAGCGCGGTGAAAAGGGCGCCAAGCGGGGCTGCCGCCTTCATGGACACATCGGCCATGGGATGGCGCCAGACAAGCGTGCCCAGTGCCGACACGGCCATGGTGCCGTACACGAACTGCGACAGCCAGGCATTGGGCACATGGACATACATGATGCGCACCGTGTCGCCCATCTGGTAATCCTGGGGCGAGTTGAACAGGGCAAACCACAGCCCCACCAGAAACAGTGCGACAGTGATGGCGGTCAGTGGCCACAGCAGGGGCTGGGTCCAGCGGACAAACTGCCCAGGATGGGCGATCCGGTTCCACCAGCTTTGCTTTGGCGCAGTATCAATGCTCATGAGTGCTAGGGCCTTAATCTTCAGCCGAACTTATCGCAAGCGCGGCGGCAAAGGGAGCCAAAGCCAGGGCCATGAGGCTCAATGCCGCAAGAAACAGCATGGCGGCCTGTGCCTGCTGGCCCGTAATGGCGCCCACGCCAAAGATCAGCACCGGAATGGACAGGGGCGCAATCAAAATCGGCGCGATCAACCCTCCCCGCCGGATCGACACCGTTACGGCCGCGCCAACGGCGCCAAAGGCCGCCAGCGCTGGCGTGCCCAGCAGAAGCGAAAGGATCGAGCGCCAAAAGGCCTCGCCGTCCATCGCCAGCAGCATGGCTAGAATAGGAGAGGCGATGATCAGGGGCAGGGCAGACACCAGCCAATGGGCTGCAATCTTTGCCGCTACGGTAAGGCTGAACGGCAGGGCGGCATGGCGCAGCAGGATCAGCGATCCGTCCTCATAATCGGGCCGAAACAGCCGCTCGAGCCCTAGCAGCATGGCGAGAAAGGCCGCGATCCAGACAATGCCCGGCGCGATCCGCGCCAATAGTGCCTGATCGGGCCCGATTGCGAAGGGCACAATGGCACCCACGATCACGAAAAACAGCACCAGCGTCAAAACATCCCCGCCCCCACGTAGCGCGAGGCGCAATTCATGCGTAAGCATCCGCACAAAGGCGTTCACGAGACTGCCCCAAGCTGCAGGGTCTGCACCTGTTCGGCCTTGGATAGGCTGATCGGGTCATGGGTCGCGGCAACAACCATGCCGCCCATGGCAAGATGCGTGTCGATCAGCTGCCCAACAAGCGCGTGGCCATCCACATCCAGCGCAGCGGTCGGCTCATCCAGTAGCCAAAGCGGGCGCAGGCTCACCAGAAGGCGGGCAAGCGCCAGCCGGCGCGTCTGGCCAGCCGAGAGAAACCCTGCATCCAGATCGCCTAAGTGCCCCAGGCCAACACGAGCCAGGGCGGCTTGGCTCGAAACACCATTTGCCCCGTTCATTGTGCGCCAGAAATCGAGATTCTCGCATACCGACAGGCGGGGCTTTATCGCATTGCGATGGCCGCAATAATGGATCAGCGGCATATCCTCATCCGCCCCATCAATTCCGAAGGAGCCGCTTAATGGCCGGATAATTCTCGCCAGCGTCAGCAGCAGCGTGGATTTTCCTGCGCCATTGGCGCCTCGCAGCAAGAGGCATTGGCCCGATGGGACGCTGAACACAAGGTCTTGGCTCAGCGCCATGCCCCCGCGCCCGCAGGACAGGCCTTCGGCACGCAGGGTGAGCGGGGGAAAGACTTGCCGTCCGGTCATGACCCCTTCTCGTATTGAACGAAAGGTCGGGCTGGCAAGCCCCATACTTGTTCTCTATAACCCCTTCTAGATTGGATTCATTCCAGGGTGGGCAGCCTTGCTGGAATGGCTTTGGCCTTTTGCTAGCCGCGCGCCTGCCCCAAAACATAACAACAGGGCGGAACACCATGAGTTCGGTAAACAGCTTCAACGCGAAATCGACCCTGACGGTCGGCGGCAAGACCTATACCTATTATTCCATCGCCGAAGCCGAAAAGAACGGCCTCGCCGGCGTGTCGAGCTTGCCCCATTCCATGAAGGTGGTTCTGGAAAACCTGCTGCGCTTCGAGGACAACCGCACGGTGCGCCGCGAGGATATCCTTGCAATTGCCGAATGGCTCAAGACGCGCACCTCCGAATACGAGATTTCCTACCGTCCCGCGCGCGTTCTGATGCAGGATTTCACCGGCGTTCCGGCCGTGGTGGACCTTGCCGCCATGCGCGACGCCACAGCCAAGCTCGGCGCCAATCCGCAAAAGATCAATCCGCTGGTGCCTGTGGATCTGGTGATCGACCACTCCGTGATGGTCGACAGCTTCGGCACGCCCTTCGCCTTTGAGCAGAACGTGGAGCTCGAATACGAGCGCAATGGCGAGCGCTACGAATTCCTGCGCTGGGGTCAGTCGGCGTTCGACAATTTCCGCGTCGTGCCCCCCGGCACCGGCATCTGCCACCAGGTGAACCTTGAATACCTTGCCCAGACTGTCTGGACCAAGGAAGAGAACGGCGAGATCGTCGCCTATCCCGATACGCTGGTTGGCACCGACTCGCACACCACCATGGTCAACGGCATGGCCGTGCTGGGCTGGGGCGTCGGTGGCATCGAGGCCGAGGCAGCGATGCTCGGCCAGCCCATCACCATGCTGATCCCCGAAGTCGTTGGCTTCAAGATGACCGGCCGTATCAACGAAGGCGTCACCGCGACCGACCTTGTGCTGACCGTTACCGAGATGCTGCGCAAGAAGGGCGTGGTCGGCAAGTTCGTCGAATTCTACGGCCCCGGCCTTGATTACCTCAGCCTTGAGGACCAGGCGACCATCGGCAACATGGCGCCTGAATATGGTGCTACCTGCGGCTATTTCCCCGTGGATGCCGATACGCTTAAATACCTCACCACCTCCGGCCGTGATCCGGAACGCGTGGCGCTGGTTGAAGCCTATAGCAAGGCCCAGGGCATGTTCCGCGATACCGATTCGCCCGATCCGGTCTTCACTTCCACGCTCGAGCTCGACCTGTCCACCGTCGTGCCATCCATATCCGGTCCCAAGCGCCCGCAGGATCGAATCACCCTGGCCAACGCCAAGGAAGCCTTCGCTGCAGCCCTGCCCAAGGAATTCGGCAAGACCGACGATCCGGCGATTCCGGTCGAAGGCAAGGATTTCTCCCTTGGCCATGGCGACGTCGTGATCGCGGCCATCACCTCGTGCACCAACACCTCCAATCCTTCGGTTCTCGTGGCCGCAGGTCTTGTGGCCCGCAAGGCGCGTGAGCTGGGCCTTAACAGCAAGCCATGGGTCAAGACCTCGCTCGCCCCCGGCTCGCAGGTGGTGACCGACTATTTGACCTCCGCTGGCCTGCAGGACGATCTCGATGCGTTGGGCTTCAACCTCGTCGGCTATGGCTGCACCACCTGCATCGGCAATTCGGGTCCGCTTCCGGCCGAAATCAGCAAGGCCGTACAGACTGGGGACCTTGTTGCCGCCTCGGTCCTGTCGGGTAACCGCAACTTCGAAGGCCGCGTCAATTCGGATGTGAAGGCAAACTTCCTTGCCTCCCCGCCGCTGGTCGTCGCCTATGCCCTGGCCGGTTCGATGAAGATCGACATCACCACCGAGCCGCTCGGCACGTCCAAGGACGGCAAGCCGGTTTACCTCAAGGACATCTGGCCCTCCAACCACGAGATCGCCGAGATCGTGCGCCAGCATGTCACCAAGGAAATGTTCCAGGGCCGCTATTCCGACGTCTTCAAGGGCGACGAAAACTGGCAGGCCATCCAGATCGAGGGTGGTGAAACCTATGCCTGGAACTCGTCCTCCACCTATGTGCAGAACCCGCCCTATTTCGAAGGCATGTCGATGGAGCCCAAGCCCATCACCAATGTCCAGGGTGCCAAGGTCCTTGCGCTGTTCCTTGACTCCATCACGACCGACCACATCTCCCCGGCCGGCTCGTTCAAGGCTTCCACGCCTGCCGGCAAATATCTCGAGGACCGTCAGGTAGCCCCGCGTGACTTCAACTCCTATGGTGCCCGTCGCGGCAACCATGAGGTGATGATGCGCGGCACCTTCGCCAATATCCGCATCAAGAACCAGATGCTGCCAGGCGTTGAAGGCGGCTTCACCAAGGGTCCCGATGGCTCGCAGATGCCGATCTATGACGCGGCAATGGCCTATCAGAGCCAGAACACGCCACTGGTGATCTTTGCCGGCAAGGAATACGGCACGGGCTCCTCGCGTGACTGGGCAGCCAAGGGCACGAATTTGCTTGGCGTGCGCGCTGTGATCGCTCAGAGCTTCGAGCGCATCCACCGCTCCAACCTTGTGGGCATGGGCGTTATCCCGCTCCAGTTCAAGGACGGCGAGAGCTGGCAGTCCTTGGGGCTCGATGGCACCGAAACCGTGGACATTGAAGGCGTGACGGAAATCACCCCACGCGCCATGGTGACGGTCAAGATCACCCGTGCCGACGGCTCCGTGCTCAATGTCGAAACCCGTTGCCGCATCGATACCGCCAACGAGCTCGATTACTACAAGAACGGTGGCATCCTGCATTACGTGCTGCGCAGCCTCGTCGCCGCGTAAGCAAGACTTACCCAAAAGCGATTACCCCGGCCCTCGGCCGGGGTTTTCTTTTGGCAAGATGCTGGTGGTGCGCCTCGTCCTCGGCACAGGGTGGGCGAGGGGTGCTGAGCGCAGAGCATAATCTGCATAGGCCGTGCACTGATGCCTAAATCACCATTGCACAAGCCGCATTGACGGCTGAAGGGCAAGGGCCACCTCGGCAATTTTCAGACTCTCACCCTCTTTTGACTAGCGGGCCGTGATCCCAGCGGCTTACAACTCTGCTCATGACGAAAAGCCCATTTCTTCGCATGGCCCTTGGCCTGGTTGCGCTCGGCTTGCTGGCAGCTCCCGCCGGTGCCGAGAGCATGCGTGCCCGCCCCAAGGCCGTGGTTGAACTCTTTACCAGCCAGGGCTGCTCGTCCTGCCCGCCCGCCGACGCATTGCTGACCGGGCTGGCCGAGGACCAGGACGTGATCGCCTTGGCCTACCATGTTGATTACTGGGACTATGTGGGCTGGAAGGATACTTTCGCCCATGCCGAATTTTCCGACCGGCAACGCGCCTATGCTGAAAGCTGGGGTTCCTCGCGCATCTATACGCCACAAATGGTGGTGAACGGCCAGAAGGGTGTTGTCGGCTCACGTCGCAATGATGTTCATCGTGCCATCGACGGCGCAGCCCTGCCGCTCCCGGTGGACATCTCGCGCCACGACAAGATGCTCAAGATCGCCATCCCCCCCAGGGCTGGCTTGGCCGATGCCGTGGTCTGGCTCGTCACCTATCTTGATCGTTCCGAGATCGCGATCGACAAGGGCGAAAACGCTGGAAAAACCATGGTCTATACTCAGGTCGTTACGGGTCGGCAGGTTCTGGGCATGTGGGAAAGCGGCAGCGGGGCGAGCCTAAAGCTTCCCATCCCCGAAGTGCTTGCCGAAACCAGCACGGGGATCGCGGTTCTGGTGCAGCAGGAGCAGGATGGACTGCCCGGTCCCATATTGGGCGCCGCGGCCTTCGAGCCTTAAGCCAAAAGAAATCCCGTTCATGAGGGGCATGAACGGGATCTAGTTGGAATGGTCAACTCTGGAGCAGTGCCGACGCCCGGGCCGACAGATTGGGGCTCAAATGGCCCGGGCGTCAGTTACTGGAGGCAAGGGTCATCCTCCAAGGCCATTCTGGCGCGTTGAGGGTGGGAATGTGTCCGAAAAGGGGTATTTGGCCCCTTTAGCCCCGCCCACTTGCTTCCTCCGGCGAAAGCCGCAATCATGCCCATTGCTTAAACAACAGGAGGCTGGGGGACCGGTGCAAGGCCCTAACCCGAAGCACAAGGCTATCAGCCTGGAACTGGTCCATACCAGCGAAGACCGGCCGCAGCCCGCTTCCAGCAAAATTCCGGCCCAGGTGGCGTTTGATCGTCGCGAACTGGCGCTGATCCTCAATGTTTACGGCCGCAAAGTCGCCTCGGGCGACTGGCGCGACTATGCCATGGACTTTCTAAAGGACCGCGCTGTCTTCTCGGTTTATGCCCGCGTATCGGAGCGGCCCCTGTTCATCATCGAAAAATCTCCGCGCCTGCGGAACCGGCAGGGGCAATATTCGGTCACCAATCAACAGGGCCGGATCCTCAAGCGCGGCCACGACCTCAGCCTTGTCCTGCGCGTGCTGGACCCTGATCTGGTTGTGGTCCAGTAGGTTAGGCCTGCCGATCTCACGACTTCCCTCATCGCAGTAGACCTTGTGGTGAGCCTGTCAAACCACGAGGTGGTGGCTCAATGATGCCACGACCTCCCCTTTCGACAGGCTCGGGATGAGGCTACCGGGATCTCAGGCACTCGCCTAAAGCTCCATTTGCAGATGCACGATGTCGTGCCAGCGGTCGAACTTGAACCCCACAGCTTCATAGCGCCCCACATGGCGGAACCCGAACTTCTCGTGGATCGCAATGGAATTCGCCGTATCGGCCGTGATCACCGCAATCATCTGCCGGAACCCGAAGGCACGCGACTGCACCAGCAATTCTGTTAGCAGCGCCTTGCCGATCCCGCGCCCTTTCACGTCAGGCCGCAGATAGATCGAATCCTCGCAAGTGAACCGATATGCCGCCCGCGGGCGGTAGAACGAGGCATAGGCATAGCCCACCGTCTCGCCCCCACTTTCCGCCACGATCAGCGGGTGACCGAGGGTCAGCAGATGAGCATATTTTTCCGCAATGGCGGATTCGCTGGGCACCTCCGTATCAAAGGTGATCGCGGTATTCTCCACATAGTGCTTGTAGATGGCAGCAATGGCGGGCACGTCGCCCCACTGGAACTGGCGAAGGGTGTAGTCGGACACGTGGAAGCGCTCGGCAAAAGAAAAGGACCGCAGCTGTTTTAAGCTGCGGTCCCGTTTATCGTCCAACCAAATCGTCGGCTGCTTATTCGCGATTGCCGAACAGACGCAGCAGCATCATGAACAGGTTGATGAAGTCGAGGTAAAGGCTCAGCGCGCCCATGATGGCACCCTTGGCCAGAACGTCGGCACCAAAGGTCTCGGAATAGCCTTCCTTGATCTTCTGGGTGTCATAGGCGGTCAGGCCCACAAAGATCAGCACGCCAACCGCAGAGATGACGAATTCCATCATCGAGGACTGCATGAAGATGTTGACGATGGAGGCGATGATCAGGCCGATCAGGCCCATGAACAGGAAGCTGCCCATCTGGGTCAGGTCACGCTTGGTGGTATAGCCGTAAAGGCTCATGGCACCAAAGGTCGCGGCGGTGATAAAGAACACCTTGGCGATGGAAGCGTCGGTATAAACCAGGAAGATCGAGCTCAGCGACACGCCCATGATGGCCGAGAAGGCCCAGAATGTTGCCTGGGCGGCGCCAACGGAAAGCTTGTTGATGCCAAAGCTCAAGACCATCACGAAGGCGAGGGGAGCCAGCATCACGACCCATTGCAGTGGGCTTGCATAGAGCAGTGCGCCCCACTGGGTCACATATTGGCCATTGGCCAACTGGCCCACGGCGGCGTCTGGATTGGTGGTGATGGCAGCAGCCGCGGCGAACCAGGCGGCAAGGCCGGTCACAACAAGACCAATACCCATGTAGTTGTAAACGCGCAGCATGTAGCTGCGTAGACCCTCGTCGATGGCCAAGGCCGAGCCGGCCCGCGCTCCGAGGGTCTGACGGTCATATTCAGCCATAGTCGGTTTCCTTTCCCAATAAAGAGCGGTCTTTGATACCGCCGGTGGGCCTTAGATTGCCACTTAGCGAACAATATGGATAGCAGCCTGGCGCTTTACAAGACGTTTCAGCGCCTTGCGACGATTCGACTGGCCGGCCCACCCTCTTGTGCTAGGCTCCCGGACGAATCGTCACCCGAACCAGCAAAGAGGAGGGCCTATGCCCCGGCTCTTTACCGGCCTTGAAATCCCGGCCGCAATCGGGTTCTCGCTTTCGCTCAAGCGCGGCGGCCTGCCCGATGCCCGCTGGATCGATCCCGAAAACTACCACATCACCCTTCGGTTCATCGGCGATGTGGATCGCCAAATGGCCGACGAAGTGGCCGATACGCTGGACCGGCTTGCCAATTCCCTAGCCTTCACCGTCCGGCTCACCCATCTGGGTGCCTTTGGCGGTGACAAGCCGCGCGCCCTTTATGCCGGTGTCGAGCCAAACGAGCATCTCCTGCGCCTCCAAAGCGCGCAGGAGCGGGTGCTGCAGCGACTTGGCCTTCCCGCTGAGGGGCGTAAATTCGTGCCCCATGTAACCCTGGCGCGCCTGCGGGCCGGAAACCCGGTCGAAGTGGCGCGCTTCATCGCTGAAGCGGGGCGCTTTGAACCGCTGAGCTTTCCGGTGGGGCGGTTTGTGCTTTATTCCAGCCGTGACTCGGTGGGCGGTGGACCCTATGTGGTGGAGCAAAGCTATCCGCTCGCCTCCTGAACGCTCACGCAAGTGTTAGCCCATTGTTAACGCTATGGGCGCAAACCCCGGCCCAGCAGCTGCCCCGTGTCAAATTCCCGCCGCGATTGACTCGCTATTGAAACAAATCATGTTGGACGCGGCGGCGTTTGACGTCTTGGTAACCATGTTCAGGGCAAAGTCAGCGGGCAGCTTCCCTGGGTCTGGAACCTTCATAAAAAGAGGATGATTTTGGCGATGACGACAAAAACCGGTGGCCTTGTGTTTGGGCTCGCGGTCGGCGCGATCATGGCTCTGTCCCCTGCCGCTCAAGCACAGCAGGCGACCGAGCTCGGCACCTTCAATGCCTGGACCGCGTGGCAGGCCACAGATGCGAGCGGCGTTATCTGCTACGTGTCGGCAACGCCCAGCAAGAGCGAGCCGGCCGGCGCCAATCGCGATCCGATCCACTTCATGATCATTCATCGCAAGGGAATGGGCACCAAGAACGAAGTGCAGACTATTATCGGCTATCCCTACAACACCAGCGACGCCAAGGCGAGCGCCACCATTGATGGCAAGAGCTATCCCATGGTGACCGAAGGCTCCGCCGGCTGGCTCGCATCCACCGGCGATGAAGCCGGGTTCGTCCAGGCCTTCAAGGCCGGCAGCAATCTGGTGGTGCGCGGCACCAGCCAGCGCGGCACCAATACGGTTGATACCTATTCGCTGTCTGGCGCGACGGCTGCCGTCAACGCGATCGACGCTGCCTGCAAGTAAATGTTTTGCGCTTGCCCCTCGTGGGTGATCCGCCATAACTGGGCGATGGGCCATGCGGTCCTTCGCCCATTGCTTTTCGTGAGGCCCCATGAGCAAGTCTGCCCTCCTGATCGCCCTTCTTGCGGTCGCGACCCTCACCACCACGGCCAGCGCGCAACAGGTGCGATTGCTGAATGAAAGCCGTGCCTGGTCCAGCTATGGCGCCAATGACGCCAGTGGCAAGGTGTGCTTCGCCATGAGCAAGCCGCAAAGCGTTTCCCCCACGCCTGACGGGTACACGCAGGCCTATCTTTATATCACCAACCGCCCGGCGGAAAACGTCGCGAGCGAATTCAACCTCGTTGCCGGCTTTACTTTCCAGCCCGACAGCGTGGCAACGGTCAGCGTGGGCAATCAAAGCTTCAACCTCTTTACCCAGAACGACGCCGCCTGGCTCGATGACGCCGCCCAATCAGCGGCCCTGGCCAGTGCCATCCGCGCCGGCTCGTCTCTGACCGTGGAAGGCACCACGGCCGCGGGCATCAAGGTCACCCAGACTTATTCTCTCGCCGGCGCCACGGCAGCGCAGCAGTCGATCGAAGGGGATTGCTGAGGGCGACTGGCGCTGGTCTAGTCGGGTCTGCCCACCTCCCGGCACGAAGTTTCCAAAGGCTTCATGGTAAGCCTGTCGAACCACGAAGCCGCGCGAGTGGATCCCTTCCGTGCCCCGGCCTCCTGGTTCGACACGCGCACCATGGGGGCTACTGCGTAGACCTGAGCCGTCACTCGCCCATCGTCACCCTCGGGCTTGACCCGAGGGCTCTATACTTAACAATTGCTCCGCAAGTGCAGTGTCCTCGGGTTAAGCTCGAGGATGACGACCGGGGAAGTGGCACCATCCCACCCCACCCACAATGTCACCCCGGGCTCGACCCGGGGCCCATCTCGAGATACCACTCCCAGCCGCAAGGTGGTTCAGACGGTGTCACCTTCACCCACCCAACCACCTCAGGATGGATCCCGGGTCGAGCCCGGGATGACACCGAGGCTGTGGCTGATCCGGTGAACTGATGTTCCTCCACCTCCAGGGGGAGGCTAGGTGGGGTCCTCTCCCCACGCACAGCATAAGATATCCCCCTTCTCCCCCTACCATCCGCCTTGCGCTAATCTCCCCCCACTGCCTTCACGAACCAGCGGGTCGCGCGAACCGGCTTGTGAAGGGGCAGATGGGGCGGGGATGTCGCGATCCCCGTAGGACGGCGGAAGTGATCGTGGGGGCTATTGACGCCCTTCGTCCAGAGTCTCGCCGGGATCAGCCTAAAATCCCATCTGATGTGGCGAGGCTTTGTCTCACTACACTATCTACCTCCGAGGCAGGGCCTCGCCACATCAACGCTGTTGATCACCGCACCCGAGGCGGCGCTTCGGCACGTCCTTTTTTGGACACCGCCCTGTGACTTTGCGTGCACGCTCCCCATATGCTATGGGCTGCGGCACTCCCCGATTTCCCTGTTCTTGAAGCCAGAGCCCCATGAGCATTGCGCTGAACCTTGACCATTCGACTGCCGTCCGGCCTGCTGTTGCGAGCCGGCCCTCGCTGATCGGGCTCAGCAAAGCGCAGATCGCCTCTGCGCTGGTCGACGCCGGCATCACCACGGACCGGGAATCGCGCATGCGCGCCAACCAGCTGTGGAATTGGCTTTATGTGAACGGCACCACCGATTTCGACCGCATGACCAATGTGGCCAAGCCAGTGCGCCAGAAATTGGCTGACACCTTTATCCTTGATCGGCCCGAGATCGTGTCCGAACAGGTTTCGAGTGACGGCACCCGCAAATGGCTGTTCCGCTTCCGCGACCCGGCCAATCCGCTTTACCCGCCTGTCGAGGTCGAGACCGTCTATATCCCCGAGCAGGATCGCGGCACGCTTTGCGTTTCCTCGCAGGTGGGCTGCACGCTGACCTGTTCGTTCTGCCACACCGGCACCCAAAAGCTCGTTCGCAACCTGACTGCCGGTGAAATCCTGGGCCAGGTGCTGATGGCGCGCGAACGGCTGGGCGACTTCCCAGGCGGCCAGCGCCCCGATGATGGTGGCCTTGTTCCTTCAGGCGATACCCGCGCCATCACCAATATCGTGATGATGGGCATGGGCGAGCCGCTTTATAACTACGAGAACGTCAAGCAGGCGCTGCTGATTGCCTCAGCCGGCGACGGCATGTCGTTATCCAAGCGCCGCATTACCCTTTCGACTTCGGGCGTGGTGCCCTTCATTGAGCCGACCGGGCGCGAGATCGACGTGATGCTCGCCATTTCGCTGCACGCCACCAACAATGATCTGCGCGATGTTCTTGTGCCGATAAACAAGAAGTGGCCGATCGAGGAGCTGCTCGACGCTTGCCGCAACTATCCCGGCCTCAGCAATGCCCGCCGCATCACCTTTGAATATGTGATGCTTGATGGCATCAACGACAGCGACGCCGAGGCGCGCGAACTGGTGCGGCTGCTGGCCGGCATTCCGGCCAAGATCAACCTTATTCCGTTTAACCCGTGGCCAGGTTCCAACTACGGCACCTCGCCATCCTCGCGGATCGAGCGCTTCGCTGACATCGTCAACAAGGCCGGCTATGCCAGCCCCGTGCGCACGCCGCGCGGTCGCGACATCTTCGCCGCCTGCGGTCAGCTCAAGAGCGAATCGGAGCGCTTGAGCAAAAAGGACCGCGAGGCATTGGCGGGCTAGTTGGCGCGACCTTCGCTCAAGCGCATTGAGGCCGCAATTACGGCAGCTGAAAGCGCGGCTGCCCGCCGTGCGCCAATCATTTGCCCTCTGTGCGGCCGGCCTATTCCGCCGCAAGCCAAATCGAGCCGCCACCATTTGACACCGCGCCTCAAGGGCGGCACCCATATGGGGACGGTGCGCTTGCACCAGATCTGCCACAGCGCCATCCATGCGCGGTTCAGCGAGACCGAACTGGCCAAGCGCCTCGATGACATCGAGTCGCTTCGCGCCGATCCGGAGCTCGCCGCCTTTATCGAATGGGTTGGCGACAAGCCCCCAAGCTTCCATGCCCCAACCCGCATGACGCGGGACCGGCGCGAAGCTAAGGCGAGCAAGAACCGCTGGGTCTAGCCTTATTTGCGCAGGATCACCCAGATCGCGTGGATCAGGCCGGGGAAATAGCCGAGCAGGGTCAGCAGAATATTGAGCCAGAAATGCAGACCAATACCGACCTGGAGGAACACGCCCACAGGCGGAATGATGACCGACAGGATGATGCGCAGGATGTCCACGGTGTGCCCCTCTGCTTTATGCTGGGATGAAACACGCCGGGGCGGCGAATTGTTCCTATTTGCGCCCTTCCGCCAGAAGGATGGTCACTGCGAAAGCCATGAATACCGCCGCAAAGCTCCAGTTCAGTGCGCGTGACACCCATTCCTTCTCCCGCAATGTCGTGGTGAGCCATTCGGCTGCGAGCACTACGCCCACAACCACGGGAAGCGAAACAAGCACGAATTCGGCGCCCAGGAACAGGAGCTTGGCGGAAGCAGCGGGATCACTGGCCGAAACAAACTGGGGCAGAAAGGTCACGAAAAACAGCGCCACCTTGGGATTGGTGAGATTGATCCCCAACCCCGTCATGAAGCTTTGCCCCAGGCTCGGCAGCCCAGCCGATTGCCGCCCCACCAGCAGCCCGCCACCCGAGCGAATAGCCTGCACGGCAAGCCAGACAAGATACAGCGCGCCCACGATCTTGAGGACCCAGAACGCCGCTGGCGCCGCCACGATCAAAACGGAAACGCCAAAGGCCACCAGCGTTGTGTGCACCGCGATGCCCGTAACGGCACCCATCACTGTTGCAAAGCCGTGCCCGCGGCCAAAGCTCATGGTGCGCGATACAAACAGCGCCATGTCCGGTCCCGGCGTTACCGCCAGAACGAAAGCCGCGACGGCAAAGGCCAGCAGCACAGGAAGGTCGGGAACAAAGGCTGGCATGGTCGGGGTCCAAAGAATCTGATGGCCAACAATTGCACGCAAGCCCACACCTGAATAGGGTGCGCCCGATTTCCGCCCGCGGCGCGGGTGTTCCCACGAAAAGCGCAAAGATCATGGCAAACAACATCAAGAAAATCGTGCTGGCCTATTCGGGCGGCCTCGACACCTCCATCATGCTCAAATGGCTGCAGGAACATTACCAGGCCGAGATCGTCACCTTCACGGCAGATCTGGGCCAGGGCGAAGAACTCGAGCCCGCGCGCAAAAAGGCCGAGATGTTCGGCATCAAGGACATCCGGATCGTTGATCTGCGCGAAGAATTCGTGCGCGATTTCGTGTTTCCCATGTTCCGCGCCAATGCCCTTTATGAGGGCCAGTACCTGCTGGGCACCTCCATTGCGCGCCCCGTGATTGCCAAGCATTTGGTCGATATCGCACGCGAAACTGGCGCCGACGCCATCGCCCATGGCGCTACCGGCAAGGGCAATGACCAGGTCCGGTTTGAGCTCACCGCCAATGCTCTGATGCCCGGCCTCAAGGTCATTGCCCCCTGGCGCGAATGGGATCTGCGCTCGCGCACCGCGCTTCTGAGCTATGCCGAACAGAACCAGATCCCGATCGCCAAGGACAAGCGCGGCGAGGCCCCGTTCTCGGTGGATGCCAATTTGCTCCACACCTCGTCCGAGGGCATGGTGCTGGAAGACCCCGCCGTGCCATTCCCCGATTATGTCCCCCAGCGCACCACCGATCCCGAAAAGGCGCCCGACACGCCCGAGATCATCACCATTGGCTTTGAAAAAGGCGATGCCGTTTCCGTCAATGGCGAGGCACTGTCTCCCGCAGCGCTGCTCACCAGGCTCAACGAATTGGGCGGCAAGCACGGCATTGGCCGGCTGGATTTGGTGGAAAACCGCTTCGTTGGCATGAAGTCCCGCGGCCTTTACGAAACACCGGGTGGCACGATCCTGCTGGCGGCGCACCGCGGCATTGAATCCATCACGCTTGATCGTGGCGAGGCTCACCTCAAGGACGAGCTCATGCCCAAATATGCCGAGCTGATCTATAACGGCTTCTGGTATTCGCCCGAGCGCGAAATGCTGCAGGCCCTGATCGACAAATCGCAGCAATATGTAACCGGTGAAGTGACAGTAAAGCTCTACAAGGGCTCAGCCAATGTCACGGCCCGCACCTCGCCCTATTCGCTCTATTCCATGGATCTGGTGACCTTCGAGGAAGGCGCCGTGGCCTATGACCATCATGACGCTGAGGGTTTCATCCGGCTCAATGGCCTGCGCCTCAAGACTTGGGCTGCGCGCAACAGCAAGGCCAGCCGCTAAGGCCGGAAAGCTGGTCAGATTAGTTGCGGGCCTCCTTAATGGCCCGTTAACACGATCCGACTAGCGTCACCCGAAGCGTCGCGCAGGAGCCGGAACGGGAGATCTGGGGTGCAGGCATGGGATGCAAGCAGCTTGGGTGGGAAGGCTGAAGCGCTGCTGCTTGATGCAGCGCTTGAGAATATCCCCTATGGCTTTTGCGTCTGGTCGCCCCAGTTCCGCCTCGTCATGTGGAACAAGAACTGGCGCGACCTCTATGGCTTCGACAAGTCCCAGGTGCGCCGGGGCATGACCCTTGAAGAGGTCGTGCAACTCTCCATCAACATGGGCAATCATGGCGGGCTGACCCTCCATGATTTCTATGAAAGCTATACCGAAGAGCTGCTCGCTAACAGGAGCGGCGTGCGCATCAAGAGCCGCGAAGTTGTCCGGGGGGATCGGACCATCGAGCGCGCCCATGTTTATTCGCCTGAGCTCGGCTGGGTCATCACCCACGAGGACATCACCGACGGCCTGGCGCGCACCGAAATCGTCGAAAAACGCAAGCTCGAGCTGGAACGGCAGAACATTCGCCTGGACGCTGCGGTCAACAATATCTCCCAAGGGCTCTGCATGATGGACGCCCGTGGGCGGCTGGTGATCTGCAATGAGCCCTATGCCCGCATCTACAATCTGCCCGAGAAACTGCTCCGTCCCGGAACGCCGTTGAAGGACATTTTGAGCCATCTGTTCGACATGGGCATGAGCGCGACTGGGTCGCGGGAAGAATATCTCGCCTGGCGCAATGACGTGATCGCCCGGCGCGAATATGGAAAAAATGTCCACGAGCTCAATGGCCGCGTTATCATGATGCAGCACCATCCCATGAAGGATGGTGGTTGGGTTTCAACGCACGAGGACATCACGGAGCAAAAGCAGAACGAAGCCCGCATCCGCCATTTGGCGCGGCACGATGCCCTGACTGATCTGCCCAACCGCATCGAATTCCTTGAGCAGATGGCCAAGATGGAGTCGGGGCTCAGTCGCGGTGAAATGGCGGCGGTGCTTTATATTGACCTCGATCACTTCAAGGCGGTCAACGACACGCTTGGCCATGCCGTGGGCGATGAAGTTATCAAGCAGGCCTCCGCCCGTCTTTGGGGCACAACGCGGGAAACCGACGTGCTGGCGCGGCTGGGCGGTGACGAGTTCGCCCTTCTTATGCGCCCGGTCGATGCCGTCGGCGATGCGGCGAAGGTGGCTGATCGGATCATCAAGGCCATTGGCGCCCCGATGTTTATCGGCGGGCAGCAGATCGAGATCGGGGCTTCGGTGGGCATCGCTGTCGGGCCGGGCGATGGCGTCAAAACTGATACCCTGGTCAAGAACGCCGACCTTGCCCTCTACAAGGCCAAAAGCGAGGGCCGTTCCACCTACCACTTCTTTGAAAGCGGCATGGACAAGGCACTCCAGCAAAGGCGCTCCATCGAGGCGGGGCTGAGGCTCGCGCTGCAGCGCAACGAATTGCGCCTAGTCTACCAGCCCCTGCTGGGCCTTGCGGAAAACCGCGTGAGTTGTGTCGAGGCCTTGCTGCGCTGGGAACATGAGGGGCGCACCATTTCCCCGGTCGAGTTCATCCCGATTGCCGAAGAAACCGGGCTTATTGTCGCCATTGGCGATTGGGTCCTGCGCGAGGCGCTGCGCACCGCTGCCACTTGGCCCAACCATGTCAGGGTGGCCGTCAACCTTTCGCCCGTTCAGTTCAAGAGCCGTGACCTTGTTTCGACAGTTCGAACAGCGCTGCGCGAGGCTGGCGTAGCGGCCGAGCGGCTCGAGCTTGAGATCACCGAATCCCTCTTGCTCAACGACAACGAAACCAATCTGCGCGCGCTGCATGAGCTGCGTGCCATGGGCGTCCGCATCTCCATGGACGATTTTGGCACCGGCTATTCCTCCCTGAGCTATTTGCGCTCCTTCCCCTTCGACAAGATCAAGATCGACCGCTCCTTTATGGCGGACCTGACCATTCGCAAGGACAGCCAGGCCATTATCCAGGCCATTATCGGCCTGGGCAAAAGCCTGGGCATGACCACCACGACCGAAGGCGTTGAAACCGAGGAGCAGCTTTCCCTGGTTCGCCAGCACGGGGCCACAGAAGTGCAAGGGTTCCTGTTTTCCCCGCCCCTTACCCCAGGCGCCTTGGCCAATTTGCTCCAGATCGACACCTTCAACAGCCAGGTGCCGCACAAGAAAGCCTCCTAGACGAGCGCAAGCGCAACCCAGTATTGCACCGGCCGTGCTTGCCGGATTTGCCATTCTGCTGTAATGCAGCCTCAAATGCGCCAGTCCCGTTTGTGCGACGGCTTGGCGCCTGTTGTTTCCTGCATGATTCAGCCGTTTTTGCCGCCCTGTTTTGCGGACGGTTTTTTGGGATCATGCCAAAGAGGCCGGATTCCCCTTTATGTCTTTGCGCAATATCGCCATCATCGCCCACGTTGACCACGGCAAGACCACGCTGATCGACGTCCTGCTCAAGCAGTCCGGCTCCTTCCGCGAGAACGAACGCGTCGAAGAACGCGCCATGGACAGCAACGACATCGAGCGCGAACGCGGCATCACCATCCTGGCCAAGGTCACGAGCCTGCTCTGGAAAGACACCCGCATCAACATCGTCGACACGCCCGGCCACGCCGACTTTGGCGGTGAGGTCGAGCGCATCCTGTCCATGGTCGATGGCGTGGTGCTCCTGGTGGACGCGGCTGAAGGCCCGATGCCCCAGACGAAGTTCGTGCTTGGCAAGGCCCTGGCACAGGGTCTGCGGCCCATCGTTGCCATCAACAAGATCGATAAGTCTGACGAGCGTCACCTTGAAGTGCTCGAAGAAATCTTCGACCTGTTCATTGCGCTTGACGCAACGCCAGAGCAACTCGACTTTCCGGTGCTTTATGGCGCGGCCAAGCTTGGCTGGATGGCCAATGAGCCCGACGGTGCGCGCGAAAGCCTTGCGCCTCTGCTGGACAAGGTCATCGAGCACGTGCCCGAGCCAAAGGTCGAAGAAGGCCCATTCCGCATGCTGGTCACCACCATCGAACGCAACCCGTTCCTTGGGCGCATCCTGACGGGCCGCATTTTTTCGGGTTCGGTCAAGGCTGGCGATGCCATCCACACGCTGAACCGCGAAGGCAAGGTCGTCGAGAAGGGTCGCGTCTCCAAGGTGCTGGCGTTCCGCGGTCTTGAGCGCAACCCGATCGAGGAAGGCGTGGCTGGCGACATTGTTGCCATTGCTGGTCTCGAAACCACTACCGTTGCCGACACCATTGCAGTCCCTTCGGTTTCCGAGCCGATTGCGTCCAAGCCGATCGATCCGCCGACCCTGTCGGTCACCTTCCGCATCAATGACGGCCCGCTCGCCGGCCGTGAAGGCGACAAGGTGCAGTCCCGCGTCATCCGCGAGCGCCTGATGCGCGAAGCCGAAGGCAATGTCGCGATCCGCGTCACGCCGGGTGAAGACAATGATTCGTTCGATGTTGCCGGCCGCGGCGAATTGCAGTTGGCCGTGCTGATCGAGAACATGCGCCGCGAAGGGTTCGAGCTGACCATTGGCCGCCCAAAGGTGCTGTACAAGGAAGAAAACGGGGTCAAGCTCGAGCCGATCGAGGAAGTCATCATCGACGTCGATGACGAGCACACCGGCGCGGTCGTCCAGAAGCTGACCGAACGCAAGGGTGAACTCACCGACATGCGTCCCTCCGGCGTTGGCCGCACGCGTATCCGCCTGCTGGTTCCCACCCGCTCGCTAATCGGCTATCAGGCTGAACTGCTGAGCGACACCCGCGGTACAGCTATCTTTAACCGCCTGTTCCACGAATTTGCCCCCTTCAAGGGCGAGCTGGCCAGCCGTCGCACCGGCGTGCTGATCTCGAACGGCACCGGACAGTCCGTGGCCTTCGCCTTGTGGAATCTGGAAGATCGTGGCCCGATCATGATCGACGCTGGCGTCGACATCTATGAAGGCATGATCATCGGCGAGCACTCCCGCGAGAACGATCTGGAAGTGAACGCGCTCAAGGGCAAGCAGCTGACTAACATCCGCACCACCAGCAAGGACGAGGCCGTTCGCCTGACCACGCCCAAGAAGCTGACGCTGGAACAGTCGATTGGCTACATCGCCGACGATGAATATGTGGAGGTCACGCCAAAGTCGATCCGCCTGCGCAAGATCTGGCTCGATCCAAACGATCGCAAGCGCATGAGCCGCGCCGCCGCCAAGTCGGCATAAGCGGCACAGTCTTATTGAAAATCGTGATTGCCCGGCTTGTCCGGGCAATCTATTTCCGGACCCGCGGGGTAAAAGCCCGGTGGTGACGGCTATGATCAAGGGCGGGGTGAACCCATGAGCGACTTCATTATTGGGCTTATTACCCAATGGAGCTATCTGGGCATCTTCCTCCTGATGGTGGCGGAAAACATCTTTCCGCCCATCCCGTCCGAACTCATCATGCCCTTTGCTGGCTATGTGGCCGCCAATGGCGAACTCAACGTTATCGGCGTTCTTGTTGCGGGAACTCTCGGTTCGCTCGTGGGCACCTCTGCCTGGTATTTCGCCGCCCGGCTGCTGGGTCTCGATCGCTTTGTCTGGCTCTGCAACAAGCTGGGCCGTGTCGCCACCCTGAGCGAAGACGATGTTGACAAGGCCGATCACTGGTTCAAGCGCCACGGCATCTGGGCCGTGCTGATCGGCCGCTTGATCCCGGCGATCCGCACCCTCATCTCGGTGCCGGCAGGCCTTGCGGCCATGCCGTTTGGCCAGTTCCTTCTGATCTCGGCTATCGGCACGCTGGTCTGGACCGCCATCCTGACCGCGGCAGGCTATGTGCTCCAGGCCAATTTCCACGCCGTTGAAGCCTGGGTGGATCCAGTTTCGACCGGGGTCGTTGTGCTGGCAGTGGTGATTTATCTCTACCGCTTCGTCACCTGGAAGCCGATCAAGGACATTGGCTGACCATTCGCGTTCTGCGATTGCGCTTTGCAATTTGCAAGGCAGAACGCGGCCATCACCTCGCGCCTTTACCCAAGCTTAAGAGCTGGACCCCGGTTTGTGGGCCCATCCGACTTGGCACGCTTCGTGCAATCTTTGTTGCGTCCGGAGATTGTTGTTTTGCGTACCGGACCAAAGCAGTCATGGGCCTCGTTCTGTGCGACCGGAGCGAGGCCCGCGCTTTTTGGGTCGCACCTTGTTCGGGGCGCTGCTACCGATTAGATAAGCCCCAGCTTTGTTCCGGAGACGCCCATGCGCGCCGTGCTTGATATTATTCTTCTGATTTTGCAGCTGTATTGGTGGGTGGTGCTGGCCATGATCATCATGAGCTGGCTGATTTCCTTTAACGTCATCAACACGCGCAATCAGTTCGTGGAATCGGTCTGGCGCGTCCTCAACCAGCTGACAGAACCGGTCCTGCGCCCGATCCGCCGGGTTATGCCCAATCTGTCGGGGCTGGATCTGAGCCCCATCATCCTCTTCATCATCCTGTTCTTTATCGAACGGGTGATCATTTATTACATCTATCCGAACGTCTTCTGATTAGCCGTCCGATTGCGCGCCGGCTAGGTTCGCCAGTAGCCTGAAGCGCAGCCCCCCCGGCTCGAAATCGAGCCAGGCCCGGCTGGCTGTGCCCGATAATCCGCCTTGCACGAGGCGGGTGCCAAAGCCCCGGGTTGCCGGATGGGTCACAGCCGGCCCGCCGCTTTCAGTGAAAACAAGTTCAATGGCAGGCTCGCCATCCATTTCGGCGAGCCTCCAGACGATCTCAATACGCCCATGCGGCACCGAGAAACAGCCGTGCGTTGCAGCATTGATGCTGAGCTCATGAAGGATCAGGGCAAGCGACAGGGCAGCTTTGGGGCCCAGGACCAATTCGGGACCCTCAAGGCTCACACGCCGCTGGTCGAGCATGTGGGTGCCCGTTTCGACCAGTGCCCGCATGGGAACCCGTTCACCAGGGCTGTGCATCAACAGATCATAGGTGCGCGCCAGCACATCGAGCCGCGCCGCGATCATTTTCTTGGCCGTGTCGGGTGAATAGGTGCCGCGCAGCGTTTGATTGACGATGCTCTGCACCACAGCCATCTGGTTCTTGCTGCGATGGTTGTGCTCTGAACTTAGACTGTGAAGGGCCTGCTGCGCTCGGTGGTGCTCGGTGATGTCGCGCGAAATAGCCAGAAGGCGTTGCGGGCTGCCATCCTGCCCGACCAGGGGGCTGACTTCCACGTCCCAGAAGCGCCAATTGCCAGCAAAGCTGTCCCGCGCCATCGAGAAGCGACCGATGCTGCCGCCCTGCGCGGCCGCCAGAGCCTCCATCGCACCCGGATTAGGTTCGGGCCACAATCGGGCCCAAGGCAAGTGGCGCAGGGGCTCGAAGTTAGTGACTTCCATCAAGCGCCGCCCGCCTTCGTTCATGAACAGCAGATTGCCCTCGAGGTCGAGGACCTTGATGCAGTCCCTGGATCGGGCAAAGAGGCTCGCGAGCAGCGTTGCATCAGACGCAAAGTCCCGCTGCTCAAACGGCGCAGAATGGTCGGGCCGATCGTGGCTTTGTGTCATGCGGCAGAACTGGTCCCGGGACAGACTCGATAGGCATGACCCTAGCACAATGCTCCGGGGCAGTTGAGGCTAGGCTAGGTTAATTTAAATCAGGTCAGGCTTGTCTTGGCTTTTCGCCTGCGGTCGCTGAGTCGTTGGCGCCAAAACAAAAGGCCCGGGATCGCTCCCGAGCCTTTATCCGCCTTTTTCGCTGCGTCAGCCCAGATGAGCCAGAATGGCCAAGAGGAGCAGAGCCACGATGTTGGTGATTTTGATCATGGGGTTCACAGCCGGGCCTGCCGTGTCCTTGTAGGGGTCCCCGACAGTGTCGCCGGTCACGGACGCCTTATGCGCCTCGCCGCCCTTGTGGTGGGTCACGCCAGCCGAATCGGTGAAGCCGTCTTCAAAGCTCTTCTTGGCATTGTCCCAGGCGCCGCCGCCTGCCGTCATCGAAATGGCAACGAATAGACCGGTGACGATCACGCCCATAAGCATGGCGCCCAAGGCCGAGAACCCGGCCGCAGCCCCCGCGATCCAATAGATCACGAAGAAGACAACGATGGGTGAGAGCACAGGCAGCAGCGATGGCACGATCATTTCACGGATCGCCGCCTTGGTCAGCATGTCCACGGCTCGGCCATAGTCGGGCTTTTCAGTGCCGGCCATGATGCCGGGTCGCTCCTTGAACTGACGGCGCACTTCCACCACCACCGATTGGGCCGCGCGCCCCACGGCTGTCATGCTCATGCCACCAAACAGGAAGGGCAGGAGCCCGCCGAACAGCAGGCCCACCACCACGTAGGGGTCAGCCAGAGAGAAGGTCAGCGTGCCCATGCCGGCAAAGATCGCGGGGGCGTCAGGCAGGGAGGAGAAGTAAATGAGATCCTGCGTATAGGCGGCAAACAGCACCAAGGCGCCAAGGCCCGCAGAACCAATGGCATAGCCTTTGGTCACAGCCTTGGTAGTGTTGCCAACGGCATCGAGCGCGTCGGTATTATGGCGCACTTCCTTGTCGAGCCCGGCCATTTCGGCAATGCCGCCGGCATTGTCGGTCACCGGCCCAAAGGCGTCGAGGGCCACGACGATACCCGCCAGCGCCAGCATGGTTGCAACGGCAAAAGCAATCCCGAACAGGCCTGCCAAATTATAGGTGACGATAATGCCAGCGATGATCACGATGGCGGGCAGGGCAGTCGACTCCAGCGACACGGCCAAGCCCTGGATGACGTTGGTCCCATGGCCCGTGACCGAAGCTTCGGCGATGGAATTGACTGGGCGCCGGTTGGTGCCGGTATAATATTCGGTGATGACGATGATGAGGCCCGTGATCACCAGGCCTGCCACGCCGCACCAGAATAGCGACCAGGGGGTGAAGGTCTTGTCGGACGCCTCGATGGCGACGTTCATATCGCCGAACACCATCCAGAGCACCGGGATCAGCACAACGAGCGACAAGACGCCCGTGGCAATGATGCCCTTGTAGAGCGCGCCCATGATGTTGTTGTCAGATCCAAGCTTGACGAAATAGGTGCCGATGATCGAGGTGACGACGCAGGCGCCGCCAATGGCCAGGGGCAGGACCATGCCGGTGAGCTTGAATGCATCGGGCAGGATGATGGCCGCCAGGACCATGGTGGCGACAATGGTCACCACATAGGTTTCAAACAAATCCGCCGCCATGCCGGCGCAGTCGCCGACATTATCGCCCACATTGTCGGCGATGGTGGCAGGGTTGCGCGGATCATCCTCGGGAATGCCGGCTTCCACCTTGCCCACCATGTCGCCGCCAACGTCGGCGCCCTTGGTGAAGATGCCGCCGCCCAGGCGGGCGAAAATGGAAATCAGCGAAGCGCCAAAGCTCAGCGCCACGAGGGAATCGATCACCACGCGGTCGTTATAAGCGAACCCTAAGAACTGGGTCAGGATGATGAAATAGAGCGTGACGCCCAGCAGGCCGAGGCCCGCCACCAGCATGCCGGTGACGGCGCCGGATTTGAACGCGAGGTCCAGCCCTTTGCCTAGCGAGGAGATCGCGGCCTGCGCCACACGGACATTGGCGCGCACCGAGACGTTCATGCCGATGAAACCGGCGGCGCCCGATAGGACGGCACCGAGCAGGAAACCAATAGCCGCATAGGGCCCGAGCAGGAAAAAAGCGGCGACGAGAATAACGACACCGACGATCGCAATGGTGGTATATTGCCGGCGCAGATAGGCCGATGCACCTTCCCGGACGGCTGCCGAGATTTCCTGCATTCGGGCGCTGCCAGCATCGGCGGCAAGCAATTGTTGAGTGGTGATTACGCCATAAACTATAGACAGACCGCCGCACAGAACGATCAGCCACAATGCCAAAGTCATTCGAAACGTCCCTCTAGAGAATTCCTCCAGGGACTCCATGCGGGATCCAGCCGGTCCTCCAACCGACGTGGCGCCCACCCTCCGAGAGCCCCCTCCAGGAAGGGAGCTTAGCGGGATTATGGGGTTAAGCAATGGCGATTGCGATGTTTTGTCGCGCCTGTACTAGAACGCTGCTATTTGCTCCAGAGCCGGCATGCGGCGGGGAGGATGGTCAAGGGCATTGGCGATCTGCAGCACGCATTCGTCGGCATCGAGCAGGGACGTGTCCAGTTCCAGATCGTAAATCCCAGGCACATGCACCGCGTCCTGCCAGCGCTGCACCGGCTCTGGAATACCCGGGCCGCTGGCATAATAGCCATCCTGCGGATCGGCGTTGCGCCTTGCCATGATGATGTCGATGGGGCAGCGCACGCCAACGAAAAGGGTTTGCAGCCCCTCAAGGCGCTTGGCACAGGCCGGCAAAATGCCGAGCGGACGGGAATAGCTGTCATGGTGGCCAAGATCGGCCACCACATCGAAGCCGTGCCGGGCGTGGGCCGCGATGGAATCATAGGCGGCGAAAAACAAATTGGGAATGTCGACTTCAAGGTCGGGTCGCTCGCCGCCAGGCCGCAGGCCGATGCCGGGCCTGAGGCTGGCCGGCAGGGTCGCCATGGCGTGGTCCACCCCAAGATTGATCCAGCGGCCGTCCAGCTTGTCCTTTATGGCCCGAACAATGGTGGATTTGCCCGAGCGCGGCGCGCCGTTGAGGATGACGATGCGGCCGCTCATTTTCTTTGCCCCGGAATATCCTGCCCATTCTGGTGAAGCACAAGCCCGCTTACGACGCCATCCGCGCCACGCTGGAAGCTGATCTGGGCATCCACCTCGCGCAGGAAGAATTTGGTTTCGCTTTCGGGATAAGCGGCGAGCCTGGCCTGACCGCTCGCCTGGACAAACAGCTGGTCTCCCTCGGCGGTGACAGCGATGGAGAATTCGGGACCAAGCTCGTAATTGCCGACATAATCCCCAAGAACCGCCGGATCGATCTCGATAGCCTCGCGCTGCTGGGGCTGCGGCGCCAGCTGGGCCTGGGGATCGATCAGGTGAAAGCCAATGTCCTCGATGCCGGTTTGGGTCACGGCATTGGCGAGCACGATTGCCGCCTTGCCGGTTTCGCGATCAAAGCCGATGAAGCTGTTGAAGCCGCCGGTGATGCCGTTGTGCCAGACAGTGGTGCAATTGTCGTGGTCGAGCAGCATCCAGCCCAGGCCAATGGTCATGCGGGGTGTTCCGGCCGGCCTTGTGTGCTCCAGCATCAAGGCAAAGGCAGCATCGAGCGGCGTCTTGCGCTGGCCAGCGGCGGCCGCCGCAAATTTGGCAAGGTCGGCGGCGGTGGACACATAGCCTCCAGCGGGCGCGAAGATGTCGAAGGTCCAGTGGGGCACCGGCTCACCCGCCTGGTTGTGCCCGCCTGCAAGGCGCTGGGGATCGTTGGGCTGCAGCGCAGTGTCGGACATGCCCAGGGGATCAAGGATGCGCTCCTCTACGAGCTGGGCGTAAGGCTTGCCCGAAGTATGGCTAACGGCCTCGGCGAGCAGGACGGCGCCGATATTGGAATATTCAAACTGCGTGCCTGGGGCGCGCGGGAGCGTGAATTCGGCCAGAAAACGATAATAGGGTTCCGATCCATAGCCTGCATAGGGGTTGAGCGGATCGGCCTGCGCCAGGTCGGGGGGAATGGAGGGAAGGCCCGCGCTGTGGGTTGCAAGATCAGCCAAGGTGATCTGCTGGCCTTCGAACTGGGGGAGCTTGGTGCCTTGGGGAAGGTAGTTGGCAACTGGCGCCTCGAGGTCCATCGTGCCTTCGAGTACCATCTGCGCCAGCAGGAGATTGCCGAATAGCTTGCTGATCGAGCCGATCTCGAACAGCGTTGTTTCATCCACCGGCGTTTCCCCACCGGCATCAGCCGTCCCGAAGCTGGTGAATTGGGGCGTATTGTTTTCGATAGTGGCGGCAACAATGCCCACGCCCTGCCGATCGCGCTCGATGCGGTCAGACAGGATCTGCCCAGTGTCCTGGGCAAAGCCTGCGCTCATGGGCGCAAGCAGCATCAAGAGGGCAAGGACGTGACGCATATGGACCTCCCGGGCTTTAGCCGAGGAGCTTAGCGTCAGATGCGGCAAGGATGAGGCGAGCGGGTGGTGCTCGCCTCCTTCGAATCGATTACTTGCTGTTGCGGTGCATTTCGATGGAGTCGAGGATCACCTTCTTTGCGTCCTCATAGCCACCGACATGGGAAATCTTGGCCCATTTGCCGGGCTCGAGATCCTTGTAGTGAGTGAAGAAGTGCTTCACGCGCTCGATCTGGATGGGCTGCATGTCGCCCACATCCTTGACGGCGTCATACATGCGCGTGAGCTTGGAAACGGGCACTGCGAGGATCTTTTCGTCCTGACCGCCATCGTCTTCCATGAACAGCACGCCGAATGGACGGCAGCGCACCACGGCGCCAGGCACAAGCGGGCGTGAGTTCATCACGATAACGTCGAGCGGGTCGCCGTCGCCGCACAGTGTGTGGGGCACAAAGCCGTAGTTCCCGGGATAGCGCATCGGGGTGTAAAGGAACCGGTCGACGAACAGGGCACCCGAGGCCTTGTCGATTTCGTACTTGATCGGCTCGCCACCCATGGGCACTTCGATGATGACGTTGAGATCGTCGGGCGGGTTCTTGCCGGTTGGAATGGCGTCGATGTTCATTGCGGGTCAGGTCTCGTTCATCGGGAAGGCAACAAAGTGGGCTGGGTTGTGCCCAGTTGAAGCCGTAAAGGCAAGCCAGTTTGGTGCAAAGCTGCCGATTTGGGGGAAAGAGGGATGAAAAAGACATGGGCCATCGGCCTCTTGCTGTGTGCATTGGCATCGCCGGCCTATGCCGGCTTCAACAGCGCCTATACCGACATCGATCTTGATCAGTGCCTTGTGCTCGATTCCGATGATTTCGGCACCAGCTGGTCCTGCCCTGGCTACAAGGGCTACCCCCTCATGGTGACCGAAGGCGATCTGCGTTTTTCGCTGATTTATGGCTTTGGCGCGAAGCTGGCGGACGGCCAGACCCTGCCGCCTTTCAACCATCTGGGTCAAAAACTCGAATGGCGCCTGTCCAATGCCCTGGGCCGCTGGATGCCCATCGCCACCATCGTGCGCTACCACACGGCAGCGCCCGAAACCGGCGAAGACGAGGGCCAGATCCTCGTCGTGACGCAACTGGTGGAGGGCAACACCTGCCACATCGCCTATATCGATGCGTTGGCCAATCCCGATGCAAACGAGCTGGCGCGCGAGGTGGCGGATGAGTCGGGTGATTTCGACTGCGAGACGGACGAGATCGAGACCATCGGCAAGTTCGAGGCCTGGTAGGCTGAGATTTGCCCAAGGCCTCATGGTGAGCCTGTGGAACCATGAGGTCGGGCGAGTGGAGGATTAAGCGCCACGACCTCGTCCTTCGACAGGCTCAGGATGAGGTCTACTGCAGGATCAGCTCAGGCCTGTTCGGCCTTGCGAACCTGGTTGCGCAGAATAGTCCGGTCGCGGCTCGAAACCCCGATCAGCTCGGCCACGCGCCAGACCATGTTGTCTTCCAGCTCGTGATTCTTGCTGTCGGAAAACACCACCGTCCACATCATGCGGATGATTTCGATGCGGTCTTCCATCTCGAGCGACGTTAGCGCCGAGGTGAAGCGATAAAAATCCACAGCTTCGGCATCGCGCAGCGCGGCCTCCCGGATCAGCCGGTCGACGCTCGCTTCATCAAGCCCATAATGCTCGATCAGGGCGCCGCGAATGGTGTTACGCTCCTCGTCCTTCATCTGCCCATCGACGGACGCCAGATGCACCAGCAGCACCGTGACGGCGAGCTTGGGATCATGGCTATCGAGTGCCGTTTCAGGCTTGTTGAACAGGCGGGTAATGGCCTCGAACATGGGCTAGGGCATCCTTGAACAGCGCGCGGGAATCGGCGATGTGGGTAGGCCGCCCGCAAGGAGAGGCTTGCAACAAACGTAAGCATTGACCGTGATTTGCTCAATGCCCGTTGCCTTGCGCTCACGTGCTCTTGAGCGCTGTTGATGCGGTATGGTCACATTCCACAGCGCGAAAAATGACTCGACTCCCATCAAAAAGGGAGTCTAGATGTTCCTGTTTTGTTCACAACAGGCAGGTTGTCATGCCTTCGTCCGACCGCCAACAGCGCCTTGCCGCGCTGCGGGATTGTATTGCCGATATCGAGCGCAAGCCTGCCCTGGCCCAGGCGCGGGTTGAGGTCGAGAGCAGAACAGGCGCCTTTCCCCAATTCGGCAATGGGCTCTTGCAGGAAATGTTTACCGACGAACCGCGCAATAGCGGTGCAGTGCTGGGCTTTGCCCTGGCGCAGGCCAAGGGCCTGATCAGCACGCAGCGGCCGGCCCTGATCTATCTGCAGCTGGCCGACGAAGGGCAAAAGCTTGGCCTGCCTTATGGTCCGGGGCTTTTGAGCTTTGGGCTTGACCCCGATCGCATGGTTCTGGTGCGGGTGGCCAATATGGCCGAAATGCTGTGGGCCGCCGAGGAAGCCCTAGCCTGCCGGGCCGTGGCCGCTGTTGTCGCCGATATCGGCTCCCATTCCAAACTGCTCGATTTTACCGCCAGCCGGCGTCTGAGCATGCGCTCGGCTGCAACTGGCGGGTCGATCTTTCTTCTGCGCTATGGCCTGGGGCGCCAGACCAGTGCGGCGCATTTGCGCTGGCGGCTGTCTCCCGTCCCTAGCGCTCCTCCTCCATACGACAGCAAGGCACCGGGGCCACCCCGCTGGCGGGCTGAACTGGAGCGGGGAACGCTCATCAAGCATCAGGCCTCTTGGCTGCTGGGATGGACGGACGATGGATTTGCAACATTTGAGCTCGAGCGCCCCATTGATGACGGACTCGGTGGGGGAGCGGCGCTTCCTCGCGCTGTTCCTGCCCAATTGGCCGACCGACTATCTCAAACGGCATGATCCTTCGCTTAGTGGGCCCCTGGTACTCTTTGAAAAGATCAAGGGCGGCTTGCGCCTCGTGGCCGTGGATCCCGAGGCCAGCCGGGCAGGATTGCGCATCGGGCAAACCCTGGCCGTGGCGCGCGCCATGCTGCCGGAACTGACGGCCCGCGAAATCGATCGCCCGCTGCTGGAGGCAGGCTTTGCCGATCTTGCCGACTGGCATTCCAATGCCAGCCCCCTTGTTGCGGTGATGACCGATTGGCAGGCTTTTGGCGATCTGGTGCTCGACATTACCGGCGTAGCGCATCTGTTTGGCGGGGAAGGGCCGATGCTGCGCACCCTTCTTACCCGGCTGCGCGAGCTCGGCTATTCGGTTGCCGGCGCCATTGCCCCCACGATTGGCGCGGCCTGGGCCGTCAGCCATTTTGCCCGCAGCCAGATCGTGCAGAACAGGGACTTGGCTCCAATACTCGACAGCTTGCCGGTCGCGGCGCTGCGGCTCGATGAAAAGCAGATTGCAGGATTGAGCCAGATGGGGCTCACCAGCATCGGGCAGCTGCGCGAACGCCCCCGCAAGCCCCTCCAGGCGCGGTTCGGGCTATCGCTGCTGCTGCGGCTCGACCAGGCCTATGGCATTATCCAGGAGCGCATGAGCCCGCGCCTGCCGCCGGCCGAGCATTATGCCGAGCGTCGCTTTGCCGACCCTATCGGGTTGATGGACGATGTCTTGATGGCCTGCCAGGATCTGGCGGTCCGATTGGCGGGTATGCTGGAAGCCGAGGGGCAGGGCGGGCAGGCGTTCCACCTGTTTTTGTATCGGGTCGACCACAAGGTCATGTCCCTTTCGGTCAATTCAGCCCGGCTGACGCGCGATCCCCACCATATCACGGCACTGTTCAGCCACCGGGCCGAGCGGCTGGCGGGAGAATATGATGCCGGTTTCGGCATCGACATGATCCGGCTGGCGGTCAGCTCGGTTGCCCCGCTCGATCCCGTGCAATTGGGCACTTTCTCCCATGGCGAGGCCGCCGAAGACCTCGACCAGCTCAATGATCGCATGACGAGCCGCCTGGGCACCATGGCCGTGCTCAAGACCGAACTGATTGCCAGCCACATTCCCGAGCGCGCGGCGCGGCTGGCACCGGCGCTGGCGGCTCATCATGAGCCCCGGCAAGACTGGCCCAGACCCTTGCGTCCCTTGCGGCTCCTGCCGGTGCCCGAAATCGTCACCATCAATGCCGAAGTGCCCGACGGGCTGCCGGCTTCCATGATCTGGCGCCGCGAAAGCTACAGGATCGTGAAGGCTGCGGGTCCCGAACGGCTGGGCGCCGAATGGTGGCGCAGCGGGCAAAGACTCCAATTGGTTGAGAGCGACGAGGACGGGGAGCCAGCCTCCGGCGAGCCGCTCGTGCCCAGGGTGCATGTGCCAGATCTCGCGCCCTTTGAGGCCGATCGGGCCCTGCGGGATTACTACATCGTCGAGGATGCGCACGGGCATCGCTTCTGGGTTTACCGTCAAGGCATGCACCGGCCAGGCGAGCCGGCACGCTGGTATCTGCATGGGTTTTTCTCATGAGCCAGGTGCTTGCCTTTGATCCCCCTCGGCGCATCAAGCCCACCCAGGTTCGGAACACAGCCTTTGCCGAGCTGATTTCAACCAGCAATTTCTCCTTCCTGCGCAGCGGGTCGCACCCCGAAGAACTCGTGGCCGGTGCGATCCATCTCGGGATGACAGCGCTTGGCCTGTGCGACCGCAACAGTTTTGCGGGCGTGGTGCGTGGCTACATGACGGCGCGCGACAAAAAGGAGCTTGATCCACAGTTCCGCTATTTTGTGGGCGTGCGGCTGGTGTTTGCCGACGGGACGCCTGATATCATCGCCTACCCTACAAACCGCGTCTCCTATGGGCGGCTGTGCAAGCTCCTGACCATCGGCAACCAGCGGGGCGAAAAGGGCAGTCCCAAGCTGTTCCTCAAGGATCTCTCCGGATCGAGCGATCCCCTTTCGGACACCGAGCAGGGTCCGCCCGAAAATTTCTCGCAAGGCCAGCTGTTGATCCTCATGCCCGATGAGCGCGATTGGGGCCTGACGGAAGCCACATTGGATCATCTGAGCACGCTCGCACCCGGCCGGGTCTGGATTGCCGGCACGCCGCGCTTGGATGGGCAGGACCGGGCCCGGCTCAACCGCGTCGATACCCTGGCAAGGCGCCACGGCGCCCGCATGCTAGCCAGCAATGACGTGCTCTACCATGAGCCCGACCGCGCCATCGTGGCCGATGTGGTCACCTGCATCAGGGAGCACACGACGCTGGAGGAAGCAGGCTTCCGGCTTCAGGCCAATGCCGAACGGCATCTCAAGCCACCCATGGAAATGGCGCGCCTTTTTGCCGAACACCCCGATGCCATCGAGCAGACGCAGCGCTTTGCCGATCGCATCGGGTTTTCCCTTGATCAGCTCGAATACAACTATCCCGAAGAAACCACGGGCACGGGCGAAACGGCCCAGCAAACGCTGGAGCGCCTGACGTGGGAAGGCGCCGCCAAGCGCTTCCCCCAGGGCCTGCCGCCCGGCATTGCCGAAACAATCCGAACCGAGCTCACCCTGATCGCCGAAAAGCGCTATGCCGCCTATTTCCTGACCGTGCAGGACATTGTGCGCCACGCCCGCTACGATCTGGGCATCCTCTGCCAGGGAAGGGGATCGGCCGCCAATTCCACGGTCTGCTATTGCCTTGAAATCACCGAGGTCGACCCCCGCAAGGCCAATCTGGTGTTCGGGCGCTTCATTTCCACCGAGCGCGACGAGCCACCCGATATCGATGTCGATTTCGAGCACGAGCGGCGCGAAGAGGTGATGCAATATGTGTACAGCAAATATGGCGGACGGCGTACGGGGCTGACCGCCAATGTGATCTGCTATCGCTCCAAAAGCGCCATCCGCGAAACCGCCAAGGTCTTCGGCGTTTCCGAAGATGTGGTCGCCGGGCTCAACCAGCTTCATTGGGGCTGGGGATCGGGGCTCGATCTGCAAAGCGTTGCGGCCATGGGGCTCAACCCCAATGATCCGGTGCTGGCACAGATGTTCGAGGTGATCAAGGTTTTGCGCGGCTTTCCGCGCCATCTCAGCCAGCATGTGGGCGGCTTCGTGATCACGCGCGATTCGCTTGAAAGCCTTGTGCCGATCAGCAAATCGGCCATGGACAGCCGCACCATCATCGAATGGAACAAGGACGATATCGACGCCCTCAAGATCCTCAAGGTCGACGTGCTGGCCCTTGGCATGCTCACCTGCCTGCAGCGTGCCTTTGGCCTTATGGACAAGCACTACAATCATAAGGTGAAGCTGGCAGAGCTCCAGAACGAGGAGTTCGAATATCCCGAGCGGGCCAGGCCCGTCTACGAGATGACGCATCGGGCCGATACGGTCGGGGTGTTCCAGATCGAAAGCCGCGCACAGATGACCATGCTGCCGCGGCTCAAGCCCACAAAATTCTATGATTTCGTGATCGAGGTTGCGATTGTCCGGCCCGGTCCCATCCAGGGCAACATGGTGCATCCCTATCTCAGGCGCCGGCAAGGGCTGGAAGAGGCGGTCTACTACAATGACGCGCTGAAAGCCGTTCTCGAGCGAACGCTGGGCATTCCCCTGTTTCAGGAACAGGCCATGCAGATCGCAATTGTGGGCGCCGGCTTTTCCCCTGGCAAGGCCGACAGCCTCCGTCGCGCCATGGCGGCCTGGAAGCGCACCGGCAAGATTGCCCAGTTCGGCGAGGAGTTCATCGATGGCATGCTCCGGAACGGCTATCCGCTAGAGTTCGCCAAGAACTGCTTCGCCCAGATCCAAGGTTTTGCCGAATACGGGTTCCCCGAAAGCCACGCTGCAAGCTTTGCCCTTCTGGTTTATGCCTCGTGCTGGCTTAAATGCCACTACCCCGATGTGTTCGTATGCGCGCTGCTCAATTCCCAGCCCATGGGTTTTTATGCGCCCAGCCAATTGGTGCGCGATGCCAAGGAACACGGCGTCGAGATGCGCCCGCCCGACATCAACCATTCCGGCCATGACAGCAGTCTTGAGGACGATGGCTGGCCCATTGCCGACCATATCTGGCCGCGCCATGCTGTGATGGCCCATGTCATCCGCACCACCAAGGCCGTCCGGCTGGGCCTGCGCACCATCGAGGGCATGCGGGAAAAGGACATCCACCAAATCGTTGCGCAGCGCGGCGCTGGCTACCATTCCATCCGCGAGCTCTGGCTGCGCACGGGTCTTTCGATTTCAAGCCTTGAAAGGCTGGCCCGGGCTGATGCCTTTGCGTCCCTGGGCCTCAACCGGCGCGAAGCCCTCTGGACCGTCAAGGGGCTGGTGGGCACCCATGGCGCCGAAACGCTGCCGCTCTTTGCGGCCGCCCCGCTCGCGTCCAAACCGATCGTGGAGGCTAGTGGCGATCTTCCCGTGATGGCCATGGGCGAAGAAATCATCCACGATTACGCAACGCTTTCGCTCTCGCTCAAAGGTCACCCCGTGCAGTTCCTGCGCCCCATGCTGCAGGCGCGCGGCACGACGCGGGCGCAAAATCTTGGCACGGTCCCGCCCCGGCATCGC
Organism: Devosia submarina; assembly: GCF_003056345.1. Classification (GTDB taxonomy): domain Bacteria; phylum Pseudomonadota; class Alphaproteobacteria; order Rhizobiales; family Devosiaceae; genus Devosia; species Devosia submarina. The sequence goes on along the minus strand of NZ_PYWB01000004.1, from coordinate 68,461 downwards.
ATTGAAGTGGCCGGATTGGTCCTCGTGCGGCAACGGCCCGGCACGGCCGGCGGGGTGATCTTTGCCACCATCGAGGATGAAACAGGCGTCGCCAATATCGTGGTCTGGCCCAAGCTGTTTGCGGATGACCGGATCCGCAAGATCCTTCTTTCAAGCCGCATGTTGCTGGTGCGCGGGCATGTGCAACAGGAGGGAATCGTGATCCACGTCATCGCCGAAGATCTGGAGGACTGGACGCCGCACCTGCTTGATCTGTCCCATGGCAAGGACATGGGCGACGCCATCATTGCCCGCGCCGACGAAGGCAAATCTGGCCCCCACGGCAGCCAGACGCGGGATCGTAACGCCATGCGCGAGATCGAACTCGCCCGCCGCCGCGCCTATGCGTCCCTCCCCAAGGGGCGAAACTTTCACTAAGGCACAGTGGCCATGTAGGGAAAACTGGTGCCGCTTGCGTGACTCGAACACGCGACCCCATCATTACGAATGATGTGCTCTACCAACTGAGCTAAAGCGGCAACGAGGGGCCTTTTACGTTGGGTTTTGTGCCGGTGCAAGAGGCAAGGCAGCTTCGGCGGAGGATTGTGCAGGAAGCGTTGCAACCGAGCGCGACGAGAGGGTCACAGGCACCTTCCATTCAAAGGCATCAAGCCGCCCGGTGACCGGTGAAACCGGCTCCCATTCATCGCTGACGAGCCCATCGGCGGTCCAGGCCGGATCGCGTGGCGCCTGCACAGCGCGGGCAAGCCATTCGCGCGCCTTGCCATGATCGCCGTTCTGACCTTCCTCGATCTCCGCCATTAGGCTCGCCACGCCCTGCGTTGCCTCCGGGCCGACAAAAGGGGCCAAGGCATTGCGGGCCAATGGCCAGTCATAGGCATCGATGGCTGCGCGCGCCAGGGCCGTGCCGGCGGAGCGATGGGGCGGGGGTACGTCGATGATTTCGCGTAGGCGCTTGAGCCTGTCCACGGCCGAGGCGCCGGGCTGGGCGTGGCTATAAAGCGCTGCCACATCCGGGTGCCCTGTGGATCGCCAGATCCGGCGCAAAAGGCTCATGGCCTTGCGCGTTTCGCCCCGGTTGATGTGGATGCGTGCGGCAATCAAAGCGGCCGGAACAAAATCGGGCAGGAGCTTGAGCGCGGTCGAAGCATGGTCCAGCGCCACCAAAGGATCGCTGTTTTCTGCTTCCCGGGCGCGCGCTGTTTCGATCACCGCCTGGCGGCGGCGCTTGCGGGCGCGATCTTCCCGATTGTTAGCCGGCTCGGCATTGACCATGGCAACAGCCTCGGCCCATTGCCCGCGCCGTGCCAGATCGTCGAACACGGCATCGGCCGCCCAGGCGCTGCCTGGCGCCAGCGCCAGGGTTTTGCGCGCAAACACCAGCGCCGCGTCCTCACGATTTTGCGCCCGTGCCTGATCATAAAGCCCTGTCAGGGCCGCAACGGCTGTTTTCTCGCTGGCGATCAGGGCGCGGTAATGCTCGCGCGCCGCCGGCATATCGCCCAGGGCCAGGTCCGCCCGAGCTTCCAGCAGCTTTGCGGCTGCATTGCCGGGCAAACGCGCCTGCGCATCACGCGCCAGGCTGCGGGCACGCGCGGGATCGCCCGCCTGCAGCGCCACCACGGCGTCCGACAGGGCATCCACGCCCTGCAGATGGCGCCGCTGCCGGTTGCGCTGCGCAATGGCGCGCGGCGCCGTGATGATGCGGCGGATGATTGCCCAAAGCACGATCACAAGCAGCGCCACCAGCATGAACAGGAAGATAGCCGCGCCCAGGCGTGGCTGCATGCGATAGCCCGCAACCTCCAGCGTCAACGTGCCGGGCAGCGAGATCAACCAAGCGGCAAGCGCCGCAACAACAAGCGAGCCAATAATCCAGGAGGCGAGACGGATCATGGTTGGGCCTCGCTGGCGAGGGCCTGATTGCGAACGGCTTGCAAGAACTGCGCTGCGTCCGCTTGCGCTGCGACCAGGGCGGGCACGTCCCCGGCTGCAGCCCGCATGGGCTCGGGCAGGGCGGCGAAAAGCTCGTTGGCGGCGGCAAAATCGCGCCGCGCAACAGCGCTTTCAAGCCTTGAGGTAATGGCTTGGGGCGTGTCGCCTTCCAATTCACCGGTTGGCCGCAGGGCAATGGCCGAGGTGAACCAATCGATCGCCCCCTGCTGCCATTGCGCATTGGGGTCGGCCGGTTGGGCGGCAATAATGGCAGGCAGTACCGCGTCGAAACGCTGTGCAACAAGGTCGGGGCGAGGCAGGCCGGTGCCTGCGGCATTGCTGACCGTGCTCGGCGGTGCCGTGTCCGGGGCGGCACTGCGCAGCGCATCGAGCTCGGTTTGGAAGGGGCGACCAGTGGCAAAGGCGGTTTCAAGGCCCGAAAGGATCAAGGGCAGCTGCAGCACGGCGCCGATATCGGCCGGCTGCTCGGCCAGGGCAGCCGTGGTTTGCGCCACGCTTGTGTCGAGCGCTTGAAGGCTTGTCTCGGCCGTGCCAAGCCGCCCGGCGAGTTCCTCCACACGCGAGCCAATCGCCGCGATCTCGGCCCTGATACTTTCCACATCGACTTGGGGCGCAGCAGGCTCGGCGGGTAGCGCATCGACGCGTGATTGCAGCTGCGCAATGCTTTCTTCAATACCCGAAAGGTCCACCGGTTCTGCCGGCGCTGGGGCTGGGGCTGGCGCAGGAGGAGGCGCTGCGGCAGTCACGGGCTCCGCGTCTTCAAGCGCCGCAATGCGCTGGTTCAGCGCTGCCAATTCCGACTGGGTGGTTTGCGTAACCGTTTCGAGCTCGGGAATGGCCGTGGCGAACTGCGCCAGCCGTGGATCGGGAGCCGGCTGGGGCGCAGGTGGGGTCGGCCACAAACCCGCGGACGCGATGCCATAGGCCGCGGCAAGGCCGAGCACCCCGCCCGCTAGCGTTGCTCCGATTGGGAAGCGGGACCGGCTTTGCCCGTCGCCGGACGTTTTGTCAGCGGGCTTTGTTGTGGGGGGAACAGTGCTGCTCGGCTTTGTCTTTACCTTGCTATCCGGCTGGGTTGGGGGCGTCACAGGCGGCTTGGAACCCGCCTTGCTTTCCGGCTTGTCGTTCTTGCCAGGCGCTTCAGCTGATGGAGTGGCGGTCGAACTTTCGCGCGCCGTCAAATCCAGCACGGGTGGCTTGACCGCAGCCGATTTCCCATCCGCCGGCTTGTCCGGTCCTGCCTTGGGATCATTGCCCTTATTATCAGCCATCAAAGGGAATCCTCTTTGTTTAGGAGCCGATCATGGCCCAGTTTGCTCGCGCGCAACAGCCAGAGCCAGCGCCATCATGGCATCTTCATCGGGCCGGTCGGCAAGGCTGATGCGAATGAAGTGATTTTCCAGCAATGGCTCGGCCACCGCTTCGCTGAGGCACAGCATGGCGAGGCGCTTGCGTTGTGCCGCTTCAAGGTCCTGCGTCAGCTGGGCAAAGATTTCGGCGGTGCGGCGGGAATAGCAAAGGACTGCCGTGATGCTCCCGTCCTTCAGGCTTGCCATGATTTCGGGGGGCAGGCTGTCGACCGCAACCATGTCGTAGATGCGCGCGGTAGCAACCATGATGCCGAGCGGCGCGACGGCCTGGGCCAGATCGCCGGCGCTGTAGCGGCCAGTGGGGTGAAACACGGGGCCCGGCAGGCGGGCAATAGCCATGGCATTGACCAGATCCTGCAAGGCGCCCGCAGCGCTGCTGACCCGTTTAAAGCCAACGGCTTCCGCCTCGCGGGCGGTACGATCGCCCACGGCAAAAACGGGCAACTGCAAATAATTGCCCAACACACCGCGCTCTTCGAGCGAGCGAATGGCATTGGTGCTGGTCAGGACCATGGCGGTAAAGCCATCCGGCGGCGGCAGGCTGACATCAAGCGTCTTGCGCACCATAACGGGGGTAGCCTGGGCGGATATTTCTAGCGCCTGCAAACGGGCCAGGGTTGATTGACCATCGGGCTCAGGGCGCGTCACCAGCATGTGCGTCATTGAATTGCCGCCCACTGCGCCAGCCATTCCGTGCCAGCCTGCCGGATCAGATCTTCCCCGACCTTGCGGCCCAGCGCCAATGGATCGGCACCACTCGCCGCACTGTCAAAAGCGGTTTGTCCATCAAGGCTCAAGATTTGCCCTTTCAGCGTCAGGGTGGAACCGTCAAAACGGGTCAGCGTGCCCACCGGTGTGCGGCAGGAGCCATCAAGCACAGCGAGCATGGCCCGCTCCGCATCCACCATATAGTGGGTGATTGGATGATCAAGCACGGAAACGGCGTCCATCATGGCGCGATCATCGCTGCGCACGGCCAAACCGATGGCGCCCTGCGCCGGCGCCGGCATGAAAAGCTCTGGATCAAGCAGCGCCGTAGCGCGATGCCCTTCCTCAAGGCGATTAAGCCCCGCAATTGCCAGCAAGGTGGCGTCGGCAACCCCATCCATCAGTTTTTGCAGCCGCGTATGAACATTGCCGCGAAATGGCACGATGCGCAGATCGGGGCGCTGGCGCAGCACCTGGGCCGCCCGGCGAATGGAAGAAGTGCCAAAGCGGGCGCCCTCGGGCAAATTGTCGAGACCGGCGACCGTCACGGAAATAAACGCGTCCCGCACGTCTTCTCGCTCAAGGATGGCGGGCAGGGCGATGCCGGGGGTGAGCCTGGTCGCCACATCCTTGGTGGAGTGCACGCCGATATCGATACGGCCCTGGAGCAGGGCCTCGTCGATCTCTTTGGTGAACAGGCCCTTGCCACCGATTTCGGTCAGCGGCTGGTTGCTGGCCTGCGTGCGGTCGCCACCGGTGGAGATGACCTCGATGACGATGTCGTCTTCGGCTACGCCATGTGCGTCAGCCAGAAGTGTTCGCACCATCCTGGCCTGTGTCAGCGCGAGTGGGCTGCCACGCGTTCCGATCCGGGCAAAGGGGGCTGGCGATTGCAATCTCTAAACGTCCTATAGTAGGCAGGGTTACCCCTAAGTGGAGTAACCAGTTCAACGTGACCGGGCAAGCGCAAGCCACTATTCTAGGCATAGAGACCAGTTGCGATGAGACCGCGGCCGCGATCGTTGTTCGCGACCAATTCGGTGGCGCGACCATAAGTTCCAATGTGGTCCGTTCGCAGCTCGATGAACATGCGGCATTCGGCGGCGTCGTGCCCGAGCTGGCCGCCCGGGCGCATGTCACCTATCTCGACCACATCATCGAGCAGGCGTGCCGCGAGGCGGAGGTGAAGCTCGCTGACGTCGACGCCATCGCTGCAACGGCGGGCCCCGGGCTGATCGGTGGCGTGCTGGTGGGCCTGACCACCGCCAAGGCACTGGCAGCGGCACTCGGCAAGCCATTGATCGCAGTCAATCATCTGGAAGCCCATGCGCTAACGGCGCGGCTCACCAACAATGTTGCGTTCCCCTATCTGATGTTGCTGGTTTCAGGCGGGCATTCCCAATTCGTCCTCGTGCGGGGCGTTGGAGATTACGAGCGCTGGGGCACGACGATCGACGATGCGCTTGGCGAGGCCTTCGACAAGGTCGCCAAGCTCTTGAGCCTTGGCCATCCCGGGGGTCCGGCGGTGGAGGCGATGGCCCGGCAGGGCGACGGCAAGCGTTTCCGCTTCCCCCGGCCGCTGCTGCGCGAGGCCAGGCTTGATTTTTCATTTTCGGGGCTCAAGACCGCCGTGCGCCTGCAGGCCGAAGCGCTGGCGCCGCTGAGCGATGGGGATGTCGCCGATATCGCCGCGAGCTTCCAGGCCGCGGTGGCGGAGATCGTGGCTGTGCGATCACGGCAGGCGCTGGAGCGCTTTTCGCAGGATTTTCCCGGCCAAGCCATGCAGCTCGTGGTGGCTGGCGGCGTCGCCGCCAACCAGGCGATTGCCCAGGCGCTGCGCGAGGTTTGCGAGGAGGTCGGCGCAAGCCTCATTGTGCCGCCCATCAAGCTATGCACCGACAATGGTGCCATGGTTGCCTGGGCCGGAGCGGAGCGTTTTGTTCTGGGCGCAACCGACAATCTCCAATTCACCGCCCGTCCGCGCTGGCCGCTCGACACGCCGGACATGAAGGTCACGCCCGATGCGGCTTGAAACCGTCGGCGTAATCGGCGGCGGCGCCTGGGGCACAGCCCTGGCGCAGGCAGCGGCCATGGCTGGCCGCCAAGTTCATCTCGTGGTCCGCGATGCGGCGCAGGCCGATGAAATCAATACCCAGCGCACCAACCAGCGCTATCTTGGCGCGCAGATACTGCACGATGCCATCACGGCGGGCACCGAGGCGAAGCCCGCTGATGTGGTGATCCTCGCCGTTCCCGCCCAATCGAGCCGCGCGGCCCTTGCTGCAGTGGATGTTGCCACATTGGTCGGCAAGCCCGTGGTCCTGTCGGCCAAGGGGCTCGAGACCGGCACCTTGCAGCGGCAAAGCGAAATCCTTGGGGATATGGCGCCGGGAGCCATACCCTTCGTCCTGTCAGGCCCAAGCTTTGCCGCCGATGTCGCAGCGGCACGGCCAACGGCGGTGACGCTGGCGGGCGATGATGCGGAATTGACGTCTGCGCTTGCTGCAGCCCTGGCTGGCCCCAGCTTCCGGCCCTACGCTGCCGATGATCGCATTGGCGTTGAAATCGCGGGCGCCCTCAAGAATGTTTATGCCCTGGCCTGCGGTGCCGTCGAAGGCGCGCAACTCGGAGCCTCGGCGCGCTCGGCCCTGATCGCGCGCGCTTACGCCGAAATGGCGCGCATGGTGTCGGCTATGGGCGGATCGGCCCATACGCTGACGGGGCTTGCGGGCCTGGGGGACCTCACCCTCACCTGCACCTCCACCCAGTCGCGCAATTATCAGTTCGGCATGGCGCTGGGGCGCGGCGAAAGGGTCGAGGAAATCCTTGCCGGCGGCGCCAAGCTCGCCGAGGGCGTTGCCACCACCCCGGTTGCCGAAGCGCTTGCCAAGACCCTCGGCGTCGATGCGCCGCTTATCTCCGCCGTGCAGGCTGTGCTCAGCGGCTCGGCCGATATCTCCACTGTTGTCGCGGGGCTGATGTCCCGCCCCCTGAAACGAGAGGACTAGAACCCAATGCTTTACGCCATGATCGCCAAGGACAAGCCCGGCAATACCGACAAGCGCCTCGCCGTGCGCCCGGTGCATTTGCAGCACCTCGATAGCCTTGGCCAGCAATTGCGCCTTGCCGGCGCGCTGCTCGATGAAACCGGCACGCCCGAAGGCTCGCTCGTCGTGGTGGAAGCCGAGACCATCGAGGCCGCAACGGCCATCTTCAATGCCGACCCCTTCGTGTCGGAAGGTATTTTCGAGAGCATTGAAATCAAGCCATGGCGCCTCGCCTACGATCACATGTCGCCCAAGGCGTAAGCCGAAGTGGCCTATTGGTTGATGAAATCGGAGCCGAACGTTTTTTCGTTCGACGACATGATGGCTAAGACCCAGCGCGGCGAGCCCGAGTCCTGGCACGGCGTGCGCAACTACGCGGCCCGCAACAATATGCGAGCCATGCAGATCGGCGACGAAGCTTTCTTTTACCACTCCAATATCGGCAAGGAGATCGTCGGCATCATCCGGGTGATCGCCCTGGCGCACCCCGATGATACTGCCGAGCTCAACGCCAAGGGCGAAGTGGTCTGGGAGTGCGTCGATGTAGAAGCGGTCAAGCCCTTAGCCAAGCCCGTGACGCTCGCGACCATCAAGGCCACGCCGGAGCTGGCAAATCTCGAGCTGGTTACCCTTTCGCGCCTATCGGTTAGCAAGGTGTCGCCCGAGGAATGGGCACTGGTCTGCCAGATGGGTGGGTTGTAGGGGCGCTCACGCGGTTGCCTGGCTTGGCTTGGGCCAAATGGCGCCGCATCCTCGATCGTCACCCTTGGGCTTGACCCAAGGGGACTACACTTGCTGAATGAGCCTTAAGTACCGATCCCTCGGGTCAAGCCCGAGGGTGACGTCTGGTTGTTGGCAGACCCTCAGGTCTCCACCACCACCGGCGGCACATGCTTGGGCTCGTCAACCGGCGCATATTTGTTGAGTAGCGACAGCTGGCTGATGGAAAACACCACCGTCAGCGGCATCACGCCCCAGACCTTGAACGCGACCCAGAAATCGGTCGAGAAATTGCGCCAGAGCACTTCGTTGATGATGGCGAGCGCAACAAAGAACAGTCCCCAGTTCAGCGTCAGCTTGCTCCAGCCTTCGGGCCTGAGCTTATAAACATCGCCGAAAACATAGCGCAGCAGCGACTGGCCAAACAGGAGGCCTCCCAGCAGCACCGCTGCAAACAGCCCGTTGGTGATGGTCGGCTTGATCTTGATAAAGGTGTCGTCCTGCAGCCAGAGCGTCAGCCCGCCAAAGACCAACACGACGACGCCGGTCACCAGTGGCATGACGGCGATCTTTTTAAGGATCAGCCAGGTCAAGATCAGCGACACGGTCATTGCGGCCATGAAGCAGGCCGTGGCCACGAAGATGTCAGCGCGCGCATTGGCGATAAAGAAAACGACCAGCGGACCCAGCTCAAGCGCCATCTTGATGATTTGCGGGCGCAGTTCTTCCCAATTGACATCGGGTTCGGCAGCTTTGTCGGTCATAGGCCTGTTCTTTCGTGTCACCGCAATGTGGCGGCAAGTGCTTCCTCTTGCAAGGCCGGGATAGGCAGCAAGCGTGGTCAGATTGCGGCTATTCCCGTCCCGCGATAGCCCGCGCAAAGTCCGAAGCGGTAAAGGCTTCGAGATCACCAACCCCTTCGCCCACGCCGATGAAGTGAACAGGCAGGCCGAATTTGCGTGCGATGGCAACAAGGATGCCACCCCGCGCCGTCCCGTCGAGCTTGGTCATCACAAGGCCGGTGACACCGGCGCGGGCGCCAAAGATCTCCACCTGCCTCAGGGCATTCTGGCCCGTCGTGGCATCCAACGTCAAAAGCGTTGCGTGGGGCGCCGTCGGGTCGACCTTCTTGATCACGCGGATGATCTTTTCGAGCTCGTTCATCAGCTCGTCGCGGTTTTGCAGGCGTCCGGCCGTGTCGATAATGAGAACATCGCGCCCCTCCGCCCTGGCTTGCGTCACCGCATCAAAGGCGAGGCCCGACGCGTCGGCGCCGGCCGGGCGCGAGATCACCGGGGCTCCCGTGCGCTGGCCCCAGACCTGCAGCTGCTCAATGGCGGCGGCCCGGAAGGTGTCGCCAGCCGCCAGCATGACCGAGCGGCCTTCGGCGGCAAATTTTTGCGCCAGCTTGCCGATGGTCGTGGTCTTGCCCGAGCCATTGACCCCGATCATCAGGATCACGAAGGGTTTTTGGGCGGTGTCGACCGCAAGCGGGCGGGCCACGGGACCAAGAACCTTTTCGACCTCGGCTGCCAATACGGCGCGCACATCTTCCCCCGATACATCGCGGTCGAAACGATCGCGGCGCAGGGTGTCGGTAATGGCGGTGGCGGTCTCGATACCCAGATCGGCCTGGATCAGCACGTCTTCGAGCTCATCGAGTGTCGCCGCATCGAGCTTGCGCTTGGTGAAGACCGAGGTGATCGAGCCCGTCAGCTGGTCCGACGAGCGCTTGAGCCCGCTGGTGAGGCGCGTAAACCAGCTTGCGCGCGGCGCCTCGGCCGGCACTTCCACCATGGCGGGGGGATCAACGGCGACAACAAGGTCTGGCTCGGGCTCCGCACGGGCGGCAGCCTGCTCCTCGATTTCCTCAACGTAATCGGGCGTGGTTTCGGGAGGACCAGGTGGCGGCAGGTCCTGGGGAGCGGTAGGCGCTTGGGGCGCAATAGGCTCCGGCTCAGGCGTCGCTGGCGGTGGCTCGGGCGGCGTCGGCTGCGCTGGCGGCTCCCCCACGATCTCGCCCCAGAGGCGCTTAAAGAAACCCGGCTTTTGTTCGCTCATGCGCTTGCCTTCTTTTGGGTATTACGACCTCCTCCTTCAACAAGCTCAGGAAAAGGATTAGCTTGGCTCTCCAGAAGTAGTCCTCATGGTGAGCCTGTCAAACCGTGTGGACGTGGCAGGATCGTCAAGCCGCATGCTGCAGCGCCTCGCCCACCAGCCCTTCATTGGTCACATCACCTATCCGAACGGTCAGCAACTCGCCCGGTTGCGCATCGGGCACATGGACGGGCACGAACTGCTCGGTGCGGCCCATGCCATTGCGCTCGATCAGCACGTTTTCCGTCTGCCCGACGCGGCTGCGGCAAAGCTTGGCAAATTGCCGGTCGCCCTCGGCGCGCAAGAGGGCGGCGCGATCGCGCGCCACGGCCTTGCTCACCTGCGGCATGCGGGCGGCAGGCGTGCCTTCCCGCGGCGAATAGGGAAAGACATGCAGATAGGTCAGATCCGCCTCGCCCACGATCCGCAGGGTGTTTTCGAACATCTCCTCGGTTTCCGTCGGAAAACCCGCGATGATGTCAGCGCCGAACACCATGTCAGGGCGTAAGGAGCGCAGCTTGGCGACAATCGCCAACGCGTCGTCGCGGCTGTGGCGGCGCTTCATGCGCTTCAAAATCATGTCGTCGCCCGATTGGAGCGACAGGTGCAGATGCGGCATCAGGCGGCGATCGCTCGCCATCGCATCATAAAGCGCTTCATCGGCTTCAATGGAATCGATGGAGGAAATGCGCAGGCGCGGCAAATCGGGCACGTGGCGCAGAATGGCCTGGGTCAGCTTGCCCAGCGTTAGATTGCCGGGCAGGTCCGGGCCATAGGAGGTCACATCCACCCCCGTCAGCACCACTTCGCGATAGCCATTGCTGACGAGCTTTTTGACCTGGTCCACCACCGCCCCCATGGGCACGGACCGCGATGGGCCCCGGCCAAAGGGAATGATGCAAAACGTGCAGCGGTGATCGCACCCATTCTGGACCTGCACAAACGCACGGGCACGCCCATCCATGCCCTCGATCAGATGGCCCGCGGTTTCCCGCACGCTCATGATGTCGTTGACCTGCACCTTGTCGTTCAGGGGCACGCCAAACACCATGGGCTGGTAGCTCTCGGACCGCATCTTGTCTTCATTGCCGATAACAAGATCGACTTCGGCCATGTCGCCAAAGGAGCGCGCTTCAGTTTGTGCAGCGCAGCCAGTGACGATGATGCGCGCGTCGGGATGGTCGCGCCGGGCCTTGCGCACGGCCTGCTTGGCTTGCTTAACGGCCTCGGCCGTCACCGCGCAGGTGTTGATGATGACGGCGTTGTCGAGCCCCGCCTTTTCGGCTTCGCTTTTCATCACCTCGGCCTCATAGGCATTGAGGCGGCAGCCAAATGTCAGGGTTTCGATCGCCATCAGGCCGCAACCTCGTTGCGGGCCCAGAGGCCGGAAAGCGGCTCAAGCGTGCCGGTCCATTCCAGCTCCGAGGGGCCGGAAAGGGTGACATGGTCGTCAGGGCGCCATTCAATCACGAGATCGCCGCCGGGCAGGGTGACGGTCACCTTGCGCGCTGTGCGGCGGGTGCGGGCGCCATTGACCACGGCGGCGCAAGCAGCGGTGCCACAGGCCTCGGTCAGCCCCGCTCCGCGCTCCCAGGTGCGCAGCACCATGCGATCGGGCGTCAGCACCTGAGCCAGCGAGATATTGGCCCGCTCGGGGAATATCGGATGGTTCTCCAGCATGGGCCCGAACCGGTCCAGCGCATAGCTCCACACATCATTGTTGACCCAGAAGGTCGCATGGGGATTGCCCATGGATGCCACCGATGGCGAATGAAGCACCGGTGCGTCGATCGGCCCGATCTGCAGCTCGATCTGCCTTGTATCGGCGAATTCCTCGGCCAGGGGGATATCGTACCAGGCGAATTTTGGCGTGCCCATGTCGACGGTGATCAATCCGTCTTCCTCGACCCTGCCGAACAGGATGCCCGCGACCGTCTCGAAGGTAAATGCCCTCTCGTCGCCCTGAGACGCCAGAAATTGCGTGACGCAGCGCATGCCATTGCCGCAGGCCTGGGCACGCGAGCCATCGGAATTGATGATCTCGATGAAATTGGCCGTACCCGGCGTCCTGGAATCATGGATGGCCATGATCTGGTCGAACTTGGTTGGCTGGGCCGCATTGATCGCGATTGCGGCGGCCGAGCTGACGCGATCGGTTCGGCCGCGCATGTCGACCACGATGATCTGGTTGCCCAGACCGTTCATCTTGAGAAAGGGGACACTGCTCACTTGCCGGTTCGCCGCTTCGATTGCCAAGAGCCGGTCAGGCCGGCCATTGGCCCTATATGGCGGAACGCGACGGAAAATACCAGCACGGGGCGAGATCACGCCTTTGCGGGGCAGCCGCAAGCAAGATTGTCTCCAGCACAGTATTGGGTTCAGCCGCTTTTAACCAGAAGACATGGTTGCAAGCTCGTCGCGGGGCAAAGTCCTGTATTCAATAGTCAAGCAAGTGAATGGGCAGGGATTATGACGAGCGCAATGGCATTTGATCTGACCGAAACAGCGACCATTTCTGCTTCCAAGCTGGAGCAACTCACCTTTCGCCAATTCGATGTGGCAGGGCTTCGTGCAATTGGGGCAAAGGAGTGGGGTGACCTCGCTGCGGCGGCGCTGGTCGAAAATCCATTCTATGACCGCGGTCACGTCCTGGCTGGCCTTGATAACATGGACCAGGGTAAAAAGGTGCGCGGCTATAGCTTCACCACGGCTTCAGGGCAAATGGTGGGCCTCTTTCTCACCCAGCCCCGCTCCATTGTTCCTTCGCCCTTTCCCGTGGCTAATAGCCTGGCCAATATCTACCAGTTTAGCGGCACACCCCTGGTGCATCGCGACCATGCCGAGCAGGTGATCGAGGCCTGGGTGAATGGCTTAAGCAAAGGCAAGCTGCCGGCGATCTGGAGTTTTGCCGATTTCGATACCGCCTCACCGCTTGCAGAGATGATGCGGCAGGCGGCGCAAGCCCGGGGGCTTCACTGGCAGGTCGTTGTTCCCTATGAACGGGCGCATCTTTCCCGGCTTCCGGATGGTTTCGAGGCGCATCTACAGGAGGTGCTCTCCAAGAGCCGCTTGCACGATGTCCGCCGCACAATGCGTCGGCTGGGCGAAGCCGGCTCCTTCTCGCTTGAACATGTGCAGGATGGTCCTCAATTTGCCCAGCGTCTCGAAGATTTCCTCCAGCTGGAGCATTCCGGCTGGAAGGGGGCGCAGGGAACCTCCTTCCTGTCGCACGCGAAAGACACCGCATTCGCCCGGGCGGCCTACCGCCCCGGCTTTAGCGCTCTTGATAGTCTCCTGTTCGAGGGCAAGCCCATTGCCATGAAGCTCGCGATCCGCACTGGCCGGACCGCCTTCACGCCCAAGATCGCCTATGACGAAAGCTTCAAGAAGCTTGGGCCGGGCATGGCGCTGGAATATCTGCTGCTGCAGGAATTCTACAATTCCGACGGGCTGGACGCGATTGACTCGGCCTCCACCGCCGAAGGCCATTCGGCCCTCAACTTCTTCAACAATCGCAAGGCGATGGGTACGGTGCTGGTTGGCCGGCGCCAGTGGCAGGTCAAGCTGCTTGCCGTCCTTTATGAAGGGCGTAAGGCGCTCAAAGGCAAGGTCAAGTCATGGCAGGCGCAATGGAACGCCCGGCGCACTCGGCCCGCCGCTACAAAGGCTTCGGGCACGAAGTAATCAGGCGCTAGTGCCGGTTTCGCAGCTTGAACAGCGCGCGGCGGATATGCTGGGCCGTCTGCCACAGGGCCGGGGTTTGCTTGATCAGGCGCTTGCCGGCACTCAGCTGCGTCCTGGCTCGGGCAGCAATGCGTCCCTTGAGCGTCAGTGGCAGGACGCTGTTGAACACAGGCTCTGACTTGGTCCATTCGGTTTTGTAGTCGAAATCGCCCAGGCCCATGTCAAAGGTCGTGATGCCCTGAACGGTCAGCGCATCCATGAGCTCACTGATCAGAATGCCCATGAGGCTATAGCGTGCCGCCGCTCCCGAGGTGGTCGAGTTGATGTATTGCGAATAATGCGTGCTCGACTGCAGCCCCCAGCTGGTGGCCACGATCTCGTCACCGGCATAAAGCGCGTGAAGACACAGGGTTGGGCGCTCGCTCCCGAAGCCCGCGCGGGTAAGATCGCGGAACAGCTGGTAAAAGGGGGCCTGTGCGAACATGTTGCTTATGCCCATTTCTGCAAAACGGGCGCCGCGCTGATCCAGAAACGCCTGGTGGACCTGTGCGAGCATCTGATCGTCCCGCACATGCACCATCCGCACTTCGCCATGCTGCTCGGCCAGCCGCCGCCGCCCGCGGTTGATGTTGCTGCGCCGCTTGGTGCTGAGCCGGTGATCGATATAGGGCACCGGCGTCGGGCCGATCACGGCCGTATAAAGATTGGATGGCGCCGGCGCATGATCGAGAACAAGCAGGGGATTGTCGTGCCCCTGCCAGGTTTGGGGAAGATTGGACAGTGACAGAAGGTCGATGCCACCTGCTGCCTGGCTGACCAGGGCGAAAATCCGGTGCAGTTCGGCTTTGCTCGGGCTAAAGCCCGGCTCGGCAATCAGCCAATCGGCATTGGATTGCTCGGCGCCCAGCATATGGGCTTCGGTTAACCCACGATGCTTGCGCAGGCCAAGGGGCAGGAGCGCCACCGGGCGCTCGTTTCTCGTGATCACCGCCACAAGGACGCGGCTGTTTTTTTCCGCCCCTGCCGCCAGCAGGGCGTTGATCCAGTCGAAACGCTGATAGGGCGTTGCAACGGCGCGCTCCTCAAGGCTGCGCCAGATCGCTTCGGCCCCCTGGAGCGTATCGAAGATCTCGACCCCTAGTGGCGCAGCAGCCAATGCTGGCGAGACTGAGCGAGGCTGAATTTCGGAGACATCCGACATGGAGCGACATCTTGGTTCGGGACGGTGGGTCCACTCTAGAAAACAAAGCGCGCGATTTCGTTAATGGGCATGCCAAAGGATGAAGGAAATGGGCAGGGGAATATCTCGTCACGAACGCGCAGTCGCGGCGCTAGGCTTGGTTGGCCATGAGCATGTACTCGAGATCGGATGCGGGCACGGCCTTGCCGTGCGCCTCGTGCTGGAGCGGCTGACCAGCGGCACCATAACCGCCTTGGACCGCTCAACCAAAATGATCGACGCCGTCCGCGCCAGCATCCAGGACCCGCGCCTTTTTACCTGCGCCCAAACGCTGGAAAATGCCCAATTCGGTTCACGGCGGTTTGACGCCATCCTTGCCGTCAATCTGGACGTCAATTTGCGCTTCGCTGATCGCTGGCCCGCCATGCTCAAGGCGCTGCTGCAACCAGATGGACGCATTGTTCTCCTGATGGAGGCTCCAGCCGGCAGCGGCAAGGCTGCGCTTTTTGCCAGCCAATCGCTGCGCCTTTTGAGCGACGCCGGGTTTGCCGCGCACCAATTGCCGGCACCACGTGAGATGGCGATTGTCCGGGCAAGCCTCCCCTGAAATGGCGTTTCTCCGCACGTTTCTTGACTCAGGCGCCACTTTCCCCTAAACGGCACGCTATTCATCAGGCCCAAGCACCTGAAAGCCGACCGGGACCCCACAGGGTATAAACCGATCCCGGAGGTCACCATCCGCCAGCGCGTTGCGCCCGCGGGTGGGTTTGGCGTTTGCCTTGGTGGATACCATATGGCTCACTGGACGAGCGAAGCGAGGACCTCGGCAACCGTTTGCCGCCCCCGCGGAGGACCAGCGAAGCGACCAGCGCGGCTTTAGCGCGTCGGTCGAAGAGCGGCGCGGCCCGTGAGCGAGAAGGAAAAAGAATGTTTGAGAGCTTAAGCGACCGGCTTGGCAAGATCTTTGATGGCCTGCGTGGCCGTGGTGCCCTGAGCGCCGCGGACGTCGATGTGGCGCTGCGCGAAATTCGCCGCGCGCTGATCGAGGCCGACGTTTCGCTTGAAGTGGTGCGCGCCTTTGTCGAGCAGGTGCGCGACCGCGCGGTGGGCGTTGAAGTCACCCGCTCGGTGACGCCGGGCCAGCAGGTCGTCAAGATCGTTCATGACGAATTGGTCGGTGTTCTGGGCGACAGTGCCGTGGCCATCGACCTCAATGCGCCAGCGCCCGTCACCTTGCTGATGGTAGGCCTGCAGGGCTCGGGCAAGACCACGACGACCGCAAAGATCGCCAAGCGCCTCAAGGACCGGCAGAAAAAGAAGGTCCTTCTCGCTTCGCTCGATACGCGCCGCCCTGCGGCCATGGAGCAGTTGCGCGTGCTGGGCGAACAGGTGGGCGTCGATACGCTGCCGATCGTCCCTACCGAAACGCCGGTGCAGATTGCCCGCCGCGCCGAGCGCGAGGGCCGTTTGGGCGGCTATGACGTGCTGATCCTCGATACGGCGGGCCGCACGCATATCGACGAAGAACTGATGGTTGAAACCACCGAGATCAAGTCGGCAACCAAGCCGCACGAGATCCTCCTCGTGGTGGATGCCCTGACCGGCCAGGACGCGATCAATGTCGCGCGCTCGTTCGATACGCGGCTCGATGTCACCGGCATCGTGATGACGCGCGTCGATGGCGATGGTCGCGGCGGTGCGGCGCTCTCGATGCGTGCGGCCACGGGTAAGCCGATCAAGCTGATCGGCGTCGGCGAAAAGATGGATGCGCTGGAGGATTTCCATCCTAGCCGCATCGCCGACCGAATTCTCGGCATGGGCGACATTGTTTCGCTCGTGGAAAAAGCGGCCGAGCATGTTTCGGCCGAAGACGCCCAGAAGATGGCCAAGAAGCTCAAGAAGGGCTCCTTTGACCTCGACGATCTGCGCAATCAGCTCATCCAGATGAAAAAGATGGGCGGCATGGGTGGCCTCATGGCCATGATGCCCGGCGCCGGGCAGATGAAGAAAGCCATGGCAGGCGCCAATATCGACGAGAAGGTGTTTGATCGGCAGATCGCCATCATCAACTCGATGACGAAGAAGGAACGCGCCGATCCGGACCTCTTGAACGCTTCCCGCCGCAAGCGCATTGCGGCTGGCGCGGGCGTGGAAGTCTCGGAAATCAACAAGCTTGCCAAGCAGCACCGCCAGATGGCCGACATGATGAAAAAGGTCGGCAAGGGTGGGATGGGCGCGCTGGGCGGCATGTTCGGCGGCAAGATGGGCAATATGCTCGGCGGCATGCCGGACCTGAGCAAAATGGATCCGGCCCAGCTCGAGCAGATGGCGCGCCAGGCCGGGATCGACCCCGCTTCGCTCAAGGGCCTGCCATCGGCGCCGACCCCGCAACTCACCCAAAAGCTGCCGACCGATGTCGGCGCGCTGCTCAAATCCTCCGGCTCGGGTCTGCCAGGCCTGGGTGGAGCGCCCCGTTTCCCCGGCCTTCCCGGCCTGGGCAAGAAAAAGTAAGCCTTTCAACCAAACTCAAGGATTTTTACCCATGTCCCTCAAGCTCCGTCTGGCCCGTGGCGGCACCAAGAAGCGCCCATTCTACCACATCGTTGTTGCCGACGCCCGCTCGCCCCGCGATGGCCGCTTCATCGAAAAGCTGGGCACGTTCAACCCGCTCCTGGCCAAGGATGCCGAGAACCGCGTCGTGCTGAACACCGAACGCGCCAGCCACTGGCTCCAGGTCGGCGCCCAGCCGACCGACCGCGTGCTGCGCTTCCTTGATGCCGCTGGCCTCACCAAGCGCGAAGCTCGCAACAACCCCAACAAGGGCAAGCCCGGCGAAAAGGCCACCCAGCGCGCCGAAGAACGCGCTGCCCGCGAAGCCGCTGCCAACGCCCCGGCCGAGGAAGCTGCTGCCGAGTAATCTCTTGGCCGCGTGAATATGAAAGCCCCGGTGCACCGCGCCGGGGCTTTTTTGTTGTCACAGGGCCGGCCACACCCACAATGTCATCCCGGCCTTGAGCCGGGATCCATCCTGAGATTTTTTGTCTGGACGGCATGGCTGTTCAAACCACCTTGCGGCTGTGGCGCAATCTCGAGCTGGGCCCCGGCTCAAGGCCGGAGTGACATTGTGGGTGGGAACCGTGCTGTGCCACATACTCAATGCGGCACCTCCCCCTAGAGGGGGGAGGGCGGGAGGGGGTGCGAGAGCGCGGATATCAGGAACAGTTCCCACCGTTGATCAAGCCGAAGGCATAGCTCTCAGGGCCTTGTCCGCTCAGATAGCTCCACAGGAGCTACTTGCCTTTCAGGTCGCTCCCAAGCCGCGCAAGGGGGAGGTGCCAACTGCCAAATTTCGCTTACGCCTTCAACTTCGCCAAGATCGCCGCGCCCATTTCTTCCGTGCCCACCGTGCGGCGATTGTCCTGCGCGATATCGCTCGTGCGCAGCCCTTCGCTCAGCACAGCCGAGATGGCGTTCTCGATATTGGTCGCGAGCTCGATCATCCCAAACGAATAGCGCAGGGCCATTGCCACGCTCGCGATCATCGCAATCGGATTGGCAATGCCTTGGCCTGCAATGTCAGGTGCCGAGCCATGCACGGGCTCATAGAACGCCTTGCGCTTGCCCGTTACCGGATCGGGCGCGCCGAGCGACGCCGATGGGAGCATACCGAGCGATCCCGTCAGCATGGCCGCAACGTCGGACAGGATATCGCCGAACAAATTATCGGTGACCATCACGTCGAACTGCTTGGGGTTGCGCACCAGCTGCATGGCGGCGTTGTCGGCGAGGATATGGTGCAGTTCCACGTCCGGATAGTCCTTGCCGACCCCCTTGACCACTTCGTCCCAGAGCACGCCCGACTTCATCACATTTTTCTTGTCGGCCGAATGCACCTTGTTGTTGCGGGTGCGCGCGAGGTCGAAGGCTACACGGGCAATGCGGTCGATTTCATAGGTCTCGTAGACCTGGGTATCGATGGCGCGCTTTTCGCCGTTTTCGAGATCCGTGATCGTCTTGGGCTCGCCGAAATAAACGCCGCCCGTCAGTTCGCGCACGATGAGGATATCAAGGCCTTCCACCAGTTCGCGTTTGAGCGAAGAGGCGTCGGCAAGCGCGGGATAGCAGATGGCGGGGCGCAGGTTTGCAAACACAGCCAGTTCCTTGCGCAGGCGCAGGAGCGCGGCTTCGGGGCGGTGCTCATAGGGAACATTGTCCCACTTCGGACCGCCCACGGCACCAAAGATCACCGCATCGGCGGCCTTGGCCTTGGCCACATCCTCGTCGGTGATCGCAACCTGGTGCTTGTCATAGGCCGAACCGCCGGCCAGGCCCGTATCGGTCGAAAAATCGGTCAGCTGTTCGGAATTGGTCCACCGGATCAGCTTTTCCACCTCGACCATGATTTCGGTGCCGATGCCGTCGCCGGGAAGAAGAAACAGGGAATGGGTGGCCATGGGGATCCTTGCCGTACTGCTGGTTACGCCTGGAGCGGCACATAGCTCCAACTTGCCGCGCTGCGCAAGCCGGCTTTAGCCTAAAGCGTTCCGATCCAGCAAAAGCCAGAGCAGCAGGATATCGGTAAGCGTATGGGCAATGGCGGTCCAGAATACCGAACCCGTGCGCCAGGCGAGGGCGCTCCAGAAGAGCGTCAGCACCGCCATCACGCTGGCCAGAAAAGGCCAGTCTGCTCCTGTGGCATAAAGAACGGGAAGCTGAGCCGCGCTACAAAGGAGCCAGCCCAACCACAGGCCAATAGGCGGCTGTTGGGGGAAGACGCGAAGAAAGCCGCCGCGCCAGGCGATCTCCTCCAAGGGCGCCACAAGCAGGGCGATCATGGCCGCCAGCATGGCGCTTTGGGTGGTCAGAACAGCTGTGTTGGGCACAAAAAGAAGCAGCGTGACCAACCCCAATTGCCCGAGCAGCGCCAGGACGATCCACCATTGGCGCCAATGAAGGCGCTCGCTGAACAGCGCGCCCCGTCCACGCCAGACATGAAAGGCAATCACCGGCAGGCAAAACAGCAAGGCCTGCAGCAGGAGGGCAAAGATGGGGCCTGCGGCAGCGCCGAAGGCCCGGGTCAGATGCGGTGTCGCAACGGCAAGGCCGGCAATGCAGGCAAGAGCATGCAGCACAAGCGCGACTTGCCGGCGATTGGGCATGTTCGGTTAACTGGTCGCGGCGCCGATGCGGGCGGTGACTTCGATCTCGATCTTCATGCCAGGCTCGATCATCTGCACGATCAGCATGGAGGCGGCGGGACGGATATCCTTGAACACGGGACCTACGGCTTTCACCACGGCATCCACGTCGTTGCGATCGCCCACATAATAAACCACGCGCACCGTGTCCTGGATGGACGATCCGGCTTGCTTGAGCGCCTTGTCGATGGTTGCCAAGGCATTGCTGGCCTGCTGGCCCACATCGTCGGGCATGGTCATGGTGGCATAGTCATAGCCCGTCGTACCCGAGACATAGACAGTGTCTTCGTGCCGCACGGCGCGGGAATAGCCGAAGGTCGTCTCGAAGGGCGAGCCTGTGGAAACGCGTTGGACCATGATCGATCAACTCAAGGGTTTGTGGAGGAAAAAGCGGCTGAACCCGGGCGGGTAGTCCTGGATTTCGCCGAACACGGAATAGCCGAGCTTTTGGTAGAAGCCGGGCGCCTGAAAGGTGAAGGTATCGAGCCAGATGCCGGTGCAGCCATGTTCGCGCGCCACATCCTCGGCCCGCTCCATCAGCTGTCGCCCAATGCCTGTGCCGCGCAAATGCTCGGGCACAAACAGCAGTTCAACGAACATCCGGCTATAGCCGATGCGCGCCGTCAGCCCGCCAATGGAGGCTCTCGTATCGGGATCCCTGAGCGCCAGCGCGATGTTTCGGGGCGGGCCGAACTGGCTCGCCGTTTGTCGGGAATTAAAGGAGATCAGCCCTTCCAGAATGGCCGCACGCGTCTCAGCCTGCGGTTCGGGCTCGAAGACGATCTCCATCGATGTCCTCAGAGCCAGGGCCGTTCGGCGGCCATCTTGTTTTCGAACGAGGAAATGGAGGGGTCGGACTTCAGCGTTCCGGCGATGTCGTCTAGCCCTTCGAGCAGGATCTGCTTGCGCGAGGGATCGATGTCGAAATGCAGCGTGCCGCCATCGGGACCCTGGATGGTCTGCGCCTCGAGATCGATTGTCAGCGTGGCATTGGAGCCGCGCTCGGCATCATCCAGCAGCAGCTTGAGCTGCTCGGGGCTGACCACAAGCGGCAGGATGCCGTTCTTGAAGCAATTGTTGTAGAAAATGTCGGCAAAGCTCGTCGAGATCACGCAGCGAATGCCGAAATCGAGCAGCGCCCAAGGCGCGTGCTCGCGCGAGGAGCCGCAGCCGAAATTGTCGCCGGCCACGATGATCTGCGCATTGCGGTAGCCCGGCTTGTTGAGCACGAATTCCGGGTTTTCCGTGCCGTCCTCATTGTAGCGCATTTCCGAAAACAGCGCGGTGCCCAGGCCCGTGCGCTTGATCGTCTTCAGATATTGCTTGGGGATGATCATATCGGTGTCGATATTGATGATCGGCAGGGGCGCCGCTACCCCGGTCAGGGTGGTGAATTTTTCCATAGGGAGAAAACCTCGCTTTGCCCTGGGTCTTTGCCTAAAGCGAAGCCGTGGTCAAGCCTGAACCGTACTCAAGGGTACGCCTCACGCAAGATTTCGTGCCTAGTGGGGATTATGACCTAATCTCTCCACTCCCCCTGGCCAGCACCTCCCCCTCGACGGGGGAGGTTGGGAGGGGGTGCCGAGAGCCCCGATATCAGGGCCCACCACCCCTACACCGCCAGGCTCTCGCGCGCATCAACCCCCAGCATCAGATTGAGGTTCTGCACCGCCGCGCCCGAGGCGCCCTTGCCCAGATTGTCGTAGACCGCTGCCAGCACCACTTGCCCACGCTCGTCATTGCCAAACACATGAAGCTGCATGCGATTGGTGTTGTTGTAGCTCTGGGGATCAAGCAGCGGCGTCTTGGCGATGTCCTCAAGCGGCGCCACCTGGACAAAGCTGTCCTTAATCCCGGCATAATGGTCAGCGATCGCGGCATGGATGTCGCGCGCCTTGGGCGCCGATGCCAGCTGGCCCAGCTGCAGCGGCACGAACGTTGTCATGCCCTGGGCGAAATCGCCCACGGTTGGCACAAAGAGCGGCGCGTGCGACAGGCCCGTATAAACCGTCATTTCGGGCAAATGCTTGTGGTTGAAGCTCAGGGCATAGGGCATGAAATGGCTCGCTGACGCGCCCGCCGCCTCGTATTCGGCAATCATCTGCTTGCCGCCGCCCGTATACCCCGAAATTCCATGGTAGGTGACGGGGAAATCGGCCGGCAGCAGCCCTGCTGCGATGAGTGGACGCAACGTTGCGATCAGCCCCTGCGGCCAGCAGCCTGGATTGGCCACAAAGCGTGCCTTGCTGATGGTTTCGGCCTGGCCGCGATCCATCTCGGCAAAGCCATAGGCCCATTGGGGATCGACGCGAAAGGCGGTGGAGGCATCGATCACCCGCGTCGTGCCGTTCTCGATCAGGGCGACGCTTTCGCGCGCCGCATCATCGGGCAGGCAGAGGATCGCCACATCGGCTTCATTCAGCAGCCGCTTGCGCTCGCCCTGATCCTTGCGCTTGTCGGGGGCAATCGAGAGCACTTCGAGATCGCGCCGGTTTTCGAGGCGCTCGCGGATTTGCAGGCCCGTGGTTCCGGCTTCCCCGTCGATGAAAATCTTGGCGACCATGGCGTGCTCCTCGTGTTCGGCAGTCTAGATGGACTTCGTCTGCCAAGAGGTCAAGACATGGGCCGCCCGGTGGTTGCAGTGCCCAAGGCGCAATGGCAATGATCGGGTCTGGACCAAAGCAACAAGGACGCCGCCATGACCCCCCACAACCATGCCAAGCCGGGTGATTATGCCGAAGCGGTGCTCCTGCCCGGTGATCCCTTGCGCGCCCAGTGGATTGCGGAAAACTTCCTCGAAGGGCCCCGATTGGTCAATTCGGTGCGCAATTGCTTGGGCTTTACCGGCATTTGGAAGGGCCAGCGCGTTTCGGTGCAGGCGACCGGCATGGGCCAGCCCTCGCTGGGCATCTATGTGCATGAGCTCATAAATGTTTATGGCCTCAAGCGGCTGATCCGCGTCGGCACCTGCGGCGGGCTCAATCCGTGGGTCAAGGTGCGCGATTTGATCCTGGCGCAAGGCGCCTCGACCGACTCCAGCATCGTCAAGGACCGTTTCGGCGCCTACCAGTTCGCTCCCCTGGCCGACTGGGCCCTGCTGCGTTCCGCTGCGGACAAGGCCAAAGCCAAAGCCATGCGCTTTCACGCCGGCAACATACTGAGCTCGGACATTTTCTACCACGGCGATTGGGAAGCGGCCTATGGCAAGCTGATGGCCCATGGTGTCCTAGGCGTCGAAATGGAAGCCGCCGTGCTTTATACGCTCGCCGCCCGCTTCGGCGTCCAGGCTCTGGCCATCTGCACTATGACCGATTGCCTTGTCACGGGCGAGGAGATCGACGCCGAGCAGCGGCAGAGTTCACTTGGGGACATGGTGGAACTGGCGCTCGATGTGGCGGTGGAGGGATAGGACCACCTCCCTCAGTAGACCTCATCCTGAGCCTGTCGAAGGACGAGGTCGTGGCACCATTGATGAGCCCGACCTCGTGGTTCGACAAGCTCACCATGAGGTCTGCGGGGGACATATGCCCCAACCCCACCACCAATCGTCACCCTCGGGCTCGACCCGAGGGCTCTGCGCTTCCTCTCCAAACCCCACCATAAAATCCGCCACCGTTCTGCCGGGATCATTGTGTTAAGCTCCCCTGCGCAACAGGGGCCCCATCGATGCAGCTCAAGCCGAATGCTTATCGCCTCAACGAAACCGTCCGGGGCGTCGAGACGATGACCCGCTTCGCCCTGGCCGTCCTGGCCCTGGCGTCGGGTGTTTACACTTATCTTGGGGTGCGCGGACTTCTGGATGGCTCGGCCACCTTTGTGTTTTTCGCCGCCATCATCTATTCGGCCGCCGTGTCGGTGGCGATCTATGCCTTTTGGAGTTTCATGCTCCGCTTCGTGCCACTGGTGACTTCGGGCGTGCAGCGCATGGCCCTGTTTCTAACCATGGCGATCGGCTGCGCCATGATCATGGCGATGAGCTCCTGGCTCAATGCAGCGGCACTGGCCGGCTCCGCCGCCACCGAGCAGCACATGGCCGTGACGCTCCAGGGCTATGCCGAAGACCTCGACAATGCCCATGCCAATGCGCTCGCCGCCCAGTCCCTGCTGCCCGACGTGCAGCGTGCAGCAGAGCGGTTCTCGGGCCTTGCCGCCGATGAGCGGGAGTCGGGGGCTCTCACCGGCACCACTGGCTCGGGGAGCGTAGTGCAGCTGCTCACCCAGATGGGCGCGCAGATGAACCAGCTGGCGGCAACCATCACCGGATCGCGCGAGGAAGTGGCTGGATTGTTTGAGCAGGGGTCGGCGCGCCTTGCCACCATGCGCGAACTGGTATCCACCCCAGGCGCCATTGAGCCGCGCGCCGACAGTTTCCAGGCCGAGGCGGTGCAGCTGACCGCCGTGATCGCCGCGCTCCAGCAAACCGGGGTTGCCGCATCGGTCAAGCGCGCCGCGGCCGATTTGTCTGCCGGGTTCATTGCGCCGGTGGCCGATGGGCAGGTCGGCGATCTCGCCCTGCGGCAGAACCAGGTCATGGATACGGTGCGCAATTCCGTTGCCGCCCAATCGGCAGCGCTTTCCGCCGCCGCCGACGAAATCCTTGCGACCCCGCCCGTGGAGCAGCGCCGCTTCGTGCCCCTGTCCAGCGCCGAAGCCGTTCTGCGCTATTGGCAGGATTTCATCCCGAGCTGGGCCGGCGCCATTTCCATTGATCTCCTGCCTGTTGTTTTGGTGCTGGTCCTTATGATCGTCAACGACGCAATGCGCCGTGACTCGGAATCCCTCGAGGAAGCCGAAAACATCACCGCCGCCGAAATGCTGCGCGCCATGGCAATCTACCGGCAGATGGAAGCCGCAGGCATCGATGTGGCCACCGGCAAACCCAAGCCGCTGACGGAGCCTGAGTTCCAGCCGCAGCCCGAGCCCAATGAGGCGCCCGCGGCAGCGGAAAATGTTGCTGAAGAGGCCACGGTGACCCCGATCGATGCGGCGCAGCGCAAGCGCACCGATGGGCCACGCCCGGCATGACCATTGCGGCAAACAACCAGACCCGAGACCGAGACCCCTTTTACCGCCGTGCCGTTCAATGGGCGGGCAGTCTTGAAGACGGCGCCATTCTGCGGGTGGCGTTTTTCGGGCTGCTGCTGGGAACGATATCGGTTCTGTATGTCGATTACCGCGAACTGACGGCCAATCAAGGCGCAGCCCTCGCCGCGCCCATGCAGCCCATCCTGCCGCCGGCCATCGATGGCCCTGCCCAAGGCCCCATGCCCGAGATCACCACCAGCCCGGACCTCCTCGACAATCCGCTTGAGATCGCCCTTGGCGCAGGCGGTCAGCTCACCCTTGTCGGCACGATCGATCCGGGAGCTGGGGAACGTTTTGCAGCAGAGATTGAGGCGCGGGGCGAATACGTGCAGAGTGTGGTTCTCGATTCGCCTGGAGGATCGGTAGTGGATGCGCTGGCTATCGGCCGTTTGATCCATGAAAAGGGCCTTGCCACCAAGGTCGCTGCCGGCTCCCTCTGTGCCTCCTCCTGCCCCATTGTTTTTGCCTCGGGCAAGAGCCGGATCGCCAGCCCCGAGGCCGCGATCGGCGTCCATCAGATCTATGCCGCAGCGCTCAGCGGCGACCCGCAGGACGCCCTGCGTGTTGCCGGGTCCGCCATGGCCGATGCCCAAAGCACCACGGCCGAGATCATCGCTCATCTGACGGAAACAGGCGTTGACCCAGCACTGTGGCTTCATGCGCTGCAAACGCCGCCAAACCAGCTTTATTATTTCACCGCCACCGAAATGGAGGACCTCAGGCTCGTTACTGAACTTACACAGGATTAATTATTGACGCGATGGAACCGGTGGAGGATCGGCGCCGTTAGCGTTGGTTAGAAGCTGCGAAAAGCAGTTATTTGGAGGGGAGGCCAATATGACGATCATGCAAACTCTGACGCGCCACCGTGATATCCAGAATTGGGTCAGCACGCGCCGTGGAACACCGGCGATTTCGCGGATTCGCAACCGCTTCGGTCAGGAACGCGCTCAGCTCAAGCTCAAGTTTGACCAGGTCCGCAAGACACCCCATGCCGGCCTTGACGACGGCTTGAGCCCTTGCTCCTGGACGGCCTGGCTTGCCGAGCTCGACCGTCAGCAATTGGCCCTCAAGGTCGACCCAGCGGCTGACGAATTCGAATTCGTGGAGCGCGGCCAGGCGAACTAAAGGTCGGCGTGCCGTAAATCTGTGGGAGCCCGGCCGCAACAATTCGTTTGCGCCATTACAATTCCACCCGCAATCGGCTCCCCCGGACTTGATCCGGGGGTCTTTCGCCACTTGCGCCAGATCGACACTGACCCAAGGATCAAGGTTGCGGGAAGCGATAGTGGTTTGATCAGGCACGGGCGCTCTTTCTCGCCCCAAGGGGTAGCCCCCGAAGCGAGCCTTAAGACCCCCGCGATCCCATCCGTCGCCCCGGCACTCCGCCATCCGCAACCACACTGACCTGGTCACGACCCTTCTTCTTGGCATCATACAGCGCCAAATCCGCCCGCCGCATGGCGCTCCCCAGCGTCTCGCCCTCGGCCAGCTCCACCACGCCAAAGCTTGCACTTAGTCCCGGCACGCCCAGGCATGGTCCCTTTGCCGAGAAAGCCGTTCGCACCGCCTCGGCATAGAGCCGCGCCGCGGGGAGATTTGCGCCGGGCACAAACACGGCAAACTCCTCGCCCCCCGTCCGGCCCACCACCATGCGCTTGTCGGCATTGTCCATCAGGATGCCGGCAAAGGCGGCAATCACCTCGTCACCATGGGCATGGC
The DNA here is from genome assembly GCF_003056345.1 of Devosia submarina. GTDB lineage: Bacteria > Pseudomonadota > Alphaproteobacteria > Rhizobiales > Devosiaceae > Devosia > Devosia submarina. The sequence continues at coordinate 41,694 of NZ_PYWB01000004.1, read as the reverse complement.
CAAGAGTATCGTTGATGCGCTTGAAGCGATCAAGATCGGCCATCACCAAGGCACTTGGAACTCCGGCGCGGCGAGCCTCCACAAGCGCGCGTTCGCTATGGTCCTCGAAGCCCCGACGGTTCCACAGGCCCGAGAGCTTGTCGGTTTCCGAGCGGATGGTCAGTACAGCCAATTCGTCCCGTACCATGATCAACAGCATCAGCACGCCATTGGCGATCAGCAAAAACGCCGTCAGCATCTGCGAATAAGCGCCATAAAGGCTGTGGAGGTAGTTGTCGGGCGTAGCACCGCCCAGGCTCACCACCATGAAGGGCTTGGCAACAAATTGCAGGCCGCTGATCACGAAAAACACCAGCAGTGTCACGTCCATAGGGCCCCGCCGTCCGGAACGGAACACGATGGCAGCTCCCAAAAGATGGACAGCAAAATAGGGTAGCTGGTAAACCATGGCCCGCTCGAATGACGCGCTCGAGGCTTGATCCATCATCGCGGCATTAAGAGCAACCGACACCAGCCCCAGCGCCCCTATCGTCTTCCAGGGCACCTGCTTGTTGTAGTGGCAGGCTAGCCCCACCACACAGGCCAGAAAAGCGCCAAGCGCCACGGCAAACACAACCAGGGTCAGCAGGCGCGGATCGCTCTGCCCGGGCAGGACCAGCTCAAGCCCGGCATTCACGATGCCCAGGCCATAGGCGATGGCCAGCCAGCGGGCGCCAATGGCCTCGCGACTGTGCCAGGCTACGGCGCCGAACGCCGCCGCAAACAGGCCCGCCACAAAGATATTGATGGCCAGAACGAAGCCAGCAGCGCTCACGAAACCGAACTCAAATACCGAAGATCGGTCTATTTAGCCCATGAGCCAGAAACGAGATGTTAATGCCGGCTCCAAATCAGCGCGGCGATAGATCAAATGCCTTGGCGAGAAGCTCATAGGAGCGCCGGCGCAGCTCATAGCTGTGCACCGTAGTGGTGATCATCACCTCGTTGGCACCGCAGGCCTCTGCCTTTTCGCCAATAGTCTGGGCCATGCGCTCGGGGCTGCCCACCAGCCATAGGCTCGATTGGTGCTCGATGATCTGCTGCTGCTGGGGCGTCAACTGGTGCTCCATGGCCTTTTCGGGCGAGGTCAGCTGGCGCTGTTCCCCGCTTACAAAGCGCGCCCAGTTCACCGCCTGGGAGATGCTCAGATACTCGGCCTCTTCATCGGTCGGCGCACAGATCACCGAGAGGCACAAAATAGTGCGCGGCTCGGGGAAATCTTCCGAAGGCTCGAACGACTCGCGATAAGCAGCAAAGGCCGGTGCGGCAGGGGTATGGCTGAAATGGGCGGCAAAGGCATAGCCGAACCCCAACTGGCCCGCCGCGTGCGCGCTGTTGCCCGATGAACCCAGGAGCCATTTGGGCGGCAGGCGGATGCCGCCGGGCGAGACAGGCACGCGCGAAAAGGGATGCTCGGGCGGAAAGCCGTCCTCGTCAAACGCCATGAGCTCGGCCAGATAGGTGGAAAACTCCTCGCCACCACCGCTGCGCAGGGCGCGCATGGCATAGCCATCGCCACCCGGCGCACGGCCCAGCCCCAGGTCGATCCGGCCGGGATGCAGCGCTTCCAGCGTGCGATAAGCCTCGGCAATGCGCAGCGGCGCATGGTTGAGCAGCATGACGCCGCCTGAGCCGATGCGCAGCTCCCTGGTATGGGCTGCGGCGCTGCCGATCAGGATCTCGGGCACAGACGAGGCGATGGAGGGCATGCCATGATGTTCGGCATACCACAGGCGCGTATAGCCAAGCTTTTCAGCCGCCTGCGCCAAAAGGATCGTTTCGTGCATCGCTTCGGGCGTCGATGTGCCTTCGGCGATGGGAGCAAGATCCTGCAGGGAAAGGGCGAAGGGAGCGGCCATGGGTAAACTCGGATGGTGATCTGTGCTCGAGCTTTTATCGGCGAAATACGATGAAAGCGAGGCCGTTCTGCAAGCAGGCGTGGCCTGCCCGTCACATCGGGCGCCGGAGGAGCGGCCGCAGCGCCCAAGTGCATTGACTTGCCCACGCGACTTCGGCTTCTAGTAGATTGTCCCGTCCGGAGGATTGCCTTTGTTGTTGCGTGTTGCCGTTTGTGCCCTGGGTCTTGTTGCTGCCGCTGCCATCCCGGCTAATGCGCAGAGCCTCACCTCGCCGCAGCCCTTTGCCGACATTGTCGATGAAATCCGCATCGGCATCCACGCCCATGACGTGAGCTACACCGCCCTGCCGTTCAAGGTGGGCGATTGGGATTTGAGCCAGGTCGAGGATTTCTCCTTTGACGTGCTGTTCACCTCGCCCGATCTCGATGCCTTCCGCTGGATCGGCGCCCCGCGCCCCGATCTTGGCGTCACGGTCAATCTCGATGGGCAGGACAGCATGGCCCATCTGGGCCTCACCTGGCAGCTGCCGGTGTTCGATACGCCCTTCTACCTCGAAGGCACCTTTGGCGGCGCCATCCACAATGGCTATTTGACCAATTCGCCCGATCCGTCGCGGCGCGCCAATTTCGGCTGCCGCGTCAATTTCTACGAGCGCTTCGGCGTGGGCGCAAATCTGAGTGAGTCCATGACGGCGACACTCACCTATGAGCACACTTCCAACAATGGCTGGTGCGACGCCAATCAGGGCCTGAGCAATTTCGGCCTGCGTCTGGGGTGGAAATTCTAGCGCTAAGGCGGTCTCAACGTTAACAGTCTGTTAGCGTCAATTTAGTTAAAATCTTGCAGATCGGGCATAACATCGCCCCATTAGGGCCATCAAGAAAGGTGGCCTTCATGGTGCGATCCCTGTTCAGGCTGGCCCTGATCCTGCTGCTGGCCGGCGCCACAGCGCCCGCTTTTGCACAGTTCAACCTCCTTCCCGAGATCCGCGCCGGCATCACTGCCCGCGGCGTTGATGTCGATGGCGACCTGCTCGATCCCGAGCGGATCGGCAACGCCAATGTGGAATTATTGTTTGCCGCACCGGACCTTAACGCCTGGACCGTGATTGGCGAGTTGCGCCCGCATCTGGGCGCTACGGTCAGCTTCCGCGACCAGCCATCCTATGGCTATGCCGGCCTGAGCTGGACCTTCCAGGCACCTATCCTGCCCGTCTTTGTTGAAGCGAGCCTTGGTGGAGTGGCGCACACCTCGCTGGTCTCCGCTCCCCAAGACGATCCCTCCCGCAATTTCGGCTGTGGTTTTGGCCTGCGCGCAGCCGGCAGCGTGGGTCTTAACCTGCCCCTTGGCACCTCCCTGATCGCCACGGTGGAACACCTCCCCGATTTCGGCGCCTGCGGCACGCCAGAGCGGGCCAATACCAATGTCGGCGTCCGGCTGGGCTGGCGGTTCTAAGGACCTCCCGGTCTGAATATGCCCACCAGTAGACCTCATCCTGAGCCTGTCGAAGGACGAGGTCGTGCCCTGACCCGCGCAGTCCAAAATCTCAAGCTTTTACGTTGCCTTACCAGCTCAGGCAGCTTGGCCCGCTGCCCAGCCCGAGGCCCAGGCCCACTGGAAATTATAGCCGCCCAGCCAGCCCGTGACATCGACCACTTCGCCCACAAAGAACAGTCCTGGCACGTTCCGCGCTGCCAGCGTCTTGGCATCAAGGTCACGGGTATCAACACCCCCAAGCGTCACTTCGGCGGTTCGGTAGCCTTCCGAACCCACGGGTTTCAGCGTCCACCCCTTGAGCGTGGCTTCCACGGCCGCCAGCTTTTTGTCCGAGAAATCCCCAATCATGCCCGGCAGGTTAAGATCCTCCCCTAGAAGCTGCGCAAGCTTCTTGGGCAGGAATGCACCCAGGGCCGTTTGCACTTGTACCTTGGGCGTGGCCTTACGCACGGCGCGCAATGCTTCGGCGGCGTCGCGCCCGGGCAGAAGATCAATCGCGATGGCATCGCCTTCGCGCCAATAGGAGGATATTTGCAAGATTGCTGGACCGGACAGACCACGATGGGTGAACAGCAAGGCTTCCTCGAAGGCTGTCTTGCCGTGGCGAACCACTGCATCGGTCGCAATGCCAGCCAATTCCTTGAGCCGCTCGAGGGCACGGGTTTCAAAGGTCAGCGGCACCAGCGCGGGGCGGGTTTCGGTCACGCGCAGGCCAAACTGCGCCGCCAATTGATAGCCCAGGCCCGAGGCACCCATCTTGGGGATGGATTTACCGCCCGTCGCCACAACAAGGCTGTCGCAGGTGATGGACGAGGTGGACAGCTCAACGGAAAACCCCGTGTCATCCTTGCTGACGCGCTCGACGGCGGTTTCCAGCACCAGGGTAACCCCAGCCTGGCGCATTTCACCCAATAGCATGGTGTTGATCTGCGTTGCCGGGCCGTCGCAAAAGAGTTGGCCCAGAGTCTTTTCATGGTAGCGAATGCCGTGGCGCTGCACCATGGCGACAAACATCTCGGGCGTGTAGCGGCTGAGGGCAGAAAGGGCAAAACGGGGATTATCGCTCAAAAAGCGATCCCGCCCCTTGTCGTGCGTGGCATGAATATTGGTGAAATTGCAGCGTCCACCGCCCGAAATGCGGATCTTTTCGCCAGCGAACTTGGCATGGTCGACGACGAGAACGGACCGGCCGCGCTTGCCCGCTTCAATGGCCGCCATCATGCCAGCGGCACCGGCGCCGAGCACCACGACATCATAATGGGGCATAAATCTTCCTGATCCTTTTCGAGAAGTGGACGGTCTAGTCGAAGCGAGCAGGCATGCCAAGCCATTGCTCTTTTATGTGAGCATTGACTAATTCCTATATCGGAGTATGACTTCGCCTGCTTTTACCTGAGCAGTCACACATGCGCAGCCCTATGCCTATCGCGAAAACCGCAACTGTTCGGCCCCTGGCCGACAGCATGGCTGCGCTTATGACCAAAACCACAAAAACCACCTGACGCTTTTCCCCGGGTCGACTCCCCGACGGGGAGAGGCGAAATCGGAATGGCCGTGATCAGTTGATCGCGCGGGGCGGCAAGGTTACGGGACTGGAGTTCCAACAAATGGGTTATCGCGTCGCTGTCGTAGGTGCCACGGGCAATGTGGGCCGTGAAGTTCTCAATATCTTGGCGGAACGCAAGTTTCCGGCCGACGAGGTGATCGCGCTGGCGTCGTCCAAGTCGACAGGGCGCGAGATTTCCTACGGCGACAAGATCCTCAAGTGCAAGAACCTCGATGATTTTGACTTTGCAGGCGTGGATTTCGCCATCATGTCGGCCGGCTCAAGCGTGAGCAAGGATCTGGCACCTCGGATCGGTGCGTCAGGCTGCATTGTCATCGATAACTCCAGCTATTGGCGCTATAATTCCGACATTCCGCTGATCGTGCCGGAAGTGAACGGCCATGTGCTCGACCGCTGGCTGGCTGACCCGAAGCGCAGCAACATCATCGCCAATCCCAATTGCTCCACCGCGCAGCTGGTGGTTGCGCTCAAGCCCCTGCATGACTTTGCCAAGATCAAGCGCGTTGTGGTCTCGACTTACCAATCGGTGTCCGGTGCCGGCAAGGAAGGCATAGACGAGCTCTGGAACCAGACCAAGGGCATCTTCGTCAATGACAGCGCAACGCCTGGTAAGTTCACCAAGCAGATCGCCTTCAACGTCATTCCGCATATCGATGTGTTCATGGAAGACGGCTACACCAAGGAAGAATGGAAGGTGCTGGCCGAAACCAAGAAGATCCTCGATCCCAAGATCAAGGTGACCTGCACCGCCGTGCGCGTTCCCGTGTTCGTGGGGCATTCGGAAGCCGTCAACATCGAGTTCGAGAATCCCATCACCGCCGACGAAGCGCGTGACGTCCTGCGCGAGGCGCCCGGCATCTCGGTGCTCGACAAGCGCGAGGCTGGTGGGTACGCCACGCCGGTTGAAACGGTGGGTGAATACGACACCTACGTGTCTCGCATCCGCGAGGACAACACAGTCGAAAATGGCCTCGCCATGTGGGTTGTTTCGGACAATCTGCGCAAGGGCGCTGCGCTGAACACGATTCAGATCGCCGAAGAGCTGATCGCGCGTGGCCTCAAGGCTCGCCTGGCGGCTTGATAGGTTGGTTGGGGCGGATTATTCAGCCGCCCCTTCTTTCTCGCCAAGACAAACTAAAACAAAAGGCCCGCGTTCAACGCGGGCCTTTTCGTATGCTGTTCAGCTAGATACCTAGTGGATATGAGTGCCGTTGATCTGGCCGGCTTCGGCGGCAAGATTGAGCAACCCGCTGACGACTTCCTGCGCAAAGGTGCGCTCTTCCGGGGATGCTGCCGCTGCCAGCTCGGCTTCGGCAGACTTGATCTGCGTGGTCAGGCCGGCATGGTCGAATTCGGAGAAGGGTACGGATTCTTCGGCCAGGATGGTTAGGCCTTCAGGCGAAACGTCGGCAAAGCCGCCCTTCACGAAGTAAACCTCGTTGGTGCCGCCGGTGCCGTTCACAGTGATGAAGCCGGAACGCAGGGTCGTCATGAACGGCGCATGGTCCTGCATGACGGTGAAATAGCCCTCTGTGCCGGGCACGGTAACGGACTGGACGACTTCGGACAGCACCAGCCGCTCGGGCGATACGATCTCGATCTTGAGGCCTTCAGCCATTCTCTTGGTCCTTTGGCAGTGGAGCCCGGTTTGACCCGAGCTCCATTACAACGACAGGGTAGGGGCTTAACTGCCCCGAACCGTTCTTAGGCGGCCTGTGCAGCCAGCTTCTGGGCCTTCTTGACGGCATCTTCGATGGTGCCGACCATGTAGAAGGCAGCTTCGGGCAGGTGGTCATACTCGCCGTTCACCAGGCCCTTGAAGCCCTTGATGGTGTCTTCGAGCTGAACGAACACGCCGGGCGAGCCGGTGAACACTTCAGCCACGTCGAAAGGCTGGCTCATGAAGCGCTCGATCTTGCGGGCGCGGGCCACGGTCAGCTTGTCTTCTTCGGACAATTCGTCCATGCCCAGAATCGCGATGATATCCTGGAGAGCCTTGTACTTCTGGAGCACTTCCTGCACGCGGCGGGCGGTGTCGTAGTGTTCCTGGCCAACAACGCTGGCATCAAGAATACGCGAGTTGGACGCCAGCGGGTCCACGGCCGGGTAGATGCCCTTTTCCGAAATCGCGCGGTTCAGCACGGTTGTTGCGTCCAAGTGGGCGAACGAGGTAGCCGGTGCCGGGTCGGTCAAGTCGTCGGCCGGCACATAAACGGCCTGCACGGAGGTAATCGAACCCTTGGTGGTGGTGGTGATGCGTTCCTGCATCGCGCCCATATCGGTCGCCAGCGTCGGCTGGTAACCCACAGCGGAAGGAATACGACCCAGCAGAGCCGACATTTCAGCGCCAGCCTGGGTGAAGCGGAAGATGTTGTCCACAAAGAACAGCACGTCCTGACCTTGGTCGCGGAAGTTCTCGGCGACGGTCAAGCCGGTCAGTGCCACGCGGGCACGGGCCCCTGGGGGCTCGTTCATCTGGCCGAACACAAGGGCGCACTTGGAACCAGCAGCCGAGCCACCGTTCTCGTGCGGGTCCTTGTTCACGCCCGATTCGATCATTTCGTGGTAGAGGTCGTTGCCTTCGCGGGTGCGTTCACCAACGCCTGCGAACACCGAATAACCACCGTGCGCCTTGGCGACGTTGTTGATCAGTTCCTGGATCAGAACGGTCTTGCCCACGCCGGCGCCACCGAAGAGGCCGATCTTGCCGCCACGAGCGTAAGGCGCGATCAGGTCCACGACCTTGATGCCGGTAACCAGCACCTGCGATTCAGGGGATTGCTCGACGAAAGCAGGGGCCTCCTGGTGGATGCCGCGACGATCGACTTCGCCGATTGGGCCGGCTTCATCGATGGGCTCGCCGATCACGTTCATGATACGGCCCAGGGTTGCGTCACCAACTGGAACCGAGATGGCGTTGCCGGTGTCGACCACTTCGGCGCCGCGCACGAGGCCTTCGGTGGTGTCCATGGCGATGGTGCGCACGGTGTTTTCACCCAAATGCTGCGCCACTTCCAGCACCAGGCGCTGGCCGTTGTTGTTGGTTTCCAGAGCGTTCAGGATTGCGGGCAGGTGACCGTCAAACGTGACGTCGACGACGGCGCCGATGACCTGCGAAACGCGACCGGCCTTGATGTCTGCCATTTGTTCGTCCTCGCTTGTGCGTTAGAGCGCTTCCGCGCCCGAGATAATTTCGATGAGTTCTTTGGTGATCTGGGCCTGGCGCTGGCGGTTGTAGCTCAACTGCAGCTTGCCGATCATTTCACCAGCATTACGGGTGGCGTTGTCCATGGCGGACATCTGAGCGCCGTAGAACGACGCCGAGTTTTCCAGCAAGGCGCGCAGCACCTGAACCGAGATGTTGCGCGGCAGCAGATCTTCAACGATCGCTTCTTCGCTGGGCTCGTATTCGTAGGGCACTGTCGAGCCAGTAGCGACGCCTTCACCCTCAACCCTGTCGAGCTTGGCAGGAATGATCTGCTGGGCTGTTGGCACCTGGCTGATCACCGAGCCGAACTTGGCGAAGTAGAGCGTGGCAATGTCGAACTCGCCGGCGTTGAACATGGCCAGCACCTTGTCCGCAACCTGTTGGGCCTGGGTAAACCCGACCTGCTTGACGTCGCGGAAGTTGAAGGTGTCCACGATCAGATCTGGATATTGGCGGCGCAGAATGTCGTGACCCTTGCGGCCCACAGTCAGGATCTTGACCGTTTTGCCCTGCCCAATGAGCTTGGCCGCATGGTCGCGCGCAAGACGGGCGATCGAGGAGTTGAAACCGCCAGCTAGGCCACGCTCGCCAGTGGCAACGACCAGCAGATGAACCTGGTCCTGGCCAGTGCCGGCCAGCAGCTTGGGAGCATCGGTCTGGCCTTCATAGACCGCGCCGAGCGAAGAAAGAACCCGGCCCATGCGTTCGGCATACGGGCGGGCAGCCTCCGCTGCTTCCTGGGCGCGACGGAGCTTGGCCGCCGCGACCATCTGCATGGCCTTGGTGATCTTCTGAGTCGATTTGACCGAGTCGATCCGGTTCTTGAGGTCCTTTAGCGAAGGCATGGGCCCGTCGTCTCCTTAGGCCTTAAGCCGCGTAGGTCTTCTTGATATCGTCCAGAGCCGACTTGAGCTTGGCGCGAGTGTCGTCGCTGAGCTGCTTTTCGGTGGCAATGGTGTTCAGCAGCGCGGCGTGCTTGCCACGCAGGGCCGAAAGTACCGTGCGCTCGAAATCAGCGACCTTGGAAACCGGAAGCGAGTCCAGATAGCCATTGGCGCCAGCAAAGATCACGGCAACCTGTTCTTCCGTCTTGAGTGGGGAGAACTGGGGCTGCTTGAGCAGCTCGGTCAAGCGGGCACCACGGTTAAGGAGGCGCTGGGTCGAGGCATCGAGGTCCGAACCGAATTGGGCAAATGCTGCCATTTCGCGGTACTGCGACAGCTCACCCTTGAGCGAACCGGCAACCTGCTTCATCGCCTTGATCTGGGCCGAACCACCCACGCGGGAAACCGACAGACCAACGTTCACGGCCGGGCGGATACCCTGGAAGAAGAGGTTGGTTTCAAGGAAGATCTGGCCGTCGGTGATCGAGATCACGTTGGTCGGGATATAGGCCGATACGTCGTTTGCCTGCGTTTCGATAACGGGCAGGGCAGTGAGCGAGCCCAGGCCATGGTTCTCGTTGAGCTTTGCAGCGCGCTCCAGCAGGCGGCTGTGGAGGTAGAACACGTCGCCAGGATAGGCTTCGCGACCTGGCGGACGACGCAGCAGCAGGGACATCTGGCGGTAGGCAACGGCCTGCTTGGTCAGATCGTCATAGGCGATAACAGCGTGCTGGCCATTGTCGCGGAACCATTCGCCGATCGCGCAGCCGGTGAAGGGCGCGATGTACTGCAGCGGAGCCGGATCCGAAGCGGTTGCCGCGATCACGATCGAATAGGGCAGTGCACCCGATTCTTCGAGCTGACGCACGAACTGAGCAACGGTGGAGCGCTTCTGGCCAATCGCGACATAGATGCAGTAGAGCTTGTCGGTGTCCGATGCGCCAGCATCATGAGCGGGCTTCTGGTTAAGGAAGGTGTCCAGGATAATGGCGGACTTGCCAGTCTGGCGGTCGCCAATGATCAGTTCGCGCTGGCCGCGGCCGATCGGGATCAGCGCGTCGATGGCCTTGAGGCCGGTGGACATCGGTTCATGCACGGACTTGCGCGGCAGAATGCCAGGTGCCTTGACGTCGACGCGGCGGCGTTCGGTGTGCTCGATCGGACCCTTGCCATCGATCGGGTTACCCAGGCCATCGACCACGCGGCCGAGCAGGCCCTTACCGACGGGGGTATCCACAATGGAACCAGTGCGCTTGACGACGTCGCCTTCACGGATGGAGCGGTCGTTGCCGAAGATCACGACGCCGACATTGTCGACTTCGAGGTTGAGCGCCATGCCCTTGATGCCGCCGGGGAACTCCACGAGCTCACCAGCCTGCACATTGTCCAAGCCATAAACGCGGGCAATACCGTCACCGACGGAAAGCACCTGACCAACTTCGGAAACCTGGGCTTCCTGGCCGAAATTCTTGATCTGGTCCTTGAGGATCGCAGAAATTTCCGCGGCTTTGATGTCCATTATCCGACCTCTTTCATGGCGATCTTCATCGCAGCGAGTTTTGTCTTGAGTGAGCTATCGATCATCTGCGAGCCGACCTTCACCTGAAGGCCGCCAATCAGGGATGGATCGACGAATTGGTTCAGCGTCACGGTCTTGCCAATCTTGGCGCGGAGCGTTTCGGTGAGGGAATTGACCTGCTCGCCCGTCAGGGGCGCTGCAGATGTAACGTCAGCCGTGACTTCGCCGCGAGCCTTGGCAGCCAGTTCGCGGAAGCCAACAATGATGGCATCAAGCGCAAACAGGCGGCCGTTCTTGGCAACGAGGCGGAGGAAGTTGGCAACGTAGGGATTGGTGTTGGACCGAACCAGCACGGCATCAAGCGCCTGAGCCTTCTCGTCCGCGGTAATCACCGGAGAGCGCAGGAAGCGAGCAAAGTCAGCGCTTTCCCCGATCAAGCGGGACACATCGGAGAGCGATGTTTCGACCGAAGCCATCTGATTCTCGCTCTGGGCGAGATCAAACAGTGCCGACGCATATGGCCGGGCGATGTGGGAAAGCACTGAATTCTGCGCTGCCAATGCCGCTACACCCTCTTATTTGCCTGCCTGCTCATCCGGTTTTCCCTTGGGAAAAACGGCTGGCTGCCGACGCTTGTTCTTGTGTTGGGAAAGAGGACGTTCTACGGCCCCTTCAAAGTCGGGCCCGCTCTAGCACAAGCCTTGCGGCGCTTGCAAGGCTCGCACGTCATATTGGCGGCTAGCGAAAGTGTCGCAGGTGCCCCGCACACTGCCAGTAGCGGAACGCTCGAGCGGGCTGCTTGAGCAAGACATGTCTACATGAAGCTCATGGGGTCGATATCGACCTGAACGCGCAAATTGCCAGTCGTCTTCTCGGCCGAGTTCAGCCAGAAGCGGACATAGCCGCTGAGGTCAAAATCCTTGGCGGATTGCGCAAGCAGGCGCACGCGGTGTCGTCCGCGGATCAGATTGATGGGCGCATCGGCAGGCCCAAACAGGCGCACGCCATCCGCCATGGGTGCGGCTGAAAGCAGTGTCTTGGCGTAGTTCATGGCGGTGTCCCGCTCATTGGCAGACACGATCAGCGCTGCGAGGCGGCCAAAGGGCGGCAGCCCGCCGGCTTCGCGGGCGGTGAGCTCATGGGCGTAGAAAGCCTCGCGATCCCCGCTTACCATGGCGCGCATGACGGGGTGATCGGGGTGGAAGGTTTGCAGGAACGCCTTGCCCGAGCGGGAGGTACGGCCTGCACGGCCCGCGACTTGGGTCAGGATCTGGAAGGTCTTCTCCGCGGCGCGCGGATCGCCATGAGCAAGGCCAAGATCCGCGTCGAGCACGCCGACCACGGACAGCTTTTCGAAATGGTGGCCCTTGGACACCAGCTGCGTGCCGATGATGAGGTCATATTCCCCTTTCTCGATTTCGCTGAAGCGCTCTCGGAGCTGCTTGTTGCTGCCCATGTCCGAGGACAGGATAACCCGGCGCGCATCGGGGAAGCGGATCGCTGCCTCCTCGGCCACGCGCTCGATCCCGGGGCCAACTGCGGCCAAATTCTCCGGGTCACCGCATTTGATGCAAACATTGGGGGTGCGGATCTCGTGCCCGCAATGATGGCACATCAGAATGCCCCGGAAGCGATGCTCAACCATCCAGGCCGAGCAATCGGGGCATTGATATTGGTGCCCGCAAGAGCGGCAAAGTGTTAGCGGGGCGTAACCACGGCGGTTCAGGAACAAAAGCGCCTGCTCGCCCCGATCAAGGGCAGCAAAGATTTCACGCGCCAATTGCGGTGCGATCCATTCTCCTTTTCCAGGGCCGTCGGTGCGCATGTCGATGGCGGTGATGTCGGGCAAGGCCGCCTGGGCAAAGCGCGAGGTCAGCATGACATGACTGTAGCGGCCGCTATTGGCGTTGTTGCGGGTTTCAACCGAGGGGGTCGCTGAGGACAGGATGACCCGGGCATTGGCGAAATGGGCGCGCACCACAGCCATGTCCCGGGCGTGGTAGGTGATGCCGTCGGCCTGCTTATAGGCGCCGTCATGTTCTTCATCGAGCACCAGCATGCCCAGTTCCCGGAAGGGCAGGAAAAGCGCCGAGCGCGCCCCGACCACGGCACGCACCGTTCCATCCAGCACGCCACGCCAGACCTTGGCGCGCTGCACCGGCGTCATGTCCGAATGCCATTCCGCCGGGCGCGTGCCGAAGCGGCGGGTGAAGCGCGTGATAAAGGTGTTGGTGAGGGCTATTTCGGGCAGCAGGATCAGCGCCTGTCGGCCCGCTCGCAGCGTATCGGCCACAGCCTCGAAAAACACTTCGGTTTTTCCCCCTCCCGTGACCCCGTCGAGCAGGGCGACCCCGAAGCGGTGCGGGTCGAGGGCCAGGATGCGATCCAGGGCTTGCGACTGTTCGGGTGACAGCGCGGCTATGGCTGCGTCCGGGTCCGGTGGCAGGACAATGGGAGGCGCTGCAATTTCGAGGCGCTCCAGGGCTCCCGCCCGTTCAAGGCCCTCGATCACGGACGGGGAAACGCCGGTCGCGCCGATGAGCTCAGCCTTGGGCCAGGCCTGTCCATCAAGCAAGGCATCCAGCACCCTGAGCCGGGCCGGTGTGAGCTTTTCTGGTTCCAGGCCGGTGCGCCGGAACGCTACAACGGGCCGCGGCGTATCAAGCGCTTCGGTTGAGCGCAGGACGGCGCGCAAGACCTGGCCGGGCGCAGCGAGGGTGTAACGTGCGACCCATTCCACTAGCTTGAGAAGCTCGCCGCTGAGCGGGGGCACGTCATAGGCATGGGAAATATCGCGCAGGCGATTGTGGGCAACCATGTCCTTGGGTGGACCCCAGACCACGCCCTGGATCAGCCGCGGCCCCAAGGGCACAGCCACGATCGAGCCGCGCTCTACGCCCATGCCCTGGGGCACGCGGTAGCTATAGGGGCCCTCGACGGCCACCCCTACTAAAACCGCAACAATGTCCGGATGCGCTTCCATTTGTGCCCGTTCTGTTCGCATTCGAAGATAGTGAGCGCAAGTGCTTTCGGCAAAAAAGCTCGTGTGCTGACAAGCTCTGTCAGTAGCCTCTGTTTATGCTTTGTTCTCGAGCACAGGAGGATAAAATGACCACTCCGATTGATCAAAGATCGCCTAGTGACGAGATCGTCGCCGTTGCCGAGCGGGCTAGCCTTTACGCCGTGCTGCTGTCCGCATTGGCCCACCAGCGGCGCCCGCAGCGCCTGCCGCGGGCGCTTCATGTAGACCTCAATGTGTTGCCGAGCGAGCAGCCGGACTGGCATCCGCACGTTCGTTGAGGCGCAGAACGCTTTGCTAACCAGGGGTCGCTAGCCTTGCGGCATGGTCGACTCAGCCTTTGCCACTGACGAATTTGTTCGTGCCCAGATCGGCGCATGGCAGCGCGAGCTCCTTTCGGTTCGCCGCCTCGCCGATAATACGCTTGAGGCCTATAGCCGGGATCTTGATCAGTTCATGGGTTTCCTGGCCGGGCATGCCGGCGGGCCGGTGAGCCTGCAGGTGCTCAAGGAGCTGCGTGGCGCCGATATCCGGGCCTTTATGGCGCAGCGCCGCAACGAATCGCTGGGCTCCCGTTCGTTGGCGCGGGTGCTTTCGGCGCTGAAAAGCTTTTTCCGGTTTCTGGAGCGTGAGGGGGTCCTGGCAAGCGAAGCGCTTGATGTTATCCGCACGCCCAAGCTGCCCAAATCCTTGCCAAAGGCACTGAGCGTGACTGAGGCGCGGGGTGCGATCGCGACAACTGCAGAGATGGAAGACAAGCCTTGGGTGGCCGCGCGAGACATGGCGGTGCTGTCGCTATGTTACGGAACAGGCTTGCGAATATCCGAAGCGCTGGCGCTGACTCGGGCCGATCTGGAGAGTGCGGTGATCCGGGTGACGGGCAAGGGTGGCAAGGTGCGGATGGTGCCGTTGATTGCGGCGGTGCGGGGGGCGATCGATCGATATCTCGAGCTCTGTCCGTTCAGCCTGGGTGCGCAAGAGCCTTTGTTTCGGGGGGAAAAGGGCGGTGTGCTGTCGCCGCGGCTGATCCAGAAGCGGGTGGTGCAGCTGCGGGGTGCCCTTGGTTTGCCGCAGTCGGCGACGCCCCATGCCTTGCGCCATTCCTTTGCAACGCACCTGCTGGGGGCGGGGGGAGATTTGCGGGCGATCCAGGAATTGCTGGGACATGCAAGCCTTTCGACGACGCAGATCTATACGGCGGTCGATACGGGCCGGCTCCTGGACAGCTATCGGAAGGCCCATCCGCGCGGTTAGCGACCCCTGTTTAACGTTAGCAGACTGTTAGCGTTGAGCGGCCTTTACGGGAAACACCTGTAGGTTTAGCCAAGGGGCCCATGGCCACGATCACACAATCTGCAAACCCCGTTGCCGATCCGCTCGGCTATAGCTTCGCGATAGGTGGGGCGGTGCTGTTTTCGTCCAAGGCCATTTTCATCAAGCTCGCCTATGCGCAGGGTGCGGCAACCGAGGTGCTCCTGGCGTTGCGCATGCTGGTGGCGCTGCCAGTATACCTGATGATCCTCCTTGTGCTGCTGCGGCGCAATCGGAAGCTCTTGCGCTTGTTCACGCCGCGCCTGCTGGTCCCGGCCATGCTGGTTGGGCTGCTGGGCTATTATGTTTCGAGCTATCTCGATTTTGCTGCGCTCAACTTCATTTCGGCGCAGTATGGGCGGCTGGTGCTGTTTACCTATCCGTTTTTCGTGGTGCTGTTCGGGGCATTGTTTTTCCGCGTGCCGTTCAGCTGGCGCATCCTGCCGGGGATGCTGATCGCCTATGGCGGGATCGTCTTGCTGTTCGGTTGGAGCTTTTGGGCGGAGCCTGATGGCCTGCTGATCGGCACGGCGCTGGTGTTGACGGCGGCGGTGACCTTTGCCCTTTACCAGCTGCTCGCCAAGGGGCAGATGCGGGGGTTGGGAACGGGGCTTTTTACCTGCATTGCCATGTCGACCGCAGCGGTCTTTGCGATCGGGCAAAGCCTTCTTATCACCGGCCCGCAGGCGCTTTTGAGCTTGCCGCAGCCGGTTTGGCTCCTGGGCCTGGCGCTGGGGATTTTTTCAACCGTTCTGCCGTCTTTCATGATGAACGCCGCCATTGCGCGGATTGGGGCGCGGGCCAATTCCTCGACGGCCGCGTTCGGCCCGCTTCTGACCATCGCCTTTGCGGTTGTGGTGCTGGGCGAGCCCTTCACGATCTATCATGGATTGGGGACGGCCCTGGTGCTGTTGGGTGCAACGCTGTTCACCCGGGCCGAGCAGCGCCTGCGGGCACAAGCCGGCTGACCTTGCCACAAAGGCGCGACAATGTTCTTGCACGAGAAGGTTTTGGGGAGAGCGCGGGCGATGATGGTGTTTGGAAGGCTGCTGGGCGGGACCGCAATGGGCCTTGCACTCATCGCGACGCTTGCGGCACCGGCCTTGGCCAACAAGATTTCGGCCAGCGGCAAGAACCCGCCGATCAGCACATCAGCGTCTGAAGGTGCGCCGATCGATTTCGGCAATGATAGTAGCGAATATGCTGATGATGGCGAGTGCGATGATCCGCGCTTCGAGGGCCCCGGCATGGGTCCCGAGCCGCTCCTGTCGAATACGGGCAAGGACGCCAAAGACTGCCGGGCAGCGCTTGAGGCGGGCAGTGTTTCGCTCAAGGGCGCCAGTGAAGAACCTCCTGCAGATGCTTCCATCGATTTTGGCGATGATAGTGGCGAGTGGGCTGATGATGGGGAGTGCGATGACCCGCGGTTCCAGGGTCGGGGCATGGCCGATGAATTGGTGGAGGCGGATCTGCTCAAGGACGCCAGCGATTGCCGGGAGGCGTTCGAGGCCGGGACGGTGACCATCAATCCCGACTACAAGGGCGGGGATGCCCCGGGGATCGCCTATGGCGATGATGCCAGCAAATGGGCCCATGACGGCGAATGCGATGATCCACGCTTTTCAGGCAGGGGCGTTGCCCGGGAGTTGGTGGAGGAAGACCGGCTGCACGATGCCACGGACTGCCGTGCCGCGGTGGAAGCAGGTACAGCGGTTTTCAACGGTGATGCCGAAGCGGAGCCGGCAATTGCCATGTTTGACTATGGCGGCGACGCCAGCAAATGGGCCAATGATGGGGAATGCGATGATCTGCGCTTCGAAGGCGCGGGCGTCGACAAGAAGCTGCTGCCCGAGGACATGAGCGCCGATGCCAGCGACTGCCGGGCGGCGGTGGAAGCAGGCACGGCCCGTATCCGGCCCGTGTATTCGCCTGAATATGCGGCGGGGGCGCCTTACAACAGCGCCGGGATCAATTTTGGCGACAATGCTTCGGAATATGCCGGTGACGGCCTGTGCGACGATCCACGGTTCGAAGGGCCAGGAGCGGCGGTAGTTTTGCTGGACGGGGATATCCGGCACGACCGGGAGGATTGCAAGGCGGCGTTCGAAGCAGGCCGGATCGTGCTCCGCGAGGACGTGGAGGGGTAGGGCTCCGGGTGTGGGATTTGGGGGAGAATCACCGGCGCTCTCAACCACTAGCGGTCACCCTTGGGCTTGACCCAAGGGGACTTCACTTGCGGAGCGTTGAGTTAGCATAGGGCCCTCGGGTCGAGCCCGAGGGTGACGATTTTAGGTGTGATGGGCCTGACAGCGAAGCCTGAAATCTCAGGATGGGCCCCGGCTCAAGGCCGGGGTGACATCGTGGGCGGGATGGTGCGGTGGCCAGAGAGCTTGGCTCAAGCGGCCTTGCGCTCCACCATCATTTTCTTGATTTCGGCGATGGCCTTGGCGGGGTTAAGGCCTTTGGGGCAGACCTTGGCGCAGTTCATGATGGTGTGGCAGCGATAAAGCTTGAAGGGGTCTTCAAGGTTATCGAGGCGTTCCGTCGTGGTTTCGTCACGCGAGTCGATCAGCCAGCGATAGGCCTGCAGGAGGGCGGCGGGGCCGAGATAGCGTTCGCCATTCCACCAATAGCTGGGGCAGGACGTCGAGCAGCAGGCGCACAGGATGCACTCGTAGAGCCCGTCAAGCTTGGCGCGCTGGGGAACGGACTGGGTCCATTCCTCTTGCGGGGTAGGCGAGGTGGTCTTTAGCCAAGGCTCGATAGCGCGGTGCTGGGCGTAGAAGGTGGTGAGATCGGGCACCAGATCCTTGACCACGGGCATGTGGGGCAGGGGGTAGATCTTGATGGGGCCGGTCGAGTCGTCCATGCCCTTGGTGCAGGCCAGGGTATTGAGCCCGTTGATGTTCATGGAACACGAGCCGCAAATGCCCTCGCGGCAGGAGCGGCGCAGGGTCAGTGTCGGATCGACATTGTTTTTAATCCAGAGCAGGCCATCGAGGATCATCGGCCCGCATTGGTCGAGATCGATCCAATAGGTGTCGATGCGCGGATTGGCGTTCTCATCGGGATTGTAGCGGTAGATGTGATACTCGCGCAGGCGCTTGGCACCGGCGGGCTTGGGCCAGGTCTTGCCCTTGGTGGGGCGATCGGCCTTGGGGAGCATCAATTCGACCATGGGTCGGTTCCTTCTTTGGGTGCCGATTGGGTGGCACCGGTCTGGTTTTATCCCGGTGTCATCCCGGGATCCATCCTAAGATCTCGAGATGGGCCCCGGGTCAGGCCCGGGGTGACATCGTGAGTGTGGCGCGGCCGGTGGCCGAGCCCTTAGTAGTTCGGCTTGCAGATCTGGTTCGATTTGGCGACGTAGGCATTGTACGCCCTGTATTCGCTTTCGGCCGGGTTGCGCGTGCCCTTCATGGCCGCGATCAGCACATCCATGAAGGGCTGATCGATCAGCGTCATGGCGGCGTCGGCCTTGCAGGTGCAGAGCGCCTCGTCCTGCGCGATGCTCATGCAGACGCGCGTGAACTCGGCTTTTTGCTCGCTGGTTGGCGCCGCGGCCTGAGCGGGCGCGGCGGTCAACAGCAAAAGGACGGGCAGAAGGAAGCGGCGCATCAGTAGACTCGGGCCTTGGGCGCGATTTTCTTGAGGTCGATGCCACCTTCGCTCTCAGGGGTGAGCGGGTCGACATGGACGGGGCGATAGCCCAGGCGCACGGCGCCAGTGGCAGGATCGATCCAGCTCAGCGTGTGCTTGCGCCAGTTCTCGTCGTCGCGGTTGGGGTAATCCTCGTGAGCATGGGCACCGCGGGATTCATGGCGCGCTTCGGCAGAAACCACGGTCACCATGGCATTGGCCATGAGATTTTCAAGCTCGAGGGTTTCCACCAAGTCCGAATTCCAGATCAGCGAGCGATCGGAGACGCGAACATCGCCTAGGCGCGAGTAGATCTCGCTCATGGCCTCGACGCCCTTTTTGAGGGATTCGGAGGTGCGGAACACGGCCGCGTCCGACTGCATGGTCCGCTGCATCTCGTCGCGCAGCTTGGCGGTGGGTTGCGAGCCCGCAGCGTTGCGCAGGCGATCAAAGCGCGCGAGGATTTTTTCGTCCTGCGCCGAATTGATCGGGGGAACGGGAGCGGATTTGTCCAAGACCTTGCCGGCGCGAATGGCGGCGGCGCGACCGAACACCACAAGGTCGGTCAATGAATTGGAACCCAGGCGGTTCGCGCCATGGACGGAAGCACAGGCAGCTTCGCCTACGGCCATGAGGCCCGGCACCACGCGATCGGGATTGTCGGGCGTGGGGGAAAGCACTTCGCCATGGTAGTTCGCGGGGATGCCGCCCATGTTGTAGTGGACGGTCGGCAGGACCGGGATCGGCTCGCGGGTGAGGTCGACGCCGGCAAAGATCTTGGCCGATTCCGTGATACCCGGCAGGCGCTCATGGAGCACCTTGGGATCAAGGTGATCGAGATGGAGGTGGATATGGTCCTTGTTGGGACCGACGCCACGGCCTTCGCGGATTTCCAGCGTCATGCAGCGCGAAACGACGTCGCGCGAGGCGAGGTCCTTGGCATTGGGGGCATAGCGCTCCATGAAGCGCTCGCCTTCCGAATTGGTGAGATAGCCGCCTTCGCCGCGCGCGCCTTCGGTGATGAGGACGCCTGCGCCATAAATGCCGGTGGGGTGGAACTGGACGAACTCCATGTCCTGAAGTGGCAGGCCGGCGCGGACCACCATGCCATTGCCGTCGCCGGTGCAGGTATGGGCAGAAGTGGCGGAGAAATAGGCGCGGCCATAACCGCCGGTGGCCAGAACGACGAGCTTGGCGCGGAAGCGATGGAGCGTACCGTCATCGAGCTTCCAGGCGATAACGCCCTGGCAGGCGCCATCATCGCCCATGATCAGGTCGAGGGCGAAATATTCGATAAAGAACTGCGCATCGTTGCGCAGCGACTGGCCATAAAGCGTGTGGAGCATGGCGTGGCCCGTGCGGTCGGCGGCGGCGCAGGTGCGCTGCACCGGGGGGCCTTCGCCGAACTCGGTCATGTGGCCGCCAAACGGGCGCTGGTAGATCTTGCCCTCGGGGGTGCGCGAGAAGGGCACGCCGTAATGCTCGAGTTCATAGATAGCGGCGGGGGCCTCGCGGGCGAGGTATTCCATGGCATCGTTGTCGCCCAGCCAGTCCGACCCCTTGACGGTGTCGTACATGTGCCACTGCCAGCTGTCCGGTCCCATGTTCTGCAGGGATGCCGCGATACCGCCCTGGGCCGCCACGGTGTGGGAGCGGGTGGGGAAGACCTTGGTGATGCAGGCGGTGTTGAAACCCTGCTCGGCCATGCCCAGCGTGGCGCGTAGGCCAGCGCCGCCGGCGCCAACCACCACCACGTCGAATTCGTGGTCGATCAGTTCATAGCTAGCCATTGGCGGTTAACCCCAGAATACAAGCTTGAGAATGGCTCCGATGCCTAGGAGGGCAATGATGAGGCAGAACAGGGAGTTCAGCATCATGTAGAGCCGGTAGGTGCGACCGCGGAAGTAATCTTCCAAGACGTCGCGCATGCCGTTGCGCATGTGGAGAGTGAGGATGCCCAGGGTTAGCGCAAAGGGCAGGCCGATCAATGGATTGCCGACGGTCTCCACCATGTCGGTGCGATCTTCGCCGGCAAGGCTCACGACGATAAAGAGCAGGAGCAGCAGGAAGACAATGTTGCTGACGCCGCTCAGGCGCTGGAGAATGAAATGGCGGGTCGATGCCTTGGCGTCGCCGTAGTGCGAGCGCGGATCGGCAATGGTCTGGCGGGTAATGGTTTCTTCACGCATCAGGCAACCCACACGAAAATGGTCCAGATCAGCAGGGTGATCAGGGTGGAGGCGACAAGGTTGGCCCAGGCGAGCATTTCGCGCTGGCCTGCTTCCATGCCCAGGATGAAATCCCAGACATAGTGGCGGATGCCGCCCAGCATGTGGTGGACCAGGCTCCAAGTGTAGCCAAAGAGGATGATCTGCCCGATCCAGCTGCCATAAAGCCCATTCACGGCTTCGAGCGGTTCAGGGCCCCAGGCGGCGGCGAGGAGCCAGAGCACCAGCAGCGCCGTGCCAGCGTAATTGGCAATGCCGGTGGCGCGGTGGACGATGGACATCGCCATGGTGATGGTGAAGCGGTAGATCTGCAGGTGCGGCGATAGGGGGCGGGGTCGAACCGTCATGAAGCCTCGCTGGCGCGTGAGGAGGGGACGCGCAGTTTGGAATGGTTCTCGACTTCTAGACTCCGCTGTGGAGAAAATCAAAGGCTTCAAGGCCCCACTTTTGTCGCAAGCCGCACTTTGTTCGTATAGCGCACGAGGTGTGCGGGATACGCAAGTGAGACGGTGGGCGGGTGCTTGGCAGGCCGAGTGGTTCCGCGCATATCTTGGGCCGAACACGTGGAGCACTCATGGCCGATTCCATCACCATTAACAGCGTTACTCCCCTGGCTCATAATTGGGGGCGGCTCGACAATTACCAGGTCACCCATTCGCGGCGGGACGGAACGGTGCAGACCGTGCAGCGGGAGGTTTATGATCATGGGAGCGCCGCAGCGGTGCTGCTTTATGCGGCTGAAGCGGGGACGGTGATCCTGACGCGGCAGTTCCGGCTGCCGCCGCATCTGAATGGCGATCCGGCCTGGATGATCGAGGTGCCCGCCGGTTTGCTGGACGGGGAGGCGCCAGCGATCGCGGCACATCGCGAGGCGGTGGAGGAAACCGGCTATGCGCCGGCGGACATGGTGTTTTTGTTTGATGCCTATCCCAGCTGCGGCTCGCTGACGGAAAAATGCGCGTGTTTCCTTGGGCACTACCGGCCGGGGGAGAAGGCCGGCGCCGGTGGGGGGCTTGCAAGCGAGGGCGAGGATATCGAGGTGTTCGAGCTACCGCTTGAGGAAGCCATGGCCATGATAGGGGATGGGCGGATCGTGGATGCCAAGACGATCATGCTGTTGCAGGCGCTGGCCTTGCGGCTGGTGAAGGGGGAGATGGGCTAGGCGGTCAGAAATCCACCAGCTTTTTGTCGGGATCATAGGGCTGGTCGGCGGCAATGCGGGTGACGGCCTGGCCGACTTTCATTTTCTTGTTGTGCGCATCATAGGCATAGGAGGGCGTGCCATAGAGCTGCCAGCCTTCGCTCAGGGCCTTGGTGACGCGGTGGCAAAAGGCGGCGTCGTCTTCGCCGGTGAGGAAACGGTAAATCAGCATGCATGCCCCCGATGCGTGCGCGTGCTAACGCGCCCGATTGATCTCCACGCCTCTTATCGATATTTGAAGCGCCATGCACCGGTTTCCGCAAGAATTACTCAAGGGCCACGCCAATTTCATGGCGGGCCGCTATGTTCGTGAAAAAGACCGTTATCGCGAGCTTGCCGCGATTGGCCAAAGCCCCACCACGATGATCATCGCGTGCTGCGACAGCCGGGCGGCGCCCGAGCTGATCTTTGATGCGGCGCCGGGCGAATTGTTTGTGCTGCGCAACGTGGCCAATCTGGTGCCGACCTACCAGCCCGATGGGGGGCAGCACGGCACGTCGGCTGGTATCGAGTTCGCCGTCAAGGGGCTCCAGATCAGCAATATCGTGATTATGGGCCATGGTCGCTGCGGTGGCATCAAGGCGGCGCTGAGCCCCGATCCGAGCCCGCTCGACCATGGTGATTTCATCGGCAAATGGATGAGCATGCTGGGGGGGCTGCCCGAGCAGGTGGGCCAGAATGCCCTCATGACGCCGGCGGAACGGCAGACGGCGCTGGAGCGGATCTCGATCCGAAATTCGATCCAGAATTTGCGCACTTTCCCATATGTGGCCGAGTTGGAAGCGCAGGGGAAACTGGCGGTGCATGGCGCCTGGTTCGACATTTCGACCGGCGAGCTCTGGATCATGGATGCCGAGAGCGGCGATTTCGTACGGCCCGAGATTTGAGCGGGTCCTGCTAGGCCATTCGCCGCCGCGCCAGGAGGCGAGGGCCAAAGACGTTAAGGAGCAGGCCGACAAAGATCAGCACGCTTCCAACCACTTCAAGCGTTGAAATGATTTCGCCCAGAAGCAGGGCGGCGGCGGCAAAGCCGACCACCGGCACCAGAAGGGAAAATGGCGCCACAAGGCTTGCCGGATAGCGGCCAAGAAGAATGGCCCAGATGCCGTAGCCGATCAGGGTCGAGCCATAGGCGATGAATAGGGCCGAGCCGATGGCGGCGGCGCTGATCGAGCCGAGGCCCAGAATGGCTTGCGGTCCCTCAAAGATCAGCGAAAGCGCCAGCATGGGCAGGGGCGGCACCAGGGCACCCCAGACGACAAAGCCCAGCATGTCCACCTTGCCGGCGCGCTTGGTGACAATGTTGGACAGGCCCCAGAAAAAGGCAGCGGCCAGGGTCATCACCAGGGGCACAAGCACCGCGCCACCGATGCGCTCGGCGCCAATAGTGCCGAGGCCCAGCAGCGCAACAACAGCGCCCGCGAGCTGGGGCATGCTGGGGCGCTCGCCCAGGAAAAACACCGCGAGCGCCATGGTGAAAAACACCTGCATCTGCATCACAAGGCTTGCGAGCCCTGCCGGCATGCCGAGTTCGATGGCGGTGAACAAGAAGCTGAACTGCAGGACGCCCACGGAAAAGCCATAGGCGATAAGGATCGGCCAGCCCACTTGCGGGCGGCGGATAAAGAACACTGCGGGCAGGGCGCAGCCGATATAGCGCAGCGCGGTCAGCAGGAATGGCGGGATCTCGGCGACGCCCCAGGCGATGGCAACGAAGTTGAGGCCCCAGATCAGGACAACAAGGAGGGCCAGGGCAGTGTCGCGAGGAGGCATGGGATTTCCGTGTGCCGGCCAGGCGTCATGCTGGCGGGCGTCGCTCGTGCTTAGCGAGGACCTGAGCGATCTGCAACTCGCCTCCTCCCATGGCTGCCCTGCGGAGTTGCACCGCATGCACATAGTTTAGGCAAGCTCCTGTTCAGCCACTCGTTTTGGCAACGTAAACCACGGCTTAACCAAATGCGCCCAATCTTTCCCATGGGAATGAGCTTCATGCGCCCGGGCGGCGCAAAGCAATTTGGGGACGCATCATGGGATCTTTGCTGGGCAATCTGCGCCTGTTCTTTGCCATTGCCGCCATGGCGGTTTGCTCGATCGCCATTGCGATCGGGGCCGTGCTGGCGGGGCTATTTGTCAGCCTGTCCAATACGGCCAGCAACGATGCGCGGCTGGAGGTTGCCAGCGCCACCCGCATTGCGGCGGCAATCTTGCAGGTCAATCTGCCCAGCCTTGAGATCGCCTCAAGCGAAACAGGCGATGTCGCCGGCCTGACCATGCGCTCCATGCCGCGGTTTCGCAGCCATGACGTGATCGACACAGTGGCGCGGGTGTCCGGGCAGGATGCGGCGATCTATGTGTTCAACAGCGAGATAGGGCCCGACTTCCTGGTGGGCACAACGAGCCTTCTGGCCGCTGATGGCGAGCGCATGCTGGATGCGCCCATTGCTGCAGGTACGCCCTTGTTTGATGCCCTGATGGCCAACCAGGCGGTGCGCGGGGAAGCCGAGATTGCCGGGGTGGATTATTTCACGCTGCACCAGCCGATCGCCATGGCTGATGACACGGTGATCGGGGCACTTCAACTGGCTGTGGCGCGCGGGCCGATCGAGGCGGTGGTGGGGCAGAACCTACTTATGCTCCTGGGCGTAGGCGGGGGCGCGCTGTTGGTGATCGGCGTGCTGGCGCTTGTTCTGTCCAGGCAACTGATCCGGCCCATCCCCCGGCTTTCCGGCGTTATGAGCGCCATTGCCGATGGAGCGCTCGATACGGAAGTGCCTTATACCGATCGCCGCAACGAGATCGGCGCCATGGCCCGCGCCGTGGAGGTGTTTCGGGCCAATGCCGCGCGGGTGGCTGAGCTGGGTGCGCAAACCCAGCAGCATCTCCGGCAGGCTGCTGATCATACCGGGCAGCTGCAGGCCATCGGCATGGCGCAGATGGTGGCCGAGTTTACCCTCGAGGGCGAGCTGATCACGGCCAACAGCAATTTCCTCGAGCGGGTGGGCTATGGGCTTGAGGAGGTTCGCGGGCAGCCTAATGCCGTATTCCTTTTCGATGCCGATACGCGTTCGGCTGCGTACCGGCAATTCTGGCTCGATCTGGCCGGAGGTGCGTTCAAGGCAGGCGAACATCGCCGCCGGTGCAAAGACGGGGGCGAGATCTGGATACAGAGCACATTCAGCCCGATCCTGGGACTTGATGGGGTGCCCTATAAGGTCGTGCAGTTTGCAACCGATGTGACGGCGCGCAAGAATGCTGTGGCGGCGATCGGGGCGGGGCTGACCATGCTGGCCGAGGGCGACCTGACACAAACAATCGACAGGCCGTTCCCGCCCGAGTTCGAGGATCTGCGGCAGGCGCTCAATGGCACGATCGGCCGCTTTGCCGATGTGCTGGGGCAGTTGCGGGCGACATCGCGGGCGCTCAAGGCGGCGACGGGCGAAATGCTGTCGGGGGCAAACGATCTGGCGGAGCGCACCAGCAAGCAGGCCGCGACCATCGAGGAAACTTCGGCGGCGATGGAAAGCCTTGCAGCAACGGTGGCGGGCAATGCCGGCATGGCCGAGACCGCGTCGGGCAAGGCTGTTGCCGTGTCGCAGACGGCACAAAGCAGCGGCGCGGTGATGAGCGAGGCCAACCAGGCCATGGAGCGGATCACGCGGTCTTCGGCGCAGATCTCCAACATCATCGGGATGATCGACGATATCGCGTTCCAGACCAATCTGCTTGCACTTAATGCCTCGGTGGAGGCGGCGCGGGCTGGGGATGCGGGCAAGGGCTTTGCTGTGGTGGCGGTTGAGGTGCGCAGGCTCGCGCAATCGGCGGCGCAGGCCTCGGGCGAGGTGAAGGCCCTGGTGGAGCAATCGGCCAGCGAGGTGAAGGGCGGAAGCCGGCTGGTGTCGGATGCGGCGGAGCGGCTGGCGGAGATGCTTCAGGCGGCGCAGGAGAATAGCGCGTTGGTGGAGGCGATAGCACGGGCCAGCCGGGAGCAGGCTGTGGCGATCGAGGAGGTCACAGGCGCTGTGCGGCAGCTCGATGAAATGACGCAGCACAATGCGGCGCTGGTGGAGCAGACCAATGCGGCTATCGAGCAGACGGAGCGGCAGGCGCAGACACTGGACGGGATTGTGGATGTGTTTGTGTTGGAGCCGGTTGGGGCGCAGCGGGGGCGGTTGGCGGCCTAGTTTCTGTGCTGTGAGTTATGGGGCGCTCGCACCCCCACCCTTGATCCCTCCCCGCAAGGGGGAGGTGTCGACTGATGAGTTGGTGTTCGGTGGGGTAGTTTGATCAGTCTTGGCGTTCCCTCGGACCTCATGGCGAGCACCACGAGGTCGGGCGAGTGGAAGGTGGTGCCACGCCCTCCCCTTCAACGGGCTCAGGATGAGGTCTAATGAGGGTGTCTGGGCAGGTTTGGGCTTAAGCCAGCGCTGCCTTCACCAGTGCCTTGGCATGAAGATCCGTGGTGTCATAGACCGGAAGGGGGCTGACGCTGTCGTCGATCAGCATGGTGATTTCGGTGCAACCCAGGATCACGGCTTCGGCGCCGCGTTGGGCGAGGCGCTCGATAGCGGTGATGTAGGTGCGGCGGGATTCGTCGCGGATGATGCCGCGGCAGAGTTCCTCGAAGATGATGCCGTGAAGGTTGGTGCGGTCGACTTCGGGGATGATGGATTGAAGGCCACTGGCCGCGAGGCGGTCGCGGTAGAAGCTTTTTTCCATGGTGAAGTTGGTGCCCAGAAGCCCGACATTGCGGAACCCGTCGGCGAGCAGGGCGTCGCTGGTGGGGTCGGCGATGTGGATGAAGGGGATGTCGATGGCGGCTGTGATCTGGTCGGCCACGATATGCATGGTGTTGGTGGCAAGTCCCAGCACTTGGGCGCCCGCGTCCTGTAGCCTACGGGCTATGGTGGTGAGCTCAGCACCGGCGGCGTCCCATTGGCCCGTGCGCTGGAGCTCGGCGATGGGCGCGAAATCCACGGAATGCATGATCAGCGGCGCGGAATGGAGGCCCCCGCGGATGCGGGCGGTTTCCCCATTGATGACGCGATAATAATGGGCGGTGGATTCCCAGCTCATGCCACCAATAAGGCCAATGGTCCTCATGGAGTGAACCGCCCGGGAATGACGGCAAAGGCTTGGACGACCTTGTCGTAGGCGGCCTTTTTGAAGGGGACGATCAGCTGGGGCGTGCGGGAGAGTTTTTCCCAGCGCCAGGCGTCGAACTCGGCCGCGACCTTGCCGCCGCCGGGGTGAAGCACGTCGATCTCGCTTTCCTCGCCGGTGAAGGCAAAGGCGAACCAGCGCTGGCGCTGGCCGCGATATTTCCCGCCCAGAGCAATGCCGAGCGCCTCGTCGGGGAGCTCGTAATGGATCCATTCGGGCGCTTCGGCCAGAAGGCTGACGCTTGCGATATTGGTTTCTTCGTGCAGCTCGCGCAGCGCCGCGCGCAAGGGGTCTTCGCCGCGGTCGATGCCGCCCTGGGGCATTTGCCAGGGCGCTTCGGCGACCGTATTGCTTTCGGCGGGCGCACTGGGCTTGCGGCGGCCGATGAAGACCTCGCCCTGGCTGTTGAATACGGAGATCCCGACGCAGTCGCGATAGGGCAGGGTTTCCCGGGCGGTACGATCAGCAGGCATGGGTCAGTTCTCTATTTCATCAGGGCACTGGCGGGCACCAGGGTGATCCCCTTGCCCTCAAGCTCCGTCGCCCATTCGGCGACCGCGGCAATGGAAATCGGCAGGGCGCTCACCATACCAATTGCCTGCCCGTTCTCCATGGCCTTCTGCTCAAGGCTCCCAAGCGCCTGCTGAATGGCCTGGCGGGAGGGATTGGCGTCGATCATGATTTCGGCCCTGGCGAAGGGGACTTTGTTGCCACCGGCAAGTTGAGGGGCGACGGAGCGGGCCGAGGAACCATCATCGAGATAGCCGAGGCCCCGGGCTCCCAGCTCTTCCATGATGGGTGCGAAATCGGCAGCCGAGGCAGTAAAGCGCGCGCCCATGTTGTTGACCAGGCCTGCATAGCCCCCGAAGCGGGACATGAGCCAGAAGAGCTTGTCGAGATTGGCGCGGGTGGGTTCCCCGGTGAGCAGGGTTTGCGGGCCGGGATCGTTCTGCGGGTAGTCGAAGGGCTCGAGCGGGATTTCCAGCAGCACTTCGTGGCCGGCGCTGCGGGCGGCGGCAACGGTGCTGGTCAGCGTCTTGCCATAGGGGGCAAAGGCGAGCGTCGCCTGCTTGGGCAATTGATCGATCGCGGCGAGCGAGCCCTGTTCGTTTATGCCCAGGCCCCCCACAACAATGGCGACCATGGGCTTGCCGCTGGCAAGGGCTGCATCGGCCGGGCGCTTATAGGCAGCAAAGGGGGTGAGGCCAGCGGCGGAAATGCGAGGAATGGGACCCTGAGCGGTTTCTTCGCTGAGATCAGGCAGGGCGCCGAACTGGTCGGGTGCGCCAAGAGCGGCCGAGGGGTCGGCCGTGCCGGCGGGATATTGCTGGGGGTCGGCGGTGATGGTGACGGGTTCGTCGCGCACGGCATTGGCGATTTCGTTGCTGTTGCGCGTGGCGGTGATGGCGACGTCCTGGCTGGGCCGGCCGCCATCGGGATCGTTGACCAAAAGAATGCGAGCGGCAAAGCCGGCGCCGATCAGCACCAGAAGGGCCAGCAGGATGCGGGCGATGGGCCAGTGGCGCCTGGATTGATCCTTGCGCTTGCGCCCGGTCAGCGGAGTGGAAAGGTCATTGGCCACGAAAGGATGATCCCGTCAGCAAAGGGGCAGGGCAGCCAGCTGGCCACCCCGCCCCGTGATTTCTAGCATGCGCCGGCCGGGCTCATTCCGGCTTGGGCGGGAAGGCCGGGTTGGTCTCCTCGCCATTGATAAGGCGGATGGCATATTGCAGCTGCGCATCATCGGCGGCCTCGGGCGGCACATAGACCGAGGAGCCGACGGTGGTTTCCTCCTGGCCTTCGATGGTGATGTGGCCAGCAAGCCCTGCTTCGCCGATGATCTCGTCGCGGCCCTGGAATTCCTCGGGCACGACCTGCTTGATCTCGATATCGGGCGTGATGCCAAGCGCCTGGATGGAGCGGTTGTTGGGCGTGTAGTAGCGCGCCGTAGTCAGCCGCATGGCGCCATCGGGGCCAAGCGAGATGATGGACTGCACGCTTCCCTTGCCAAAGGAGCGCGTGCCCACAAGGGTTGCGCGCTTGTGGTCCTGCAGGGCACCGGCGACGATTTCCGAAGCGGAAGCCGAGCCGCCATTGATCAGGACCACCATGGGAACATCGGCCAGTTCGGCATCCAGCGGATCGGGCTGGGCGTCGTAGCGGGCGGATTCTTCGGGTACGCGGCCGCGGGTCAGTACGACGGCACCCTGCTTGAGGAAGGCGTCGGCGACATAAACGGATTGGTCGACGAGGCCGCCCGGATTGTTGCGCAGATCAAGGATTATGCCCTTGGGGGCTAGGTCGTCCCGTTCGGCGTAGATGTCCTTGATGGCCTTTTCGATGCCGACAAAGGCCTGTTCGGAGAAGCGGGACAGGCGCAGGACGGCCACGTCGCCTTCCATGGTCCAGCGCACGGCGCGCATGGCGATGGTGGCGCGTTCGAGCTCGAAGTTCAGCGGCTCAGGCACGCCTTCGCGGGCGATGGTGATCTTGACCTTGGTGCCGAGGGGGCCACGCATCTTGCCCACGGCATCGTCCAGGGTCAGACCCTGAACCTGGGCGCCGTCAATCTCGATGATGAGGTCATTGGCCATGATGCCGGCGCGGGCGGCGGGGGTGTCATCGATGGGTGAGACCACCTTGACCACGCCTTCTTCCATGGTGACTTCGATGCCAAGACCGCCAAATTCGCCCGAAGTATCCTCGCGAAGATCATTGGCGTCGGCCGGTGGCAGATAGCCGGAATGAGGGTCAAGCGAAGTCAGCATGCCCTGGATGGCGGCGCGGATCAGCTCCTGCTCGTCGGGTGGATCGACATATTCGGCGCGGATGCGATCAAAGATTTCGCCAAAGAGATTGAGGTCGGAATAGATCTCGAGTGGATCGCGCGGGGCGGCGGCGTTTTCCTCAGGGGTTGGCTCGGGCTCCTCGCCGCTGGGCGATGGCTCTTCGGCGGGGGCTTGGTAGGGCGCCTGGTCTGGTGCGGGCACGGGGGCAGGCGCGGGCTCCTGCTGCACCGGAGCGGGCTCGGGAACGGGCGTTGGCGCCGGTTCTTCCTGGGCAATCAGCAAGCCTGCAGGCAGCGACAGGGCCAGAGCGATGGCCAGCGTGCGAAGGGGGGTAAGGCGCATGAGGGTTCTATCCACTCTGTGTCGGGGTCGCCCACCAGCCGGTGGGATCGACGGGCTCGTTG
Source organism: Devosia submarina (assembly GCF_003056345.1). Taxonomy (GTDB): domain Bacteria; phylum Pseudomonadota; class Alphaproteobacteria; order Rhizobiales; family Devosiaceae; genus Devosia; species Devosia submarina. The sequence goes on along the minus strand of NZ_PYWB01000004.1, from coordinate 11,370 downwards.
TTTTCTCGAAGTTCAATATAAAGGGTCGGCTGGGCCGCGCCAGCGCTCGTGGTGACGGTGCGCCCAATTGTGCGTGATCCCATGGTGCCCAGCGGCATGCCCATCTGCACGAATTGGCCGATATCCACGGTTACGCTTTCCAAGCCCGCCAGAAGCATTGTGTAGTTCTGGCCCGTATTGAGAATGACGATTTGGCCGTAATTGAGATAGGGGCCTTTATAGAGCACCCAACCATCGGCCGGAGCGACCACTTGCGCTTCGGCGCGGGTGACGAGGGAGAGGCCCTGGTTGATGCCGCCAAAGCCGTCATTGGCGCCATAATCGAGCACGGTGACGCCATTGGCGGGCATGGTGAGATAGCCGCGGGCGCTCGCAAAGGGGATGGCCGGTTCGGTGCGGGCAGTGTTGGCGAGGGCCAGCTGGATCTGCTCGCCTGTCAGGGGCGGTGCATCGGGGTCGATCGGTTCGGCAGCGCGGGTAGCGGTCGCCACCGAGGTGATCTGGGTCGAGAGATTGTCGATCAGTTCCTTGAGAGAAGTAGCGCGATTTGCCAGTTGCATGGCCTGCTGTTCTTCAGCCGTCAGCTCGGCGCTGCGGGCGGCAAGGCCCTGCTTGCGGGCAGCAATCAAGGTTGCGATGCGCAGCTGTTCTTCTTCGAGAACGGCATAATTGGCCTTGAGGGTTGCTTCTTCGGCAAGAGCTGCGGTCTTGATGCCGGTCAGTTCCTTGAGGTCCGCGGTGACCGCTGCGGCCTTGGCCTGCAATTGGGGCACGATGGCGGAAATCAGGATGGCGCTGCGGGCCGAGCCTAGTGCGTCGTCGGGATCAACGATCAGGGCGGGCGGGGGATTAAGCGAGATGCGCTCGAGGGCTGCCAGCACATTGGCGATCTCGGCGTTGGAGCCATCAAGGCGGCCGCGAACTTCGAGTTCGGATAGGATCAAGGCGTCGAGCCGGGCCTCGACATCGGCGACCTCGATCTCGGCCAGCTTGACGCGCTGCGCTGCCGCGATAAGGGCGGCGTTCTGGCGGGCGGCGTCGCCTTCCATGGCGGCGATCTCGGCCTTGAGCTCGTCGATGCGCTGCTGGCTGAGGGTTATGGAGGATTCGATTGCTTCGAGATCAGCCGTGGTTGGGATGGCCGGTTCAAGCGCCGTTGGTGCAGCCTCAGCGGGCGGCGGTGGAGTCGCCTCGGTGGCTGGCGGAAGGTCTGTCTCGGCAGGAGCAGGCGCCGCCTCGGGAGCGGCAGGAGCTGCGGGTTCTATCGGCGCAGGGGCGGGTGGTGCTGCGTCGGGCAGCGGAGCTGTGGGAGCGGCGTCTACCGTTGGGGGAACAGCTGGCGGCGGCACGGCCTCGGTTTGTGCCAGAAGAGGCAGGGCGGAAACACCAGCCAGCAGCACGCCAGCAAGCCACAGCCCTACGCTTTTGCTCCAGCCAAGCGCCATTCCAACTCCATGGGAGGCGCTTCGGCCCCGAATCAGTGACCGCACCATAGCAAGCAGAGCACAAAGCATAGGTTAACGCGCCTTAACCATGCCGTGAGCGGCTTATTCTCGGTGGTAGGGGTGGCCGGAAAGGATAGTGGTGGCGCGGTAGAGTTGTTCGGCCAGCATGATGCGCACCAGCTGGTGTGGCCAGGTGAGTGGGGAAAAGCTCAGCACCAGATCGGCTTGGCGTACGAAATCGGGGTCGAGGCCATCGGCGCCGCCGATCACAAAGCTGGCGGCGGGGCGGCCATCGTCGCGCCAGCGGCCGATTTGCTTGGCAAAGGCTTCCGAGCCGATGGATTTGCCACGTTCATCGAGCGCCACGACGATGCCGTCGGGGAGGGCGGCGTGAAGGTTTTTGGCTTCTTCGGCTTTGCGGGTTGCCGCGGCGGAGGCACGGGATTCCGTGAGTTCGGAAACCTCGAAGCCTGTCAAAGCCAGCGGCTTGCCGCTGCCGACCGCGCGCTCAAGATAGCGCGCGACCATTTCTCGCTCGGGCCCAGCCTTCATCCGGCCGACGGCCGCTATGGCAATCCGCATCCGAAAAGATCAGTGCGCGTCGGCCGCGAAATCGGCCTGCCACATCTTTTCGATGTTGTAGAATTCGCGCACTTCGGGACGGAAGATGTGGACGATCACATCGCCAGCATCCACCAAAACCCAATCGCAATGCGGCAAGCCCTCGACACGCGGCTTGCCGAAGCCAGCATCGCGCAGGGCGTTGATCATCTGGTCGGCCACGGCACCGACATGGCGCTGCGAACGGCCCGACGCTACGACCATGTGGTCGGCGAGCGAGGATTTGCCGGTGATATCGACCGCCACGACCTCTTCGGCCTTGGCATCATCAAGGCATTCGAGGATCACATCGATCATGGGGCGTTCCGGATTTGCCACGACGGCATCTGGAGCGGAAATGGTGTTCTCGGGCAGCGCGGCCATCAGCAATGGCCTTCCGCCCATGACAATGCATGGGTCATGCGTAGGGTCAGCATCCTTGGTTTGTTGATCGGAATGTGCACGCGTTCTGTAAACGGCAAGCAATCAGTTCCTGTTCCGGTGACTATCATCACGCAAAGGCCAATATGCGCTCTCTGCGGGCTTTTCGCAAGGTTGGCGGCTTATTTTGCATTATTCCCACCTCGCAGCGCCCGAATGGCCGACGACGAGAGGGTGGATTGCTGGCCATGGAGATAGACCCAGGCGGGGGGTGGCATAAGAGCTAGCCGGGGCGCGTCGCCCTCGTCCACACGCCAGCGGCCCAGGGCATTGGCGGCGCGGGAGGCGAGAGCAGTGCCAGCGGAACCAGGCCGCACATAGACGGCAATGGGCAGCATCTGGGCGATTTCGCGCCAGCGCTCCCAATGGTGGAAATTGACCAAATTGTCGGCACCCATGATCCAGACAAAGCGCCGGTCTGGCATGGTTTTGGTGAGGAACAGGATGGTCTGCCAGGAGTAGGTGAAGCCATGGGCGGCTTCGAAACCGGTGACGCGGATTTTTGGGTGGGCGAGCGATTGCCGGGCGGCCTCGACGCGATCGGCAAGTGGGGCGAGTTCGCGGTGATCCTTGAGGGGATTGCCGGGGGTGACGAGCACCCAGAGCTGGTCAAGATCCAGGCGGCGAAGGGTTTCTTCGGCCACGAGGCGGTGACCCTCGTGGACGGGGTTGAAGCTGCCACCGAACAGGCCGATGCGCATGCCGGGGGCCGAGAGGGGCAGCTCGGTTATGCCAGGGATGCGGATGGGGTGGCGCAGGGTCAAGGAGCGCTCGGGGTGTTTGCCATGTGGTGGCTTGGTGTCACGACCTCGTGGTTCGACGGGCTCACCATGAGGTCTACTAGGTTGATCTCCAAAGCCTTTTTATTCGTCACGGGCGGGTCTGGCCGTTGCCGCGGATGCGGTATTTAAAGCTGGTGAGCTGTTCAACGCCGACGGGGCCGCGGGCGTGCATTTTGCCGGTTGCGATGCCGATTTCACCGCCGAAGCCGAATTCGCCGCCATCGGCGAACTGGGTGGAGGCGTTGTGAAGGAGGATCGCGCTGTCGATCTCGCGGAAGAACTTTTCGACTGACGCAGGATCTTCAGAGATGATCGCTTCGGTGTGGTGGCTGGAATAGTGCTCGATATGCGCGATGGCGTTCTCGATGCTGTCGACCACTTTGACCGAGATGATGGCGTCCTCGTATTCGGTGCGCCAATCCTCTTCAGTGGCCGTTTTGGTTAGCGGACTGTTAGCGTTGACTGTCGCATCGCCGCGGATTTCGCACCCTTTTTCCGCAAGGGCGTTGAGAATGGGAGCAAGGTGCGTTTCGAGGACATCCTTGTGGACCAGGAGCGTTTCGGCAGCGCCGCAAATGCCGGTGCGGCGCATTTTTGAGTTGAGGGTGACGGTGACGGCTGTGTCGAGATCGGCCGATTTGTCGATATAGACGTGGACGAGGCCCTCGAGGTGCGCAAAGACGGGGACGCGGGCTTCGTCCTGGACGCGCGCGACGAGGGTCTTGCCGCCGCGGGGGACGATGACGTCGATATTGCCGTCGAGGCCCCGGAGCATTTCGCCAACTGCAGCGCGGTCGGTGGTGGGGACGAGCTGCACGCATTCTACGGGCAAGCCGGCGAGGTGGAGACCATCAAGCAGGCATTCCACAAGGGCGTGGCTCGAATGGAAGCTGTCGCTGCCGCTGCGCAGGATCACGGCATTGCCCGACTTGATGCAAAGGGCGCCGGCGTCGGCGGTGACATTGGGGCGGGATTCGAAGATTACGCCGATCACGCCCAAAGGGGTGCGGACGCGCTCGATATGCAGGCCATTGGGGCGGTCCCACTCGCTGATGGTGGTGCCGACGGGATCGGGCAGTTCGGCGATGGTCTGGACGGCCTCGATGATGCCGTCGATGCGCTTGTCGTTGAGTTCCAGGCGATCAAGGAAGGCCTTCGAAATACCCTTGGTGCGGGCGGCTTCCATGTCCTTGGAATTGGCCGCGAGGATCTTCTTGCGGTGGGCGTTGATGGCACCAGCGGCGGTGAGGAGGGCGGTGCGCTTCTGCTCGGGTGTTGCCAAGGCAAGGGCCTTGGCGCCGATCCGGGCGTTGCGGCCGATCTCGGCCATGATCTCGTTGATAGGACGATCAGCTTCAAGCGCGCTCACTTGTATCCTCCTTGGTGCCGACCAGCACCAGATTGTCGCGGTGTATCAGGGCGGCGCGATTGCCGGTGCCGAGCAGTTCGAGGACGGCATCGCTCCGCTTGCCCATGACGAGGCGAGCTTCGTCGCTGTCTAGCCCGGCCAAACCGCGGGCAATCTCGGTGCCGTCCGGGTTGAGGACGGCAATGGCGTCGCCGCGCTCGAATTCGCCCGTCACTTTGGTGACGCCGATCGGAAGGAGCGACTTTCCGGTCTGCAAGGCACCGGCGGCACCGGCATCGACCGTGAGAGTGCCGGCGACGGCGAGCGTGCCCATGATCCAGCGCTTGCGCGCCTGGGCGCGGCTTTGCGCGGGATGGAACAGGGTGTGGCGGCCGCCTCCTGTCAGGGCCTTAAGGGGATGATGCTCGGTGCCCTTGGCGATGATCATGGCGGTGCCGGCGAGGGTCGCGATCTTGCCCGCTTCCACCTTGGTGGTCATGCCGCCGCGGGAGAGGTGGCTGGCTGCACCGCCGGCCATGGCTTCGATGGCGGGGGTGATGGCGCGCACTTCAGGGATGTGTTGGGCGTCCGGGTCCTTGGCGGGCGGAGCGGTGTAAAGGCCATCGATGTCGCTGAGGAGCACGAGACAATCGGCCTCGATCATGGTCGCGACCCGCGCCGAAAGGCGGTCATTGTCGCCATAGCGGATCTCGGCGGTGGCGACGCTGTCGTTCTCGTTGATGATGGGAACGGCACCGAGGCCTAGCAAGGTCGCGATGGTGGTGCGGGCGTTGAGGTAGTAGCGCCGCTCTTCGGTGATGTTGGGGGTGATCAGGATCTGGCCGGTGACAATGCCGTGCCGGCCCAGAGCCTCGGCCCAGGCTTGGCTGAGGGCAATCTGGCCGGCGCTGGCGGCAGCCTGGGATTGTTCCAAGGTGAGAGCAACGGCGGAGAGGCCAAGCAGGCCCCGGCCCAGCGCAATGGCGCCGGAGGAAACGATCACGATCTCGCAGCCGGAGGTCTTCAGGGCCGATATGTCGGCGGCGAGGTCGGCGAGCCATTGGGCGCGGAGCTTGCCGGCGGGATCGACCAGGAGGGCGGAGCCGATTTTTATGGTGAGGCGGCGATAGGGGGCGAGGGCGTTCATGGTGCCGCGAACTCGATATGCACCCTCCCCCTCGCGGGGAGGGATAGGGTGAGGGGCTGCCAGTGTCGGAACATCGTGGCTAGTCCGCACCCCCTCCTAGCCTCCCCCGTCGAGGGGGAGGTACGGGCCGGTGTTTGCTCGACCATTCGGCTCAAGATCAAGGTGTCCAATTGGGTTCGACCTTGCGGCGGGCGGCTTCGAGGCGCGCGGCTTTTTCGGCGTCCAGGGTCTCGATCACGGCATAAAGGACCTTGTCGGTGCCCTGGCCGGTGACGCCAGAAACCTGCAGCACATCGGCCTTGCTGAGCTTTTTGAGCGTCTTGACCTTTTCCTTGAGCGCATCGGGCTCGATGGCGTCGATCTTGTTGAGCACGACCAGTTCTGGCTTTTCGGCCAGGAGTTCGTTGTAGGCGGCAAGCTCGTTGCGGATGGTTTTATAGGCGGTCTTGACGTCCTCCTGGGTGCCGTCGATCAGGTGGATCAGGACGCCACAGCGCTCCACATGGCCCAGGAACCGGTCGCCAATGCCGGCGCCTTCACTGGCGCCTTCGATGAGGCCGGGAATATCGGCCAGAACGAAATCACGCTCGCCGATGGACACCACGCCAAGATTGGGGTGGAGCGTGGTGAAGGGATAATCGGCGATCTTGGGCTTGGCGGCAGAAACGGCAGCCAGGAAGGTCGACTTGCCGGCATTGGGCAGGCCAACAAGGCCAGCATCGGCAATGAGCTTGAGACGCAGCCAGACCCATTTCTCGGTGCCGACCTGGCCGGGATTGGCATGGCGCGGCGCCTGGTTGGACGAGGTCTTGAAATGGGCATTGCCGAAGCCGCCATTGCCGCCGGACAGAAGGACGACGCGCTGGCCAACTTCGGTCATGTCGGCGATCAGGGTTTCGTTGTCGTCCTCGAACACTTGCGTGCCGACGGGAACGCGCAGGACGATGTCCGCGCCATCGGCGCCAGTGCGGTTTTTGCCCATCCCATGGGTACCCGTCTTGGCCTTGAAGTGCTGTTGGTAGCGATAGTCGATGAGGGTATTGAGGCCGTCGACGCATTCAAGCACGACATCGCCGCCGCGCCCGCCATTGCCGCCATTGGGGCCGCCGAATTCGACGAATTTTTCGCGCAGGAACGAAACGGCGCCAGCGCCGCCATCGCCTGAACGGATATAGACCTTGGCCTGGTCAAGGAACTTCATTTTTTCTGGCCTTCCAGACGCTGCGCGTCAATTGTGTGTCGATATGCGCCACCTCGGCGCCGCGCGCAAGGCAGAGCAGGGTGGAGCGGCCGATTTCGGTAAAGCCCAGCTTGGTCTGGATCGCCAGCGAGGCCGCGTTGAAGTGAAAAACGCCGGAATAAACGACCGGCGCGGGCGTGGCCCGGAAGAACCACTCAAGGCTTGCCTCCACCGCTTCGCTCATGATGCCGCGGCCCCAAAACGGCTTGCCCAGCCAATAGCCGATGATCGGACCCTGCCGGCCAAGGTGGAACCCCACATGACCCACAAGGCCATGGCCGGGCAGCTCGATGGAGAAATTGGTATCTTCGGCCGGAAGGTTCGGCCGGCGCGTGCGCAGCCAGGCCTTGGCATCACTGAGATGGTATGGATAGGGCACGCGCGCAAGATTGCCGGCCACATCGAAATCGTTGAGATAGCGCGCGATGGGCTCGGCATCACCGAGTTCGGCCGGGCGCAGCAGAAGGCGTGGGGTTTGCAGGGTTACGTTCATGGCGCGCTCCAGCTCATGATCAGCAAAGGCTTGCCAAGGTGACGCTCAACTTTGCTGGTGGTGTGTTCCAGGAGGCGGAAACCGCATTTTTCGAGCACGCGAATGGAGCCTTCATTGTGGGCCAGAACACGGGCGCGCACTTCGGGGATGCCAAGGTTTGATGTCGCCCGGAGCAGGGCCGATGCGGCTTCGGGCACGATGCCCTGACCCCAGAAGGGTTCGCCCAGCCAATAGCCGAGTTCGGGTGGCTCGTTCTCCATGAACTTCATGCCGACGACGCCCAGCAAGCTGTCGTCCGTTGCTTGTGCAATGGCATAAGATTGTGCCTTGCCCGGCGCACCCAGGGTATTCAGGAACGCGCGTCCGTCATCCTCGGTATATGGGAAAGGTATGACGGCCGTCGGCTCGACGACCTTCCAATTGCCCAGCAGATCAACGAGGCGCGGCAGGTCGCCGGAGTTGGGAAGGCGCAGCACGAGGCGATCGGTTCTGATTGTTGCGGGCAGGCCGTTTCGGGCGCTCATCGCTGGCTCCTCTCCTGCCAGCGCTGGCGCGTTAGGCGCGTGATCACATGTTCCACATTGTGCTGCAGGGTATGGGAGAAGCGCATTTCACGGCCTTCTTCGGCAAAGCCGAGCTTGCGCTGGACGGCCAGGGACGCCCCATTGTTGTGGTGGGCGCTCGAAACCACAAGATCGGCATGGCTCTCCCGGAAATGCCAATCCAAGAGGGCCGTGGCCGCTTCGGTCATATAACCCCGGTTCCAGTGCGGGCGGGCAATCCAGAAGCCGAATTCGCTTAGGAGCGATACAGCCCCGATGACACCCTTGTTGGGCAGCTCGATCACCAGCATGGATTTCTCGGGCGTGGCAGGGCGGGCCTGACGCAGCCAATCGATGGCCATGCCCAGCGTATAGGGGTAGGGGACGCCCGAAAGGAAGCGGGCGACGTCATATTCGCCAACGCCCAGGGCATAGCAGGGCGCATCGGCCAGGGTTGGCTCGCGCAGGGTGAGCCGGTCGGTCGTGATGGATATCATCTCCCTCTATCTCCTCCATGGAGATGGCCGGAGCGGAACCCCTTGGCCGCTCGGATTGGGGTCGTGGCGATCATGGCGGCGGCGCGTTTGGTCTGCATGGTATGGGCTCCAGAACGAAGAAAGGGGAACCGGCGGACCGGTTCCCCTTTGATATCGCTCTAGATCAAACACGAGCCGGGGAACTGGTCACCGGCCGGGCTTGAGGACCTGCCGGGTTATTCGGCGGCCTCTGCTGCCGGAACAACAGAAACAAATACCTGGCTCTTGGCGCGGGTACGGAAGGAAACATTGCCATCAACCAGGGCATAGATCGTGTGGTCCTTGCCCAGGCCAACGCCCGTGCCAGGATGCCACTTGGTGCCGCGCTGGCGGATGATGATGTTGCCGGCAATAACGGTTTCGCCGCCAAACTTCTTGACGCCGAGACGACGGCCAGCGGTATCACGACCGTTGCGGGATGAACCGCCTGCTTTTTTGTGTGCCATCTGTTTTAGTCCTTATTCCTGGTCGGCCTTGGGAGCAGCCTTCTTGGCTGCGGCCTTCTTCGCCGGCTTTGCGGCGGCGGTGTCTTCGGTTGCTTCAGCCTTGGGTTCGGCCTTCTTGGTCGACTTCTTGGCTGGAGCTGCCTCGGCCGTATCGGCAGCGGCAGGCGCTGCGGCAGCCTTTGGTGCCTTCTTGGCAGGCGCCGGAGCTTCGCTCACGCTTTCGGTAGCGCCAGCAGCCGCGGCGGCCTTGATGGTCGGCTGGGCGCCGCCGGTCAGGATCTCGGTGATGCGCACGGTCGAGAGCAGCTGGCGGTGGCCATTGCGGCGACGATAATTGTGGCGACGGTTCTTCTTGAAGATGATGACCGTCTTCTGCTTCTTGGTTTCAAGCAGTTCGGCAGCGACCAGCGCGCCTTCAACGAGCGGAGCACCCACTTCATCGCCCACCATCAACACCTGGTCAAAGGTGACGATGGAGCCGGCTTCGGCATCGAGCTTTTCAATCTTGAGAACGTCGTTGGCGGCAACTTTGTACTGCTTGCCACCGGTCTTGATCACGGCAAAAGTCATTCATTCAACCCGGCGCGTCAAACGCCCGGTCCCATTTTTGTCGCGCTCTGTGGCGCCGCAGGGTCTTCTGATAGCCCTTGAACCTGCGGTCTTCGTGCGGCCGGCGACTAAACCGGCGGGCAGCCTCGAACAGCGTTTTACGAACAAAGAACGCGCGCCAGTTGGAGCCAGCGCGCATTTCCGGGGGTGCTTATCCCCGCAAAGGGGGCAGAAGTCAAGCCTTTGGGCCCGGTCCGATCAGCCCTGGCCGTTGGGATACCAGTTGAGGAGGCGCACTTCGGTGCCATCCTCCACGTTGGTTTCCAGCACGGACAGGTCGCTTTCCCCGTAGTGATAGGGATAAACAATGCGCGGCTTGAAGGTGTTGATGGCTTCCACGGCCTGCTCGGGGGTCATGGTATAGGGCAGGTTCATTGGCAGGAAGGCCGCCTCGATGCCGGAAAGCTCCAGCATTTCGGGGGTGGGTTCGGTGTCGCCCGCGACATAGATCACCTTGTCGGCAAAGGTGATGAGATAGCCGTTGCCGACGCCGACCGGATGGTACTGCATGCGGTCTTCGGTGATGTTGTGGGCGGTGGTGGCTTCCACGGGCAGGCCTGCATGGTCGGTGGTGCCGCCATTGGCGATGGCTTCGGCTTGGCCCTTCAGGCTTTCGGGCAGTTTGTCGAACACGTCCTGGTTGGCAATAATCGGGGCGGAGCCGGCGATGGCCTCAAGCGTGGGCACATCGAAATGGTCGCCGTGGCCGTGGGTGATCAGGATCGCGGTGGGTGCGGGCAAGCCTTGGTAGAGCTCGGCGCCGCCGACTGGGTCGACATAGATCACGTGGTCGCCATGGGTGAGCACGACGCTCGCGTGCTCGATGGGGTGGACCGAGATGTCACCATCGGCAGTGGGGATCGTGTCGGCGGCATGGCCGGCGTGCTGCGCCCAGGCAAGGTGCGAAGCGGCAAACGAGGCGATGGGCAGGGCGGCAAGTGCAGAAACAACGGCGCGACGTTGAACCATTGGTATTCTCCCATGAAAAAGATGCTTGCTGGAAACGCTTGGGGTAAATCCCTGGATTGGTGGTGACGCAAAAGTGAGGTGTGCCGCGCTGGCGCGGGGATGCTGGAAGGATTGCGCAGGCACCAGGCGTCATGATTGTCCCACCCAAAGCTCACAAGGGGTGTTGCGGGCTTCTCATTGCTATGTCATAAGCCCGCCCGTGTCGACCAGCGGGCCAATCCCATGCGCCCGTTCGATCTCGCGGAGAGATGGCAGAGTGGTTGAATGCACCGCACTCGAAATGCGGCATAGGGGCAACTCTATCGGGGGTTCGAATCCCTCTCTCTCCGCCACTCCCTCCAATAAAAGCTGTTCGCGCAGTGACTTGGCCCTATGTGGCTTTGCTGCCCTAGCGCTTGCCCTATCAATCAGTCGCCGTGCTGTGGTCACCTTATAAACTCGCAACTCTACGTGATGCTTCGGTGGTAAGATCACATTTGGCTGTAAGTGGCGTGTTCGACTCGGCTGCTCAGCGCCCCATTTCCGCCGTTCAGCCTGCGGTTTCGTGTTCCCGAAAGCTGCCGGTCCGCTCTGGGCGCGCCAACGTCGCAGACGGGGTGGATTCTTGCCAGACTGCTTCTGGCGGCGGAATTGGAAAAGCGGTCATTCAGGTGACCGCTGCACTTCTACAGGAACACGCGCTCAATCCAGCCGTCCAGGCAAGCTTTTGCCTTACGATGAAGAGGACGTTCGGCGTGTGTCTGCAATGAACGGCAACCTCGGGTCGCGCGGA
>NZ_PYWB01000039.1 GCF_003056345.1 Devosia submarina | reverse complement strand
GAGGCGACCTTCGGCGCGGGTAACAGTGGGTGAGTTTTTTTCAATCTTGAAGAGCCGCTTGAATTCCCTGATGACCCCTTCAGCAGACGGCCCCGACTTTGCCGTCGGGTGGAAGTGAATGAACGGCCGGTTTCGGGCGCCGAACGCGGCGCTTCGAACGGCGACAATGGGGTCGGTAGCCGGCCGGCCGCTTAAAGCTAGCTAGCTTGCTGAATTACTGCCGGCGCGTCCCTGTGAATAGCCCCGCGTTCTGTAGACACCTTCGGGGTTAGATTTGGTGTCGCCGTTCGAATTCGACGGGTGAGAGCATGCCGTTGCGGACGTGCTTGCGTGTTGGGTTGTAGAACATTTCGATGTAATC
>NZ_PYWB01000038.1 GCF_003056345.1 Devosia submarina | reverse complement strand
AAAACAGTTCTTGATATTTCAAGACCATCGATGGGTTTCGACACCAAGCCCATGTCTGAAGGAATAGCGGTGGCTGGCAGGATCACCGCACCTGACCCTTGTCGCGCCAGTTCAACCAACCAATCCACGCGATTTGACCGATAGGCCGCGTAGAGTTCATGACCATGATCCGCGCAGGTTCCATGCAAAGTATCCCGCATTTCGCAATTTAGTCGGTCCAGCATGTCAGTCTTAGCCAGGGTCGAAAGAGAGATCGCATTTAGTTCAGACAACGGATGCGACTTTGACACCACGACCTTGTAATCCTCTTCATAGAGATGGTCTATGCGATAGAGGTCTTCACTGACCTTCTCTGCGGTGACTACAACGTCAAATTCACCATCTCGTAACCCGGCAAGAAGCTCGGAGGTTGACGCAACGATCAATTCGATTTCGGCTTGCGGCAATCGCGTACGAGTACGCTCCATAGCTGCCGAAATCCTGTTGTGGCCAATCGTTTC
>NZ_PYWB01000037.1 GCF_003056345.1 Devosia submarina | reverse complement strand
AGGCCAGCGGTAAGATCCCAGGATCAGTCCACGTTCCTCGCGGCATGCTGGAATTTCGTGCGGACGCCTCGACACAGTACCACGACAAGAACCTGACTCAGGATCGACCCGTGATCCTGCATTGCGCATCGGGTGGACGCTCCGCTTTGGGCGGCAAGACCCTCAAGGATATGGGTTATAAGAACGTCTACAATCTTGGTGGCTTCAAGGACTGGGTAGATAGCGGTGGCGAGGTCGAGAAAGTGTCCAACTAACCTTCGCTCCTAACCTGAGGCTTGCGACTCCTGTGAACGAGTGCCTGATGCACCTGCCAAGTGCTGTCTGCAGTGCGCCCCATCTCTGCCGTTCAGGCCGGGATTCCGATTTCCCAAAACCTGCCGTTCCGCTTTGGCCTTCGCACTGTCTACAGCGGGGTGTTTTCATACTGGCAGCTTCTCTATCGCGGTTTGTGTCAAGGGCCGTACGGCGTCATCTGCCGCCGAGAGGCGGCATGCCGGACTTGCGAAGACGCCAACGAGCGGCATGCGTTGAGGGTCAGCCTTTGCTGCTC
>NZ_PYWB01000036.1 GCF_003056345.1 Devosia submarina | reverse complement strand
GCGCAATGCAGGATCACGGGTCGATCCTGAGTCAGGTTCTTGTCGTGGTACTGTGTCGAGGCGTCCGCACGAAATTCCAGCATGCCGCGAGGAACGTGGACTGATCCTGGGATCTTACCGCTGGCCTGCAACTCAGGTATGTCCCGAACATCGACGATGACTGCATTTTGCTCTGCAACCATCCGTCGAGCTTCTTCTGGCGTTATGCGGGGAACCTCGGCGTTTGCGGCCGCTAGCAAGTCCTTCACGTTAGTGGGCATAAGCTTTCCTTCCTGCAAATTGGTTTGCAACTCGGGACGGTAAGAAGCCAGAACCCACCCGATGAACACAATAGCTCGGAAGGACGGCGCGGACCCGATCTTCGACAGACGATCTGCCGCCCATGCTGGTCCCCACCGACTATGACATCGCCACTGGCCCTGGATGGCGTTGGCCTATTCTCGACCAATCGGGAGGGCATTGCTATTGACCGGTTATGAAACCGCCCGCTACGCACCGAGCCAGTTCACTCGTTCAGACCCGCAGCCTGATGAGCCGATCGATCGGCAACATCGCCTGCTTCGCGGATTTCGGCTTCTGTTTGACCAAGCGCACGAGCGCCTTCTTCAGCGGATCGGCGTGCAGCGGCAACAGCATCCCGGCGC
>NZ_PYWB01000035.1 GCF_003056345.1 Devosia submarina | reverse complement strand
TGGATTGGTTGGTTGAACTGGCGCGACAAGGGTCAGGTGCGGTGATCCTGCCAGCCACCGCTATTCCTTCAGACATGGGCTTGGTGTCGAAACCCATCGATGGTCTTGAAATATCAAGAACTGTTTTTGCCCTTCGATATCGGCACCAAACGACGAGACCAGAGACAAATGATCTGATCCGTGAGATGACGCGCACGCTGGCGTAGTGAGGTCGGTAATCGACATTCGCCTATCGTGCAGCAATCGTCACTTTGGGCTCAGACCAGACTTTCGCGGCATCACGCTCGAACGTCCGTTCTACTTTTCTTCGAGATCTCGCCCGCAATCCGCCACTTAGCGCTGGAGAAATTGCGCCAGATTGCGGTGAAGGTCACAGCGAACCACACCCATTGTGTGCGGTGATAGTCGTCGGTGACGAGGCCGTACTCTTCAAGAAGCCACCGCGCCGCGTGAGGCGACCTTCGGCGCTGGTAATAGTGGGTTGGTTCTTTTCAATCTTGTAGAGCCGCTTGATTTCCCTGCTGACCTCTTCAGCAGACGGCCCCGACTTTGCCGTCGGGTGGAAGGGAATGAACGGCCGGTTTCGGGCGCCGAACGCGGCGCTCCGAACGGCGACAATGGGGTCGGTAGCCCCCTGCCCCTTTGGCAATCTTTGATGTCCACGGCCGTAGGGCCCGTTGCTCAACCGTTCCTCTGCCGGCCACTTTGGCCATAGGAGAAACGTAATGGGTATCTCACAGTATGATCCTGCTGCGGCAGGGAGGCCAGCTTGGAA
>NZ_PYWB01000034.1 GCF_003056345.1 Devosia submarina | reverse complement strand
GGGGACAGCGTCTACCGCTATTGGACGTTCAACGGCCGCGTACCGGGCCCTTTCATTCGCGTGCGCGTCGGCGACACGGTTGAGTGCTACCTCCGCAATGCCGAGGACAGCTGGATGGCCCACAATGTGGACTTCCACGCCGCAACTGGCCCTGGCGGTGGTGCCGTGCTCACCACCTCCATGCCAGGCGAGGAACATGCGTTCCGCTTCAAGGCACTTAACCCCGGGCTTTACGTTTACCACTGCGCCGTTCCGCCCGTGGCCATGCACATCGCGGCCGGCATGTATGGCCTGATCCTTGTGGAGCCCGAAGACGGTCTTGCTCCTGTGGATAAGGAATTCTACGTCATGCAAGGCGAGATCTACACCGAGGAACCCTTCGGCACGCCGGGCCTGCTGACCGAGAGCTACGACAAACTGCTCAACGAACGCCCCGAATATTTCGTGTTCAACGGACACGTTGGTGCCCTGACGGAGCACTTCCCCTTGAAGGCCAAGGTCGGGGAAACGGTGCGCATCTTCTTTGGCGTCGGCGGCCCGAACTTCACCTCCTCCTTCCACGTGATCGGGGAGATCTTCGACCGCGTCTACCAGGCCGCCTCGATCACCAGCCCGCCGCTGACCGATGTTCAAACCGTGACCGTACCTTCGGGCGGCGCCGCCATCGTCGAGTTCAAGTGCGAAGTACCGGGACAGTACGTTCTTGTGGACCATGCCCTCTCGCGGGCTGAACGCGGGCTGGCCGGCTACCTGATCGTGGAAGGCGAGGAACAACCCGACATCTTTGG
>NZ_PYWB01000033.1 GCF_003056345.1 Devosia submarina | reverse complement strand
TGGATTGGTTGGTTGAACTGGCGCGACAAGGGTCAGGTGCGGTGATCCTGCCAGCCACCGCTATTCCTTCAGACATGGGCTTGGTGTCGAAACCCATCGATGGTCTTGAAATATCAAGAACTGTTTTGGCTCTTCGATATCGGCACCAAACGACGAGACCAGAGACAAATGATCTGATCCGTGAGATGACGCGCACGCTGGCGTAGTGAGGTCGGTAATCGACATTCGCCCATCGTGCAGCATTCGTCACTTTGGGCTCTGACCAGACTTTCGCGGCATCACGCTCGAACGTCCGTTCTACTTTTCTTTGAGATCTCGCCCGCAGTCCGCCAGTTAGCGCTGGAGAAATTGCGCCAGATTGCGGTGAAGATCACAGCAAACCAAACCCATTGTGTGCGGTGATAGTCGTCGGTGACGAGGCCGTACTCTTCAAGAATCCGCCGCTTCCCGTGAGGCGACCTTCGGCGCGGGTAACAGTGGGTGAGTTTTTTTCAATCTTGAAGAGCCGCTTGAATTCCCTGATGACCCCTTCAGCAGACGGCCCCGACTTTGCCGTCGGGTGGAAGTGAATGAACGGCCGGTTTCGGGCGCCGAACGCGGCGCTTCGAACGGCGACAATGGGGTCGGTCGATGCCATGGGCGATCGATTCTGAATGGCAGCTATCGAGCCTATGGATCCTGAACCTGCCAGTCGGCTCCCGTGAAGAGTTTCGGCTGCCGACAGGCGCCCGAAAGTCCCCGAAGAACGAACCCGCGACCTACGGGAATGGGGGCTATGGATTTTTCTCGATTTGGCCAGTCTGGGGGCCGCCCGGATGGTG
>NZ_PYWB01000032.1 GCF_003056345.1 Devosia submarina | reverse complement strand
AACCTCACAGTAGTCCTCGATCCATCCTGGCAGCAAGGCGAGGATGGTGTCGGCGTCTGGGAGGATTGCGGTCGAAGCGTAGTCTCGCTTCAGGGTCTTTACGAAGGCCTCGGACATGCCATTGCTCTGCGGGCTTCTGACGGGGGTGAAGAGCAGGGTTAGACCAAGTGCGGCAGATACTTGAGCGGTCTGCCTGGCGATATAGGCACTGCCATTGTCGGAGAGCCACTCCAGCCGGTGTGGGACCTTGAGGCTACCGAAGCGACGCTCGACTGCCGCGATCATCAGGTCGCACACCATCTCACCGGAGATGCCGGCATTGGCGACAGCAGACCAGGCGATGATCTCCCGGTCACAGGCATCGATGACGAAGACGATGCGGACAACCTCTCTGTTGCGGGCATGGATCTCCAGATGATCGGAGCACCATCGGATATTGGAGCGGAGGGCAACAACGACGCCGTCATGCGTGCGGCCTGGCCGCAGAGCCGTATGCTTTTGAAGGGTCAGTCCGTTCTGCTGCATGACCCTGAGAACCCGCTTGGTGTTGACCATGGGCTTGCCCTCTTTGCGCCGCTGCCGGTTGAGCAATGCTGTCACGCGGCGATAACCGTAGGTGGGTCGCTGGTCGATAATCGGGCGCAGTTCGGAAAGAAGAACCACATCATCTGCCTTGCGATATGAGCCGCGCGGCTTGGATGGCTTGCTGGCACGCTCGATCAGGTTGGATCTGGAGACGCCTAATGTTCTTGCTACGGCACTCATTGGGTATCGTCCTCGGGATTGCTCCACGACAGCAACGGCGAGGTCCGTTTTTTTGGGCGCGCGAGATCAAGGGCTTCCTTGAG
>NZ_PYWB01000031.1 GCF_003056345.1 Devosia submarina | reverse complement strand
TGAATAGCCCCTAGATTTGTAGACGCCTTCTTCCCTAATTTTGAGGCAAGGAGGCCTTTATGGGCAAAGCCAATTTCACCGACGAGTTCAAGCGGGACGCGGTGCGTCAGATCACCGACCGGGGTTACCCGGTTTCGGAGGTTTCGCAGCGCTTGGGCGTGAGTGCGCATTCTCTCTACGAGTGGAAGAAAAAGTACGCATCTGTTGTCGCCAAGGGCGGAGATCAGTCGGACGAGATCCGGCAGTTGAAGCGGGAACTGGCACGGGTCACCGAGGAGCGCGACATCCTAAAAAAAGCGGCCGCGTACTTCGCCAAGGATGCAAAGTGAGGTACGCGTTCGTTGCCGAGCATCGCCAGCAATTCTCAGTGCGCACCATGTGCCGTTGCCTGCGTATCCATCCCAGCGGCTTCTATGCCTGGCTCAAAAGCCCCTTGAGCAAACGGGCCCAGGAAGACATTCGCCAGACCCAGCTCATCGAAGATGCTTGGAAGCAGAGCGGCAAGGTCTATGGCTACCGCAAGTTGCATGATGATCTGCTGGACCAAGGCGAGACCAGTTGTCCCAACCGCATTGCGCGTCTGGCCAGATTGGCCGGGATCAAGGCCCAGATCGGCTATCGACGCCGGCCTAGCTCCTATAGAGGCAAGCCATCTGTTGTGGTCGACAACACCTTGGCCCGGCAGTTCGACGTCCATGCGCCGGACACCGCCTGGGTGACCGACATCACCTATATCAAGACGATGGAGGGCTTTGCCTATCTGGCCGTGGTCATCGATCTGTTCTCGCGCCGCGTCATCGGCTGGTCACTGCAAAGCCGACAGACCAGCGAAGTTGTGCTCCAGGCTCTGTACATGGCGGTTTGGCGCCGAAAGCCACAGAATACGGTGCTGGTCCATTCCGACCAGGGCTCCCAGTTCACCAGCATGGATTGGGCCAGCTTCCTGCGGCACCATAATCTGGTTCACTCCATGAGCCGGCGCGGCAACTGCCATGACAATGCGGTGGCCGAAAGCTTCTTCAACCTGCTCAAACGCGAGAGGATCAGGCGCCGGACCTATCGAACACGGGACGAAGCGCGCCAGGATGTGTTCGATTACATCGAAATGTTCTACAACCCAACACGCAAGCACGTCCGCAACGGCATGCTCTCACCCGTCGAATTCGAACGGCGACACCAAATCTAACCCCGAAGGTGTCTACAGAACGCGGGGCTATTCA
>NZ_PYWB01000030.1 GCF_003056345.1 Devosia submarina | reverse complement strand
AGATGGTGTATCGCGGCGGCTGTGGCGCGATCTGAGATCGAGAAGCTGCAGCCCCTTCATGTACGATGCTGTCGAGGTCGCACCTGACCTCTAGCATCCAGGGAAGGAGCAACGGCGATGGCGCATTTTGTGGGACTGGACGTGTCGGTGCTGGAGACGGCGGTGTGCGTCGTCGATGAGACCGGCAAAGTAGTATGCGAGCAGAAGGTGCCATCCGAGCCGGACGACATCGTCACGCTGCTGACTTCGATTGGCGAGGACTATGGTCGCGTCGGGATTGAGGCTGGGCCTCTGTCGCAGTGGCTGGTCAACGGCCTGGCGGACGCGGGGCTGCCCGTGATCTGCGTCGAGACCCGTCATATGAAGTCGCTGCTCAAGGCGCAGCAGATCAACAAGTCCGACCGACACGACGCGCGCGGCATTGCCCAGATGATGCGCGTGGGCCTGTTTAAGCCGGTGTATGTGAAGACGCTGGCAAGCCAGGAGAAGCGGATGCTGCTGACTGCGCGCAAGCTGGTGCAGCGCAAGATGCTCGACGTTGATGCCGACCTGCGTGGCACCTTGCGCAACTTCGGCCTAAAGGTCGGCGTCGTCGGACAAGCTGGATTCGAGACGCGTATCCGTGAGCTGGTCAAAGGTTTGCCCAGGCTTGCCGCCATCATCGAGCCGCTGCTGACCATCCGTCGTGTCATGCGCCAGGAGTTCACTAGGCTGCACAGGATGCTGCTCGACGTCGTGCGGCATGATCCCGTCTGCCGGCGATTGATGACGGCACCGGGTGTCGGCGCGGTTGTGGCGTTGACCTACCGCGCGACTGTCGATCAGCCGCAGCGCTTTGTTCATTCCCGGGCGGTGGGTGCCCATGTCGGGTTGACGCCTCGTCGTCACCAGTCGGGTGAGATCGACTACGATGGCGGCATCTCGAAGTGCGGCGACACCATGCTGCGCACGATGCTGTACGAGGCCGCCCAGGTACTGCTCACCCAACGTGGTCACTGGTCGTGGCTGAAGGCCTGGGGCATGCGGGTTGCGCAGCGCCGAGGCCAGCGTCGTGCCATTGTTGCCGTGGCACGACGCCTGGCGGTGATCCTGCACCGGATGTGGACCGACGGGACTGACTTCCGCTGGGGCAGCGAACCCACCGCAGCGGGCGCCTGACTACCCACTTACAGGAGCTTTAACGGTTCTGCCTCGGCAGGAAGAGGTCCTCACGGGGACGAAGGTGGCGTGAGATCGTACTGGCAGCAGCCCTCCGGTTGGCAAGGGCGCCCGAAAGATTGATCCATTCCGCCTCTCTTACCCCATCATGGGGCGGCCACGGCGCCGACCCCGAAGAGAAGCGCGAGCCCCGTGTGGCATGACCTCAGGCCGAGCAGCAAAGGCTGACCCTCAACGCATGCCGCTCGTTGGCGTCTTCGCAAGTCCGGCATGCCGCCTCTCGGCGGCAGATGACGCCGTACGGCCCTTGACACAAACCGCGATAGAGAAGCTG
>NZ_PYWB01000003.1 GCF_003056345.1 Devosia submarina | reverse complement strand
ACGGAAGTAATCACTTCGACCCGTCGAAACGGCTCATCGGCACTCTTGGACATAGTCGTACTCATAGGCGTATGCCTATGCCTTATCAGCTATGCCACATGTCCGGTCAAAATAGGGTGCGCTCCACGACAAAACTCCCGCCAACGGGGTATACATCGACAACTGCACTTTCCGAGGTTGTTCATTTAAGCGGTTAACGATCGTAGTGCCGCAACTGGCCTACGACAATTTTGCCTACCTGGACTGGCTCAACTGGTTGAATGTCGAAGATGTAGAGCCGCAACTTCCTGGCCTTCATCTGGAAGAAGCTCCAGAAGTGGAGTCGACTACATTACTTCCTTCCTAAGTCTGTAGTCCTCCCGTGACTGTTTTGCTGCTAGATCCCGAACTGTTTGCAACAACAAGCTCCACAACTTGAAGCTTACATTTGGACATGCTCGAGGGTGTCGGCCTAGCTAATGGTGAGGTGATCAGGAGACTTCGCCGCTCAACGTATCCAACTCCATCTCCCGCAGCCGCTTCACCTCGTCCCTCAACCTCGCCGCCTTTTCGAACTCCAAATTCGTCGCCGCTTCGCGCATCTGGGCTTCCATGTCCTTGATGACGGCAGCGAGGTTGGCGCCGACCTGGATCTGTTCCTTTCCGTCGCGGCCTTTGCCGATGCTGACCGTGACGTGGTCGCGTTCGGCGACGGAGTCCACGATGTCGTGGATGTTGGAGCGGACGGACTGGGGGGTGATGCCGTGTTCGGCGTTGTAGGCGAGTTGTTTCTCACGACGCCGGTTGGTTTCGGCCAACGCCCGTTCCATGGAGCCGGTGGTTTTGTCGGCGTAGAGGACGACCTTGCCATCGACGTTGCGCGCGGCGCGGCCGATCGTTTGGATCAGGGAGGTTTCGGAGCGCAAGAAGCCTTCCTTGTCGGCGTCGAGAATGGCGACGAGGCCGCATTCGGGAATGTCGAGGCCTTCGCGCAGGAGGTTGATGCCGACGAGGACGTCGAAGGCGCCCAGGCGCAGATCGCGGATGATCTCGATGCGCTCGATGGTGTCCACATCGGAGTGCATGTAGCGCACGCGAATGCCCTGCTCGTGGAGGTATTCGGTGAGGTCCTCGGCCATGCGCTTGGTGAGGACGGTGAGGAGGGTGCGGTAGCCCTTCTTGTTGGTCTGGCGGATCTCGTCGACGACGTCATCGACCTGCGCCTTGGCGGGGCGGATTTCCACCGGCGGGTCGATCAGCCCGGTGGGGCGGATGACCTGTTCGGCAAAGACGCCGCCGGTCTGCTCCATTTCCCATGAGCCGGGGGTGGCCGAGACATAGACCGATTGAGGGCGCATGGCGTTCCACTCCTCGAAGCGGAGGGGGCGATTGTCCATGCAGGAGGGGAGGCGGAAGCCGTATTCGGCCAGGGTGGCCTTGCGGCGGAGGTCGCCGCGGTACATGGCGCCGAGCTGGCCGATGGTGACGTGGGATTCGTCGACGAACACTAGGGCGTTGTCGGGCAAATATTCGAACAGGGTCGGTGGTGGCTCGCCGGGCTTGCGGCCGGAGAAGTAGCGCGAATAGTTCTCGATGCCGGCGCAGGAGCCGGTGGCTTCCATCATTTCGAGATCGAACAGTGTGCGCTGTTCAAGGCGCTGGGCTTCAAGGAACCGGCCGGCGCCGTTGAGCTCCTGCAGGCGAGACTGCAGCTCCTGGCGGATCAGCTTGATCGCCTGGTTCATGGTGGTGCGGGGCGTGACGTGGTGCGAGTTCGCGAAGACGCGGATAAAGGAAAGGTCGGCCGATTTCTTCCCCGTAAGCGGGTCGAACTCGGTGATGGCCTCGATCTCGTTGCCGAACAGGGTCACGCGCCAGGCGGCGGCTTCATAGTGGGCGGGGAATATCTCAACCGTATCGCCGCGCACGCGAAACGTGCCGCGCACGAAGCCGGTGTCGCCGCGCTTGTACTGGAGGGCCACCAGCTTGGCGAGCAGCTCGCGCTGGTCGATTTTTTGGCCTTTTTGAACGTCGATCGTCATGGCGGTGTAGTCTTCCACCGAGCCGATGCCGTAGATGCAGGAGACCGAGGAGACGATGATCACGTCGTCCCGCTCGAGGATCGCCCGCGTCGCCGAGTGGCGCATGCGGTCGATCTGCTCGTTAATGGTGGATTCCTTTTCGATATAGGTGTCCGTGCGCGGCACATAGGCTTCGGGCTGGTAGTAGTCGTAGTAGGACACGAAATATTCGACGGCGTTGTCGGGAAAAAAGGTCTTGAACTCGCCATAGAGCTGGGCGGCGAGAGTCTTGTTGGGCGCAAGGATCAGCGCGGGGCGATTGGTCTGGGCGATGACCTGGGCGGCGGTGAACGTCTTGCCCGAGCCGGTGACGCCGAGCAGGACCTGATCAGTCTCGCCATTGTTGATGCCTTCCACGAGCTCGGCAATGGCAGTGGGCTGGTCGCCGGCGGGCTTGTAGTCGGTGACGAGGCGGAAGGGCTTGCCGCCCATGCGCCGTTCTAGCCGGTTCTGCGCCTTGTGCGGCACCCAGGGGGAGGAGCCTTCCACTTCCTTGCGGCCATGGAGGATGATCTGCTCGAGCGCCTTCACCGTGGCGGTGATGCCGACGGTCTGTGCGTTCTCCAGCGACTCGCCCTTACGCGCCTTGTTCTTCTTGATGGAGGCGTCGAGCGCATCCAGCATGTCCGCCTTCTTCTGGGGATCGCCAATCATGCCTGCGACGGTCTTGGCCGAAGGCATGTGGTTGAAGCCAGCCTGGGGCGCTTCGCCCATGCCGTCGAAGTCCGGGCGGACGACGGAGTTGATCTTGGTCTTGTTGGGCTTTGCCGCCATGCCGGTGACGGTGTCGTGCGAGGCCTTGCGGGTGCGGCGCTTTTCTAGCGGGGTCTTGGGCTCGGCAGCAGCGGCTTTCTCGGCGGCTTCGGCGCGATCCAGCGCGCGCTTGTTGCGCATCCTTTCGGCATAAAGCGGCTTGCTCGCGGCGAGATCCTCGGCCTTTTCGATCTCACCCAGGAAATCGTCGATAGAGAATTCAGCTTTGCCGGGGCGAGCGGATTTGGAGGCCATGGGTAAACACCGTGCGCTGGGGGAGCTCAACAGATGGGGATCATAGCAGGGAAATGCAATGTTCCCGGCAGTGTACCGGCAAACGAACGGAGAGGGAACAGGTGGTGCTGACAGGGGGTGTCAGGATGGTGTGATCGGGTAATATTCCCCCACCTAGCCTCCCCTTGGGAGGGGGAGGGACAGATCTGGGCTTTCCTTCGTCACCACCCGACTTGTTCGGGTGGTCCATGCGATGGCTGGGCGGAACTGGATTGCCCGGACGAGCCAAGCAATGACGACGAATGGAGGGCAGTGCGTCAGTATACCCGAACCGACGTCAGATTGCGGCGGAGGTATTGGTCGAGCACGGGTTGCGAGACGATGATGCGCTCGCAATAGCTCTGGAAGAAGCGGTCGCGGCAGGCGGCGACGGAGACGTTGCCGATCAGTTCAACGGACTGGAACTGGTTGTCGAGGTTGAGAAGGGCAAAATCCTGCACCACGCGACCCGTTTCGGCGCAGAAGCGGAAGCCGGTGTAGTTGGTACCGCTATAGAAGCAGACCTCGCCCGGGCCACCGGCGGGGTAATCGGGATTGATGCCGCCGGGCCAGTCGGTCGGAGTCTTGCCAAAGGCGATGCGGTCCTTGCTTGTCCAGCCGCGGCCGCCGGGGCCATCGACAAGGCACCAGAGGCGCTGGCAGCGCAAAACCTTGATGGCGGCGTTCTCCGGGATTTCGCCTGTCGTGTGATAGGCCGTGCCAGGGCCGGAGCTCAGCACCAGGGGGCGTGTGCTCCAGGCGTGGGTGCCCGATTCCGAATAGGCCAGGGCAGGGGCGGCGAGCCCGAGGAAAAGAAGAAAGGCGGCGAGAAAACTGGGGCGACGCATGGGAGTTTTCCTGGCTGAACGATGATGTGGCTTAGCAAAACCATTGGCTGATACCAAGAGCAACGAAAAAAGGCGCCAAACGATGCTGGCGCCTTTTCTTATTCGTAGATCGGCCAAGAACCGACGGGTTTAGCGGACGCGAACCGAGACGATGAAGTCGTCGAACTCACCCAGCGAAGAGGCTGAGGTGGTGTAGGTGCGGCAATTACGGAAATTGCGCTCGGAGCAGACCTGAACCTCCAGGCCATCGGGGTTCTCGATGGAGGACGCCCGATCGGCAAATGCGCCGAGGTTGCGGATGCTTTCGCCCTCTGCAATGCAATAGCTTTCGCCACGGAAGCGGGTGCGATCATAAAGGCAGACTTCGCCGGCAAAATCGGGCTCTTCGATCACGGGCGGACGCGGACGGCGGGGATTGTCATTGCCGCCACCGACGCCAATGGTGATCTCCGGGCCGCCATTGCCGCCGAAGTTGAACGAAATACCGGGCTGGGTCGGATTAACCGGGCGCCCGCCGGCACTGAGATAGGTGGCCGAAACCCAGCCGTCAGGGCCTGGCTTGCTGATGAAGCACCATGAGCCCTGGCACTGCTGCACATCCACCTGCGTGCCGCGCCGAACAGTGTCGACGACGCCGTAATTGGTGCCGGGGCCGGAGCGCACATTGATGTTGCTGGTAACAACGCCGGGCGCTGCATAGGCGGCCGGCACAAACACGGCAGCGGCTGTTGCAGCAACGGCGATCCCCGTCGCCACATTGAGCAGCATCTTGCGGGTATTGCGCTTCATAGATTGGCTCCTGAACTGGCGAACCGCGCTTTTGGGTGAAAACAAAAGAGGCGGCGCGCCGGATGATTATTGATCGGCCAAGAAACGAAGGCAGAAACCAAAGAGTTCCGCCCGCGCTGAAATGTCGAGCTAGAACTCGATGCTAGCTCAGTAGACTTCCACGGAGGATGCGCGCCGGTCAATGTCGGAGGGGAGCCGGCCGGTGTCGCGGCGCAGGGTTACGCAGGCGCCATAAAGATTGCGGTCGCTGCAAAGATCTACCTTGGCGCCACCGAAGACTTCCACCGAGCGGATCCGGTTGTCCCAGGTGCGGAAGCGGGCAAGTTCTTCACCTTGCTCCAGGCAGAAGCTGGCGCCCCCGAAATTGCGTTCGGCATAGAAGCAGGCGCCGGCATCCTGCTGCTCGGGGACAGGGGCGGGGATGGTAGGACGCGGCGGCCGCGGCCGGTCGGGACCCTGATGGGGCCGGCCAGAACCAGGCTTGGACCAATCCGGCTGCGGCCAATTGGGCTGAGGCTGAGTGGGCGGCTGTGGCTGAGGTTGTGGCTGTGGGCTGGGGAGCGGGGCGTCCACAAGGTATTGGCTGGAAACCCAGCCGGAGAGGCCGTAGCTCGAAATCTGGCACCAATCGCCGCGGCACTGCCCCAGATCTACTACAGTATTGCGCGGAACGGAGCCGACCGCCCGGTACTCGACGCCCGGACCACTGCGCACATTCACATGGGCTGTGACGGTCGCGGGTGCCGCAAAGGCGCCCAAGGTGCTGGCCAAAAGCGACAGCGTAGCAACAAGGCCGAGACGAACGGATTTCATGAGCTTTCGCACTCCAAGCGATGGGCCACTTGCTGGCCTGAACTGGTCCTGTTTTTACGTAAGCGCATGTGAACGCTGGCTGAACAGGGCGTTTAGGAACAGCTTGGTAGGCGTCGGCAGCCTATTGTTCGATACGGCGCTTTTGCCCGTCTTCGCCTAGCGCCACATAAACAAAGCGTCCTTCAGTGACCTTGTGGCGGCCTTCTAGGCGCCGCCGCGCCCAGGCCTCGATGGACACGGTGACCGATGTGTTTCCCACCCGTTCAATGGACGTGTAGACGCACAAGACGTCGCCGACCTTGACCGGGGCAATAAAAGTCATGGCTTCCACGGCCACGGTAACGACGCGGCCCTGGACGCGCTCCACGGCGGCGATGGAGCCGGCAATGTCCATCTGGCTCATGACCCAGCCGCCAAAAATGTCACCGGCCGGATTGGTGTCGGCCGGCATGGCTAGGGTACGGATGGTGAGGGCGCCTTGCGGCTCGGCTTGCGTGTCGTTCATGCATGAACTCCTTGTTCAGGGCCCCAGAACCGGCCAGCGGCCCACCGCTTCTTCCCAATGCTTGCGGCACAAGGAAACATAGACCGATTTTTCGATGGAAACCTGCTCTCCTTCAACAAGGACGCGGCCATCTGGGCTTTGGCGCACCACCATGGTCGCCTTGGCACCGCACTCGCAAATGGTGCGGATTTCGCGCAGCACATCGGCAATTGCCAGCAGTTCTGCGGAGCCGGGAAAGAGCTTGCCACGGAAGTCGGTACGCAGGCCAAAGCACATGACCGGGATCCTGAGGCGGTCGCTGACTCGGGCGAGCTGCCAGACCTGTTCGGGCGTGAGGAACTGCGCTTCGTCCACAAAGACGCAGTCGACCTTGCCTGCTTCCGTGTGGTCGCGAATGGCGAGGTAAAGGTCATCCTCGGCGCGGTAGAGTTCGGCGGGTTCGCTGATGCCGATGCGGGAGGAGATGAGGCCGACGCCGTCAGTTGCGTAGAGCGCCGATGTGTAGAGGAGGGGCCGCATGCCGCGCTCGCGATAATTATACGCGGCCTGCAGCAGCAAGGTCGATTTGCCGGCATTCATTGCCGCGAAGGAAAAGTAGAGCTTGGCCATGAGCAGGGCATAGCGCGGCCGGCGGCTGGGATGAAGGGGCTGGTGACCGGGATCAACAGGTGAATGGATGTTGTGCCTGCCGGGTAAGCTTGCAGGCCCGGATGACACTCGGGTCGATGAGGGGCAAGTGAAGCGATCCAGTTCGTAAAAAAAGGCCACCCGGTGGGCGGCCAAGTGCCGATTGGTCGGCGGGGAAGGGGTTGGCAACCGCTTTCCGCTGGGGCCAAGCGTACGTGGGCACGTAGGCTCGGCAGTCCCGGCTGCATGGGAAAGCCGGGATGGCTGAAGGCTATTGCGTCCGTGTGACGCCGGCATGACGCCCCTGTTCAGCCGGTATTCAGATGAAGGCGGACAAGGTGCTGGCAGTTCAGGCAGGAGTTTGGTTATGCGTTTCCTTCGATCGGTTTTTGCAGCGATGGTTGTAGCGGGCTCCATCATGCCCGCAACAGCGGCGTCGCCGGATGGAGTTTGGGAGCTGGAAACGCGGGACACGCGCATCCAGCTCAATACCTGTGGCGATGGGCAGCAATTATGCGGTGCGCTGGTCTGGCTGTCTGACGCTGACTACAACGAGCGCTATAAGCCCTTGCTCAACAAGCCAATGATGGAGCGGGTCACGCAGGTCAGCCCCACCCAATGGCGCGGCAAGATGCGGTTGTTCGGCCATTCGGCGCAGGGCACCATTACCCAGGTCAGCGAGGATCAACTGACACTCGAGGGCTGTGTCCTTCTGGTCGTCTGCAAGAGCTACCAGATGTATCGGCACGGGAAATAGGACGCCGATTCCGCCTCAATACCCCTTACGCAGCAGTGCTGCCGATAGGCCCCAGGGTATTGCGGCGCTTGCGCCGGGCGAGCATGGGGGGCAGGGCTTCGACCATAACGATGGCGGCGAACAAGAGCGTGGCGCCGGCATAGCCGATCGGGGTCAAGCGCTCCGCCATGAAAATGGCGCCGCCAAGCGCTGCGAACAAGGATTCCGAGGACAGGATGATCGCGGCATTGGCCGCGGGTACGTGTTGCTGGCCGACCGCCTGGAGCGAGAAGGCAATGGCGGTGGAGAAGATGCCGGCATAGGCGATCTGCTGCCAGCCCGCGAGGATGCCGGAGAGATTCGGTGTTTCAAGAATAAAGGCGAGGATCAGCCCGGCGGCGCCCACCAGAAGGAAGCTGACGCTGGAGACAAGAACCGGCTGGCCAGCCGTGCGCATGATGAAACCCAGCATGATGACCTGAATGGCCCAGAACACTGCGCCAACGACCACGAGGCCATCGCCGCTGTTGAGCCGGTCGAGCCCGCCGCCATTGAGATAGTAGATCCCGACAAGCGCCAGGGGAATGCCGATCCAGACGATCGCGTGCGGCCAATTGCGGAACAGGAGGAGGCCGATCAGCGGCACGAACAGCACATAAAGGCTGGTCAGGAAGCCACCATTGGTGGCCGTGGTGGTCATCAATCCCGCTTGCTGCAGCCAGGCGCCAAGAAAAAATGCCATGCTCATGGCGAACACGAACCACCATTGCCGCGCAGAGAGGCTCTGTGGGGCGCGGCGCGCGAGAAGCAATGCCAGGGGCAGGATGACAATGCCGCCCAGGAGATAGCGCACCCCTATAAAGGTGAGCGGGCCCATGCTGTCCATGGCCGATTTCTGCACCACAAAGGCAAAGCCCCAAAGAGATGTGCAGATCAGCAGGAGGAGGATGGCGATGGGGCGGGACATGGGCGCTTCTCGGGCCAGAGAGAGGTCTGCTGATGGATGGTGCTTGAAGGGCTTCTGGATAGATGAAGGATCGCCGAAAGCATAGCCTGCCAGAAGCCGAAAAGAAAAAGGCCGGCGCAAGGCCAGCCTCTAAGTCACTCTGCTTTGGAGGAATCAGTTTTCGGCGTGACGATCCGAAAGGGGAGGGCGACGGCTTCTGGCGGGTAGTTCGGCAGGAACGGCGCCGCGCAGCACCATTCGCGTGACTTCAAACATCACCGCCAGCACCAGAATGGTCAGGGGGATCATGAATACGGCGATCTGCGTGTCGGGCTGTTGCGCAAGACTGGCAGCGGTGGCGGGTGTGACACCCGCGATGAGCCCCGTTGCAGCGCCAGCGACAAGGAGGAGCGAAGTCGCAACGGCGTAGGGCGTGAGCTTCCGCTTGGAAGACGTAGTTTTTTGCATGGGATCAACGTCTTGGTTTGTCTTGACGATGAGCAGAGTAGGCCATCCGATTGCGGTTCGAGTTTGTATCGAATGGGGTTGGTTCCAGACCATTTCAGGGCATAAATGTGGCGCGTGTAATGCACTGGTATTGAGAAGCAGCCGGCATTGAGTGGTTGCGCCGGCTGCAGGACTTCAATCATAGGCATGAACACCGAGGGAGTGGCGGTGGGCGCCTATGCGATGCAGCAAGAACTTGAGCAGGCGATGGACGATGATGAGGTGACCCGATTGGGGCGCCTGCTGGGCGCCTTGAACCGGCCCGGCTTCCTGCTCCCAATGCTGATGGTAGTATCCTCTATACAAATAGCTTGCGGGAATCATACTAGCGCTCCTTGAATCGATTCAATTAGGGCATGCAGAAGCTTGTTGAACCGGTTCAAGATACGCCTGCGACACCTGAAGTCAAGCGGAGATTTGAACCGGTACAAAACTCCTGCTATGATGCGGTTTTAAGGATGAGGACTTAGGTGGCAGCACAAGGCGACAAACCCATCAAGCTGCGGGACGTGGCAAAGGCTGCCGGCGTTTCGCAAGGCACGGCATCGAATGCTTTCAGCCGGCCCGAAATCGTGCGCGAGGAAGTGCGCGAGCATGTGCTTAAGGTCGCAACGGAACTTGGCTACAGCGGACCAAGCATTACCGGCCGTCTGCTGCGGGGCGGCAAGGTCAATGCGGTGGGCGTCGCTGCCATCGAGCCGCTCAGCTATTTCTTCGAGGATCTCTGGGCGCGCCATCTGATGGCGGAAATTTCCGAGATCTGCGATGCGCGTGGGGCAGGGGTGGCGCTGGTTTCGGCGCTCAGCGGTGAACGGTTGGACTGGAACATCCAATCTGCCCTGGTGGACGGCTTTATCTTGCTGTGCGTCGAGGGCGGCGAGCGTCTCGTGGAACTCACCCGACAACGGCAATTGCCCTATGTGGCGCTGGCGATCGGTGCAGCCGACAATTCCATCCCCGCCATCGGCGTCAACAATCGCGGGGGCGCCCGAATGGCGGCCGAACACCTGCTTGCCTTGGGTCACCGGCGGCTTGCCATCCTGTCGACCGCCTTGAGCGAGAAGCATCAGGGGCCGGTCACTGCCGGGGAGATCGACGCTGCCGTTTATTCCACCTCGAGCACCCGTGTGCGCGGCTACTGGGACGCAATGGACGCCGCCGGCATTCCCCGCGTTTCCGTCCCCATCCACGAGACGCGGGAAAGCCGCGCCAGCACAATTGCAGCTCTGGAAGCTATCTTTGCCGCGGCCGAGGTTCCGACGGGCATTCTTGCGATGTCGGATATGGTCGCCATGTTTGCCATCGACTGGTTGATCCAGAACGGGTGGTCAGTGCCTGGCGATGTCTCGGTGATCGGCTTTGACGGCGTGCCGGAAGCGGCTTTGTCCACGCCCAAGCTCACCACCATTGAGCAGCCCATGAAGGAGATTGCGCGGCTTGCCGTCGAGGCCGCATTGGATGGCACGCAGGTAACGGGGCGCCGGGTGTTGGAGCCGCGGCTGGTGATCCGCGAATCGACGGCGTCGCCCCGCGATTGATCTGTTGCCCGTGGTCGCAGGAGCCCTTATCAATCCGGGCGTTCATGGGAGGCTTGATTGGCGTTTTTATCTGATGCCCTGGCGCGGGTTGCGCCCTCTGCTACGGTTGCGATTACCCAGAAGGCGCGTGTTCTTGCCGCAGAAGGGCGCGATATCATTGCACTCGCCGCTGGCGAACCGGATTTCGACACTCCGCAGCATGTACGCGATGCTGCCGTTCGGGCGATGAACGAGGGCAAGACGCGCTACACCAATGTGGACGGCATTCCCGAGCTCAAGGAGGCAGTGGCCGCCAAGTTCCGTCGCGACAACGGGCTCGATGTTACCGCTGCCGATTGCTTTGTGTCCTCGGGTGGCAAGCAGATCATTTTCAATGCCATGATGGCGACCCTTAACGCGGGCGACGAAGTGGTGGTGCCGGTGCCCTATTGGGTCAGCTATCCCGAGATCGTCCGGCTTTGCGGAGCCGAGCCCGTGTTCGCGGTCGCGGGTGCATCGACCGGGTTCAAGCTCAGCCCCGAGGCGCTCGAAGCAGCCATTTCGCCCCGAACCAAATGGCTGATCCTCAACACGCCATCCAATCCGACCGGTGCGGCCTATACAGCGCAGGAGCTCAAGGGCCTGGCGGAGGTGCTGATGCGGCACCCCCATGTACACATTCTGACCGACGACATTTATGAAGTGCTGGTTTATGACGGGGGCAGTTTCACTACCATTGCACAGGTGGAGCCAGCGCTTCAGGCGCGCACGCTCACCATGAATGGGGTGTCCAAATCCCATGCCATGACCGGCTGGCGCATTGGCTATTGCACGGGACCCCGCCCGCTACTTGCAGCCATGACAAAGCTGCAGGGGCAATCGACCACCAATCCAAGTTCTATTTCGCAATGGGCGGCGGTCGAGGCGCTCAACGGGCCGCAGGAATTCTTGGCTGAGTGGCGGGAAGTGTTCCAGCAAAGGCGCGATCTGGTGGTGGCAGGGCTGAACGCCAATACGGGGCTCGATTGCCTCACGCCGGAGGGGGCATTCTATGTGTTTCCCTCGTGCCAGCGCCTTCTGGGCAAGACGAGCGCCGGTGGCGCCCGGCTCGGAACGGACGAAGATTTTGTTATGGCTCTGCTCGAAGAGACCGGCGTGGCACTGGTGCATGGTGCAGCGTTTGGCCTGCCAGGGCATTTCCGCCTGAGCTATGCGGCGAGCAACAAGGAACTGGAAGAGGCTGTACGGCGCATACAGGAGTTCTGTGCCGGAATTCGGTAAGGACCGCCTGGCTGTCGCCGGAACGGCTCTACCCGCAAGCATGAATCGGGGGTCGAACCCGGGACAACAGGGCTATGGAGCTGCGGCTCCAGCATTACAGCAGATTGCTTTGGCGCTTTGCTACAGGGCCTTAGATCCCGGAAGAAAAAGGCCCCGCCCGAGGGGATGGGCGGGGCCAGGGGTCATCGGCCGAAGCGTCTGACCTTGGAGGGAGCGGCACCACGAATGCCGCCTGATCACGCGCAAAGATGTGGACCTGCCGTGACATTGGCGCAAATGCCGAATGGGAAGTGCAGCCATGCAAATTTCGTGACGGCCAAAAAAAGAGGCTCCAACCGAAGTTGGAGCCTTATGATAGGGCCGAAGCCAAATCTACAGTAATGGCCCGATGCAAGGGAGGAGGATATGCACCAAACCGAGTGGACCCAAGCCGAGGGAGGAGGATACGGCTTCGATCCGATGTCGCTTAAACGCGGGTCCGAGGGAGGAGGATACGGAGCGGCGTTTCCGGCGACAAAGCCAATATAGATTTTGACCATTTGGTCAGCAATAGATGGGTCAACATGCCTGCCATGCATTGCAAACAGCGACAAACTGTCAACCGGCGATACCAAGGCATCACTGCTTCATCTAATGCACATGGCGTCCTGCGGTTCCCAACTCGCCCAGGTTGATTTCTGCTGCACGGCAGGCAAACGAAAAAAAGGCCCTGTCCGAAGACAGGGCCTGCATGACTGGGCCGAAGCCAAATCCAGAGTCTTGGC
The DNA here is from genome assembly GCF_003056345.1 of Devosia submarina. Taxonomy (GTDB): domain Bacteria; phylum Pseudomonadota; class Alphaproteobacteria; order Rhizobiales; family Devosiaceae; genus Devosia; species Devosia submarina. The sequence goes on along the minus strand of NZ_PYWB01000003.1, from coordinate 342,745 downwards.
AGAGGGCAAGGGAGGAGGAGATGCGCTCTGCCGGTGAGCCTTGATCGTGGGAGGAGGATACGATCGCGGCTCGGTGTTGCGATGCGGGGTCCGAGGGAGGAGGATACGGAGCGCGCCTCAGCAACGATACCTATATGAACTCTATTGCCTTGGTCGACAATACGGCGGCGGGCATGTCAGCCATGCGAAACCTGCAGATGAGAAGAAAAAAAATATGGCCCCGCCCGAGGGGAGAGCGGAGCCATAAGGCTAGCAGGATTTTTCACCAAGCTAGGAGGGAACGCAGGGGGCGCAAGGGAGGAGGAGGGAAGCGCCCGCTGTGTGTGGCCCATATAAGAGGCACGCGCCTGCCCAACAATCGGGCACCTGGCATATAAGATATGCAGTCAGCGCATGAGCTCTGAAAGGCTCCTAGAAGCTCCACTCACGCGCTTTACCCACGAGGAAATCGCGGAACACGCCGACGCGCTTGGAATTCTTCAGCGCTGGCGGATAGACGAAATAGGCCTCATAGGCCGGCAGCTCGATTTCTGGCAGCACCTGGACCAACCCGTCTTCTTCCTCGGTCACATAGTCTGGCAGCATGGCAATGCCGATGCCGGCGCGGCAGGCTTGCATCATGCCATATACAGCGTTGACCTTGAGCACGGCGCGGCGCGGGCTGGAATCAGTACGGCCCATGCGCTCAAGGAAGTTGATGTCGCCGAGATAAGAGGGGACTGGCTCGCCGAAGCTGATGATGCGGTGATCGTCCAGCTGCTCGGCGCTGGTAGGTACGCCGTGTTCCTCGATATAGCTGTTGGATGCGTAAAAATGGTTGTGCACCGTGAACAGCTTGCGCTGGATCATCTCGGACTGGTTTGGCCGGTGGAGGCGAATGGCCACGTCCGCCTCGCGCATGGCAAGGTCGAGTTCGGCGTCGTTGAGGCGGATCTCGAGCTGGATGAGGGGATAAAGCTTGAGAAACTCATCAAGCCGCGAAGACAGCCAGGTGGAGCCGATACCGACAGTCGTGGTGACGATCAGCGGCCCGGTCGGAACATCCTGGGACTCCGACATCTGCGTTTCCACCTGCTGCAGTTCCCAGTGCATGCGGTGGGCAGTGCGGAACAATTGCTCGCCCACCTCGGTCAGCACCAGGCCACGAGCATGGCGGATAAAGAGCTTCAAGCCCAAATCGTCTTCCAGCGCCGAGATCTGCCGCGACACCGCCGACTGACTCATGCCGAGCTTTTCGGCAGCGTGAGTGAAGCTGCCGGATTCTGCGGCGGTATGGAAAATTCTCAGTTTGTCCCAGTCGAGCATTTTGACGCTTTCTCGTTAGGTGGGCGGGCGGCGCTTACTCCGCCGCTTCGGCAAGTTCGTGTTCGGCCAGATATCGTTCGGCTTCCAGGGCCGCCATGCATCCCATGCCGGCGGCAGTGATGGCCTGGCGATAGACATCGTCGGTCACGTCGCCGGCGGCAAAGACGCCGGGGATGTTGGTTTCGGTCGTGCCGGGTTTGACCTTGAGATAGCCGCCCGGTTTCATCTCCAGCTTGCCCGCAAAAATGGACGTTGATGGTGCATGGCCAATGGCAATGAAAATGCCATCGATGGGCTGCTCGTAAGTGCGGTTTGCGGCAAGATCACGGAGCGTCACTGAATTCACCGATGGCGGCATGGCGGAACCACCGATGTCAGCGATTTCGGTGTTCCAGCGCACTTCGATCTTGGGGTTCTTGAACAGGCGTTCCTGCAGGATGCGCTCGGCGCGGAACTCGTTGCGACGATGAACCAGGATGACCTTGGAGGCAAAGTTGGTGAGGAAAAGGGCTTCCTCGACAGCCGTATTGCCCCCGCCAACCACCAGCACTTCCTTGTTGCGATAGAAAAAGCCGTCGCATGTGGCGCAAGCGGAAACGCCAAAGCCCTGGAATTTCTGCTCGGAAGGTAGGCCTAGCCATTTCGCCTGGGCGCCTGTGGCGATGATGATGCTGTCAGCGGTGTAGATCTCGCCGCTGTCGCCGGTCAGGACAAAGGGGCGGCGGTCGAAGTCGACATGGGTGATCAGGTCGCTCACCATCTTGGTGCCGACATGCTCGGCCTGAGCCTTCATCTGATCCATGAGCCATGGACCCTGGATCACATCGGCAAAGCCTGGATAGTTTTCCACATCGGTAGTGATGGTGAGCTGGCCGCCCGGTTGCAGACCCTGAATCATCACAGGTTCGAGCATGGCGCGCGCTGCATAGATGGCGGCAGTGTAGCCGGCAGGTCCCGAACCGATGATGACGACTTTGGCGTGCATCGCAGCGCTCTCCGACTTTCTGCCCTTTCCCGCACCACTAGTTAATGGGGGAAAGAGCAAGGTTTCAAGGCAAACTGTGCCACAAGGCGAGCGCGCCTGTGGTTAACAAACCGAAATATGGCGCCATGCAGGGCAAACGCCCTGCCAAGCAGCGCTAAATGTATTGGATCTTGATGATCTCGTAGCTTCTTGCGCCGCCCGGCGCCGATACTTCAAACGAATCGCCTTCTTCCTTGCCGATCATGGCGCGGGCGATGGGCGAGGAGATCGAGATGCGGCCTGCCGAGGCGTCGGCTTCCGGATCGCCCACCACTTGGTAGGTTTTTTCTTCCTCGGTGTCCTCGTCGATATAGGTGACGGTCGCGCCGAACTTGACCGTCTTGCCGCCGATTTTGGTGACATCGATGATGTCAGCGAGCGCGAGAATGGTCTCGAGTTCCTTGATGCGGCCTTCGTTGAGGCTCTGCTGTTCCTTGGCGGCGGAATATTCCGCGTTTTCGGACAGGTCCCCATGCGCGCGCGCTTCAGCAATGGCGTCGATGATGCGACGGCGCTCGTTAGAGGTGCGGTGCTCAAACTCGGCGGTCAGGGCCTTGTGGCCGCCTATCGTCATCGGGATCTTGTCCATTCATACGCCTCCATCGGCACGGCACAATAATAGGCTCACCCTCAGCCAAAATCCGTTCGGCCTGCGCTTCAGGAATAGTTCTGAGGGGAATAGGGGCAAATTGCCTGCCCGCCGCGTTGCGGTCAAGCAGGCGCCCACAAGTAGATGGGCATAATTATGCGCCTGTTCAAGTTTTTGACGAGATGGAAGGCATAGATAGGCCACCCCGCTCAATTAGGAGGGGGTGGCCGGGTCGTCAGGGCTGTGTCGCGGCTTCGATCACCGCACAGGCGATGCGGTCGCCAGAATTGCCGGAAGGGTCGGTGGCATAGTCGTCGGCATCGGCGTGAAGGACCAGGGCGGTGCCGTCATCGTCAAACACATAGGCGTCATCGCCTTCATCGAGCGAGACCATGTCGGTGCTGAGGTCCAGCGACACCGTTCCGGCTTCGCTTGCTGTGACATTGGGCAGATCGCCGGCATGCGGGCCATCCGGGTTCTCGTGCCCATGCTTGTGATCGGTGGGGTTGAAGTGCGATCCGGCTGATTCAAAAGCGGTGCTGGCGTCACAGTCACCGGTCTGGTGGAAGTGAAAACCATGCTCGCCTGCGGGGATTCCGGTCAGCTCGCCTGTGATGGCGACACCATCCTCGCCTTGGGTCAGTGTCGCAGTGCCGATCGCCACGCCCTCCGCGTTCACGAAGTTCGCGGTGGCGCTTGTTTCGCTCTGGGCCAGTGCGGGCAGTACCAGCGCCAGGGCAAGAGCTGAACTCAGGGCCATTTTCTGCATGATGCTTTATCCACAAGTGCGTCAGATGCTGCCCCAACGACGAGGAGGCGTGCTTGTTCCTTCTTGCGATCATGCTTACCGATTGTGAACGATCACAGCTCCAAGCGAAACCCTAGGGTGTAGGTTCCGCCTTGGGCCCGAGCAACATGGTAGTGGGCTTGGTGCCCAGAAGCTGGGCTGCGGCCGCCCGGACGTCCTCCATTTCAACCGCCTGCAGCATGGCGCTGCGTTCATTGATGTAGTCAGCGCCAAGACCGCGCAATTGCAGACCCACAATGGTGTTGGCGATGGCGCTCGAGGACGACAGCTCATTGAGCGCATAGGAGCCGATGAGGTATTTCTTGGCCAGGGCCAGTTCCTCGGGTGTCGGGCCCTCGGCAGCCATTCGGGCGACCACGTCCTTGATGACGCCCAGCGTTTCGCCGGCTCGTTCGGCATTGGTCGAGGTGCCGATCACCAGGGCATCGGCATGCTTGAGATTAAGCAGGTTCGCGCCGACGCCATAGCTCAGCCCCCGCTTCTCACGCACTTCCTGGTTGAGGCGGGACAATAGGCTGTCGCCACCCAGGATGTGGGTCATCAAATAGGCGGCAAAGAATTGCGGGTCGGTGCGCTCCATGCCGGGGAAAGCCATGTAGATCGAGGTCTGGGGCAGGGGGTATTCCACTGCAAGATCCTGCCCCAGGTTCAGCGCTGCGTCGGGCACGGGCTGGAGGTCTGGTTTTTCTGGCAGGGCGCCAAACAAATCATCCAGCGCACGCTCCGCATCTTCGGCATTGATGGCGCCGACAATGCCCACATGAAGGCGCTCGCGGGCAAAAACGGCGCGATGGAAGGCCCGCAGATCCTCAGCTGTCACTGCGGCTAGGCTTTCCGGCGTGCCTTCGCGCGGGCGGGCATAGGGGTGGTCGCCATAGATAGCCTGCGCCCACATTTTCTGCGCTGCCGTTTGCGGATTGCGCGCGGCGGCGCGAAGGCCGGAAACCAGTTGCGCCCGCATGCGATCGATCGGATTCTGGTCGAACCGGGGCTGCTGGATGGCGAGCTTGAGAAGGCCCAATGCTTCATCGCGCTGATCGGCAAGCAGGCGCATCGAACCATAAACTGCATCCAGATCAGACGCGAAGGCCATTTCAGCACCGGCATCATCAAGCCTGATCTGGAAGGCTTCGCTATCGAGATCGCCAGCGCCCTCGTCGAACAGGGCTGTGATGAGGTCCGACAACCCCTCCTTGCCGATGGGGTCCTGCGTGGCGCCTCCTTCAAAGGCGAAGCGGATGGTGATGATGGGGACCGAGTAATCCTCCACCAGCCAGGCATCGACGCCACCGGGCGAGGTGATTTCCTGGAACTCGACCACGGCAAAGGCGGGTGCCGTCCCCAGAAGAACGGCGAAGGTGACAAGGAGCGAGCGGAAGGCGCGGACGATGGTCATGGCTTACTCCTCTTCCTGCTCGGCAGGGAGCAGATAGCTGGTCACGGCAATGGATGGGTCGAGATATTTGGCAGCGACCGCCTGCACCTGTTCGGGCGTAACCGCGCGAATGCGATCAGGCCACTCTTCGATGTCCTGGAGGGTACGGCCGGTCGCGAGCATGCTGCCATAAATATTGGCCATGCTAGCCTGCTGGTCGCGGGCAAAGATCAGGCTGCGCACAAAGCGCATCTTGGCGCTTTCAAGTTCCCGCTCCGTAATGCCGTCGCGGATCAGCCGTTCCAGTTCACGATCAACCGCGGCTTCAACGTCTGCAATGGTGTGCTCGCCCTGCGGCGCGCCATAGACCGTGAAGGCTGATGGATCATAGGCGCCGCCGGCGTAACCGGCGCCGGCACCCGCTGCAATACCTGTTTTCACGACGATTTCCTGGTAGAATCGCGACCGCGTGCCGCCGCCCAGGATTTCGCTCAGGAGATCCAGCGCTTCGGCCTCGCCCGGCTCAGCCGTGCGGTAATTGGGGACGATCCAGTTGCGCGAAAAACTAGGCAGGCCCACGCGCTGGTCGGTGAGGGTCACGGTGCGGGCAGTGTCCTGCTTGGGCTCGGACGGGCGGATGCGCGGGGGGAGATCGGCTCCGCGTGGCACCCGGCCATAGCTTGCTTCGGCCAAAGTCCGAACTGTTTCGGGATCGACGTCGCCGGCGACAACCAGCACGGCATTATTGGGTGCATAGAAGCGCTTGTAGAACGCCATGGCGTCTTCCCAGTTGAGCTGCTCCACCTCGTGCATCCAGCCAATGGTGGGAATGCCATAGGGGTGGTTCTGGTACAGCGTTGCCGTCAACTCCTCCCCCAGCAAACCTTGCGGATTGTTGTCGGTCCGCTGGCGGCGTTCCTCGATCACCACATCGCGCTCGGCGCCAACGATCTCCGGCGTCAGTACCAGGCCAATCATGCGATCGGCCTCGAAATCCATCATCGTGCCGAGCGCCTCGGGCGGGATGGTCTGCATATAGGCCGTGACGTCGCTGGTGGTGAAGGCGTTGTGATTGCCGCCCAATTCATTGACCACGCGGTCCAGCTCGCTTGCCGGGTGCTTGGCCGTGCCCTTGAACATCAAATGCTCAAGGAAATGGGCATTGCCCGACTTACCCGGCAGATCATCGGCGCTGCCGACCTTGTACCACACCATATGGGTGACGATCGGCGCCCGCCGGTCTGGGATAACGACAACCTCCAGGCCATTGTCCATGGTCCAGCTGGCAATCTCCGTTTGCGGCGGCGGTTCCTGCGCCAGGGTCGGCATGGCAAGAACAAAACTAAGCGTCAGCGCCAACAGGTCGCGAAAGATCATGGAGGGCTCCGGAAAAACACCAAGGGCAGGTCGGGCAGCAATCATCGGCTAACGGGGCTGAATTGAGGCCGGTTGCCCTTCATGCCCGCATCCCTTAGATACGGGCCCAAATCCCTCAATGCCAAGGACTGCGCCGCATGGCTCGCCAGTTTATCTATCATATGCACGGAATGTCGAAATCCTATGCCGGCGGCAAAAAGGTGCTCGATAACATCCATCTCAGCTTCTACCCCGACGCCAAGATTGGTGTGCTGGGCCCCAATGGCTCGGGTAAATCGACCCTGCTCAAGATCATGGCGGGCATCGATACCGAGTTCCAGGGTGAAGCCTGGGCCGCGCAGGGCGCCAAGATCGGCTACCTCGCGCAGGAGCCCGAGCTTGACCCCAATCTGAACGTGCTGGGCAACGTGATGACCGGCGTCAAGGAAAAGAAGGCGATCGTTGATCGCTACAACGAGCTGATGATGGAGTATTCGGACGAAACGGCCGATGAAGCATCGCAGCTGCAGGACAAGATTGATGCCGAAAACCTCTGGGATCTGGAATCGCAGGTCGAGGTAGCCATGGAAGCCCTCGGCTGCCCTCCGGGCGATGCCGATGTAACCAAGCTTTCTGGTGGTGAGCGCCGCCGCGTGGCTCTTTGTGCGCTGCTGCTGAGCAAGCCCGATTTGCTGCTGCTCGACGAACCCACCAACCATCTCGACGCCGAAACTACGGCATGGCTGGAGCGCCACCTGCGCGAGTTCGAAGGCGCCGTTCTGATCATCACCCACGACCGCTACTTCCTCGACAATGTGACCGGCTGGATCCTCGAGCTCGATCGCGGTCGCGGCGTACCCTATGAAGGCAATTATTCTGCCTATCTGGAAGCCAAGGCGAAGCGCTTTGCTCAGGAAAAATCCGAAGACGCAGCGCGCGCCAAGGTGCTGGAGCGTGAACGCGAATGGATGGGTCAAAGCCCGCAGGCGCGCCAGTCCAAGTCCAAGGCCCGCCTCAAGGCCTATGACGAACTGGTCAAGCTCAACGAAGCTCGCACCCAGTCTACCGCAGCGCAGATCATTATTCCCCCGGGCGAACGGTTGGGCCACAATGTCATCGACGTGGAAGGGCTCAGCAAGTCTTTTGGCGATCGCCTGCTGATCGATAATCTCAGCTTCAAGCTGCCGCCCGGTGGCATTGTGGGCATTATCGGGCCAAACGGCGCCGGCAAGACCACCTTGTTCCGCATGCTGACGGGCCAAGAAAAGCCCGACGCGGGATCCATCACCGTGGCGGAGAATGTACACCTTGGCTATGTCGACCAAAGCCGGGACTCGCTTAATCCCAACAAGACCGTCTGGGAGGAAATCTCGGAAGGCGACGAGGTGCTCCTTCTGGGCAAGCGCGAGGTGAACTCACGCGCCTATACCTCCTCGTTCAACTTCAAGGGCGGCGATCAGCAGCAAAAGGTCGGCAATCTTTCGGGCGGCCAGCGCAATCGCGTTCACTTGGCCAAGATGCTCAAGAGTGGCGCGAACGTCCTACTCCTTGACGAGCCCACCAACGATCTGGACACCGAAACCCTCGCGGCGCTTGAAGAGGCGCTGGAGGAATTCGCCGGTTGCGCCGTGATCATCAGCCACGATCGCATGTTCCTTGATCGCCTGGCGACCCATATGCTGGCCTTTGAGGGCAACAGCCATGTGGAATGGTTCGAAGGCAATTTCGCCGACTACGAAGCCGACAAGATCCGCCGCCTGGGCGCCGATGCGGTGAACCCCAAGCGCGCGACCTACAAGCCGCTGACGCGGTAAGCTCCACACACCCACCCCCGATGTCATCCCGGCCTCCAGCCGGGATCCATCACGGGATGGGGCCACAGCCGCAAGGTGGATGAGATGATGCAGGATGGACCCTGGGCTGAGCCCGGGGTGACATCCAGCGTGGGTGCGGGCTGGTGCCCGAACCAGCGCATCGCCTCATTCACTCAACTCACTACAAACCCAAGACAAAGCCCTGCTTCTCACGCTAAACATGGTGGGACGCAGGCGTGACGAGGACTTAGGGGACGGGGTTGAACAAGAAGATGATGCTTGCGGCGGCGATCTTTGCTGCCGCAGCAATGGGTGGACCGGCAGCGGCACAGCCGGGGCAGTGCAGCGTTACCGGATGGGGCATATTCGATTGCGACGTGGTTGTTGATGGCGGCGGGTTCAGCTTCGGCTTGCCCGACGGGGCAATGCTGGCGTTCACCCTGACCGAGCCAGACGTCGGCCTGGCTTTTCTCCTTCCGTCAAACTCCGAGCCTGGCCAGCGTCCTCGCCCACAGGGTGAGTTCCAGCCTGCCAAGGGCAAGCCGGGCTGCTGGACGAATGGGGATGGCTTTGAGTTCTGCGCCATGGTGTTGGAGGAGCAAGGCACATGAAAGCCGAGGGATTTACGGTTGAGGTGAATGGCGCAACGCTCGCGGCGGTCCAGGTCGGCGAGGGCCTGCCCGTGGTGTTCCTTCACGCGGGCGTCTGTGACAAGCGCATGTGGGAAGCGCAGATGGCAGCTGTTGCCGAGGATGGCTGGCAGGCTCTCGCCTATGACCGGCGCGGCTATGGCGACACGGAAAGCGCCGATGTGTCGTTCAGCCACATCGATGATCTGGATGCCGTGCTGCGGCAACTGGACATCCATGCGGCTGTATTTGTCGGCTGCTCGCTGGGCGGTGGCCTCGTCGTCGACTTTGCCCTGCGCTATCCCGGTCGGGTGCTCGGCCTCGTGCTGATCGGTACTTCGGTGACAGGATCGCCGTGGACAGCGACAGAAGCAGAGCAGCAGATCGAAGCCGCCGAGGAAGATGCCTTTGAGCGTGGCGATTGGGACATGCTCAATCGCGTGCAGGCGCATGAATGGCTGGATGGCCCTCGGGGGCCAAATGGCCGCGTTGGCGGCGCCGTACGCGAGCTGTTCCTTGACATGAATAGCAAGGCCCTGAGCAAGCCATGGCTCGGGAAGGAAGAGCGCCCACTTGAAGCCTGGAGCCGGGTAGGGCAGATCGGCGCTCCCACGATGCTCCTGGTGGGAGACCAGGATTTCACCGCCCTGATCGAGCGGCACGACTATCTGTCCGAAGAAATGCCCAACGCCTTCGCCGCGGTGCTCGAAGGGGTCGCGCACATCCCCAGCATCGAGCGGCCAGATCTGGTCAATTCATTGCTGCTGGAATTCCTCGACGCCATCGATGGTGTGGATGATGAGGAGGCGGACGAAGAGTAAGCCCGAAGTGCTTCAAACCCGCGGTGTCATCCCGGCCTTGAGCCGGGATCCATCTTGAGATGTACGGTTGCGCCGCTAGCTTGATCATGCAGACCAACTTGCGGCTGTGGCGCGATCCTGAGATGGGCCCCGGGTCGAGCCCGGGGCGACACGCGCGTGCGACAGGCTTAAGCCGCAATAATCCCGTCGAAATGCTGGTCCAACTGCGCAGTGGGCAGATTGGTCAAATCCTTGTTCAGTTCCGCCACGATGGTCTTTTTCACCGCCGGCGACATGGCCTTGCGGATGTCGCCCAGAGCAATAGGCGCGGCGGCGATGATAAGCCGGTCGAACGAGCCCTGTTGCTGGTGCTTGTCGAGAATAACGGCCAGGTTCTTCACGAAATCCTGCTCGCGCTGTTCCACGGGGTCGACGCGCGGCGCCATGGACCCACCAGTCGCGCCGCCGCCAGGACGGTCGGTCACGAGGTCCTTGGCGCGCAACGGCTCATTGGACCATTGCAGACCTTCCACTTGCTTGAGCCCTTTTCCCGGACCAGTGTTTTCCAGAACGCGCGCCTGCGCACCGTCTGCGATCAAAACCCAGGTGACGGTCTTTTTCATGTGTAGCTCCTGCTGGTATCGGTCAAGACGCCCGGAATCGGGCCAAGGGTTCAACGCCGCGTCGGGCAAAAGGTTGGGGGAGCAATCAGCTTTTAGCCTGAATGTGATCACAAACTCTCATTGGTCGGCCGCCTCGGGCGCTGCTATCAGACCGGCGGTGCACCTGGTTTGAAGGTGCGGAGTTTGCCTGATGTCCCTGCCTGAAGCGGCCCCCGAAGCGCCCCTCTCTCCTGCCCAGTCGTCCCTTCCTGCCGTCGATGCACGCGACACACGCAACGGCGTCGTTGCCGCGCTTGTGGCCTACTTCGCCTGGGGTTTCCTGCCCATCCTGTTCCGTCAGCTGGATTCTGCCGGCTCGGTGCTGATTGTGGCGGAGCGCACCGTCTGGTCGCTGGTGCTGCTGGCGATCATCCTGCGGCTGATGGGCGGATTCGGCGAGGTGCGGGCGCTGTTTGCCGACCGTCGCCGGGTATTGGTCACCCTTCTTTCGGCGGTTCTGCTGGCCGGCAATTGGCTGCTTTATGTCTGGGCGGTGGAAACGGGGCAGGTGCTGGAGGCTAGCTTTGGCTATTTCATCAACCCCCTGGTCAATGTCGCCATGGGCATGGTCTTGCTGGGCGAGCGGCAGAACCGGCTGCAGACCGTTTCCATCCTGATCGCCATTGTCGCCATCGCCATTCAGGCTGTGGGCCTGGGCGCCATCCCCTTTGTGGCGCTTGGTCTAGCCCTGTCCTTCGGCTTTTACGGCTACTTCCGCAAGACCGCGCAATTGGGCCCGGCCAATGGGCTTTTTGCCGAAACCCTGATGATCGCACCTGCTGCGCTTGGCTATGTCATCTACGACATAGTCTCCCATGGCGCAGGGCCCCACGCCGATCCATATCTCATGACGCTGCTGGTGCTGACTGGTCCCGCCACGGCCGTGCCGCTGCTGCTGTTTGCCTATGCCGTGCGGCGCCTGCGCCTCACCACGATTGGCATGTTCCAGTATATCGCCCCGTCCATTCAGTTCCTGGTGGCGATCTTCCTGTTCGGCGAACACCTCAATGGATTGCGGCTCCTAAGCTTTGCGCTGATCTGGGTGTCGTTGGCCGTGTTCAGCTATGACAGCTTTCGCAGACGCAGCAGGTAGGGCAGGTCTATAAGGCTGGCTCAGCCCTCCGGATCAGCTCGACCATCCTTTCGAATATAGCGGCAAAGGGCGCTCCTTCGCGCCAAACGAGAGACAGCAGGCGCCCGGCGCCTGGAGACTCCAGCCTGTGAATGGCAATGCGCGGATCATTGGCTTCCTTGCGCAGGGCAATCTGCGGCAGGAGCGTCACGCCCTGACCATTGGCAACGAATTCCACGATGGTGGACAAGGAAGTCGCCGCAAAGGTGCGTATCGAGGATGCGCTTTGGAGCCGGCAAGCGGCTATTGTCTGGTCGCGAAAGCAATGGCCTTCATCCAGAAGCAGGATTCGCTCTGGCTCGAGGGCGTTGAGTGTGATCGGCCCGGGCGGCGCTTCGCCGGCCTTTGTTGCTAAAACGAAGGGGTCCTGGAAAAGGGGGCGGCTCACGATGCGCGGGCTGCCGCCGGGCGCTTCCGTGCCGATCAGCGCCACATCGAGGCTGCCATCCACCAAAGCCTCGATCATGGCTTCGGTGCGGTTTTCGCTCACGGTGAAGCCGACGGCCGGCAGTTCGGCAGTTAGGCGAGGAAATATCTCGGGCAGCAGATACGGCGCTACAGTGGGTATGAGGCCAAAGCGCAAGGGGCGGTCGGGCTGACCGCCATTGCCGCGCGCAAAGGTCCACAAGCCATCTGCCTCCTGCAGCACCTGGCGTGCCCGAGCAACAAACTCCTGACCAAACGGGGTCAGCCGCGTGCCGCCCCTGAGCCGATCGAACAAGGGCGTGCCGCAAATATCCTCAGCCATCTGGACTTGCTGGCTTAGCGCCGGCTGGCTGATGTTGCACAAGGCTGCCGCGCGGCCAAAGTGTCCTGTGTCTGCGACGGCCACGATATAGCGCATCTGCTTGAGGGTGAACGTCATAATAGGCCCAGCTTATCACATCAAGAAGATCAATCAATTTGCCTAATTGGTCTGCGGCGGCCAGAAGGGGCGTGGACACCATTCAGGGGAGAAAACAACATGGGCGATAGACCCATTATGACCACCAGCGCCGGCGCACCGGTGCCCGACAACCAGAACTCGGAATCCGCCGGCCCGCGCGGTCCGCTGCTGATGCAGGACTACCAGCTTATGGAAAAGCTGGCGCATCAGAATCGCGAGCGCATTCCCGAGCGCGTCGTGCATGCCAAAGGCTGGGGCGCCTATGGTACGCTGACCATCACCAACGATTTGTCCAAGTACACCATCGCCAAGATTTTCGGGGAAGTGGGCAAGAAGACGGACCTCCTGATCCGCTTTTCCACCGTTGCCGGCGAGATGGGCGCAGCCGATGCCGAACGCGACGTGCGCGGCTTCGCCGTCAAGTTCTATACGGACGAAGGCAATTGGGACCTAGTGGGCAACAACACGCCTGTGTTCTTTGTGCGTGATCCGCTGAAGTTCCCGGACTTCATCCACACGCAAAAGCGCAATCCGCGCACCAATATGCGCTCCAAGACTGCCATGTGGGATTTCTGGAGCCAGAGCCCGGAATCGCTGCATCAGATCACGACGCTCTTCTCGGACCGTGGCCTGCCGGTCGCGCCCATGTTCATGAACGGCTATGGCTCGCACACCTATTCCTTCTGGAACAAGGACGGGGAACGCTTCTGGGTGAAGTTCCACTTCAAGACCCAGCAGGGGCACAAGTTCTACACCAATGCGGAGGCCGAGAAGGTCATCGGGCAGGATCGCGAGAGCTATCAGGCCCATCTGTTCGGCACGATCGACCGGGGCGAGTTCCCGCGCTGGACCATGCAGGTCCAGATCATGCCAGAACTCGATGCCGACAAGACCGCTTACAACCCGTTCGACCTCACCAAGGTGTGGCCACATGCCGAATATCCGCCGATCGATGTCGGCGTGGTCGAGCTCAACCGCAACGCGGACAACTACTTCGCCGAGATCGAGCAGGCGGCCTTCTCGCCCTCCAACAAGGTGCCGGGCATCGGCTATTCGCCCGACAAGATGCTGCAGGCGCGCGTGTTCTCCTATGCCGATGCGCAGCGCTATCGCCTGGGCACGCACTACAACGCCCTGCCGGTGAACCAGCCCAAGGTGCCGGTGCATCACTACCACAAGGACGGAGCCATGCGCTTCTTCCCCAACAATCCCAACCCCAATGCCTATTACGAGCCGAACTCGTTTGGTGGCCCGGTTGAGGATCCATCGGTAAAAGAGCCGCCGCTGCGGATCGTTGGAGATGCGGATCGGTATAATCACCGCGATGGCAATGACGACTACAGCCAGCCCCGCGCCCTGTGGAATCTGTTCGACGACGCGCAAAAGGGCCGGCTCTACGACAATCTTGCCGCCGCCATGGATGGCGTTCCCGACGAGATCATTGAGCGGCAACTGGTGCATTTCGAGCGGATCGATCCCGCCTATGCCCAAGGCATTCGTGCCGCGCGCGCGGCGCTGATCGCAAAGGCCACGGACACGATCTCCGACAGCGAAAGCGCCGTCGCGGCGGAATAAGGCAAAGCGCGGCTTCACCACCGCGCGTCACCCTCGGGCATAAACCCGAGGGTTCTGTACTTGCCTCAGCAATGTGAAGTGAAGAGCCCGAGGGTGACGATCTATATGTGTTAAACCCATGGTTTCACCTCCTGGCCTTGTCGCCAAGGAGACCTCATGGTGAGCCTGTCGAACCATGAGGTTTGGTGCAGCAATGGTGCCACACCCTTGTCCTTCGACAGGCTCAGGATGAGGGCTACTACCGCCCCTCGGCAAATCTCATAAAATTTAAATCAAATCGCCCGCCCACGTTTGACTACGTACGAGCGAGTTCGGTCCAGATTGTGCCCATCTTTCCACGGGCAGGACCGGGGTCGCAGGGCAAATGAACAGAGAACTTGATCAAGGCGAGCGGGCGTTTTCGAGCTTTCGCGTATTGAATGGCGACGACAACCATTCCGAGCGCGAGCATCTGTTCCGCAATATGGCGCAGCTGTTCAGCTATGTCTCGGACCGGTGCGATGACGAGCAGGTTGCCCAATATGATGAGGTTCTGTGCCAGCTCGCTGAGCTTGTGGAAGTGGAGGCGCGGGCTCATGTCGCCAAGCTCCTAGCACCGCTGGAGCGGGCACCGGGCACGGTTGTCGTGAAGCTCGCCAACGACAATATCGAAGTGGCCGAGCCACTGCTGCAATTTTCCAATGTGTTGAGTGATGATGATCTAATCGACATTATCGGTCACCAGAGCGAAGAACATCGCATCGCCATTGCCGGGCGCAACAATGTGCCAGAGCGCGTGGGCGAAGCCATTGTGGAGCATGGCGACACTTCATCCGTGAAACGCCTCGTGCGCAATTCCAATGCCGAGTTCGACAAGGCCACGCTACAGAAGCTGGTGCGCCGTGCGACCGAGGACGCCGAGATTGCCGCCGATCTGCGGGGTAGGAGCGATCTGGATTGGAAGTCCCTGCGCAGTGAGATCGACAACGTTTCCACCAAGGTTCTCGAAAACCTTGGGCCCGCGAGCCAAATGGATCCCGTAGCAGCCGGCAAGATCAATGCCGTCGTCTACAACCGCATGCGCAACCGCGCCGGCTTCTCCGCGACCGAATGGAAAGTGGCCTATAACCAAGTAAAGGCCCTGAGCGATCGCAAGCAGCTCGATGAGCGCGCTCTCGCCCGTTTTGCCCGCTTTGGCTATGGCCACCACGCGGCAGCCGCGCTCGCGGTGATCCTGCGCGTCGGCCCCGAAGTGTTCGTAAAATGGCTGGCCAGCCAGGACTATGTGGCCATCACCGTCGCTCTGCGCGCCGCAGGTCTCAGCTCTGATATGTTCGAAGCGCTATTTGCGACCTTGCCCTGGCGGGACCTTCCCACCGAAGCCGACAAATCCATGGTCCTTTCCCGCTTCAGCGCGTTGGATGAGGACGAAGCGACCAGCATCTTCCAACTCTGGCGCGCCCATTCCTTCCGCAAGCGCGCCGCGAGCGAGCACAGGGAACAGATGAGCGCCTAGCACACGCAGGGCTGTAGACCATCAACTTCCCAACCATTGCGTGGCCCTCGGACCAGATCCGGGGGGCACTTTATTTGTCGTGAAGGACCTAGGCCAAACCGGATCGCCTACACTTGGAAAAAAGCGGGGGCGATCCTTTCATCTTTGAGAAACAACAAACTTCCCCCTAGACGAGCCCTGCATATCACATATAAAGATATCTTTATATCACATGTGGGGCGCTGGTGGCGGATCTCGGAGAATTGGTTGGCGTGCTGAAAGCCGCGGGGGAGGGGACGCGTTTGCGGCTCCTGGCCTTGCTGGCCGATGGCGATCATTCGGTCAAGGATCTGACCGAGATTCTCAAGCAAAGCCAGCCGCGCGTCTCGCGTCATCTCAAGCTTCTCGCCGATGCCGGGCTAATCCAGCGCAATGCTGAAGGGGCGTGGGCCTATTATGGCCTGGCTGAAGATGGCGATGGCGCCGCTCTGGCGCAGTGGCTGATCGGTCGGATCGACGGCGACCATCCCGACCGGCGCCGCGATGTGGAACGCCAGCAGGCGGTTCGCGCGCACCAGCAGGAACAGGCGACGCAATATTTCGCCAAGGTGGCGGGCAGTTGGGATCTGCTCAAGACGCTCCATGTTCCCGAAGAAGCGGTGGAAGCTGCAGTTGTTGAGGCCTTGGGCGGGCGCAGGGTCGATACGCTGATTGATTTGGGCACCGGTACTGGCCGCATGCTGGAGTTGCTTTCGGGCAGCTACAAGCGTGGCATCGGGCTTGATTCCAGCCGGGAAATGCTGGCCGTGGCCCGGTCACGCCTGGCCACCAGCGGCATCGGCCATGCCCAGGTGCGCCTTGGCGATATTGGCGATCCCGATGTGGTGGTGGGGCCCGCCGACGTGATCGTGATCCATCAGGTGCTGCATTATTTCGATGATCCCGGCCGAATGCTGGGGCAGGCCCGGCGCCTGCTCAAACGCGGCGGAGAGATGATCATCGTCGATTTCGCACCGCACAATCTTGAATTCCTGCGCACCGAACATGCCCATCGCCGGCTTGGTTTGTCGCAGGCACAAATGAGCGGTTGGGCTGCTGCGGCGGGCCTGGAAATTGCCCAAACGCGCGAATTCCCCAGCCAGGACAATGAAAATGGCCTGACGGTCTGCCTTTGGCGCCTCAGCGACCAAGTTGAACGGAACAGCAATGCTTGACGACAATCTTCGCGCCAGCCGCCAGACCGCTGCCCAGCGCCCGGACCTGCAGATTTCCTTTGAATTCTTCCCGCCCAAGACAGATGCGATGGAGGAGAAATTCTGGGATAGCGTCCACAAGCTGGCGCCGCTCAAGCCGCGTTTTGTGTCCGTGACCTACGGCGCGGGCGGCTCGACGCGCGAGCGCACCTTGCGCATGGTGCGCTCGATCAAGGCAGAGACCGGCGTTAACGCCGCAGCGCACCTCACCTGCGTCGGTGCCACGCGCGAGGAAGTGGATGATGTGGTGCGCGGCTACCAGGCTGCGGGCGTCAACGGCATCGTGGCCTTGCGCGGTGACCCGCCGGAGGGCGTTGGCCAGCCTTTTGTGCCGCACCCGCAAGGGTATCAAAATGCTGCCGACCTGGTTCGTGGCATTCGGCAGATCGGCGACTTCGATATCTCCGTTGCGGCCTATCCCGAAAAGCATCCGCAGAGCCCCGATTGGGCCACCGAGATCGACAATCTCAAGCGCAAGATCGATGCTGGCGCCAACCGGGCCATCACCCAGATGTTTTTCAGCAATGCAGATTATCTGCGCTATCTCGAGCGTGCTCGGGCGGCGGGGATCACGGCACCGATCGTGCCCGGCATTCAGCCCATCCACAGCTTCCGGCAGATTGCGAGCTTTGCGGCGCGCTGCGGCACCTCTATTCCCGCCTGGCTGGCTGAGCGCTTCGGCGGGCTCGACGATGAGCCCGAAACCCACGCCCTAGTAGCCTCGGCCGTTGCAGCCGAACAGGTGACCGAATTGCTCGATGAAGGCGTCACCGAATTTCACATCTATACGCACAACCGCTCCCCGCTGGCACTGGCGCTGGCGCGTATCCTTGGCCGGCGGCCCGCTGCACATTAGAGTGTTAACTATCTGTTCACCATGATCTGATGCCATGGTGCCAGCTGCGCTAAACAGATAGAAGACGGCGTTCAGGTTCTGTTCAGCTTGCCCTCCATACAAGGGCAGGCTGGAGCCGCTTCATAAAAAGGCCATGAAAACCGGCTTTGTCGCCGCCCGGGGGCGGAATAATTCGGGACGTTAGACCATGCAGATGAATCGCCGCTTGACCAATGGCCTGGCTTGGGCCGGTGCCTTTCTTGTTGTTGGCGTGCCCGCGGCTGACTTGCTGTCCGCCCAGCTTCTGGGTGACCGCACCGCTCCGCCGGCAGCGCAAGTCGCTGTGATCGAGCCCCAGACCGTTGCGCCCGTGCCCGCGCCACAAAACCAGCGTCCGGCCGCCAAGCCTGTCGAGGTTGCAGCCGTCGAGCCCAAGGCGCCTGCGGCAGCTGCGCCCGCCGAGCCGGCGGCGAGCGAGGATGTGGTCGACAAGTTTGTGCAGTCTGGCAAGCCCTTGCCGAGCTATATTACCGGTGCTCCTGCGCAAGCGGCTGCACCCAAGCCGGCGCCTGCTGCCGCGCCCAAGCCTGCCCAGACGGCAGCCGTCCAGCCCGCACCAGTTTCCGCGCCCAAGCCGGAACAGCCTGCCCCAGTGTCTCCGCCGCAGAACGCTGCTGCGCCCGCCGCACCAGCTCCGATCGGACCGCAGCCCGCTCCAGCCGCTCCCCCAGCGGATCCCGTGCAGACTGCTTCCATTCCTGCCAAAACTGCGCCCGTGCCCATGCCGCTCTCCATGCGACCCAAGCCGGTTGCCGTTGCTGCTGCCAACCCCGTTGTCAATCAGCCGGCTTTTGTGGTGAACGAGCCTGTCTTCGTGCCGCCTACGGTTGAGCGCGTTCCGTCCAGGGAGATCACGGCCGAGGATCTGGAGGACTGGGAAACCGGACCATTGGCCGACTTCCTAGCTCGCCGTGAGGCCCCGCGCCAAGCCGAGGCACCCGTTTTTGCTGAAGACGAAGAGTTCTTTGTTGAGCGTGAGCCGCGTTTTCCGCGCCGCGACCGTCTGGTTGGACCCGAGCTGTTCTTTTACGGGCAGTAAACCAACAAGGCCCCCATGCGCTGGAGCATCTGTACCTCCGCGCATGGACCCGCTAGCGTCCTCTTTTTGGCAAATCACTCGTCTCGATGAAAGGCGAAGGCATTTCCTTGCAACCCGGCCCTCAAGAGAAGTCCGACATGTGGCAGAAATTGTCAGAACGTGTCGGCTCATTCAGCCAGCGGACCGGTCTCGCCGGCTCGCTCGCCAATGCGCTTGACCCGGATAATTGGCTGCCCGGAGGGCGCGATGCTGCCTTCACACTGGCCTTGATTGCCCTTGCCGCCAAAATGGCGGTCGCGGACGGATTGGTGACCGCTTCCGAGGAACGTGCATTTCGCGCGACCGTCGAGATCGCCCATGGCCATGAAGAACAGGTGGCGCGGGTGTTCAACCTCGCCAAGCAGGACGTCGCCGGTTTTGACGCCTATGCCCGCAAGGTGCGTCGCTTTTTTGCCGACAGCCCGGAAACGCTGGAGCATGTTCTCGATTCGCTCTTCTATATCGCCACGGCAGACGGCATGGTGCATGAGGGCGAGCTGGAATACCTCCGCTCCGTCAGCAACATTTTCGGCTTTGATGAAGCTCGTTTCGAGCAATTGGCGAGCCAGCATGTCCAGCTCGAAGCAGGGATCGATCCCTATGCCGTTCTGGGCCTCTCGCCCGATGCACCACCAGACGAGATCCGCCGGGTTTACCGCGTCCTTGCGGCCGAGCACCATCCGGACCGGCTAATCGCACGCGGCGTGCCCGAGGATTTGATCGATGTGGCGACAGCCCGCATGAAGGCGATCAATCTCGCTTATCAGGCCCTGACGAGGCCCCGGCAAACCCCGCTTCTGCCCGCCAGCGCTTGACGGGGCAGGCCGGTTCTCTCTACACCACCCCAGCCAGTTGACCGGGTGGCCGCTGGCAGTGGGGTAACCTGCTGCTGGAGGAAAGTCCGGGCTCCTTCGAAACACGGTGCCGGCTAACGGCCGGCGGGGGCGACCTCAGGGAAAGTGCCACAGAAAGCAAACCGCCTCGGCATGCCGAGGCAAGGGTGAAAGGGTGCGGTAAGAGCGCACCGCGGACCTGGCAACAGGGACGGCACGGTAAACCCCACCGGGAGCAAGACCAAATAGGGATGACGCGGAACTTCGGTTCCAGCCAGTTTTGAGGCCAGATCATCCGGGTTGGTTGCACAAGGCGTCTGGCAACAGGCGTCGCAGATGAATGGTCACCACGTCCACGCCGCAAGGCGCGGGCCCTACAGAACCCGGCTTATAGGTCAACTGGCGTTTTCCTTTTGCACGCGATGTTCGTGACAGCGCGTGCGACCTTGGCTCTCGCCGCCCTTCTGTGAACATCCCCCACAAACCGCTTATGGGAAACAGATTCTTAAGCGTCCTTGTGCAAAGTGCGACAGAGTTTACGAACCGGTATTCTTGGCCGGGGATGGAGTAGTCGCAGCAATGGGCAAGCGTTCCGTGCCCGAAAGCAGCCCCCTTGGTGGTCCGCACGTGCCGGTCCTTATGGACGAGGTGTTGGCGTCGCTTTCTCCGCTCGCGGGCAAGCGCATCGTGGATGGTACGTTTGGCGCTGGTGGCTATTCGCGTGCCTTGCTGGAAGCGGGCGCCGCTGTGGTCGCCATTGATCGCGACCCAAGCGTGCAGCCTTTTGCCGATGCGCTCCGCGCGGACTTTTCCGATAGCTTCACCTTTGTCCCCGGCACGTTTTCCGAGCTCGACAGCCTCGCCGCGGAGCATGGGCCCATCGACGGGGTCGTGCTCGACATTGGTGTGTCCTCCATGCAGCTCGACCAAGCCGAGCGCGGCTTCTCCTTTATGCGCGAAGGACCGCTCGACATGCGCATGAGCGGGCAGGGGGAGAGCGCGGCTGACCTCGTCAACAATCTTGAGCCCGAAGCTTTGGCAAATCTGCTTTATGCCTTTGGCGAAGAGCGCAAATCGCGTCGCATCGCGCAGTTCATCGTCCAGGCCCGCGAAGCCGCTCCTATTGATACCACGACCGAGCTGGCGCGCATCATTGAAAAGGCCATTGGCCGCAAGCCGGGCGACGCCCATCCGGCAACCCGTTCCTTTCAAGCCTTGCGCATTGCCGTCAACGGGGAGTTCGACCAATTGGTGGAAGCCTTGTTCGCGGCCGAGCGCCTTCTTGATGAGGGCGGCCGGCTGGCTGTGGTCACCTTCCACTCGTTGGAAGACCGCATCGTCAAGCGTTTCTTTGACCCCGACAAGGGTGGCCCGGCACAGTCGCGCCACTTGCCGCAGGTGGAAACCGAGGCGCGGCGCTGGGCTGAGGTCGCAAAGGCCCGGAAGCCCGGCGAAGCCGAACTCAGCCGCAATCCACGCGCCCGTTCCGCCATTCTCAGGGCAGCCACACGCTCCGATGCCCCGGCGCGCCCGACGCGGTTCGATGGCCTCGGCGTGCCGCAGATAAGAGGCGCATAATGATCCGCAATCTCAACATCCTGCTGATCTTTTCCAGCGTCCTGATGCTCTCGGGCGTGTATGCGCTCAAATTCTCCATCGAGAATACGGCAAGCGAGCGGACTGCCCTGATCGCGCTGATCGATTCCCAGGAAGGGGATCTATCCATTCTCAAGGCAGACGAAGCCGTGCTGAGCCAGCCCGGCCATATCGAGCCTATCATCAAGCGGCATCAATATGCCCTGCTGATCGAGCCGGTGAAGCAAGAGCAGTTCGGCTCTTTCACCGCCATTCCCATGCGCCCGGCCAAGCCAAACAGCGCCGCCATGGATTCCCTGTTCCTTTCGCTGGAAGCCGGCATCGACCCGATCGACGCCATCCTGGAACTGGAGGGCATTGAATAATGGCTATGACTGCTGACGAGCTGGGCTCGACCATTTCGCTCGATGGCGCGCGCAAGGTGCGCGGCAACCTCACCCAGGCGCGCATTCGCTGGATGATCCTGGCGCTGGTGCTGGGCTTTGGCCTTGTTGGCGGGCGCCTCGTGCAGCTTGGCATGGTGGTGCCCGACAGCACGATCGAGGGACAGGCGCGCGATGTGATCACGGCGACTCGCCCCCCCATCCTGGACCGCAATGGCCTTGAGATGGCCGTCGATATTCGCGTGCCCTCGCTTTATGCCGAGCCGCGGCGCATCATCGATGTGGAAGAGGCGGTCCGCAAGATCAGGACCGTCTTGCCTGATCTTAGCGAAGACTGGCTGCGCAAACGCCTCACCGGCGACAAGGGCTTTGTCTGGGTGCAGCGCGAACTCTCGCCCGCCATCCAGGACCGCATCATGCGCCTGGGTATTCCCGGCATTGAATTCCTGACCGAATCCAAGCGCTTCTACCCCGGCATGAGCGAAGCGTCCCACATCCTCGGCTCCACCAATATCGACAACCAGGGCATTGCCGGCATCGAGCGGCACATGGATGGCGAGGATGTTGCGCTGCTCCAGGAGCTGGGCCTTGCCCGCGGCAATGCGCTCAAGCCTGTCGAGCTCTCCGTCGACATGCGCGTGCAACACGTCATGCACGAGCAATTGATGGACGCCATGACGCGCTACCAGGCCATCGCGGCCGCTGGCGTGATGATGGACATCCACACCGGCGAAGTCATTGCGCTGGCATCGGTCCCGGACTTCAACCCCAACGAGCCGGCAACCGCCCTGGTCAAGGACAGTTTCAACCGTATCACCGCTGGCATTTTTGAGCCCGGCTCCATCTTCAAGACCGTGACCCTGGCCGGCGCGCTCAGCAGTGGTGCCGTGTCCATCAACGAACAATTGGATGCCCGCTTCGGCATCCGCTTTGGTCGCTTCACCATCGACGACTTTCACGGCAAGCACCGCATCTTGAGCCTGCCGGAAGTTTATAAGTACTCGTCCAATATCGGCACCATCCGCATCATGCAGGCCATGGGCAAGGAAAACTTCCGCGCCTTCCTGACCACGATGGGCTTTGACGCACGTGTACAATTTGAACTCCCCGAAATGCGCCTGCCCACTGTCCCCAAGCAATTGTCGGAAGTGGGCGCCGCAACCGCCTCGTTCGGCCACGGTTTATCCGTTTCGCCGCTCCACATGCTCACCGCCTATGCGGCCTTCGTCAACGGGGGCAATTACGTTCCTCCCACGCTCTACAAGCGCGACAAGGCGGAAGCCGAACAGCTTTACCGCCGCGTCATCACCGAGGATGCAAGCGCCCAGATGCGCTACCTCATGCGCCTCAACGCCCTTGAGGGCTCGGGCTCTCAGATGAACAAGGCGGCCCTTGGCTATCGTGTCGGCGGCAAGACCGGCACTGCTGAAAAAGTGGTCGATGGGCGCTATTCCTCAAGCAAGGTCACCAATTTCTTCGGCTCGGCCTTCCCGCTCGACAATCCACGCTATGCCATGATCATCATGGTCGACGAGCCCAAGGCCGAAAATCCGCAGTCTGGCACCACGGCCGGCTGGAATGCCGGCGCCCTCACGGGCCGCATCGTGCAGCGCGTTGCCCCCATGCTCGGAATTGCGCCCGATTTCTCGCCCTTGATTGACGAACAACTCGTCCCACCTGAACTTCGCTGATATCCAGAAGGATCGCCTGCTTTGTCCCTAAGCGTCACACAATTGCTCGAAGGCTCCGGCGCCCGGCCCAAGAAGGGCCTCGGTGCGGTTTTCGGGCTGAATTCCGACAGCCGCCGGATCGAGCCGGGGGACATTTTCTTTGCCCTGCCGGGGAATAATGTGCACGGCAACCAGTTCGTGCCCGACGCCGTTCGCCGCGGCGCGCTCGCCATTATCACCGATATAGCGCCGCCCGGCGATCCCGGCGTGCCGGTGATAGTGGTCAAGGATGTGCGCGCTGCCTATGCGCGTGCTGCCTCCCGCATTTTCGAGCCGCAGCCTGAAATCACCGTCGCCGTCACTGGCACCAACGGGAAAACCTCCGTCGCTTCATTTGTGCGCCAGATCTGGGACTATGCCGGCATTCCTGGCGCGAGCGTTGGCACCTTGGGCGTGCAGACCGCCCGCCGGCTGATCGAGGGGAGCCTCACCACGCCCGATTCCCGCACGCTGCATCAATCCATGCGCTCCCTCAAGGCCCAGGGGATAGACCATGTGGCGATCGAGGCTTCTAGCCATGGCCTCGACCAGCGCCGGCTTGATGGCATGCACTTCGAAGCGGTCGCCTTCACCAATCTCAGCCGCGACCATCTCGACTACCACAAGGACATGGACGAGTACCGCAACGCCAAGCTGCGCCTCTTCACCGATTTGCTGGTGGATAGTGGCCCGGCAGTGGTTAATGTGGATGATCCCGAGCACGAACCCTTCATGTTCGCCGCGCTCAGCGCCAGCGCCACGCTTTTGACCGTGGGCCGCGAGGGCGCTTACATCGAAATCCTGTCCATCAAGCCCGAGGGCTATGGCCAGCGCGTTGAAGTGCGCCATATCGGGGAAAAGCTCAGTTTCCACCTGCCGCTCACTGGCGAGTTCCAGGTCAGCAATGCCCTGATTGCTGCCGCGCTCGCCATGTCGACGGGCGTGGAAAAGGCGCAGGCCTTTCCCGCCCTTTCCGAGCTCAAGGGGGCCAAGGGGCGTCTTGAATTGGTAGCCGAACACAATGGCGCGGCGGTGTTCGTCGACTATTCGCACACACCCGACGCCCTTAAGACCGCTCTTGAAGCGCTGCGCCCTTATGCCAAGCGCAAGCTCGTCGTGGTTTTCGGCTGCGGCGGCGATCGCGACAAGGGCAAGCGCCCGCAAATGGGTGCCATCGCCAACAAGCTGGCCGACATTGTTATCGTTACCGACGATAACCCTCGCACGGAAGACGCCAAGACCATTCGCAGCGAAATCCTCGCTGCTGCTCCCAACGCCAAGGAAATCGCCGATCGCAAGTCGGCCATCACCGAAGCGGTTACAAGCTTGCAGCCCGGAGACGTTTTACTGGTTGCAGGCAAGGGCCACGAGAACTACCAGATCGTGGGAACCACCAAACACCATTTCTCCGATCATGAAGCTGTGGCGGAGGCGATCAAGGGGTAGGCTGCTTCCTCCCTCATAGGCGATCGTCACCCTCAGGCTCGCCCCGATGGTTCTACACTTGCTGGCCGCTGCATAAGTGCAGTGCCCTCGGGTCGAGCCCGAGGGTGACGATCGATAGTGAGCATCGTCTCCATTCTCCTTGCAGTGTCAGGCAGGAGGGGGCTAGGGGTGGCATAGAACACTGAGGTATTTGTCCACTCATGACTAAGCCGCTCTACACGATCGAGGACATATGTACCGCCACCGGTGGACGCGTCACCGACCTCGATCCAGCCACCCCCATCAACTCCATCTCCATCGATTCCCGCGATCTTGGCCCCGACGCCCTGTTCGTAGCCATACGGGGCGACCGTTTCGATGGGCATGACTTCGTTGACGCCGCCCTGGCCAATGGCGCCGTTGCGGCCTTGGTGAGCCGGGGCGAGGGCCCGCGCCGGATCGTTGTCGGCGACGCCCTTGAAGGCCTCCGCAACATCGCCCGTGCTGCGCGTGAACGCAGCCGCGCCACGATCGTCGGCGTCACTGGAAGCGTAGGCAAGACCACCACCAAGGAAGCCATCCGTGTCGTGTTCGAGGCGGCAGGTGCCACCCACGCCTCCATCAAGAGCTTCAACAATCACTGGGGCGTGCCGCTCATGCTGTCGCGCCTGCCCCGCGAGGCGCAGTTCGGCGTCTTCGAAATGGGCATGAACCATGCCGACGAGATTCGTCCGTTGAGCCGCCTGGTACGGCCCCATATTGCGGTGATCACCACCATTGCCCCAGCGCATCTGGAAAACCTCGGCTCCCTCGATGCCATTGCCCGCGCAAAGGCGGAAATCTTTGCCGGCCTCGAGCCAGGCGGTACCGCCGTGCTGAACGCCGATCATCCGCAACTCCCCGTCCTGCTCGACGAAGCCAATGCCGCAGGCGTCCGCAGCATCGTCACATATGGCGAGGCCCGTGGTGCCGACTGGCAGATCATCGAGATGCAAACCGAAGCAGACCGCAGCATTGCCATGGTCGAGCACCGGGGCGTCCGCCACGAACTGGCGCTGTCCGTTCCCGGGCGCCACATGGTTGCCAATGCAACGGCCGCCCTTGCGGTTTCTTTCCTGGCCGGCGTCGAGCCTGCTGTCGCCCTGCGGGCTTTGGCAAGCTTTGGTGCCCAGGCCGGTCGCGGTCAGCGCAGCATACTCGGGCCTCAGGGCAACCCGCTTTTCCTGATCGATGAAAGCTACAACGCCAACACTGCCTCCATGAACGCGGC
Source organism: Devosia submarina (assembly GCF_003056345.1). Lineage (GTDB taxonomy): Bacteria > Pseudomonadota > Alphaproteobacteria > Rhizobiales > Devosiaceae > Devosia > Devosia submarina. The sequence continues at coordinate 316,874 of NZ_PYWB01000003.1, read as the reverse complement.
ACTTGACGTTTTTGCCGCGCAGGCCGCTCCCAATGGGCGCAAGATCATCATTCTGGGCGACATGCGGGAGCTTGGGCCGCAGAGTCCGGCCCTTCATGCCGGCCTCAAGCCGGCCGTTGTCGCCTCGGGAGCCGAACGCGTTTATCTTGTGGGGCAGGAGATGGCGGCGCTTGCCGAAGCGCTTGGTCCCGGTCCTGTTGCCGCCCATACACAAACAGCGGCGGAGATGGCGGAGATCGTGTTGAACGATCTTGCCTATGGCGATGCAGTTATGATCAAAGGGTCCAACGGCGTGGGGCTGACGACCATCGTGGAACAAATTCGGCAAAAGTTCACGAACAACTGACTCCAAGCCAACAAGGACGCTTCCCCACATGCTCTATTTTCTCGGCCAGCTCGGTGAAGCGTTCGCGGCCTTCAACGTCTTCCGCTACATCACCTTCCGCACGGCCGGAGCCGTCATAACGGCACTGTTCTTTGTGTTCATGTTCGGCCCCGGCATGATCGCGCTGCTGCGCCTGAAGCAGGGCAAGGGCCAGCCGATCCGCGAGGACGGACCCGCCGGCCATTTGCTGACCAAGAAGGGCACGCCCACCATGGGCGGGCTGATGATCCTTTCGGGCGCGGTGATTTCCACCCTGATCTGGGCCAATCTCAGTAATGGCTATGTTTGGGTGGTGTTGTTTGTCACCGTCGGTTTCGGCGCCATCGGCTTTTACGACGACTATCTTAAGGTCAAGCGCATGAGCCACAAGGGCTTCGGCTCGCGCCAGCGCCTTCTGCTCGAAGCGCTGATCGGCTCCATCGCCGCCTTTGCCATTTCCCAACTCGCCTCAGGGGCTTACGGGACATCGCTCCTGTTTCCCTTCGTCAAGGATCTCGCGCTCAACCTTGGCTATTTCTATATCCTTTTTGGCGGTTTCGTCGTTGTGGCCGCCGGCAATTCGGTGAACCTTACCGATGGCCTTGATGGCCTTGCCATTGTTCCCGTGATGGTTGCCGCCGCCTGTTTTGCCCTTATCGCCTATCTCGTGGGCAGCCAGAATTTCTCCGATTACCTCCTGCTCAACCACGTTCCCGGCACGGCCGAACTCTCCGTGGTCTGCGGCGCCCTGATCGGCGCGGGCCTGGGTTTCCTCTGGTTCAACGCGCCACCGGCCCAGATCTTCATGGGCGACACCGGCTCGCTTGCCCTGGGCGGCGCGCTCGGCTCGATTGCCGTTGCCACCAAGCACGAGATCGTCCTCGCCATTATCGGGGGCCTGTTTGTGCTGGAAACCGTCTCGGTGATCGTCCAGGTCACGTCCTTCCGCCTCACCGGCAAGCGCGTCTTCCGCATGGCGCCCATTCACCACCATTTCGAGCATCTGGGCTGGACCGAGTCCCAGGTCGTGATCCGCTTCTGGATCATCAGCTTCGTTCTGGCTCTGGTAGGACTTTCGAGCCTCAAGCTTCGCTAGCGGCAGGGTCGCAATCCACCATAGTCGTCACCCTCGGGCTCGACCCGAGGGCTCTGCACTTTCTTTTTGCTGCAAAACTATAGTCCCCCTGGGTCAAGCCAAGGGTGACGAGCAGCATGTCCCTCGACTCGCAAATTGCACTTCGAGTTCGGACTTCGGTAACCATCGGCCTGCTACAATTGCACCGAGTTTGTACCGATTACCCCTGGCCATTCCCATGATGTTTTCCCGTGCTGAAAAGACACCGCTCGCCGAGTGGTGGTGGTCCATTGATCGGGAATTGCTTGGCGCCCTTATTCTGCTGATGACTTGCGGCATGGTGCTGAGCTTTGCTGCAAGCCCACCTGTGGCGGAGCGCATTGGCCTGTCGCCGTGGTTCTTCGTTATTCGCCACGCGCTGTTTTGCGTCGCTGCATTGCCGGTGATGATCGCCGCGTCCTTCCTCAATCATCGCCAGGCACGCATCGCTGCCCTTGTTACCCTCGTGGTGAGCCTGGCGCTCCTTTGGGCGACCCTCCGGTTCGGCACGGAAGTGAAAGGCGCCCGGCGCTGGATTTCACTCGCCGGGCAATCCATCCAGCCTTCCGAATTCGTCAAGCCGGCCTTCGCCGTGCTGGGGGCGTGGCTCTTTTCGGAATCCATGATCCACCGCAACGTGCCGGGCCGCATCCTTGCGACCTTGATCATGATGGCCATTGTCGGTGGCCTCCTGCTGCAGCCTGACATCGGCCAGACCGCGCTGGTTTCGGCCACCTGGGCAGTGCTGCTGTTTATCAGCGGCATTTCCTGGTTCATCATCTTTGGCCTAGCCGGAGCCGCCGGCGCGCTGATCTTTGGCGCCTACCTCCTCTTCCCCCACGTGTCGCGCCGCATAGATACCTTCCTCAACCCCGAAGGCGGCGGCAATACGTACCAGATCGACCGCGCGCTCCAGTCCCTGCTGGAAGGGGGCTGGTTCGGCCGCGGCCCCGGTGAATCCATCGCCAAAAAACTCATCCCCGACGCCCTCGCCGACTATGTATTCTCGGCCGCGGCGGGCGAATACGGCATTCTCTTTTGCATGGTGCTGGTGGCGCTGATCGCCTTTATCGTGCTGCGCGCCATGATGGGTGCCCAGCGCCAGTCGAGCCTCTTCTCGCGTCTGGCGGCGTCGACTTTGGCGATCCAGTTCGCTATGCAGTCTGGCATCAATCTGGCGGTGAACCTCAACCTCATCCCGCCCAAGGGCATGACGCTGCCTTTTGTGTCCTATGGTGGAACGTCCATGATCGCCATCGCTTTTGGCATGGGGCTGATGCTCGCCTTCACCCGCACCAAGCCTGAGGAACGCATGGCAACCGGAATTCCAAGCTACAAGAGCGCCGTGGCGCCACTGGTCCCCGCCGAATGAGCAAGTTCATGTTGATGGCAGGCGGCACGGGAGGACATCTCTTCCCGGCCATGGCTCTCGCGCAGGAACTGGGCCGGCGCGGCCATGTGGTCGAGCTGATGACCGACCATCGCGTCGAAAGCTATGGCGCCGATTTCCCCGCCAGCGCCATCCACATAGTCCCTTCTGCCACCCCCTCGGGCAAGAACCCGCTCCTGATGGCCGGGGCAGGGGTCAAGATCCTGCGTGGCCTTGCGGTGGCTGCGGGCAAGCTACGCGCGTCCAAGCCGCAATGCGTGATCGGCTTTGGTGGCTATCCGACCTTCCCCCCTTTCCTTGCCGCGCACTTCCTCGGCATTCCCGGCATCCTGCATGAACAGAACGCCGTCATGGGCCGCGCCAATCGTGCGCTTGGGCGCTTCGCCAACGTCCAGGCGCTGAGCTTTGCCACCACGAAATACGCCGACAAATTCGCCGGTGAGAAAGTCGTCACCGGCAATCCCGTGCGCGACCGTGTCCGCACCGTTGCGCAAACCCCATATCCGCCGCTGGAACAGGGCGGGGAAATCCGGCTCGTCATTTTTGGCGGCAGTCAGGGCGCCAAGGCTCTGTCCGATATCGTGCCATCCGCCATCGCCACGCTCCCACCAGAGCTGCGCCAGCGCATCAAGCTCGTCCAGCAATGCCGCGCCGAAGATGTCGAGCGGGTAGCGGCCGTGTACCGCGACGCCCAGATCAATGCCGAACTTGGCGCCTTCTTCACCGATCTGCCCGAGCGCATAGCCCAAAGCCACCTCGTGATCGGCCGTTCTGGCGCCTCCACCATTGCCGAGCTGACCGTGCTTGGCCGCCCCGCCATTCTGGTGCCCTTGCCAGGCGCGCTTGATGCCGATCAGAATAACAATGCGCTGATCATGGAAGCAGCGGGCGCGGGTTGGGTTGCCGAGCAGGCCACGCTGTCGCCGCAATCGCTAGGCACTCGCCTCACGACCCTGTTAACTGATCCGGCCACCCTGACAAAAGCGGCAGCCGCTGCCCGCACCCTCGGTCAGCCCCACGCCGTGGAAAAGCTGGCAGACCTTGCCGAAAAGCTGTCCGGCACGGACGCATCCAGAATGGAAAAACACTCATGAAAATGCCGCGCAATATCGGGCCAGTCCACTTCATCGGGATTGGCGGCATCGGCATGAGCGGCATTGCCGAGATCCTCCACAACCAGGGCTATACCGTCCAGGGTTCGGACGCTTCGCTCAACCCCAATGTGCAGCGGCTCCTCGACATGGGCATCAAGGTCGAGATCGGGCAGAGCGCCGACAATCTGGGTGCTGCCGAAGTGGTCGTCGTGTCCTCCGCCATCAAGAAGGACAATCCCGAACTCCTGGCCGCTCGTGCCAAGGCGCTGCCCATCGTGCGCCGTGCCGAGATGCTGGCCGAAATCATGCGCTTCAAGACGGCCATTGCCATTGGCGGCACGCATGGCAAGACCACAACCACAACACTGGTTGCAACCCTGCTAGACGCCGGCAATCTCGATCCCACCGTCATCAATGGCGGCATCATCAACGCCTATGGTACCAATGCGCGCCTTGGTGGCGGCGAATGGATGGTGGTCGAGGCCGACGAAAGCGACGGCACTTTCGTGAAACTCCCTGCGGACGTTGCAATCGTTACCAATATCGATCCTGAGCATCTCGACCATTACGGCGATTTCGATGGGGTCAAGAAGGCGTTCCTCCAGTTCGTCGAAAACGTGCCCTTCTATGGCTTTGCAGTGATGTGCCTCGACCACCCTGAAGTGCAGGCGCTCGTAGGCGAGATCAAGGACCGCCGCGTCATTACCTATGGCCGCAATCCCCAGGCCGATGTGCGTTTGATCGATCTGGAAAACCACGACGGCGTGCAACATTTCTCCGTCGAAATCCGCGACCGTATTCGCCTGACCCAGTTACGGATTGATGGGCTCGAGCTGCCCATGCCCGGCATTCATAACGCCCTCAATGCAACCGCCGCCATCGCTGTCGCCGACCAGCTCCATGTTCCCGCAGAGGCAATCCGCAAGGGGCTTAAGGGCTTTACGGGCGTCAAGCGCCGCTTCACCAAGACCGGTGTGGTCGGCGGCATTACCGTGATCGACGATTATGGCCACCATCCCGTGGAAATCGCCGCCGTGCTGCGCGCCGCTCGCCAGTCCACCAAGCGCGACGTGATCGCCGTGGTGCAGCCACACCGCTATTCGCGCCTGCATGATCTGTTTGACGATTTCTCCGCCTGCTTCAACGACGCCGACACGGTCATCATCGCCCCGGTCTACGCCGCTGGCGAGCAGCCCATCGCGGGCGTCACCCACGAAGAACTGGTCAACCGCATCCGTGCCCGCGGCCATCGTGACGCGCGCGTAATCGACCGCGCGGAAGCGCTGGCGCCCTTGCTGGCAAGCCGCGCTGCCGATGGCGACTATGTCGTGTGCCTCGGCGCTGGCAATATTACGCAATGGGCCGCGGCTCTTCCGGCAGAACTCGGGGCCCTGCTTGGGGCCGATCCGCAATGAGCTATCCGGACCTTGTCCCACAGTTCCAGCCCTGGATCGGTGAGGTCCGAGGCCGGCTGATCCCCAATCAGCCCTTGAGTGAAGTGACCTGGTTTCGCGTCGGCGGTCCGGCGCAGCTGTTCTTTACGCCCGCCGATGAAGAAGACCTCGCCTTCTTTCTGCGGCACTTGCCGGCCGATATCCGCGTCACCGTGATCGGGCTGGGCTCGAACCTTCTTATCCGCGACGGCGGCATAGATGGCGTGGTCATCAGGCTCGGGGGCAGGGCCTTCGGGCAGATAGAAATCCTCCCTCATCACAAGATCCGCGTCGGCACATCCTTGCCGGACGTGAAGGTCGCCAACGCCGCAGCTGAAGCGGGCATTGATGGCCTCACCTTCTATCGCGGCATTCCCGGCGGCATTGGCGGCGCCCTCTATATGAATGCGGGCTGCTACGGCACAGAAACGCGCGACCGCATGGTGGAATTGCGCGCCGTGACGCGCCGGGGCGAGATCATCACCCTCACCAATGCCGACATGGGCTATCTCTACCGCAAGAGCAACGGCCCGCGTGGCGCCGTTTTTACCTCCGCCGTTTACCAGGGCTTTCCCGGTGATCCCGCCGATATTCTCGAGCGAATGCGCGAAATCACCGAAAAGCGTGAAGCCTCCCAGCCAACCAAGGCCAAGACGGGCGGCTCCACCTTCAAGAATCCCGAAGGCCATTCCAGCTGGAAGCTGATCGACGCCGCCGGTTGCCGCGGCTTGGTCGTCGGGGGCGCGCAGATGAGCGAACTGCACGCCAATTTCCTCCTCAACATCGACAACGCCACAGCTCACGACATCGAAACCCTGGGCGAAACCGTGCGCAACCGCGTCCGCGCCCATTCCGGCATCGAACTTCAATGGGAAATCCGCCGCATGGGCCACTTCCTCCCGGGCCAGCAAGTGCGGCAGTTCCTCGATGGCGATGTGTTCACGGGGGCGGTTTAGCTTGGCCCGGTTCACGCACCGCCATCTCCCCACACACGGTGTCATCCCGGCCTTGAGCCGGAATCCATCCCAAGATCTGGCCGAACGCCGCAAGAGCAGGTGTAGATCGATCTCAAGATGGGCCCCGGCTCAAGGCCGGGGTGACATCGTGGATGGGGTTAAATGGTGCTCTTATTGCTTTCCAATTTACGCCGCACCTTCGGTGCGCGCCCACCGCGTTCTCCATTCAACCACCGGCGCCTCCCTCGGACTTGATCCGGAGGTCACGCGCCGCTTGTGCCGGGTGGAGAATGGCCCTCGGATCAAGTCCGAGGGAGGCGCCAGCGGTTGCGATAGATCTGGACCCACAAATAACAGGACCACACCATGACCAAACACGTCGCCGTTCTCATGGGTGGATGGTCTAATGAGCGCCCCGTCTCCCTAAAATCGGGCGCTGGCTGCGCTGCGGCCCTGCGCCGCGCCGGCTACCAGGTCACCGAAGTCGATGTCGATCGCAACATCGCCAACATGCTGGTCGAGCTCAAGCCAGACGTCGCCTTCAATGCGCTGCATGGCCCGTTCGGTGAAAGCGGCATGATCCAGGGCGTGCTGGAACTGCTGGAAATTCCCTATACCCATTCGGGCGTCATGGCCTCGGCGCTGGCCATGAACAAGCACCAGGCCAAGATCGTGATGAAGGCGGCCGGCATTCCGGTCACCGACCACGTCATCGTTCCGCGCTCGGAAGCAGCCCGCGCTCATGTCATGGCGCCGCCCTATGTAATGAAACCCATCGCCGATGGTTCGAGCTTTGGTGTCTTCATCGTCAAGGGCGACACCAGCCATCCGCCGCAGGAAATCCTGCGCGAAAACTGGAACTCTGGCGAAGAGCTCATGGTCGAGCGTTACATTCCCGGGCGCGAACTCACCTGCGCCGTGATGGGCGACGTCGCTCTTGGCGTCACCGAAATCGTAACCGACGCTGCCTTTTACGACTACGAGGCCAAATACTCTAAAGGCGGATCAGTCCACGTAATTCCAGCCCAGCTGAAACCGAAAATTTACGACAAAGTGCAAAAGTTGAGCCTGGCCGCCCATGCGGCTCTCGGCTGCCGGGGCGTGACGCGGTGTGACTTCCGCTACAATGACGCGGCAGGCGAGGATGGCGAACTGGTGTGCCTCGAGATCAATACCCAGCCGGGCATGACCGAGACATCGCTGGTGCCGGAGCAGGCCCTGCATGCAGGCCACTCCTATGAAGAACTGGTCGCCTGGATGGTGGAGGACGCGAGTTGCAACAGGTAAAAAGCGAGACCTTTCTCGCTGGTGCGCGGATCATCGATCCCAGCGCGCTGCCTGTTCCCATGCGCTCTCCGCGGCGCAAAATCGCCAATAATTGGGGCCGCGCCTGGGTCCTGCACCGCACGGCCATGGTGCGCAGCATCAGCGCGGTGGCGCTGCTCGCCCTTGGGGTAGGGCTCTATCAGGTGCGCGAACCCATCATGTTTGGCGCCATGACGCTGGGCGAAATGGCTCAAGGGCGCTTTGCCGCTGCGGGCTTCGCCATTGGCGAAATTTCCATCACCGGTCAGACCCTCACCAGCGAGCAGGCGATCTTTGATGCCCTGGGCATCGAGCCGCATACCTCCACTGTTAGTTTCGATGTGGAAGCCGCCCGCCAACGTATCGCCGAGCTGCCGGCCATCAAGACGGTCAGCGTACGCAAGACCTATCCCGGTGACGTTGTTGTTGAAGTCACGGAAAAAAAACCCGTGGCGCGCTGGCGCGTTGATGGCATCACCTTTCTGGTGGATGCCAAGGGCGAGCAGATCGGGGAAGACCGGGGCGCCTATGGCGAGCTGCCGCTCGTTGTTGGCGATGGCGCCAGCGACGACGCCCTCGTCATGATCCGCGCGCTTGACCAATATCCCAGCCTCAAGGAAGGCCTCGTGGCCCTCTCGCGCATTGCCGACCGCCGCTGGGATTTGATCTACGACACCGGCCTTCGCGTCCAATTGCCCGAGCTGGGCGTCGCCCGCGCGTTGCGCAATCTGGTCATGTACCAGGATCATTACCAGCTGCTCGATCGCGACGTGAACCTTGTGGATCTGCGCGTCGCCAACCTCGTCGCCGTCCGCCCCAACAAGACCGAAGAACAGCTGGCCGAGGACGAAAAGAAGCGCAAGGCCGAGCTGGCCGAACGCATTCGCTCGCCTAAGCCTTATCCGCTTCCGCCGCGCAACCTTCCCTCCCAAACACTTCCCCAACCGGCCGCCCCGCAATGATGACCGACGCCATGACCTCCCGGCTTCGCCCCGTGCAGCCGGGCAAGACCACCCTTGTCGCCGTGCTCGACATCGGCTCCACCAAGATCTGCTGCGTGATTGCGCGCCTGACGCCGCGTCCGGAAGGAAAGGCCCTGCGCGGCCGCTCGCACCAGGCCGAGGTAATTGGCTTCGGCTATGGTCCCTCTGCAGGCGTCAAGTCCGGGGTCGTCACCGATATCGAAAAGGCCGAGCACACCATTCGCTCCGTGGTCGGCATGGCCGAGCGCGCCGCCGGCCTCACGCTTGAATCGGTCCTCGTCAATGTCACTGCGGGCCGCCTGGGCTCCGAAACCTTCTCGGCTGCCGTGTCGCTGGATGGCCAGGAAGTTGAAAAAACCGACATCCACCGCGTCTTGCGGGCCGTCAATGAGCGCTCCGTCCGGCCTGAGCGCTCCATCATCCATGCGATGCCGATCGGTTACGCGATTGATGGGCAAAAAGGCATTCGTGATCCCAAGGGCATGGTGGGGGACAAGCTGGGCGTCGATGTGGCCGTGGTCAGCTCCGAGACGCTCGCCATGCGCAATCTCGAACTGGTTCTTCATCGCTGCCATCTGCAGATCGAGGCGCTGGTCGCCACCCCTTATGCGTCGGGCCTGGCTACCCTGGTCGATGATGAAGCCCAGCTTGGCGTTGCCTGTGTCGATTTCGGCGGCGCCACCACAACCGTGTCCGTCTTCAACGAAGGCCATCTGGTTTATGCCGATGCCATCGCCATTGGCGGCCATCACCTTACCCTGGACATTGCCCGCCAGCTCTCGGTTTCCATTGCCGACGCCGAGCGGCTCAAAACGTTCTATGGCTCCGTGCTTCCCGGTCAGGCCGATGAGCGCGATTTGATCCCGATCCAGCCGGTTGGCTCCATGCATGACGAAGCGCCGGGACAGGTGGCCCGTTCGGTGCTGACCCGCATCATGCGCCCCCGGATCGAGGAAATCCTCACCGCCATTCGCGACCGCATGCAGGCGACGGGCATGATGGATGTCTGCGGCCGCCGCTTTGTGCTGACCGGCGGCGCCAGCGAAATGACCGGCCTGCCCGAAGTCGCCCGCCGCACCCTTGCGCGCAATGTCCGCAACGGCCGGCCGATGGGTATTGCCGGCCTGCCCGAAATGGCAAAAGGCGCCGCCTTTGCCACGGTCGCGGGCATGCTGATCTACCCCCAGGTTTGCAGCCGCGAATACGCCGAACCCCGCGCCAGCCGCAAACTCACCGGCACCGACGGCTATTTCGCCCGCGTCGGCTCCTGGCTGCGCTCGAGCTTCTAACGAGACAAGCGGCTCGGATCAGCCCCCGCGCGTCCCCGATTACCGCTCGTCACCCTCGGGCTCGACCTGAGGGTGACGATCCGTAGAGGTTGGATGAGTCCGGTGCATGGCAAGATCTTTGGCGAACACCGCATTGTCCCCTACCGCTGCCAAGGGGAGAGGAGGTGGGGTCGGATCGAAATCCCACCCAAACCATTCTCCGACCAACACCCCCGGAGAACCTCTATGCTTCGATCCCTCCTTATTGGCCTTGTCGCGGGCCAGCGCGGCATCACCCCGCTTGCTACCATCGGCCTTGCCACCTATCGCGGCGAAGTGGATGACGACCTTCCCCTGCAGAAACTTTTCCACCACCCCATCGTCACTGCCGGCGCCATTGCCTTTGCGGTGGCTGAAATGGGCGGCGACAAGATGAAGACCGCGCCTGATCGCACCATTCCGGTGGGGCTCGCCGTGCGCAGCATCACCTCCGCCTATGCCGGCGCAGCGCTTGCCCCACGCGGTCAGCGCGCCACCGGTGCCGCTATCGCCGTGGGCGCAGCGCTCGTCTCCTCCTATATTGGGCTCAGCCTGCGCAAAAAGGCCATGAGCCGCGTCGGGCAAACACCGAGCGGCCTTGTCGAAGATGCCCTCGTGTTCGGCGCCGGCCTTGCCATCACCAATCCCGAATTGACGGGCACCAAGGCGCTGCTGCAGGCGCCCTAAGTGCCCGCATAGGCCTTCTGCAGATCCGCAACGATCAGCTTGCGCATGCCCATCATGGCCTGCATGGCGCGTTCGGCCCCGGCCTTGTCAGGGCCAAGAACGGTCTCATAGATCTGCTTGGGCGCAACCTGCCAGCTGAGACCAAACTTGTCCTTGCACCAGCCGCACATGCTTTCTTCCCCGCCATCGGCTGTCAGCCTGTCCCAGAAATAATCGACCTCCGCCTGATCCTGGCAGTCGATCATGAAGCTGACCGCTTCCGTGAACCGGAACTGCGGCCCGCCATTGAGCAGCATGAATTTATGCCCCTCAAGCTCGATCACAGCCGTGAGCGCCGGCTTATCGGGCGCCTGCCGCACCAGCTGATGAACCTTCGTGGCTCGGAAGGTTGAGGTATAAAAATCGACGGCCTGCTCGATCCGATCGTCGAACCAAAGGCAGGGCATGATCTTGGTCATCGGCTTTCTCCCATGTTGAACCCGAAGTCATGACGAACGAGGCGTGCCTCTTCCGACATCGACGTGGTTAACGAGAAACAAATCTGTTGCGGATTTGTCTCGCAAAATGCGTGTCCGTTAACACCGGTGGGACAATTGTTAGGAGCCGGTTAACGTTTGGCGGGGTAAATATTAACCCAACAACGCCACCACGAGGCCATTCATGACCATCAACCTCACCATCCCGGACATTCAGGAACTAAAGCCTCGCATCACCGTATTCGGTTGCGGTGGCGCTGGCGGCAACGCTGTAAACAACATGATCGAATCCGGGCTTGATGGCGTGGATTTCGTTGTGGCCAACACCGACGCGCAGGCGCTGGCCCTCTCCAAGGCTCAGCGAATCATCCAGCTCGGCGTCGGCGTCACCGAAGGCCTGGGCGCAGGCTCGCACCCCGAAGTGGGCCGCGCTGCCGCCGAGGAAAGCTGGGACGAGATCAATGATCACCTTTCCGGCTCGCACATGGTGTTCATCACTGCCGGCATGGGTGGTGGTACCGGCACCGGCGCTGCGCCTGTGGTGGCCCGCGCTGCTCGCGAGCAGGGGATCCTGACCGTTGGTGTTGTGACCAAGCCCTTCAACTTCGAAGGCAATCGTCGTGCCCGCCTTGCCGAAGACGGTATCGATGAGCTCCATCGCCATGTCGATACGCTGATCGTTATCCCGAATCAGAATCTGTTCCGGGTTGCCAACGAGAAGACCACCTTCGCCGACGCTTTCGCGATGGCCGACCAGGTGCTGTTCTCCGGCGTTGCCTGCATCACCGATCTGATGGTCAAGGAAGGCCTTATCAACCTCGACTTCGCCGACGTGCGCGCCGTGATGCGCGGCATGGGCAAGGCGATGATGGGTACCGGCGAAGCCTCAGGCGAAGATCGTGCCCGCCACGCCGCTGAAGCCGCCATTGCCAATCCGCTGCTTGATGATGTTTCGATGCAGGGTGCGCGTGGCCTCCTGATCTCCATCACCGGCGGTCCGGACCTTACCCTCTACGAAGTCGATGAAGCAGCCAGCCGCATCCGCGAGGAAGTGGATCCCGATTGCAACATCATCCTGGGCGCTACCTACGATCCGAGCCTCACCGGCACCATCCGCGTGTCCGTGGTTGCCACTGGCACCGATGCGGCCATGGTCCAGGCTCTGGAGCCCGCCAAGCCACATGCATCGCGCACCCCGCTTGAAGTGCGCCGCCATGTTCCCGTGGAGCCGACCCGCGTCCAGATGGAACGCGCCGCCGAGCGTCCGCAGGCTGCCCCTGCTGCGGCCCCTGTTGTTCCTCAGCAGATCGAGCATCAGGTTGAACAAGCCGTTGCCGAAGCCTTCAGCTTTGAAACGCCCGCGCCGAGCTACCAGCACGGGGAAGACGACGGCGTCTTCGTCGAGCCCTATATCCCTGCCGCTCCCGTGACGCACGAGATCGAAGAGCCCACCATGGTGCACGACGAATCGCCCGTGCCGAGCGTCTACGTGCCATCCAGCGCCGCCCGTCCCGAAACCCAGCGCCGCATGCCGCGGACCGAGGAGCTTCCGGTTGTTGCGCGCCGGACACAGGAGGTGCAGGAACGTCAGGACGCAGAGCCACGCAATGCCCGTGCCCTGTTCAAGCGTCTGGCTTCCAATGTTGGCCTCAATCTGGGCCAGCCGGCAGCCGGTGGCCGTGATGATACGGGTTATTCCCAAGCCGACGACAATGCCGCTCGCAGCGCCATTGAAGCAGGCGGCGCAAGGACTTCGCGTGTTCCCCACGCTTCGGAAGGCGCTCGTGGCAACCTCGATGCGCAGGGCCGGCAACCCGCTGCTGCGCCGCAAAAAGAAAGCCTGGAAATCCCAGCCTTCCTGCGTAAACACGGGTAAACCTGCCTTGTCCGGCAGACAAAACATGGCTCGGTGCGACTTTCGCACCGAGTTTTTTTTGGCTAACACAGCCTCGAGCTTTCGAGCTTGTTCGGAGTAGTTCCAGTATGCAGAAACTTTCCACGCGCCAGCGTACACTTGCCGCGGCCCTCAGCTTTTCGGGCTATGGCGTTCACAGCGGCCAGCCCGTTACGCTGACGATCAGGCCCGCTGCGGCCGATACTGGAATCACCATTTCACGCGATTTGGGTGACGGCCGTGTGACCATGCCCGTCCCGGTGCATTTTTCCCGCGTCACGCGGACCACGCTTTGCACTACGCTCGATCTGGGCGACAGCATCAGCGCCGCAACCATCGAGCATGTGATGTCGGCCCTTTCAGGCATGGGTGTCGACAATGCTTTGATCACTCTCGATGGTAGCGAATGCCCCATTCTTGATGGCAGCGCTCGGCCCTTTGCCGAAGCGATCCTCAATGTCGGTCTCGAAATCCAGCCCGCACAGCGCAAATTCCTCAAGATCATGCGCGCCGTTACGGTTCGGAACAACGACGCTTTTGCTGCGCTTGAGCCATACAATGGTCGCGCGCTCGATCTCGAGATCGATTTTGACTCCCAGGTGATCGGCCGCCAGCGCATGATCTTCGACTGGACGCCACGCCGCTATTACGAAGACGTTTCGCGCGCCCGCACCTTTGGCTTTGTGCGCGACGCCAAGATCCTGCGCCAGGCCGGCTATGCGCTGGGGTCGAGCCTTGATAATTCGGTCACCATCGACAATGACCGGATCCTGAACCCGCAAGGTCTGCGCTACGAAGACGAATTCGTGCGCCACAAGCTGCTCGATGCCATCGGCGATCTGGCGCTTGGTGGCCTTCCGATCTGGGGCCGCTTCCGCTCCTATAAGGGCGGTCACGCACTCAACGCACATGTGTTGGCCGGTCTCTTTTCGAGCGAAGCCAATTATGAAATAGTCAGCGCGGATAATCTGCCGCTGGAATTCGATGCCTTCGAAGACCAGCCGGCGGGTTTGGCAGTTAATCCATACCTGCGCGCAGTTCGCTAGCCTCTAAAGGCCGCCGGCCTGCGCCACAGTTTTGGACCAATTGCTGAATACTTCGCGGCAAAGACAAAGCTTTCAAGAACGGGGCACTTCGTGACAGGTGAATTTATTGGTGGTTTGACCACTCGGGCAGGTCGGATTGCGTCTGTTGCCCTGCTCACGCTCATTCTGGCCGGCTGCTCCGGCATGAATCTGTTTGGGCCGCCCAAGCTCAAGGAAGCGCCCGTTATTCCCGCCCAGGCGCTTTACCAAAAAGCGCTGGACGACATGGACCGCCAGTATTTCCAGACCGCCATCAAGGGCCTGGAGCAACTCGACCGCCAGCATCCGCGCGATCCGCTGGTGGAAAAGTCCAAGCTTATGCAGGTCTACGCCAACTACCGTGGCGGCGAGCTTGAACAGGCAATCCTTGCAGCGGACCGGTTCCTGGCCATCTACCCCAATGGCAAGGACGTGCCTTATGTCCTTTACCTCAAGGGCAATGCCTATTTCGCCCAGATCAAGGACATCACTCGCGACCAGCAGCTGTCGCGTGATGCGATCGACACCTACAACCTCCTGATCAGCAATTATCCCAAGTCCGAATACGCCAAGGACGCGCAGGAAAAGCTCCTTGTTGCCTATGACCAGCTCGCGGGCAAGGAAATGTCGGTTGGCCGGTACTATCTGGGCAATGGCCAGTACACCGCGGCCATCAACCGCTTCCGCACAGTGGTGGAAACCTGGCAGACTTCCACTCATATCGAAGAAGCCCTGTATCGCCTAACCGAAGCCTACCTCTCGCTCGGCCTCACCAATGAGGCCACCACCGCCGCTGCCGTTCTGGGACACAATTACCCGTCCAGCACCTGGTACCAGCAGGCCTTTGCGCTCCTGGGCAAGCAAGGCCTCGCGCCCGCCGTCAACAGCGGCAGCTGGATGGCCGGCCTGCGCACCTAGCCTGCCGCCGACTGCGCACCTAGTCTGTCATCCGGATAAGCAGTCGACACCCTCCCCCTTGCGGGGCTTGGGCGCGGCCCGAAGGGACAATTTGCTCCGGTGGAGCAAATTGAGCAACAAGGCCATGAGAGCTACGCTCGATTGGCAGATCAAGGGGGCTGTTTAGTCCCTATGCCGCCGCAGCTCTCCGTCTATCTTTTGTGCGATTACGGTGAAGCTTCTCCACAACTCACTTATTTGTTGCTAGTTTGTTCCGCGTCGCTAATATGCCTCCCGGTTCGCTAATTCTACACTTGGGCAAGACCCCGACGCGGCAGGGTAGAAGCGTGCGCGAGCGCACACGGAATTTGGGAATGGTACGCGCATGCTGAACGCGCTTTCGGTTCGCAATATCGTCCTGATCGACCAGCTCGATCTGGCGCTCGATGAGGGCATGACCGTGCTGACCGGCGAAACCGGCGCCGGCAAATCCATCCTTCTCGATGCCCTGACCCTGGCCCTGGGTGGCCGCGGCGATGCTTCGCTCGTGCGCAGTGGGCATGACAGCGGCCAGGTGGTGGCCGTACTCCAACTCGCCCCCAACCATCCCGCCCGCACCGCCCTGCGCGACAACGCCATCCCCGACGACGAGGACGTGATCCTGCGCCGCGTGCAGTTCGCCGATGGCCGCACCCGCGCCTTCATCAACGACCAGCCCGTCTCCGCCGCCCTGCTGCAAAAGGTCGGTGCGCAGATCGTTGAAATCCACGGCCAGCACGATGACCGCGCCCTGGTCGATGTCGCAACGCACCGCGCCGCCCTGGACGCCTTTGGCGAGCTGGAATCCATTGCCGCCAAGGTGCGCGACGCCTGGCAGGACCTTGCAGACGCCCAGGAAGCCGTTGCTGCGCAAAAGGCTCTCGTGGCCGAGGCGCTTGCCGCCGAAGATTATGCCCGCCACACCGTGGACGAGTTGGGCAAGCTCAAGCCGCAGCCCGGCGAAGAAGAAGAACTCGCCGAGCGCCGCCAGCATCTGCAGCAGGCCGAACGCGCCGCCTCGGATGTGGTCGAGATCGACGACATGCTCAACGGTCCTTCCGCACCAGGCCCGGCGCTGGCCGGCCTCATGCGCCGCCTCATGCGCAAGATCGATGGCGGGGCAACGCTGTTCCAGCCCTTGGTCGATACGCTCGATGGCTCGCTCGCTGCGCTTGATCGCACCACCGACGCGCTTGAAGAGCTCAAGCGCGAAATGGCCTATGACCCTAACGAGCTCGAAGCGGTCGAGGAGCGTCTTTTTGCCCTGCGCGCCGCGGCGCGCAAGCACCAGACAACTTGTGACGAGCTCAGCGAAGTGCTTGCGAAATATTCCGCCGATCTCGACACGCTCCAGAGTGGAGAGACCAAGCTCGCTGCGCTTGAGGCCTCTGAAGCCAAGGCCATGGAAACCTATCGCAAGCTCGCGGAAACCCTGAGCAAGGCCCGCGCAAAATCGGCCAATGCGCTCGGCAAGGCAGTTGGCGCCGAACTCCCCGACCTCAAGCTAGGCGCTGCAAAGTTCATCGTCGACCATCAGGTCGACACCAACCGCATTGCGCCATCGGGGTTCGACCAGATCGCCTTTCACGTCCAGACTAATCCGGGCACGGCCGCCGGCCCCTTGCTCAAGGTCGCCTCGGGCGGCGAGCTCAGCCGGTTTCTCCTCGCGCTCAAGGTCGTGCTGGCCGACCGCGGCTCGGCCCCCGTGCTCATCTTTGACGAAATCGACACGGGCGTTGGCGGCGCGGTGGCGGACGCCATCGGCCGGCGCTTGGCTCGGCTTGCCGGCAAGGTCCAGGTCCTCGCCGTCACCCACGCGCCCCAGGTCGCCGCTCGCGCCCAGCGTCACCTGCTGATCGAAAAGCAGGCCGTCAAGGAAGGCGCCTTCATGCGCACCCACGTCAAACTCCTCGACAGCGCCGCGCGCCAGGAAGAAGTCGCCCGCATGCTGGCAGGCGCTCAGGTTACGGACGAAGCCCGCGCTGCCGCCAGCAAATTGCTGAGCGAAGTGGGGTAGGGACCCCCACCCAACCTCCCCCTGATAGGGGGAGGGACAGATTGCGTTTGGGGCGGGGTGGTAGTTCGGCTACAGGCTGGTTCCTCCCCCTTCCAGGGGGAGGTTAGGTGGGGGTACTCGCCTTTGCCGGCTAGAAACCATTTCGCAGTAGACCTCATCCTGAGCCTGTCGAAGAACGAGGTCGTGGCATCGCACTGCCCCCAGTTCACAAGCTCACCATGAGGTCTATGATGATATCGTGCGGGGGCTAAAAAGAGACATGACCGACCTGTCCACCAAACCTGTCGAAGA
Source organism: Devosia submarina (assembly GCF_003056345.1). Classification (GTDB taxonomy): domain Bacteria; phylum Pseudomonadota; class Alphaproteobacteria; order Rhizobiales; family Devosiaceae; genus Devosia; species Devosia submarina. Next base: position 299,563 of record NZ_PYWB01000003.1, on the reverse strand, counting down.
CCTTTCCCCTGACGAAGCCGAAGCCGAACTCGCGCGTCTCGCCGAAGCGATCGCCGCCGCTGATATCGCCTACCATCAAAACGACGCGCCCGAGATCACGGATGCCGAATACGACGCCATGCGGCGGCGCAATGATGCGATCGAGGAAGCCTTCCCTCATCTGATCCGTCCCGACAGTCCCGGCAACGCCGTGGGCGCGCCGCCGGTCGAAGGCTTTGCCAAGGTGCGCCACCAGGTGCCGATGCTCAGCCTCGCCAAGGCCTATACCGAACAGGACGTATTGGATTTCCTCGAGCGGGGCCGCCGCTTTTTCGAACGCGACAAGGATCTCGAACTCGCCTTCACCGCCGAGCCCAAGATCGACGGGCTTTCGGCTTCGCTGCGTTACGAAAATGGCGTGTTCGTTCAGGGCGCGACGCGCGGCGACGGGAGTGTGGGCGAGGACATCACTGCCAATCTGCGCACCATCAAGGATATTCCTCACAAGCTCAAGGGTTCCGGCTGGCCGCGGACCATTGAAATCCGTGGCGAGGTCTACATGACCTATGCCGAGTTCCAGGCGCTCAAGGCTCGCTCTGCGGCCTCCGGCGGGCAGCACTATGTCAACCCGCGCAACACCGCGGCCGGCTCCCTTCGCCAGAAGGACCCCTCCATAACTGCCAGCCGAAACTTACGCTTTTTCGCCTATGCCTGGGGCGCGACCAGCGAGGACCCAGCGCCCACGCAGTTCGAGGCCGTCCATAAATTTGCCGAATGGGGCTTCCCGATTAGCCCGCTCATGGCGCGCGCCAAAACGGTGGACGAGCTGATCGGCCACTACAAGAAGATCGAGGAACAGCGCTCCTCGCTGGGCTATGACATTGATGGCGTCGTCTACAAGGTCGACCAGCTCGAGCTGCAGCGCCGCTGGGGCTATGTTACCGGCGAGCCGCGCTGGGCCATTGCCCATAAATTTCCGGCCGAACAGGCAACAACCGTCGTGCGCCGCATCGATATCCAGGTCGGCCGCACCGGCACGCTCGCCCCCATCGCCCGGCTTGAGCCGGTGACCGTCGGTGGCGTGGTGGTGGAAAACGCGACGCTCCACAACGAAGACTATATCGCGGGCATCGACAGCAATGGTCTGCCTATTCGCGGCGACGTGCCGATCGATATCCGTATCGGCGACACGGTAGTGATCCAGCGGGCAGGGGACGTCATTCCCCAGATCGTGCGTGTCGTGCTCGAAAAGCGCACCGCCGACGCCGTGCCGTATGAATTTCCGCACACATGCCCGGTCTGCGGCTCCCCCGCCACGCGTGACCTCAACGAGAAAACAGGCAAGGAAGATTCCCGCCGCCGTTGCACGGGCGAATTGATCTGCCCTGCCCAGGCCATTGAGCGCCTGCGGCACTTCGTGTCGCGCGGCGCCATGGACATCGAGGGCCTCGGCGCTGAAAACATGGACTTGTTCTTCAATGCTGGTCTGGTCAAGACGGCCGCCGATATCTTCACCCTGCGTGATCGCCGCCCCGAAGTGCAGAAGGCCCTGGCCGAACGCCGCGAGCAACAGGCGCGCCAGCGCGAGGTCCTATCAGGCAAGACGCGCAAGAACGTGCGCAGCGTCGAAGACCGGAACTATGAAGGGCTCGACAAGCTCTTTGCTGCCATCGACGCCCGGCGCGAACCCGAGCTCGACCGCTTCATCTTTGCCCTGGGCATCCGCCATATCGGGGAAACCACCGCGGCAGCGCTGGCCCGAACCTTCTCCACCGTGGAAGAGCTCATCCGCGTCGGCAAGGAAACCGCGGCTGCAGCGGATCCCAAATCGGTGTTTCCCTCGATCGACGGCATCGGCGGCACGGTAATTGAAGCGCTGGTGGATTTCTTTGGCAACCAGCGCAATGACGACGTGCTCGATGCGCTGCTGGCCCAGGTCCGGCCAAAGCCCTATGTTGTCGCTGTTTCCGCCAACAGTGTTGTGGCCGGCAAGACGGTGGTGTTCACCGGCACGCTCGAGAAAATGTCGCGCTCGGAAGCCAAGGCCATGGCCGAGCGGCTGGGTGCGAAGGTTGCAGGTTCGGTCTCGGCAAAAACCGATATACTTGTGGCCGGCCCCGGTGCAGGCTCCAAGCTCAAGACGGCCGAAGCGCTGGGCGTCGAGGTCATCAGCGAAGACGAGTGGTTCGCGCGCGTCGGTCAGTAGGGGCCAGTCACGAGGAGACAGGCGATGAGGCTAGGATTGGCTGTTGCGGCGCTGGTGCCTCTGCTCTTTCCGGCGATCGCCCTTGGCGGCGAAGCCGCGGATGCCCTTGCCGACCACCTTTATGCCGGCACAGCGGCGCAGGGACTCGCTGCTGCAACCGAAGGGTGTTCGCGCAACGATGCCGAGGCATGCTTTGCCCGCGGCATCATCCAGCTCGTCACCGCCTATGAGGGGCTCGCGCAGGATCTTTACCGCCACGGCGCCACAGTCCCAGGCACGGCGCCCGCAGCCCTGCTGTTCGGGATCGAGGATGGTTTCGACACCGCCCCAGCCAATCCCAACCCCGAGCCGCTAAGCTACACGGGATTGCGCAGTCTGCTTGGCGATTTCCTCGCCGATGTAGACCAGGCGCGGCTCAGCTTCGAGCGTGCTGGCAACGGCGGCGACTATGTCGTCTCGCTCGAACCCATGCGGGTGCGGCTCGATCTTGATGGTGACGGCACGGCCGGGGAAGGCGAAAACCTTGGGGCCTTGCTCGGCGGCTTGTGGGAATCTGATGACATTCCCGCCCCGGATGCGCCGCCGCCTGGCAACAAGACGAAGACTAAGCGCGACCAGGCTGCCACAACACGATTCACCATCGGGTTCGATCGCGCCGATGCCATCTGGTTTGCCGGCTATATGCAGATCACCGCCGCACCTGTCGATCTCGTGCTGGCGCATGATTTCTCCGGGTTTTTCGGCGCCTTTCTGCATCGCGTCTTCCCAAAGGCCGGGCTGCCGATGGAAAACTATTCGCGCGGCGGCACGCTGCTCATGGACCCCGAGAGCGATACCAACATCGCCGATTTCATCGCTGCCATTCACACGCTCGATTTTCCTGTCACCGAGCCGGCGCGCCTTGCTGGAGTGCTCGATCGGCTCCGGGAAATCACAAGGCTATCGCGCCGCAATTGGGAGCTGATCCTGGCCGAAACCGATGACAATCGGGAACTCGTGCCATCGCCACGGCAGACGTCGCTCGCGCCCGATATGCCTGTGACCCAGCCGGTGGTTGATGCCTGGCTCGCCACGCTGGAAACTGTTGACCAGGTGCTCGCGGGCGAGTTGCTCGTGCCCCATTGGCGCTTCCGGCAGGGCTTTGATCTCAAGCATTATTTCGAGACAGCTACCGAAACGGACCTTGTCATGATCCTGACTGGGTCGGGCGCGCTGCCCTATCTCAAGGATGGCCCGATTGCCGATGCCGCGGCTTTTTCGCAGGCCAATGAGGTGCTTGGCACCAATTGGCTCGGCTACGCCTTCTGGTTCAACTGACACGTAACGCTTTTTCCGGAGTCGCTAATGCGCCTTGCTGCACTTGTTGCCGGCCTTTTCCTGTCGCTCACCGCCTTTGCCGCGGCCCAGTCCTATGACACACCGGAAGCCTTGCTTGAGGCTTTCTATGCGCCATACCTCGATGGCGAATTTCCCGAGGATGACGCGCACTTCCGCTCGGCCGCGCTGCAGGCCCTCTACGAGGGCGACGCCGAGATCACGCCCGAAGGCGAGATGGGCGCGCTGAGCTTCGACCCCTACGTCGACGGGCAGGACTACAGCATCAGCGACTTTGAAATCGATGCGCCCCTGATCGAGGGCGACACAGCCATTGTGGATGTGAGCTTCCGCAATTTCGACGAACCGCGCAGCCTCACTTATGAGCTGGTCAACGTAGACGGCTGGAAAATCGACGACGTGGTTTCCGCCAACCCTGCCAATCCCTATCGCCTGAGCGAGATCTTTGCCGAAGCGGCTGGGGAGTAGGGGCTTGGGCTAACCACCACGCTGCCGCTTCAGAGAGGGCTTCTGGAAAACCCGCCTACCAAGGCGGCTCAGATCGCTCGCGTCGCCTCCTCTAGCCAGGTTCGCACCTCCCCACTCACCAGCGGCCCGATCTCCGTCCAGACCCGCTGATGATAGGCATCCAGCCAGGCGCGCTCCTGCGCACTCAGCATCTCGGCCGCTATCAGCCGACGGTCGATTGGCGCCAGGGTCAGCGTTTCGAACTCCAGGAAGTTTTCGAACTTTCCGCTCTCCACAACCGTGATCAGGTTCTCGATGCGGATGCCGTATTCGCCCTCCTTGTAGTAGCCCGGCTCGTTGGAAACGACATTGCCCACCTCGAACGGCGTCGTGTAGCGCGAGGAGATGCCGACCGGCCCTTCGTGCACGCCCAGAAAAGCGCCCACGCCATGCCCGGTCCCGTGATTATAGGTCACCCCGTCCTGCCACAGAAACTGGCGCGCCAGGATGTCGATCTGCGCCCCGCTCGTTCCCCTGGGGAACCGCGCCATGGAAATGGCGATCATGCCCTTGAGCACGCGGGTGAAGCGGTCGCGCTGCTCGGCGGTTGCCGGCCCGCTTGCCATGGTGCGGGTGATGTCGGTCGTGCCGGACAAATACTGCGCCCCGCTGTCCACCAGCATGATCTCGCCGGGAGCCAGCCGGCGGTTGGTCCCATTGGTCACGCGGTAATGAACGATCGCCCCATTGGGCCCCGAACCCGAAATTGTATCGAAGCTCGCATCGACGCAGCTTTCCTCGTCGCGCCGGAATCCCTCCAGCGCCGAAACGATGTCGATCTCGGTGAGCGTGCCCTCCGGCGCATTGCTGTCGAACCAGTGGAGGAACTTCGCCAGCGCCACGCCATCGAGCCTATGCGCCTCCCGCATTCCCGCCAGTTCCGCTGCGTTCTTGCGCGATTTGGGCAGGAGCACGGGATCGCGTTTTTCGATCAACGTCGCCCCGGCTGACTTCAAACTCGTGGCAATTGCCTGGGGTACCGATGCCGGATCGATCAGCACGGCCTTGTCCTCGGCACCAAGCTGGCGCAGATCGGCAAGCAGATCCTCGCTGCTGGCGATCGCTGCAATTCCGGTCAAGCTCGTGCGGATCTCGTCCGTGATCTTGGCCGGGTCGAGGTAAAGGGTCGGCTGCCCATCGGTCGGAACAAGGGCAAAGCCCAACACGAACGGGGTGTTGGGCACATCGCGGCCGCGCATGTTGAATAGCCAGCAGATCGATTCAGGCAGGGTCAGCACGCTTGCATGGGCACCCTCCGCTGCCAGCACCTGCTGGATTTCGCCGATCTTGTCCTGGGCCGTCCGCCCAGCGCGGTTGTGGCCAAGAAATTCCACCGGGCTCACCGGCGCGCCGGGTCGATCGGTCCAGATCTGGTCCACCAGATTCTGGCTGGGCACCAGGTTTGCGTGCCCCTTCAGCAGCTGCTCCAATTCTCGCACTTCCCCCGGCGTATGCAGCCAGGGATCATAAGCCAGGGTGCCGCCCGCCGGGATCAGGTCCTTTGCCAAAGCATTGAGGCCGCCCCGATCGGTCTGGACGATTTCCACCAGTGCCGTATCGGTCTGGGTCGGCGCCTGCAGCGTATAGCGGCTGTCCACAAACAGGGCCGCTCGCTCGCGGCCGATCAGCGCCATGCCGGCCGAGCCGGTAAACCCCGTCAACCAGCCGAGTCGCGCTTCGCTCGCGGGCACCGATTCTCCGCGATGCCGGTCGGCCCGGGGCACCAGGAACCCATCTACGCCCGCTTTCGCCATCACCTCGCGCAGTGCGGCAAGCCGGGGCGCGACCAGCGCCTTGTCCGACTTTTCCTCGAAGCTTTGAAACGGGGGCACATTGGTCTTGGTCATGGGCAACTCTTGGCGGGTGATCGTGCAGGCAGGGCATAGGAGGTGTGCCCGACGCCCTCTGCAAAAAAGGGGCGGGGCGCCCTATCTTAGCGGTGGAAGCAAGGAGAGCGAAGATGGCGGATCGCAAGAATTTGGCAGCACGGGCATTTGCCGCATTGATCGCCGGTCGCGAGCGCCAGGCCCGGCTTTATGTGGAGCGTTTTGAGCGCAGCTATGGCCGCGCAAACAGCACATTAACAAAGCGCTAATACGGCTTGCGAGTCTTGCAGGGCTGGCTTGCCGATTGAGCCTCTAATCAAACCCTGCTCGGTGGCCTATCTAGAGCGCAACGGGGGCACTAACCGTTCTAGACGTGCATGGAGACTGAGATGACCGAGAGCAGAAACGATTTTCGCAAGGCATTGGGGTCGGTTATCGACGCCCGTGGCCGCGAATCGACCCGCCAGGTCAGCTATCGCATGCAGCATCAGCTGATCGGCGCATTCACCAAGCGCCCTTGAGGCCGCTGTTTTTCATAGCTGACGATCCCGATGTAGAGATCCCCGAAGCCTGGCTCCGGGGATTTTTCTTTAGCCAAACAGTGCCGCCGGCGCCATAGGCGGGGTTAAACGATAACAGTCTGCTAACCCGAACGCGCTTGTGCTAATCGCAATGCTAGCGCATTTCGAGCATCAGCGTGGTCCAATCTTTGCGCTGCAATTTCTGCCGCAAGGTCATGCCCTGGCGTTGATAGGCATTGATCACGCCGCGCGCCTGATGCTCCAAAATCCCAGACAGGATAATAGTCGCGCCCTTTTGCGCTGCGCGGCCGACAGCCGGGGCCAGCGCCATCAGGGGACCAGCTAAAATATTGGCGACGATCAAATCATAAGGCCCGTTTTGCGTGATGGTTGGGTGGGTTAGCCCTGTCGCCTCAACTGCAATGATGAGCTTGCCAACCCCGTTCTGGCTGGCATTCTCCTGCGTGGTCGTCACCGAAATCGGGTCGATATCGCTGGCAATAACGGGCATGCGCGTCCGTTTGGCGAGGGCAATTGCCAGCACGCCCGTTCCCGTGCCCACATCAATCATCCGCCGCGGTCTGGTGCGTTTCAGAAGGATGTTGATGGCTTCCAAACACCCTGTGGTTGTTTCGTGGTGTCCCGTGCCAAAGGCTTGAGCCGCATCGATTTTCATCGGCGTCAGCCCTGCCGGAATGGGTCCGCTTTCGTGGCTGCCATAGACATAAAAGCCCCCGGCGATCACCGGCGCCAGGCCTTCCAGCGACTTGGCCACCCAGTTGACCTCGGGGTCCAGCGGCTCGACGCTGAATTGCACTTCCCGCCCAATGGCTTGCCGCGCCAGATCGGCAAAAGGCTCGACCTGCGCCGGGCTTTCGCAACCGGCTTCAAACACCCAGAGGCCGGTCTCTTCATCCTCATGCGCCGAAGCCGTCAGGGCCAGATCGTCCCGCTCCATCACGGCATCGACCAAGGCATAAGCCTCGTCCTTGCTCAGCATTTCGGATGAGATCTGATCAACGGCCATGGCGCTTTTCCCTGTGTTTGCCGCCTCCTTGCGCCAAGCCTTCGCCTTCGTCAATCAAACTTATCCCCGCCCGAACGAGGGCAGGTAAATTGCTGGCGCACAGGAAACCTCATGGTGAGCCTGAGGTCTATTGAGCCAGAGGAGAAAAGCACCACGGCCGGACAGCCGCAAAGGAAGAGGAACCTCATGGTGAGCCTGTCGAACCACCAGAGCCTGCCCCGGGCTCGACCCGGGGTGAGCGAATGGAGGCATAGCTCCACGACAAAAAGCCTAAAGCCGCACAGCCGTCCCGGTAATGGACACCATCAGCATGGAGCCGTTCTGCCCCACCACTTCATAATCGAGATCAACCGCAACAACCGCATCGGCCCCCATGCGCTCGGCTTCATAGCTGAGTTCTTCATAGGCTTGCCGGCGTGCATCGCGTAGCGCACCCTCATAGGCACCCGCCCGGCCGCCCACAATGTCGCGAATGCCGGCAAACAGATCCTTGAAGATATTGGCGCCCACAATCACCTCGCCGGTGACGAGCCCAAGATATTCGCGGATAGGGCGGCCTTCGAGTGTCGGGGTCGTGGAAATGATCATGCGATGTGCTCTCTTGTTGGAAGCCAGACGGTTAGCGAGCGGGATCGGTCACCTGTTATACTCCGCTCGTCACCCTCGGGCTTGACCCGAGGGGTCTGCACTTGCGGCACACGTTTTCAGTACAGACCCCTCGGGTCAAGCCCGAGGGTGACGAGCGGATGGGGATTGCGGACCTTCGCAGGTCGGCATGTCCGAAGGCTGATCCGTCAGGAGCCAAAACTTGGAAAAGCCAAAATGCCCAGAAGCACTCACCCCTTGGTAATAAAACTCTCCAACACCTTCTTGCGCCCGGCTTTTTCGAAATCAATGGTCAGCTTGTTGCCCTCGATCTCGGCAATGTCGCCATAGCCAAATTTGAGATGAAACACCCGCTCCCCCTTGCCAAAAGCCGAACGGTCGCTGCCCAGATCCACCGAGCGGGCGACCAGATCGCCCTCTATGGTCAGGGGCCCGCCGCCCTTGCGCGTTGATTGCTGTGCCCGTGCGCGCTGCCAGCCCGGCGTCTGGTAGACGCTTTCAAACGGGTCGGCCTTGTTGAACCGCGAGGTCGCCCCGCCACCATAGCCATAGCCGCCATAGGAGGAGCCAGTATCCTTCACCTCCACCGCATCAGCCGGCAATTCATCGAGGAACCGCGAGGGAATGGCCGATTGCCAGAGCCCGTGGATGCGCCGGTTCTGTGCCGCCGAAATTCGGACGCGCTTGCGCCCCCGGGTGATCCCGACATAGGCCAGCCGCCGCTCTTCCTCGAGCCCCGCGCGGCCGCTTTCGTCCATCGAGCGTTGGCTGGGGAAAGTCCCTTCCTCCCAACCGGGCAGGAACACCGTATCGAATTCCAGACCCTTGGCGCCATGGAGGGTCATGATGGTAATGGCATCAGCGGCGTCGGTGCTGTCGCGGTCCATCACCAGCGAAATGTGCTCGAGGAAACCACCCAGCGTGTCGAACTCCTCCATGGAACGGCTCAGTTCCTTGAGGTTTTCCTTGCGCCCTTCGGACTCTGCCGATTTGTCGGCGCTCAGCATGTCCGTATAGCCGCTTTCCTCCAGGATCTGTTCCACGAGCTCGAACGGCTTCAGGGTTTCGGCGCGCATGGCCCAGTTATCGAACTGCGCCACCAGACCCCGCAAGGTCGTGCGCTGCTTGGGCTTGAGTTCCTCGGTTTCCACCAGCATGCGAATGGCCGAAAGCATAGGCACGTCGGCAGCCCGCGCGGCGCTATAAAGCAGCTGGACTGTCGAATCGCCGATCCCGCGCTTGGGCGTATTGATGATCCGTCCTAGGGCCAGGTCGTCGGCAGGCTGTGCCACAAGGCGCAGATAGGCGATGGCGTCGCGGATTTCCTTGCGCTCATAAAAGCGTGGGCCGCCGATCACCCGGTAATTCAGCCCCAGCGTGATGAAGCGCTCTTCAAACTCGCGCATCTGGAACGAGGCGCGCACCAAGATCGCCATGGAATTAAGGCTTTCGCCCTGGCGCTGGAACTGCTCGATCTCTTCGCCGACGCTGCGGGCTTCCTCTTCGGAATCCCAAACCTGGGTAACGGAAACCGGCTCCCCCCGATCCCCCACATCGGTCTGCAACGTCTTGCCCAGCCGGCTTTCGTTGAAGGCGATAAGATTCGAAGCAGCCTTGAGAATGTTGGATGTCGAGCGGTAATTGCGCTCGAGCTTGATCACCTTGGCGCCCGGGAAATCCTTTTCGAAGCGCAGGATATTGTCCACCTCGGCGCCGCGCCAGCCATAGATGGATTGGTCATCATCGCCCACGACGCAGATATTGGCTTCGCTCGCCGGTTTTCCCTGCGCCAGCAGCCGCAGCCAAAGGTATTGGGCGACATTGCTGTCCTGGTATTCGTCCACCAGCATGTAGCGGAACTTACGGTGATATTCCGCCAGAACGTCCGGGTTCTCCTTGAACAGCCGGATGCATTCGAGCAGCAGATCACCGAAATCGGCAGCGTTCAGCGATTTGAGCCGTGCCTGATAATCGGCATAAAGCTTTGCACCACGTCCATTGGCATAGCTGCCGCTATCGGCCGGAGAGACGTCCTTGGGCAAGAGTCCCTTGTTCTTCCAGCCATCCAGCATCGAGGCAAAAAGCTTGGCCGGCCAGCGCTTTTCATCGATATTGTCGGCTTCCAGCAATTGTTTGATCAGGCGGATCTGATCGTCCGTATCAAGGATCGTAAAGGACGAGGTGAGGCCCACCAGCCCCGCATGGGCCCGCAAGATGCGCGCCCCAATGGAGTGGAACGTGCCCATCCAAGGCATGGATTCAAGCCGCGGCACCAGCCGTTCGATGCGCTCCTTCATCTCGCGAGCGGCCTTGTTGGTAAAGGTCACCGACAGGATCTGCGAAGGCCAGGCGCGGTTGGTATTGATGATGTGGGCAATGCGGGTCGTCAGCACGCGCGTCTTGCCCGTGCCGGCACCCGCCAGCACCAGCAATGGACCTTCGATGGATTCCACCGCGTCGCGCTGCTCGGCGTTAAGACCGCTCAGGTAATCAGGGGCCTGGTTCCGCCGGAACTGGCTGGTGATGGCGCCTCCAGCGGGGCGCTCGAGATCATGGTTTTCACCGGGCATCTATGGCCTTTCCATCGCTGCAGGCCGGGGCGGGCAGGGCAGCGCGGGCATGGACGAATCTTGGTTTGTTCTGGTGGGCAATATAGGGACCAGAGGCGGTCCTGTATAGAACAGCGCGCCACACGCCGCGCCTCACATGGCCGTCATCACCAGACGAGGCAAAGGACCATCGCCATTTAGCTTTACGCAAGGGGGCAAGTGTGGTTGTCCAGTCCTTCAGACTTGCGCGGAGCCGCCGCTGGCCTAAACTCCGCGCAACAAAATCGGGTGGCCGCGCACAGTGCTCAATCGGATCTATATCGCTATCGGATTGCTGGCGATCATCGTGCTGGCCGGCGCATTCCTCGCGCCGCGATTTATTCAATGGGGCGACTACCGCGCCCGAATGGAAGAGCTGGCCAGTGATGTGTTGGGAACACCGGTCACCATCCGCGGCGATATCGACTTCGCCCTTCTGCCGCGCCCGCGCCTCAACCTTGCAGACGTGCTTGTGGGCTCACCCGAAGAACCCGCCGCAACGGTGGACCGGGTGGAAGCCGAGTTCTCGCTGCTCGAGTTCCTGCGCGACGACTACAACGTCACCAAGCTGGTGCTAGTCGCGCCGGTGGTGGACTTTACCCTGGATCAAACCGGGTTTTTCGGTAGCGGGGTAACGATCGCGCCGCAGGGCAATCCCGTGTCCCTCAGCCAGGCGACGATCCAGGACGCTACGGTCAGGCTGATGGACCAGCGCTCGGGCGAGAATTTCGTTGCTGATGACGTTGATGGCGAGCTCAGGATTTCGAGCTTTTCCGGCCCCTTCCAGTTCCAGGGCTCGGCTCTTTATCGTGATGGCCGCTATGTCATCCGCTTCAATTCGGCGGCCCTCGACAGTGCCGGCAATACACAAGCTTCCGCGGCGGTCTCGGGCAGCAATTTCGTCCTTAGCGCCCAGGGCATTTTGACCCCAGGCATGGCGCCCAGGTTCGATGGAACCATGGTTTACCGGCAAACGCCGCCGCCTGGCGAAGCCGCCGACGATATCCGAGGCGATCTGGTGCTGGAAAGCAAGGTGACGGGCTCCACCGACCGGATCGTTCTTTCCGGCTATACGCTGCAGCCCGACGAAAACAGGGCAGGGACCCGCCTCACTGGCGCCGCCAGCATTCAGCTGGGCAATAGGCGCAATTTCGACGCGGTGATCTCGGGCGGTGTGTTCAGCCTGCCACCGCGCGATGCCAATGAGGATGCCTCCATCCAGCCCTATGAGCTGGTGCGGCTCCTGGGCGAGCTGCCAGCGCCGCTGGTTCCGCCCATGGAGGGCCGGGTCGGGATCGATCTGGCCGAGATCGCCTTGCGCGGCTTTGCCCTGCGGGAAGTCCGGGTCGATGCCAGCACGGACGGCACAAACTGGCAGGTGGAGCAGCTTGTGGCGCAGCTTCCGGGCAACACCGAAGTGCGCGCGAGCGGGCAATTGGGTAATGAGAGCGGGGCGGCCGTGTTCAAAGGCCGTGTTTCGCTCAACAGCGAGCGGCTCGATGCCCTGGCGCAGCTTTGGCGCAAGCCTGATCCGGACAATGCGCTTTTCAACCAGCCCGGGCGGTTGGAGGGTGAAATCCTTCTCGGCGGGGACGCGGTTGGCCTCAATAATGGAGCGCTCACCTTTGCGGGCACAAGCCATGCGGTGGAACTTCGTTTGGGGTTCGGGGAAGAAAGGCGCCTCGACCTCGTCGGCCATTTCGATGCGCTGGGCCCTAGCGAAAGCTCCATCCTGGCTGCCCTTTTGCCCCCGATCGCCGCCGAGCCCGCCTTTGGAAACAGCTTTCCGGAAGGTAGTTTTTCCCTGACCGGCAAGAGCGCGACTGTGCTTGGTCTTGATGGCACTGAGCTCGCTGCCCAAGGTCATTGGCGCCCTGGCCAGATCATCCTGGACCAGCTCCAGGCCGGGGATTGGGGTGGCGCCAGCTTGGACACAACGATGTCGTTTGGCGGAAACGTGGCAGAGCCGGTGATCACCGCCTCGGGGCGTGTAGGCATCAACAACGGATCGGCTCCAGCCCTCGCCAGGCTCTACGACCTCGCACAAGTGCCGCTGTCCTGGCGCCAAGCTCTCGCACGGTCGATGCCCGCCGACCTTCTGGTCGACCTCTCGGCCCCAACCGAGACTGGCTCGCAAACGCTGACCCTTGGCGGAGCTGTGGGGGAAGCTGAACTCAATCTGCGGGCTGAGTTCGGGAGCGGCATGGCCGGTTTCTCGACGGGCCAGCTGCGCCTGACGGCTTCCCTTGATTCAAGTGATCCGCTGGCCCTGGCGCGCCAGCTGGGCCTGGGTGAAGAAAGCCCGTTCCAAGGGGCGAGCATGCTGGTAAGCGCGGGGCTACAAGGCATTCCTGCCGATGGGCTGCGCGGGTCGGTCAACGCCAGCTCGGACGAGGAAAGCATAGGCTTTTTCGGGGACTTGCAACTGGCTGCGGATGCAGAAATTCAAGGCACCGGCAGGCTCGACGTCAATGTTCTCAATATCGGCACACTGGCGCAGGTCGCCGGGCTGCAGGATCTTGCATTGGGCCAGGCGCAAGCCAGCGCTGACCTTCATTTCGAAGGCAACCGCCTTGCCCGGCTTGAGGCGATTACCGGTGCCTCGGGGGAGGCAGAGTTCTCCGGCGAATTGTCCTTGTCCCGTACCGGCGCAAATACTGCCGTCGCCGGCTCCATTCGAGCCGATGCCGTTTCAATCGAAGGCCTGGCTGCTGGCCTTTTCGGTCCCGCAGCGTTGGTGCCGGGCGCCGGCTTTTGGTCCGACGGACCGATCACGCTGGGCGAGGCACCGCGACAAACGCGTGGCACCGTATCGGTGGAGGTCGGAAGCCTTGCCGGCGGCGGGAAGCCTATCCTGGGCCCCTCAAGCTTTGAGCTGAGCTGGGATGAAACAAGGCTTCGCTTGGGCCGCTTCGAAGGCGCGCTGGGTGCAGGGCAAGCCAATCTTGATCTCACCATTTGCTGCGCTGGTCCGTTGCCGCAGAAAACCATGAGCGGGCGGCTGGGCTTGACCGGCGCCGCCATCGCAACCGTCGCGCCACCGGCAATTGCAGACTCGCTGGGGGGCATTCTTGACGGTGGTGTTCAGTTCGAAGCTACGGGCGCAAGCCTTGCCGAAGCCATTGGCGTGCTTGCTGGGGAGGGCAGCTTCACAATTGCCGACTTTGCGGTGAGCGGCCTAGCACCATCGGTATTTCCAACAATTGCGGGCCTTGAAGATGTTCTGAACACCGAAGCCGATGCGCTTGATGCCCTGATCGGGCTTGCACTGGGGCAGGGGAATTTCTCGGCGCCTTCTGCGGCCGGTGCCTTCACCATTGCCGGTGGCGTGGCCCGCCTGACCAATCTGATCGTTGAAGGCGAAGGGGGGCGGCTAGCGGGCGATATCAGCCTGGCGCTGCCCAGTCTTGGTCTTGCCGGCAGTTTCGTTTTGACCCCGCGCGGGTTCGAAGATCCCGAGGGCCTGGTCAACAACGACACGGCGCGCATCGTGTCCCACCTTGCGGGGACCTTGCTGGCGCCTGCGGTCACGCTTGATCTGGCCGAGATGGTTGCCGCCCTTCAGGTGCGCGCGAACGAGCTTGAGGTCGACCGCCTTGAAGCGCTTCGCATCGAGGATGCCGAGCGGCAAAGGGCTGCGGCGCAGGAGCGCAATAGGCTGATCGAGGCGCAACGGCAAAGGGCAGCCGCCGAGGCCGAGCGGCTTGCGGCCGAGGAAGCGGAGCGGCAGGCAGAGGCGCAAAGGGCTGAGGAGGAACGGCAAGTGCGCGAACTGCAGAGGCAGGCGCCAGCTGTTCCGGCCCCTACTGGTACGTTGGACCTGACCCTGCCAGGGCCAACGCTTCCGCCGGTGAGCGCGCCGGTCAGCCCGTCTCTCTGACGGCTTCAAGCTGGGCTTGATACCACCGCAACACCGCTAGCCGCGAGGCTGATGAAAGATTGGTCGTGGCACGATCCTGGTCGATCTGGCGGATCAGGGCGGCCATGGGCAGTTGCTGCTGCTCGGCCATCTGCTCCAGCGCGGCCCAGAACTCGGGCTCAAGCGCAATGGATGTGCGGTGGCCCGAAATGGACAGGGACCGCTTTTCCATTTGGGGCGAACTACGGCTTCTTGCGGAAAGCGTCGAGGCTGATGACCTTTTCGCCCGGCTTGTCTTCTTCGCTCGAAGCGGTCGCCAGAACGGCCTTGTCGGCCTCGGCTTCTACGGCCGAGGAGCTGGCCGCAGTGGCGGGATCGAATTGCAGGCCGAACTGCACTGAAGGATCGAAAAAGCCCTTCACAGCCGAGAAGGGGATCACCAGCGTTTCGGGGATGCCGTCAAACGACAGCCCTACCTCGAAAGCGGTCTCGGTGACCTTGAGGTCCCAATATTGGTTCTGGATGACGATGGTCATTTCCTTGTCGTATTGCCCGAGCAATTTCTCGCTCAGCCGAACGCCGGGGGCGCGGGTCACAAAGGAAATAAAGAAGTGGTGCTCGCCGGGCAGGCCAGTCTTGGCAACTTCGGCCAATACCTTGCGCACGACGCCGCGCAGGGCTTCCTGGGCGAGAATGTCGTAGCGCATATGGTCTTCGGCCATGGGTCACAGTCCGGTCAGATTAAAACGAATCCCGAATGGCCCATATCAGCCCTACGTTCCAAGGAAATTCAAGGATAAAGGGGCCAAGCAAGCAAGATTGAAGAGAAGGTGCAGGCTTCTGTTGCCAGGTGCCTGCGGACCCCGCCTGTCAGCCGGCTAGGGCTGGAGGACTTAGATTCCCAGAGCTAGCGCTGCTTACGCAGCGAGAGCGACTGGAGCCTTATGGTTGTCATTTGCAACTATAAGTTTCGGACCGATAACGGTGGTACCTCACCGAGCAAAAGCACACCCTTTACGCCCTCGTCGATCCTGTTTCGCCCCCATTGGCTGCCCGGCCAGGCCGGTAAAATGGTGGAGGCGCCGGGTACTGCCCCCGGGTCCGAAAGGTTTATTACGATGACAGTTTATTGCCATAGCTCTTGCGAGCCCTCCCTATATAAGGGCCGCGCGCGCGGATGCAAATGGCTCGGGCACAAAAAGCGCCCATAAATCAGCAGAACTTGTGGTGGAACCGCAGGGATTTGCTTCACCGCCTGCCGAATCGAATTACAGCTTGCCCCATGCAGCCCTATTTGAAGCTTCTCTCCGATATTCTCGAGCACGGGGTCGACAAGTCCGACCGCACCGGCACGGGCACGCGCAGCCTATTTGGCTACCAGATGCGATTTGATCTGGCCAAGGGCTTTCCCTTGCTGACCACCAAGAAGCTGCATCTGAAATCCATCATTTATGAACTCCTCTGGTTCATCCGCGGGGAAACCAATGTGCGCTGGCTTCAGGAGCGCGGCGTAAAGATCTGGGATGAATGGGCCGACGAGAATGGCGATCTGGGACCGGTCTACGGCTCGCAATGGCGCAGCTGGCCAGCGCCGGACGGCCGGCAGATCGACCAGCTGGCCAATGTGATCGAGTCCATCAAGACCAAGCCGGATTCACGACGCCATATCGTGAGTGCTTGGAACCCGGCGGAAGTGGACGACATGGCGCTGCCGCCATGCCATTGCCTATTCCAGTTCTATGTCGCCAATGGCAAGCTCAGTTGTCAGCTCTACCAGCGCTCGGCCGATAGCTTCCTTGGCGTCCCGTTCAACATTGCCTCTTATGCCCTGCTCACCCACATGATTGCGCAGGTGACGGGTCTGGAGCCCGGTGACTTCGTCCATAGCTTTGGCGATGTGCACCTCTATTCCAACCATTTCGAGCAGGCCAAGCTGCAGCTCACGCGTGAGCCACGTCCCTTGCCCAGGCTCCAGATCAACCCGGCCATTCGCTCGATCGAAGACTTCACCTTCGAAGATTTCGAATTCATCGGCTACGACCCGCACCCGCACATCAAGGCGCCGGTTTCTGTCTAGCTGCCTTCCACAAGAACCGGCTAGATAAGATCAAAATCAGCGCTGGCTCGCACGCCCTAGAGCCGGCGGAGGGAAACTAAATGAAGTCTCTTGCAGTACTCGGCCTTCTGCTGGCCGCCAGCGTTCCTGTTCTCGCCAATGACACGTCGGCTGTGCTGACGACGGGCGGGCTCCAGTTCGTCATCAATGATAAGATCGTCATGGAAAGCGAGGAGCTTTTCATCTCGGCGGACGAGATTCAGGTCGTCTATCAGTTCCGCAATGAAACGGCGGAAGACCAGAACGTGCTTGTGGCCTTTCCCATGCCCGATCTCGTGCCGGACTTCCACGCGATCGTGTCTTTTCCAACCGGGCCGGACGACAATCTTTTCGAGTTCCAGACCACGTTCAACGGCGAACCCGTGGACGCCCAATTGCACGAATATGCTTTCGCCCTGGGTGTGGATCGTACGGACGTCATAAAGGAGCTCGGCTTGCCAGTGGTGTCCTTCACCGACAAGGCCAATGACGCTGTCAATGCTTTGAGCGACGACGACAAGGCGCGTTTGCTGCATCTGGGCATGCTTTCCATCGACGAGTTCGATGAGGGAAGCGGCTGGGAGAGCCAGGTCTACCCGTTGTGGACTTATCGGGCCGCCTATACCTGGGAAGCCAGCTTTCCTGCTGGCGAAACCGTGACGGTTGAGCATCGCTACAAGCCCAGCGTTGGCGGCACCACCGGCGTCAGTTTCCTGTACGAGCCATCCGAAGGGCATGACTTTGCCAGCGAGTACAAAACCAAGTACTGCATGGACGAGGCTTTCATATCCGCTGTGCGCAAGACCCTGGCCAACCCTGATGAGCCCTGGAGTGCGCCGTTCTCCGAGAGCTGGATTTCCTATGTCCTGACCACCGGCGGGAACTGGAGCGGCGGCGCCATCGAGCGCTTCCGGCTCGTTGTGGACAAAGGCAGCCCCGACAATCTGGTTTCGTTTTGCGGCGAGGACGTCACCAAGATTGGGCCAACCACATTCGAAATGGTGAAGACCGATTTCTGGCCAGCGCGAGACCTGGAAATCCTGGTCCTGAACCGGCTGCCGGATCCTCAATGAGCCTCAACATTCGTCCCGCGATAAGGGAGGATGCTGCTCTCATCCTCCGCTTCATCAAGGATCTGGCGGCGTACGAAAAGCTGAGCCACGAGGTGCGGGCCAGCGAAGCCGACATCGTGCGGGACCTGTTCGGTCCCAAGCCCAAGGTCTTTTGCGATATTGCCGAATGGGACGGGGCGCCAGTAGGCTTTGCGCTTTGGTTCTACACCTATTCAACCTTCCAGGGCCGGCACGGCATCTGGCTGGAGGACTTGTTTGTGGATCCGTCCCTGCGCGGCAAGGGTATCGGCAAGGCTTTGCTGGTTCACCTTGCCCAGCGCTGCGGTAATGAAAAGCTCGGCCGGTTCGAATGGTGGGTGCTTGACTGGAATGAGCCTTCCATCAAGTTCTATCTTTCGCAGGGCGGCGTCTTGCAGGACGCGTGGACAAAGGTGCGTATCGAGGGCGAAGCGCTCTCCAAGCTGGGTGCAGCATGATGGTCAAGCTGTCGATGATTGCGGCTGTCGCCGAGAATGGTGTTATCGGTAGCGGGCAGGCCATGCCGTGGCATATCCCATCCGATTTCGCTTTCTTCAAGCGCACCACACTGGGCAAGCCCATCATCATGGGCCGCAAGCAGTTCGAAACGGTGGGCAAGCCCTTGCCCGGTCGGACCAATATTCTTGTTACGCGACAAGAGCGTTACCAGCCTGATGGTGTGCACGTCTTTTCCAGTGTCGAGCAGGCGCTGGAAAAGGCTATTGCGGTTGCGCAAAGCGATGGCGTCGACGAGGTCATGGTTATCGGTGGCGGCGATGTATATGCCCAGTTGATGGATCGGGCAGAGCGCCTCTACATCAGTCATGTCGACCTTTCCCCGGCCGGCGATGTTTATTTCCCGTCCATAGATCCTACGCGTTGGGCGGTGGTCGATCTGCCCGATGTTGAGCCGCATCCAAAGGATCAAGCCACCTACCGCGTCAAAGTGTACGAGCGGCGCAAGGCTTGAGCGCATTGATCGCGCGGAGTGCTTGCCTATATATGGCTCAACGAAACGAAATAGACTGAAAGGGACGCGATGCCGTGGGAGAGTAACGGAGGCGGGGGTGGCCGCAATAATAATGGCGGCCCCTGGGGGCAAGCGCCCGGTGGCGGTGGTGGTGGACCGCGTCGGCCCGGCGGCGGAAACACGCCCAACCTCGAGGATATTCTCAACCGCGGCCGCGATCAATTCCGCGGCGGGTTTCCCGGTGGCCGCTGGGCCATCATTGGTGGCGTGCTGGCGCTTGGGGCCTTTTGGGCGCTGAATTCGGTTTACACCATCAGCTCGAGTGAAGTCGGCGTCGAGCTGCGCTTCGGCACGCCCAAGCCCGAACTCTCGGGCGAAGGGCTCCATTTCCACCTTTGGCCGATTGAAACGGTTGAGCGCGTTCCCTTGACGCTGAACCAGACCCAGATCGGCAACGCATCTCCCGCCACCAACACCTCCAATCGCAATGCCGGCGCTGCCAGCGATGGCATGATGCTGTCGGGCGACCAGAACATTGTGAGCGTGCAGTTCTCGGTCTTCTGGGCGATCAACGACCCTATCGCTTACTTGTTCAACGTTCGCGACCAGGAAGCCATGATCCGCTACGCGTCAGAGAGCGCGATGCGCGAAGTGGTGGGCCGCCGTCCGGCGCAGGAAGTTTATAGTGACGACCGCGCGGGCATTCAGAACGAAGTTCTCGAGATTATCCGCACCGTGCTCGACAGTTACGGACTTGGCGTGAACGTAACGCAGGTTTTGATCGAAAACGCCGGGCCTCCGGCTGAAGTGATCGACGCCTTCAACGAAGTGCAGCGTGCCCGCCAGGATGAAACGCGCCTGCAGGAAGAAGCGCGCTCCTATGCCAACACCCTGTTGGGTGATGCCCGCGGACGAGCGGCGGCGTTGCGCGAAGACGCGGCTGCCTACACCAACCGAGTTGTGCAGGAAGCAACAGGTGAGGCCGAGCGCTTCAATTCCATCTATGCCGAATACGTCAACTCCCCCGAGGTGACACGCAAGCGGCTGTTCCTTGAAACAATGGAACAGGTTCTGGGTGAATCCCAGAAGGTCCTGGTCGAAAACGGGGCCGGCGCCCAGGGCGTCTTGCCCTATCTGCCGCTGCCCGAACTTCGCGCTGGCACCGTCGCGCCTGCGACTCACTCCACGTCGACGGGGAACTAACCGATGCAAAACCGTTTGATTATCATCGGCGTCGTCATCATTGCTGCGCTCTACGTCTTCTTCTCGTCGATCTACGTCGTCAACGAGCGTGAACAGGCGATCGTCACCCGCTTCGGCCAGATCACCGATATACGGACCGATCCGGGCATCTACTTCAAGATCCCGACCGACTTCGTTGATCGCGTTCAGATCATCGAAGACCGTCTCCTGCGCTATGACATTGCCAATATGCGCGTGCAGGTATCCGGTAACGCCTTCTACCAGGTCGACGCTTTCCTCACCTATCGCATTGCCGACGCTCGCCTGTTCCGGCAGCGTGCAACAGGCCAGCTTTCGGTCGTTGAAGATCGCATTGGCGCCAACCTCGACTCGGCCCTGCGCCAGGTCTATGCGGCACGCGAATTCAACGCGGCGCTGTCTGACCAGCGCGCCCAGATGATGCAGGAAACCCGCGATCTTATTCGTCCGGACCTTGCAGAACTCGGCATTGATGTCGTTGACGTCCGTATCCTGCGCACTGACCTGGACCAGGACGTGTCGGCCACCACGTTTGAACGCATGCGGGCAGAACGTCTCGCTGAAGCCGCACTGCTGCGTGCCCGTGGCCAGGAGCAGGCACAAAGCCTACGCGCTATCGCTGATCGCCAGGCGGTGGAAATCGTCGCCGCGGCAACCCGTGATGCTGAAATCATCCGTGGTACGGGCGATGCTGAACGGAACCGCTTGTTTGCTGCCGCTTACGGCCAGGACCGGGAATTCTTCGAATTCTACCGCTCCATGGAAGCGTATCGGACATCGATGCGCGGCGAGAACACGACGCTCGTTCTATCGCCCGAGAGCGCGTTCTTCAGCTATTTCGGCTCGGGCGGGGAACTGCCTCCGGCTAACCCCAACCTCGCACCGCCCATCAACCCGCCCGCGGCGCCTCCGGCACCAGCCGCAGCGCCGAACGAACCGGCTTTGGATGGGCTTGGCATCGAGGACACCACTGCTCCCACGCTGACGCTCGAGGATGGCTCGCAACTGGCACCAACAGTGGGGACGGAAGTTCCCGCGCCTGCCGAGGCACCGCCAGCGGCTCCGGTACCGGCCCCAGCTACGCAGCCTGCGCCGTCACCGGCTCCAGCGGAACCCGCTCCGGCGACCCCTTAAGAGTTCCAAGAACTGCAATCATCAAGCCGGCGCCATGCGCCGGCTTTTCCTTTTAGCGGACGATTTCTTCGTCGCTAAAGCCTTGCAGGTAGAGCAAAGCGGTCAGATCTCCATGATCGATCCGAATGGAGGCTTCTGCACCAACGGCGGGCTTGGCATGCATGGCTACCCCAAAGCCGGCTATGCGGATCATGTCGAGATCGTTCGCGCCATCGCCTACAGCCATGGTCTGGCTAAGCGGAATCTGGCGCTCGGCGGCCAAGGCCATCAGCCGGTCACGCTTGGTGTTCTTGTCCACAATCGGCTTCTGCACCGTTCCGGTCAGCCGCTCGCCATCGAACTCAAGGACATTGGCGACGGCTTCATCAAAACCAATGCGTTTGGCGAAATAGTCCGCGAAAAATGTGAACCCGCCGGACACAAGGGAGGTGTAGGCGCCATAGGCTTTCATGGTCTGCACCAAGGCGCGGCCGCCGGGCATAAGCGTGATCTGTTCACGCCTAACTTCTTCGATCACCTTGCGCTCCAGGCCCTTGAGCAGCGCCACCCGGGTGTCGAGCGCCTGGCCGAAATCCAGTTCGCCGCGCATGGCGCGATCGGTGATCTCGGCTACTTGATCCTTGATGCCCAGGGCCGCTGCGAGCTCGTCGATGCACTCCTGCTCGATCATGGTTGAGTCCATGTCGGCAACCAGGATCTGCTTGCGCCTTCCTTCGCTGGGCACAAGGGCCGCATCGACGCGCCGTGCACCGATGATCTCTCGTGCGAGGGCCAGCGCATCTGTTGACTTCGGCTCGATGATCTCGCAGGCAATGGCGTGGTTGAGCCAGTTCAACTCGCCACCCGTCTGCTTGAGTACGGCGGCGGCAAGATCAGGATCGAGTTCGGAGTCAAAGGGATTGGCGATCAGGCAAAGAACCGGCATAGGCAAGCCTCAAAGGGGAAACGCGTGACGTACCGCAGGCGTGCGGTGCTGATAGCGGGTCCCACCGCGAGCGGCAAGTCGGCCCTTGCCCTGGAACTGGCGCGCGCCCAAAACGGCATAATCGTCAATGCCGACGCCATGCAGGTCTACGACGTGCTGCAGGTCGTCACGGCGCGCCCAGCAGACAAGGATATGGCGCTGGCCGAGCATCGTCTTTACGGCCATGTCGATCCGGCAATCCGGTATTCAACCGGCCAATGGCTTGCTGCCACCAAGGATGTGATGGCTGCAACGCCTCCTGGGCGCCCGCTGATCTTTGTTGGCGGAACCGGCCTTTACTTTGACGCGCTGCTCAACGGCTTTGCCGATATTCCGCAGGTACCCGAAGAGGTTACGCTTCAAGTTCAACAAGAGATTCAAGCGCTGGACGGCGCGGGGCGCTTGGCATTGCTACAGCGCGAGGACGCGGCAACAGCGGCGAGGCTCGGAGTGGCCGACCCGCAACGACTGGTCCGCGCACTTGCGGTCAAGCGCGTTACCGGGCGGCTCCTGTCGAGCTTTCAGGACGATCAGCAGGCAGGATTGCTGGAGGGGTTCGCGGTGGAGCGTATGGTCCTTGGTCCGGATCGGCAGGTTTTGCGCGACCGTATCGCCAGGCGCTTCGAAGCCATGTTTGCCGGGGGCGCTATCGAGGAGGTCTCCACCCTGCGTTCGCTGCAGCTCGATCCCAGCCTGCCTGTCATGAAGGCGATCGGGGTACGCGAGATCGGGGCCTGGCTCGATGGGCAACTCAGCCGCGAAGAGGCGATCAGCCGGGCGACCATTGCGACCCATCAATATGCCAAGCGGCAACGAACCTGGTTTCGCAATCGCTTCGGTGACTGGCCACGAAACACTTAAGCGATCATCGAGGTCTGAGCAGCCCCAGCCTTTCGCGCATGGCAAAGCGTATGACTAGCACCACCGCCACAAAGGTGAGACCGGCTGCGAGGCCGATCCAGATGCCTACGCCGCGCCAGTTGGCAGCGAATCCCAAGCCATAGGCAATAGGCAGGCCAACGGCCCAATAGCCGAATATGGCCACCATCATCGGCACCTTGGTGTCGCTCAATCCGCGTAGGGCATGAGCCGCCACGACCTGGGCGCCATCAACCAGCTGGAAAACGCCCGCTACCACCAGGAACGTCGCGGCTAGCGCCACGGCATTGCTGTTGGCCACATTATGAGGATCAAGAAACAGGGCGACGACGCTTGGGCCGGCGGTCAGGAACACTGTGCAGGACAGGACCATGAACCCGGTTCCCAGCGCAAAAGCCGTCCAGCCCGCCTTGCGAATACCTTCCGGATCACCGCGCCCATAAGCCCTGCCGACCCGCACCGTTGCGGCGATGCCGATGCCCATGGGGACCATGAAGGCAAGGGACGCGCATTGCAGGGCAATGGCATGGGCGGCGACTTCATCGGTTCCAAGACGACCCATCAGGATTGCCGCGGCGGTGAAAAGACCCACCTCCGCCAGCACGGTCAGGCCGATCGGCAGGCCCACACTAAAAATCTCGCGAAAGCGCGGCCAGTCCGGCTTCCAGAAGCGTGCAAGGACATGAAAACGCTTCAGTCTGCGATGCCGAACGACATAGAGCATCATCATTGCCAGCATGGCGAAATTGGTGATCAGGGTAGCGGTAGCAGCCCCGCGCAGTTCCATGCGAGGAAAGCCGAAATGGCCAAAGATCAGCACGTAGGCGAGCGCCGCGTTGATCAGGACACCTGCAATGGTGATCACCAGGATAGCCCGCGTCGTATCAAATGCGGAGAGCAAAGAACGAAAGGCCATGAGCCCAATGGCCGGGAAAAGCGACCAGGCAGCAATGTGCATGAATTCCTCGGCCCGCTCGGTCGCCAAGGGGTCTTGCCCTAGCGCCAAATAGATCGGCTTGATCTGCCAGACGATGGGTACGAGCAGGGTGGCGAGCGCAATAGCTGCCCAGCAGCCTTGGCGTACAATCCGCCGGATCGCCTTTATGTCGCGCGCGCCCCGTGCTTGGGCCACAAGTGGCGCGACGGCGCCAACGATGCCGACGCCGGCAACCAGGAACGGCATCAGAAATGTGGTCGCAAGCGTTCCCGCGGCAAGATAGGACGGCCCCAGCCAGCCGAGCAGGATGACGTCAGTTGTATGCAGGGCATTTTGCGCCAATTGCGCCACGACCAAGGGCCAGGCAAGCGCAAAGGTCGCATATAGCTCTTTGGTCCAGCTGGTGTTTGGCGCAATGGTTGAAGCGGCGGCGCCGGGCGCAACCGTGATTTGCTCGTTCATCGGGTGATGTCCTACTCGCAGGACCTTGCTCTAACTCAAACCAGGAAGAGGCGAAAGATGCAGCCAGAGGAGAACCCCACCACGCCTGCGCGACTTGGTGCACGGCATCGCCTGCTGATTGCGGCAGGTGGAATTGCTGGTGCCGTCGGTGTCGCGGCTGCAGCGGCCGGGTCCCATGGCGAAAGCCGAAACCTTTCCGCCATTGCATTGATCTGCCTTGCCCATGGGCCGGCGCTGCTTGCACTGGGGCTTGCCGGAGCAGGCCGATTGTTCTGGTGGAGTGCGATCCTGCTGGCCGGGGGAACCGTCTTGTTTGCAGCAGATCTGGCTGTGCGCGAGTGGATGAACCGCGGGCTCTTTCCGGGCGCTGCGCCATTGGGCGGCATGGGCATGATCGTGGGATGGCTGGCCCTGGTGGTCGCTGCGGCGGCAGGCAAGCGGAATTAGTTCATATTTTGTCAAAAGGCGGCGGGAACCTTCTTGGCGAAAAGGTTGTTCTGTTTCCCGATAGTATCCTTGGAGGGTTCCGAATGCACAAGTTTCTGATCATTGCCGCAACAACGATGTCGCTGGCAGCATGCACCGCAACCGAGCAGGGTGCGGCCATCGGCGCTGGTACCGGTGCCATCGTCGGCGCAGCAACAACCGGTAGCGTGCTGGGCACGGCAGTTGGTGCAGGCGTTGGTGGCGTGGTTGGTGCTGCGGCAGGCAACGTCCTTGGCCGCGCCAGCAACGACAGCAACATCTGCATCTACGAACGCCCGAATGGTTCGCGCTACCGCGACACCTGCCCACGCGGCTAAGAAATTGCAGCATCGCCCCATGCTGCAACGCGCCACCTAGGCGCCATGCACCCGATCCGGAGTCCCTCCTGGATCGGGTGTTTCTTTTTACCCAGTTAACTGACTTGAAATTCGAGCGATTTCGCTGCATATATTTGCCATACGACACTATCTTGCGCTATCTGATCGACCGGAAAAACCGGGAACTTGGCTACCTCCTGATCTGTGAATCGTTAGGCCGGGCTTTTATTGGCTCGTTTTCAACCCTTAGCTGCAATAGCGGCGACCACTACTGAGGACCTCGTTCCATGGCAACCATCACCGGTACCGTCAAATTCTTCAACACCACCAAGGGCTTCGGCTTCATCTCGCCAGAAAACGGTGAAAAGGACGCTTTCGTGCACATTTCTGCCGTTCAGCGTTCGGGCCTGCAGGGCCTCTATGAAGGTGACAAGGTGACCTACGAACTCGAAACCGGCCGTGACGGCAAGGTTTCCGCTACGAACCTGACCCTGCTGAGCTAAGCCTAGCAGCCAGCGTTTCCGAAAGGGCCCCTTGGGGCCCTTTTTTGTTGCCCTGCGCACATCGCGATGCCGGCTCGACAGCTCGGCCTTTGGTGTGCGAAGACCAATTTCCTTTTACAGCGGGAGCCCACATGCTGCGCGGATTTCTGAGCAATTGGAGCCCGAAGGTGGAAACGACACCAGGGATGCGCCAGTCGGGTGCGCTGCCCTATTCGGTAATCGATGGCCGTGTTGTGTTCCTGCTGATTACCTCGCGCCGTACGGGCCGCTGGATATTCCCCAAGGGCGATATCGAGCCAGGCATGACGCCGTGGGAAAGTGCTGCCGTGGAGGCGATGGAAGAGGCCGGCGTATCTGGCCAGATTGCTGTGGACCCTATCGGCAGCTACCGCTCGAGTGCCAGCGTCGATGGATCAAGCCTTGTGGATGTCGATCTTTATCCGCTGCGGGTCGAGACACAGCTGGACGTCTGGAAGGAAATGGATCAGCGCCTGCGGCACTGGGCCGTGTTGCCCGAGGCGCGCCGCCTGCTCAATGACCGGGCCTTGTCGCGTATTGCCGTGCTGCTGCAGGCGAGCCTTCGCTCGGGCAGTTAACCCCCAATCGTCAGGCGCAGCAGCCAGAACAGCACAGCGGCCAAGGCGGCCGACGCCGGCACCGTTATAATCCAGGCAGCCGCAATGCTTGTCACATGCTGACGGCGCACCAGCTTGCGCCGTTCAGTCTTGCGCTCTTTGGAAAGGGCATCCTCGGGCGTCGCGTTCAGGGTTGCCGGGTCCACATGCTTGGCGTGAATAGGAACGGCGCTGAAGTCGAGGTCCTTGCGGGAATAATATTCACGCAGAAAGCCAACGCCGAAAATACCGCCCACGGCGATGTGGGTGGAGGAAACCGGCAGGCCCAGGGCCGATGCCGCCAGCACTGTGATCGCGGCTGAGAGCGCTACACAATAGGCCCGGATTTCGTTGAGCTTGGTGATCTGTTCGCCCACCGTGCGGATCAGGCGCGGTCCGAATAGCCAGAGGCCAAGCGAAATGCCGATAGCGCCAATCGCCAGCACCCAGAAGGGCAGGGCGATATTGGAGCTCGACGCGTCGCCCGACTGGAGCGTCGTCACAATGGCTGCAAAAGGGCCTACCGCATTGGCAACGTCGTTGGCACCATGGGCAAAGCTCAAGAGGGCCGCCGCGACGACGAGGGGCAGGCGAAACAGCGCCGCCACATGCTTCTTGCGGTTCTCCATTCCCATAGACTGCCGGCGCACCAGCGGCATCGCGCCAATCCAGCCAAGGGCAGTGAAGCCGATGCCAAGCGCGATCACCACAGGCATTCCGGGCTTCCAAATGCGGCTGAACCCCTTGGTGGCCATGTACATGGCGAAAACACCAGTCATGCCCGCCACCAGGACTGGTACCCAGACGCGTGCCGCCGAGACCTTGTCGATGCGATCCGTGATGGTTTGCTTGATTAATGAGAGCAGCAGGGCGGCCGCCAATCCGCCCAGCACAGGTGAAATGACCCAGCTTGCAGCGATTGTCCCCACGGTCGTCCAGGCGACACTTGTCCAGCCTGCGGCGGCGACACCGGCCCCCACTACACCGCCGACCACCGCATGAGTGGTTGATACCGGCGCACCGATATAGGTGGCGAGATTGACCCAAAGCGCCGAGGCCAGCAGCGCGGCCATCATCAGCAGCACGAAAGTGCTCGCCTCGATGCTGTCGCTGGTGAGCAGATCGCGCGCGACCGTGTTCACCACATCGCCCCCGGCGAGGATTGCGCCGGCGGCTTCGAAGATGGCAGCGATCACCAGGGCACCGCCCATGGTCAGCGCCTTGGAGCCAACCGCTGGGCCCATATTGTTCGCGACGTCATTGGCGCCGACATTGAGCGCCATGTAGCCAGCTATCGCCGCAGCAATAACCACCAAGAAGCTCATCGGACCGTCGGCCACGACGAAGCTTGCCCACACAGCTGCAAGCAGCAGGAAGACCAGTGCTATGCCGGGGGCCGCAAGCGTGCGGGCCAAATCATGCGTTGCCGATTCCAGCCCGGCTACACGCTGCAGGTCCTTGTCGAGGGCACTCTTGGACATATGTCATCTAACCGTCACATACTAAACACCTGCGCCAATAGCATCCTCCGCGCCAATGACCATCCTCTTCGGTGATCATTTGCGGCTTTGGTGGTGTTTTCTTGAGGTGACGTGACTGCAGGGAGACTCTGCGGCGCAGAAAGCTCAGCGGGCTTTGTGCCGCTGCAAATCGTAGCTCACCGCAAAAATCAGAACGACTGCGACAACGCACGAAACTGCGAGCATTTCAGGGACCCATTGGTGTTGATCCGGACAATCAATCACGACCGGCTTACCGCCTCGTTAGGATTTTAAGTTAATGCCGTCCAACACGCAGGCGTCATTGATCACAATCATGAGTTCAGGCGCCCCTTGACACCTGAACCTGCTTGCTCCTATCAATGCGGCCGATAATTTTGGTTTGGAGCGGTCCTGTGCGGGCACTCATTCTCGTAGTACGTAGGCGCATCGGCACCGTGGGATAAGATCCCGCGCGATAGCTGGTGCGCCGAAAACAAGGTCCCGAACGGGGCCTTTTTTATTGCCCGGTTTTCGCTTCGTCGAGATTGGGCCCCGAACAGGAAGACCTAGGGAAGGACTAGAACAATGGCCGAGAAGATGACCGGCGCGGAAATGGTGATCCAAGCGCTGACCGATCAGGGCGTAGAGCACATCTTTGGCTATCCGGGCGGCGCGGCCTTGCCGATCTATGACGCGATGTTCCAGCAGGATTTCGTGCAGCATATTCTTGTTCGGCACGAGCAGGGCGCGACGCATATGGCCGAGGGCTATGCCCGCTCCACTGGCAAGCCTGGCGTGGTCCTGGTGACCTCGGGCCCCGGCGCCACCAATGCGGTTACCGGTCTTACCGATGCCCTAATGGACTCCATCCCCCTGGTCTGCATCACGGCTCAGGTGCCCACTACATTGATCGGCTCGGACGCCTTCCAGGAATGCGACACGGTCGGTATTACCCGCTCCTGCACAAAGTACAATTACCTCGTTAAGCGCGTGGAAGACCTACCGCGTATCATGCACGAGGCCTTCCTGATCGCGACAACTGGCCGTCCAGGCCCGGTGGTGATCGACATCCCCAAAGACGTTCAGTTCGCGGTGGGCGAATACTACAAGCCGGACTCGGTAACCCTGCGCCACCAGAGCTATCGCCCGCAGGTCGATGGCGACGCGGCGGCGATCGAAGCTGCAGTGGATCTTATGCTCAAGGCCGAGCGGCCCATTTTTTATACCGGAGGAGGTGTGATCAATGCCGGCACGGAAGCGTCCGAGCACCTGCGCGAGCTGGCTGAACTAACTGGCTTTCCGGTCACATCAACCCTGATGGGACTTGGCGCCTTCCCCGCCTCTCATCCGCAATGGATGGGCATGCTGGGCATGCACGGCACCTACGAAGCCAATCTTGCGATGCATGATTGCGATGTGATGATCAATATCGGTGCGCGCTTCGATGACCGCATCACCGGCCGCGTCGACGCCTTTTCGCCCAATAGCCGCAAGATCCATGTCGATATCGATCCGTCGTCGATCAACAAGGTGGTGCGCGTGGATGTGCCAATCGTTGGCGATTGTGGTCGTGTGCTGGCCGAAATGGTGCGTGTGTGGCGGAGCAAGACCAACCAGCCCCGCACGGAAGCCATTGCACCATGGTGGGCAGAGATCGCAACATGGCGTGCGGTCAATTCGCTCGGCTACAAGAACTCCGACACCGTGATCAAGCCGCAATATGCAATCGAGCGGCTCTATGAGGCCACTCGCAAGCAAGGCAAGGACGTCTTCATCACCACCGAAGTGGGGCAGCACCAGATGTGGGCTGCGCAGCACTTCCACTTCGATAAGCCCAATCGCTGGATGACCTCAGGTGGCCTGGGCACCATGGGCTATGGCTTGCCTGCCGCCGTGGGCGTACAGGTGGCGCACCCCGATGCGCTGGTCATTGATATCGCCGGCGAAGCCAGTGTGCAGATGACCATGCAGGAGCTCTCGACGGCCGTGCAGTACCGACTGCCGATCAAGATCTTCATCCTCAACAATGAGCGGATGGGCATGGTTCGCCAGTGGCAGGACCTGCTGCATGGCTCGCGCTACGCCCACTCCTATTCGGAGTCGCTGCCTGATTTCGTTAAGCTCGCCGAGGCTTATGGGGGCAAGGGAATCCGCTGCGAGAACCCCGCAGAACTCGATGCGGCCATTGCCGAGATGCTCGACTATGACGGCCCGGTGCTGTTCGACGTGATCGTGGAGAAAGATGAGAACTGCCTCCCCATGATCCCCTCGGGCAAGCCACACAACGAAATCATCCTGCCCGATACCGCCAATATCGGCTCCATCATCGATGAAAAGGGAAGGGCGCTGGTTTAAGCGCTGCGGAGGAACATAACAATGAACGCACATCTGCAGCCGACCGGCTCGGCCTATTTCATCACTAGCGAAACCCAGGAAATCGAGCGGCACACGCTTTCGGTGCTCGTCGACAACGAACCGGGCATCCTCGCCCGCGTCGTGGGTCTTTTCTCTGCTCGCGGCTACAATATCGAGAGCCTGACCGTCAGCGAGACCGAACACGGCCGCCGACTTAGTCGCATCACTGTTGTTGTCACTGCCACGCCCAAGGTGCTGGTGCAGATCAAGCTGCAGCTCGAGCGGCTTGTGCCTGTTCACAAGGTGCATGATCTAACCGCGGAAGGCGCTTCGCTCGAGCGCGAACTGGCCCTGATCAAGGTCGCGGGCTCAGGCGATCACCGCGCCGAGACCCTGCGCCTTGCCGATGCTTTCCGCGCGCAGATCGTGGATGCGACGGTCGAAAGCTTTGTGTTTGAGGTGACCGGCAAGCCTGCCAAGATCGACAGCTTCATCACCCTGATGCAGCCGCTCGGCCTGGTTGAAGTGGTCCGCACCGGCCTGGCCGCTATTTCACGTGGGCCGCAGAGCATGTAAAGCGGGCTAAGGCCCTTCGGAAAGAACCAAAAGCATGACCGTGCTATCCGTGAACCTCAATGCCGTGGCTCAATTGCGCAACCGGCGCAATCTGCCCTGGCCCAGCGTGGTTGGCATTGCGCGCGTCGTGCTGGATGCGGGTGCAAGCGGCATCACCATCCACCCTCGGCCTGACGAGCGGCACATTCGCAGGAGCGATGTGTTCGATCTAGCGGCGGTGTTGGCAGATGAGTACCCGGGCGCCGAGTACAACATCGAAGGCTTTCCGAGCGAGGATTTCTTCTCGCTGATCGATGATGTCAGTCCGCACCAGGTGACATTGGTGCCCGATGATCCCGCCCAGGCCACTTCGGACCACGGCTGGGATTTCGACAGACAGGGCGAGTTCCTCCTCGGCGTAGTGAAGCAGATCAGATCACCCGGGCGGCGCATTTCGCTGTTCTGCGATCCCGATGCGGGCGCAAGGGGCGTCGCAGCTGCCAAGCAGACCGGTGCGGACCGTATCGAGCTCTATACCGGGCCTTATGGCGGTTGCTATGCGGACCCTGAAAGGGCAAGGGTCGAGTTGGTGGCCTTGGCTGAAACGGCTCGAGCTGCCCAAGAGGCGGGGCTCGGTGTCAATGCAGGTCACGATTTGACGCTGAACAATCTGCCGGCATTTCAGGCAGCCGTTCCCGGCGTTGATGAGGTTTCGATCGGCCATGGCATAACTGCGGATGCCTTGCTTTGGGGCTTTGCCGAAGCAGTACGGCAATACCGGGGCGTTCTGGAAGGCTGATCACCAGTTTGCCCTTAGGCCCAGAATGAACTGCTTCGTCTCACGCACGTTGCCAATGTGTGCACCGATCTGATCGGTGTGTGAAAAGCGAACAGTGTGTCTTCGGCTTTTGACCGCTTGTTCGCTGGGGCTCCGCAAACCTCGCGACACACGAGCTTTCCTCGTCTTTTCCGATACTTACACCGATGTGCCCTAGGCGGGGCTGTGGTGCCGCAGAACAAAAAGGTGCCTCCTTGTTATTGGTATCAGGAGGCACTTAAATCGCCTTAGTTATTAAATGTTACCAAGAGGCTGGAATGTCTAAATTGAAGATTGCCGTAATTATCTCGTCTACCCGCGACAGCCGCTTCGGCGACAAGCCGGCGCAGTGGATCCTCGACAAGGCCAATGCGCGCCCCGAAATCGAAGCCGAACTGGTCGACATCCGGAGCTTTGATCTGCCCTTCTTCAACGAAATGGCGTCTAATCTTTGGATGCCGTCGAGCGACCCGCGCGCTGTTGCCTGGCAGAACAAGATTGGCGAGTTTGACGGCTTTATCTTCGTGCTTGCCGAATATAACCGTTCGATCACCGGCGCGCTGAAGAACGCGATCGATCAGGCCTACAATGAATGGAACCGCAAGCCCTTTGGTATTGTGGGTTATGGCTCGGTGGGTGCCACACGCGCAGCCGAACACCTGCGTGGTATTGGCGTTGAAATGCAGATGGTGTCCACGCGCTCGGCCGTCCACATCGGCGGCAGCGACTTCTTCGCCGTGCATCCGCTGGGCCAGCAGAACAAGGCCTTCAGCGAGATCGAAGGCTCGATCGGCCCAAGCGCTAACGACATGCTCGATCAGCTGATCTGGTGGGGCAAGGCAACCAAGTCAGCCCGTGAAGAATCTGCTGTTGCCGCACAGGCCGCCGAATAAACCTGCCCAAGACCTCCAAAATCTGGCAGATGGATGGGGCCTCTCCGCAAGGAGCGGCCCCAAGCCGTTTGAACCATTGCGAGGACAAGGTGTTGTATGGGGCATCGGCCGGGTGTATAGCGGCGCCCGCCCAAGTCCCATGAAAGCATCAGGTTCATGACGCAGACGAATACGGCCGGTACCCACAGCGCCGGTGTCGATGCGAGCCAGCTTCACCATCCTTCCTCCCGAAAAGATCTCTCCCTGTTGACACTTGGTGCCCTGGGCGTCGTCTACGGAGATATCGGTACCAGCCCGATCTACGCCTTCCGCGAGGCGATGCACATTCGCCCCGGAGCAAGCTCGACCAGTGCCGAGATCCTGGGGCTCCTGTCCCTGATTGTCTGGGCGCTGACACTGACGGTTGCGGTCAAATATGTGTTCTTTGTCACCAAGGCCGACAATAACGGCGAGGGTGGCACGCTCTCTCTGGTCGCCCTGGCGCGCAAGGCATTCACCAACGCTCCGGGCTGGGTGACTGGGCTCGGCGTTATTGGCGCTGCACTGTTTTTTGGCGATGCGATCATCACGCCTGCTGTTTCGGTGCTTTCGGCCGTTGAAGGGCTGGAAGTCGTCGCCCCTAGGCTTACCCGCTTTGTTATTCCGATTACGCTGGTGCTGATTGTCGGCATCTTTGCGGTGCAGCGATTTGGCACGGCCAAGGTGTCCATTGTGTTTGGTCCGATCACGGCAATCTGGTTCCTGGTCCTGGGTATCTCTGGTCTTGCCCATATATTGCAGTACCCGTCGGTCCTCCTGGCGCTCAATCCCTGGCTGGGCATCGAATTTCTGGCGACCCATGCAGGGCTTGCTTTTGTGGTTGCCGGTGCCGTGTTCCTTGCAGTTACCGGTGCCGAAGCTCTTTACGTCGATTTGGGTCATTTTGGACGCCGGCCAATTGTTCTGGCCTGGTTCGGGCTGGTGTTCCCCTGCCTGCTGCTCAACTATTTCGGGCAGGGCGCGTTCGTACTCAGCGTCGGGCCGGAAAATGTCGAGAGCCCGTTTTTCGAGATGCAGCCGGAATGGGCGCTGCTGCCCTTTGTTGGCCTGGCTACCATGGCTACGATCATTGCCAGCCAGGCGGTGATCTCGGGCATGTTCAGCTTGGCGCAGCAGGCCATCGCGCTCAATCTGCTGCCGCGCATGGTGGTGCAACACACTTCCGAAACCCAGAGCGGGCAGATCTACATGCCGCAGATCAACGCCATGCTGA
Source organism: Devosia submarina (assembly GCF_003056345.1). GTDB lineage: Bacteria > Pseudomonadota > Alphaproteobacteria > Rhizobiales > Devosiaceae > Devosia > Devosia submarina. Next base: position 266,083 of record NZ_PYWB01000003.1, on the reverse strand, counting down.
TGATCGGCGTGCTGGTCCTGGTGCTATCCTTCAGAACGTCCGCGGCCTTGTCACATGCCTATGGCATTGCTGTTTCTGGGGTCATGGTGGTGACGCTGATGCTCCTGGTAATAGTCATGTGGCGGAACTGGAAATGGCATCCGCTTGCCGTGATCGCCTTCGGCATCGTGTTCGGGACGATTGACGGCTTCTTTTTCGCCGCCAATGCGTCCAAGCTGTTTCAAGGCGGCTGGGTTCCGGCGCTGGTCGCGGCCGTGGTTGCGATCCTGATGGCGAGCTGGGTGGGGGGCCGCAAGCGGCTGGCGGAAAAAACGCGGCGCGACGAGGTTCCCTTGCAGTTCCTGGTCGACAATCTGTCCAAGAAAAAGCCGACCCTTGTTCCCGGAACGGCGGTTTTTCTGACCAGTGACATCGAGGGCGCGCCAACAGCGCTGCTCCACAGCCTCAAGCACTACAAGGTACTGCACGAGCAGAACGTTATTCTCACCGTGCGCACGTCAGTGTCTCCCCGCGTGCCGGACGACGAGAAGGTGACGATCGACGCCTATAACGAGTTGTTCAGCCGCGTCGTGGTGACCTTTGGCTATATGGAAACGCCAAACATTCCCAAGGCGCTGGCCCTTGGCCGCAAGCTCGGCTGGAAGTTCGACATCATGTCGACCTCGTTCTTCCTGTCCCGGCGCTCGCTCAAGACAGGTGCTAAGCCGGGTCATGTCCTGCGCTACTGGCAGGATCGCCTCTTTGCCCGGCTAGCGCGCAATGCCAGCGATGCGACCGAATACTTTCACATTCCAACAGGACGCGTGGTGGAGATCGGCACACAGGTCATTCTCTAGGGGCGGCGAAGCGATTAGGTTTCCATATCGGGGCAGACATAGGGAACTTTGGCAGAAACGAAGCGCTGTTCCTGCACCTGGCTGCCCAGCTTGAGACTCAGCACGAGTTCATCGTCGCTGACGCTGGCGATATCGGCGCTGATGGTCATGCCATCCTCGTCCCAACTGATCGCGTGCGGTGAAACCTGCTGCCATTTGGAGAGGCGGTAGGTTTCCCAGCAGCTGTCGCTCACAAGCGTGCCATCGGCTAGGAATATCTGCATGGGGCCAGGCAGCGCCTCGTCGGCATCGGATCGCACCCAGACCTTGTTGAGCAGGGGATTGCTGCGCTCGTGCTTGTCTACCTCGGAAGCTTTACTCTCTCGCGCCAAGGCAAGAGCGAGAGTGGCGCCGGTTCCAACACCCCACACACTCAGTAGCGCCAGGATTGCAGCCTTGGTATCCATTGGTGCTCCTCCATGCCGGCGCTATCTCACGGCCATTCGCAATGCCGAACTGGCATTGCGAATGCGGTATTTTTGAGGGCCTCAGCTGGCAAAGCCACGGCGCTTGAGTGAACGGTCCAGACCTTCAACGCGGTTGGTTTGCACAGGCCAGAGCGTGTAGCCCGTCTCTCCCAGTATGTGGTTGGCATGAAGGGCCCAGTTCGGATCGTCCAACGCGCCACGGGCAAGCGCCACAAAATCCGCCTCGCCTTTGGCGAGAATTGCTTCGGCTTCCTTGGCCTCATCAATCAAACCAACAGCAATGGTCGGGATATCCGCGCCCTCTCGCACAGCCTGCGCGAAAGGCACCTGATAGTGTGCAACAGGCGTAATCGCCCCCCCATCGAAGCCGCCGCTCGAGCAGTCGATTGCATCAACACCCAACGCCTTGAGTTCTCGGGCGAAGACGACGCTGTCTTCCACCTGCCAGCCGTCAGGCCGGTTATCACTGACAGAGATCCGAACGAGGAGTGGCTTGTCCTCGGGCCAGACAGCCCGTACGGCCTTGGTGACTTCCAGGGGAAGCCGCATGCGGTTTTCGCGACTTCCGCCATATTGGTCGGTGCGCTTGTTGGCGAGGGGAGACAGGAACTGGTTCAGCAAATAGCCATGCGCCGCATGAATCTCTACAATATCGAACCCGGCAGCGAGCGCCCGCAGGGCACCGGAAACGAATGCATCAACAATGCCCTTGATCCCATCGAGGTCGAGGGCGGCGGGCAGGGTAAAGCTTGGATCGCTGCTATGGGCCTCCGCTGATGGGGCAACGGGAGTCCATTCGGTATAGCCCACAGAAGCGCGCCCTTCGGGCGACTTGATGATCTCTCCATTCCAGCTTACCGGCGTTGACGCCTTGCGGCCCGCATGGGCCAGTTGGATGCCCGCCGCCGCCTTCTGGCTGTGGATGAAATCAACAATGCGCTTGAGCGGCGCGATATGTTCGTCCTTCCAGATACCCAGATCGCCATAGGTGATCCGGCCCTCGGCCGTAACACCGGTGGCTTCCAGAATCACAAGGCCAAATCCACCCATGGCGAACCGGCCGAGGTGAACGAGATGCCAATCATTGGCGAACCCATCAATGGCGGAGTACTGGCACATGGGGGCGACGACAGTGCGATTGCGCAGATCAAGGCTGCGCAAGCTGGCAGGCGAAAATAAATGGGACATGAATGCTCGGTTGTTCTTGCCTTAAGCTGGCTAACACCAAGATGCATATTCCGCACTCCATCGGCAAGTGCCGATGGAAGAACAGTCTGTTGCGCTGTGCGCATGCGGCATGATGATTTTGCGTAAGGGGCAGTCATGAAGGTAACGCTGGATTTGGACCTGCTGGTCAGCCAGGGCAAGCTGTCGACGTTGGAAGCCGAGCGGCTCAAATCCTATGCCTCGCAAGAGACCACCGCCCTTGGCAGCAATATCTTTCTTGCTTTCGGCATTGTTGCGGTGGTGATCGGGGCAGGGGTGCTGTTGCCCACACTGGAAACGGTTCTGGTGCTGGGTGGCCTGCTGTTTGCCCTTGGTTTTGGATTCCGGATCGGCAAGGTCGAGCGCTGGGCCTTGTTTGCTCAGATCGTGATGGTGGCGGGCGCATTAGCGCTTGGCGGAGCCATCATCGGATTGTTCGGGGGAAGCTTGCTGATCAAGCTTCTGCTCGCGGCGGGTCTGGCAATTGCCGCTATCGCCGCCATGTCGGGACTGCTGGCCAGCCTCTCCGTTGTTTCGCTTGGCGCTGCAATCATGACGGGAAGCGAAATGCTGGAGCCCAGCAGTTACCTTACGGTGACAATCGTCATCCTCTCAGCACTGGTGCTGGCGCTCTATATTGTTTCCCTGCGCCTGCAGCCGCTGCAGGAACGTCTCGCCATTGTCGCCATGCGGACGGCGATTCTAATGGTCAATGTTGCTTTCTACGCCGGAACCCTGTTCGGTGACAGCGTGCTTGGTTTGCCTAGCGAGGCCTTCACTGTCGTATGGGCTCTAGCGCTTGTGCTCTTTGGCACCTGGGCCGTATTTGCCGATCGCCGCTGGGTCGTGAATAGTGTTGCGGTTTTTGGCGCGATCCACTTCTTCACCCAATGGTTCATGGCCTTGGGTGCCCAGCCGTTTTCCATTCTGGTTGGCGGCTTGTTGCTGATCGGTTTTGGCTTGGCGCTAGCGCGCTTCAACCAGATGCAGCATGGGCGGCGCCATCCGCCCAGACCGCTGGAAGCATAAAGCCTCACCAGCGGCCCGAGTCAGTGTCCTAGGGCATCAACTGCCCACCATTAACCTCGATTGTTTGGCCAATGATGTAGCCGGACAAGCTCTCGGACGCGAGAAAGAGGTAAGCGCCGACGCAATCCTCGGCCACGCCGAAGCGGCCCTGCGGAATGGTGGCGAGCATGGCATCCATCTGCGCCTTGGTGGAATAACGCTCGTGGAACGGCGTCGTGATCACACCCGGCGCCACGGCATTGACCCGGATGCCGAAGGGGATCAACTCCTTAGCCATGCCGCGCGTCACATTGGCGACAAAGGCCTTGGACGAGCCATATAGGCCAGCACCGCCACCAGCGCCATTGCGCGCCGCGATGGACGTCGTGTTGATGATGAAGCCGCCATTGATCTTGAGATGCGGAATGGCGGCGTGGGATGCGGCCAGGACCGACCGGGCGTTCAGATCCATGATCTGGTCATAGAGTGCGCTGGTCCATTCCCCATAAGGCTGGCGAGCCACCATGCCGCCGGCATTGTTGATCAGGCCATCAAGCCGGCCGAACGCCTTTTGTGCCGCCCCGACCGCGCCAACGATTTCCGCCTCCTGCGAGGCATCGGCGCGTATCAACTCAACAGTGCCGCCGTTGTCGCGAATAGTTTTCGCGAGCGTCTCGGCCGCTTCAAGGCTTGCATTGTAGTGCAGACCGACGAGCGCGCCCTGCGCGGCGAAAGCAACAGCAAGCGCTGCGCCAATGCCCGTCGAGGCTCCGGTGATAAGCACGGCTTTGCCGGCGAGATCAGGTATTGCGAGCGCCTGGATGGCCATGGTCAGTTCTCCGATATTTTCTTGGTGAGATATCAATCGGCCCCAACGCGATTGCCACGTCTTATCTGCTGGCGGCTGCAGGCAAGGACGCCCCGGAAGGCTCATGCGCTGCAACGGCGAACATCGCTGCCATGATGTCGGATTGGGTCACCATGCCCACGACGCGTCCGTCCTCGTCCACCACAGGAAGGTGATGGAGGCCCTGGTCACTCATGAAGGGGACAAGCTGCGCAATGGGCGTTTCGGGCCGTGCCGCCTTGACCGGCGTGCTCATGATGTCCTCGACCCGCCCCCTGAGCGCACGGTCCGAATTGCCTATAGAGCGCAAGCGCCAACCCAGGCCAGAGCCCATGGCCGGCATGCCCCAGTCTGCCTTATCCAGCAGATCGGTCTGCGTCAGTATGCCAACAAGTTTGTTGTCAATGTCGATCACTGGCAAGGCCTTGATATGGTGCTCGCGCAGGTGACGCAGCGCTTCGCGCAAACTGGTTTTGGGTCCCACAACCTGCACGTCCCGGCTCATGACCTTGGCACAGTCTATTCCGCCGGACCGTCGATCATAGGCCCGCATCTCTGCGCGATGCAGAATGTCCTCGAGATCGTCGGTCGCAACAGGCAGAACCAGATCATATTGCGCCAGCACCGCATGGATATCGTCCTGCGTCACGCCCAGCCGCCCACTCGGCAGCGGGTCTGCCGTCCGGTGCAGGTTGCCCGGCGCCGGGGCAAGGTGGGGATAGCGCCGTCCTGTCAGATTGTTGAACAGCAGTGCCGCGGCGAGCAACAGCAAGGAATTGATCATCACCGGCCAGATCACGAACCAGAAGCCGGCCTCCTGGATCGCCTGTCCCCCCAGAACAGCCGTTAGAGCCACCGCCCCGCTAGGCGGATGCAGGCACCGCAGGGCCATCATCACGGCAATGGCAAGCCCTGCAGCCACGCCGGCGGCAATGACGGGCTCGCCAATAAAGCGCGCGCAGAGCACGCCGATCAGTGCGGCCAGGGTGTTGCCGCCAAGAATTGACCAGGGCTGTGCCAGCGGGCTGGTGGGCACGGCAAACAGCAACACGGCCGACGCGCCCATGGGGGCAATCAGCAGGGGAACATCGGGCGAGCGGCCCAGCGCAAGGCTCGCGACCGTGCCTGTGACGACGATACCGATCAGTGCGCCAATGGACGCACGCAGGCGCTCGCCAAGACTGACCGGGGCAAGTCTGGGTATGAGCCGCTTTACAAAGGGAAGAAGAGGGAGAGCGCTGGACATCGGCGCGCGGTGTAGCAGGGCAAGAGGCCGCCGCCAACAATTCCCCGCTGCTGTTCCCAGTTTTGCTTAATCGCAAAAAGCCGCGGCTAGGATCTTGGGCCGATCAGCTCTGGTCAGGCCGATGAACCGGCAGGCTTCGCGCCAATCATCTCGGCAACCATTACTGCCAGTTGCTCAAGGGCAAATGGCTTGAGCAGCATGACACTGCCTGGCACGCCACATTCGGACCAGTCGGCCGCCTTGTCGCCGCTGCAATAGATGACCGGCATTTCCGGCTCCAGGTCGCGCGCGCGATAAGCAACATCCCAGCCGGATAACAGCCCCGGCATCCGGATATCCGTAACCACCGCCTGAATATGGCTATGCTCATTCTCGAGCTTCTGGATCGCCGAAGATGCGTCGCCGGCACTGATCACGGTGAAGCCCGCATCGGTGAGCGTGTCCTCCAGCGCCATGGCCACCAAAGGTTCGTCCTCAACAACTAAAACGCGAATGTCGTGCATCTGTCACCTACCGCCAGGATGCATAAGCAACCAGCCCGAAAAGTCCAGCCTGTTCTGCCCGCAAATGAGCAGAACATGAGGACCGACGAAACCAGACCGAGTGCTGACCATAGAATCGCTGACCTTTCTGTCCTCTTTACGACAGGGCGCTAGCCAACTAGCTAGGAACCCTTCGTTTGCCGGTGAATTGTGTGTCCACTCGTTCGAACCGCGCCTGAGCCGTACGGTCGGTGACCGCAAAGCATCAAGTGCCAAGGAGTATGCCGTAGTGCATGATGTTGTAGCGGCTCCGCAGCCGGCGTGGAGTAGTTTGGCCGACCAATCGAACTGGCCGGAGCTACTTCGCAGTTATGCTGGAACGATGATGGCTGCCAGACAGGCGATGTTTATCGCCTGGGGGCCAGATCTGCAGTTCCTCTACAACGAGGCTTATGCTCCCATATTGGGCAAGCGGCACCCTGGCGCGTTCGGCCGGCCGTTCAAGGAAGTCTGGCACGACATCTGGCCGCAGATCGAGCCTCTGGTCGAGCTCACCATGGCAGGGGAGGCAAGCTGGTTCGAGGATCTCCTGATCCCGATGCATCGCAACGGGCATCGGGAGGAAGCGTGGTTCAGCTTCTCCTATACCCCGATCCGGCAGGGGGGCGAGGTAATCGGTATGCTGTGTGCAGCTACCGAAACAACGCGCACCGTGCTCTCGATCGGCGCTCAGTCCTTTCACCTGGACCTTGAATCGCGTCTGCGCGAACTCAGCGACCCGGAAGATATCATCAAGGTCAGTCAGGAGGCCTTGGGAAAGCATCTCAAGACCAGCCGCGTCGGCTATGGCGAGGTGGATGGGAGCGAGCGGTTTTTCACCACTGGCCTGAACTGGACCGATGGTAGTGTCGGTCACTACGAGGGCACGCATGATCTGGCGGCCTTTGGGCCTGAGATCCATGGTGCGCTACGGCGCGGCGAACCTCTCATCGTGCATGACGTGGCCACGGACCCTCGCACGTCATCCCCTGAGAGCTTGCAGGCCTTCGCCCATCTCGAAACAGCCTCGGTACTCACGGCTAGCCTGATCAAGTCCGGTCAGATGATTGCGGCGCTTTATATCCATAACCGGACGGCCCGTACCTGGACGCAGGCTGAAGTGCGGCTGGTTCAGGAAGTTGCCGAACGGACCTGGTCCGCCCTGGAGCGTGCCCGTGCCGAAGCAGCGCAGCGCATGAGCGAGGAACGGTTCCGCAAACTTTCCGAACTCTCGCCTGCCATTGTCTGGTTCGGCAATGCCGATGGCTCGCTCAGCTACCTCAACGAGCGCTGGACGGAGTATAGCGGCCAGCCCATGAGCGAGGCGCTGCCGCTGGGCTGGGTGGATGTTATTCACCCCGATGACATCGAACATTTGCAGGCTGTTTGGTCCGATGCGCGGGCGCGCTCCACATTTTATCAGTTGGAGGCACGCCTCAGACGCCATGACAGTAGCTTCCGGTGGTTTTTGATCCGTGCCGAGCCTGTTATCGCCGATGATGGCACAATGAGCTGGATCGGCTTCAACAACGACATCGACGACATCGTCCTTGCCCGGCAGGAGCTTGCCCAATCCCGGGCCGCCCTGGAGCTCGCCAATCGCGAGCTGGAAGCCAATGTGCAGGCACGAACGCGCGACCACGACCGCCTGTGGCGGATTTCCCAGGAGCTCATGCTTGTTGCCGACCTCGAGGGCAGGATCACTTCGGTGAACCCGTCTGCGTCCCGTTTGCTGGGCTGGAAAGAGGAGGAGATGGTCGGCCAGCTGCTGCTCGATTTCATCCACCCCGATGACTTAGCCAGTACGCTCGCCGAGGTGGGCAAGCTTGCACAGGGCCAAACCACGCTGGCTTTTGAGAACCGCTATCGGCACCGGGATGGTTCATACCGCAGCCTGAGCTGGACGGCCGTGCCATTCGAGAACTTCATCCATGCTGTTGGCCGCGACATTTCTGCCGAGCGCGAAGCTCGGGAGGCGCTGCAAAAGACCGAGGAGGCCCTGCGCCAGGCACAGAAGATGGAAGCCGTCGGGCAGCTCACCGGGGGCATCGCGCACGATTTCAACAATCTCCTGCAAGGCATTATCGGCTCGCTCGATATCATCCAAAGGCGCGTCGCGCAGGGAAGAACCGGCGAGCTCGACCGGTTCCTTAACGCTGCGACCACCACGGCCAATCGCGCCGCAGCGCTGACCCACCGGCTGCTCGCCTTTTCGCGCCGCCAGCCGCTCGATCCCAAGCCGGTCAAGGCCAATCAATTGGTCAGCCAGATGGAAGACCTGCTGCGTCGCACTATTGGGGAAAGCATCCAGCTTGAAATGGTGCTGGCCGGTGGGCTCTGGACAACAAAATGCGATCCTCACCAGCTTGAAAGCGCGATCCTGAACCTTTCGATCAACGCGCGCGACGCCATGCCAAATGGCGGCAAGCTCACGATCGAAACCTGCAACGCCCATCTCGACAATGCCTATGCCGCACGCGAGCGCGAGGTTAAACCGGGCCAGTACGTCTGTATTTCGGTGAGCGATACGGGTACTGGCATGGCGCCCGACGTCATATCCCGGGCGTTTGAACCGTTCTTCACCACCAAGCCGATCGGGCAGGGTACGGGCCTGGGGCTCTCCATGATCTATGGCTTTGCCCGCCAGTCGGAAGGCTATGCCAAGATCTACAGCGAAGTGGGGCAGGGAACGGCTGTTAAACTGTATTTGCCCCGGCATTACGGAGAAGGTGAAGAAAGCGAAGAGCTTCCCCAGATCACCGAGGAGCATCTGACCCAGCATGGGGAGACCGTGCTAGTGGTAGAGGACGAGCAGGTCGTGCGCGATCTGGTTGTCGAGGTACTCACCGAACTCGGCTACAACGCGATCGAGGCTTATGATGGCCCGTCCGGTCTTGCCACGCTGCAAAGCAAGCAGAAGATAGATCTCTTGGTTACAGACATCGGCCTTCCTGGCCTCAACGGCCGGCAGATTGCTGATGCAGGGCGGCAGCTGCGTCCCGGTCTCAAGGTCTTGTTCATGACCGGATACGCAGAAAACGCGACGCTCGCCTCAGGCTTCCTGGAGCCGGGCATGCAGATGATCACCAAGCCGTTCTCCATGGAGAATCTAGCGACCCGCATCAAGGACATGGTTGAGTCCGGCAGGGATGACCACACTGGCAAGCACTGATGAGTGGTCTAGCGCGCCTGGGAAGCCACCAGCACCGCGTGGACGGTCGGCTCAGGGGATCGGTAGGGCAAAACCAAGCTAAAGGTTGAACCCCTGCCTTCAATGCTGCGCACATCCAGGCGCCCGTCATGCAGGTCCATGATCTGTGACACGAAGTTCAACCCGATCCCGGTTCCCGGCACGCCTTCGGCGTTCCGGGCGCGGAAAAAGCGTTCGCTGATGAAGCCGATTTCGTCGGCTGGAATGCCAACGCCGAAATCTTGGACATGGATCGCCACCTCATTGCCCCGCCGTTCGCCACGCACGATAACGCGCGCACTTGAGGGTGAATATTTCAGCGCGTTGGAGACAAGGTTCTGCAAGGCCTGCTCGAGCAGGATATTGTCTACACTGACCAAGGCGGGCAGACCGTCCAACTGCAGCTCGATGCGGCCTTGATCTTCTTCAGGCTGGTTCTCGCATACGGACGCGATCAGCTGATGCACGTCATAGGGGCGGGGATTGTAGCCGATTTCGCCATCTTCCAGACGCGCCGCGTTCAGCGTGCTTTCCATCAGCCGCGTCAGCCGCTGGCAGGCATTGCGGATCTTGGTCGCCCGATTGGTTATTTCTTCGGCTGACATGGCCACGCCACGTCGGATCATGCGTTGTGAGCTGGCATCGATGATCGAGAGCGGCGTGCGGAACTGGTGCGAGACGACGGATGTAAAGGCACGATGCAGCCGCGAGACCTCCCGCTCGTGCTCCAATGCAGCCTCCGCATGGGCGACGCTGCGCTGTCCGCGCACCACGATGATGGCCACCAGCACTCCCGCTACCAAGGTTGCGACGAGATAGCCTAACACCTCAAGCAGGATCTGTTTCCGCTGCGCTATGACGTTTTCCTGCCGGTTGCGACCATCCAGCATGCCGGCATTGGCCAGATCGCGCATGGTTTGCGCGATTGCTTCGGCGGTAGCGTGAAGTTCGGTGATCCCGGCGGTGTTATCGGGTGTGAGCGTCTCGAGCGCCGCCCTTTGCTTGTCCAGCATGGGACGCAGGGTCGCGACCTCGTCTTCAAAGCCCATAGCCTCGGCGCGACGAAAAACCTGACCCTGTTCGAACAGGTCAACGCGGCTGTCTAGCAGGTCGAGGCGCAGGACGAGCTCGTCAAGCGGGACGCGGTTGGATTCATACAGAAGCGCCGTACCCGCCAGGCGCATGGCTTCATACTGCCCTTGGCTCGAAAACCAGATCACGCCTTCCGAAAGCCCTCCACTAAGCCGGCTTTCATTGAGCGCCAAGCGCGTGACAGCCGCCAGGAGCAGGGCAAATAGAACGGTCAGCGTAAGGGCAGCGGCAAGAAACGGCCGCGACAACCACGGCCGGGTGTTCATTGAACTTCTAAAGCCTTGAGCTGCCAAACCCATCGCTCGCTGATGCGACGCTCCTGCAGTTCTGGATGATCATCGCGTGGGTACACGATCCAGACTGGTCCCTTGTCGCTGACGCGCATCTCCTCGCCGTTCATCTCGGTAGCGAGGAGCACGTCATAGTTCTGGAAATCATCCATCGGAATGGAAACGGTGTAGTCGTTGAGCGCAGTCGCAACAACCATAGTGCCTTGGGCGCCGAGGCGGTCGAACAGCGTTTTCGCCAAAACACCCTTGAACACCTGCTCGCCGTCCGTCCACGGTGTGGTTGTCTTGAGCTCCGTCGTGCCCAGATCGCCAAACATCTGCCGATCAAAGGCAGAGCCGTTGTCCCCATTGGTGATCGCAATATTGCCGGTCACGGTCAGGATAAGCGGCCCTTCCAGCGCTGGCAGTGGCTCCAGATCCTGCCCCAAGGCTGGAGCGATCAACAGGAGGGCAGGAGCGATGCAGGCCAAAGCCAGCCAATGTCCAAGGCTTGCGCGTGCAGAATACAGAACCGGAGCCCAATTCATCAAAGACACAGCGTTCGCCTCAGCAATTATCAAGAGCAAAAAACCACGATATACAGGCCCTACTTCAGGAGCCATGAAGAAGCTTAGATTCGGCCAAAGCACTCGTGAAGTGTTCACCTGCGCCAATCCCACACCAATCTGGGTGCGAGCTGCTTTTTCCCCCGAACTCTTGGCAGGTGTCGCTTAGACCCTCGGCGGGGAAATCGCCCCACCCATTTAGGGCGGGTCAAGAATTTCTCGAGAAGCTTTGCGCATCGCCATGCAGTTGTCGAAAGGTGATGGAGAACCGCAATTGCTCAACTGGCGGAATGGAATGTTCCCATTCGTGGCGCGCAGGTCCGGACAGCACATACACTGAGCCAGGTTCTGCTTTAACCGACACGCGCTCCCATTTGCCTGCGAGTTTGCGCCGCAGGCGAAAATTGCAAGCGGACAGAAGCGACACGCCCACAATGGTGCCGAACACTGACTTGTCCTTGTGCCAGCCGATCGGTGCTTCCGGACCATACTCAGTCACAAGCGCCTGCTGTAGCTGCTCGGTCGCTATACCCGCAAACGCTGCAGCAAGTTCCCGCACAGGCAGCAAGAAGCTGGGCATCGGCTCTGCCGGAACCAGGCTTTCCTTGGAAAAGTCGTAGCGCCAGCCAAACGAAACCACGCGCCTCTTGCCCTCGAAACCATGAAAGTCGAAGGCGCGGAAAGGCAGCTGCCGAATTTTGCTCAACAGTTCATCCTGCATCGCTGGCGGGATAATTTCACGCGAATAACGGAAGCCCTCCGGAAGCGAGGGTTCGGGCGCTGCAAACAGGTCAGGCTGAAATGTCATCGACTTGCCTATCAAAGTCTGCCGCGGTGAGCCGCACATCGCCAGCATCAACCTTCATGGAGTGAACCCTTCCGGCCCACCGCCGTTCCCTAGGGACCAATTTAGGGGAGTGCCCATGACGGAAGATGATCTCAAGATGCAGTTTGAACTCGTGCGGCAGTCCATCGGCACATGGTCCGCCGATGCCGCTCATTTCGTCGGCACGGGCAGCGAGGCACGCCAAATTGGCACCCATGACACCGACCAGATAGCCGCTGCTGAACGGACGCTGGAGGCTATCAGGTTGGAACGGAAAGCCCTAGCCGACGCCTCTGCCTCTGCGCCTGTTCGATCCGATGATCTGGCGCGCGGCATAGAGATCGCCCTCAATGAACTGGACCTGCTTGAGCGCGACATCGGCGCCGCTCTTGATCAAATGTGATAGGGGTTTAACACTGGCCTCGGCACCCGGTGCTGCGTTAGCACCGACAGACGACCTGCACTGATCCGCTCGAAAACGCGGCTATGCAGCTGCAGGATTTCGCTCAGGCACCAACAAGCTTCAAGGAGAATGACGTGGCTGACAAGAACAAGGACGCAACCAGCTCCTCGGATCGCACCCTCACAAATCGGCAGGGGCATCCCATCACCAACAATCAGTCCCAGCGAACGGTGGGCAGCCGTGGGCCGGCAACGCTCGAGAACTACCAATTTCTCGAAAAGATCACCCATTTTGACCGCGAGCGCATCCCCGAGCGCGTCGTGCATGCCCGCGGTTTCGTGTGCTATGGCGAGTTCGAGGCGACCGGCAAGATCGGCGACGAACCCGCATCGAAATACACCCGTGCCAAGCTGTTCCAGCAGCCTGGCAAGAAGACGCCGCTGGCGATCCGATTTTCAACCGTGATTGGCGGCCGCGATTCCTCCGAAGTCGCGCGCGATCCACGCGGCTTTGCCGTCAAGTTCTATACCGAGGACGGCAATTGGGACCTCGTGGGAAACAATCTCGCGATCTTCTTCATTCGGGACGCCATCAAGTTCCCCGACGTCATCCATTCGCTTAAGCCAGATCCGGTGACTTTCCGGCAGGAGCCAAACCGCATTTTCGACTTCATGAGCCAGACGCCCGAGTCGATGCACATGCTGACTCATCTGTTCAGCCCGCGCGGCATTCCGGCGAGCTACCGCCACATGGAAGGCTTCGGCGTCAACACCTACAAAATGGTCAATGCCGAAGGTGGCACGGTTCTGGTGAAGTACCATTTCCATCCGCGCTGTGGCCTTGCGAGCCTCACGGCCGAAGAAGCCGGCAAGGTGCAGGGACAAGATCTGGGCACCGCCTCCAAGGACCTCTACGAGGCCATTGAGCGTGGGGAATATCCACAATGGGATATGTTCGTGCAGATCATGGAGGACCACGAGCATCCTGAACTCGATTGGGATCCGCTGGACGACACCAAGATCTGGCCGGAAAAGGATTTCCCGCTGCGCCATATCGGCGTCATGACGCTAAACCGCAATGTGCAGGACCATTTCAACGAGAACGAGCAGATCGCCATGGGCACTGGCGTTCTGGTGGATGGCCTGGATTTCTCCGACGACAAGATGCTGGTCGGCCGTACCTTCTCCTATTCGGACACCCAGCGCTATCGCGTCGGCACCAACTACCTACAATTGCCGGTCAACCAGGCCAAAAACGCCAAAGTGGCCACCAATTTGAACGGTGGTCAGATGTCGTATGGCCGCGATTTGGCGCCCGGGCAGAACCCGCATGTCAATTTCGAGCCGTCGATCCACAATGGCTTGCATGAGGCTCAGCGCGAGGAGCCCCAGAACGCGCCGGAAATTCATGGCCGGCTGACGCGCAGCGTCATCGAGCGCCGCAATGACTATGTCCAGGCTCGTGGCCGATATTGCACCATGATGGATTGGGAGCGCGACGACCTCGTGCTCAACATGGGCACGCTGTTGGCCGATTGCGAACGGGACATCCAGGAGCGTATGCTTTGGCACTTCCTGCTGGTGCATGATGACTACGGCAATCGCGTGGGTCAGATGCTGGGCATCACCGCTGATCAGGTCAAGCACCTGCCGCCCCTGCCCAAGCAGGTCCTCACCGACGAAGACCAGCGGCGTCTGCAAAACCTTGGCCGAAACGGCGACAAAATCGACCCCTCTGTCTGGGGGCAGTGGACCAGCTCGGTCAAGAACCACAAGGCTTCCGCCGAAGAGATTTTGGGCGGCAAGCTGCCGATGGGTGAAGCCAACGCTAAGGCGGCCGAATAGCCCAGGACCAAGGGTGGATGTAGGCGAGCTGAGATAGTCAAGGTTCACCCATCTTCACCTGAACATGCAGAAGCGCCACAAGGCGCTTCTGCTCCTCACCAGCAATGTGCCACGCTTGATAAATTAGGCTTGCTTGGAACCGTACCGTACGGTACGGCTGCCGCTGACGCATCAGGAAGCGTTTGCGGAGACTGCAGATCGTGCCAGTGACCATCAAGGTCAACGAAGAGGTTTTCACGCCGCGCCAGCAGGCAGTGCTGACGGCTGCGCTGGACCTCCTTGTGGAGAATGGCGACGGTCTGACCATGACGGCCGTTGCGCGCCGCGCCTCCTGCTCCAAGGAAACGCTCTACAAATGGTTCGGTGATCGGGACGGGCTGCTCACTGCAACGGTCCAGTGGCAGGCTGCAAAGGTGCGGATGCCGCAAGTTTCACGCACCGGGCTCACGGCCAAGACGCTACGCCTCAGCATCGAACAATTTGCGCGTGACCTTTTGACGGTCATCACCGGCGAAGTCTCCATCACGCTCAACCGCACTGCGGTAACCCATGCGGCCCAGGAGAAAGACAGCCTGGGCATCATCGTTCTCGAGAACGGCCCCCTCGCCATCCGCCGCAGGCTCAAGCCCATCCTGGAGGCCGGCCGCGATGCACGCCTCCTGCGCTTTGACTCCAGCGAGGATGCCTATCGCACGTTTTTCGGCCTTGTGGTCCGCGACGTGCAGATTCGCCTATTGCTGGGCGACAAATCGCTGACCCAATCCAATGTGACCGACAATATCGAGGCCGACGTGAAGGCCGCGACCGACCAGTTCTTCGCCCTTTATGGGGCGAAAGCCACCGTATAACAGCCATTCTCAGGGAGAAACCCATGCGCGTTTACTACGATCGGGATGCCGATCTCAACATCATCAAGTCCAAGAAGGTCGCGATTGTCGGCTATGGCTCGCAAGGCCACGCCCACGTGCTGAACCTGCGCGACTCAGGCGTTACCGACGTCGTCGTCGCCCTGCGTCCAGGCTCCCCATCGGCAAAGAAGGCCGAGGGCGAAGGCCTCAAGGTGATGAGCGTTGCCGAGGCTTCCGCATGGGCTGACGTCATCATGATGCTCACCCCTGACGAACTCCAGGCCGACATCTACAAGCAGCACATCGAGCCAAATATCCGCGACGGCGCCGCTCTGGCCTTCGCCCACGGTCTCAATGTGCACTTCAACCTGATTGAGCCAAAGTCTACGGTCGACGTGATCATGATCGCGCCAAAGGGCCCTGGCCACACCGTGCGTGGCGAATACCAGAAGGGTGGCGGCGTGCCATGCCTGATCGCCGTGCATCAGGACGCTTCGGGCAATGCCCATGACATCGCGCTCGCCTATGCATCGGGCGTCGGCGGCGGCCGTTCCGGCGTTATCGAAACCAATTTCCGCGAAGAATGCGAAACCGATCTGTTCGGTGAGCAGGCCGTGCTCTGCGGCGGTCTTGTTGAGCTGATCCGCGCTGGCTTCGAAACGCTGGTGGAAGCTGGCTACGCCCCCGAAATGGCCTATTTCGAGTGCCTCCATGAAGTGAAGCTGATCGTCGACCTGATCTATCAGGGCGGCATCGCTAACATGAATTACTCGATCTCCAACACGGCCGAGTGGGGCGAATACGTTACTGGCCCACGCATCATCACCTCGGAAACCAAGGCCGAGATGAAGCGCGTGCTGCATGACATTCAGTCTGGCAAGTTCACCGCCGAGTGGATGCAGGAAATCAAGGCTGGCGGTTCCCGCTTCAAGGCGACCCGTCGCCTCCATGACGAGCACCAGATCGAGGAAGTTGGCGAAAAGCTGCGCGACATGATGCCTTGGATCAAGGCTGGCGCGCTGGTTGACAAGGCCAAGAACTAAAGCCATTGGCAGAATAGAGCAGGGGTCCTTCGGGGCCCCTGTTTGTTTAGGGCCAAGCTGCGCTACAAGCACGGCGGAAATGTTGTTCGAGTCGCGAGGGGGGTGCGATGAGCTTGCCTGATTTTCCCGTTGAGGGCGGCTGCCAATGTGGCGCTGTTCGCTATCGGCTGATGCACAGCCCGCTCAGCGTCTACAATTGTCATTGCAAGGATTGTCAGCGCTATTCGGGTGCGGGTTGGTCCATGTCCATGGTTGTTGCGGATCACAGTTTCGAACGCATCAGCGGGCACACCGTGCACTATGATCGTCTTGCCGACAGTGGCAATTTCATCCGCATGAACTTTTGTGCACATTGCCGCAACTGGATCTGGAACGACCCGCCTGCCCCTGGCATCAAGATCGTTCGCGCCGGAACACTGGACGATCTCGACTGGGCCGCCCCGGTCGGCAATATCTGGACAGATAGCAAGGCGTCCTGGGTCGAGATGGACGTTGACCTTGTCAACTTCACCAAGGGCGCCGCGGATCGCACTCCCTTATACAAGGCGTGGGCACGTTCCCATCAGGATTGAGGATCATGGCTGTTAGTGACGATATCGCACTGGTGAAACACCAGGAGCAGGCGCTGGTGCTTCCCCTGTTCGACGAAGATGTTGCTTTCGAGCTGGGCAGCGCCGTCCGCGCTCGGGCGCTCGCCGAAGGTCTGAGCCTTGTGGTCGATGTTCGCACCTGGGACCGGCAGCTGTTTTTTGCTGCCACCGCCGGCACGAATGCGGATAACAGCGAGTGGGTGCGCCGCAAGATCAATACGGTGCGCCGCTTTGGCCGCGCCAGCTATCGCATGGTGCTGGAGCGCGGCGAGGTGCCGTTCTCGCCACAATCGGGCGCTGATCCGGCTGACTACGTCATTGCAGGCGGTGGCTTTCCCATTCGCGTCAAGGGCGCGGGGATTATCGGTTGCCTTACCATATCCGGGCTTCCCGGGCGCGCTGATCATGGTGTTGCCGTTGCCGCCCTGGCCGTTCACCTCGGCTTCGTACCCGAAGACTTTGCACTTCCAGCCGAGGCAACGCCATGAAGCTCGACTATCTGCTGATGGACGTTTTCACCCGCGAGCCGCTCAAGGGCAACCAGCTGGCCGTTGTGCCCAAGGCCGATGGGCTGCTCGATGATGAGATGCAGGCTATCGCGCGCGAATTCAATCTGAGCGAAACCGTGTTCATCCTCAAGCCCAAGGCCGATCGCAACACGGCAGAGGTGCGCATCTTTACCCCCTATACCGAATTGCCATTTGCAGGGCACCCAACCATTGGTGCGGCCGTTGCCCTGGGGCTGCAGAACAAGGTGAGCGCCGTTCGGCTTGAGGAAAAAGTGGGGCTTATCACCGCGCTCTTCGAGAAAACCGACAGATGCTCCGGCGAAGCCCGCTTCGCCTTGCCGCGCCTACCGTCCCGTGTCGCTGATCTTAGCGACAAGCTGGGCATAGCCCAGGCGCTGGGCATCGAGGTGGAAGATATCGGCTGCGATGTCTACAAGCCCGCTGTGTTTTCCGCCGGCGTGACCTTTCACCTTGTGCCTGTTCGCAATGCGGAGGTATTGCGCCGGGTGCAGGTCAATTCCGCCTTGTTCAACAAGGTTTTTCACCACGATCATAACTCGGCCTATATCTTTACGCTCACGCCCGAAGAGCCCAATAACGACATTGCTGCGCGCATGTTCGGGATGAACCTTGGGGAGGACCCTGGCACAGGTTCAGCCGCCGCCGCGCTGATCGGACTCCTTGCCGAAGAAGCTCTCTCGACTGACCAAGCCGATTATGTGCTCCGCCAAGGCCATGAAATGGGCCGCCCGTGCCGCATTACCCTCCAGTTCCGCAGGGATCACGAGGTGCTGATTCATGGCGGCATCGGGGGGCATGCGGTAATCATCGGGGAGGGGACTTTGGATTTGGGAACTGAAAGCAAACCCCAGTAGCTCCTATCGAACCACGAGGGCGTACCCGCTATGGTGCCACGACCTCGTCCTTCGGCAGGCTCAGGATGAGGTCTAATGGTATCGAAGGCAAAAACTTCACCCTCTTGCTGCCCCCGCACTTGCAACCGCCAGCACTTTGTCGCATTCTCCCCGCGCAAATCGAGACCGCATCCATGCAGCGCACAAGCGCACAAGCCAAAGCAATCAGCCAGCGTGAGGCCCTCCGGGCCCGCCTGACCCTTGCGGCTGCCATGCTGCTGCTTCCGGCTGCGCTCCTTCTTCTTCTTATCAGCCCCTGATCACCGGCAGCTCGATTATGCGAGCGGGTCGTCAGGGGATAACGCCATAAGCCGAACATTTAATGTCCGGCCTCACGAGAGCTTTGCTCCGGGCCGTTCGATAGGAAACAAGACCATGTCTGCTGCTACCGATACCAACAAAGACCGTGTATTCATTTTCGACACCACGCTGCGCGACGGCGAACAATCGCCCGGCGCTACCATGACGCTGGAAGAAAAGCTGCAGGTCGCCGAAACGCTCGACGACATGGGCGTCGACATCATCGAGGCCGGCTTCCCCATTGCCTCCAATGGTGATTTCGAAGCTGTGGTGGCCGTAGCCAAGCAGGTCAAGCGCGCCACGGTTGCAGGGCTGGCCCGCGCCATCACCGCTGATATCGACAGGGCGGGCGAAGCCGTTCGTCATGCCCGCCGGGGACGCATCCATACATTTGTTTCAACCTCGCCCATTCATCTGGCCCATCAGATGAAAAAGACCGAGGACGAGGTGATCGAGATCATCTCGCGCACCGTTGCCCAGGCGCGCAACCTCATCGACGACGTTGAATGGTCCGCCATGGACGCAACGCGCACACCCCTGGAATTCCTCAAGCGCTGCGTCGAGGCCGCGATCAAGGCCGGCGCTACCACCATCAATCTGCCAGACACCGTGGGCTATGCCGTGCCGGACGAGCACGAGGCCATGTTCCGCACGATCATCACCTCCGTGCCGGGCGCCGACAAGGCGATCTTCTCGGCCCACTGCCAC
Organism: Devosia submarina; assembly: GCF_003056345.1. Lineage (GTDB taxonomy): Bacteria > Pseudomonadota > Alphaproteobacteria > Rhizobiales > Devosiaceae > Devosia > Devosia submarina. The sequence goes on along the minus strand of NZ_PYWB01000003.1, from coordinate 246,850 downwards.
AATGATCTTGGCCTGGCCGTCGCCAATTCGCTGGCCGCTGTTCGTGGTGGCGCGCGGCAGGTTGAATGCACCATCAATGGATTGGGCGAGCGCGCCGGCAATGCTGCGCTCGAAGAAATCGTCATGTCGCTGCGCACGCGCGGCGATGTCATGCCCTATCAGACCGGCATCGAAACTACCCATTTGGCCCGCGCCAGCCGCATCGTTTCGGCTGCAGCCAATTTCCCTGTGCAGTTCAACAAGGCAATCGTGGGCAAGAATGCTTTCGCGCACGAAAGCGGCATCCATCAGGATGGCATGCTCAAGAATGCCGAGACATATGAAATCATGACCCCGGCGAGCGTCGGCATCAAGGCCACGACCCTGGTCATGGGCAAGCATTCGGGTCGCGCGGCCTTCAAGGACAAGCTCAAGGAACTCGGTTACGAGCTGGGCGACAATGCCTTCCAGGAAGCCTTTGTGCGCTTCAAGGACCTCGCCGACCGCAAGAAACACGTTTATGACGCCGATATCGTCGCGCTGGTCGATGACGAAGTGGGGTCGGTTGGGGATCGGATCCGCCTTGTCGACATGGAAGTGGTCAGCAAGACCGGCGGCATGCACCGCTGCGATCTGACTCTCTCCATCGACGGCGAAGAATCCTCCGTTTCCTACGAGGGCACCGGCTCAGTAGATGCGATCTTCAACGCCATCAAGCAGGCCGTCGGCCAGCAGCCTCATCTGGTGCTCTATGCCATCGACGGCGTCACCGGCGGCACCGACGCGCAGGCGAGCGCCCATGTGCGCCTTGAAATGAACGGCCGCATCGTTTCAGGCAATGCCGCAGAGCCCGACACGCTCGTCGCCTCTGCCCGCGCCTATCTCAACGCCTATAACCGCCTGCTGATCGACCGCGGCGCGGCAGCCCAGGGGGCCATGGCTGGTTGATAGCTTCGTTGCAATTGCCGATCGGCCCCGAGCCGGTCGGCAAATGCATCAGCTTCGCTTGCTGACCAGGATTCTTGGACTAGAGCGCCGCTAGCACCTTAGCCAAGGCCTCGTCCAGCAAGCGCCTGTCACCGTCCGTTCCCGCACTCACGCGAATGCACTGGTTCAATCCCGGTGCCGCAGGCTTGCGCACAAAAACGCCTTGCGCCGCGAGCCCGTCGAGAATGGCCTGCGCATAGGACGCATCGCGTCCGCAGTCGATGGCAATGAAATTAGTAGCGGTCGGCAGAGGCATCAGCCCATGCCGGCGGGCGATCGCTGCTGTATCCGTCAGCGCTTCGCGCACTGCTTGCAGCGAAGCCTGCAGATGCTCCTGGTCCGCCAGCGCGGCAATAGCTCCGGTCTGGGCGATGTTGCTGATGCCGAAGTGATTACGGATGCGGTTAAAGGCGGACACGCTCTCCGCTTCCCCGAACACATAGCCGACGCGCGCACCAGCCAGCCCATAGGCCTTGGAAAATGTGCGCATGCGCAAAAGATTGGGCTGCTTCAGATCGATGGGCGGCAGAGTTCCTTCCGGAGCAAATTCACCATAAGCCTCGTCGAGGATGATCATGGTGCTTTCGGGCACAGCATCAATGAAACGCGCGACGGAATCGGCGTCCCACCAGCTGCCCATCGGATTATCCGGGTTCGCCAGGTACACCATGGCGGCCCCAGTCTCTCGAGCCGCCGCTGCAAGCCCATCGATATCCTCGCGCGTGCCCACATAGGGTACGGTATGCATGCGCGCCCCATACCCCGCGATATGGTAGTTGAAGGTTGGATAGCCACCCAGCGAGGTCACCACGGTCGACCCTGGCGCGGCATAAATCCGAACAGCCATGCCCAGAATTGCGTCCACACCTTCACCGGGCATGACATTGCCCGCAGGTATTCCCAGATGCGCGGCAATCGCTTCGCGCAGGTCATGGTTCTCCGGATCGCCATAGTGCCACGTATGCCGAGCCGCCTCTTGCATCGCCGCCAGCACGGAAGGCGCCGGCCCAAAAGGATTTTCGTTGGCGCCAATGCGCGCCAGGGTCGGTATGCCGTCCCGCCGCACAATGGCTTCAGGGCCAACAAAGGGCGTTGTTTCAGGCAGGGCGGCAACAATGGGGGATAGAGCGGGACGGGGCAAGGCAATCACTCGCGTTGGAGTCGCCCGAATGGGGCAGTCGCCCTATGGATGCCAAGCCAGCACCGTCGTGGCAAGCGCGACAACACGATCTTCTGCACAGCTGGCATTTGTCCCCAGATGGCGCAAACTGCGGTCGCCCGGGGGGATATGGCCGCAATATACATGGACGTTATTTGCGGAAAATTGCATGCACCTTGGTAAGGTTCTCGAAGGCATGGCGCCGCACCCTTGCCGGGCGTCAACGAATCGACGCTCCCCATTTTTTACCAGGAGCTACGCCCAATGCTGTCGACCTATCTCCTTGCCCGCGACCATCTTGAGTGTGCCGCTGCAATCCTTCAGGGCTCGGACAATCGCTCCCAACAATTGCGCAACATCATCGAGCGCACCGTGGCGTTGATGGACGACGCGCACCCGCGGCCGCAAACGATAAGCAATGTGCTCGACTTTGCCGAGTTCCGGGAGCGCGTCGCCCGCAGCTAAACTAATTTATGCTTGTGCTGGCGGAGCAAATCCGCCGGCGCGATCCAGAACGGTCTTGAGCTTTTCCTGCAGATCCGCCCGTGCCATGTTCCAGTCCCGGCTATTGACCCGCACCCGCAGGACCATGGTCACAGTGGCATCCGCCAGTGTATCCACCAGAACCTCCGGCTGGCTGTCTGCGGCCACATAGTCCCCAACCACGCCCTGTTGCACTTCGCTGCGTACCCGCCCGATATCAGCAGAGCGCGGCACGTTGAACTTGAGCTCCACCACGCGCGAGGCTCCCCGGCTGTAATTGGTGATCTTGGCATTGGACAGCTTGCTGTTGGGCGCAAACACAAACACCCCGTCATGGGTCCGCAGTTCGGTGCCAAACAGGCCCACTTCCACCACGGTGCCGATGATGCCGTCAGCGTCGATATAGTCGCCCACGTTGAAAGGGCGAAGGAAGATCAACAAAATGCCCGAGGCGATGTTGGAAAGCGTGCCCTGCAGTGCCAGGGCAATGGCCAGTCCCGCTGCACCCAGAACCGCAAGAATCGACGCGGTCTCTACGCCAAACTGCCCAAGCACAATGATGCAGGTCACAAACAGAATCGCGTAGCGCACGATCTGGCTGACCAAAGGCCCCACCGTCGCGTCGCGCTTGAGCTTGGTGCCCAATAGGGACCGCACATAGCCCGATACCAACCCCGCAAGGAACCAGCCTGCTGCCAGGACCGCCAGCGCCACCAGGAGGGACCAGAGATTGCCTAGGAACCAGGCCGTGGGGATGCCGAAAATGGCTGTGTTGTTCATGCATTCGCCTCAACAATGGTGTGATCGGTAAAGCCGCTGTCGCCGCTCCGGTTGCGGCATAGCATTCATGAGTCCAGATTCGCCTGGACGAAACAGGGGTTTGTTGGAGCTTCCGCGGGCCTCGCCGCTTTGCAATGGCACTCCGGCGAACGTCGAATGTGAGGAAATTGCGATCAAGCGCTGGACATGCGAAAACGCCTTTGCTAGAGAGGCGCCACTTTGGAAGCTCCAGTAGGGGCGAGTAGCTCAGCTGGTAGAGCAGACGACTCTTAATCGTCGGGTCCACGGTTCGAATCCGTGCTCGCCCACCAAAGTTCCCCTCCTTTCGAATTCACGGTGGTCCCCTATCAAGGACGCGCCTTTGTTCGCCCCAACCTGTCCCCAAGCTGTCAGCAGGGGCAATAAACATCTGATATCGCTTCAACTCTGTGCCTCGGTGCCGAGTTGTACTTCCCAGCCTCGCAAGCTGGCGCTATAGCCCTTCCACTCTTCTGCTGACCTCCAACAAGGAAAATCCATGTTCGGCATCGACCCGAGCTTTCTCAGCTCGCTCCTTCAGGTGATCCTGATCGACCTCGTGCTCGCTGGCGACAATGCCGTCGTGATTGGCTTGGCAGCCGCCGGCCTTGCAAGCGACGTCCGCCGCAAGGCCATTCTGATCGGCATCATCGCCGCTACCCTGCTGCGCATTTTCTTTGCGTTGATCACCACTCAATTGCTGGCTCTCGGGGGCGGGCTGTTGATCGCTGGCGGCGTGCTGCTGCTTTATGTCTGCTGGAAGATGTATCGCGAGCTCACCACGTCGCATGACGAAGAGGATGAAGCGCAGGAAGCGCTGACCGATTCCGACATGAACGCCGATGGAAGTGTTGCCGGCAAGGCGCCGCGCAAGACCTTGCGCCAGGCCGTTACACAGATCATCATCGCCGACGTTTCGATGTCGCTCGACAACGTGCTGGCCGTGGCCGGTGCTGCGGCGCACCATTTCGAAGCGCTGATCATCGGCCTGGGCCTGTCTGTTGTCATGATGGGTGTTGCGGCGACCTTTATCGCCGGCCTGCTGCACAAATATCGCTGGATCGCCTGGGTGGGCCTGCTGATCATCCTCTTTGTTGCCATCCGCATGGCGCTCGAGGGACTCGGTGCTTTCGTGGATATTCCAGCCATACCGCTGCTTTATACGCCGCACGCCGAAGTGGCTGCTGCCGCTGCGCATTAATGTTTGCTAACCACCGGATGAACTTTGCGGCATTTGCCGCATCCCAATAGGGATTTGATCATCTCCAAGCCTTAGCTTTCCGCTCAAATCTCATGAGCGGAAAGTATTCGATGTCCGTCATCGCCGATCAAATGGCTGAAGTGGCGCCAAATGCGCGCCAGGCTGCGCGAGCGCCCGCTTCACCCCTGCCAGTCCTTGAAACCAGGATCATCGGCACGTCGGAATGGGATTCTGCGATCGCTGGCTTCGATGAGGTCTGCCAGGAGCAGCTTTTCGCTTTTGCCATCAGCCGCTGGCCCCATGTCCAGCAGGAGCCCATGCTGTTTCTGCGCGATGGTGAGGTCGTGGGCGGCTCCCTCGTGATGATCCAGCGCCTTCCGCTTGGCCTCGGCAAGATTGCCGTATCTAAATGGGGTCCGATGCTGAAATCGGCCGCCGATCCTGATGCGGATCTCCTCCATGCCGCAATGATCGAAGCGCTGATAAGCGAACATGCCGACAAGCGCGGCCACATGCTCTCGGTACTGCCACGGGCCTCCATAACAGCCGTCAACCATGCCTATGAGCGGCTCTCTGCGCGTGGTTTTAAGCGCGGGTCGGAACTGATGTTCCCCAACCGCTATATCGTGGCGCTCCGGCTTGATGACGCTGCCCAACGCAAGAGCTTCCACCAGAAATGGCGCTATCACCTCAACAAATCACAAAAAGCCGGCCTCAGCTTTGAGCATGCCGGACCCGAACGGCTCGGCGAATTCGAAACGCTCTACACGGCGATGACCGATCGCAAGCAGTTCCCGGATCACTCCGCTTATGAAACCATAGCCGCCCTGATGCAGCTTCCAGACCCACTGCGACCCGAGCTCTTTTTCGTCAGGCACCAAGGGGAAACTGTTGCTGGTGCCTTGATCTTCAAGGCCGGGGACCGCGCCGTTTATCTTTATGGCGCGACAAACGACAAGGCGCTGCCGCTGCGTGCGGGCTATTTTCTTCAATGGAACATCATTCGCTGGCTCCGTGACCATACCTGCGCAACTTGGTATGATCTGGGCGGCACTGACGGCTTCCAGGGCCTGCATCAGTTCAAGAAGGGCATGGTCGGCGATGCCGGCGTCATCCGCCCCGTGCCGCCCGTCGCAAACTACGCCAGCAACCCCCTGGCCTTTCTGGCAGGGACGGGCGCCTTTGCCGCACGTGACGCCTTCTACCAGGTTCGCCGGGTTGTCACGGGATGGCTTAATCCAAAAGCCCGTCCCACACAGTCTCGCGCCGTCGACGGGGCTGATGAATGAGCTTGCACCGGCGCCTTGCGTCCCAGTCCAGCGTGATTTTTGCCGCTCGCCTCGGCGGCGCGGGGCTGATCTTCCTTGTGCAGGCCTTTATCGCCCGCCTTTGGGGCCCGGTGCTTCTGGGCGAGTATCTGGTGGTGATCGCTACCGTGAACATCATCGCCGTGGTCATGCCGCTGGGCTTTCAAACGATCGGCACCTATTTCGCCGCCGAATACCGCGCGCGTGGCGAACGCAAGCAGTTCACAATTTTCCTCCTGCGCAGCTATGGCCATGTGGTCGGCGCTTTCGTGCTGCTGGTGGTGCTCGGCATGCCCGTGCTTCACGCGCTGGGACAGGGTGACAGCGTTCTTGCCCATCACTTTGTGCCCCTGCTGCTGATGGCCCTCGCCACGGCCATAAACTATGTAAGCGGCGCCGTGCTTGTAGGGCTCAAGCGTCCCTTTGCAGGTTTTTTCTCCGATACCATTTTCCGCCCCATGGTGATTCTTGGCTCGTTTGTGGGTGGCCTTGCCTTCTTCACCGCGCCGGTTGAAGGCTTCTCCTTCATGCTTTGGGCGGTAGGACTTTGTTATATCCTGGTGTCGCTCGCACAGTTCGTGTTTGTGCTCACATCGCTCCCGCGCATTGCCGATAACATCCCCGTCCGCCCGCTTGAGGCGCGGCGCTGGTGGCGCTTTGCCATGCCGTGGGTGCTGATTTCGCTCGCGACCGACTTCTTTTTCGACATCGACCTCCTGCTGCTCAGCCATACGCTGAGCCGGGAAGAGCTGGCGATCTTTGGCGTGTGCACCCGCATCTTCTCGCTTGTGTCATTTGGCGTCGCAGCGGTTTATGCCGTAACCTTGCCCGACATGTTCGAGAGCGAAGCCAATGCCGATCGCGAATCGTTCAAGCGCAAGATTGGTGAAGCCAATGTTGTCGCGAGCGGCCTGTCCGTGATCCTGTTCAGCCTGATGGCTATTGGTGCACCATTCGCCCTGATGCTGTTTGGCCCCGCATTCTCCGCCGGCGCTGGTCCGCTGGCGGTGCTGTGCCTGGGCCTCGTGGTGCGCTCCGTCATGGGTCCGGCCTCGCTGGTCATGTCCATTCACGACCGCCCCTATGCGAGCCTTCCATCCGTCGCATTGGGAATGGGCACGCTGGTCCTGGGCAATTGGCTCCTGGTGCCGCCGTTCGGCTTGATGGGCTCCGCTATTTCCGCACTGGTTTCGATCAGCGTGTGGTCGCTGGGCCAGTGGTGGATTGCTCTTCACACCACCAAGATGGACGTGTCCATCCTGGCCTGGTTCCGCGGCCGGCGGGCGGTTCCGGTGGCGGCAGAGTAGGGCGCCCTACTTTCCCAAGCGCAGCTTGAGTCGGCGGATCAGCTTGTGTCTGAGCCCGCTCTTGGTGCCACGGTCATAGCCAGGCGATGTCTTGGTGAGCTTGTGCTCGAACAGCAAATAGTCTTCGCCAAAAATGTGCTGCTCAAGCGTTGCAACGTGCTTGAACCCCAGGCGCAGCATGATCGCCGCTGCGGCCTCATTGCCGTGTTTTGTATAGGTCGCAATCTTATGGAAGCGACCATTGTCCCAATGCTTGAGGAATGCACGCATGCCCTGGACGCCTAGGGTAGAGCGGCGATATTCGGGGAAAACATAGGACCAGTAGAGCCACAAGGTCCCCAGTTCCGGCCCCGAAATTTGAAAGCCGCCTACTATTCCGTCGCGTGAATGCAGCATCACGTGAAAGGGGTCGGCATCGATCAAGCCGGCCAGATATTCAGGCGTTAGCCGCGCGCTCTCATAGGCCTTGAACTCCTCGCTATAGAAGGGCGAGGTGGTAATCGCCTCCTGCAGCCTTTGATGCACCATGGGGATATCGGCATAACGAGCGCCGCGCACGCTAGCGATTTTCGCCGGTGCCGGCGCATCTGCCTTGGAAGCAGCGATCAGTGTATCCGTCATCAGGGGCTCCGATCTTGCGAATTCGGACCATAACACCCGCGCAATAGGCGCCGAAGCGATGTCGCACGCTGCGGTTAACATCGTCCCCCCAAAGACTTGCACCGAGTTTAACGGCTATCCCCTTGCCCCCCGTCGAACGGGTCACTAGAACGAGTACTGGGAGAGATAAGGGAGGAAAACTATGAGCGAGCAGCTCGTATTCCAGCCAAGTGCGGCTGCCATCGCACGCACCCACGTCAATGCGGCACAGTACGATAAGATGTACGCCCGCTCGCTCAGCGATCCTGAAGGGTTCTGGGCAGAACAGGCTAAGCGTCTCGACTGGTTCAAGTTCCCGACCAAGATCAAGAACACGAGCTATGCCTATCCCGATATCTCCATAAAATGGTTCGAGGACGGCGAGCTCAACGTCTCCTTCAATTGCCTCGACCGGCATCTGGAAAAGCGGGGCGACCAGACCGCCATTATCTGGGAAGGCGATACACCCGGCACCGATGGCAAGGTCACCTATCACGAACTCCATGACCGCGTTTGCCGCTTCGCCAATGTCCTCAAGGCCAATGGCGTCAAAAAGGGCGATCGCGTCACCATCTACATGCCCATGGTCATCGACACTGCCGTCGCCATGCTCGCCTGCACGCGCATCGGCGCGGTTCATTCGGTGATCTTTGGCGGCTTCTCGCCCGATTCAATTGCTGGCCGCGTCTCCGATTGCGGCTCCAAAATCATCCTTACGGCCGATGAAGGCCGCCGCGGCGGCAAGACCATTGCGCTCAAGAAAAACGTCGATGACGCCCTGGCCAAGATCGATGGCGTCGAAAAGGTCATCGTTGTCCGGGTCACGGGCAATCCGGTCAACATGGTCGAGGGCCGCGACATCTGGTTTCATGATGCCGTTGCGAGCGTCGATGGCGATTGCCCACCCGAGAAGATGAATGCGGAAGATCCGCTCTTTATCCTTTACACCTCCGGCTCCACGGGCAAGCCCAAGGGTGTGCTGCACACCACCGGCGGTTATCTGCTTTGGGGCTCGCTTACCCACCAGATGAGCTTTGACTACCAGGACGGCGAGATCTTCTGGTGCACGGCCGACGTGGGCTGGATCACGGGGCACACCTATATCGTCTATGGCCCTCTCGCCAATGGCGCGACCACGCTGATGTTCGAGGGCATCCCTAGCTATCCTGATTGCAGCCGCCTTTGGGAGGTTGTTGAAAAGCACAAGGTCAACATCTTTCACACCGCACCCACAGCGATCCGCGCGCTGATGGGAGCAGGACACGAATTTGCCGACAAGCACGACATGCCGACCCTTCGCCTCCTCGGCACCGTCGGGGAGCCGATCAATCCCGAAGCCTGGATGTGGTACCACAAGCATGTGGGCAAGGGTCGTTGCGAGATCGTCGACGCCTGGTGGCAGACCGAAACCGGCGGTCACATGATTGCTCCATTCCCCGGGGCCATCCCGACCAAGCCGGGTTCGGCCACAAAGCCATTCTTTGGTGTGCGCCCGGTCGTGCTTTCGCCAGAAGGCAAGCTGCAGGAGCAGACCAAGGCCGAGGGCGTGCTCGCCATTGCCGACAGCTGGCCGGGGCAGATGCGCACCGTTTATGGCGATCACCAGCGCTTCATCGACACCTATTTCACCCAGTACAAGGGCTATTACTTCACGGGCGATGGCTGTCGCCGCGACGAAGACGGCTATTATTGGATCACGGGCCGCGTCGATGACGTGCTCAACGTATCCGGCCACCGCCTCGGCACGGCCGAAGTGGAAAGCGCCCTGGTCGCGCACCCCAAGGTTTCCGAAGCTGCCGTAGTCGGCTATCCCCACGACATCAAGGGGCAGGGGATCTATTGCTATGTCACCCTGATGGCCGGCGAAAACAGCACCGACGAGCTCAAGACCGAGCTGCGGAACTGGGTTCGCAAGGAGATTGGCCCCATTGCCACGCCTGACCTCATCCAATGGGCGCCGGGCCTGCCGAAAACCCGTTCCGGCAAGATCATGCGCCGCATTCTGCGCAAGGTCGCCGAAAACGACTTCGGCTCGCTGGGCGACACGTCCACACTGGCGGACCCTGCGGTGGTCAACGATCTGATTGAAAACCGTCAGAACCGCTAGGGCCAACACATGCACCGCTCGTCACCCTCGGGCTCGCCCCGAGGGTGACTGTTGCCGAAGACGAAAGCCCTGCCATCGTTTTGGCTGCTTTATGGGTTCAACGTCCGGTCGCCCCTTTCAAGACCGGACCTTGCCGTGATCTCGCTGCTTCGCATCGCCCTTGCCGTGCCTTTCTTCGCCTTCAGCTCCGTCGCCCAGGCCGCAACGCTGGAGCAGATGGCTGGCCAGATGATCGTTGTCGGCTTTCAAGGCGATGATGCCAGCGATTCTTCAGTCCAAAAACTGCGCGAGGACATCGCCGCCAGCCGGCTGGGCGGCGTCATGCTGCTCAAGACCAATGTGAAGAACCTCAAGGCCGTTGCCGCGCTGAACACTGCGCTTCGCGATGCCTCGCCCGATTTACCGCCCTTCATAACCGTTGACCAGGAAGGCGGCTCCGTCGAGCGCCTGACCAAGGCCGTGGGATTCACCGAAATCCCCAATGCGGCCACCATCGCAGCCAAGAACTCCCCCGAAGAAGCCGAAGCCGTCTATGCCAAGATGGCCAGCGCCGTGGCCGATCTGGGCTTCAGCGTCAATTTTGGCCCGGTCGCAGACGTCAACGTCAACAAGAACAACCAGATCATCGCCAAATATGGCCGCGCCTTCAGCGCCGATGCCCAGACTGTCGCCGCCTACAGCGAAGCCTTCATCAGGGCCCACCACGCCGCCGGTATGTTGACGGCGCTCAAGCATTTTCCCGGCCATGGCTCATCCACTGCCGATAGCCATGAGGGATTCGTTGATATCACCGATACCTGGAGCTCTTCGGAGCTCGATCCCTATAAGACGCTGATCGCGGCTGGCTATGTCGACATGATCATGGTTGGCCACCTCTACCACGCCAATTATTCCGATGCGGACGCACAAACCCCTTCGTCGCTGTCTCCGCAGTGGGTCACCGGCGTCCTGCGGGAAGAGCTGGGCTTTGATGGTGTGGTGATCAGCGACGATCTCGAAATGGGTGCTATTCGCGAGCATTTCTCGCTCGAGCAAACGGTCACCAAGGCCGTACGCGCCGGCATGGATGTGCTGCTGTTTTCCAATACGGCCAAATACCGTCCGAGCCTGGGCCAGGAAATCCTCGACATTCTCCTTGCCGAAGCCGCTGCGGACCCGGCTTTTGCCGCCCGGATCGAAGAGAGCTATAACCGCATCATTGCGCTCAAGGCGCGGATCGGCGCAGCTGGGCCAGCCTGAGCGGGCTTGCAGAGGCGGGCGGGCAACAGTTCCAATCTTTCGGCATGCACGGTTTCCTCGCGGGCCAACGCTGGTTAATATGCCGCTCCCGAAGCAGGAGTCGTTGCCTTAATGCCGGATGACCGCCAAGTCCGACAGGTCCGTGCCATGTTCATCTCGGATGTTCACCTTGGCATGAAGCCCATCAGGGTCGGCCAGCTTATCGAGTTCCTCCGGGCACACGACGCCGAAACGATCTACCTGGTCGGTGACATCCTTGATGGGTGGCGCTTGGCCAAGGCATGGCACTGGCCCAGTGAATATAATCTTGTCGGCCAGATCCTGCTCGACAAGGCCAATGCCGGTACCAGGATCGTCTACCTGCCCGGCAATCATGATGAATTCCTGCGTGAATATCTGGGCACCTATTTCGGGGAAATTGAGTTCGTCGACCGCACGGTTCACACCACGGCGACTGGCAAGACCTACCTGGTCATTCACGGCGACCAATTTGACGTCGTCGTGATGAATGCCAAATGGCTCGCCCATGTCGGCGACTGGGCCTACAATGCGGCTCTCCGTATCAACATCGCCATCAACTGGGTGCGTCGGCGCTTGGGACTGCAATATTGGTCGCTTAGCGCCTGGGCCAAGCAGAAGGTGAAGAACGCTGTGTCCGTGATTGGGCGCTTCGAGGAAGCCCTGGTGCACGAGGCCAAGCAATCGGGCGTTGATGGTGTTATCTGCGGCCATATCCACTTTGCCGACATGCACGATCGCCTGGGCATCCACTACATCAACACCGGCGATTGGGTGGAATCCTGCACCGCCATTGTTGAAACCACCGAGGGCGGGTTCGAGCTCATCAAGTGGACGGAAATGGTGGTGGGCGAGCCGCGCAAGTTCCGGCTCAGGCGCGCGGCGACGGGATGAGCCAACAGACTTGATCGCCACCACATTGGCGGCGCATTGTTGAGCCACCTGACCAAAGTCTGATTTCTCCCCGGAGTTGCATCGCATGGGACTGCCCTCGGCAGCGCGTTTTGATTCGCCCGCGGTTCGCACCGGCACTTACTACGCGACGCTCTTCACCTCTGGCGCGGTCAGCAATCCGTTCCTGCCGATCTGGCTCAGCGAGCGCGGCTTCGACACCCCTGCCATCGGCGTCATCAATGCCGTGCCGATCTTTGCCATGATCGTCATCAACATGGTCGTGGGGCGCCTCGCCGACCGCGCCAGCGATTGGCGCACGGTGATTGTGATTGGCTCGATCCTCGCGGCCATTCCGCCGATCTTCATGCTGTTCATGGATGGCTATGTCGCCATCATCATCCTGTGGACCCTGGTGATCGTGCCGTTCCAGGCCATATCACCCGTGGTGGATGCCGCTGCTTATCGCATGGCACGCCGCACCGGCCTGGACTTCGGCGCCATCCGCGTCTGGGGTACGATTGGCTTTGTTGTCTGTACGCTCCTCGCCGGTGTGGTGCTTGATCGCCTAGGCCCCAACGCCTTCATCCCCCTTTTGCTCGCCGTCAGCGTCATACGCGCGCTCGTCTCCCTCCGCCTGCCTCTGTTCCGGGGCCAGGAGGACAATGTGCGTCCGGTTCACCCGATCGACGCGCCCATCAATCCGCTGATCGCGATACGCCTCGGAGAAATGTGGCGTCCCTGGTTCCTGATGACCCTGATCGGTGCCTCGCTGCTCCATGGCAGCCACATGATGCAGATGGGGTTCGGCGCGCTGCTGTGGGCAGAGCAGGGTGTGCCGGGCTGGGCCATCGGCCTGCTCTGGGCGGTCGCGCCCACGGCCGAGATTCTCGCCATGCTGTATTTCGAGCGCATCACGAAGCGCTTTGCGGCCCGCCACCTTATCCTGATTGGCTGCATCTGCGGCGCCATCCGGTGGTGGGGTTTTGCCCTCGAGCCCAGCGTTGCTGTCCTCATCCTCCTCCAGACGCTCCACATGGCCACGGTCGGCCTAACCTTTCTAGGCGTCACCAATTTTATTGCCAACTGGACCAGCGAGGACATTGCCGCCGAAGCGCAAAGCTTTTTCGTCATGTTGCGCCAGATCGTGACGGTTGTGGCTTTGCTCGGCTTCGGCGTGCTGGCTGGCAGCATTGGCTCGGGCGGCTACTACGTCGCCGCCATCCTCAGCGGCGCCGGCGCCATCATGGTTCTTGTTTCCCTCATGATCATGAACCCGAAACGCGAATCGGCCCTGGCCTAGTCGGGGCGATGCACAATCGCACTTGCCTTGAAGGGGCAACGGAGTCACCTAGGGCTCCGGGCGCTGATTTGCCCGGAGTTCAATTTTCCCATGCCATCGGCACTATCGCGTTCAGTCTCGCCTGAGCTGCGCGCTTCCCTGTTCCAGTCCACCGTTTACCTGCCCGGCGCGATCAGCTCGGTTTTCCTGGGCATCTGGCTTAGTGATCACGGCATACCCGCTGACCAGATCGGCATCATCAATTCGTTGCCTATGCTGTGCCTGCTCGCCCTCAACATTGTTGTCGGGCGCCTGGCCGACCGCGCCAACGACTGGCGGACGGTGATCATTATCCTGGCCCTGATCGGCGCGGCCGTGCCTATCGGGCTGTTCTGGGTCACCGAATTTTGGGGCATTATGCTGATCTGGGCGCTCGTGACCATGACGGGGGGCACCATTCCACCGATCACAGACGCGGCCACAATGCGCATGACGCGCCGCAACGGAACCGATTTCGGCGCCGTGCGCGCCTGGGGAACGGTGGGCTACGTGGTGGGTGCTGGTGCCATAGGCCTGCTGATTACCCCTTGGGGCTCGGCTGCATTCGTTCCGCTCTTTGTCCTCATGTGCTTCCTCCGGGCGGGCCTCAGCCTGCTGCTCCCCCGGTTCCGGGCGCCTGGCCACGTGGCCACCCTGGCGGAAGCCGCGCCAGCCGCCAAGCTGCGCGATAGTCTCAAGCCGTGGTTCGTCCTGCCGCTCGTCGCCTTCGCGCTGGTCAATTCCAGCCATGCCCTGATCGGCGGTTTCGCCGCCCTGATCTGGCACCAGAACGGCGTCCCCGCCTATTATATCGGTCCCTTGCTGGCGATATCGGCGGCAGCTGAAGCCGTCATGATGTTTGCCTGGCGCCGCTTCGGCGGGCGGATAACGGCCCGCAACATGATCCTCGCTGCCTGTGTCGCTTCGGCGGTGCGCTTTGGCGTCATGGCCTTCAATCCGTCGGTGGAACTGTTGTTTGTGGTCCAGATGCTCCACGCCATCACCTTCGGGGTCGGCTATTTCGGCATTGTGCATTTCATCGCCAACTGGACCGACGAGTCCAACGCTGCCGAGGCGCAGGGCTTTGCAAACACGCTCCAGCAGGCCGCCTCTGTTCTTTCGCTGGCCGGCTTTGGCTGGCTGGTGGTCTTTATGGGCAGCTATGCCTTTTTCGCGCCCGCTATCCTGGCCCTCGCCGGCCTCCTCTGCGTACTCATCTCCCTCCGCCTCCGCCCGCCCAAGGACGCTTAGCGGTAGCAAGACTGCCAGGCCTTGGTTTGGACCAAAAGGCCATCGCCAACCACGATGTCATCCCGGCCTCGAGCCGGGATCCATCCCGAGATGCCCGCCCGAGCGCCGACCTCTTTCAAGCATCCCAAACGAAAACGGCCCCGGTTTCCCGGGGCCGCATCATTGATTGAAAAGCCTTAGCTCAACCGCCCGCTGGCATGCGCAAGGGTCGTATAAACCTTGCCGCGATCGCTCAGCAGATACTCACGCGTTTCCTGCGCCGGACGCGGCCCAGCAGCGGCACGCTTCAGCAATTGCTCGAACTCACCCATATAGGCCTGGGCCGTGCGGGCAAATTCCGGATCACGCTGGAGGCGCTTGCGGACATCGTCATAGGTGCCTTGACCCGAGAGGGTGTAGATGCGGCGGGAGAACACATTGGACTCGCCCGACTGGTACCGTGCCCAGGCATCGGCGAGAGCCGCATCGTCGATGGAGCGGGCGATCTCTTCGGTCAGCCCCGAGAGGCCTGCCTGCGCCGGCTGAGCGCTTTGCTGCTTGGCCGTGGCATTGCGCAGCACATCGCGCAGCCAGCCACCGGCCTCGGTCAGCTGGGGCGCTGCCTCGGCGGCAGGCTGTGGCTCCGGTGCCGGCTGTGGCTCGGGCTGGCGTTGCGCTTCAGGCTGACGCACGGGCTCTGGACGGACCGGCTCGGCCGGGCGGCGTAGTTCTGCCTGGCGCACTGGCTGCATCGGACCTTGGAACACCGGCTGGCGCGCCGGCTGTGCAGGTGCGGGGCGTTCGCTCGGACGGATCGGGTCTACCAGTGTCTGGCGCGCGGGTTCCGCCGGGCGCGGCTGATAGCTGGGTTCTGCCGCACGCGGGGCAGGGCGGGACACCCGACGGTCGCTGATATCAAGCGTTGCGGGCTGGCTGCGAACGATGGCGTTGAGCTCGCTCAGCGCTTCGATCTGTTCGGCCACCACACGGCGCATGGCTGCGGCGCTGGCGCGGGTTTCCTCGGGCAGTTCGTTGACGCCGCGGGCCAGTTCGGCGCGCGTGGCTTCAAGCTCAGTGCCCACTTCCTTGGCCGTCTCGCGCATGGCGCGGGCGGTTTCGTTGAAGCGCTGCGTGGCTTCCTCGATGGCGCGCTGCATTTCGGCGACCATCTGCTGCTGGGCTTGCTGGAGAGCAGCATTGGCCCGGCGGCCTTCGGCGCCTGCCGTGTCGCGGAACTCGCTGAGGCGCGAGGATACATCGCCCGTTGCTTCGTCCATGACCTGACGGAGGCGATCGCCCGTGCCGTCGATGGCCTGGTGGAAATGCCCCGAGGTTTCGTCCAGCCGCTGGCGGAACGTGCCGGTGGTTTCGTCGAGAGCCTCGCGCACGGCGCCAGTGGTCTGGTCCATGACCTCGCGCAGATTGTTGGTGGTCTCGTCCATCGCCTGGCGAACGCTGCCCGTGCTCTGGTCGATCGCATTGCGCAACTGTCCGGTATTGGATGCGATGGCATTGCGCACCGAAACCGAGGAGTCGTTGAGCGTATCGGCCAGCGTGCTTGTCGTTGTGTTGAGCACATCGGTCACGCTGGTGGCCGTTGAGGTCAGCACTTCGCTCACGCGGTTGGCATTGTCCTCCAGTGCCTCGTTGACCTGGTGAACCTGATCCGACAGCGCCATGCGCACCGAGGATGCCGTCTGATTGAGCGCCTGGGCCGCCGCTTCTGCTGCCCGCTGCACCACATTGTCCACCTGGGCAACATTGCTGTTGATGGTGGAGGTGAAGCGCTCATTGGTTGAATAAAGCGCATTGCTGACGTTGTCGGTCGTCGTGCGCAGCGTCTCGTTGATCTCGCCCGTGGCGGTGGACAATTCTTCGCGGATGGTCGCGGTGGTCTGCGCCAGGGTTTCGGCAACAGTGCCGGTTGTTGCGCTGAGCGCTTCGTCCATGGCCCGGCGCGCGCCGATCAGGCGGCGTTCGGTCTCGTTCACCGTATCGGCGATCGACTGCGCGAACATGCGCATGCGGCCATCGATATCGTCAGCGCGGTTGGCAAAGCTTTGCGCCAGGGCATCCATGGCGCCACGGCGCTCTTCAAGCACTTCCATCGCGTTGTCGCCGCTGGTCGTGAGGGCGCGTGAAGCCTGGTTCATGGTCTCCGCTTCGGCGTCAAGGCGGCCCAGCACGCTCGAGAATTCATCCACCATGCCGCGGATCGTGGCCTGCAGCGCCGAAACGTGCTGGCTGACCATGGTGCCGGCCTGTTCGGTCTGCCCGATCGCATCGCGGATGGTGTTGGAATAGTTCGACGTCTGCTGCGCCACCGAGGTTTCGAGATTGGCCAGGTTTGCTGTCGACGCATCCAGCACGCGCTGCAGCAAGAGATTGCTGTCGTTGAGCTTGCCAAGGGCTGCCGTAACGTCGGTGAGGATACGCGAGGTGGAAACCGCCATGATGGCTTCGGCCTCCCGCGCATTGTCGCCCAGGGCGTCGCGCAAGATATTGCCGTGGCTGGCCAATGCGCCCTGCAACTGGTCGGAACGCTCGCTTACCAGGGCCGCAAAGGCATTGGTGTGCTCTTCCACCGAGCGGTTCATGTCGGTGAGGCGCGTTTCGATATTGTTCACCGCACCCACCGCGCGGACGGTCAGCAGATCGTCGATGTTGCCGGCGGCCGAGCGGATCTGCTCCAGCGCCGTGCGCACGGCATTGTCCATGCGATCGGCCGTGGTGGTGATGTCCGTGGCGATGTTTTGCGTCGCGGCCGTGATGCGGGTGGCGATAGTTTCCTCGATCCGATCAGCGCCGGCTTCAAGGTCCGCCATGGACTGGGTGATGGACGTATTGATCGAGGCGTTCAGCGCAGCCAGGCGTTCGGCCGTAATGTCGGCGCGGGCGGTGATGGCCTCGGGCAGGGTGCCCAGGCGGCTGTCCACCATGTCGGTGATGGCCTTGCGCGCGGAGTCCACACCGCTTTCAATAAGATCGGCAGCCTGCCGGGCGCTCTCGCTGACCGAGGCGCTAGCCGTTTCGATGCGGCTGGTCATACCGTTCTCGGCATCGTTGATACGGGCAATGGCGCTGTCGAGGCCGGTTCCGAGATTGGTGTTGAGCTCCAGGACCCGGCCGGTGATGAGGTCGGTCATGGAGTTGACGCGCTGGTCCATGTCGTCGCCTGCGGCGCGCATGGATTCTTCGATCTTGCGGCGCGCTTCATCGCCCTGCGTCGTAAGTGTATCGGCCAGTTCGCTCGTGCGCAGGCCGATGGTTTCGCCAATGGACGTCGTGTGCGTGGCGAGCGTATCGCCCAGCGCCTGGGTGCGCATGTTGAGCGCTTCGGACAATTGCTGAGTCCGCGTACCAACGGTCTGCGCCAGATCCTGCGTGCCATTGTCCAGCGCCGAACGAAGCTCGGCAGCGCGGCTATCCAGTTCGCTGGTCAGGGCGCTGGTGCTCTCGGCAATCTCGGCCGAAAGCTGGCCGGTCCGTTCCGCAATGCGGTTGGACAGATTGGCGGTGCGCGCTTCGATCTCGCCGGCAAGGCTCGTTGTGCGCGCATCGATCTGCTCGACCAGGGTGCCGGTGCGGGCGTCGAGGCTTTCCACCAGCGTTCCGGTGCGCATATCAAGGCTATCGGCCAGCGCAACAGTGCGCTGATCGAGATTGTCGATGAAGTCCCCAGTGCGGCGATCAAGGCCCTGCGTCAGCTGCCCGGCGCGTTCGTCGATATTGGTGAGCAGCGAGCCCACGCGATCATCCAGCGCGGCAGCAAGCGTACCCGTGCGGCTGTCGAGCCCCTGCGTGAGCTGGCTGGCGCGCTCATCGATATTGCTCAGGAGGGCGCCCGTGCGGTCATCAAGGGCTGCGGCGAGTGTACCCGTGCGGCTGTCGAGGCCTTCAAACAGATGCGCGCCCTGCGACTCGATCTCGCCCCGGAAAAGTTGCGTTCCCTGCGAAAGCCGGTCGGCCAGCTCGCCCGTGCGCTCGGCAATCTGCGTTGCCAGGGCCTGGGTGCGCTCATCCAAGTCGCTTGCAAGCGTGCCGGTGCGGCTGTCCAATTCCAGCGACAGGGCAGTGGTCCGCTCCGAAAGCGTATCGGCCAGCCGCTGGGTGCGTCCAGCAATCGCCTGGTCAAAGGCGCTGGTGCTGGTGGAAAGTGTTTCGCCCAGTTCCTGCGAACGCACGCGAATGGCTTCGCTGAGCTCGCGGCTGCGGCCCGACAGAGTTTCGTCCAGCGCCTGCGTATGGGTTTCGATCGACGCGGTCAGCTCGCCCGTGCGGCTTGCCAGGATATTGTCGATGGCCTGTGTGCGGCCATCCAGCGCTTCGGCGATAATGCCGGCATGGCCTTCCAGCGAGTCGGCGATCTCGCGGGTGCGGCTGACCAGCGTCTCGGTGATGGCATGGGTGCGCGCGCCCAGCACTTCGCCCATTTCGCGCGTACGTTCGGCCACAACATCGTTGAAGCGGCCCGATTCTTCGTTGAGGGCCATTTCGAGCACATTGGCGCGGGCGGCAAAGCTCGTGCCCTGCTGCTCGAGGCGCGCAATGAGCGACTCGCCCTTGTCGCCAATCACGCCGTCCAGCGTATTGAGGCGGCTGTCGAGAATGGAGGCAATTTCGGTGAGGCGCGCGTCGAACTGGCTCAGCGAATCCTGCCCGGCCGAAGCCAGTGTGATGCGGGCGCGTTCGGACGTGTCATCCAGCGCGCCGTTGATTTCGATCACTGCGGACTGCAGGCGGCTATCCATGGCGTTGAGCTGGATGGATACGGATTCATCGAGTTGGCGGCCCAGGGTGGAGAGCAGGGCCTCTGCCTCGCGGGAGCGGGCGGCGATATCGTCGCTGATGCGCTGCCCGATCAAATCCAGCCCTGTTGTCACTTCATCGCCGCGGGTGCGCAAATCATCGAGCAGCGAAGCGCCGCCGGTGCTGAGAAGGCCCGAAATTGCAGCGGTGCGCTGGTCCAGTTCAGCGGCAAGGCGATCGGTGCTTTCATGCAGCGTGTCGGCAATTTGCCCACTCGTGCTGCCCAGCAGCCCGGCAAGGGCCGAGGTGCGCTCGTCCAGCGCCGTGGTTAGGCGGCCCGTCGTCTGGTCCAGCGTGTCGGCAATCCGTCCCGTGCTGCTGCCAAGCAGTCCCGCCAGCGCGGCGGTGCGTTCATCCAGTGTCGAGGCCAACTGGCCGGCAGTATCGTCCAGAGCGCCCGCAATGCGGCCGCTCGTGCCGTCCAGCATGGTTTCGAGCCGTGCTGTGCGCTCGTCCAGCGTGGAAGCAAGCCGGCCGGTTGTTTCGTCCAATGCGCCGGCGATACGCCCGCTCGTGCCATCCAGCATGGTTTCGAGCCGCGTAGTGCGCTCGTCCAGCGCCGAGGCAACGCGCCCCGTAGTCACATCAAGGGCGTCAACGATCTTGCCGCTGGTGTTTTCAAGCAGGCCAGCGAGGTTGGCAGTGCGCTCCTCGAAATTGCCCGTGATGGTCCCGGTTCGCTCATCGATCAGGCGCGCGCGCTCATCCATGGCGCTAGCGATGGACGCGGCATGGTTGTCCAGCGCGTCGGTCAGTGCCGCAATGCGCGATTC
Source organism: Devosia submarina (assembly GCF_003056345.1). Lineage (GTDB taxonomy): Bacteria > Pseudomonadota > Alphaproteobacteria > Rhizobiales > Devosiaceae > Devosia > Devosia submarina. Next base: position 226,602 of record NZ_PYWB01000003.1, on the reverse strand, counting down.
TACGCCCTGATTGAGCATGCCGGCGCGGCTATCGAGTGCCTCGGTCAGCGATGCCGTCTTGTCGTCAAAGCTCAGCGACAGACGTGCCGCGCTATCACCCAGCGCCGAGATGAAATTGGTGGTGCGGTTTTCCACCAGGGACACAAAGCCTTCTGTCTGCTCGCCAAAGGAATTGGTCAGCGTATTGCCGGCCGTTTCCAGCGCGCGGGTGAGATTCCCGCCGCTTTCAACGATAGTGCCGGAAATGCGCTGGCTGATCATGTCGAGGTCGAAGACGAGTCCGGTGTGGCTCTCGGTGATCGCTTCGCGCACCCGCTCGGTGTTCGTGAGAACGCTTTCGCGCTGGCTGGCAAGTTCGGCAATCAGCGCACGCATGCGCGATTCGTTGTCCGAATAGGTGCGCTCGAGCGCGGTGACCTCGTTGTGGATCATGACTTCGAGTTCGCCCGCGCGGGAGAGGGCGCGTTCCAGCCCATCGCCAAGGGCATTGACCTCGCGGCGCACGGCCTGGCCCACGGAAGCAACCTTGTCGGCAGCTGTCACCTCGGGCTCCGCCAGCCGGATCGCGGCCTGGGTAATGGAAGAGGCGGCATTGCGCAGATCCTGCGCGCGACGGAAAAGGGTCGCTACGGCGAAAAAGCCCGCGACCGGCAGAAGCAGGATGGCCAGGAGGACGACGAAGTCGATTGTGCCGACGAACTGCCCGAAATTGTTGAACTCCGCGCCATAGCGCAGAAAGGCGCCCACACCGGCAACGACCAGCCAAAGAACCGAAAGCCCTGTCGCAATCCAGATCGGGGTCGCCGAAGAGGTGTTGTGGAGGCCATAAAGAACCTTGGACGGCGCGAACCTGTCGTCATTGGCAACTGTGCCGGCCTGCTGGGCGATTTTGTCGGCTGCGCGCAGGCGCTCCGCGCGGGCCGGGTCCGACTTTTTCTCCGCCGGCTTGGCGGCAGGGGGGCTGTCGAGATTGAACACCGAGTCCTTGAGGGCATCTTCCACCGCCGAAAACGCCAGCGCTGCAGGATCATTATTGGGGGTCGGGTTCTTCGCCATACTCTTTACAACTCTCGCGTCGGCTTAACAGCAACAAGGCGGATAGTAGGAGTGGTCATGCCAGCCCATCCGTTGCCGGTTGGACTGCCAAATACGAACAATTCGAGGCAAACACCACGGATTGTTCCCTTTCACCCACGCCGCCGCGCGCTGGTTCAAAGCCCATTAATACATTCAATTTGAGTCAAACCGAACCCTTTCTTACCCATAGGTTAATTTTCTGGGGAAGAAGCGGACCTCATCGAGAATGGAGAGGCGTGGCGAAGATGTGGCCGGGGATCATAGCGGCACGCCCTCGTGGTTCGACAAGCTCACCATGAGGGCTGTTGGAAAATTCAGGCGTAGTGGTGGCCTCATGGTAAGCCTATCGAACCATGGGGCGTGTCCTTGGGCTTCACCCTGGGGGCGTGCCACAGTGCGGTGAGTCGTTTGACCCTCCACCCATCATTCACTATATACCCCTCCAAACGCCGCGCCTCCACGCGCCCCAACACTTTTCAGCAGATCCGATGTCCTTATCCACTGCCGCCGTGGCTGCGCCCCGGCCCAATGCCGAACCGTTCCGCACGCGCCGGACCTTTGCGATCATCTCGCACCCGGACGCGGGCAAGACGACGCTTACAGAGCGCCTGTTGGCGGCTGCCGGCGCGATCCAGTCGGCCGGTGCCGTGCGCGGCAAGTCGGGCGTGCGCTCGACCCGTTCGGACTGGATGGAAATGGAGCAGCAGCGTGGCATTTCCATCACCTCCTCGGTCATGACCTTCGATTATGACGGGCTGACGCTGAACCTGCTTGATACACCCGGCCACTCGGATTTCTCGGAAGACACCTACCGGACACTGACGGCGGTTGACGCCGCCATCATGGTGATCGACGCCGCCAAGGGCATCGAGGCGCAAACCCTCAAGCTTTTTGAAGTCTGCCGCCTGCGCGACATTCCCATCATTACCTTTATCAACAAGATCGACCGCGAGGGTCTGTCTCCGCTCGACCTCATCGACGAGATCCAGGGCAAGCTCGCGCTCGACCTTACACCCGTTCTCTGGCCGATCGGGCAGGGTGTCGACTTCCACGGCTATCTCGACCTGCTCGAAAAGCGCGTGCTGTCGCCCCAGGGCAAGCCGATTGCCGAGTTCGAGCAGATCGAGGATTTGCTGGATAACGACGCCCTGGTGGATGATCCGGTCTTCATGACCGCGCTTGAAACGCTGGAAATGGCTACAGCCATGCTCCCGCCCTTTGATCTTGACACCTTCCACGCCGGCCACCTTAGCCCGGTCCTGTTTGGCTCTGCGCTCAAGGGCATTGGCGTGGCCGAACTCCTGCGCACACTGGGCGAATGGGGTCCCGAGCCGCGCCCGCAGCCGGCCATCCCCGCGCCCATCGAACCCGCCGACAAGAAGGTCACCGGGTTCGTGTTCAAGGTGCAGGCCAACATGGACGCCAACCACCGCGACCGCATCGCCTTCGTGCGCCTGTGCTCGGGCACCTTCACCCGCGGCATGCGTTTGAAAAACGTACGTTCCGGCAAGGACATGGCTGTGTCCAATCCCATGTTCTTTTTCGGCAATGACCGCGAACTGGCCGATTCTGCCGTAGCCGGCGACATCGTCGGCATCCCTAATCACGGCACTCTATCCGTTGGCGATACGCTCACCGAAGGCGCGGCCATCAACGTCACCGGCATTCCCAATTTCGCGCCGGAAATCATCCGCCGCGTGCGCCTCACGGACCATATGAAGACCAAGCAGATGGCCAAGGCGCTGTCCGACCTTTCCGAGGAGGGCGTCACGCAGGTGTTCCGCCGCGTTATTGGCGCTGACTGGATCGTAGGCGTCGTGGGCCAGCTGCAGCTGGAAGTTTTGAGTTCGCGCGTTGCCAAGGAATATGGCGTTCCGATCACCTTCGAAAGCCTCAACTACGAGGTTGCCCGCTGGATCGAGAGCGACGAGCCCGAAGAACTCAAGCGGTTTATTGCCGTCCAAAAGGCCAATATCGCCGAAGACCGCACCGGCGCGCCTGTGTTCCTGGCGCAGAACGCCTGGTGGGCTGACCGCGCCAAGCAGGATTTCCCCAAGATCCGCTTCCTCACCACCAAGGAACGGCATTGAGCGCCCCCGGCCGCATCGAAGAGCTCCTGAGTGCCGTCAAGACGTCGTTTGCGGACGGCTCCTTGGTACGCCTGAAGCTCGGCGGCTACCATGGCAGCGAGCCCGATCTTAAATCGGTGGAGATCAAGAAGATCGCGCTCAAGGCCGGCGATCGCTTCTCCTTCACCTATCGCTACAAGACGCGCGACATCATCAAGAACTTCATCCAGCCCGAAGCGCTGGCCCTGCTGCGCGCTGGCCTTCGCGACGAGTTCCGCAGCGCCCAGCTAGCCACGACCCAATTCGATATGAGCTTTGAGCGGAACGGCGACAAGATCCGCCTCAAGCGCACCGAAGTATCTGGCCGCCAGGCGCCATCCACCGAGCACAACCGCGCCAAGAACCGTCTACTGGCGGAAACAAATAAGCCATACCTCCACGCCCTCGGCATTACGGGCAAGGACGGTCAGGTGCGCAACGATGCGCAGGACAAGTTCCGCCAGATCAACAAGATGGTGGAAATCTTTGCGCCTCTGATTCAAGCGATCAAGGCCGACAAGCCCCGTATCGTCGATATGGGGGCGGGCAAGGGCTACCTCGATTTCGCGCTCTATGACTATCTAGGCGGAAAGGCCGAAATCATCGGCGTCGAGATGCGGCCCAAGCTTGTCGAAGATGGCAATGCCACTGCAGCCGCCTCAGGCTTTGAGGGGCTGAGCTTTCAGCCCGGCACCATCCTCGACTACGACGCCACCGGCGCCGACGCTGTGATCGCCCTTCATGCCTGCGACACCGCAACGGACGACGCCATCTTCAAGGGCATTTCAGCCGGCGCTTGGCTCATCGCCGTCGCGCCCTGCTGCCACAAGCAGATCCGCCGCGAAATGGAAGCGGGCCAGCCCGAAGGCAAGCTTGATGTCCTCCTGCGCCACGGCATCTTCCTCGAGCGCCAGGCCGAAATGGTCACCGACGCCCTCCGTGCGCTGCTGCTGGAACTCAACGGCTACCGCACCAAGGTCTTTGAGTTTGTGTCCGACGCCCATACGCCCAAGAACAACCTGATCGTCGCGGAAAAAGATGGAAGGGCAGGGCGCGACCGCGAGGCAGTGCTCCGGCAGATCGCTGAGACCAAGGCCATGTTCGGCATCAAACAGCACTACCTTGAAGGGCTGCTGGGCATCTAACCGTTCCAAACACTCGATGTCACCCCGGGCTCGACCCGGGGCCCATCTCGAGATCGTGCCACGGCCGCAAGGTGGCCATGACGACCTGCTACCGAAGGAACCACGATCTCAGGATGGATCCCGGCGCAAGGCCGGGATGACGCCGCATGTGTTGCCGCATCGGGTGCCATCCCCTATATCCGGTTGAACCCCATACCCTCAGGACCCCATGACCAAGATCACATTCGTTCAAACCAGCGGCGAACGCATCGAGACCGAGGCGCAGAACGGCGCGACGGTCATGGAAACGGCGATCATGAATGGCGTGCCCGGCATTGTCGCCGAATGTGGCGGCGCTTGCACCTGCGCCACATGCCATGTCTATGTGGATGACGCCTGGACCGAAACTGTCGGCGGCCCCTCCATGATGGAGGAGGACATGCTCGACTTCGCCTTTGACGTGAAGGCCACGAGCCGCCTCAGCTGCCAGATCAAGGTCAAGGACAATCTCGACGGCCTGGTCGTCCACGTCCCGACCCGCCAGGGCTGAGCGGCGCTCTATCCACGGTTTCGCAGTCCCCTCCAGACGTCACCCTCGGGCTCGACCCGAGGGCTCGTCACTTCGCCAAACGCAGATAAGTGCAATGTCCTCGGGTCGAGCCCAAGGATGACGATCGGCATTCAAACTCGAATGAGAGCCATAGCCGCTTGAGCAAAATTTGCTCCGCACCCGTGCCGCTAAGATTCATTTAGCGGCAGCGGCGCTACAAGCCCCTCGCTTGTTCCAAGCCGGTCGCGCCAAGGGAAATATCCAAGCGATTGATTTTCAACGCCTTGTTGCAACCAGCGGCTTGGCCTATTTTTCCCGTCATTGTTTTCAGGATCAAAATGGGCGCTCTCAACACATTTCCGTTGAGCTACAAAGTCGAGGGCAAACGCATCGTCATCATCGGCGGTGGAGATGAAGCCCTCAACAAGGCCCGGCTGGTTACTAAGACTACTGCTGAGGTAGTGATTATCTCCCGCCAGATCGAAGCCGATTTTACAGGCTTCGACGTTCAGGCTCTGGAGCGTGCTTTCGAGCCATCGGATCTCGACGGGGCCGCCCTCGTTTTCGTGGCTGAAGAAAGCGCAGATGCCGATCTGGCCAAACACGAAGCGCGCAGCCGCAATATCCCGCTCAACGTCGTCGACGTGCCCCCCGAGTGCGATTTCTATACGCCCTCCATTGTCGAGCGCGCTCCGCTGACCATCGCCATCTCCAGCGAAGGCAAGGCGCCGGTGCTGGCGCGTCTCGTGCGTGCGCGCATCGAGGCCATGTTGCCGCCCGGCTTTGGCAAAATCGCGAGTCTCGCCGGTGGCTTGCGCGAACGTGTTGAAAATTTGATTCACGATGGCGCTGGCCGCCGTCGCTTCTACGAAGCGCTGGTGACCTCCCCCAGGATCGAAACCGCTGCCAGCCAGAGCGCTGCGGCCGGGCTGCACGAAGCCGAAGCGCTCCTTGAGCAGCATGTGGCGCAAGGCGCGGGGCAGGGCGTCGTCTGGCTGATCGGGGCAGGGCCCGGATCGGAGGATCTTCTGACCCTTCGTGCCCAGCGCCTGCTGCAGGAAGCCGATGTGATCGTGCATGATCAGCTGGTTCCCGCCGTCGTGGTGGACATGGGCCGGCGCGATGCCGAGCGGATCGATGTTGGCAAGGCCAAGGGCCATCACAGCTTTTCCCAAGCCCAGATCAACACCCTGATCGTGCGGCTTGCCAGCGAAGGCAAGCGCGTCGCACGCCTCAAATCGGGCGATCCCATGGTGTTCGGCCGCGCCGGCGAGGAGTTGGATGCTCTGCGCAAGGCTGGCATCGACTATCGCATCGTGCCTGGCGTCAGCGCCGCCCTTGCTGCCGCTGCCGATACGGCCACCCCCGTTACCCTGCGCAATGTGTCCAGCGGCTTTGTCATGGCAACGGCCCATGGTGCCAACGACCAGGATCTCGACCATTGGGCAGCGCTGGCAAAGGCCGGTCTGACCTTGGCCCTCTACATGGGCAAGTCCGTGGCGGCAGAAGTGGCTAAGCGGCTTGTGGACCATGGCGCCGACCCACTGACCCCCATCGGCATCGTCGTCAATGCCGGCCGTGCGAACGTTTCCACCCATGTGGGCACTCTGCGCTCATTGAGCGAGCGCGCCGTCCAGTTTGCCGACGGTCCCGCAATCATTTTCGTAGGCCCAGCGATCGCCTCCGGCGATTGGGCCGATGGCGCCCGGTTGGCTGCGCAAGGCTTCAAGGTAGCATGACATCCATAGAAATTCTGACAGGAAACGAGCTGACGTCCGGCGCGACGGTTTATCTCGATCATGGCGGCAGCTGGGTCGAGGACCTGCAATCTGCCCGGCTCTTTGCCAAGGAAGAGGTTGCCGCGCGTGACGCAGCAATCGACGCCACCAAGGCCACTGGGCGTATCGTTGGCGTCGAGATCGAGGAAGTAGCGCTTTTCGAAGGGCAGATCACGCCCAAGCGCCTGCGCGAACGCATTCGGGCCAAGGGTCCGACGGCGCCATTGACACTGAACGGCGAGATCTACGACCGCCAGCATTTGGGTGAGGACGGTCATGTATCGATATGACGAATTCGACGAAGCGTTTGTTGCCGGGCGCACTGCGCAGTTTACGGACCAGATCAATCGCCGCCTTTCAGGCGAGTTGAGCGAGGACCAGTTTCGCCCCCTGCGGCTGATGAACGGCCTTTATCTGCAGCTCCATGCCTATATGCTGCGTATCGCCGTGCCCTATGGCACCCTGTCCTCGCGGCAGATGCGCAAGCTGGCCCATATCGCGCGCACCTATGATCGTGGCTATGGCCACTTTACCACCCGGCAGAACATCCAGTTCAACTGGCCCAAGCTCAAGGATGTGCCCGCCATTTTGCGCGAGCTTGGCTCGGTGGAAATGCACTCGATCCAGACTTCGGGTAATTGCATTCGCAATACGACCACGGACCAGTTTGCCGGCGCCGCCGCCGACGAGATCATCGATCCGCGCCCTGTCGCCGAGATCATCCGGCAGTGGTCTAGCCTTCACCCCGAGTTCAGCTATCTGCCGCGCAAGTTCAAGATCGCGATGACGGGCTCTCCCAATGATCGTGCTGCCATCCGCTTCCACGATATTGGACTGCAGGCTGCCACCAATGCTGCAGGCGATATCGGCTGGGAAGTCTGGGTTGGCGGCGGTCTTGGCCGTACGCCCATGATCGGCAAGCTGATCAACAGCTTCGTGCCGAACGAGCACCTGTTGGCCTACCTCGAGTCGATCATGCGCGTGTACAATCGCTATGGCCGGCGGGACAACAAGTTCAAGGCGCGCATTAAGATCCTGGTGCACGAGGAAGGCCTTGAAACGATCAAGGGTCAGGTGGAGGCCGAGTTTGCCGAAGTGCGTGGTGGCGTACTGACTCTCCCGCAAGAGGAAGTCGACCGTATTACCGCCTATTTCGCGCCGCCCCAGTTCACGCCGCAGCCCGCCACCAAGATCGATGTGGCTTACCAGTCCATCATCGATCCGGCCTATGGCCGCTGGCTCGACAACAACATCAACTCGCACCGCGAGCCTGGCTATGCCTCGGTCACCATCTCGCTCAAGCCCATCGGCGGCGCCCCTGGCGACGCCACGGCGCAGCAGATGGATGATGTCGCCGATATCGCCGAGCGCTACGCCTTTGACGAATTGCGCGTGACCCACGAGCAGAACCTCGTGCTGCCCCATGTTGCGGTGGCCGATCTCCGCGCCGTTTATGACGCCCTGTTGGCCACTGGCTTGGCTGAGGGCAATACAGGGCTCATCACCGACATGATCTGCTGCCCGGGCCTTGATTTCTGCGCCCTGGCCAATGCTCGCTCGATCCCGATCGCGCAGGAAATCAGCCGCACTTTTGCCGAACCCAAGCGGCAGGCCGAGATCGGCGATCTCAAGATCAAGATTTCGGGCTGCATCAATGCCTGCGGCCACCACCATGTCGGCCATATCGGCATTCTGGGCGTCGAGAAGAAGGGCGGCGAGCTCTACCAGATCACCCTGGGTGGCGACGCTACGCAGCAGGCTGCCGTCGGCAAGATCATCGGTCCCGGATTCGAAGCCGAGAAATTGCCCAAGGCCATCGAAACCCTCGTCGACACCTATATCGCCAAGCGCGAAAGCGCCGACGAGACGTTCATCCAAGCCTATCGGCGTCTTGGGGAAGCGCCGTTCAAGGAGGCCCTTTATGGCACTGCCTAAACTCGCACCGGCCCAGCCCGCGCATGACAAGCTGCGCGCGCTTGGCATCATAGCGCTCAATGGCATGTTCGACGAAATGGACGCCCTTGGCGTGCTGCGCTATGCCGCGAGCGACGTCCTGCCGGGCGACCTCGCAATTGTCTCCTCCTTCGGCGCCGACTCGGCCGTGCTGCTGCACCTTGTGGCGCAGGTGGATCCGAGCCTTCCCGTTTATTTCCTTGAGACCGGCAAGCACTTCACCGAAACGCTCGACTATGTCGAGGCGCTCAAGAAGCATCTGGGCCTGATCAATGTTCAGGCGATCTATCCCAACCAGGCTGACGTGGAGCGCTTCGATCCGGCCGGAACGCTCTGGGAAACCGATCCCGACTCTTGCTGCCACATCCGCAAGACCGAGCCGCTCGAGCCCATCACCGAGCAGTTCGGCGGCTGGGTTACTGGCCGCAAGCGCTTCCAGACGGTTGAGCGTGGCGTGCTGCCCCATTTCGAATTGACCAGCGATGATCGCATCAAGGTCAATCCGCTCGCCTATTTCTCCGACGCCGACGTTAATCGCTATAAGATCGAGCATGGCTTGCCCGAGCACCCGCTGTTCGCTAAGGGCTACAAATCGATCGGCTGCGCGCCTTGCACCTCAGTGGTTGCCGAGGGCGAAGACCCGCGCGCTGGTCGCTGGCGCGGCCTCAACAAAAAAGAGTGCGGCATCCATTTCGACTTCAACGGAGCGATCGCCTCGCCCATGACTGCCCCTGCCACCCGACACACACTATGGAAGAACGGTGGCTTTATCGCTGATCCATTCCATGCCTGGGCCGAGGGCGACGAGCCGACCGGCGCAAGCTACAAGCATGTGCCGCTCCCCGTGTTCCTCGCCAACCGCGAAGCCATCTTGGCCAACCCGCATCCGCTTGGTCTTCTGGTTGCGCCGGGCGACCGGATCGAGGACGTGGAAGCCGACCTTCACCGCTTTGCTTCGGTCGCCATCCAGTTCCCGGGCTTCACTGACGGACGTGGCTATTCAACCGCCCGTTTGCTGTCTCAACGTTATCAGTACGCTAACGAGATCAGGGCCATTGGTGACGTTTTGCAGGACCAGATTCCGCTGATGCGCCGCTGCGGAATCAATGCTTTCGTGGTGACTCATGAGCCTACCCGCCAGGCCCTGATCGAGAACCGCCTGCCCGAAGTGAACATCTTCTACCAGCCCGTCGGCACAGCCGAAATTCCCGTCGGCACGCGCCCCTTCCTTCGCCGTGTGTCCTGAATAGCGGGATCGCGCATCAATAACAACAAGAATGCCAGAGACTTAAGGCATTCTGGTCCGCTGCGACGCTGCTCCTGTATAATGGAGCAGCGGCCGGCGAACCCCGGACAAAACGGATTTTGAGATCGACATGAGCACTGAAATCACCACCGACGTTGTCGTGATCGGCGCAGGCCCCTGCGGGCTCTTTGCAGCCTTCGAACTCGGTCTGCTCGATATCAAATGCCACTTCATCGATATCCTCGATCGGCCCGGCGGCCAATGCGCCGAGCTTTATCCCGAGAAGCCGATCTATGATATTCCTGGTTTTCCAGTGGTTACAGGCCAGCAGCTGACCGATAACCTCATGGCGCAGATTGCGCCGTTCTCGCCTGAGTTCCACTTCAGCCGCATGGTCAATTCCATTGAAAAGCAGCCGGACGGCTCATTCAAGCTGACCACCGATGCCGACGAAATCTTCTACACCAAAGTCGTGGTGATCGCTGCCGGCGGTGGCTCATTCCAGCCCAAGCGCCCACCCGTGCCGGAAATCGAGCAATACGAGAACAAGTCGGTCTTCTATGCCGTGCGCAAGATGGACGACTTCCGCGGCCAGGACGTGGTGATCGTCGGGGGCGGGGACTCGGCCTTGGACTGGACGCTGAACCTGCAGCCCATCGTGCGTACGCTGACGCTGGTGCACCGTCGCGACGCCTTCAAGGCCGCGCCGGCTTCGGTCAACAAGATGAAGGAGCTGGTGGCCGAAGGTAAGGTCAACTTCCAGCTCGGCCAAGTGGCCAAGCTCGACGGTGAAGATGGCCAGATAAACCACGTTCACCTGACCACTGAAGCGGGCGATCTTTCTATTCCCGCAACGCGTCTCCTGCCGTTCTTCGGCCTTACCATGAAGCTGGGTCCTGTTGCTGATTGGGGCCTCGAGCTCAACGACAACACCATTGTGGTCGATACTGAAAAGTTCGAGACCTCCGTTCCCGGCATTTTTGCCATTGGGGACATCAACTACTATCCCGGCAAGCTGAAGCTGATCCTCTCGGGCTTCCACGAAGCCGCCTTGATGGCCCAAGCCGCCAAGGCGATCGTTTCCCCCGGCGAGCGCGTGGTCTTCCAGTACACTACCAGCTCCACCAAGCTGCAAAAGAAGCTCGGCGTGGCATGAACCTCTCCGGAACTCTTGAGCTTGCGGCTCCAGCCCATGAACGCTAAGTCCCCTGCGCTAAGGAGCGCCCCATGATCATCCACGTCACCGACCAGGCCGGCGAAAACCACGAGCTCGAAGGGCTTGAGGGCTGGCGCGTCATGGAAGTGATCCGCGATTGGGGACTTAACATCAAGGCCGAATGCGGCGGCGCCCTCAGCTGCGCCACCTGCCACGTCTATGTCGATCCCGCCTGGACCGACGCCGTTGGCAAGCCCAGCGAGGAAGAAGAGGACATGCTGGATAGTGTTGGCGACGTCCGCCCTACTTCGCGCTTGTCATGCCAGATCCTGATGAGCGATGCGCTGGACGGCCTAAAGCTCACCTTGGCCCCTAGTGCAGGCAAAGACTGAGCTTCTCAGCTAATTAAAACAAAAGCTTAGCCCTGTTGCTGTGGATAAAGGTGCATCTCGGAACAGCACTGTTTTTTGTTGCCGACACTGGTATTCATTCGTAACTGACGCTACATGAATAACCTTGCTGCCGAACGGCAGCGCGGCGACAAGGGCACCATAATGAAACCATCGGCTGAAACCGTTGAGCACGATTGCCGCCCCGTGGGTGAAATCCTGCACCAGATCGGCGGCAAGTGGACCGTGCTGGTCATCAACACGCTAAGCGATGGTCCAATGCGCTTCTCCGAGATCAAGCGCATGGTTGGCGGCATCAGCCAGAAGGTGCTGACCGCAACACTGCGCGAGCTCGAAATGGACGGCTTCGTCACCCGCACAGTCACCCCCTCCATCCCGCCACGCGTCGACTACGAGCTGACCGAACTCGGCCGCGACCTCCAGCGGCCGCTCCATGCACTGGGGCAATGGGCCATTGAAAATCGGAGCAAGGTCCTGGAAGCCAGGCGCCAGTACTTCTTTGAGAATCCCCGTGCTGCCCGCCCGCATCAGCTTGTAGGGGGCGTTCCGAGCATCGCTGCCGAATGACAATAGTTGTTGCCGTCGGTCACTCAACGGCCAAGCCTTTCAGCCTGCTTAACTAATTTGCGCGACTCTGTGCTCAATATTTGTCCCGCACGCAATGAGCAGAGCCCTATGGCCACCAGCTGTGAAGGTTGTCGCAACACCGACGCCAGTTCTTTTTCCATTCCCTTCACCATGGCCTTCCAGCCCATCCTCGACATGTCGGCGGGCCGGATCTGGGGCTATGAGGCACTGGTGCGCGGCGTGGCCGGGCAGGGCGCCTATGAGGTCCTGAGCCAGGTCACGGACAAGAACCGCTATGCCTTCGACCAGGCGTGCCGGGTGAAAGCCATCGAACTGGCCGCCGCTTCTATCGGCAACAATGACGCCAAGCTCAGCATCAACTTCATGCCCAACGCTGTCTACGAGCCCCGCGCCTGCATCCGTGCAACGCTGGAAACGGCCGCCCGCACCCATTTCGATCCAAGCCGGCTCATGTTCGAATTCACTGAAAACGAACGCATGTCCGATGTCGATCACGTCACCAACATCGTCAATGAATACCGCAGGATGGGCTTCACGACCGCGCTTGATGATTTCGGCGCCGGCTATGCAGGCTTGTCGTTGCTCTCCCGCTTTCAAACCGATCTGATCAAGCTCGACATGGAATTGTTGCGCGGCATCGAGTCCTCGCATGTCAAGCAGGCGATTGTACGAGGCCTGGCCGGCATTGCTGCCGAGTTGAACATCGTCTTGCTCGCTGAAGGTATTGAGACGGCCGAGGAGCTTGCTGTTCTGCGCGCCCTGGGTATCAAGCTCTTCCAGGGCTATTTCTTTGCCAAGCCGAAGCTCGAAAGCTTCGTTTCCATGGGAGAAATGGCGAGGGCCGCCTAAGGCCTTCAGCCCTGCTTGGCGGTATCACCAACGAGCTTTGTAAGCTCGGGGATGAAGTCGCGCACCAATGGCTGCGGCAAGGTCTGGAATGGCACTGGCCGAACAACCCGCATTGCCGCAATGCCGACGCGGACGGTCATCAAGCCATTCACCACGCCCTCGCCCAGCCGTGCAGACAGCTTGGCAGCAATTCCTTGCCCTACAAGCTGCTCAACAATGCCGTCGGTGAGCACCAGGCCGCCTGTGACGGCAAGATGGGCCAGTACAGCGCCTGTGAGTCGCCAAAAGCCGAAAAAGCCTGGGCGGGCTCCGTAGAGCGCTGCAATGGCTCCAGCGAGGCGAATGCTTTCGTAAACAACAAAGGCAATGTCTACCAAGGCACGTGGCGACACGGCAGTCACCAGGGCCACCCGTCGGGCCGACGCCGCCGTCAGCGCCTTTGCCCGGGCATCCAGCGGGCTCATGAGGTTGCGCTCGCCCAAGGCGATGATTTCCTGTCCGTCGAACAGATGCGGCAAATTTTCTTTGACCGACTGCCGGGCACGCGCGAGGTCAGCCCTAGCGCTATAGACGCCCAGGAGCCGAGCAAGCACAGCCCTGGCGCGGTGCCGGTCATTCTCCGCTGAAGCCAATGCCGCGTCACCCTGGAGCTCATCCAAAACTCGCAGGCGCCGCAGGGCAAAGGCTTCACGAGTGGCCAGCACCACAAGGGCGAGTATGAGTAGAGCGAGCACGGCAAGGCCCAGCCAACCCAGCCAGTGATGTGCTTCGAAAAGGTTGCGGATCAGGCGGTCTGCGGCGAGGCCCAGCCCCGCAGAGACCAAAATGCCTGCCGCAGTCCAAGCAAGCCGCCCAAGCCCGCCCATGCGTCGCGCTGGCGGAGCAGCAAGCGTTTCAGCAGTCTCGGCATCGAACACGGGCTCCGAAACAATTGCACTTTCCGGCGAGTAGGCACGCGGTGCGCGAGTGGCCGCCGCGCTTGCCTCAGGAGGGACAGGATGGGCGATTGGTTGCTTCACTTGAGCCAATCTCCGATCAGGTAATCAAGGGCACGGTCAAAGCGGATATGCGGCAGCACCAAATCCCCATTGAAATTGTGCTCCAAACCTCGTGGCGGCGCGAAGCGCAGGAAGTTCAGTGAAACTGGACTTCCGTTCTCAAACAATGAATCGGGCCGCTCAGGTAAATCCCCGGGAAACAAAGCGATTTCACTCTTGCCATCGTAAAGAGTGCTGCCAAGCATTTCCCCCTCAAGCGGTGTCCCAATTATGGTGGGCAGTTGTTCGCCATTCTCGTTGATCGTACCTTCGCGCGTAGCCCTGATGCCCGCAATTGCCATTGACTTGGTTTCGGCCCCGGCAAACCGGGCCCGTCTTGCGGCATTGGCCACCAGCCGATTGAGGATCGCCTCGAGCCGGTTGTGGCTCGTGTGATGAACATGGTCGGCCTTGGTTGCGGCAAACAGGATGCGGTCGATCTTGCGGGTAAACGGGCGCAACAGCAGATTGCTCTCGCCTTGCCTGAAGCAGGCTAGAACGGCACTCAGGGCAGTTTCGAGATCCGCAACGGCAGCAGGCCCCGCATTTAGCGCCCGCAACGTGTCCACCAGCACCACTTGCCGGTCGAGCCGGGCAAAGTGCTCGCGAAAGAAGGGGCGAACCACCCGGTCCTTGTAGGCTTCGTAGCGATGCTCCAGCATGCTGTAGAGCGTCGAGCCGCGTTGCGGTCCTCCGGCTGGTAGTGGCGCAAAAGTCAGGGCTGGCGAGCCTTCAAGGTCCCCCGGCAACAGAAAACGTCCAGGGGGCAGGCTCGACAGCGCGCCGTGCTCTTGGCTACGCCGGAGATATTCGGTGAAAGCGGCCGCAAGCTGTTCTGCATCGACATCGTTGGCTGCCTGGCCGGGATCAATGCTCGCAAGCAAATCAAGAAAGGGCTTGGCTTCCTTACCCGATCCTGGCTGGCGCGCCCGCTCCAGCGCCTCAATGCTCCATTCAGCAAAGCTCAATCCTAGAAGCGGCAGGTCCAGCAGCCACTCGCCGGGATAATCAACGATATCAAGATTGAGCGTCGAGGGGCCGGACAGCCGCGCCCGCCAACTGGCTGACTGGAATTTCAGAACTAACCTCAATTGCGAGATACGCCGCGTTCCTTCGGGCCATGCAGGCGTCGGCCCTGTCAGGGTTGCCAGATGCTGTTCATAGGCAAAGCGTGGAATAGTTGCGTCAGGATATTCGGCCAGCTGCGCGCCGATAAACCGCCCTTCTGCCATGGGCGTAAAGCCCGGAAGTCGACCGCCGGTGAGCAAATTGTGCACAAGGGCGGTGATGAAAATCGTCTTGCCCGCACGGCTCAGCCCCGTCACACCCAGGCGCAGGGTAGGGATGAAAGCGCCGGTCGCGCTGTCCGCCAGATTGGCCAGGGCAATGCCCAGTTCATCCACAATCGTCGTAGGCGGCTGGGGCACGCGTGGTTCTCTCGGTTCAAACGGAAGATAAGGCTTTGTCCTGCGCAATCAATGTTTGTGAAAGCCCGATCCTGAGTTTGACCAACGAGGCGCTCGGATTCGCCAGGCTTCTAACCCCCGACCTCATCGGCTCCGATCTTGCTCAGCTCGTATGGCGTTGTCTGGTAAATCTCGTTGATCCAGTTCTGGAACAGGAGATGGGCGTGGCTACGCCAGCGGTTTTCCGGTTCCGCCGACGGATCGCCGTTCGGAAAGAGATTAGCGGGCAGGGGCGTGTCCAGCCCCGCCTTGATGTCCCGCTCGTACTCGTCTGCCAGTGAACGATTGTCGTACTCAAGATGGTTCAGGAAGTGCACGGCACGATGCTTCTGGTCACCCAGCATGCAAACGCCGATTTCAGGGTTGTCGATCATGATCTCCAGATCGGCGCCCAGCGTGGTTCGATCGATGTCGTTGTAGCGCGACACCGGTATCATCGGGCTATCGGAAAACCCGCGCAAGAACGGCGATTTGGGCGCTGAGACCTTGTGGCGGAACACGCCAAACGCCTTGGTCGGCATACGATAGCGCTGGGCCCCATGGAAGTGGTGCAGCGCGGCCTGCGCGCCCCAGCAGATAAACATGGTGTGGTGCACATTGGTTTGTGTCCAGTCCATGATCTCCAGCATTTCGGGCCAATAGCGAACTTCCTCGAAGGGGATATTGGCGACCGGCGCGCCTGTGACGATGAAACCATCGAACTTCTTGTTCCGGATCTCTTCCCAGGTCTTGTAGAAGGTCTTGAGGTAGTCCTCGGGCGTATTCTTGGCGATGTGGTCGGTGACACGCACCAGCGTCAGTTCCACCTGCAGGGGCGTGGAGCCGATCAAGCGCGTAAACTGGGTTTCCGTCCGCTCCTTGTTGGGCATCAGGTTCAGCAGGCCAATCTCTAGGGGGCGAATGTCCTGCCGGGCAGCGCGTGCCGAGTCCATGACATAGACGCCCTCGTCCTCAAGGGTTTTGCGGGCGGGCAAATTATCGGGAATTCGAATAGGCATTGGTGCCTCTTAAAGGAGGTGGTGCGATAAGCGACGTGAAGCGATGCGCGTCTCCAGCTGGAGCCGCGCTATCGCATTCGCTTTTCGATTGCTGCAGCCACCAGATCCACGAACTCATCTCCATCGCGCACCATGGCGAGATCAGACGCTTCTACCACATAGCCGAAATTGTCGGCCAGCGCTTGGTAGCGCGGCAGCCTGTCGTGCAGCAGCGCCTCAAAACCCCAGGCGCCGAAACCGGCAGGGTCGACATCGCAATCATCCACGATGCCGTTGATCAGCTTGTACTCAGCCCATTTTTCCAGAAGGAAATGAGGGCGGTAGTACATGGGCTTTGGGCTTTGCGTGAAGCGCCGCACCAATTCGGCCGCGTCCTTGCCGGTGCCGCGGATATAGAGGAGCGCCGTGGAACCAGCCAGGGTTTTGACCACGAGATCTTCGGGATCGGTGGGATCAATGACCTCGATTAAAGAGCCGCCAGTATCGGCAATGAAATTGTCATAGCCATAGAGCGACTTGGCGCGCTCCACGAAGTAGGGGACGTCCTGCAGCGCTGCGATCTCGGCTACGCGATGCTGCTCCTGCCGCCGCTGATACTCGGCGAGAGGCAAGCCGCCCTTATCTGGATTTCCGGGGGTACCGAGATAGGTGGACAGGGGATCGAGATTGTCGAAGGTGATATTGGACGAGATGTAGATGGAGTCCGATCGCAGCAGATCGCGCAGAAACGGCACCTTCATGGCCTCGGCCTTGAAGTTGTCGACTATGAACTCGCCCATATAGCGCGTGCCAATCCGGTAGTCGGCGGAATAGTGAAACCAATTGCTGGCGCGCAGCATGTTGGACAGGCGCGTCTTGCCCACACCCGCCATGCCGAACACAGTCACCGCGCGGCGCGGGGATCGAACGAACTCATCGACGCTATTGAACAGCATAAAAGGCCCCGTCTTGCGGGGGTTCAATACTGCAAGCCAACTCGCTTCACAAGCATGCGGCAAGAACTGCCGCCCGGTCGGACTCTTCTGCCGGTTGGAGCAGGCTCGCCGCAGGTGCCAGCGAGAAAAGCCAAACAAAAACAAAGCATCAGCTAGTTGGCATTCAAATTGCTCCTCCCGAAGCGAATAGGCGCGTCTGGCGCCACATCGTTTCAGGAGTTTTTGATGGGCATCTACGGGGCTCTTTCCGCAGCGGTCACTGGCCTTCGGGCCCAGTCGCATGCGCTGGAAAATATTTCGGGCAATATCGCGAACTCGCAGACAACCGGCTACAAGCGCATCGAGACGGACTTCCTCGACCTGATCCCTGACGCCCCACTCAAGCGCCAGGTGCCCGGCGCCGTTATCGCTCAATCGCGCAGCACCAATGATGTTCAGGGTGATATCAAGACCGTATCCAACGAAACTTTTATTGCCTTGAACGGCAATGGCTTCTTCGTTGTCGAGCCTAAAGTTGGTCAAGCCGACGGCAGTCCGGTCTTCGCCGGTACGAATTTTTATACCCGTCGCGGCGATTTCCAGATCGACAAGGACGGCTATCTGGTCAATGGCGCCGGTTACTATTTGAAAGGCCTGGAAGTCGATAAGACGACCGGGAACATTTCGGGTTCGGTCCCGGGCATGATCCAGTTATCCAACAACTTCCTTGCTGCGAACCAGACGCAGGTCATCAACTATCAGGCCAACCTGCCGCAGTTGCCTAAGACAGACAACTACAATCCCAATGTTAAGGGCAGTGAGTTGATGGGTTCTGGCGCCACCCTGAAGTTCCCTCTTGATCTTGATGCTGATGATCTTCTGGGCAAGTCCGTCACCTTGACAATTAATGGAGAGACTGTCGAGTACAAGTTCATTGCCCCAACCGATCCAACTCCGCCTCCAGCTGAGGGAATTAAAATAGTTAATATCGAGAGTGCGGACAGCATTGAGTCCGCTCTAGTCAAGCTTGCAGATCAAGTGGGCACCGATAAGTTTATACTCTTGCCTAGCGGCGGCATTTCTCTTCCGGCTGGGTCCAGAGTTGAAACTGAAATTGCTGGTATTGAGATCGAGGAAGGTCCTGCTGCGCTGGTGCCAACTATATCGAAAGATAGGGAGCCGGACTTCCTACGCAACACAATCTCTGGCGGCGCGATCACTGTATATGGGCAGAACGGAGCGCCCGCTAACGTACAGATGCGCTGGGCCAAGGTATCAAGTGCCAGCCCAGCAGTCGCGGAAGATTTAACAGCTGTCCCGCCTATTTCGGCATCACCGGCAACTGTAGATAAGTGGCACCTGTTCTACATGTCTGACAGCAATGCGGCAGGAGCGAATGCAAAGTGGACCAAAGTAGATGCTGACTTCACCTTTGGCGCGAACGGAGCGCTTACGTCTCCTAATGGAGGTGAAATCAACATTGAGCCGCTGACCGTTAACGGCGTTTCGATTGACAAGATAAAGCTTCGTTACAACACAACCGGCCTGTCCCAGTTCGCTGACGTCAATGGCACTGTGAATGTGTCGATGCTGAACCAGGACGGGTACGGTGCCGGCGAGTTCGTCTCCGTTGCCATCAACGATAACGGCCGCGTTGTCGCCACTTACTCCAATGGCGAGCGGTTGGATGTGGCGCAGGTGGTGACCGCGCAGTTCAATGCCACCAATCAGCTGAAGCGCCTGGATGGTGGCGTCTTCTCGGCAACATCCGAGTCTGGTGAGGCTATTCTGGATCTGGCTGGATCAGGCGTGATAGGCGGGGCGCTTGAGGCCTCCAACACCGACATCTCGGATGAGTTCACCAAGCTCATCGTTACGCAGCAGGCCTATGCGGCGAGCACACGCATTGTTTCGAGCGCAGACGAGATGCTGCAAGAAGCACTCAACATGGTCCGCTAGGCGGAATTGGTGCTGTGGGGTCCGGGCAAATGCCCGGGCCGTGGTGCTTAGGGAGTTCGTCCAATGGGCTTGACAACCTCTTTGAACAATGCGGTCTCGGGGCTGCGTATCAATCAGGACTCAATCGACGTCCTGAGCCGCAACGTCGCAAATGCTGGCACACCCGGCTACAACCGGCAGTCGCTTAATGTCATAGACTACAATTCGCAGTCGGGTAGCTATGCCCGCTCGGCTGGGGTCACGCGCGCGTTCAATTCGAGCCTGCAGACCTATTACACGCGCCAAGTCGCGGACGCCGCCAATTCAGGTGTTCAGGCCAAATATCTCGATCGGCTGCAAGGCTTCCTTGGCAAGCCAGGCTCGGCGGCTTCGCTCGATACGCTTTATGGCAATCTGCAGAATGCCTTGCAGAAATTGGCGACGAGCCCTGATGATTATACTGTTCGTGCCCAGGCCGTTGAAGCCGCCCAGGGGATGGCAGAAACGCTTAATCGTCTCTCCACAACAGTGCAGGAGATGCGGCGGGAAACCGAAGGGCAGATTGCCTCCAACGTCAACAACATCAACGGCATGCTCTCTTCGCTATCGGAGGTCAATTCCCGACTTCTCGACCTTGGCATGACGGATTCCGCCCGTTCGGCGCTGCTTGATCAGCGTGATCGGCTGGTGTCTTCTGTGGCCGAGATCATCGACGTTCAGGCCGATTATCGGCCCAATGGCACCGTTGCTCTTATGACCCGCTCGGGCGTTGGCATTCTCGACAATGGGGTTTCGAGGTTCCAGTTCGACAGTGCGGGAAGTCTGGACGCGACTTCTCAGTTCAACGTTGACACAGCGCGAAGTGGTGTAGGCCGGCTGACACTGACGACGCCCTCGGGCCTCACCGTCGATCTGGTGCAACAGGGGGTGCTGCAGGGTGGCGAGCTTGCTGGGCTCGTTACGCTTCGGGACAAAACGCTGGTTGAGGCCCAGTCGCAGCTGGACGAAATCGCTGCCGGACTGGCGCAGGCTTTTTCCACGCAGCAAACCACTGGCATAGAAAGCGATACAACCCCAGGCACATACCTGGTTCCAGTAACCGCCATGTCACCTGGAGACAGCCTGACTATTAAGGTTAGGAATGACAGCGGTGAGCAGACCATCAAGGTCGTCAACACCACGGAAATAGGTGTAGACTATCGCGACGCGTCGGGGACACGGGTGGTCGGCGTTGACCTCTCGGAGTTCCCGGCGAACACCACGGATGCGCTTGCTGATATACGCTCCGCACTCGGATCAGCAGCTCCAGCCATATCAATTAACATTGATGCTGGTCCTAAGTGGGAGCTGCGCGGCGTGGCTCCTGCTGTTGTGACCGGGTTCAGCACGGAAGTGACGGCAGGCAACTCGCAAGGCAGTCTTGCTTTCAATCTCTTTGTCGACGGAAGCAACGCGGTATTCACCAATAATCCGGGTGGCACGCCGCCGCAGAAGGTGGGGTTCGCTCAGCGCATCGCCATCAACAGTGATATTCTTGCCGACAATCGTCTGATGGTGAGATCCAACCCAAGCGATCCGCTTGGGAATGCGGACCGTCCGAACTACATCCTGGACCAACTCAAATCGCTGCAGTTCGTATCGGGCGGTGACCCCAAGACCAGTAGCGGTCGCTTTCAGCTCAATGGCAATCTGGGTGAGGTGATCGCCCAGGTTATCAACTTCCAGGGCTCTACTATTGGCGCTGCCATCACCCGCAGCGATGATCGGCAGCTGACGCTGGATACCATCGTTGATCAGATGAGCAGCGAATATGGCGTGGACGTCAACGACGAGATGGCGCGCCTCATGGAACTGCAAAATGCCTACGCCGCCAATGCCCGTGTCGTATCAGTGGTCAAGGAACTGCTTGACCAACTTTTCGCATCGACTTGAGGGAGACAATAGATGATCGTCAATAAGTCGATGTATCCGCTGCAAACTAGCTTCGGCGTGATCTCCAAAATGCAGGACAAGTTCGCCACGCTGCAGATGCAACTTGGCACTGGCGAGAAATCGTCGACTCTTGCCGGCATGGGGCGCGACCTGCCGCTATCGCTGTCCGTTCGATCCAGGCTCGACAAGATCGAGGGCTACTCGGCCAATATAGAAACGGTCAATCTGCGTTTGAGCTTTCTCGATAAAACCCTAACCCGCTTCGACAAGATCGAAGGGGAAGCCCGCAACGCTGCTGTGCCTGGTCAATACGGCACCGGCGGCATCAACATGGCTACGCTTCCGGGCCTTTCCAAAGCCCGGTTGGATGAAATTGTTACCATGCTCAACGAGGACGTAGCAGGACGATACCTCTTCGGCGGCACTGCCACGGATAAGGCACCGCTGCCGGATACGGAAACGCTGTTAAACGGGGCAGGGGGGAAGGGCGGGTTCGAACAGGCTGTCGCGGTGCGCCAGGATGCCGACGGCGTCAAGGGGTCCTATACTGGCCTCGTTGATGATGATGGTTTTGTCGAGACGCCTGGGCGTCTGAACATGAAGCTGACTGGAAATACGCTCTCGATTGGTGAAGATGGCATCAAGCCTCACCACTTCGGCCTTAAAATTTCGACCTATTCGACGAGCTCCGCCAACTCTTCGATGACATTCACGCCGTCAGCTTCCGTCGCCCAGACCAAATCCTTGGATGTAAATTTTGTCGCCCAGCCCCAGGTGGGTGACAGTATCAATCTGGGCTTTACTTTGCCCGACGAGACCGAGACTGGTGTTAGGCTAACGGCCACTTTCGAGGAGCCGGTGCCGCAAGGATCCTTCAAAATCGGCGGATCGCTCGAAGAAACAGCGCTTAATTTTCAGAACGCGCTCGGTAGTGCACTGGAGCGCACAGCGAAAACTGAGCTTCGGGCAGCATCGGTCTTTGCAGCTGCAAACAACTTCTTTCACGAAAGCGGGGTGGCTCAGATCCCAACCACTTCTGAAGGCGCGGCCAAGCCTGATGGTCTAGCGGGCAATGCAAACAATTACGTGCAGTGGTATAGGGGTGGCGTAGTGCCCAAAGACGCTAATCCGAGGATGACAATTTCGGCAGCCGTCGATGATACCGCGCGCGTCAACTACGGCATGCAAGCCAATGAGAGCGGGTTCCTTCGCCTTATTCGCTCACAGGCAGCGCTTGCGGTGTCGGAATACAAATCGGAGTCTACCGTTCGCTCGGGCTTCGAAGCGGACCGCCTGACCGCGATGGGAAAGCCTGAGGGCGCAGATCGAGATGCAGCGCTGGCTAAGTACGAGGCAGATGTAATTGCAGCCCATCGCCTCGAAACAGGCTTCTTCGACGGCATGGCACGGCGGCAGCAGGCGGAGCTTTCGGAGGCGCATAATACAGAGGCTGGGTCGATCGAGATCATTACAATGGAGATCGGGCTGGCCCGGGGGGCGTTGCAGAGTGCTACGGCGCGCCATACCGATTACAAGGCGCAGTTGAACAATCTTCTGAGTGACATCGAGACCGTGTCCAAGGAAGATGTGGCGATGGAGATCCTGGCGCTGCAGACGCGGTTGCAGGCGAGCTTTCAGACCACTGCGATGGTAAGCCAATTGAGCCTTGTGAACTTCCTCTGAGCTGATGATCGGATCAATAAAAAGCCCCGCCATTATGGCGGGGCTTTTTATTGGGAGGAGTTCTTTGTGTCAGTTGCCGCGCAGGCCTGCGGCGAGCTGGCGGTTGATGTTGATCAGCGGATCAAGGCGGGCGGGCGAGACGGGATCAAGCAGGATCTCGCGCGTCTCGTTGAGAATATAGATGCCCAGGTTTGCGATGTTCTGGCGGATCGGAGCAGACAGAGCGTTGTCTTCGCGCGTAACGGACGTCATGAAGATGGTCCACAATTTGCGGTTGAAGGTCAGCGCCGTCTTGAGCGCCTCGGCATCTTCCAGCCAATTGTCACGCACGGACTGGATCGAGGCTGCGGCCTTGATCAGGAGTGCGGCTTCACGTTCGCGGGGAGATTCAACTGTCTTGGCCGTCGTCTGGTAGGCTGCCGCGCCGTAATGCTGCATGCTCAAACAAGTCCTGTTCGTACTGGATCAGCTCTTTCGCTGTCTTGAGAGCTTTGTACAGATTTCCGGTTAATATCTCGTTATTTATACGGTCCGCGATCGCCACGGTGGAGGGCGCCGCAGCCACGAAGTCATTGATGAGCCTAAAATATTGTTCGCGCAGCGTATCTATATCCTCTTGGATATACATGAGCTGCACAGCGAAATAGACGCGCTTGGCAGGAGTGTCGGCGGTGTCAGGCGTCAGGATGTCCTTTTCCCGCAAAATCGGGGCCTGGCCTTCTATAAAAAGCCGCGCCCTCTGGTCGGAATTTGTGATGATGCATTGGCCCACCAACAGCTTCTCGCCCGGCCTGAGTTCAACCTTTAGTGCCATGCTGACGCTCCTTCACCGCTCGCCCTGAGCAGCATTGTGCGCTTGTAGCGGGAGCAGGGGAAAAGAAAAGGCTTTGTCCGAATGCCGGTGCAACTAAGCCGTGAGGTCCTTCAGCCGGCCCTCGAATGCGTCCGGAGCGGCGTTCGAGCCAATCTGCTTGAAGAGCTCTTCCGATGCGCGCAGCGTGGAGCCGGGAGCGCTGGAAAGAATGGCAGCAGCAAACGCTGCGGAGGGTTCGTTGTCCAAGGACAGAGGCTCATGGACGGTTGACTCTTCGGGTAGGTCGGTGCCGAGGGCTGCAGTCTCTGATGTCGCGGGCGTGCTGCTTGGCAAGATGGTGCGGGTGGTAGACGCTGATCGGGAGCGATGGGCAGACGTGCTCGGAACTGTTGACGCAGCCAATCCCCAAGGTGGTGCAATGATCACGGCGCTTCCCTGCATCTAGCAATGCCAATGGGAAGTGTGATCACGCATTGTTTGAACCGAAATTAGAAGATCAGCTGCAAGTTGAATCAAGTTCTTAGCATCACAGCGCGCGGTTGATTGCGATGCCCCGGGCGGAGGTGGACGGGTCGGCCTTGATGGCACCGCCATAGCCATAGGTCTTGGCGCGGTCTTGCTGGCCGACGATCTTAGCGACGTCGGTGAGTAGGTCCTCGGTAACGGTGCGAGAGGTAGCAAGCACGCGCAGGTTTTCGGCCATTTGGGTGGCGAGACGTTCGTGGCCTTTGCGCAAGCTTGCGACGGCTTCGGGGGCTTGCTGGTGCAGGCGCGCGGATTGGCGCTGAACGGAGCGGGCGAAGCCGACATAGTCCTGAGCGAGGCGGGTCTTCTCGGGTGTTAGGGTGCTGGCTTGGCGCATGTGGCCGGCGCGCAGGAGCGTGGTTTCCTGGTTCATGACGTCTACCAGGGCAGCGAGTGTGGCTTCGGCCATCTGGCACAGTTCGTCAGCCGGCAGGCTATCGAGCGCGGCAAGGCGTGCGGCTGCGGTCATTTGTAGGTTCCCTTGGGCAAAATATTGTTCTGGGTGTTGGCAGCTTCCTGGAGCGCCAGAAGATCGGGCAGCAATTGCTCGGCTACGCCGAGACCGCCGTTCTGGGACATAGTGGCGGCAAGCTGTTCGGCCTGCATGGAACGCCAGGTCTGCTCACCGAAGCCGCCGCCCATGGCGCTCTCGTCGGTCTTGATGCTCGAGAACATCTGCTTGGTCAGCGTGTTGAGGAAGATTCCCTCGAATTCTTCTGCTTGCCGGCGGACCTGTGCGATCTGGTCGAAACTGAGCGTGCTGGGTTTTGGTGCGACTTGGGTAATCATCAAAGCACCTCGATTTCGGCCTGAAGGGCGCCGGTAGCCTTTATGGCCTGGAGGATCGCGATCAGGTCGCGCGGAGCTATTCCAAGGGCATTCAGACCGTCGACCAATTGCTGGAGCGTCACGGATTCGTTCACCACGGCTAGGGCTGTGTCTGAGAGATTGGCGTTGAGCGTGGTGTTAGGCTCCACCGCCGTGACGCCATTGCTGAGGGGCTCGGGCTGAACGACGGTTGGATCTTCGGCAATGGTTACGGTGAGATTGGACTGTGCCACGGCAACGCTCGAGACGCGGACATCCTTGCCCATGACGATGATGCCGGAATTCTCGTCTATGACGATCTTAGCATTCTGGTCGGTTTGGACCATGAGCTGCTCAATGTCGGTGAGCAGGTCTACGATGTTGCCGTTGAAGCCAGGGGGCAGGGTGAGGCGGACGGTTGCGGGATCTTCGGGCGTCGCAGTGGGGGCGCCAATGAAGTCGTTGACTGCGAGGGCAATGCGGCGGGCGGTGGTGAGGTCGGGATTGCGCAAGGCAAGGCGCAGGGAGGTTTGCGAGCCGAGGTGGAAGTCGATCTCGCGCTCGACCAGGGCTCCGGAGGAAATGCGGCCGGTGGTCGGCACGCCCGAAATAATGCTGGCGGCGTCCCCCTCGGCCTTGAAGCCGTTGATGCTAACGGGGCCCTGGGCAATGGCATAGACCTCGCCGTCGGCGCCCAGGAGCGGGGTGACAAGGAGCGTGCCGCCCTGGAGGCTGTCGCTGTCGCCCAGCGCTGCAACTGAAACGTCCATGCGCGAGCCCTGGGTGGCGAAGGGCGGCAGATTGGCGGTGACCATAACCGCGGCAACATTGGCGGTGCGCACGTTTTCGCCGGCTGTGTTGACGCCCAAGCGTTCCAGCATGGATTGGAGGGATTGCTTGGTGAAGGGCGAATTGTTGAGGCTATCGCCGGTGCCGTTCAGGCCAACCACGAGACCATAGCCGACGAGCTGGTTCTCGCGAATGCCTTCGAAGTCGACAATGTCCTTGATGCGAGCGGCCGCCGCAAAGGCGTCGCTAACTGGCGCAAGGATCATTGCAACGCTTGTGGCAGCTGCCAGAACTGTCCAAATCCAATGCTTGTTCATAGCTTTCCCATCGGTGCCGCGCCTTGGGGGCGGCGCTTCGGCTGGTACTTTGCGAAAACCGTGCCAACCTCCCCGCCGCTGCATAACCCCTTGGATGGGCGAGTATATTCCTGCCTCGAGGGGCGGGGAGAAAGAGGGGTGAGCAGTTCTTGCCGGGTTCGTTAAGGGGCTGTTAACCGTTATGGGCAGAATTTGCCGACTGGCAGCGAACTGATTTGAGTTTCCCTTTGCGCATCAATGGTACGGGCCGGACTTCCGGCATGAGCAGGAGCGGATTGGCCGGGCGAGCGGGATCAGGCGCGGACTTCGTGCCTGCTGGGATGAGCGGACCAGCAAGAACCGCACCCTCGGTGCATATGGCCGGGGTGGGAGGGCTCGATGCGTTGCTGGCGCTCCAAGCTGTAGGTGGGCCGCTGGAGGGAAAGAAGAAAGCAGTGCGGCGCGGGCAGTCGCTGCTTGATACGCTGGACGAGATCAAGGCGGATCTGCTGCTTGGGCGGGTGAGTTTCGAGCGGCTCGACCGGTTGGCGTCCATGCTCGATGAGGTGCGCGAGCAGTCCCTGCCTGGGCTTGATGCTGTACTTGACGAGATCGAGTTGCGGGTTCGGGTGGAATTGGCAAAGTTCGGGCGCTTTCCAGCATGAGCCCTTTCATCAAATTGTTGTCACTGCCGGGCTATTCGCCTGAGGGGCCGGGCAGTTTACGTGTTAATCACCGTCGATTTGTGCGCTTGCCCGGCCCTTCGCACGCGCATATATAGGCGGCCTTAGGGGCGCATTGGGAGTTGAGTCCACTAATGTCTTCGGTTGCTGACGTAATTGAATACCGGCCCAGTGACGACGAGCCGTTCATGAACCCGCGCCAGCGGGACTATTTCCGAAACAAGTTGAACACTTGGAAGGAAGATATTCTTCGCGAGAGCCGGGAAACACTCGAGAACTTGCAGGAAGAGTCGCAAAACCATCCAGACATGGCCGACCGGGCAAGCTCGGAAAGCGATCGTTCGCTGGAACTGCGGACACGCGATCGCCAGCGCAAGCTGATCGCCAAGATCGATGCAGCGCTGAAGCGCATTGACGATGGCACCTATGGCTATTGCGAGGAAACCGGCGACCCGATCGGTATTGCCCGGCTGGATGCCCGCCCGATTGCAACCTTGAGCCTTGAAGCCCAGGAGATGCATGAACGACGCGAAAAGGTTTATCGCGACGAATGATCGTCACGCACGAATAATGGCCCGCAACGATGCGGGCCTTTTTCGTTTTGAGTTGACCCATTCAGAAGCCGAACACCGTGGTGAGGCTGGATTGACCATTGCCATTCTGGCTGCAGGCGGCATTTGTGTTCTTGCCGAATTGAAACAGGCCGCATGAATTGTTGTTGCCGTTCTGCTGAACGGCGCCGGTGTGGTTATTGCCCTTCTGAACGATGATGCCGTTGTGGCCCCAGCCGTTCTGCGCTCCGCCGGCAGAATTGTTGTTGCCACGCTGGCTGACGTAGGCTCCGCCTGATTTCACGCCCTTGATGAGCGAGTAGACCGAAAGTCCCAGGCCCAGTGCACGCTGCTGGTCGGGGTTGGATGGCGAGTAGGTTACCGAAAGTTGGCCGCCAGCCATGGCGGGAGCGGGCAGACTGGCAATGCCGATCAGCGTAGCAGCAAGAGTGGCAGCGAAGATCCTGGGGAACTTGATCGTCATGGTGTGTCTCCCGTTTGAGTGCATTGTGCTGGTGTTTCAGCCTATGGGGAGAAACTAGCTTGGGGCAGCTGAACAGGTCTGGAGCAGGGTGTTCAGAATGGGTTCAGCGAGGGGCCGTAGTTCCAGACGCAAAAGGGCTCCAGTTGCCTGGAACCCTCCGAGAAATGCTGTAGGTGACCTCAAAGCAAGCGGGATAGTTCATGGTCACAATCGAGACGCTTGCCATTGGCGGTGACGGCGAGGTCCACTTTGTAGTTGGAGCCGGCGTTGATCATCACCTTGCCCAGCGTGGTTCGCTGGTTTGCCGCGGCAGAAAAATCGCTGCCTTGGCTGATGTTTGTGTTGCCACCGCCGCCTGAACTCTGGACCTTGAACTGGTATGCGCCCTGAAGGGGAACGGGGCTCAGAAGGGAGCCCTCGAGCACCAGCATGCCGTTGCTGGTTGAGATGAGGACGCCGCATTGGGCGGAGCTTCCGGCAGGGTTAGCCATGCCGCTGGTTGCAGCGAATGCTCCGAGCCCAAGGGCAAGGACGGCGGCGGCGCTGAGTTTAAGCTGGGTATTCATCTGGTCCTCCCAGGGGCTTCGGCGATCCGGAAGGGCGCTCCCTTCCGGCAATGGGGCGGAAATCAGAGGGTTCAGGGGCAAGCCTGGACGAAGGCCGTGACATTGCCCGAGCCGACCTGGGTGACATCGGCGCTGCAATTGTTGCCGACCTGGACGCCGGCGACGATGTTGCCATTGCCATCCTGGGTGATCATGGTGCGGTGATTGTTGCCGAACTGGCCGACACCTGCGGCATTGTTGTTGCCGCGCTGCCAGGTGTCGGCGGAATTTCTGCGCCCTTCCTGGCCCACGGCGCCGACATTGTTTTTGCCCCATTGCTGCCCGACCTGAGAATTCCACTTGCCGGTTTGCTGAACGGAATAACGATTGTTCCAGCCATTCTGATTGCCGCCGGTGGAATTGCCATAGCCGGATTGGTGGACCCAGAAGCCGCCGGCCATTGCGGGAGCCGCGGTGACGGCAAACATGGCAGCGATGGCTGTGCTGATGACGATGCGCTTCATTTGAACTCTCCTGTTTGGCAGCGCTCCCTCCGAGCGCTTGGTGCCGATGAGGATTGGTTTAAGCAGGAGAGCCGGAACGGGGGCTGAACCTGCAGTTCAGAAATCGTTCATCGTCGATTTTCCCTCCGCCTGTGCCAGGTTGATGGTTCGATTGATGCCGATGTGCCGGAGAAAATCGGCGTCATGGCTGACGACAAGGAGGGCGCCACCATAGGCGCGCAGGCCTGCTTCCACCTGTTCGATGGCGTGGATATCGAGATGATTGGTGGGTTCGTCGAGGATCAGCAATTGCGGCGGAGTGTTGCCGCCAATGGTGCAGGCGAGGCCCGCGCGCAGGGTTTCGCCACCGCTGAGGGTGCCGACTGGCTGAAGCGCCGCATCAGCGCGGAACATGAAACGGGCGAGGGCGGCGCGGCAAGTGTTCTCGTCGGCTTGGGGGTTGAGGCGGCGGAAGTTCTCGCGGATGTCGAGCACTGGATCAAGCAGGCTCACGGTCTGGTCGAGCAGGGCGAAGGGAATGTTGATGCGCGCTGTTCCATTGATGGGCGGCAGGGCTCCGGTGAGCAGGCGCAGCAGCGTTGTCTTGCCGGAGCCGTTTGGTCCGGTGATGGCGACGCGCTCGGGGCCGGTGAGGGTGAGGGAGAGATGGCGGATGATCGGCATGGCCGGGTCCGGACCGCCGCAGAGATTATCGGCTTGAAGGACTGTCCGACCAGCAGGCAGATCGGTCGCGGTCAGGGTCACTGAAAGGGGCGCCAAGATTTCGATCTTGCTGCGTGCTTCGCTAGCGGCTTCGGCAGCCTCCTCGCGCAAGCGGCCAGCGAGGCGGACGCCAGCTGCGCTGGTGTTTTCAGCGTTTTCCTTCATGCCGCCCAGCAAAATCTTGGGGATGTCACCCCTTCTAGCCTTGCGCTTGCCGGCACTGTCCTTGTGCGCTTTGCGCTCGGCGACGGCTTGGATCTTGCGGTCGATCTCGGCGACGCGGCGTTCGGCGGTAGAGAGGTCGTGTTCGGCGGCAGCGAGTTCGAGGGCCTTGCGTTCAGCGTAATGATCCCAATTGCCGCCATAGGTCGTGGCGCCAAGCAAGGTCAGCTCGACTATGGCATCCATCTTGCGCAGCAGGGCCCGATCGTGGCTGACAACGATGGCGGCGCCGCGCCAGCGACGGAGCAGGTCGGCCACAGCCTGCCGGCCTTCGGCGTCGAGGTTGTTGGTGGGTTCATCGAGGAGGATGATGTCGGGGCGATCGAGCAGGAGGCGTGCAAGCGCCACGCGGGTACGCTGGCCGCCGCTGAGGGTGTCGATTGGCCGGTCGGGATCGAATGGCGGCAGGCCCAGTTCGGCGAGGGTGGTGTCGATGTCGCCCAGAAGGCTCCAGTCAGCTTCTGCAGCATCCTCGGCGGTGCCCAGGCCCTGTTCAAGACGATCGAGTATGGCCAAGGGCTCCCGTACTCCGAGATGGTCCGCCATGGTTTGCGCGGTGACCTGTACGGTTTGGTCGAGCATGCCAAGCGTTCCGGTGATCGTAACCGATCCGGAGGACAGGGGGATAAGCCCGGCGATGATGCGCAGCAGGGTGGACTTGCCGGTGCCGTTGCGGCCGATCAGCCCTGTGCGGCCGGAGCCGAAGGACAGGTTGAGGCTGGAAAAGAGGGGCTGGTTGTCAGGCGTCGAATAGCTGAGGTCGTGCAGGGAAACGGAGGCAGGCATGGGTGGAGTCCAGGTGAGCGATGCGGGCGAGGCAGTCGTTCAAGTGGAAATCCATGGGGTACCGTCCGGTCATTGCTGCGGATGAGGGGAGGATAGGGATGGGGAAGGGGATGTCAAGCTTTGCCACCTGCTCTACTATGCACCGGAGGGTACCTCCCCCTTGCCGGGGGAGGCTAGGAGGAGGTGTGGGCTGGCCCGGTCATTGGGGCCAATCGCCTCCCACCCTTGATCCCTCCCCGCAAGGGGGAGGGTGTCGACTGAGACGCCGCAGCTCATGCCAGATAGCGCTTCGTAACATGTGCTTTGAAGTAGTCGGCGTTGAGGGGTTCGCCGGTGGCGCGGGTGATGAGGTCGGGGGTGGAGTAGCGGGAGCCCTGGGACCAGATGTTGTCGGCGCGCCATTGGTTGACGCCGGTGAAATCGCCCTGGCGAATGGCTTCGCGGACATTGGGCTGCGTTTTTTCGAGGGCGGCCCATTGCTGGGCGGCGATCATGGCGCCCAGGGTGTAGCTTGGGAAATAGCCGAAGGCGCCGCTGGGCCAGTGGACGTCCTGCATGGGGCCGTCCTTGGGGTCGTTGATGGTGGAAAGGCCCAGATATTCAGTCATCTTGGCGTCCCAGGCTTCCGGGATATGGCTGGCTTCAAGCTTGCCGTTGACGAGATCCTGTTCCAGTTCGTAGCGCAGGATGACGTGGAGGGGGTAGGTGACCTCGTCGGCATCGACGCGGATATAGCCGCGCTGCACGAAGTTCACTTCGTTGAGCACGTCGGCGACGTCCCAGCCCGGGATGGCGTCTTGACCGAGGTGCAGATGCACGAGCGGCAGCATGAATTCCCAGAACTCGGGGCTGCGGGAAAGCTGCATTTCGACGAACAGGGATTGGGACTCATGGATGCCCATGCCGCGCGCCTTGCCCAGTGGCCAGTGCGACCATTCCTTGGGCAAGCCTTGCTCGTAAAGGGCATGGCCGGTTTCGTGGAGGACGCCCATGAGCGAGGATAGGAACTCGTCGGTGCGATAGCGCGTCGTCATGCGCACGTCGGTCGGCACGCCGCCGCAGAAGGGGTGGTGCGAGACGGCGAGCGAGCCGTGGGTGAAATCGAAGCCAACGGCACGCATGGCGGCAAGGCCAAGCTCGCGCTGCTGTTCGATGGGGTAGGGGCCGTTGAGAGCTTTGCGCGGTCGCTGGGAGAGGCGCTGTTCCTGCGCATCAAGCGCTTGGGGTACGAAGCTTTTGAGGAAGGTCTTAAGGTCGCCAAAGACGCGGTCGAGTTCGGCTGTCCTGTTACCGGGATCGTATTGCTCCATGAGGGCGTCGTAGGGCGCAAGGCCTAGAGCCTCGGCGCGGAGCTGGGCTTCTTCGCGGACCAGGGCGACAACGCCTTCCAGGGCGGGCAGAAAGCTGTCCCAGTCGTTCTTTGCGCGCAATTCGCGCCAGAGCTGTTCGGAGCGCATGCTGGCGGCAGTGCGACGCTCGACGAACTCGGTGGGCAGGCACGTGGCGTTGATGTATTGGCGCTTGAACTCGGCAAGGGCGAGCTTCTGGTCCTCGGTTACGGGCTGGGCGGCCTCGATCCAGTCGGCGATTTCGGGGGCGGTCGCCTGGGCATGGTACATGCCTGCGAGGTTCGACATGGCCTCGGCGCGCTTCTCGCCACCGCCGACGGCCATGTGCGTAGCTTCGTCGGCACCCAGGATGGAGATGGCATGTTCGAGGGCTTCGAGCTTGCGGCCGAGTTGATCGAGTTTTTCGAATGACATGATGGGCTCCGATTTGTGCGATGAGGTTTTTCACACGGTGGAGCGAAGGGCAAGGCGTGCCGAAGCGCCGCCTCGGTTGCGGTTTTGAACAGCGTTGATGTGGCGAGGCCTTGCCCCGGTAAGTTTTAGTGTAGTGAGACAAAGCCTCGCCACATCAGATGGGATTTTCCGGCGCGCGCGACTCTGGTCCCTGAGCCCCCCGGAGGCATTGGTGACACTTCCGCTTGCCTACGGGGATCACGAACATCCCCGCCCCATCTGCCCCTTCACAAGCCGGTTCGCGCGACCCGCTGGTTCGTGAAGGCAGTGAGGGGAGATTAGCGCGGGATGATGGTGGGGGGAGAAGGGGGAGAGATTTTGAGATTTGTGGGTGCGGAGAGGACCCCCACCTAACCTCCCCCTGAGAGGGGAGGGACAGGGCGGTGGGTGGGGAAGAATGCTGCCACACCCGCGATAGTCATCCTCGGGCTTGACCCGAGGAGACTGTACTTGCGGAGCGATGGCGAAGTGCAGAGCCCCTCGGATCGAGTCCGAGGGCAGGCTCTCGGGTCAGGCCCCAGGGTGACGAGCGGTGGTGGGGATAGATTGAGTCCCCTCAGTAGACCTCATGGTGAGCCTGTCGAACCATGGGGGCGTGGCAATAAACCCTCCACTCGCGCGGCCTCGTGGTTCGACAGGCTCACCATGAGGCCTTTGGGACGCTGTGGGGTGTTCGCAAAGTGTAGTGCGCTCGGGTCGAGCCCGTGGGTGACGAATGGTGGGCGTGGGATTGTGCCTTGAAGAAGCATCAATCCTTCGGCTTGTCGCTCTTCCAGGTGTACCAGGCGGCGCCCAGGGATGCGCCTAGGGCTAGGCCGGCGCCTATGCCCAGGGCTGTGTTGTCGAGAGCGATGCCGACGGCGGTGCCTATTGCCAGACCGATGGCGATGCCGATGCCCGTGCTGTTGCCCATGTTCATGGCGTGCCTCCTTGGTTCTTTAAGCCAAGTCGGGTCAAAACCGTTCCCGCCGAATGGGGAAAGGCGCAGCCGGGGAGCTGCGCCTTTGGGGAGGGCTGAGCCTGATGTGAGCCCGCCGGGGAGCCGTACCGTGCAATGGGGAGGGCACAGCACGGGAGGGGTTAGAAGGGGAGGATGGCGTCCATCACCTGCTGGCCGTAGCGGGGCTGCTGGACTTCGGTGATCTGGCCGCGGCCGCCGTAGGAGATGCGGGCCTCGGCAATTTTGGAGGAGGGGATGGTGTTGTTGGCCTGGATGTCGGAGGGGCGGACGATGCCGGCGACGATGAGGTCGCGCACCTCGAAATTGACGCGGACTTCCTGGCGGCCCTCGATCACAAGGTTGCCGTTGGGCAGGACCTGGGTAACCACGGCTGCAACGGAGGTTTCGAGGCTCTCTGACCGATTAACCGAGCCGTTGCCGGCGTTCTGCATGCCGGAGGTGAAATCGACGGCAGCGGAAGGATCGATGGCGCCGCCCGAAATATTGGTCACGGCCGTGCCGAAGATGCCGCCCATGCCGGCGCTGTTGGAGGCCGTGCGGCCCGAAGACGTGCTGTTGGCCATCTTGGCGCTGTCGTCGATGGTGACAAGGACGGTCAGGATGTCGCCAATGCGGTGGGCGCGCTCATCCTTGAAGAAGCCCTTGGCCGAGGTGCGATAGAGCGAATTGGGCTGATAGGTGTCGGCGATGGCCGCAGGCATGGGCATGTTGACGGGCTGATAGCCGGCCGTGGTGGTCGGGTCGGTGATGGGGGTCAGCACCGGGGCCTTGCCGACATTGGCGAGGCGGTCGGTGGTGTTGCAGCCGGCCAGGGCAGCGGCAAGGGTCAGGAGGGTTGCGAGCTTGATCAGTTTCATTGGATTTCTCCTGAGCATTCAGAGGCCGGCAAGCGTCAGCGGGTCATTGCTGACCTCGACGGCGCCTGCGGCAATGGCGGTGGCGCTGATGACGCGCTTGGACATGAGGTTGATGACCTGTACCGGGGCGCCAATCGTGGCGCCGGTGACGGCCTGGCCCTTGACGGTGAGCGTCATAGGACCCTGGCGGAAGTAGATGGTGACGAGGTCGTTTTTCGAAATAGTGAGCGGCGAGGAGACGTCACTGGCCTTGAGCACCATGCCGTCCCGGCTGGCACGCTTGAGGGCCTTGCCAACAAGGTCTTCGAGCCGTGCAATGCCGGTGCTTTCGGCAAAGCGCAGGGGAATGGGGCGCATCGCAATGTCGTCGGCCGAAAGGATGGCACCGGCGGGGAATGTGCCGGTGAGGTGGGGAGCCTCGATCATCATTTCGATATTGCCGGAAACGTCGAGCGGCTGCTCAATGCCGGCGATGGCAAAGCGGGCAGAGAAGGCGCCTGTGCCGGGGAGATAGCGCAGGGACACAACCGAAGCGGGCTGGGGAATGGCTTCGGCGCTGAGGGGGGTGACGGGGGTGGTGAAGATCGTGTCTGCTGACATGCCTGATGTGATGATGCCGCGGTTGGCGAGGTCCTGGTTGATGAGCGCGGCAAGGGTGGACTGATCCACAATGGTGGCGGCGCGGCTGACGCGAACAGCGTCGAGCCCGGCAGCGTCAAAAGTTTCGATGCCGATACGGGCGGTGGCCGAGCGGATGTCCGCGAGCTGCACCAAGCCCGAGGTGCCAGGCTTGGGAGCGCGGAAAAGCGGGTTCTCGGCGGTAAGGCCGGCATCGTCGAACATATCGCCGACGGTGACGATCGGGCCGGATACGGTGATCTCGCGCTTGAGGACAGGTGCGGCAAAAGCTGTGCTTGAGAGCAGCAGAAGGGCGAGGGCGGAACGGATGATCATGGCTCAGTTCCCCCTTAGCGCAGCTGGCTCGTCGACTGCATCATCTCGTCCGCGCCCGAGATAACGCGGGCGTTCATCTCGTAGGCGCGCTGGGCGGCGATGAGGTCGGCGATTTCGGTGACGGAATTGACGTTGGCCATTTCGAGATAGTTCTGCAGCAGATTGCCGGTGCCCTCGGCGTTCGGCATGCTGACCTGTGCAGGACCACTGGACGCCGTTTCGATGAAAAGGTTGTCGCCCAGGGATTCGAGGCCGGACTTGTTGACAAAG
Source organism: Devosia submarina (assembly GCF_003056345.1). Taxonomy (GTDB): domain Bacteria; phylum Pseudomonadota; class Alphaproteobacteria; order Rhizobiales; family Devosiaceae; genus Devosia; species Devosia submarina. The sequence continues at coordinate 191,223 of NZ_PYWB01000003.1, read as the reverse complement.
CGCGCGAGCTGGAGCTGGCCAAGCTGGGTGGGGATGGACTCGTTATCGAGATAGGCGGAGACAGTGCCGTCGGGCGCGATGGCGACAGAGGTGGCGTTGCCAGGAATGGTGATGCCGGGGTCGACTTCATAGCCCGCCGAGGTGACGATGGTGCCTTCGGGGCTCCGTTCAAAGGAGCCGTCGCGGGTGTAGGCGGTGCGACCATCGGGCAGGTTCACCATGAAGAAGCCTTCGCCACGGATGGCAACGTCCATCTCGCGCTCGGTGCCGTTGATGGAGCCCTGGCTCATGATGCGTGGGGTGGAGACGGTGCGCACGCCCGAGCCGATTTCGAGGCCTGACGGGAGCTGGGTACCCTGTTCGGAACTCGGCGAGCCGGCGCGCGTGATCTGCTGGTAAAGGAGGTCCTCGAACTCAGCGCGCTGGCGCTTAAAGCCCGTGGTGCGCATGTTGGCGATGTTGTTGGAGATGACTTCGACGTTGCGCTCCTGCGCGCTCATGCCGGTCGATGCGATGTAGAGAGCTTTCATGGCACTGGTTCCGGGTTTTACGCGTTGGTGTCGCCGAGGCGCTGGATGGCGGTGCGGCGCAACTCGTCCTGCTTGGCGGAGAGGTTGGCGGCCGATTCATAGGCGCGTTGAACGCGGATCATTTCGGCCATTTCGGCAATGCCGGACACATTGGATTTCTCGATGAAGCCCTGCATGGCGCGGGTCTGCGTCGCGGCCATAGGCGTGCCGCCGGCGAAGAGATTGCTGCCTTCGCGCTGGAGGTCTTGTGGATTGTCGAATTCGACGAGGCGCAGGCTGCCCTTGGCCCCAGCGCTGGAGCTGACCGAGCCGTCGCTGCCGATCAGAATATTGGTTTCTTCAGGGCCAAACTGGATGGGGCCGCCATTGCCCAGAACGGGGTTGCCGTTGAGGTCGACCAGGGTGCCATTGGCGCTGAGCTGGAAAGAACCGGCCTTGGTGAAGCGTTCGCCCGCAGGCGTCTGCACGGCAAAGAAGCCGGGGCCGTTGAGGGCAATGTCGAGCTCGCTCCCCGTCTGCACCATGGCGCCGCCGGACAGGTCATGCATGGTTGCCCAGTCCTGAACATAGGAGAGGGGCTGGTCGAGGCGCGGGAAGTCGCGGTCGCGGGCGACCGGCATGACATATTCCTCGAACAGGATGTTTTCGGCCTTGAAGCCCGTGGTGTTGATGTTGGCCATGTTGTTGGCCACCACGTCCATCTGGCGCTGCAATCCTATCTGCCTGGACAGGCCGATCAGTTGTGCATTCTCGATCATCGCTGATCCCCGGTTAGCTATTCCCCAAGGCCGCCGCTTCCCCAAGCCGCTGCCTCGCCGTTTACCTTGCAGAAACCATGCCAGAGCGAAAACGCTAACGATCTCAGTGATCTGCTTAGAGGCGTTGGGCTGTGTCTGTGGGGACTTGTCTGGTAGGCGGGCAAAACCTACCCGGCAAAATCTGCCGCCCAGACCCTGATTGTAACCATTCGTTAACCATGCGGGCCTTAGCTGGAGCCTGTGCCGGAATCGTCCGGAACCCCTTCTATTTTGGGCAGGTTCGCATGGCCGCTGAGGCAGACATCGGGGAAGGCGCGTCAGCCAAGAAAGGCGTTCCCAAGCTCTTTATCATTATCGGGGCTGCCGCGCTGGTCGTGGTGCTGGGCGGGGCAGGGCTGTTCTTTTTCCTCAGCAAAGGCACGGCAGAGGCCGAACATGCCGCCGGCGAACACGGGGCAGTTATCGAGGCGCCGCACAGCTTCATCTTCAATTTGCCGCCCATGATCATCAACCTCAACAAGGATGGCGAAGGCGACGCGGTGATGAAGCTCACCGTGGCGCTGGAAGTGGCCGATGAGGCGATGATGACCGAAATCCAGCCGCGCCTGGCCAAGGTGGTCGATGCGTTCCAGGTCTATCTGCGCGAGCTGCGCCGGTCGGACCTGGAAGGATCGGCGGGCATCTACCGGCTCAAGGAAGAGCTGCTGCGCCGGGTGAATGTTTCGATCTATCCCTCTCGCGTGGAATCCGTTTTGTTTAAAGAGATCCTGGTGCAGTAATGGCTGGGTCGAGCGAGCAGGACAAGCTGAGCGAGGATTGGACCCTGGACGATGCCATTGTAGGGCTCGACGTTCCTGAACAGAGCGATGAGGAAAAAGCGGCCGAAGCTGCTGCCGAATGGGCAGCCATGCTGGAGGGCGGTGGCGACGACGAGAATGGTGTCGATCGCGTCCTCAACCAGGACGAAATCGACAGCCTCCTGGGGTTCGACGCGAGCATCGGCGACGATGTGGAACTGACGGGCGTACAGGCGCTGATCAACTCGGCGCTGGTGAGCTATGAACGCCTGCCCATGCTGGAAATCGTGTTCGACCGGCTCGTGAGGCTGGCCACGACGTCCTTGCGCAATTTCACGTCCGACAATGTCGAAGTGACCATGGACTCGATCTCCTCGGTGCGGTTCGGCGATTATCTCAATTCCATTCCCTTGCCGGCGATCCTGTCGGTGATCCGGGCTGAGGAGTGGGAGAATTATGGCCTGCTGACGGTCGATTCGAGCCTGATCTATTCCATGATCGACGTCCTGCTCGGCGGGCGGCGGATCAATGGCAATATCCGCGTCGAGGGGCGGCCCTATACGACCATCGAGATGGCGCTGGCGCGCAAGATGATTGAGATCATTCTCGAGGACACCCATCGCGCTTTCGAGCCAGTGACTCAGGTCAATTTCAAGCTCGAACGGATGGAAACCAATCCGCGCTTCGCTGCAATTTCACGGCCGGCCAATGCTGCAATCCTGATCGAGCTGCGCATCGAAATGGATGATCGCGGCGGCAAGGTCGAGATCCTTTTGCCCTATGCAACCATCGAGCCGATCCGCGAGCAGCTCTTGCAGATGTTCATGGGCGAAAAGTTCGGGCGCGATCCGATCTGGGAAGGGCATCTGGCGACCGAAATCTATTCGGCCGAGGTGGAAATCGAGGCGATCCTGCACGAGCAGGATTTGCCGCTTTCGCGCATGTTGTCCATGAAGCGGGGCGATACGGTGATGTTCGAGCGCCTGCCGAGTGATCCGGTGCGTTTGCGCTGCGGGGATGTGGAGCTGACCGAAGCCATTATGGGCCATATCGGCAATCATGTTTCGGTGCGGGTTGCCCGGCCGCTGAATCCGCCAAAGGTCACGATGGCGGCCTTTGAAGCACTCGATGAGAAATTGGAACAGAAATAATGTTTGGCTTGCCGTTTGGAATTGTCGTGGAAGCTGCCGTTGCCATCCTGCTGGCGCTGACAATTGGCTATTGCGTCATCCTCAATGCGCGCCTCAAGCGCCTGCATGCCGACAAGGACGTGCTGCGGCAGATGGTTGCCGATCTGGTTGGCGCCACCAATCTGGCCAATCAGGCGATCAGGGAACTCAAGCAGACGGCTGTAGAGGCTGATCTGGCGCTGAGCACGCGGCTGGAAGAAGCCGAGCGCTTCGGGATCGAGCTGGCCAATCATGTAAATGCCGGCACGGTGCTGATGGACCGCATCGTCAAGATCACGACGGCAGCGCGCCAGAGCCCTGTTGTCGCCGAACCAGTGATTGAGACGCCCAACAAGGTGCAGTCGGCGCTTGAGCAATTGTCGAGCCGTGTCCGGACCCGTGGAGCTGCTGCGTGAACAGGATCCGCCTGCTCCCCGTCGTCGTGATGGCCATTGCCGCGCTGCTGGTGCTCAAGACCCTGGGTCTGGTCACCAATGGTGGCTATGTGCTGGGCGGTGTTGGGGTGGCACAGGCTGCATCCGGGGCTCCGGCGGCGCATGGCAGTGGTGGAGAGGCGAGCGAGGGCGGTGATGCGGCCCTGCCGGGCGAGCACACCATCGAGGATATCAGCCCAACGCTTGTTGATACCAGCCCAACCTTGGCTTCCGGCAAAGCCGACGCTGGTGGGCATGGCGCTCCTGCTGCAGCAGTTGCACATGGGGAAGCCGCTGCCGAAGGCGGGCACGATGCAGATGTGGCCGAACATCCAGCCGGTGAGAACGGGCATGAAGTGCCCGTTGCTCACGGGGGCACGACTTTTTGCCGCGAATCGGATGCAGAGATCGATGAAGATGGCGTCGTGACGCTGAACAATCCGCCCGCTGAAGAGGGCGGCCACGGTGCCGAGCCGGAAACGGCAACTCAAGGCGAGGCAAGCTTTGCCCAGTCCATGACGGAGTGCCTGGAGAGCGGCGACGCCATTCCCGTTGTGATCGACGGCCAGGGCGGCACTGCTCCCCTGAGCAATAGCGGCGGTACGGCGTTGAGCGAACAGCAATTGCTGGAACGTTTGGCTGAGCGGCGCACGGCACTGGAGAAGTACGAACAGGATCTGGCCCTTCGCGCATCCATTGTGGATGCTGCCGAAAAGCGGATCGAGGAACGGGCGGCAACGCTGGAAGCACTTGAGGCGCAGATTTCAGCCTTGGTGGACCAGCGTACGGAGATGGAATCGGGTCAGTTCGCAGGGATTGTGGCGATGTACGAAACCATGAAGCCCAAGGACGCCGCGGGGATTTTCAACAATCTCGACATGGAAGTGCTCCTGCGCGTAGCCAAGACCATGAGCCCGCGAAAGATGGCGCCGATCCTGGCGGCAATGGATCCGGCCCGGGCGCAGGAGCTGACGGTCAAGATGGCCTCCCTGGCCGACCGCCCGGCAGCGCAGATGACGGCGGATGACCTTGCTGCCCTGCCGCAAATCGTGGGGCAGTAGGGCGTTCCCAAGTGTAAGGCGACGTTAAGCTGGGCTCGCTAGGGTGCACGCATTGAGTGTTGTACCCTTGCGTGCATGGCGGCCCAGAAATCGGCCAAGTCCGGCATACGGGAATTGCGTCGGGCGGGCAGAAGCCGGTGAAGACTGCTGAGAAGGCTGGGTGGACAAAAGCCCTACGAGCGCTTGTGCTTGGCGCTATGCTCGCCTCGTCCAGCCTTGTGCAATCCGCTTATGCGCAGATCGACGGGCAGCTTTTTGCCACCGAAGAAGCGGGTTATGGCCGGCTGATACTGAGTTTCCCCGGTCGCGACAGCCTGCCGGAATACCAGATGCGCCTCGAGAATGGCGTGCTCTCCCTTGAGTTCAGCGAGCAAGTGTCGGTGCTGCTGCCTGATGTCGGCTCGACCATGCCGGATTATCTTTCGGTCGCGCGGGTCGATCCAGACGGAAGGGGGCTTCGCCTCGGGCTGCGCTCCGCGTTCAAGTTCAACAGGATCGAAGCGGGCGAGAAGCTCTTTATCGACCTGCTGCCCACAAGCTGGCAGGGTATGCCTCCCACCTTGCCACAGGACATCATAGATGAGTTGGCTGAGCGGGCGCGGCTGGCAGCGATCCGGGCTGAGCAGGAACGTAAGGCCAAGGGAGTGGCGGAGCTGGACCCCAAGGCCAGTGTCCGGATCGGGCGGAACCCTACTTTCCTGCGCCTTCAGTTCGACTGGACTGTGCCGACCAGTGCCAATTATGCCCAGCTTGAAAACGAGGGCATGCTCGCGTTCGAATGGCCGGTCGAGATTGATCTGAACGAACTTCTGGCCGATCTGCCGCCCGAGATCCTCGCGGTGGAGCCGGAAGTTACTCCCGACGGGACCATGATTGCGCTCAAGCTTGCGCCAAAAGTTACGCCCCGGTTTTACCAGAACACGCCAGCGCAGCAGATCCTCGACATCGACATTGCCGGAGAGGGGCGTCCTTCCTTTGCTGCTGCCAGCCTTGTGCCGCTTGAGGCAGAAAGCGACAGTGCTGCCGGGCTGCCCCCCTATTCGGCGCCTTTTGTCGACAAGCTCAAACCACAATTGACGACGCAAACGGTGGAGCCGTTTGTCAGCGTGCTTGGCTCGACCGTTCGCGTGGTTTTCCCATTTGAACAGGATACGCCTGCAGCTGTGTTCCGGCGGGGCGACAGCGTCTGGATGATTTTTGACACGGTAGCTGGTGTCGTGCCGCCCGCGCGCTCGCAAGAATTCGATGCGATCGCCAGCACGTTTGAGGTGGTTGCGGCCGGCGATACGCAGGTCGTGCGGATCGACCTGTCGCAGGATCGGCTGGCAACGCTGGGTTCGGAAGGAATGGCCTGGGTGCTGTCGCTGGGCGACATCATGCTGACGCCGACCGAGCCCATTACCATGTCGCGCCGCAGAGATGTCGAAGGAGATTTCGAGCTGGTTGCCGATGTGGCGCGGCCGGCTCGGGCACATGACTTCCGCGATCCCGTCGTGGGCGACATGCTCAAGGTCGTCACGGCCTATCCACCCGCACGCGGGGTTACGCGCACGCTGGATTATGTGGACTTTTCAGCCCTGCGCAGTGTGCATGGGCTTGTGCTCAAGCCCAAGACCGAAGATGTCGATCTGGCGATCGAGAACACGCTTGCCGTGATCTCGTCCCCAGATGGATTGACCGTGTCCGAACTGGAAGGGCAGCGGGTCGCAGGAACGGGCCTCAACGACGCCATGCGAGGGAGCTTCGTTGACCTCGCGCGGCTGGAGCAGCGCGACCTGGCCGAATTCGGCAAGCAGCAAAACCAACTGCTGATGCAGGCGGCTAGCGCCGAAGGACGCCAGCGTGACCAGACGCGGCTTGATCTGGCTCAGTTTCTTATCGCCAACCAGTTTGGCCTTGAAGCGGTCGGCGTGCTCGATGTGCTCGCGGCCGAGCTCAAGGACGACAAGCTGACGCGCAAAATGTTGCTGGCGCGCGCCATGGCGAATGCCTTGGCTGGCCGCAGCCGTGATGCGCTCAATGTTCTCAACCAGGCGGCCCTCGGCAACGAGATCGACGCGCTGATCTGGCGCGCGATCGCCCGGGCTGATGTATCCGATTTCAAGGGCGCCAAGGTAGATGCCTTGGCGGCGTTGCCTGTTGTCGCCAGCTATCCACTTTGGGTGCAGAACCGCTTCACCTTTGCCGCAATCCGGGCGGCTGTTGAAACGGGCGATGCTCGCATGGCCGAACAATTGCTCGATGGCATGGAATTCACCAGTCTGGATGCCGAAGGCGCCAGCCTTTACCTGCTTATGAATGGACGCATTGCCGAGCTGCAGGGGCGGGCGGACGAGGCAATCGACATCTATGGTCAAGTCATTGCGGCCGACGTACGGCCTACTCGGGCCGAGGCGATTTTCCGCACGCTGCACGTGCTGGACAAGGCGGGCAAGCTCAACCTTCACAAGGCGGCCGAGACCCTGGGGGCGGAAGCCTTGCTCTGGAGGGGCAATCCGCTCGAAGCTGACATGCTCAACATGCTTGCCGATTTCTTTTTCCGCGATGGTGATTACCGCGCCGGATTTGAAACCGTGCAGCAGGCGGTCAGCACCTACCCTGAAAGCCCGCAAGTCAACGCTCTGCGCGACAATGCGCAGGAAGTATTTGCAGACCTCTTTTTGAACGGTACGGCTGATGCCTTGGCGCCGGTGAAAGCGCTGGGGCTCTACTACGATTTCCGAGCCCTGACGCCACCGGGAGCGCGTGGCGATGAAATGATCCGGAATTTGGCACGGCGCTTGGTGCGGGTTGATCTGCTGAACCAGGCGGCTGTTCTTCTGGAGTATCAGCTTGAGAACCGGCTGCGTGGTGTCGCGAGGACCCAGGTGGCGGCTGATCTGGCGGTGATCTACCTTGCAGATCGCAAGCCAACAGAAGCCCTGCGTGTGCTCAATGCGACGCGGTTGCCCGAGATGCCCGCGACCCTGGCACGACAGCGGCGGGTGCTGGAAGCGCGGGCCATGATCGACGGGGGACGCGATCAGCTAGCCCTTAATATGTTGAGGGAGATGGAAGGGAGCGATGTGGCGCAGCTGCGGATCGATGCGCAGTGGAAGGCCAAGCGCTATTCGCAAGCCGGCGAAATGATCGAGGCGCTTTATACCGATCCCAGTGACATTACGCGCAGCCAGCAGGCGCGGATGGGATTGATCAAGGCTGCCGTTGGCTATGTTCTGGCTGATGACCGGTTTGGACTGGCGCGGCTGCGTTCCAAGTTCGGCGAGGCCATGGTCACCACGCCGGAATGGCCTATGTTCGATCTGGTGACGGGCAATATCTCGGTGACGAGCGTTGAGTTCAAAACGGTGGCTAGCCAAGTGTCAGGGCTTGAAGGGATCAACGCCTTTCTTGCAGCCTATCGCGAGACTTATGGTTCCGGTGGGGCGCTGGCGCCCATGACAGCGAGCCAGCCGGGTGCTGTTGCCGCCCGCGCAGGGTGATTAGCCTGCGCCTGTTGTTCCGCTGACAAAGCTGCGGACAAGCGATCCGGCAACCAGATACCAGCCGTCCACCAGCACGAAGAAGATCAGCTTGAAGGGCAGTGAGATCACCACCGGCGGGAGCATCATCATGCCCATGCCCATCAGCACCGATGCGACGACCATGTCGATGACGACAAAGGGCAGGAACAAGAGGAAGCCGATCTCGAAGGCCCGACGCAGTTCCGAAATCATGAAGGCGGGGATCAACAGCTGCAGCGGGATGGCTTCGGGTTCGTCCGGAGGGACGGCGTCGGTCAGGTCATAGAACAGGGACAGGTCCTGTTCGCGCACATTGGCGCGCATGAACTCGTGCAGCGGGGCGCTGCCGAGCTCGAAGGCTTCGGCAATTTCGATATCGCCTGCCAGCAGGGGTGCGATGCCGACGTCATAGGTTTGCTGCAGCGTGGGCTGCATCACGAAAATGGTGAGGAAAAGTGCAAGCGACACCATGACCGAATTGGGTGGCGCGGTCTGCAGGCCAATGGCGGTGCGCAGGAGCGAGAGCACCACCACGATGCGGGTGAAGCTGGTCACCATCACGAGGATGGAGGGCGCCAGCGACAGGAGCGTGATAAGCCCGATGATCTGGACGGCACGTTCGGTTATGGTCGTATCGTCGCCAAAATCGATCGACACGTCCTGCCCGAAGGCAAAGCTAGGCGCTAGTGCCAGAAAGAGGACAAGCAGCCCTGCGACGGGCAAGAACCGGCGCTGGCGCAAAGGCTTAAATCCGGTTTGCCCCGTGGTTGCCACCAATATCGCTGCCTTCGGTATCGCGTTGCGCTCTGCCTTCTTTAGCTGAGTCGCGATCCGCGCCACTGGGGATCACCGAGTTTTCAGCAGCTACAATGGGCTCGATCTCGCTGACGGGGCGAAGCAGGCCCGTGTGACGCAGCGAAAGATGGGTCTTCTTGTCCGTGGGCTGGCCCATTTCGCGCAGCTGGTCGGCCACTGTCGCAGGGCCGGGCGAAAGAGGTTTGACGGCAGCGTGGGTGGGCGTCTCGACGGGGGGCGCCGCGTTTTTTGCCGCCGCCGGACGGCGGGAGGCGACCATGGGCACGGGCCGGCGGGTGGGCTGGGTAGCCTGCTCTTCGAGGACCGGGATACCGGTTTCCACCACCAGATCCTGCGTGCCGCCGACAAGGATCAGGTGCTCCACATCGTCTCGGCGCACGATCAGCAAGTGGCGTTTTGGATCAAGCGCCAAACTGTCCACAACGCTCAGGCGCTTGTGACGACCACGCGAGACATTGCCCGAAGCGTTGAACAGGAATTTCAGCAGCCAGACGGCCAGGAAGATCAGCACCACCACGATGCCAAGGGCCAACAGCATGGTAATCCAGCTATTGCCCGACCCACCAAAGAGGCTCGTGATGAACTGCATAGTCACTCCAGATCGTTCCAGCCTGATTCACCAGGCGGCATAGTTTGCCTACTTGCCCACGCAAATGTGCAAATTGCGAGGCTCTTTGTGCCCTAAGTGCACAGGGTTAACACTTGATTAACCATGACGCGGCAAGATTTGCCTATCGAGCGGGACTCGCGAGGACCTTGGGCCATGGCCTTTCTGAACATGCCGGTGTTTTCGGCGCTGACCGACAAGATGCGCTGGCACCAAACGCGTCAAGGCCTTCTGGCGGAAAACGTGGCCAATGCGGAAACGCCGGGTTTCCGCGGGCGGGATCTAGCGCAATACAATTTTGCCGATCAGAAGCGCGCTTTCTCTGTGGCAAGTGTCACGACCACAGCGACCCAGCCCATGCATTTCAGCGTTGCAAGCGCTTCCCAGTCGCCCTTCGGCGCGCAGCGCATGGCCAATTTCGAGGTGACGCCAGAGGGTAACGGCGTGACGCTGGAAGACGAGATGATGAAGGTCACCACCAATATGATGGACTACCAGGCCGCTACGGGCCTTTACACCAAATCCATCGCCATTCTCAAAACCGCGCTCGGCCGGCAGGCATAAGGAATAAGCCAGAATGGATTTCAATTCCTCGCTCCGCATCGCTGCAACCGGCATGCACGCCCAGACCGCGCGTATGCGGGTGATCGCAGAGAACCTTGCTAACACCGATTCAGCCGGGAAAGCGCCGGGGGAGGAGCCCTATCGTCGGCGAGTGCCTACGTTTGAAACGAGCTTTGATGCAGAATTGGGTGGTCAGGTCGTGGAAGTAGGAAAGCTGGCCTATGACATGAGTGACTTCACGTCGCGCTTTGAGCCCGGACATCCGGCGGCCGACGAGCGCGGCTATGTTCAATATCCGAACGTCAACCCGCTGATCGAAACAATGGATATGCGCGAGGCCCAGCGTACCTACGAGGCCAATCTCAATGTCGTTTCCGTCACGCGGCAGATGCTCGGGCGCACGCTCGACATCCTGCGCGGCTGATTGAACAGGAGTTCCTGATGGCCGTAACCACTCCCTTCAATGCCGCGACTGCCGCCTATGGCAATGCGAGCCGGCTGATCAATCAGGCTACCAAGCCCAATACCGATCTGACCGCTTTAGCTGCGCCCAGTGGCGGCAACAGTTTTGCCGATTTGCTCGCCCAACAGGTGCAGGGCGTGGTCGATAGCGGCAAGACGTCGGATGCCATGGCCATCGACATGGTCAACGGCAAGGCCAATGTGGTCGACATGGTGACGGCGCTTAGCGAAACCGAGATTGCAATCCAGAGCATGGTGACGGTGCGCGACCGCGTGATCTCGGCTTATGAAGAAATCATGCGGATGCCGATCTAGGCCGCTCAATGGGTTGATCGTCATTGCCCAGCTTGTTCGGGGAATCCATGGTTCCGCTGGTGTGGAGAGTTGGATCACCCGGACGAGCCGGGTGATGACAACCGCGGCCCGCTCGTATTCACGCCGCTTTGTATGCGGCAATGCTCGCAGGCCGCTCAATACGGCGGAGGCATGGTAATGCTGGGCATGGAAACTTAACGATTCGCAGATTGGCATGACCGGCGCCGAAGTTCTTGATATTGCCAGCGACGGCATCTGGACGCTGATCATCGTGTCGGCGCCTATGATGCTGGTCGGGCTGGTGGTGGGCGTCGTGATTGCGCTGTTCCAGGCGCTGACACAGATCCAGGAACAGACGCTGGTGTTCGTGCCCAAGATCATCGCCATCTTCTTGACCATGCTGCTGACGCTGCCGTTTCTGGGGGCGACCATGGGCGCCTACATGAACCGGGTGGTCGACATGATCATCGTCGGCGGCTAGCCAAGTGACGATCGGGCTCGATTGGCTGCCCAATACGGCCTTCCTGTTCCTGCTGCTGTTTACGCGCATCGGCGCCATTCTGATGCTGATGCCGGCGCTGGGAGAGGACATGATCCCCGCCCGCATGCGCCTGAGTTTCGCGCTGGCCTTTACCCTGGTCGTTTATCCGCTCCTGTCGCCGAACCTGCCGACCCTGCCAGACGATGTCATGTCTATCGTGGGCCTGATCTTTCATGAGCTAGCCGTTGGTCTCATTCTGGGCGGCATTGCGCGACTTGTGGTCTCGGCAACGCAGGTCGCCGGTGCGATCATTGCATTTCAGGTGGGGCTGTCCACCGCCATGGCGGCGGACCCGACACAGACCGGGGTGCAGGGCGCAATTTTTGGTAGTTTTCTGAGCTTTCTGGGCATGGTGCTGATCTTTGCGACGGACTTGCATCACCTTGCGCTCGCCGCCACCTATGACAGCTATGTGGTGTTTCCCATCGATGCGCCCTTGATGTTCGACGATGCTGCGCAGATGGCGATCCAGACTGTGGCCAAGGCATTTTCCATTGGCATCCAGATGTCGGCGCCATTTATCGTTTTTGGGCTGGTTTTCAATTTGGGGGCGGGGATCCTGGCACGGCTGATGCCAGCGCTGCAGGTGTTCTTTCTCCTTATGCCCGCGAACATCTTCGCGGGCTTGGCGCTGTTTGCCCTGCTGCTCACCATGATGATGGGGTGGTATCTCTCTGCGTTCGAAGACCATCTGATGATGTGGAGGGGCTAGATGTCGGACGAAGCCCCCGAGAACGACGCAAAAACAGAAGACCCTTCCCAAAAGAAGCTCGAAGATGCCTTCAAGAAGGGTGACGTGGTCAAGAGCCAGGAAGTGGTGACCTGGTTCATGCTTCTGGGCTCCGCAATTGTGTTTGCGTCGATGGGGCCGGCTGCTGCGCAGAGCCTGATGGGCTCGCTCAAGGGCATCATGGCCAATGCCGACCAGGTGGAATTGGGCGGATCGGGCTTTCAGGTGTTCTTTAATGGGCTGGCGCTGGCGACGCTGGGCACGGTGATGATCCCGCTGATGGTGCTCTCCGCCTGTGCGGTGATCGCCAATCTGATCCAGCACAAGCCGCTGGTTTCGGTGGAGCCGATTACACCCAAATTTTCCAAGATTTCACCCTTGGCCGGCTTCAAGAGGCTGTTTTCGCCGGACTCGTTGGTCAATTTCGGCAAGGGCCTGTTCAAGATCGGGGTCGTCGGCGGCGTGCTCGTGGCCGTAGTCTGGCCCGAGCGGGACCGGCTCGACACCATGATGACGGCCGATCCGATCCTGATTCTGCTCAATTTTCAGGACATTGGGCTCAAGATCTTCATGGCGACGCTCGCCGTGGTGATTGTGATCGCCGGGGCCGACTATTTCTACACCCGCCAGAAATGGTGGAAGCGCTTGATGATGACGGTGCAGGAGCAGCGCGACGAATACAAGCAGATGGAAGGCGATCCGCACGTCAAGGGCCGTATACGCCAGCTGCGCCAGGAGCGTTCGCGCAAGCGCATGATGGCTGCCGTGCCGGACGCAACGGTAGTCATTACCAACCCGACGCACTTTGCCGTGGCGCTTAAATACGACCGCGACATGGGCGCTCCGCAATGCGTCGCCAAGGGTGCTGACGCGGTGGCGTTCCGCATTCGCGAGCTGGCCAAGGAGCATGATGTGCCGATCGTGGAGAATCCGCCGCTCGCCCGTGCGCTGTTCGCCAGCGTCGATGTGGACGAAACCATTCCCACCGAACATTTCAAGGCCGTGGCGGAAGTAATCGGCTTTGTGATGCGGCTGAAAAAGGGTGCGGGCTGGAAGGCGCGTTAGCGCGAGGCAGGTGGTCTGTGCTTGCCGAGTTGCACTCCAGGGCTTTTATTGGCCGCGCACTTGTTGAAAATGCCGATCAGCCTCCCCTCGTGTTAGGGCTTTTGATAGACCCTTATGCAGGCCCTGATTCGGCCCGTCCCTAGGTATTGGAGCAGATCGACTCATGGCATCGGCGCCCATCGGCGAAGACAATTACCCCGACCCACTGCTTTCCGCTGGTCGTGGCAGCGCAGGCTTGTGGCGCGTGCTCGTGCTGGGGGTGTTTCTTGTTGCGCTTGCCGTCGTGTTCTCTGTGTTCGGAAGTCAGATTTCGCCTGAACTGGTGATGACCTTTGTGGGCGTGCTGGCTGTGGTGGGCGTGTTTTGCCTCTTCGCACTGGCTGCTGGCCTGTTTCGCTTCGCCAATGGCGAAGAGCGCCGCACGATTTCCAATGCTGTTGTCGACAGCCTGCCCTTTGGCGCCGTGGTGGCCGACCGTGATGGCAAGATCGCCTATGTGAACGCGCATTACGGCAGTTTCTCGGGGGCTGTAACCAATGGCGTGCCCGTAGGCGTGCCCCGACTTTTTGCCGGCGAGGCCGATGCCAGCGAGGCGATCTACCGTCTTTCACGCGCCGCCAAGGATGGAAGAGCCGCTGTTGAGGATGTTCGCGTGCTGGGTGGCTTGGGCGGACACGCTCCCGACAGCTCCAAGGCTTTCTGGTATCGCGTGGGTGTGCGCCCGCTGCCCGAGTCCGACGAGGCGCGCAAACCTTTGGTGATCTGGTCGGTCGAGGACATTACCCGCGACCGGGACAACAATGAGAGTGCGTTTCGCGACCTGCAGCGCGCCATTGATTATCTCGATCATTCGCCGGCCGGCTTTTTCTCGGCCGACGCGCATGGGCGCATTCAATATCTCAACTCCACGCTGGCGGACTGGCTAGGGTATGATCTGGCCGAGTTCAATTCCGGGCATCTTGGCATGTCGGACATTGTTCGCGGCGATGGCGCGACGCTGCTGATGCGCGGCCGGCGCGATGGGGAAATCCATACCGAGATCATCGATATCGACCTTGTCCGCCGGAATGGCACCAGCCTGCCTGTGCGGCTGCTGCACCGCGCAGCCCGGCTGGCGGATGGCGAACTTGGCGAGACGCGCACGCTGGTGCTCGACAAATCCAATGCGCCGGATACCGAAGAAGAATTGCGAGCGGCAGAAGTGCGATTCTCGCGCTTCTTTAACGACACGCCGTTTGCCATCGCGACCCTTGATGCAGAAGGACGGATCATCCGCACCAACGCGCCGTTCGGGCGCATCTTTAAGTGGTCGGGCGAGGAAAAAAGTCTCGAAATGCAGCCGCTCACCGAGTTGATCGGTGAAGGCAGCCGCGAGAAATTCGCCCGTGCCCTCGCCGACGCTGCGGCACATCGCTCCGAAATCGAGCCAGTCGATGCGCTTCTGAGCGCAGAAGGCGAACATGCCGTACGCCTTTACCTCTCCGCATCGGAGATGAGCGCCGGCTCGCCCGAGCAGGTTAATGTTTATGCGCTCGATATGACCGACCAGCGCAAACTCGAGGCGCAGTTTGCCCAGTCGCAGAAGATGCAGGCTGTGGGGCAATTGGCCGGTGGCGTCGCGCACGACTTCAACAATTTGCTGACGGCCATCATCGGCTTTTCGGACCTCCTGCTGCTCAAGCACAAGCCGGGCGATCCCTCGTTCGGCGAGCTGATGCAGATCAAGCAAAACGCCAATCGTGCCGCTGGCCTGACGCGTCAACTGCTGGCGTTTTCGCGCCGACAAACACTGCGCCCGCAGGTGCTGGAACTGCCGCTTATTGTGGACGATCTGACGGTTCTGCTGAAGCGTATGATCGGGGAAAAGAACACGCTATCAGTCGAGCACGGCCGCAATATCTGGCCGGTACGCGCCGACGTGGTGCAACTCGAGCAGGTCATCATCAATCTGGTGGTGAACGCCCGCGATGCCATGCCCAATGGTGGCGCCATCACTATCCGTACGGCCAATGTCGCGGAAGCCGAAGTTGGCGGCATGAGCTTTGAAGGCATGGTGCCGGCCGATTATGTGCTGATCGAAGTGCAGGATACCGGCACGGGCATGTCGGCCGAAGTCATCGAGAAGATCTTCGAGCCGTTCTTTACCACCAAGGAATTGGGCAAGGGTACGGGGCTTGGACTGTCCACGGTATATGGCATCGTCAAGCAGACCGAGGGCTATATCTATCCCGTTTCTACCGTCGGGGTCGGGACGACCTTCAAGATATTCCTGCCGCGCCATGTGGTGAGTGCCGCCGAAGCTGCGGGCAAGGCCGCCGGGGTGGCGCCGGTCAAGGATCTTACGGGACATGAGCGGATCCTTCTTGTGGAAGACGAGGAAAGCGTGCGTGCGTTCTCCGCTCGGGCTCTGCGCGCAACGGGCTATGAGGTGTTCGAGGCCGATGGCGGCGAGGAAGCGCTTGAGGTGCTGGAAGATCTCGATTTCAAGATCGACCTCATGATTTCGGACGTGGTGATGCCCGAAATGGACGGACCGACGCTGTTGCGCCACGTGCGCGAGTCAATGCCCAATCTCAAGGTGATCTTTGTTTCTGGTTACGCCGAGGAAAGCGTACGCCGGGACATAGAGGACGACCAAAGCGTCGAATTTCTGCCAAAGCCCTATTCGCTCGACCAGATCAATTCCAAGGTCAAGGAAGTGCTGCAAAAGCTGGGCAAGGGTGACTCGGCTTGAACGAGCAGGGGCGCTTTGAGGGTCCTGCCGAGTTCAACGTGCTCGGCGAGCCCCTGCAGCCTTGTTCAAGCGATCCCTTAACCGGCTTTTTCCGCACCGGGTATTGTGCAGCAGGGCCTGACAGCGCTGCTGTGCATCTGGTGTGCATCGAAGCCAGCGATGCGTTTCTGCGCTATTCCCAATCGGTGGGGAATGACCTTTCGACACCCAGGCCCGAGTTCGGCTTTAAGGGACTGGTGGCCGGAAATCGCTGGTGCCTTGTGGCGCAGCGCTGGTGGCAGGCGTACGAGGCCAAGGAGGCGCCGCGCGTGTTCCTGCGCGCCACCAACCAAAAGGTTCTCGGCTTTATTCCGCTCGAAATCCTAAAGACCTATGCGCGTGACCTGAACTAGGCTGCCGGGACGGCACAGCTCCTAAGATCAGGAGAAACCACCCGGGACAGGTGTGCCCGGGGCGAGCAGTCCTTTTTCCTCCAGCCTTGTCCAAAGCTCATGCGGAATGTCCATGAACCACCAGTCGAGAATTTCGTCCAGCTCCTGCGGCGAGCGCGGTCCAGGCAGGACATTGCACACGGCGGGATGGGTGAGGGGGAACTGGAGGGCTGCAGCGGGCAGGGGAACGGCGAACTCCTGGCAGACCGCCTCGATGGCGCGCACCTTGCGGACGATTTCCTCAGGTGCCTTGGCGTAGTTGAACGTCGAGCGGCCCACGAGGATGCCCGAATTGAATGGTCCGCCAACAACAACGGAGGCGCCCCGGGAAAGGCAGGTGCTCAAAAACGGATCAAGCGAGGTCTGCTCGAGCAACGTGTAGCGACCAGCCAGGAGGAAGACGTCCCAATCGCCCAGGGCGAAGGCCTCCATGAGCACTTGCCATTCATTGACACCCAGGCCGATAGCCTTAACGGCACCGCCGTCGCGCAATTCGCGCAGGGCCTTGTAGCCGCCATCGACCAATTGCTGCCAAAGCGGCTTGTTGGCTTCCTCGCCATGCGTGGCCGCGCCGATGTCGTGGACATAAAGAATGTCGATGTTGCTCAGGCCGAGCCGCTGCTGGCTGTCCTCGAAAGAGCGCATGACGCCGTCATAGGAATAGTCGTACCGGGCCTGGAAGGGCAGGGGCTGGACGAACTCGGTCTTGTTGTCGGCCTCGCCCCGCACGCCTTTGAAGAGACGCCCGACCTTGGTGGACAAAACAGCTTCGCCGAGCCGCTCGCGCAGGACGTCGCCGATCAGATGCTCGGAGCGGCCGGCGCCATAATGGGGCGCGGTGTCGACATAAGTGATGCCGCTATCAAGCGCATGGGCGACAGTGGCACGCGCCTGTTCGGCACTAACGGCGCTGAAGCTCCCGGCCAAGGTCGCGCCGCCCAATCCCAAGGTCGTGACTTCCAGATCGGTTTGCCCGACGCGGCGCTTTTCGAATGTGCGAGCAGTCATGTTATCCCTCCAAAACAGAGGGATAACTGACATGTTAGTTGGTGTGCTTCAAGCTCAATAGAGATTGCCGACGATGACTGGATGCTCGTCGTCGACCCGGATGGGGTTGCGCAAGGGGCTCCCGAACTGCTTTTCCTCGATCTCGAACACATCATTTGGCTGGGTTGAAATGCCATCGGCAAAGCTCAGCGTTGCCGTGCCGAAACAGTGGACATGCACATCGCCGGGTGTGCGGAACAGCTCGTACTTGAAGTGGTGATATTCAAGGTTTGCGATGGTATGGCTCATATTGTCTTCGCCACTGAGGAATGGCTTTTCCCAGAGCACTTCGCCATTGCGATAGATGCGGGACATCCCTTCCACGTGCCGCGGCAGATCACCAACGCGCAGCTCGGGGCCAAAAGAACAGGCGCGCAGCTTGGAATGGGCGAGATAGAGGTAGTTGATGCGCTCGGTCACGTGATCAGAAAATTCGTTGGCCAGCGCGAAGCCAAGCCGGCGTGGCTGGCCATTGCGATCGATCACGTAGATGCCGGCGATCTCCGGCTCTTCGCCGGCATCCAGCGCAAAGCCGGGCGAGGGGATTGGGTGACCGGGATTGACTACGGTGTAGCCATTGCCCTTGTAGAACCATTCGGGCTGCACGCCTTTGGCGCCCTCTGAAGGCTTGCCCCCTTCAAGACCCATGCGGAACATCTTCATGGAGTCGGTGAGGCTGTCTTCGGTCTTGGTGCCGTTGGCCTTGTGCATCGCATCGCGAGTTGCGGCGGAGCCGAGATGGGTCAGCCCCGTGCCTGTCACATAAAGGTGGGCCGGGTCGGGATGGTCGATGGGGGAAAGCATGCGCCCTTCGGCAAGGATCTGGTCGCGATCCACTGTTTCGCCAAGGCCGCGCGCCTCGATCAGCGCGGCAAGGCCGCCATTGGCGTCCAGCGCCGCAAGAGCCAGTTCGTAAACGCTTGTTGCGCCATTGACCTGCCGCGCGACGCCGCTTTCGACGGCGGCAACGGCGCGTGCGCCGTGCTTGTCGAAAAACTGGATAAGATTCATGGCTGAGCTCCTCTGCCGGCCCCCATCGGGCGCTATTTTGCGGGCATAAAACGCAACATGGTCGCCTGGCGCAAGCCCAAATATCATACTTTTGTGCCGCTACCGCTTCTGTGACTCTGTTCACTAGGTTTCTTCTGCAGGCCGGCCGTTCCGTTCTCAATTTGTACTTGACTTGGTCGGAACAAAATGAGAACAAAGGGCATAGATTCAAAGCATGACCACAGGCGATGTCAGCGCGTTGCGCAGTCTTCCGATGCGTGGAATAAGGAGAGAACTTATGGCTAATGCGCCGCTTCGTGTTGTTGAAGGTGGATCGATGGATAAAGACAAGGCACTTGCCGCAGCGCTCAGCCAGATTGAGCGCAATTTCGGCAAGGGCTCGATCATGCGTCTGGGCGAGAACTCGTCCATCGAGGTCGAGGCCATCTCTACCGGTTCGCTGGGGCTGGACATTGCCCTTGGCATTGGCGGGCTGCCCAAGGGTCGTATCGTCGAGATCTTCGGGCCCGAATCATCGGGTAAGACCACGCTCGCCCTCCATGTGATCGCCGAAGCCCAGAAGTCTGGTGGCATCTGCGCGTTCGTGGACGCCGAGCATGCGCTGGACCCGGTTTATGCCCGCAAGCTGGGCGTCAATGTCGATGATCTGCTGATTTCCCAGCCGGACGCCGGCGAGCAGGCGCTCGAAATTACCGATACGCTGGTGCGCTCTGGTGCCATCGACGTGCTGGTGGTCGATTCGGTTGCTGCACTTACCCCGCGGGCTGAACTAGAAGGGGAAATGGGCGATTCCTTGCCGGGCCTGCAGGCGCGCCTGATGAGCCAGGCTATGCGCAAGCTGACCTCTTCGATCAGCAAGTCCAAGTGTCTGGTCATCTTCATCAACCAAATCCGCATGAAGATCGGTGTGATGTACGGCTCGCCCGAGACCACCACGGGCGGTAATGCGCTCAAGTTCTATGCGTCAGTGCGCCTGGACATCCGTCGCATCGGGGCGCTCAAGGATCGCGAGGAGATCGTGGGCAATCAGACGCGCGTGAAAGTCGTCAAGAACAAGCTGGCGCCTCCGTTCCGCCAGGTCGAGTTCGACATCATGTATGGCGAAGGTATCTCCAAGACCGGCGAATTGCTGGATTTGGGCGTCAAGTCGGGCATCATCGACAAGTCTGGTGCCTGGTTCTCCTGGGATTCCCAGCGCCTCGGGCAGGGGCGTGAGAATGCGCGCCAGTTCCTCAAGGATAATCCAGAAGCCGCCAATATCATCGAACAAGGCGTGCGAGAGAGCTCGGGTCTTTTGGGCGAAGTGCTGCTTGTTGCCGGTGGCGAGGACGTTGGCGACGACGACTAATCGTCCTCCTCCCATGCAGAGGATTTTTGGAGGGGCATTGCGCGAGCGGTGCCCCTTTGCTTTGCCATTGAAGGTATCAGTTCCGGTGCGCCGAATGTTCCTTGCCGCCTGATTGCCGCAATGCTGGACATTGCCGCAGGCTGCACGATAGAAAGCCAGCCAAACCAGTCTCTGGCGCCCAAGCGCCTGCTTACGCAATGAAAGCCTCTCTATGACCAGCGTAAACGATCTTCGCTCGAGCTTTGTTGATTACTTTGCCCGCAATGGTCATGAGGCGGTTGCGTCGAGCCCATTGGTGCCGCGCAACGATCCGACCCTGATGTTCACCAATTCGGGTATGGTGCAGTTCAAGAACACCTTCACCGGTGTGGAGAAGCGGCCCTATTCGCGCGCCACCACTGCGCAGAAATGCGTGCGTGCCGGCGGCAAGCACAACGACCTCGACAATGTCGGCTTCACCGCGCGCCACCACACCTTCTTTGAAATGCTCGGCAATTTCTCGTTCGGCGATTACTTCAAGGATCGTGCGATCGAACTGGCCTGGGGCCTGCTGACCAAGGATTGGGCTCTCCCCAAGGAGAAGCTCATGGTCACTGTCTATGAGGACGATGACGAGGCGCTGAACCTCTGGAAGAAAATTGCCGGTCTTTCCGACGATCGCATTGTGCGGCTCGGCGCCAAGTCTAACTTCTGGCAAATGGGCGATACCGGGCCATGCGGTCCGTGCTCTGAGATCTTTTATGATCATGGCGACCATGTCTGGGGCGGCCCTCCGGGATCGCCTGATGAAGATGGCGATCGCTGGATCGAGATCTGGAACCTCGTCTTCATGCAGTACGAACAGCATGGTGACGGCTCGCGTACCGGCCTGCCACGGCCGTCGATCGACACGGGCATGGGGCTCGAGCGCGTCGCTGCAGTTATGCAGGGCGTCCATGACAATTACGACATCGATCTCTTTAAGTCGCTGATCTCGGCCGCCGCGAACGCGACAGGGGCTGACGCGGGCGGTGAAGGCAATCGCAGCCTGCGCGTGATCGCCGATCATCTGCGTTCCATGAGCTTCCTGATTGCCGAAGGCGTGCTGCCCTCCAATGAAGGACGCGGCTATGTGCTGCGCCGTATCATGCGCCGCGCCATGCGGCATGCAACCCTGCTCGGCAGCAATGAGCCGGTCATCTTCAAGCTCGTGCCCAATCTGGTGCGCGAAATGGGTCAGGCCTATCCCGAACTGAGCCGTGGCGAAGCCCTCATCACCGAGACCGTTCGCCTTGAAGAAGGCCGGTTCCTCAAGACGCTCGGCCGTGGCCTGCAGATCCTGGCCGATGAAACCCGCGACATGGGTGAAGGCGCTGTGCTGAACGGAGCATCGGCGTTCAAGCTTTATGACACCTACGGATTCCCGCTTGATCTGACGCAGGATGCGTTGCGCCTGCGCGGCATCACGGTGGATCAGCCAGGATTTGATGCTGCCATGGCCGCGCAAAAAGCCGAGGCGCGCAAGAGCTGGTCGGGTTCTGGCGAGGCCGCAACGGACAATGTCTGGTTCGGCATTGCGGATAGGCTCGGGCCAACCGAGTTCCTCGGCTATGAAACCGAGACCGCCGAGGGCGAGGTCAAGGCCCTGCTCAAGGACGGGGCGGAAGTCGCTGTGCTCGCTGCGGGCGAAGAAGGCTTTGTGGTGCTCAACCAAACGCCGTTCTATGGCGAAAGCGGCGGCCAGGTCGGCGATACCGGCGTGCTCAAGGGCGAGAATGCGCAGGCCGTTGTGACCGACACGCTGAAAAATCATGGCGTCTTCGCTCATAAGGTGAAGGTGTCCGAGGGTGAACTCAAGGTGGGTCAGGCGCTGAGCCTCCTTGTGGATCATGATCGGCGCTCGTCCATCCGCGCCAACCATTCGGCTACCCATTTGCTGCATGAAGCGCTCCGGATCGTGCTGGGCGACCATGTGGCGCAAAAGGGTTCAATGGTTGCCCCCGACCGGCTACGTTTCGACTTTGTCCATACCAAGCCCATGAGCCCGCAGGAAATGGCCGAGGTCGAGGACCTGGCCAACAGCATCGTGCTGCAGAACACGCCTGTCGAGACGCGCCTGATGGGCGTCGAGGAAGCCAAGGAATCGGGTGCACGCGCCCTGTTTGGCGAGAAATATGGCGATGAAGTACGAGTGGTCTCCATGGGCGAGCCGACCGGAAATGGTCTGGGCTGGTCGGTGGAGCTGTGCGGTGGCACACATGTGCGCCGCACTGGCGATATCGGGCTTGTGTCCATCGTGGCCGAAAGTGCCGTGGGTGCGGGGGTCCGGCGCATTGAGGCGTTAACCGGTCATGCAGCACGCCATCGCGGCAATGCGCATGTGGCGATCGTCGAAAACGCGGCGGGCCTGCTCCGTTCGGGCAGCCAAGATGTGCTCGATCGGATAACGGCGCTGCAGGAAAGCCTCAAAAAGACCGAGCGTGAACTCAGCGATGCTCGCAAGAAGCTTGCCCTGGGCGGCACAAGTGCTGGCGGTTCTGCCTCGGGCGACGAGACGGTGAATGGGATTACCTATGTTGCCCGCACCGTTGAAGGTATTGCGGCCAAGGACGTCAAAGGCCTTGTCGACAGCGAAAAGAAGCGCATCGGTTCGGGCGTCGTCGCTGTCGTGCTCAAGGGCGAGGACGGGAAGGGCACTGTGGCTGTAGGTGTCACGCAGGATCTGACGGCGCGCTATGCTGCGGGTGATCTGGTGAAGCTTGCAACGTCAGCCCTGGGTGGCCAGGGCGGCGGGGGGCGGCCCGACATGGCGCAGGGTGGCGGGCCCGACGGCAGCAAGGCCAGCGAGGCCATCGCTGCGGTGCGTGCCGCGCTCTAGGAAATCCGAGTGGCCTGCAAGCAATTGCAGGCCACTTTCGTTAGAGGCCGGTGCGGAAAAAGAAGAGCCGCGGCTTCCACACGATCCTGAGCTTTTCCGTTAGGACATTGGCAAGGCCCGCAGCCAGCACGATAAAGAGCCCAATCACTGCGACATAGTCAGGGTATTCGCCAAAGAATGCTGCGCCAAAAACAATGGCCCAGATCAACTGGCTATATTGAACCGGCGCGACGATGTTGGCGGGCGATCGCCGGGTAGCGGCGATCAGCAACAAGCCGCCAGTGCCTCCGATCAAGCCGATGCAGATAAAGATGGCAAACTGTTCGAGCGTTGGAACGGTGAAACTGGGTAGCATGAGAATGCCGTTGATCAGGCCGGAATAAAGGACCTGCAGGCCCACAAGGCTAACCCGGCGTTCGCGCGGCGCGATGTAGCGCAGGACGATCGTGGTCGTGGCACCCAGGAAAATGCTGCAAAAGATGGCCACATGCCCCAGTTGCAGCTCGCGCACGCCGGGCCGGATCACCAGCAACACACCCATGAAGCTGATCAGCAGCAAGAGCCAACGGTGGATTGCCACGTGCTCCTTGAGCACCAGCACGCCCAGCAGGGTCACACCGATCGGCGTCAGGAAGCTGATTGCGTAAACGTCGGCAAAGGGGATGTGGGTAAAGGCATACATCACGCATGCCGTGCTGCTTATAGCTGTGGCGCAACGCAAATGAACGAGCCAGGGATGGCGGAGCTTGTAGATATCGCGCCAGCGCTCGCCTCGCTTGGTCAGCATGGCCGGAATAATCGAGAAGCTGGTTGTGAAGAACGCGATCTCAAAAACCGACACCGAAGTGCCAGTTGTCTTGATCAGCGCATCGGCGACGGAAAAACTGGCATAGGCCAGAAAGGCCAGGAGGACGCCGACCGGCATCGTAAATCCAGATCGTTGGAGGGTGGAACAGATAATCTGCCATACAAGATCTGGAACATGGCGTCCATGTCCCTGTGCTAAATCTCGGGCGTTTGTGCTTCGGTTATGTTGGTGACGGGCCGTCCGGCCCGGGCACGGTAACGTGCCCACCGCCCCGAGATACGGGCGCGCGCGCCGTCCATGAGGATGTTGATAAGGCCCGAAAGGATCACGACCGCAATGCCGCTATAGGCGATCCAATCGGGAAATTCGCTGAAGAAGAACGCGCCCAAGGCAATGGCCCAGACGATCTGCAGATATTGGATCGGCGCGACCTGGCTGGCTGGAGCGTTGCGCGTCGCCGCGATCAGAAGGATATGGCCCAAGCCAATCAGCGTGCCGCTGCCCGCCAGCAGGGCGAATTGGGTAGGCGTCGGAACAACAAAGCCGGGGAGCATCAGTGCGGCATTGACCACGATCACATAGAGCGCGGGCACCATGATGAGGCTGACGCGCTTTTCGCTCGGTGCCACGATCCGCAGGATTGTTGTCGTCGCCGCGCCAAAGAACGCGCAGCAGAGCGCGGCCAGATGTCCGAGCTCAAGCTCGCGGAAGCCGGGCCGCACCACCAGCATGACCCCGAGAAAGCCCAAAGCCAGCATGGCCCAGCGCGTAACATCCACGCGCTCCTTGAGCAGCAGCACGGACATAATGGTGATGAACACCGGCATCATGAACACAAGCGAATAGGCTTCGGCGAAAGGGATGGTGACAAAGGCGTAGGTTACCAGCGCGGATGAGCTGACGCCGCTAAAGGCACGCAGATGGACCAGAAGCGGGCGCTTGAGCTGGAAGCTGTCGCGCCAGCGCTCGCCCCTGGGCTTGGCAAAGATCGCCGGCAACAGCGAAAAGAGCGCAACGAAAAAGCCGATTTCGAAGATGGAGAGGCTTTGCCCGAAGCCTTTGATGATGGCGTCGCCACAGGAATAAACGGAATAGGCAACGACCGCATAGAGCACGCCGATGGGCATAGGCTGATCCAGGATCTAGGAGGGCAAGGCAGCGCCTCCTTCTCTAGATAAACTTGCCGGAGCCGTCGATGATTATTCGCGCAATCGGCAACATAGAAGCCCGGAGGCAGGATCCCGGGCCTTCATGTGTCTAACGCGTCCTAGAACGATGCCTTGGCGCTGACGCTGAATGCCAGGACATTGCCGGTGCCCCATGTTTCGCCAAGCGCATTGCTGTCGGCGCTGATCAGCGAATAGGAGACGCCGCCCGAGAGCTCGAAGTTCTGGCTTGGACGGTAAGCCGCGCCTAGCGAAATGCCATAGCGATCACTTTGCGTTCCTGCCACCAGCACCCCCGCGTCATTGCGCTGCGAAGTGCCCTTGTCCCAGTTCAGCGAGCCCAGGACGGTGAGCTCTTCGGTCAGGACATGAGCGACACCAGCCGAAACCGACCAGCCATCCTCGTAAGCAAGCGTAGTGCTGACCGGCTGGACAGAATTGTTGACGGTGAGCACATCAATCACGGACCAATCGACCCATTTGATGCTGCCCAACGCCAGCCAGCGTGGGGCAATGCCAGTCTGCGCCTTGATCTCGAAGCTCTGCGGCATGGTTACATCGGCTGTTGCGCCGACATTGGGGAATAAAGTGCCGTAAGCGCTGCCTTCCAGATCGTAGTCAACAGCAGCATTGTAGATGGCGCTGACGCGAAGCGCGATTTCGGGCACCTCATAGGCCGCGCCCAGGCGCCAGCCAAGGCCCGATCCATCCAGCGAAATGTATTCTGTCGCGGCCGGGTAGGGAGCGGGCAGCACGAGGCTTGCTTGATAGTCCAACTGTTGTGCCGAAAGGCCGCCGATGATGCTGGCAACGCCGGGGCCGACATTGAAGCCATAGGTGCAGGTTGCACCGATATCGGTAGAGGTGAGGCGCTCGCGCAGGATCTGCCCCGTGGCGCGGCCATAGACAGCGTCGCGGTCGATGCCGGTACCCCAAGGATTTTGCACCGAAACCAGACACGAGGCGTTATCCAGCAGGTCCGCCTTGAAGCCAAAATTGTAGTAGAGGCGGTTCGATGATGTTGCCACAGTGCCAGGGCCGAAGCCGGGATTGGCGATGTCATGATTGATGGTTACATGGGTCAGCGTGCCCCGGCCGACATAAGTCGCCGGGTCAAACAGCAGATCCCAATTATAGCCATTGGCTTCAAGGCCTCCGGCCTGGGCCATGCCGGTTGTGGCAGAAGCGGCACAAGCCGCGAGCATAAGGGCGTGTAAGTGGCTGCGCGCCATCGATTTCCTCCTCAACAGCGGCAATCCTCCATCGCCGCTTCGCAACCCGCCGCATTTGCGATCTGGTTGACGTATAGGTCAAGAGCATAGCAATTCGCTGAGCGGGTCAATCTGGGCGAAGCTCAAATTTGTCCAAATTGTGCACGCGATGCAGCGGCGCAACAGAAGGATGTCTGCGCTTTGCACCGGCGCAACAAAAAAGGCGGCAGGGATGCCTGCCGCCTCGGTGCTTGATTTCAGTCTGGCCGGCTTACGCCGCCATGGCCTTCTGCAAGTTCTTGTCGATGGCATCGAGGAAGCCCAAGGTCGACAGCCATGGCTGATCGGGCCCGACCAGGAGCGAAAGGTCCTTGGTCATCTTGCCTTCTTCGATAGTGGCAATTGTGACCTTTTCCAGCGTCTCGGCGAAGCGGGCGAGCTCGGCATTGTCGTCGAGCTTGGCGCGGTGGGCGAGGCCACGGGTCCAGGCAAAGATCGAGGCGGTGGAGTTGGTCGAGGTTTCCTTGCCCTGCTGATGCTGGCGGTAGTGACGGGTCACCGTGCCGTGGGCAGCTTCGGCTTCCACGATCTTGCCATCGGGCGTTGCCAGAACCGAGGTCATCAGGCCCAGCGAGCCGAAGCCCTGCGCCACGATGTCGGACTGCACGTCGCCGTCATAGTTCTTGCACGCCCAGACATAGCCGCCGCTCCACTTAAGAGCCGAAGCCACCATGTCGTCGATCAAGCGGTGTTCGTACCAGATCTTCTTGGCTTCGAACTGCTCCTTGAACTCGGCATCGTAGATCTCCTGGAAGATATCCTTGAAGCGGCCGTCATAGGCTTTGAGGATGGTGTTCTTGGTGGAGAGGTACACCGGCACGCCCCGGGCGAGGCCGTAGTTGAAGCTCGAATAGGCGAAGTCGCGGATCGAGTCGTCGAGGTTGTACATGGCCATGGCCACGCCGGCGCCGGGCGCCTGGAACACTTCATGCTCGATGGTCTGGCCATCTTCGCCGGTGAACTTGATGGTCAGCGTGCCCTTGCCGGGGAAGGTGAAATCGGTCGCGCGGTACTGATCGCCAAAGGCATGGCGGCCCACGATGATCGGCTGCGTCCAGCCCGGAACAAGCCGCGGCACGTTCTTGCAGATGATGGGCTCGCGGAAGATCACGCCACCCAGAATGTTGCGGATGGTGCCGTTGGGCGACTTCCACATCTTCTTGAGCTTGAATTCTTCGACGCGCTGCTCGTCGGGCGTAATAGTCGCGCACTTGATGCCGACGCCGTGCTTCTGGATGGCCTTGGCGGCATCCACGGTGATCTGGTCGTTGGTGGCGTCGCGGCTTTCAACGCTGAGGTCGTAATACTCGATCGGCAGGTCGAGATAGGGATGGATGAGCTTGTCCTTGATCGCCTGCCAGATAATGCGGGTCATCTCATCGCCGTCGAGATCGACGACCGGGTTAGCGACCTTGATTTTGCTCATGAAGTTTTCTCCCTGGAAATCCATAGCTTGGCCCTGTGGCCTCGTTCGGGTGCCCCTATAGCACCACGGGCCAGAAGCGCAAAGACCGGCTCGGCATGGGGGCTTGCCCGTGAGGCGCTACTTGGGCGGGAGAGAAGAGACGAAGGCGAGGGCGCTGGCGATCCATTGCCCCAGCACATGGTCATCCTCCAGCACATCGCCGCCGACTTCCACATAGCCACCCATGGTGCGATCTCCCATGGTGGCGGGGCTAGCGCCTGGTAGGGCAAGATGCCCTGCGACATTGTCCTTGCCGACGCGCGCCAGCAAGACGCCTTCCTTGCTTATGGCGACCAGCATGTTGCCACTCACCATGAAGGCGCGGCCGCCAAACATGCGCTTTTCGGTGACGATCAAGCGGGGATCTAAAAGCGCGCGGATCCGATCGGATAGTTCGTCACAAGCAAAACTCACGGCTGGCCACCTTCGCGATAGGTTTGATGGCGAGGCAGGTGGTCGGCAATTAGATCCCATTCCTGCTGGCTGCGCGCAAAGATCAGCTGGTTGGGGCTGAACCAGCTGTTTTGCCCAGCGAAAAAGCCAATTGGGAGCATGCGCAGGGCGGGTGCGCGAGAGGATTGCCCATAAAGCGGCGTGCCGCATCGCGGGCAGAAGTGGCGCGTGAACTGGGCACCCGACTCGCTTGGCCGCGCAAAGGATTTTGCCTGTCCCACAACGCCTAGAGACTCGGCTGCAACAATGGCGACGTCGGCATGGCCTGACCCCGTCGAGCGCTGGCAATCAAGGCACGCGCACATCAACATGGACAGCACCGGCCCATGGACCGTGAGTTCAACAGCGCCGCAAGCACATGGCGCTTTAAGATCAACAATGAACCGGTCTGGCGCGTTCATGGTTGAAGGCTCGCACGGCCTTTGCCGGGCGGCAAGGCCCTTGGGCTTGCCTTTGCGTGCCCTAGCGGCCAGATTGCACCGCAGGTCCAGGAGAAAATGATGCCGCTCTATCCGACCTACCCCCTCCAAACGGAGCGGCTAACCCTGCGCCCCTTCACGCGGGGCGATGTGGATGGGGTGTTTGCCTATCGCCAACTCGAGGAGGTCGCGCGCTTCCTGTTTGATCATCCGCTCAGCCGGGAAGAATGCGCGCTTGCCGTGCAGCAGCGCATCACACAGACCGGCCTTGCCGAGGCGGACGACAAGATCATCCTTGCCGTTGAGCTTACCGGAACCGGCGCCCTGATCGGAGAGGTGTCGCTGATCTGGCGCAGTGTCGAGGCCCGGCAGGGGGAGCTGGGCTGGATCTTTCATCCGCAATACCAGAAGCAAGGCTTTGCCACGGAAGCCGCCAATTTCATGCTGGATCTTGCCTTTGGTCCCGGAGACATGCACCGCGTCTGCGCCCGGTGCGATGTTCGCAATGAGCGCTCCTGGCGGCTGATGGAGCGCCTGGGCATGCGGCGCGAGGCGCATTTTCGCGAACACGCCATCTTCAAGGGCTCCTGGGACGAGGAGTTCATCTACGCCATTCTTTGGCAGGAATGGCACCAATCGCGCACGCAAAAGCTGCAGTCGCCCTGACGCTCCGCTCATCATGGGCGTCTGTTATTTCCGGGTGGTCAGAGGAACTTACCTGCGAAAGCAACGTTCAAGAAGCTGGGTCATCCTTTTGACCGTGGGAGCGGAACTATCATGTCATCATTGTCACTGCCTGTTGAAACCGACCGTTTGGTGCTGCGCACGTTTGAGCGCAGCGACATTGATGATCTTTGTGCCTATCATTCCCTTCCGTCCATGCAGCGCTATGTCTTTAGCCGCACGCGCGATCATGCCGATGTTGCCGGCGCCCTCAACATCATGCGCAATCACGTGAGCCTGCAGCGCCCCGGCGATACGTTGACCCTGGCCATGATCCGCAAGGGCGACAAAAAACTGATCGGCCATATTTCCCTGCAATGGTCGGATGCGACCGCGGGGCAGGGAGAAGTTCGCTTCTGCATTAACCCAAGCTATTCCGGTCAGGGCTTTGCCAAGGAAGCGATCAGCGCGGTGTTCGACCTTGCCTTCAATCATTTCCGTATCCATCGCATCTTTGCCCGCTGCGATGGCCGCAACCATCATTCCATCAAGCTCATGCAGCAGATGGGCATGCGGCTCGAAGCCCATTACCGCGAGCATGCCCTGTTCCAGGGCGAGTGGGATGAAGAGCTCCACTTTGCGATCCTTGATCGCGAATGGCAGCGTTCCACCAAGGTCCGCGATCTGCCGCCGCGCCATCGCGTCGCCTGATTTGATTTCAGCGCCCTTTATCGGCTATGTGGCCTGATCGTTTGGATTGGGCAGCATGGCCGGTACGGATTCTTCCCTCAAAATCGAATTGCGGCCCACGCCAGCGATTATCCTGTGTGAACCCCAGCTGGGGGAAAACATAGGGACCGCCGCGCGGGCCATGGCCAATTTCGGCCTTTGGGATCTGCGGCTAGTGCGCCCCCGCGATGGCTGGCCCAATGAACGGGCCGTTGCCGCAGCGTCCAGGGCCGATCACGTCATCAACCAGGTGCGTGTCTTCGAGACGCTGGAAGCGGCCATTGCAGATCTGAGCCTCGTTTATGCCACGACGGCGCGTTCGCGCGACATGCAGAAGACCGTGCTTGGGCCCAACGAGGCCTCCGCCAACCTTCACAGCCACATCAGCAATGGTCGCGGAGCAGGGTTGCTGTTCGGGCGCGAGCGCTGGGGCTTGCTGAACGAAGAAGTTGCCTTGGCCGACGCCATCGTTACCCTTCCAGTAGAGCCGGCCTTTGCATCCCTGAACATCGCGCAGGCTGTCTTGCTGATGTCCTATGAATGGCGCCGCCACAGCGATCTGGGCACGCAACTACCCTTCTCAGACAACATGGCGGAAGTGGCGCCACGCGAAGAGCTGGTCGGGCTTTTCGGTCATCTCGAAGCGACGCTGGATGAATCGGGCTTCTTCACCACGCCCGACAAGCGGCCCACCATGGTCAACAACCTGCGTACCATGCTGGAGCGCGGCAAGTTCACCAGCCAGGAGATCCGCACCTTGCGCGGTGTGATTTCATCCATCGACCGGCGGCATCTTCGGCACAACAGCAATCGGCAGAAACCGCAGAAGGAAGGCGAGGAGTAGGGGATATTGGGCGGAGGCTCCGGATGAAGCCCACATGGATTTCACACTCTTGAGTTAGCGAAACCCATAGAAGTTCCACTCCCCGATGGCAGCTCACCTCAGCAATCGCCTGCTGAGCGCAACTTCCGCAAATCCTCGACTCATCCCCCAATTCCGCCTTTGACGGCGACACGCCGTCATGCCATTGGCTTAGATCATGAGCACGCCCCCAGCCGACGCCGCGCGTCGGGCCTTTAGCTATATCGGTTTTCGCTTTTTCTGGATCACCACGCTGCTGGTGAGCTTTGCCGTCCAGATCATGTCGGTGTCCATTGCATACCAGATCTATACGGTAACGCGTGAACCGCTGCTCGTCGGGCTGGTGGGGCTGTGCCTATTCCTGCCCGCGCTGGTGCTGATCCTTGTAACGGGCCTTGCCGCGGACCGCTTCAATCGACGTGGCATCATGGCGATCTGCCTTTCGGTGGAACTGCTCTGCGCCGTCGGCTTCCTGCTTTTCGTCAATGCCGAAGCGCACGAAATCGGGCCCTTGTTCGCCATTCTTGTGGTGCTGGGCACCGCGCGCGCCTTTTGGGGGCCTGCAGCCCAGTCGCTTGCGCCCAATCTTGTGCCGCCGGAGGCCCTGTCCAACGCCATCACCGTCAATGCCTCGGCCTGGCAGATCGCCGCCATTGCCGGTCCTGCGCTGGGTGGTGTGCTTTACGCCTTCGGGCCCGTCATCGCCTTTGGCACGGGCGCTGTCCTGCTGTTCTGCGCCATCGGCAGCGTGATGATGATTCCGAAGCCCCCGCAGCGCGAATCGCATGCGGCGACCAGCATGGAAACGCTTCTGGGTGGCTTTCGCTATATCTTCAGCAACAAGGTTGTGCTGGGCGCCATCTCACTCGACATGTTTGCCGTGCTGATGGGGGGCGCTGTTGCCATGCTCCCGATCTACGCCACGGATATTCTCCATGGCGGCTCGATTGCCAATGGCTTGCTGCGTGCCGCGCCCGGCTTGGGTGCCATCGCCATGGCGCTGTTTCTCACGCGCTTTCCTATCCGCAATTTTGCCGGCCGGCTCCTTTTCGTGTTCGTGGCCCTGTTCGGCGCCTTTACCGTGGTATTCGGCTTTTCTACTTCTATCTGGATCTCCATTCCGGCACTGGCGCTGGTAGGCGCCTCCGACATGGTCAGCGTGACCATCCGCGAAACCATCATGCAGCTGTGGACGCCCGAGGAAGTGCGCGGGCGCGTCAATGCCGTCAATTCGGTGTTTATTGGCGCCTCCAACGAGCTGGGTGAGTTCAGGGCGGGGACCGTTGCCCACTTCATTGGCCCCGTCGCGGCTGTGGTGATTGGCGGTTTTGGCGCTATGGCCGTTGCTGGCATCTGGAGCCAGATTTTTCCGGGCCTGCGCGACCAGGACACGCTGGATCGTAAGATGGTCGCCGACGGCGTAGCCGAACCCAGCACAGTCAAATAGCTATCGCGTGCCACGCTTGACTTTCCCGGGGACCGCCTATATCACGCGCCCACCTATTGCGGCTCTTTGAGCCATAGGCGCACCCGGGATCTCCTCCATTGTTGGGATCTGTCGGTCATCCTTTCGGGGGTGGCAGAGGAGGGCGCGATCCGTTTTTTCGACTTTGAAAAGGATACGCGATGTCGAAGCGCATTTCTGCTAAGCACAAAATTGACCGCCGTCTTGGCGAAAACATCTGGGGCCGTCCGTCCAGCCCGCTCAATGCCCGCGCCTATGGCCCCGGCCAGCATGGCCAGCGCCGCAAGGGCAAGCTGTCGGACTACGGCCTGCAGCTTCGCGCCAAGCAGAAGCTCAAGGGCTACTACGCCTCCATCACTGAAAAGAGCTTCAAGAAGCTCTACAACGAAGCCGCCCGCGTGAAGGGTGACACTGGCGAGAACCTGATCGGCCTGCTCGAATCGCGCCTGGATGCGATCGTCTACCGCGCCAAGTTCGTTGCCACCCCGTTTGCTGCCCGCCAGTTCGTGAACCACGGCCACATCCTGGTGAACGGCAAGCGCGTCAACATCCCATCCTACCAGGTCAAGGTTGGCGACAAGATCGAAGTGCGCGAACGCTCCAAGCAGCTCGCCATCCTGATCGAAGCCACCCAGCTGGCCGAGCGCGATGTTCCCGATTATGTGGAAGTCGACCACAACAAGATGACCGCCACCTATGTGCGCGTTCCCGCCCTGTCGGACGTGCCCTATCCGGTCCAGATGGAACCGAACCTGGTCGTCGAATTCTACTCGCGCTAAGCGAACTTCCCGATGTGAAAGGGCCGCTCCTCGGAGCGGCCCTTTTGTTTTTTCCGAACAAGCGCGTCGTTGGCCTTTGAACTACGAGGCCTCGGAGCCTCATGGTGAGCCTGTCGAACCATGGGGCAGGCGGAGTGCGGGCTCAGATTGTTGCTGCGTCTCCAACAGTTGGATTGATGGGTTCCTGATCCTGGGGGATGAAGCCCTCAAAGCGGCGCAGGCGCATATAGATCGACTGCAGCTCCACGATGGTCGTCCATGCCCGTGCAAAGAACTGGAATGACGTCGCGACTTCGCCAAAAGCGTTCTGCACCTGCTGGTAGATACCCAACGTAAGCGTGCCTGCCAGAATCGATGGCGACAGCGTCAGCAGCGGCACATATCCGGCAACTTGAAGGTACGAATACCGAGCCAGGTTGAAGTAGGTGTAGTGGAAGTACAGCCGGTAATAGTTCTTCTGCACATTGGCAAATAGCTCGCGGAAGGTGGGCGGATCGGCTCGGTCAGCGTGGTCCTCGCCATAGACCAGCTCCTTGCGGAGGGCCGCTTCGACTTTTTGATTCTCGAAATTGAGCCCAGGCAGGCGAATGCCGACAATCCAGAGCAGGGCTGTGCCAAAAGCCGACACCACCAGCGCAATCCACACAAGACTGCCCGGGATTTCTCCAAAGAACGGCACCTCGGTCACATTGGCCGATAGCCTCCAAAGAATGGGCAGGAACACCACCAGGGTCATCAGCGCCGACAGGAAGCTGGTGCCCAGATCCTCCACGATTGAGGCGAACCGCATCGTATCTTCCTGCACGCGCTGTGCGGCGCCTTCAACCGAGCGCAGCTGTGGCCAATAGTTCATGTAGTAGGCGGTCATCGCCTTGCGCCAGCGGAATACATAGTGCGAGGTGAAGAAGGCAGTGAACACGAGGAAAATGATGTTGGGCAGCAGCACCGCCATCAGCGTGATCACATAGGGCCAGTATTCTTCGGGCGACACGGACCCAGGCTGGCTCAATGCTCGTTGGACGACGTCGAAGAACCCGCCTTGCCAAAAATTGACGAAAGCGCTGACCTGCACCTGTCCATAGGTGATCAGCACAAGCGCAGTGCTGCCCACGACGGACCACCAATACCACTCGTTGCGCTTGTAGAAGTACCAAAAGGCGCAAAACAGGGCAGAGCAGATCAGGATGTACCAATATTCCCAAACCCTGCCGCCTTCGAGGAAGATCTCGCCCGGCTGCACGCAATTGGAAACAGCCGCGGGTACGGCGGCGCTTTCGGTACTGGCGGGAGCATTGGGCGCCGTTAGCTCGGCTCCCGCTGCCGGTTGCGGCACGGCCTCATCGGCTACGGTCGCTTGATCAGGGGCGGGCGCAGCAGCGCAAATCGGGGGGGTAACAAATCGATCGAAACTGATAACGCTGCGCAGCGGTTCACCCGCTAGCTGAAACACCAGTGTGGCGAACAACATCCACACCAATGCCGATGTGAAAAAGACTTTGGGAACAGGAAAGAAAGAGCGAAACACCGCGATACTCCAGGGTGTTATGGACGCGTCATCTAAATGCGGCGTCTGGGCGAAAGCAAGAACGGCAAATTAAGCTTTGGTAAGGTCCGCAGGTGCCGGTTTTCCTTCCCCTCTGCGGGCAAGGACGCTATCAGCTACGGAGCGATACGAGAGCGAGTTCCGGCATGAGCGAGGTGATGGAAACAACGACGGGTCAGCCCGACGAGGCTGAAACCGGCGGGCACCCTGTCTATTCCCAAGCGCCGCACACCGTCGAGTTCAACAAGCTGCGCAAGCGCCTGGTGCGCAACACGCGCGAGGCGCTCGAGAAGTTTGTCATGGTGCGGCCCGGCGAGAAATGGCTCGTGGCGCTTTCGGGCGGCAAGGACAGCTATGGCATGCTTGCGCTGCTGCTGGATCTGCAATGGCGCGGGCTGCTGCCCGTGGAGCTCCTTGCCTGCAATCTCGACCAGGGCCAGCCCAATTTCCCCAAGCACATCCTGCCCGACTATCTCGGTAAGCTCGGCGTGCCGCACCGTATCGAATACAAGGACACCTATTCGATCGTGACCGAGAAGCTGCCCGCCGGCGCGACCTATTGCTCGCTGTGTTCACGCCTGCGCCGCGGCAATCTTTATCGCATTGCGCGCGAGGAGGGCTGCACAGCCCTGGTCCTCGGCCACCATCGCGACGATAGCCTCGAAACCTTTTTCATGAACCTCTTTCATGGTGGCAAGCTCGCGGCGATGCCGCCGCGGCTGCTGAACGACGAAGGCGATATCGAGGTGCTGCGCCCGCTCATCTATTGCGCCGAGGATGATCTGCAGCGCTTCTCCGATGCCATGGCCTTCCCCATTATCCCCTGCGATCTCTGTGGTTCCCAGGAAGGGCTTGAGCGTAACGCCATGAAGGCCATGCTCGCCGACATCGAAAGGCGCATGCCCGGCCGCAAGGACGTGATGATCCGCGCGCTGGGGAACATAAATGCCAGCCACATGCTTGACACCAAGCTGTTTGATTTCAACGCCCTGTTCGACAAGAGGACTGCCTCGTGACCTTTGATGCCCTGGAGCTTGCCAATATCCTTCGCGATGCTTCGCGCGCCGAGGCCCTGCCGCGCTTCCGGCGGCTCGATGCCAGCATGGTCCACACCAAGACCGAAGCGATCGATCTGGTCACCGAAGCCGATATCGCCACCGAACAGGTGATCAAGACGCGCATTGCGCAATGGATGCCCGAGGCGCTGTTTGTGGGCGAAGAGTCCGTCGCAGCCGACCCGGCGCTGCTTGGCCGCCTGGCTGATGCGGATCTCGCCATTGTGGTCGACCCCATTGATGGCACGGCCAATTATGCTGCCGGCATGCCGCTCTTTGCCTGCATGGCGGCAGTAGTTTCGGGTGGCGAAACCGTGGCCGGGATCATCTATGATCCCATGGGCGATGACTGGATCATGGCCGAGCGAGGCGGCGGCGCCTGGCTGCGGCGGCCCAATGGCGAAGCCGTGGCGCTCCGTGTCGCGCCGCCACTGCCGCTAGAGGACATGGTGGGCACGGCATCGGCTGCCTATATGCCAGCCGGCTCCCGCGCCCGGATCCTGCAAAACAGCGACAAAGTTCGCCTGATGAGCAATTTCCGCTGCGCAGGCCACGAATACCGCATCTTCGTTTCCGGCCACACGCAGTTTTCCTGCTACAACAAGCTCATGCCCTGGGACCATCTGGCCGGCGTCCTGATCAGCCAGGAAGCCGGGGGCTACGCAGCCCGCATCGACGGCTCGCCCTACCAGCCCCATCATGTTGATGGCGGCCTGCTGGTGACGGCTGACCGCGAAAGCTGGGACGTCCTGCGGCGCGAGGTTTTTACGTTCTAGCCGGACGCCAAGTCGCTTCCCAAACGCGATCGTCATCCTCGGGCTCGACCCGGGGGCGTTACACTTTACACGGAGTTTAGGAAGTGCAGTGCCCTCGGTCAGGCCCCAGGGTGACGCTCAGTGGATTACTTCCAAACCGCTCGCGCGGCCGCCTCCAGTGCCCCCGTTCCATGCGGAATGTCCAGTGCCTGCAGCCCCGCTTCCATGCTCGCCAAAACACCCAGCACCATGTGCGCATTCACATGGCCCATGTGCCCCACGCGCAGGAAATCGGCATAGGCGGGCTCATGAGGCGCCGCCATGCCCAGGCCAATACCCAGCGTCACACCGGCTTCCGCTTCCAGCCAGGCCCGCAAGGCGCCCGCGCCGCCATTGGGGATAGTTGCCGATGTCACCGACCAACCGCGTGATTTCGTGTCGGCGACGTTTAGGGCAATGGCGCTGCCCTGGCCCCAGGCCCCGAACGCCGCCCAGACGGCGCTTGCCAGCTTGTGATGCCGCGCCCAGACGTTTTCAAGCCCCTCTTCATCAAGGATCATGGTGAGCGCTTCACGTAATCCATAAAGATGGTGCGTCGGCGCCGTACCGCCAAAATATTGCCAGAACTCGGCGCCGATCCCGCGTGGCTTCCAGTCCCAATAGGGCGTCACAAGGTCCGCGCTTTGCGACAGTTCCAGCGCCTTGTCCGAAAACCAGATAAAGCCCAGTCCGGGCGGCACCATTAGGCCCTTCTGGCTCGCGCCAACAAGAACATCGATGCCCCAATCATCCATCCGCAGCTCGTCGCATCCGAGCGAAGCAATCGCGTCCACGGCTAGGAGCGCGGGATGGCCTGTAGCATCGATCGCTGCACGGATGGCGGCAATGTCATTGCGGGCGCTGGAGGCCGTATCGACATGGGTGACAAGCACAGCCCGAATCTCCCGCGCTTTGTCTGCCTCCAACGCCTGGGCAATCCGCTGCGGATCAGCCGGGCCGTTCTTGCCGAAGTCGATGATATCGATCTCTATTCCTTGCCGGCGCGCCGCCTCCGCCCAGCCAAAGCCGAAGCGGCCTGTTGCTGCAAGGAGCGCGCGGTCACCGCGGCTGAACATGTTGCAATTAGCCGCCTCCCAGGCGCCATGGCCATTGGTGATGTAGATGGCAACATTCTGAGCCGTCATTGCCACCCGCTTGAGGTCATCGATGATCGTTTTCGTCATCTCGACCAGTTCGCCCTCATAAATGTTCGGCGCCGTCCGGTGCATGGCATTGAGCACCCGGTCGGGCGACACGGAAGGGCCAGGAATAGCGAGATAGGAGCGTCCCGTGTTTAGGGGCATGTGGCGGGTCCAGAAATGGTCAGTGAAGCTGATCTATCAGTCATGACTCGTGCAGGGAGGGCAAGGGGTGGTGATGCTGATCATACATCGCCGGTGTTCCCAAAGGCCGTATGGTGATCCCATCGAATCACGGGGCCGTGCAGTGGAGGCCTCGTGTGCCACGCCCTTATGGTTCGACAGCCTCACCATGAGGCTACTGAGCATCCACGGTCGCAGCTTGGCAAAAGGCCTGCGTGCAGTGGCACCATCCCATCCCACCCACAATGTCACCCCGGGCTCGACCCGGGGCCCACCCCAAGATCCCACCCCAGCCGCAAGGTGGTTCAAACGATCCACCTCCATCCAATAAGCCATCTCAGGATGGATCCCGGAGCAAGTCCGGGATGACACCGCGTTTGTGGCTGATCCGGCGAACTAAATCTCTCCCGCTTCTCCTCCCACCATCCTCCTGCGCTAATCTCCCCCCACTGCCTTCACTAACCAGCGGGTCGCGCGAACCGGCTTGTGAAGGGGCAGATGGGGCGGGGATGTCGCGATCCCCGTAGGACGGCGGAAGTGATTGTGGGGGCTATTGACGCCTCTCGTCCAGAGTCGCGCCGGGATCAGCCTAAAATCCCATCTGATGTGGCGAGGCTCTGTCTCACACACACTAAACTACTCCGAGGCAGGGCCTCGCCACATCAACGCTGTTCAAAACGCACAAGGGGCGATGCTTGCGCACGCCCCTTGCAATCCTGCGAAGCTGAAAGCCCCGTCTGTGAGCGATCCGAAAAACTCAGTGGGCAGCATGGCTAAGATCGGCGTCGCTATGTTCCTCTCCCACGCCGAAAAGCTTGCCGCGCTCGGCGATGAGGATGCAGATCAGTGCCAGCACGCCCATGCTGAAATATCCCGTAGCGGCCGGAACGGTGGTGCCGTCGAAATGCTGCCCGGTATAGCTGCCGATCAGTGCGCCGCCCACGGTCTGGATAAAGCCGAACACCGCGGCGGCGGTGCCGGCCACCGCGCCCAAGGGCTCCATGGAGAGCGAGTTCATGTTGGACGCGGCCCAGCCGAAGCTGAACATGATTACGGCCAGAAGCGAGAAAAACAGCCAGAGCGGCAGGAAGCCGATCAGCGCAAAGAACAGCCACACGGCAGCAAAGCCGGTGAACGACAGCATGGCCCCATGCGACAGCCGGCGCATGCCAATGCGGCGCACAATGCGCGAATTGGTGAAGGACGAAACGCCCATCAAGCCTGCCATGGCGGCAAAGGCGACGGGGAAGTAGACCCCCAGATCATAAATATCGACATAGATCTGCTGGCTCGAGCTGATGAAACCGAACAGGGCGCCGAAGAGGAAAGTGCCGGCCAGCCCATAGGAGATGGCCACGCGGTTGGTGAAAACGATCACGAACCCATCGAGCACGGCCTTGAAGCTGAGCGGCCGACGGTGTTCCACGGGAAGGGTTTCGGGCAGGCGGATAAAGGTCCACAGCCAGAAAGCTGCCGCCAGCACGCCCATGAAGATGAAGATATTGTGCCAGTCACCAACCAGGAGGATGATCTGGCCAATGCCGGGCGCGATAACGGGAATCGCCATGAAGACCATGAAGGTCAACGACATGACTTCGGCCATTTCGCGACCCGAATAGCGGTCGCGCACCACGGCGGTGGCAATCACGCGCACGCTGGCGGCACCCATGCCCTGGATGAACCTCAACACCAGCAGGATGGCAAAGCTGGGCGCAAAAATCGCGGCAATGGCCGCCGCGATATAGAGCGCCATGCCGGCCAGCAGCGGCGCTCGCCGGCCAAAGCGGTCGGTCAGCGGCCCGAACGCCAGCACGGCAATGCCCATGCCCAGCATATAGGAGGAGATCACGAATTGCCGCTCGTTCTCGCTCGCCACGCCAAGCGCCTCGCCCATATAGGGCAGGGCCGGCAGCATGACGTCGATCGCCAGGGCATTCAGCGCCATCAGCGCTGCAATCAGGCCAATGAATTCGGGACGCGAAAGAACGCGCGTGAAATGGTCGGACATGGGTGATCTCTGAAATGAAGTCGCCGCAGGAGGGGCGCCAAAGTCGTGGTTGGGCGGACCATGAACCCCGTGTGAGGCTTTGGCAAGCTTTGATCGGCAGAAAACGATGGTTCCTGCCGAAGGTTTCCGTCAGGCGGTCTTGAGGACAAAAGAAGGTGCACCGCGCTCATTGATGGGCAGGTGCAGGGCAGCAGAACCAAGGCCAAGCAGAACGCCCAGGTACCACACAAGACTATAGGAGCCGGTCTGATCATAGACATAGCCACCCAGCCAGACGCCCACAAAAGAGCCGATCTGGTGGCTGAGGAAGGCCACGCCATAAAGCATTCCCATATAACGGGCGCCGAAAAACAGCGTAACCAGACCTGCCGTCAGCGGGACGGTAGAGAGCCAAAGCAGACCCATGGCCGCTGCAAAGGCGTAAGCGGTGACTTCGCTCACGGGAATCAGCAGGAACAAGCCGATGGCCACGGCGCGCAGGAAATAAATGGTTGCGAGCAGTATCTGCTTGGGCAGGCGGCCACCGAGATAGCCGGCAAGCAGCGAGCCCATGATGTTGAAGAGGCCAATAACGGCAATGGTCCAGCTGCCCACTTCTGGCGAAAGCCCGCATTGCACAAGGTAGGCCGGCATGTGGACGTTGATGAAGGCGAGGTGAAAGCCGCAAACAAAAAAGCCGATCACCAGCAGGCGATAGGAGCCATGCCCCCAGGCCTTGGCAAGCGCCTCCATGAAGGGCAAATCGGCATGGCCGGTGGTATTTTCGGTATGCCCACGCAAGGCGTAGCTCAGCGGGATGATCAGCAGCAGCGCCATGCCGAGGTAGAGCAGGGCCGATTGCCAGCCAAAGGCATTGATGAAGCCCTGGCTGATCGGAGCAAAGGCGAATTGCCCAAAAGAGGAAGCAGCCGTCGCCACGCCGAAAATCAGCGAGCGCTTTTCTGCCGGAACCGAGCGGCCGAAGGCGGCCATGACGACGCTGAAGGAGCAAACGGCGATGCCAACGCCGGTGATGATGCCTGCCGTTACGGTCAGAAACCCCGCTGTTGGCGAAAATGCCATGCCCAGAACACCCAAGGCATAGATGGCAGCACCAACAGCAATCGTTCGGCCGGTACCGACCCGATCGGCAAAGGCGCCAGCGAAGGGCTGGGCTATGCCCCACGCCAGGTTCTGGATGGCCATCGCCATTCCCCAGCCCTCGCGGCTCAGGCTCAGATCGCTGGTCATGGGAAGCGTGAAAAGGCCGAAGCTGGTGCGCACGCCATTGCCGATCGCAGCAATGATGCAGCCCGCAATGATCAGGACAAGCAGGGGCACGGCAGGGCGAAGGGCGGTCGAAGGCATGGCAGGCTATCTCGAATGGGCTCGCTTCCTTGTACGCCTGCGCCCGGATGTCGCAAGCAACAAAGCGGAATGGCTTCCATCAATGGCGCTGATGACTTGACGCCTGCGTTGATCGCACCGACAAGGTGCCGCAAAAACAAGGACGTTTCCTTTGATCCGCCATATCGTGTTTTTCACCGCCAAGCCGGGCGAGAGCGTCGAAGCTATCTGCGAGGGGCTGAACCTTTTAGCCACCATCCCGCACAGCCAGCATTTCGAGGTGAGCCGCAACAGCAAGGTCGACCAGATCTCCAACGAGGTGGACGTGGTCGTTTATGCCGAGTTCAAGGATGCAGAGGCGCTGGCGCAATACAAGGCACACCCGACCTATGCCGAGGCTACCCGGCGCGTCCGCCCCTTGCGCGAGCTACGCCTTTCCGCCGATTTCGAGGCGCAATAAAAAACGCCGGACTTTGGGGTCCGGCGCTTTCTAAAGAGACTGGCTTCAGGCCGACTGCTTCACCGCAATACCGGCCGCTTCGAGCTGGCTCTGCAGCTCGCCGGCCTGGAACATCTCACGCACGATATCGGCGCCGCCGACGAATTCGCCCTTGATGTAGAGCTGGGGAATGGTCGGCCAATTGGTATAGGCCTTGATGCCGTCGCGCAGCTCGGCGCTTTCCAGCACATTGGCGCTGCCATATTCGACGCCGAGATAGTTCAGGATCTGCACGACCTGACCGGAGAAGCCGCACTGGGGAAAATCGGGCGAACCCTTCATGAACAGGAAGATGTCATTGTTCTTCACCTTGTCGTCGATGAAGGCATTAATGTCGGTCATGGAAGAAACCTTTCGTCGGGCTGCGCGGCCAGAATTGTGTTGCCGCATAAATAGGTCATCGCCATGGCGATGTCGAGGTCACCATCGGCAGCTCACGATGATGCGATATGCCGCCTGATCCAGGGGTGATCGGCGCAATCGGGAAGGGTGTTGAACAAGACGGCGTCCCAACCAGCCGCCTGTGCACCGGCGATCACCGCAGGCGTATCGTCGAAAAACAATGGAGGCTGTTCCTGCGGGCCTATCTTGCTGTCGACGAAGCGGAAGAACCTTAGGTCGGGTTTCCGGACGCCAATGCGGGCGGAATAGAAGATGTCCTCAAACAGATCGCAAAAGCCTAGATGGCTCCAGAGCCAGTGCGCACGCATGTGCTCCTGGTTGGTTGCAATATACAAGCGCACATCTGCTGCCATCTTCAACCGCCGGATAGCTTCGAGCAGGGGCTGGTTCAGCTCGCTGTCGCGCTTGAGCCAATAATGAAGGAAAGCCATGGGCGAATCCTTGTAGCCAAGGCCCGGCAGGCGCCGTTCCAGCGCTTCGATGATCGAGACCTGCCCGGTCACCACGCGCTTGAGGAAGATGTCGTAGATGAACTCAGACACAAAACGCTGCGGATCGACGCCCAAATCAGCGAGCAACTCACTGTCCCATCGCCGCACATAGGCTGGGTTGGCGTGCATGCCGTGGATCAACACGCCATCGACGTCAAAAATGACGGCGCGGCTCACCGCCTGGTTCTGTCGATTGCGCCAAGTCCAGCAAGCACTTCGCTTGTTATCTTGAGCTCCTGGATCACATCAGCATGCTTGCGAAAGCCGATGAGTTCACGCTGCACAAAATACTCCCAGACGACAAGGCGAGCTGCGGAAAGCGCCGCGTCACGGTCGGCTTCTGCGCTGGAGAGTGCAGCCATGGCGGCAACGACCTTGCGCTCGGCCGCACCTAGCGAAGAAGCGCGCTCGGCAACGATCTCGTGCTCGATCGCCGCCGTTCCGGCGTCCGGGCGAACGGCCCGGATCAGGTCCAGCGAGTCGCGCAGCGACATGGGAGCTACTCGGGCACACCGGTTTGCAGAGCGAGCGCGTGCAGTGCTCCGCCCATGTCGCCTTGCAAGGCTGCATAAACAATCTGATGCTGTTGCACGCGAGACTTGCCGCGGAACTGTTCCGAGATCACCGTGGCGGCCCAGTGGTCGCCATCACCGGCAAGGTCGCGGATTTCGATCGTGGCATCGGGCAGCGCGGCCTGGATGCGGCGTTCGATTTCGTTGGCTTCCATGGGCATGGCATAACT
The DNA here is from genome assembly GCF_003056345.1 of Devosia submarina. GTDB lineage: Bacteria > Pseudomonadota > Alphaproteobacteria > Rhizobiales > Devosiaceae > Devosia > Devosia submarina. The sequence continues at coordinate 148,181 of NZ_PYWB01000003.1, read as the reverse complement.
CCTGGCAAGAGGCGGCTGAGTGCGCCGACTCTTCCAAGATATGGCAGGGTACCCTGGGCTTCAAGCCAACCTTAGGCGATCACCCCATCCATATAGCTGGGGAACCAGCTTTCATGCGCTGCCTTGAGGTCTGCCACCGGCACTGGCCGCGCGGCGCCGAGGATCAGATCGGTTCCTCCGGTGGTGCCGATCCAGGGCGCAAAGACGCCAAGCTGCTCAGCTTGGTTCCACAGCGAGAGGATTTCATCGCCCTGCGGATCGAGATCAACGGTGACAAGATAGCGGCCCTGATCCTCGCCAAAATATTGCAGGATCGGATCCTGGCCGTTGAGGTCAGCAATGGTCGCGCCAATGCCGGATGCCACGGCCATCTCCCCGAGTGCCACTGCAAGGCCGCCATCGGAAAGATCGTGAACGGCGGTCGCAACGCCGTCGCGGATCAGCTTGCGTACGAAGTCGCCAGTGCGGCGCTCATGAGCAAGATCGACATGGGGCGCCGAACCATCGCGGCGGCCATGGAGATCGCGCAGGTAAATGGATTGGCCCAGATGCGTGCCGCGCTTAGGCGGAGCGCCGACGAGGAGGATCATCTGGTTCTCGGCGGCGAAGCCGATCCGTGCCATCTTGGTCCAATCGGGCAGCAGGCCAACACCGCCAATAGTCGGGGTTGGCAGAATTCCCCGGCCGTTGGTTTCGTTGTAGAGCGACACATTGCCCGAAACGATCGGGAAATCCAGCGCACGGCAGGCTTCGCCGATCCCCTTGATGGCATGCACCAGCTGGCTCATGATCTCGGGACGTTCGGGATTGCCGAAATTAAGGTTGTCGGTGGCGGCCAGTGGCTCGGCGCCCGTCGCCGTCAGATTGCGCCAGGCTTCGGCAACGGCCTGCTTGCCACCTTCATAGGGGTCGGCCTCGCAATAGCGCGGATTAACGTCCGAGGTGAATGCCAGGCCCTTGTTGGGGTGACCATCGACACGGATCACTCCGGCATCACCGCCAGGGCGCTGCATGGAATTACCCTGGATCAGAGTATCGTACTGCTCGTAGACCCAGCGGCGCGAAGCAATCTGGTGGCCGCCCATGAGCTGGAGGAGGGCGTCGGCAACATCCATCTGCGGCACGTCATCGTCCGCCAGAGCGGGAGCTGGTACGGAGGGCGTCCAGGGACGATCATATTCCGGCGCTTCGTCACCCAGTTCCTTGATGGGAAGGTTCGCCACTTCCTCGCCCTGCCAGAGAACGCGGAAGCGCAAATCGTCCGTGGTCTTGCCGACAGTGGCAAAGTCCAGCTCCCATTTTTCGAACACGGCGCGTGCTTCCGCCTCCTTCTCAGGGTGCAGCACCATGAGCATGCGCTCCTGGCTTTCACTCAGCATCATCTCGTAAGGGGTCATGTGGGTTTCGCGCACAGGCACTTTGTCGAGATCGAGTTCGATCCCGAGGTCGCCTTTGGCACCCATCTCAACGGCCGAACAGGTAAGACCCGCGGCACCCATGTCCTGGATGGCGATCACGGCACCGGTGGCCATCAGTTCAAGGCAGGCTTCAAGCAAACGCTTTTCAGTGAACGGGTCGCCAACCTGAACCGTGGGGCGCTTCTCCTCGATGTCGTCACCGAACTCGGCCGACGCCATGGTCGCGCCACCGACACCATCACGTCCGGTCTTGGCGCCGAGATAAACAACGTGGAGGCCGACACCTTCAGCTTTCGAGTAGAAGATCTTGTCGGTGTCCGCGAGGCCCGCGGCAAAGGCATTGACCAGAATGTTGCCATTATAGCGTTCGTCGAACTCGACTTCGCCACCCACGGTCGGCACGCCAAAAGCATTGCCGTAGCTACCGACGCCGGCGACAACGCCGGAAACCAGATGGCGTGTCTTTTCATGGTCAGGCGAGCCGAAGCGCAGCGCGTTCATGGCTGCAACCGGACGAGCGCCCATGGTGAACACGTCGCGCAGAATGCCGCCGACGCCGGTCGCCGCACCCTGGTAGGGTTCGATGAAGCTGGGGTGGTTGTGGGATTCCATCTTGAAGACCACTGCCTGCCCATCGCCAATATCGACGACACCTGCGTTCTCGCCTGGACCCTGGATCACGCGTGGGCCAGTGGTCGGGAGAGTCTTGAGCCACTTCTTGGACGATTTGTAGGAGCAATGCTCGTTCCACATCGCCGAGAAGATGCCCAGCTCCGTATAGGTCGGCTGGCGGCCGATCAGCGCAACGATCTTTTCGAACTCGTCGGGCTTGAGCCCATGATCGGCAACGAGTTGGGGCGTGATGGCGATGTGGTTCTGGTAGGTCATCAAGAGTCTTTTCCGTGGGGAGGCTCTGGAAAATATTCCGGTTACGTTTGGGCGTTCAGGGGCTTGTTCCTAGTCATGAACAAGGTTCCAGTTGCGCGTCAGGAAGTTGTCGAGGGCAATCACCAGGGCTGCGAGGGCGGCGAGACCCGCGGCCATGGTCACCGCTCCAACGAGCACGGCACCCAAGCCCAGTTCATCGACGTTCATGAATGGATAGGGATAGCGATGAACCCAAAGTCCCCGCATCATGACAAGGACGAAGTACACAAATGTCGGCAGGAGCATAAGGGGAAGATTGCTCCAGCGAAGCTTGCCGTGGGGCTGTCCCCCAATCCACCACAGTAGGTACAGCAGCGGCGTTACATAGTGCAGCAACTTATCGGAGAGTTCGAGCAGGCCCGTTGGAGCATAAAGGTGACGCAAGACAAAGAAAACGTAGAGGTTCACCAAAGCCATGCAGGCGACCATGGATCCACGCAGAATCGAATTGCGGAAAATGGCGAGCCTTTGGTTGGGCAGCATGTCCGAAAGATAGATCAGGACCAGAACGATATTGGTCAGGATCGTATAAAAGGAAAAGAAGCTGCCCAACGCGCCGGGAAGGTCCCGTCCCATGGCCAGCGAGACCTGCATGGAAAGGACGAACTCCAGCAGCAATCCGGCGGTGCCGGCCGCGAGGCCGAGACCGGTCAACAGCTTTCGCGGATTGACCGGCGCTCTGCGCATCAAGCAGCCTGGCCGAGCAGTCCGGAGAACAATGCCCTGCAATCGTCCCCGCCATGTGCGGACTCGATCAGGTTTTCAGGGTGAGGCATGAGGCCGAGCACGTTCTTTCGCTCGTTCAGAATGCCGGCAATGTTGTTGATCGAGCCGTTGGGGTTGGTTCCATCGGCGTAGCGGAAGGCGACCCGGCCATCACCTTCGAGGCACGCCAGCGTTTCACTATCCGCAAAGTAATTGCCGTCATGGTGCGCCACGGGGCAGCGGATGATCTGGCCCTTCGAATAGCCGCGCGTGAAAGCCGTATCCGCATTGGTGACTTCGAGCTTGACCTCGCGACAGACGAATTTAAGCGACTGATTGCGCATCAAGGCCCCGGGCAACAGGCCTGCCTCAAGCAGGATCTGGAAGCCATTGCAAACGCCAAGGACGTTCACGCCCGCTGCGGCGCGAGCGCGCACCTTGTCCATGATCGGTGAGCGAGCAGCAATTGCACCGCAGCGCAGATAATCGCCATAGGAAAAGCCGCCGGGGATGACGATTAAGTCGACATCCGGCAAGTCGGCATCCTGGTGCCAGACGATGGCAGGGGCGGTGCCGGAAATCTTGGTAAGCGCCGCGATCATGTCGCGGTCGCGATTGAGCCCGGGGAAGACGATGACGGCAGATTTCATCGACTGGTCCTCGCTATGTCAGGAGTTTCGAGACCTTTTGGTGGAGCTTGGCCGAAAAGGCAAGGGTCTTGGAGGCGGTTTCCTTGTCCTGTGATGGACGGAAAGGAAAACGAGCCTTACTCGGCAGGAATTGCGACGCTACTCGGGCGCGATCCTTTGGAGCCGGGCAGGTGAGCCCAAACGGGGCGCTCGAACAAGAACCTACCCCAACCCGTGCGCAGCACCAGCCAGTAGAGGATCAAGGGCGAGACAATCGCGACAGTCATGGTCAAGGCTGTCAGCAGGGTTGGTTCAACCAGCCCCAGCTTGATAAGGATCGTGCGCGCCACACCCATCGGCAGGACGAAAGCTACATAGACGATCAGCGATTTCGAACCCAGCCAACGCAGCCAGTTCATCCACGGCAGTCGTGTCAGGAGCGCGGCGATGACGCAAAGCGCTGCTGCGCCGGCAAGTGCGAGAATAAGGTGGATCCCGGGCAGCCCGGCAAGGCCCATAATTGGGTGAACGGCGTGCATAACGAAGCCTGGCGAAAACACCAGAGCCCCGTTAATGGCGGCCCAAATGCCGAGGGCAGTTAGCGCGGGGCCTGCATGATCTTGCGCCCAGGCCGCCAGGCGGAACAGGCGTGGGGCGAAGATGAAGCCGCAATAGAAGAACAAGAAGTAGGCACAGAACTGATCAACGAGATAGCTGCCGCTGTGTACACTGGCCATCTGCAAGACCGCGCCAGCCCCGAACACTGCCCAGACAGGAACTTTCAGATCGTACAGGACCTTGGTGGCAGCGCCGACCACCGCCAGCATGTAAATGAACCACAGCACGCCATAGGGCTGAACAACAGCCCATGCGATTTGCTCCAGCGCGCCGATGGGATTGGCAGAGAGCAGGCCGACCTTGAAGATGATGTGGATCAACGCCCAAAGCACGTAGAAATAGAAATAGTGCACGATGCGGCGGTCGGCAAAGGCGCGCCGGGGGCGATCGATGACCTGGGACAGGAACAGGCCCGAGATCAGAAAGAACTCCGGCATGCGGAATGGGGTCGCGAAAGCTATCGTCCAATGAAATGCGCCGATGCCGCCGGTATCTTCACCAACGCTGGAGGCCGCATACATCATGACGACGAGGAAGATGGAGAGGCCCTTGGCCATATCCACCCAGTCCAACCGCTTCGCCTGCTCTGCCATCGTCCACATCCCACCTGGTCTGCGGCGGAAATGCTAGCCGGTAAGCCTCTCGCGAAAGCTAACGCATTATCGGCAATGTCGCGACAAATGCAGAAGTGGTAAGCGCATCCTTATCCATTGCCTGCAAATACCTTCCGGCAGGGCGGATGAGGCGACAATGCCGAAGCCAAAAGGTCCGGGTCTATCGCTAGCAATGTCGCTCGGATCCTATCCAGCTGCCTCCATTGCTCGGGTCAACTGAATTCTTGCCGCGGTAATCAGACCGGAACCGACGCGTATGCTGCAAACAGGAGGCCGAGAGTAGCAAAAAACATCACTGACAGAGAAACGGTTTTGAGCATGGCAATATGGTCCTGCGCCTCTTCTTGGCGCGAAATAGTTATCGTCCTGAGACGTTAATTAGTGATTTCGATCGCGTAATTCTCGATCACGGTGTTCGCCAGCAGCTTTTCGCACATGCTGGCGATCTGAGAACGAGCGGATTCCTCGTCGGTTCCATCAACAACGAGGTCGAAAACCTTGCCTTGCCGAACGCTGCTGACCCCAGGAAATCCGAGGCCTTTCAGTGATCCTTCAATAGCCTGGCCCTGCGGGTCCAGCACGCCAGCCTTGAGGGTGACGGTTACACGCGCCTTCATATCGCCACTCCGAGGACGGTTATTGAACGAGGCGCGGACCAGTGGTCAGCGCATTATCGGTTTCAACAAGAATGCCGAGCCGCTGGGCAACTTCTCGGTAGTTTTCTATCAGCCCGCCAAGGTTTTCGCGGAAACGATCCTTGTCCATCTTGGTGCGGGTCTTCACGTCCCACAGACGGCAAGAGTCCGGTGAAATCTCGTCGGCCAGAACGATGCGCATGAGGTCGCCTTCATAAAGGCGGCCACATTCAATCTTGAAATCCACGAGCTGGATGCCAACGCCCATGAAGAGGCCGGTCAGGAAATCATTGACGCGGATGGCCAGGCTCATGATGTCGTCAAGTTCGGCGGGAGTAGCCCATCCGAAGGCCGTTATGTGCTCTTCACTGACCATGGGGTCGTGGAGCGCATCATCCTTGTAGCAAAACTCAATGATCGAACGTGGCAGCTGCGTGCCCGGCTCAAGGCCCAGACGCTTCACCAGCGAACCAGCCGCGAAATTGCGCACGATGATCTCGAGCGGAATGATTTCCACTTCCTTGATCAGTTGCTCGCGCATGTTGATGCGGCGGATGAAGTGGGTCGGAATGCCCAGGCCATTGAGCTTGGTGAAGACGAACTCGGAGATGCGGTTATTGAGCACGCCCTTGCCGTCAATGATCTCATGACGGGCGCCATCACCGGCCGTGGTGTCGTCCTTGAAATATTGAACCAGAGTGCCCGGCTCAGGACCCTCGAACAGGATCTTGGCCTTGCCCTCATAGATTTTACGTCGACGGTTCATTGGGAATCCGGACTGTGGAGGAGGGAAGAATTTGGCCGCTTCATGCGCCAGAACAGCCTAAAAATGCAAGCTCTTTCGATTCTTGAAGTTAAGGCGGGCATCGATCGACCAAAGGGTCGCACCTCTGGGCGGGGCGTTGATTTGGCTGGCTGAACCGCCTATGTCGTTTGCGAAGCGCCGGAAAGCGGCAGGGTTAGCCAAGCGGGAGACTTGCATGAGCCAGTTCGAGGATCGTCAGAAAGGCCAGGAGGCAAAGTTTGCCTTTGACGCAGAAAAAAAATTCAAGGCCGAAGCGCGCCGCAACAAGCTGGTTGGCATCTGGGCGGCGGAACTGATGAGTCTCACCGGCGAAGAGGCAAAGGCCTATGCCGCCGAAGTAGTTGCCGCGGACTTTGAAGAAGCTGGCGATGAGGACGTGTTCCGCAAGGTTTCCGCCGATCTTAACGCCAAGGGGCTGAACATCAGCGACGATGTGATTCGGCAGAAAATGCAGCAGCTGGTACTGGTGGCGAACGAGCAGATTGCTGCCGAAGGCTAAGCTTTCTGGTTGGTTCAGGATTTGCGAGGGAGCTGGCGTGCCGGCTCCCTTTTCATTCGTGGGAGGCTTAGGCGCCTATACTATCGGAAAAGTGTTCACCACTGTGATCACCCGGCCTGCCAGAGTGATCCATTCTCGTTGGAACATCACTGCATTGTTCCGAGCCGGGCAATGATGGTGTGATGAGGTGCGATCTGGTCGTTCTTTCGGGGGAGGAAGACCGCCCAAACATCAGATCCGTTGCATCAACCTCGTGAACATCAGCAGTCCTTCTGGCCAGGGTCCATGGCCGGACTCCACATTGATGTGGCCCGCCTCGCCCGCCTGGTGGAAGTCGGAACCCCAGCAGGTGGCAAATTCAACGGCCCGGTCGATCGCACAGAGAGGGTCGTTGGCTGATGCAACCAGCAGGGACGGGAACGGCAGTGGATCGCGCGAAATAGGGCGGAAGGCGTGCGTTTCTTCCGGCGCTGCTGCGCTGAGTTCGATATCTGGCGGTGCAACAAGGAAAGCGCCGCGCACATTGGACGGCAACTTTGAACTAGCCTGGGCAACAGCAATCACGGAAAGAGAATGAGCTACCAATACAACAGGCCGCGTTGTCAGCCGCGCCGCTTGATCGATGGTGTCGACCCAATCGGTTAGGTCAGGTTCGTTCCAATCGGCTTGCTCAACGATGGCGGCGTTGTTCATGCGCTCGGCCCAGCGGACCTGCCAGTGACCCGCCTGGGAACCACCAAGGCCCGGCAGGATCAAGATGTCACATTCGGAAAGCTTCATGCCGCGTCACCGAAAACCCGCTGAAATATCGTGTCGACATGCTTCAGGTGGTAGGCGTCATCAAACATGGCGTCGATTTGTTCATCCGACAGAGTCACTTGCGGATCCGACTTGAGGTTGGCAGCGAACTGGCCAGCCCGATCGCCGCGCATCTCCCAGACCTTCATGGCATTGCGCTGGACAGCGGCATAGCTATCCTCGCGGCTGTAACCGGCTTGAGTGAGGGCAAGCAGGACGCGCTGTGAGTTGTGCAGCCCGCCCAGCAGGTCCAAATTTTTGCGCATGTTCTCGGGATAGACGACAAGCTTGTCGATGACTCCGGTAAGGCGTGCCAGCGCGAAGTCCAGGGTGACAGTTGCGTCCGGGCCGATCATGCGCTCGACGGAGGAGTGCGAGATGTCGCGCTCGTGCCATAGCGCCACATTTTCAAGCGCTGGCGTGACCATGCCGCGAACGAGACGAGCGAGGCCAGTGAGATTCTCCGTCAGCACCGGATTGCGCTTGTGGGGCATAGCGGAGCTCCCCTTCTGGCCGGGTGAGAAGAACTCCTCAGCTTCGAGAACTTCGGTGCGCTGCAGGTGTCGGATTTCGACGGCAACGCGCTCGATAGAGGAGGCAACGACGCCGAGCGTAGCAAAGAACATGGCGTGGCGGTCGCGCGGGATCACCTGGGTTGAGACGGGCTCGATGCTCAGACCGAGCTTTTCGGCAACGTATTCCTCCACCTGCGGATCGATATTGGCGAAGGACCCGATAGCACCCGATATAGCCGCAGTGGCTATTTCAGCGCGGGCAGCGACAAGGCGGGCGCGATTGCGGGAGAATTCGGCATGAGCTTCGGCCAGCTTGACGCCAAAAGTGGTGGGCTCGGCATGAATGCCATGCGAACGTCCGATGGTGATGGTGTCCTTGTGTTCATAGGCACGGCGCTTCAGGGCCGAGAGCAGCGCATCCACATCGGAGATCAGCAGGTCAGCGGCTCGGGCCATCTGTACTGAGAGCGTGGTGTCGAGAATGTCGGACGAGGTCATGCCCTGGTGGACGAAGCGGGCATCGGGTCCGACGATCTCGCTGAGATGAGTAAGAAAGGCGATAACGTCGTGCTTGGTAGTGCGCTCGATTTCGTCGATGCGCGCGACATCGAAGGCGTAGTCGCCATGCTCCGCCTTGCGAGCGTTCATCACATCCCAGATGTTCTGGGCTGACTCCTTCGGGACAACGCCTAGCTCAGCAAGCTTGGTCGTCGCATGGGCTTCAATTTCGAACCAGATGGCAAAGCGGGTCTCGGCCGACCAGATGGAGACCATTTCGGGGCGAGAATAACGCGGGATCATGGGCTTAGGCTTTCCGGTTCAGAAATCGATTCAGACGAGACGGGTGCTTGCAGCAGTGCGAATAGCAGAGATGCGGGGCTGGTACGTGGAGGGATCGTTGCCGCTATAGACGGATGAGCCGGCGACAAGGACGTTGGCGCCGGCGTCGGCCACGGCGCGGGCATTGTCTGGGCTAATGCCGCCGTCGACTTCCAGATCGATGGGGCGATCGCCGATCAGGGCGGAAGCCTGCCGTAGCTTGGTTAGCGCCGCGGGAATGAAGCTTTGGCCACCAAAACCCGGGCTGACCGACATGACAAGGAGCAGGTCGATATCGTCAATGACATCTTCGAGAGCGGAAACAGGCGTGGCGGGATTGATTGAGACGCCGGCCTTCTTGCCTTCGGCACGTATGGCCTGCAGCGTGCGGTGAAGATGAGGACCGGCTTCGGCATGGACGGTGATGATATCAGCGCCTGCCTTGGCGAAGGCGGGAATGTAGGGATCAACGGGGGCGATCATGAGGTGTACGTCGAATGGCTTCGTCGTAAACTTGCGAACCGATGCCATAACCAGCGGGCCAAAGCTGATATTGGGCACGAAATGGCCGTCCATCACGTCGACATGGATGTAGTCGGCGCCCGCGGCATCGATCGCCGTGATCTCTTCACCCAGGCGGGAGAAATCGGCTGACAGAATCGAGGGGGCGATCCGGATGGGTCGGGTGGTCATCAGAACCTCGGCGATGGCTGATCCATGCCTTAACTCTGTGGGGGAGTGGAGACAAGGGCAGGGGGAGTGTATTGAGCATTGATGAACATGTGCCGCCGCGGGTCACAAAGCGCTGATGCGACAGGGTGCGCATTGCTTTGTGGGCCATGCGCGCTAGAACAGCAGGCAAAAGGAGCGTCGGCCTCTTGGAATTTTCGTTGCCATTGGTGTTCGGGGCAGGGGTGCTGAGTTTTCTCTCGCCCTGTGTGCTACCGCTGGTGCCGCCATATCTAACCTATATGAGCGGAGCGAGCTTCGATCAGCTGCGCGATGAGGGCACGACGGTCGGTGCGCTGCAGCGGCGCGTGGCGTTCACTTCGCTGTTTTTTATTCTGGGATTCGCTGTTGTCTTCGTTACCCTTGGCGCCACGGCGACGGCGTTTGGGCAGGCCTTCCGGCAGGCACTGCCAATCCTAACGCCGGTCGCAGGCGTGTTGATCATTGCCATGGGGCTGCATTTTATCGGTGTTTACCGGATCGGTTTGCTGGACCGGCAGATTCGTCATCAAGGCCCAGGCGTTGCGAGCGGGCCTTTGGGTGGGTTCCTGCTGGGGCTGGCATTCGCTATAGGTTGGACGCCTTGCATCGGGCCAGTGCTGGCGGCCGTTTTGTCGGTAGCAGCGAGCAAGAACACGGCGCTGGAAGGGGCGTCACTCCTGGGGCTTTATTCGCTGGGACTGGGCGTGCCGTTCTTCCTCGCGGGCATTGCTGTGGGGCCATTCCTGGCTTTCTTTCAGGGGTTCAAGCAGCACCTGCACACCGTAGAGCGCGTGATGGGCGTGCTGCTGGTCATAACAGGCGTGCTGTTTCTAACCGGGAATTTCACCCGGATTTCGTACTGGTTCCTCGAGACGTTCCCTGTGCTTGCCACCTTTGGCTAGAACAGCTTCAGGCTCCGCAGCGAGGCGTGGCCAGATTTGCCGATCACCAGGTGGTCGTGCAGCGTAATACCCAGGGACTTGCCTATGTCGGCAATCTCGCGGGTCATGCGCACATCGGCGGAGGAGGGTGATGGATCGCCAGAGGGGTGATTGTGCACCAGGATGATGGCAGTAGCGCTTAACTCCAGCGCCCTCTTGATAACCTCGCGCGGGTAGACGGGTGTATGGTCTACAGTCCCGGTCTGCTGCACCTCGTCGGCAATTAGGCGGTTCTTCTTGTCGAGAAAAAGCACGCGCAGGTTTTCTATGGAGTCGTAGGCCATCTGGGCCGTGCAATAGTCGATCAACTGGGTCCATGACGACAGGATAGGCTTGTCAAAATTGATGCCATCGCGGGCAAAGCGTGCGGCCGTCGCTTGAATCACCTTAAGCGACGTAACAGATGTAGGGCCCAAGCCTTTGATGGATTTCAGGCGCTCTGGGCTAGCCGCAAACACGGCCGAGAACGAACCGAATTCCTTGAGCAGGGCCTTGGCCAGCGGCTTGGTATCCTTGTGGGGGATTACGATGTGGAGCAGGATTTCAAGCAACTCGTAATCCTCGAAAGCTTCTCCGCCGACCTTAAGGAAACGGGCCCGTACCCGTTCCCGGTGGCCGGCATGGTCTGGCTTGGAAGTAGGGGGCGGCTCGGCAGGTGCTTCGTAGATAATTGGTGACTGCTCGCCGGTGGCGGGCAGTGCGGTAGCGATAAAAGAGGCTTCGTCGAACGTTTTGCCCCTGCTGCTCATCAGGCGGCTCGCGCCGCGAGAGGATTGAACAAGCCCCCAGGCGAGAGGGTGAAAATCTCGCAGCCAGTTTCGGTTATGCCGATGGAGTGCTCGCATTGCGAGGACAAGGTGCGATCGCGGGTGACCGCGGTCCAGCCATCCGAAAGGATTTTCACGTGAGGGCGGCCCAGATTGATCATGGGCTCGATGGTGAAGATCATGCCGGGCCTTAGCGGTACACCGCCGCCGGGAGTGCCGAAGTGGAGAATGTTAGGTTCGTCGTGGAAGAGCTTGCCCAGCCCGTGTCCCACAAAGTCCCGAACCACGCTCATGCGTTCAGCTTCGGCGATCGCCTGGATGGCGGCGCCGATATCACCTGACGTGTTACCGGGCTTGGCCATCGCTATGCCCGCCTCAATAGTTTGATAGGTGACTTCGATCAAGCGCTCTGCCTTGCGGGAGATTTCACCCACCGGATACATGCGGCTCGAATCACCGTGCCAGCCGTCCACAACGAGTGTGAGATCAATGTTGACGATGTCGCCTTCGCGAAGCGGGCGCACGTCTGGAATGCCATGGCACACGACGTGGTTGATGGACGTACAAACGGAGTGCCGGTAGCCCTTGTAGAAAATCGTTGCGGGAACGGCGCCGTTGTCCCGCGCAAATTCGTAGGCGATCTTGTCGAGCGTGGCCGTAGGTACGCCCGGTTCGACATATTCGGTCAAGATATCCAGTGCACGAGCAGTCAGCGCCCCTGCCTTGCGCATCCCCTCGAAACCCTCCTCCCCATGCAGGGGAATAACCCCGGCCGTGCGGCGGGCTTTTGCGGGGGCATCAACGAAGGTGATCATCACAGACTCCAGCTATCACGAGGCAAAATAGTCATTCAGCTGGCATATGGAAAGGCCAAGAGGCTCGCTTGACGCAAGTGTCACCGGCGGGCATTGCTGAAGCAGACCAGCCCGATGGAATCCTTTTACATGTCTGATATTCAGAGCGTCACTGCGGGCCTCGTTGTGATCGGCGACGAGATCCTGTCGGGACGGACCAAGGACGTCAATATTGGTGCAACGGCAGAATTCTGCACCGATCTCGGAATCGAACTCAGAGAAGTGCGGGTGGTGAGTGACGACACCGAGGACATCGTGGCGGCCGTTAATGCGCTGCGGGCGCGCTATACCTATGTGTTCACGACCGGCGGTATTGGCCCCACGCACGACGATATAACAGCAGATTCTGTTGCCAAGGCTTTCGGGGTCGCCTTGCCGATCAATTCGCAGGCGCGTGCAATGCTCGAGGCGCGGTGGAAGGAGACTGGGACAGAGGTCAACGAAGCGCGGCTGCGGATGGCGCGGATTCCTGAGGGTGCCGATCTGATCGTCAATAGCGTAAGTGCAGCCCCCGGCTTCCGGATCGGAAATGTGCATGTGATGGCAGGGGTTCCGATCATCATGCGCGCCATGCTTGAGGCCATTGCGCCAACCTTGAGGGGTGGCAAGAAGGTGCAGTCCGTAACGGTGAAAGCGGCTGTGGGCGAGGGAAGCGTGGGCGGACCCCTCGCGGAACTGCAGGCGCTATATCCCGATGTGAAGATGGGCAGTTATCCTCAAATGGGCAAAGGCCGCTTGATGACGGAACTGGTGCTGCGCTCGTCGGACCCAGTGCGATTGGAGGAAGCAGCGGGCAAAGTACGGGCCATGGTGGCCGCAGCACATGCCAAGGCCGGTGTGCAAGCGCCAGAAGAATGATTGGCGTTGGCGCCATGCTTTGCTAAGCAGGCGCCTTGCGGGTTCAAGCCAGCGCGCGGCGCTGGTTCAGGAGAGATGATTTGACCAGCCAGAACGAGAAGTCCTTTCCCGTGACATGGGATCAGTTTCACCGCGACAGCAGGGCGCTGGCCTGGCGGCTTGCGGGCGTTGGCCCGTTTGATGCCGTGGTGGCTATTGCACGCGGGGGGCTGGTGCCAGCCGCGATCGTAGCGCGCGAACTCAATATCCGCACGGTCGAAACAGTTTCGGTAAAAAGTTACGATCACCAGAACAAGGGCGGGATCAAGGTTCTCAAGGAGATCAGTGCGCCCGTTTTGGAAATGGCGCGCACCGGAGCAAAGGTCCTGATTGTAGATGATCTGGTAGACACGGGCTCCACGGCGCGCGTCGTTCGCGAGATGTTGCCAGGGGCGCACTTCGCCACGGTTTACGCAAAGCCCAAGGGCCGCGAAATGGTGGACACTTTCATCACCGAAGTCAGCCAGGACACCTGGATTTTCTTCCCTTGGGATCTCGACGTGGCCTATGTCGCGCCGATCTCCGGGGGCACAGACTAGAAGTTTCGCGGGCGTGGTGGAACGGTAGACACACCGGACTTAAAATCCGGAGGGGGTATCCCCGTGCGGGTTCGACTCCCGCCGCCCGCACCAGATTTGGGACAAGCAGATGATCGAGAAGATCGACGTCGGCATGGCACCGTCCTCTGCGCCAGTGAGCGACTGCGTGCGCGCCGGCAAGCAGGTGTGGCTCGTGGCAATCGCGGAAGATCCGGTCACCGGGAACATTGTTTCCGGCGACATCGAGGTGCAAACGCGCCAGACGCTGGAGAACCTCAGGCGGGCAATTACCGCGGCCGGTGGCACGATGGCCGATATCGCCCAGGTGCAGGTTTTCCTGACGGACAAGGCCGATGCTGCGGGGATGAACGCCGTTTATCGCGAGTATTTCAACGAACCTTACCCGGTCCGGGCGACGGTGATCGCCGGGTTGCTTGCCGAGGGCCTCAGGGTGGAAATGCTGGCGGCCGGAGTGATCGGCTGATGTTGTTGAAGCGCGACTTGCTGGAGCAGATCAAGGCCGGCGAAGTCGACCTCGTTTTCCGCCGCTGGAGCAAGCCGACGGTCAAAGCAGGCGGCACGCTCAAGACCAAAGTTGGCATCTTGGCGATCAAGGCGATCGACGACATGAACCCTGACGATGTGACCGAGGCGGAGGCACGAAGAGCGGGCTTTAGCGATGTGGCTGCGTTTCGCCGCTGGCTAGACACCATGAAGCCGGGACATTTGTTTCAGCGGATCGAAATCGGCTATCTGGGCGAGGCATAGAGCGCGTGCTCGTCACTATGATCTTCAATCCCGCGCCTAGAACGGCACTGGCGCGACAAACACCCTGAACTCGCCAGTACTCGGGTGTGTGAAGCCAAGCTCAGCCGCGTGAAGCTGGAGCCGATCGGCCGCGGCGAAAGCTTCGGGATCCGCATAAAACGCATCGCCCAGAATCACATGGCCGATGGCCTTCATGTGTACTCTAAGCTGGTGGGTGCGACCGGTCAGGGGGGTGAGGCGGACGCGAGTGGCATTGGGTTCCCGCTCAAGCACACTCCACTCCGTCTGCGAGGGCCGGCCATGTTCCCAATCCACGCGCTGGCGAGGCTTGTTTTCCCAATCGGTGGCGAGGGGTAAATCCACAAGCCCGCTATCCTGTTCAATGATGCCGTCAACACGGGCGATGTAGGACTTCGTCGTCTTGCGGTGCTCGAACTGAGAGCCAATACGGCCATGGGCGTGCTTGTTGAGCGCCATGACCAAAACACCCGATGTGTCCTTGTCGAGTCGATGGCACATTCCGGCCGTCGGCCATTGCTGGCGGGCGCGATATTCAAGGCAATCCCATAGGGAGGGGTCCTTGCCAGGTACGCTCAGCAATCCGCTGGGCTTATCCAGAACAAGGATATCATCGTCCACGTGAAGGACGTTGAGATAAGGATCGAGCGGGGGATGGTAGTCGACAAGGGTAGGCATGGGGCCGGGCATAAGCGGTCTCTAGCAGAGCCAGGGTTGTTTGGACAACCTCGTGACCGTTGACAGCACGGTGATGGAACGCCTGCAACGCTGGGTTGTTGTTCAGGTAACCAAGGAGGTTTCCCATGCATAAAGATGAAGCGAACGGTGCCGGCAAGCAGGTCAAGGGCGCACTCAAGGATGCGGCTGGAGGATTGACCGGCGATGAAAACATGCAGGCCGAAGGCAAGATGGACAAGACTGAAGGCAAGATGCAGCAAAAGATTGGTGAGGTTAAGGAAGGCGTGCGCGACGCGCTGAAACGCTAGTCCTTCCAAGCCGAATTCATGATGGCCGCTTCTCAGGGGCGGCCATTTTCTTGTGCGCGCGGAGAATACTGGTTTGTGACAGACAGTCGAACATAAGTGTTCAGCATGGAAAAAGGTGCCGGCCTGAGTTACGGATTTTAGTGCATGAGTTTTGGTTTCACCCACCGCAAGAATGTTCAGGCCCAGGTTCGCGCCATTGCAGGCGAGCAGATCCAAAAGGCGCTGGAGGAAGCAAGACAACCCTCTCATGAGCTCGGCAAAACCGTGCATGGCCTGCGCCGCCGGTGCAAGAAGCTACGCGGATTGGTGCGCCTAGTGCGGCCTCATCTGAAACATGCCGATCGGGAAAATGCAGCCTTCCGCGACGCGGCGGCCTCGCTTTCGCAGGCCCGCGATGCGGCCGTGATGGTGGAAACCTTTGCGACTCTGCTGGAGTTTGATCGCACAGAGGGGGGCAGCGTCATTGCCGATCCAGAAGCCCGGCGGATCACCGCGGCGCTGGGGCAAGCGGCGCAGCACTCGGATGCAGGGCGAGACGAGCAATTTGCGCAGTTCAGTTCCCTCTTTGAGGCTGCCCAGCGGCGTGTGGAGCGTTGGTCTTTCAACGGCCGAAACTTTGATGTTGTGGGCGACGGGCTGGCGCTGAACTACAAGCAGTTTTGCAAGCGATTGATTGCGGCAGAAGATGGTAGATCGCCCGAGAGCCTCCACGATTGGCGTAAGGTTGCCAAGTACCACGGCCATCATCTGAATTTGTTGCGTTCAGCCGCACCCGAAATGATCAAGGGGCGCGAAGAGGCCGTGGACGCCCTTGGCGACTTGCTGGGCGACCATCATAATCTAGCGGTGCTGGACGAGACCTTGCGCAAGCTGGGCATCGGCGTTTCTGTTTTCGATGCAATCGAAAAGCAGCAGCGGAGGATGGCGGACGCGGCATTTGTCCTGGGGCGCCAACTTGCGGCGGAACAGCCTAAGGCGCTGCACCGGCGCTTTGAGAGCTACTGGGCTTTGCTGCCGGAGAAGGGCTGAGATGGCAACAGAGATTGAGCGCAAGTTTCTGGTAACTGGAGCGGGATGGCGACCCCTTGTAGCCAGGAGGATTGCCATCAGGCAGGGCTATTTGTCTTCGAATGCCAAAGCCACTGTGCGCGTCCGCACCAAGGATGACCGGGAGGCTGTAATCACTCTAAAAGGCGCTGTTTCGGGCATGTCACGGGCCGAGTACGAGTATGACATACCGATAGAGGACGCGCGCGAGTTGCTCGCAATGGCCCAGCCGCATGTGCTGGAGAAGCATCGACATCTAGTGCCTTTTGGCGGACTGACATGGGAGGTCGATGAGTTCGGCGGACGGCACCAAGGGTTGGTGATGGCGGAAGTGGAACTTAGCCATGAAGATCAGGACGTGCAAATGCCGGATTGGATCGGCCGCGAAGTGACCGATGATGATCAGTACTATAATGCCAGCCTATCTAGAGCCGAAGGTTTCCCTCAAACCTGAGCCGATCACTGCCAGCGCTTGAAGCTTTTGAGGTGGTCGACTGCTTTGGCAACACTGGTCGTGATCTTGTCGACGCTGTCGGTAACAGGAACAACCAGGACGTTCTCCGATTGTGGGTCAGGCACTTCCAGTGTGGCGAATTGAGAGTCTAGCAGGCTTGCGGGCATGTATTCGTGCTTGCGGCGAGCGATGCGCTCGGCAATGACCTCCTTGCTACCCTGCAGATAAACAAACAGGATCGGTTCGCCCGCCTTCTCCACAAGATAGTCGCGGTAAACCCGACGCAGGGCGGAGCAGGCGCCGACGGCTACATCCTTGGGCGCGGCGGCCTTGTGCAGCGCTTCTGCCAAACTTTGAAGCCACGGCCAGCGATCTTCATCCACCAGCGGAATGCCGGCGCGCATTTTCTCCACATTGGCGGGTGGATGGTAACCGTCCCCGTCAAGGAAAGGCGCATGTAGCCGCCGTGCGACGGACTGGCCAATAGTGGACTTGCCGGACGAGCTGACGCCCATGACGATGATGATGCGAGCAGGGACCAAGGTCATTTTCAAACTACCGCTGTAAAGCCGCCATCCACATAGAGGACGTGGCCGTTGATGAAATTGGATGCAGGGGAAGCTAGGAAAACTGCGGCACCGCCAAGCTCTTCAACCTCACCCCAGCGGCCTTGTGGAGTGCGTTGTTCTACCCAATCGTTGAACTTGGGATCAGCAATCAGCGCCTTGTTGAGCTCGGTCTTGAAGTATCCCGGCGCTATGGCATTGATGTTGAGCCCGCGCGGTGCCCAATCGGCTGCCATACCCCGGGTAAGATTAGCCACTGCGGCCTTCGCGGCTCCATATGGAGCAACATTGGGCCGTGCGGCCGAGGACAGCACTGAGCAGATGTTGATGATCTTGCCATGTCCGCGGCCTATCATGCCCTTGGCTACGGCCTTGCTCACTGCAAAGGTGGATACGACGTGTGTTGAGAGCATCAGCTCGAACTTGTCGAACGCGAAATCTTCCAAGGGACCACGGATCTGTATGCCGGCATTGTTGATCAGGATATCGATCGGCCCGATCTCCTTTTCACAATGCATAACGGCATCTGTGACGCTTTCTTCGCTGGTCACATCGAAGGCAAGGGCGTGAACATCCGCCCCAGTGGCGGCGAGATCGGCAGCAGCGGCGCCGAGGGCGACTTCATCGCGGGCATTCAGGACAATCGAGGCGCCTGCACCAGCGAGGGCCGACGCCATCGCAAGGCCAAGCCCCCGGCTGGATCCCGTGACCAGGGCGCGTCTGCCGGTTAGATCGAAACTGGGCGCCATGGGGTCCTCCCTAAAGTTGGCGGACCCTAGGGGCGGGTCTGCATGGAGGCAATAGATTCTTCCATACCAGGAGCGATTTTTGGACGTTCTGCCCCAGAATCCGCCTTCCGTCTTTGGTGCAATTGTGGTCAGTTCCCCACCGCCCTGCATGCGTTGGGCGCATGGATAGACTGAAAGACCTTCGGAAGGACGCTGTATGTCGACTGCGGATATTGGCCTGATCGGGCTGGCGGTGATGGGCTCGAACCTGGCGCTCAACATTGCAGAGAAAGGCTATACGATTGCGGTCCATAACCGGTCCCCCGGTCGTATCGACGAGTTCGTCGCCGAGGCCAAGGAACAGGGGCTGGATGGCAAGACGATCGCCAAGTACGACCTCGCCGAGTTCGTGCAGGCGGTGAAGCGCCCACGCTCCATCATTATCATGGTCAAGGCTGGCGCGCCTGTCGACGCAATGATCGAGCAATTGCTGCCGCATCTTGAGCAGGGCGATGCCATTATCGAGTGCGGCAATTCGCTGTTCACCGATACGCAGCGCCGGTTCGATTATCTCGGCCCCAAGGGCATTGGTTACCTCGGTGTTGGGGTGTCGGGTGGTGAAGAAGGCGCGCGCCATGGGCCTTCCATCATGGTGGGCGGCTCCAAGGAGCAGTGGCATAATGCGGAGGCCGTGCTGACGGCTATCGCTGCCAAGTTCAATGGCGAAAGCTGCTGTGCCTATCTCGGCGAGGGTGGTGCTGGGCACTTCGTCAAGACCATCCACAATGGCATTGAATATGGCGACATGCAGATGATTGCCGAGGTCTATGGCGTCATGCGCGACGGGCTTGGCATGAGCCCCGGCGAATGCGCTGACGTGTTCAAGGAATGGAACAAGGGTCCGCTCAATTCCTACCTGATCGAAATCACCGGTCATGTGCTGGCTGCTGTCGATGACCAGACCGGCCGGCCTTTGGTGGAGCTGATCCTGGACAAGGCTGGGCAGAAGGGCACGGGTGTCTGGTCCGCCATTGCAGCACAGCAGATGGGTGTGCCGGCTACGGCCATTGAAGGCGCCGTGGCGGCTCGCTCGATCTCGGCGCGCAAGGATGAGCGCGTCGCCGCTGAAGGCATCTATGGCAAGCCGAACCGCAGCCGGACCGACGTGTCGCTTGCGGACCTTGAGAAGGCGCTGCTGGCAGGCAAGATCGTGTCCTACGCGCAGGGTTTTGCCGTGATCGCCAAGGCTTCGGAAGAAAACGGCTGGGGCCTGCCGCTGGCAACGATCGCCAAGATTTGGCGCGCCGGCTGCATTATTCGCTCGCGCTTCCTTGATCAGATGTCGGCGGCCTATGAGAAGGGCGGCAACGTCAATCTGCTGGTCGTGCCGGACTTTGTTGAACTAATGAAGGACGCGCACCCGAGCTTGCGCAAGGTTGTTGCGGCTGCTGCAACCGGCGAGTTCCCGATGATCTGCCTTTCGGCCGCGCTGAGCTATTTCGACAGCTATCGTCAGGCCCAGGGTACGGCCAATCTGATCCAGGGCCAGCGCGACTTCTTTGGCGCGCATGGCTTTGAGATCCCCGGCCGTGGCGGTGATCTGCATGGCACCTGGCCATCGACGCTGGGCAAGTAAACACAAAAGCAAAAGCCCCGCATCTGCGGGGCTTTTTTATATTTCAGCCTTGGCCGATTCGCCTTCGGTAACTTCTAGGTGTTCATCCTCCGGCGAAGCAACATAGGGAACGCGGGCAACAACAACGCGACCCTCGTCCTCGATCTCAAACACGCCTTCAGTTGGTTCATCGGCGAGAGCGGCGGCAGCGTGAGCCGCAAAGCTTGCTTCCTCGATGGCGTTATTCAGCGACGGCAATTTGAGGCCGTCGATGTCGATCTCGTGCTCGCCAGTCTTGGTGGTGTGATTAAAGAAAAAGCGTGGCATTTCCTAGCTCCTATCCTTCTGGGAACTAGGGAAGACTCGGTTTGTTCCGCGGGCGTTGTTCACGAATGCGAAGGCTGGGAGCTGCGTCGGCGTGGCTAAGGCAACACCTCTGGCCTTTCTCAGAGCTCGCGAAACATGACGTAGCTGTCCACAAACCCGTGCACGGGGTGATTGAAAGCGCTTGGCAGCGTTCCCACGATGGCAAAGCCAAGTGACTGCCACAGGCGAACAGCCCGCTCGTTGGTCGAGACGACGTGGTTGAACTGCATGGCACGAAAACCATGTACGCGGGCGCTCTCAAGGGAGTGCTGGCACATGGCGCGGGCTACACCCTTGCCTTGAGCCGCAGGCGCTGTCATGTAACCGCAATTGGCGACATGGGCTCCTGGACCGAGCTGGTTGGGCTTGAGGTAATAGGTGCCGAGCACGGCGCCGTTCTCTTGGGCGACAAACACTTGGTGAGCGGGGCTGAACCAATAGTCCCGCGCCTGCTCGTCAGTGAAGTCGCTCGGCATGGCATAAGTTTCGCCTGCCTGCAGCACTGGCGCTACAATACCGACCACCGCATTCTGATCAGCCTCTTGGGCAAGACGAATCTGCATACTGGCTATTGGTCCTCAAGCGGGGGCGTTCGCACTTGGCCAGGCGGCGCCATTTCGGGGACCACGGGGTGGTTTGCAATACTGGGACGATGGCTCAGCTCGAAGCGCCATGCAGCAATTCCAAAAAGGATCAAGGACACAAGAACAGCGATTCCGCTCGCGATAAACGGGGCGCCGGGGAAGTAGTGGCCGGATTCGGGTGCGCTGGTATAATAGGAAAAAATCTGCGTCGCAGCGAGGGGGCCGATGATTGTCGCAAGGGAACTGGCGGCATTGACCGCCCCCTGTAGTTCGCCCTGAGAATTGTCTGGCACCTGCCGGGACAGCACGCCGTTGATGGCAGGCGGGGCGAGCCCGCTGATCGTCCCGACGGCGATAAACAGGTACAACTGATAGACGTCGGCGGAAAAAGCCATACCCATAAAGGCGATTGCCGCTGCCAGGAGGCCGACAATCCCAACCGCTGGTTCGCCGAGGCGCTTGGAAAGAGGCGCCGCCAGTACGGCCTGGCTGATCGCGAAGCCGATTCCGAAAGCGCCCAGTGTTCGGCCAATCGAGGATGAAGTGAAGTTGAAAACGTCCACCGCAAAATAGGGGAATACGTTTGGCAGCGCCTGAGTGGTCAGTTGCAGGAAGAAGAGGACCGCTAGTAGCCAAAGCACTGCCGGGTATTTGCGAAGGGAGACAATGGCGCCGAACGGATTGGCGCGGCGGATGTCGAACTTGCGACGCGACGCTTTTGGAAGGCTCTCGGGCAGTACCAGTAGGCCAAAAAGGAAATTGGCGAAGGCCAGACCCGCTGCCGCATAAAACGGAACCCGGGGACCAATTTCACCAAGTTCGCCGCCGACAACGGGGCCGATAATGAAGCCCAAACCGAAGGCGGCGCCGATCAGGCCAAAACGGTGCGTTCGTTTATGGGGCGGGGTGATGTCGGCCATATAGGCGGTTGCCGTCGCCAGCGCTGCCCCCGCAATGCCTGCAATCACGCGGCCGATGAACAAATACCAGACCACGGGCGCAATCGACATCATGAGGTAATCGAATGTGAGCCCCAGCAGCGAGCACAGCAGCACTGGGCGCCGGCCGAACCGGTCCGACAAATTGCCGAGCACGGGGGAGAACACAAACTGCATGAAGGCGTATGTGAAGACGAGATAGCCGCCGATCACGGCAGCGTTTGCCACGCCCCCACCGGTCAGTTCCTCCAGCAGCTCAGGAAGAACCGGCACAATGATGCCAACGCCGATCATGTCCAGCAGGATCGTCACCAAGATGCAGGTAAGTGTCAGGCGTGAGCGGGTCGAAGCTTGCATGCTTGGGCGCTAATCTCGCTTTATCCGAATGCGTCTCGGAATGTGCCGCGCAGTTGACACAGGCAGGACTACCAACGCAAGAGTGAACCGGGAGCCAAGGTTCCACACTTGTTTGATGTTCCGGTGGATAAACGGGCGGTCAAGGCACCACTCCCGCGTCGTGGGCATAGAGCCAACTGAGGCGGCGGATATGGCCTTGGCTGCCCTGCAGCGAGATTGCGAGGTCGCGAGCGAGGCGGAATGGGCCTTCCATGTGAAAGATGTGTCCGTTCATCTCGGATATCCGTCGAACGCGATTGACGCGGCTCTGCCGGATATCCTGATAGCGCGCGAAGGCCTCAGCGGCGCTTCCATGCCGTACCAGAAGAGGTGCAAGTACGGCCGCATCTTCAATGCCCATTGCGGCGCCCTGAGCCTGAAACGGCACCATGGCGTGCGCGGCATCGCCCGCAAGGCCGATATTGCCCTTGAACCAGGCGGAAGCGGCTACCGTATAAAGCGGCCAAGCCGTCCATGTGTTTTCGGCAGCGGCCAGCAGCGCCGCAATGTGCGTGCTCTTGTGCACCGATCTTGGGAGGACCGGCTCAGACAGGGGCTCCGCACCTGTGTTCTTCAAGAACATCACCAGATTGACCTGTTGCCGGTGTGGGAGCGGATAGCACACAAGATGGAAGCCGGGTCCAAACAGTACGGACACCCGATCGAGCGCTAGATGGCCCTCTATGCTGCTCCAGGGCAGCAAGGTTCTCCAGGCGGTGCGACCCTGACGACGTGCCTGGCGCCCTTGCAGCAGAGTTCGGCGGGTGAGGGAATGAACACCATCGGCGCCGATCAATGCGTCGGCCCGGCCGGTGCGGGATTGACCATCGGCTTCGGCCACCGAAACAGTTACGCCGCGCTCGTCGGAGAATGCGCCCCAACTGCCGACACCAAAGATCATGTTTATGTTGGCAAAACGCCGGGCGGCCTTAAAGAGCACATCGGCAAGATCAGCTCGATGCATGACGGCGTAGGGTGAGCCAAAACGCTCGCGCATGATGCTGCCGAGTTCAAGAGTGACCAGTGGAGCAGGCCGGCGGAATGGGTATATGTCGATCCCTGTGGGTTCGATGCTACGCGCCGATATCGCATCATCCAGCCCGAGCCTATTCAGAAGCAGCCGGGCGTTAGGGCTGATCTGAAGCCCTGCACCAAATTCGGAGAGGCTTTGGCTTCGTTCAAGCACAACCACGCTGGCGCCGAACTTCGCCAGGGAAAGCGCAAGCGTCAGGCCAGTGATGCCCGCGCCAGCGATGTAGAAAATCTTGCCGTCGCCCGGCATGAGCCGACGCTAGGCAGCGTCGGATTGGAACATCGCCGAGGGCGGGTTTGACGCGCCGGGCGAAAGACGCGAGCTATAGATGTAATGGGTCGAGCAATAAGGGCAGACGATTTCGTTGTCTTTGCCCATGTCGAGATAGATATGGGGATGATCAAACGGGGGTAGGGCGCCGACACACTGGAATTCCTTTGATCCCACTTCGATTTGGCGCAGGCCTTCGGTGTTGTGAAAATGGGGCGTGGAATTGTTTGCCATGGCGATGACCTGATGCCGTGTTTTGCGTTGGCCGGACCATAGTGGAAGGGCCCGGCTAAGGGAAGTGGTTGCGCACCTTGCCGCGACCTTGTGCTTCAACAAGCGCAAGATGAGGTCTACTGAGGGCGCGAGGCTCGTGGCATAAGGGGCAACGAGACAGGAGCCAGCCATGCCAACATTTCAATCCGGTGAATTGACCCTATCATACGAAGTGTTTGGCAAGGGGCTGCCGGTCCTGTGCATCCATGGCTTCGCTTCAAGCGGCAAAGTCAATTGGATCGAAACGGGCTGGGTGGAAACGCTGACAGATGCTGGCTACCAGGCGATTGTCCTGGACAATCGGGGGCATGGCCAATCCGACAAGCCGCATGACCCGGATGACTATTATCCCAGCGACATGGCGCGCGATGCCGTCGCGTTGCTGAATCATCTGGAGATCAAGCGTGCAGCCGTGCTTGGTTATTCAATGGGTGCTCGGATTGCCGCATTCATGGCCTTCGAGCACGAAGCTCGAGTTGCGTGCGCAATCTTTGGCGGCATGGGCATGAACTTGATCAATGGCCTGAGCGACGGCAATGACATCATAGCGGGGCTGAGGGCGCCTTCGCTTGAGAGCCTCACGCATCCAACAGCGCGGCAGTTCCGCATTTTCGCCGATCATACCGGTTCGGATCGGGAAGCCTTGGCGGCGTGCATGGAAACCTCACGGCAACCCATGGCGCGAGCGGACGTGCGCAGAATTGGCGTGCCGGTTCTTGTGGCTGTCGGCGAAGCCGATGACATGGCAGGATCGCCCGAGCCGCTTGCTGCGCTGATTCCTAGGGCCGAAGCTCTTGTCATCCCCAAGCGAGACCATATGCGGGCAACTGGAGACAAGGTGTTCAAAGCTGCCGCGCTCGAGTTTTTGGGCAGAACATTTGGCAGCGGCGGTTCTGCGTGAACCAATATTGCGCTGGCGCTTTGTATCTGAGCATCGGATGGCCTATATTGGTGGCTCACGATGAAGCGGAGTCCCGCCATGAGCAGCAGCGCCAAGCTTTCGGCTGAAGTTAAGTCCATCGATCCTGTTTGGGACGCTGTACGCAGTGGCGCGCGCCAGATCGTAGCCGACGAGCCTTCATTGGCGAATATGGCAATTTCGTCAATTTTGAACCATGACACATTTGAGCAAGCGCTGGCACACCGCTTGGCTGCACGGCTCGATCATGACGATGTGTCGGCGGACATCATCCGGCAGGCTTTTGCGGAGACGCTGGTGGATGCGCCGGAGATTGGACATTTTGCGCGTGTGGACCTTGCCGCAACGCTGGAGCGCGATCCTGCGTGCGATCGAGCACTGGAGCCACTACTCTATTTCAAGGGCTATCAGGCAATCCAGACGCACCGCTTTGCGCATGCCATGCTCCACGCAGGTCGCCGCGACTTTGCGCTCTACCTGCAGAGCCGGGCCAGCCAGGTGTTCCAGGTCGATATCAACCCGGCTGTGGTCATGGGCAAGGGCATCATGCTGGACCATGGTACAGGTCTTGTGATCGGCGAGACGGCGACCATAGGCGACGATGTATCCATGTTGCAGAATGTGACACTGGGCGGCACGGGAAAATCGGACCAGGACCGTCACCCCAAGATCGGCAATGGTGTGCTGATCGGGGCAGGGGCCAAGGTTCTCGGCAATATCAAAGTGGGTGATTGCTCACGCATCGGAGCAGGTTCGGTTGTGCTCAAGGAAGTGCCGCCGCGTGTTACCGTCGCTGGCGTGCCGGCCAAGGTCATCGGCGAAGCCGGGTGTGCCCGCCCGGCATTGGTGATGGACCATGTCGTGCTGGTTCACGACATGAACAACTGATCCGGCACTAGCCCGCAAGCCCTTGTGAGCGGGTATATGGCACCCTTTGGGGTTGATTGCGTTTATCGGCTGACTAGATTGCCGCCTCAACGCAAAACAGCAGGATACCTCCAGTGAACCATCCCGAAATCATCAAGCTGCAAAAGTTCCTGCAGATGAAATTCAACAACAAGAACATCGATGTACGGCCGCGAAATAAGCTCAACGACTCGGTGGAAGTTTTTATCGGCGACGAGTCCATTGGACTGATCCATGCAGACGACGAGGACGGAGACAAGTCCTACATCTTCAATATGTCGATCCTCGACATCGATCTGGACGAAGTTTCCTGAGCTTTTAGGACCAGGCGCCGATACGGGCCAGCCAGAGCTCCATCCCGTCGTCGAACTGGCGCCAATATTGCAGAGCCGCGGCATCGAATGTGAAGGTCGCGGCTATGCCGCTCGGCAGATAGACCGTTCGAACGCATTTCACACTGGAGCCGGCAGCGACCGGCTCTATGCATTTAGCGACGAACGGATTGGGTGAGAGCGCATCATACCAGACGGTCTCACCCTGATAGCCGCTTGAGCCTTCCATGGGCTTGCCGATCAGGCCCGGTACACCCCCCAGCGTATCGCCGTCGAACTGGTGAAGATAAACAGTGTCGAGCAGGGCAGCGCTGGTGCGGGCGCGGCTTCGCGGCATCAGGGTGATGTCCACAGGCATTCCAAGGTCCGGCGCTGGCTCAAATACTACTCTGAGATCGATCTGATTGGTGAAGCCAGGTTTCAGCTGCTCGCCGAACTTGAACCAGGATTCCGGAATCGTGAGTTCATGGCCCGAAATCGTCTGGCTGACAGGATTGCCCGCCTCCAACGTTGGCGCAGCGATTCGCGCCTGACGACCCAGTTCATCCACCAAATAGGCTACGCCCACAGCTCCGAGCAGCACCAGAAGAGCGATTCCGGCGAGGTTGAACCCAAGGGAATGAGGCTGATCGCTTGTGCCATGGGGAGAAGCTTGCAAACTCATTGTCAGCGTTAACCAATCTCGCGGAGGGAAGGTGACAGATCATTGGGCAGCCAATATGCTTAATGAAGAGTTAACGAGGGCACCTCGGCCAGCAGAAGCCGGGCAGCGGAGAACAGCGGCATGACCAAGGAATTGTTTCTGGCGGCCTTTCTGATCGGCGTCGGCTTGTGCCTTTCTGGCGCGGGAACGCACCTTTACCAGATGGTGGCCAAGCAGCCCGCCATGCTCCGCTACGACGGCAAGACCTTTCTCGATACGCTTGGCCATTTGCTGATGAGCTTCATCTGCGGCCCCTACATCATGCTGCAACTCGGCTGGCGACACGAGCAGGGCGGTACGCTGTCCATGACCTCAGCGCTAGTGTCTGCCATGGTGGCATTTGGCTGGTCGTTTATTACCGGATTGCTGTTCATGGGAGCCTATGTAGCCATCCGTTACCCCTGATCGGCGCGTTCGCGGCGGTCGTCACCCGCCAGCACCAAGCGCCAAAGCAATGAGGCCAGCTTCGGGAAACCGAAGCTGGCCTCATTCATCAGACCCCTATCAGGGATAGGCTTTTGGCGGGGTCCGGAAAGCGGTGAAATTTACTGAATGGCGGCGGTGATGAGGTTGATGTCGCGAGCGTCGAACATGTCGACCCATTTGCCGGCGTCCACCTGGGATTGCCCCTTGATGAACTTGTAGGGCGTGGCGCTCCACAGATCGATGGTGCCGACCTGGTTGTCGAGAACCAGATCGCCGCGGTCAGTGCGGACGAGCAGAACAGCATGACCTTCGCCGTTGGCCTGCTTGACCACCGAGATGAGCAGCACGCTTGCGGGCCAACCTGCGTTGATCAGCTCGCGGCGCTTGGCAAGGACGTAGTCTTCGCAATCGCCATAACCATTGGGGTAGGTCCAGAACTCGGCGGTCTGGTAGAGATCGTCATCGGTCACGGCGACGATGGTCTGGTTGTAATAGGCGTTAACGGCCTGAAGCTGCTGCCAGAGCGCTTCGGTCAGCGGCATGGCGGAGACAGGATTGCTGTGCGCGCTGCATTCGGCCGGCCGCGCCTTGCAGAATTCGGCATGGCCTACCGGGATGCTGGTGGTGGCCGATGAAGTTTGCACATAGGCGATGTTGGTGGTGTCAATGGCCTGGGCAGGAGCGGCAGTCGCCAGCAGCGCGATCATGGCGCCGAGCAGTGCTCCCAATCCCGTCTTGTGTGCAAACATAGTGTGATCTCCCTGATGGAGACCACGTTAGAGAGGGCCGATTAGGCCGATCGAAAAAGTGCAACGCAGTTTTTATGCGTATTTTATGGACTGGTTTTAGTGGTGATTAACCATGGACTGGCTGGAGGTTACCTGCCGATGTTTGCCAAGACGCGGCGATAAACATCGTCGTCTTGGCTAGCTCCCTCGCGGCACTGCTTGGATCCGATGTGGATGGTAGCTGCCGTGGCAAGCGCAGGGGAGAGGTATGCGAAGCTCTCTTGGAGCACATCGCCCGATGAAATCCCCCAATTCTGGTGGTAGGCTACCAGGTTCCCGCCGTCGGCATCAACAATCACCGCCGTTACGCAGACATAGTCGTGGTCGTATGGATCATTGTTGGTGAGGCGCTGCGTGAGTAAAGCACGCCCCGCCGCCAGATCGAGCGTCACATTGATGTCGACCCACTGATTGCGCTTCCAGTCCCATTTCTGATGGTAGATCGGGCAAGCGACCAGCTTGCCGGTGACGTCGCATTCGTTGATCTCTATCTTTTGCCATGCATAGCCTACCCAATCGGCCCGGCCGTCGGCGTGACTAGCCTGCAGCGAGGCGCCGGCGAAAAAGAGGCCGACAAGAGCCAGCAGGCTCAGGCGAGCGGACACGGAAACGTTGGATCGCATCGGCAGGGTAGACCCGCGGTCAGTTCATGCGCAGATTTTGCTGCACAATCGTGATCATTTCCTGCGACGAGGCAAACTCGACCGCGACGCCATTCTGGAAGTGACGCACAACGCGGGCACGCATGCGTCCCAGCGTGATCGGCGTGCCCATGGCGGGACGTACATCAAGCTCAACGGCGGCACCGGAAAGCGAGATATCGATGATCTTGCAATTATAGCGCCGGCCATCGTCGAGAACCACGGTGGAGTGGCGGATGTCGGGAACTACGCGCTCGTGGCGGCGGTCCTCGGGTAGGTTGAGGATGTCCTTGTTGGCAAGCCAGGTGAGCTGGGCCGCCATCTTGTCGCGCTTGCGGGCAGAAGCAACGATGTCCATCATGAAGCCGCCATCGATCTGGCTGGTGATGCAGCCCTCGATCCGGCCAATATGATCGATATAGGCGATCACCTTTTCGCCGACGATCCCGGCGACAGGCGCTACGACCATAGCGTCACCGGGCGACATCTCAAGAACCTGGCAAGGAAATTCGCGTCGATCGGCAAGCATGTATCGGCCAAGGACCGAGACCTTGACCCGCTGGAACTTGGCGGCTTCGGCGCGAGTGCGCACAGGCGCAATGAACCGCGGAGAGGGGAGATCGTCGATGAGCATTCGCCTGACCGCCGAACATGATGTTTGGCTGACAGGTTAGCGGGCGGTGGTTAACGCATGATGAGTGCGCAACGAGTTTAGCGCGGCACAGGCCGCGCAAATTGCGCGCTTCAGGCTAGGAGCTAATTAGCCACGACCGCCGTCGATTACGGCGAGATGAGCGTAGCGTCGAGCGCTGCGGCCATAAACCGTTGCGGGCATGCCGAAAGGGGCTGCGCTGCCGCTGAATTCGACTTCATTGACGACCTTGGTCGCCACTTCTCGCGCGCTGTCTTGGTATTCGACATCGTCGGGCCAGATCAGGCGAAGGCCGGTGATGCGCTGCTCCATTATGGGCTGCACGCCCAGCCAATAGGGCTCTTCCATGGCGGTCATTGCGCCAAGCAGGCGCGTGTGGGTAGAGCCGTTATGACGCAGGGGCATCAGAATGGTTTCGAAGCTGACCTTGGTATGGATCGCGGTCGTGCCTTGGAAGGTGACGAGAGCCACGGCATGATCTTCCGTAACAGCGCGGATCAGCGTGTCGATGGCGTCGACGTCGCGCTCATGCCAAAGCCGGGAAAAGGAGCGGCCCTTGAGTTCGCGGCAATAGCTGGTGCACAGGTGGGAGCCGGCCAGGCGGAAGGAGAAGCCTTCGCTTTCATCCAGTTCAAGAATAAACGTGTTGGCCAGGGATTCGCGAATCTTGGTCGGATCAATGTCCTTGCGCTCCGGTGCGCTGCGCGAACCGCGAATCGTGTTCCAGTACTCGTAGAGGGCCCGGGTGCTTGTTTTTTGCATGTTCTTGATCCGCTAAGAGGCCAGCCAGGCGTTCCCCCCATGGAGCGCCTCAGCCGTGGAGCCGACATTGGCAAAAAGGCGGGCCAAAAGCGCTCTTAAAGAATAGTTAAGGTTAACGGGGCTGTCCCATTGTGGAAAAGAACCGTGTAAGCCGCAGGCGGCCAGTGAGTGTGGAGCGAAGTGATGAGTGAACAAGACCGATCTGGGCAAACCCCTGCGCCACCTGTGCGAGAGCCAGTTTTTCTGCTGCCTGGGGCAGTTACGGGGGTGATCGGGGTGTTAATCGCCGTTCACCTCGCATCGACCCTCGTGCTTAACGAAGAGGGAATGCTGATGCTGGTATTTTACGGAGCGTTCCAGCCGCTGCGTATACTGGCCGCCTTTGACGATTTCTGGCTCGGCATTCCCCTGATCTGGACACCGTTCACCCATGCCTTGTTGCATGGAGGCTGGGACCATCTTTTCGTGAATGTCGCATGGTTCGCCATTTTCGGAACG
This sequence comes from Devosia submarina, assembly GCF_003056345.1. Classification (GTDB taxonomy): domain Bacteria; phylum Pseudomonadota; class Alphaproteobacteria; order Rhizobiales; family Devosiaceae; genus Devosia; species Devosia submarina. The sequence continues at coordinate 117,821 of NZ_PYWB01000003.1, read as the reverse complement.
CCACTGGCGCGGCGCTATGGGGCAGGGCCGATGCTGGCGATTTTCTTTGTTTCGGCTGCGGCTGGCGCAGCTTTGTTTGCTGCAACCTCGCTTGCGACAGGATCGTACCTGATCGGCGCGTCAGGCGGCGTGGCTGGGCTGACGGGCGCAGCAACCCGCTTTATCTTTCAACCCGTGATCGTTTCCAGGCATCCCGAAACGGGGGAACAGATCGTGTTGGGACGCAAGCTTACTGGATGGGGCGATCTGATCCGAGATTCGCGGGCGCGCTTCTTTATCCTGATCTGGGTCGTGCTCAACGCCGCGGTTCCGCTGTTCCCGCTGATCACCGGCAATCAGATGTCGATCGCCTGGCAGGCGCACCTCGGTGGCTTCTTTGCTGGAATACTGATGGTCGGGTTGTTTGAGCGCCGGAGCGTCTAGCGCTTGTAGATCTCGGATGGGTTAAACAGTTTCGGCAGGCCGGTGTCGGTCAGAACCGCCACGCGGTCTTGCACTGCGGCCCTGCGATAAAAGCAGGTCTTTCGCCCGGTGTGGCAAGCTGCACCGCGACCTGTTTGCCGAACCACGAGCAATATTGCGTCCTGGTCGCAGTCGGTACGCAGTTCGACCACTTCTTGAAGCTCGCCTGAGGTTTCGCCCTTTTTCCAGAGCTGCCCGCGCGAGCGGGACCAGTAGTGGGCGATCCCTGTCTGGAGTGTCAGGGACAGCGCTTCGGCGTTCATGTGCGCCAGCATCAGCACTTCGTTGGTGCCCAACTCGGTGGTGATGACGGTCACCAGCCCGGCGGCATCGAAGCGGGGCGCAAATGCCGTGCCTTCTTCCAATTGTGCATGAGAGAGGGTGCTGGGATCGGTGAAGCTTATGGTCATGGGGCGGCTTTTAGTTCGTCCGGTTTGCTCGCGCCAGAGGAGTCGCCCTTAGCGCTTGCCGATCATGGCATAGAAGCGATCCTGCTCGGCACGTTCCTCCGCAAATACGCCGGTGAAGCGATGGGTGATGGTGGCCGCGCCATGAGCGCGAACGCCGCGCATGGACATGCACATGTGTTCGGCTTCCAGCATGACGGCTGCGCCGCGAGGCCCCAGATGTTCGTTGATGGCGTCGATGATCTGGGATGTCAGATTTTCCTGCGTCTGCAGGCGGCGGGAGTACACTTCCACCAGACGCGCCAGCTTGGATAGGCCAACCACACCGTCGTGAGGCAGATAGGCGATGTGGGCCTTGCCGACAAACGGCACCATGTGATGCTCGCAATGGGAGCTGAACGGAATATCACGGACAAGGACTATATCGTCATAGCCGCCGACTTCCTTGAAGGTCTTGGACAGGATGGCGCCCGCGTCCATGTAATAGCCGGCGAAGAACTCGCCGTAAGCCTTTGCAACGCGAGCCGGTGTTTCGAGGAGGCCCTCGCGATTTGGGTCATCGCCAGCCCAGGCCAAAAGGGTTTTGACCGCGGCTTCGGCTTCTTCACGAGTGGGACGCGGATAGGGCCCGGTGGCAGTCGATGCAGTGCCGAGCGGCTTGAGATTAGCATCCATGAGGGCTGGCTCCTTGAGGCGAAACAAAGTTACGCGAGCAGGGCAGATTTAGTTTCGGTGATAGCGCAGCACTAACATTGCCCGCTCGATCAACTATATAAGCTCGCAGCAAACAGCGACAAGAAACAGAATTGTTTGGTTGATGGACATTAGCGATCTCTATTCCGAGAAGATCCTTGAGCTTGCAGCAAATGCCCTCCAGCCCCCCAGGCTTGCCCATCCCGATGCCAGTGCGCGCAAGGTGAGCCGCGTATGCGGGTCGTTGATCGAGGTGGATGTGGTTGTTCGTGATGGTGTTATCGCCGAGTACGGCCAATACCTCTCGGCCTGCGCGCTGGGGCAGACTTCGGCGGCCGTGGTCGCGCGTGAGATTGTTGGAACAACAACAGGTGATTTCCTGCGCCTACGCGACCAGATGCACGCCATGCTTGGGGGAAATGGACCCGTGCCTGACGGCAAGTGGGCCGACCTGGCTTATCTCGAGCCGGTGCGGGAGTACAAGGCGCGGCACATGTCGACCTTGCTGGTGTTTGATGCAGTGGCTGAGGCGCTCGGAAAGATTGAGTCTGCACAAGCTGTTGCGGCGGCGAATTGATGGAGCGATTCAGCTCCACGCTGGGGCGCCTGGTTGATCTGCCGTTCAAACTTGCCGCCGTATTGCTGATCACCATTTATCGCTACACCCTCTCGGCTTTTGCGGGGCGTACGTGTCGGCATTTGCCGACCTGCTCGGAATATACCAGCACCGCGATCTGGTCATTTGGGTTCTGGCCGGGCGGCTGGATGGGGCTGGCGCGGTTTGTCCGGTGCCGTCCGGGCGGTACGCATGGCTATGATCCCGTGCCTGATGCAGTGCCTGCCGGAGCCAAATGGTATGCACCGTGGACTTATGGGCGCTGGCGGTGATTACTTTACGCCCTTGTGGTTCGACGGGATCACCTTGAGGGGTACGCGCAAGCTCCGAAATAACCCGTAGAGCTCATCCCAAGCCCATCAAAGGCTGGGGTGGCATTGTGCAAAAACCATGATAGACAGGCGCGCTTGCTGCGGCAATTGCGGCGAGAAAACCCTTTTCTGGAGATCCTGAAATGACGATCAAGGTGACGTTTCCCGACGGTGCAGCTCGCGAGTTTCCGCGTGGCACCACCGGGACCACCATCGTTGAGGGTATCTCCAAGTCGCTCGCCAAGAAGACCGTTGCGATGCGCTGGAACGGCGTGCTCAGCGATCTGAGCGATCCGCTGGAGGCTGACGGCCGGATTGAGTTCGTGACGCGCGATAGTGGCTCCAAGGACGTGCTGGAGCTGATCCGGCACGATGCGGCGCACGTGTTGGCGGAAGCAGTGCAGGAGCTGTGGCCCGGCACGCAGGTGACGATCGGTCCGGTGATCGAGAACGGCTTTTATTACGACTTCAAGCGCGACGAGCCGTTCTCGGAAGAGGACTTTCCAGCCATCGAGAAGAAGATGGCCGAGATCGTCGATCGCGGTGCGGCCTTCACCAAGGAAATCTGGACGCGCGACCAGGCCAAGGACTTCTTTCGGGCCAAGGGCGAGGACTTCAAGGTCGAGCTGGTGGATGCCATTCCAGCCGACCAGTCGCTCAAGATGTACAAGCAGGGCCAGTGGATCGACCTTTGCCGCGGGCCCCATATGCGCACGGTCAAGGATGTCGGTACGGCGTTCAAGCTGACCAAGGTGGCGGGCGCTTATTGGCGCGGCGACAGCAACAATCCGGTGCTGAGCCGCATCTACGGCACGGCTTTTGCGACCAAGGAGGAGCTCGAAGCCTATCTTCACATGGTGGAGGAGGCCGAGAAGCGCGACCATCGCAAGATCGGGCAGGAGATGGACCTCTACCACTTCCAGCCTGAAGCGCAGGGCTCGGTGTTCTGGCACCCCAAGGGCTATGTGCTCTACAACCAGATGGAGGCCTATATCCGGCGCCGTCTGAACGAGTCCGGCTATGTCGAGGTCAAGACCCCGCAGCTGATGAGCTCCAAGTTCTGGGAGCAGTCGGGACACTGGGGCAAGTATCGCGAGAACATGTTCGTGGTGCCCGACGAGGTGCCTGGCACGGAAGAAGAGGGGCCGGTGTTGTCTGGCAAGGGCGACCTCATGGCGCTCAAGCCCATGAATTGCCCGGCGCATGTGCAGATCTTCAACCAGGGCATCAAGTCCTATCGCGACCTGCCGCTGCGCATGGCGGAATTTGGTTGCTGCCACCGCAACGAGGCGCACGGCGCCTTGCACGGGCTGATGCGCGTGCGCCAGATGACGCAGGACGATGCGCATATTTTCTGCCGGGAAGACCAGATCCAGAGCGAGACCGAGCACTTCGTGCATCTGCTGTATTCGGTTTATGGGCACATGGGCTTTGACAATGTGGTCATCAAGCTTGCGACCCGGCCGGAGAAGTTCGGTGGCACGATCGAGCGCTGGGATGCGGCCGAGAAGGCGCTGGGCGATGCCCTGCGGGCGACCGGCTATGAGTTCGAGATCGCAGAAGGCGAGGGGGCGTTTTATGCGCCCAAGCTCGAGTTCCACCTCAAGGACGCTATTGGCCGCTCTTGGCAGGTTGGGACGCTGCAGCTCGACTATGTGCTGCCCGAGCGGCTCGACGCGACCTATGTGGCCGAGGATGGCTCGCGCAAATATGCCGTGATGCTCCATCGTGCGATCCTGGGGTCGCTGGAGCGCTTCATCGGCATGATGATCGAGAACTATGCGGGCAAGATGCCGATGTGGCTGGCGCCGACGCAGGTTGTGGTTGCCACGATCGTCTCGGAAGCGGACGAGTACGCCGAAAAGCTGGTGCGCCAGCTGCGGGCGGCCGGCATTCGTGCGGAGATAGATACCCGCAACGAGAAGATCAACTACAAGGTGCGCGAGCACTCGGTGGGCAAGGTGCCACTGATGTTCGTGGTAGGTCGCCGCGAGGCCGAGGAGGGCACCGTGTCGGTTCGCCGGCTCGGCACCGAGGGGCAGAAGGTCGAGCCGTTCATGGACGCCTTGGTATCCCTGATGTCAGAAGCAACTGCCCCGGACCTTAAGGCGAAGGCTGCCTGAGCCATGCCGCAACGTCCGTCCAACCGCGAAATCAAGGCCCTCACCCATTTGGGTGAGGACAATGCCCTTGGGCCAGGCGACTTCAAGGATATCGGCGAAAAGGTTTTTGCCGGTATGCTCAAGAAGGGCTGGGTGGTCGAGGCCGAGGGCATGCCGGGCAAGTATCGGGCGACCATCAAGGGGCTGACGATCCACGAGGGTGAGATCATCTTTGCGGGCCGGCTGCGACGGTAGCGACCCCACCTAACCTCCCCCTGATAGGGGGAGGGACAGCGCGGTGGGCGGGGTACTATGCTGCCTAGAACCGGATTGGTCCCTCCCCTCCTCAGGGGGAGGCTAGGAGGGGGTTGATCTTCTGTTATGGCCGACCGCATACCCATAACCCGTACCATCTCGATCGATCCTTCGGAGATCGAGGAAACATTTGTGCGGGGGACGGGGCCGGGTGGGCAGAATGTCAATAAGGTGTCAAGCGCGGTGCAGCTGCGCTTTGACCTGCAGAACTCCCCATCCATTCCCGAGGGGATGAAGCGGCGGGTGGCGGCCATTGCGGGCAAGCGCCTGACCAAGGATGGGGTGATCGTCCTGATGGCGAACAGCCACCGCGACCAGCCGATGAACCGGCAGGAAGCACAGGCTCGGCTTGTTGCCCTACTGGCCGAGGGGGCGCATGTGCCCAAGCCGCGGGTGGCGACGCGGCCGACCCTGGCATCCAAGAAGCGGCGGCTGGAGGGAAAGGCGATCCGATCCAACATCAAGCAGATGCGTAGCGTACGGCCGGAAGGCGACTAGGCGATGCGCTATTTTGTGACCGGCACGGCGGGTTTCATTGGGTTTCACCTGGCGCGGCGGCTGTTGGCAGAGGGGCATGATGTTGTCGGGTTCGATGCAGTTACGGATTATTATGACGTTCCGCTCAAGCGGGCGCGGCTGGCTCTGTTGGAGAAGGAGCGGGGTTTTACCGCCGTGGAGGCGCGGCTGGAGGATGCGGATCGGCTAGAGGGAGCCGTGGCGCAAGCGCGGGCAGATGTGGTTGTTCACCTCGCGGCGCAAGCGGGCGTGCGCTATAGCCTTGAGCATCCCCAAAGCTATGTGCAATCCAATCTGGTCGGGACGGCCAATCTGCTGGAAGTTGTCCGGTTATTCCCCCCGCAGCATTTTATTTTTGCGTCGTCTAGTTCGGTTTATGGCGGCAACAGCAAAATCCCCTTCTCGGAAACCGATCGCGCAGATGCGCCGGTGTCCCTTTATGCTGCCACGAAAAAGGCGGGGGAGGAGATGGTGCATTCCTATGCGCATTTATGGGGCCTACCAGCCACTTGCGTCCGGCTGTTCACGGTTTATGGGCAGTGGGGTCGGCCGGACATGGCGCTGTTCCGGTTTGTGGAGCAGATGCTGGCCGGCAAGCCGATCGATGTTTATGGGGAAGGCCGGATGCTTCGGGATTTCACCTTTGTCGATGATGTGGTGGAGGCGCTGGTGCGCCTCGCGGAACGGCCGCCAGTGGTGGCAAAGCCCTTGCCGCATGACAGCCTTTCGGAGGTTGCGCCATTCCGGACGGTGAACATCGCTGCGGGAAAGCCGGTGCAATTGCTTGAATTTATTAGGGCTATCGAAGCGGCAAGCGGGGTTCGGGCGGAGCTGCGCATGCTGCCAATGCAGGCGGGCGATGTGATGGCGACGCAGGCGGATACGCGCTTGCTTGGGGCGTTGATTGGGCCCATGCGGCAGACTGGTGTAGCCGATGGCGTTGCCAGGTTTGTCGACTGGTATCGCGAATATTACGGTAAATAGATCAAGGATTTGGGATTGGCTGAGACGAGTTTGAAGTTCGGGACGAGCGGCTTGCGCGGCTTGGCGGTGGAGCTGGAAGGCGAGGCGGCGCGGCGCTATGCGGCAGCGTTCTTACAGCACCTCAAGACCATAGGTGCGCTGGGCGGTAGCAAGGTTTTTCTGGGGCGTGACTTCCGGCCGTCAAGCTCGGCCATAGCGCGGGACTGCGCTGTTTCTGTTACACAATTTGGCCTTCAGCCTGTGGATTGCGGGACTATTCCGACGCCGGCACTGGCCTATCATGCCATGGCGCAGGGCTGTGCGGCCATCATGGTGACGGGCAGCCACATTCCGGTGGATAGGAATGGATTGAAGTTTTACCTGCCCTCTGGCGAGATCAGTAAGGCCGATGAAGCGGGTATCATTTCGGCCCTTTCGCGTGCACAGACTGTTAACGTTGAGGTTCGCATTCTTGACGAATCCAGTGACGCGGAGGCGCGTTATTTCACGCGCTTTGCCGACCTGCTGCCGCCAAATGCCTTCCATGGTTTGCGTATTGGTGTGTTCGAGCATTCCACGGTCGCGCGCGACCTGCTCTCGGCCATTATGCGCCATGCCGGAGCTGAGGTGATAAGTCTTGGGCGGATCGATAGCTTCGTGGCAGTGGATACCGAAGCGTTTGGCGATGCGGTGTTTGCGCCATTGGCTGGCTGGGTCCGGTCCGAGAAGCTCGATGCGATCGTGTCTGCAGATGGCGATGGGGACCGGCCGCTGCTGATGGATGGCGAGGGCGTCTTTGTGCGCGGCGATGTGCTGGGGCTTCTGGCAGCGCAGTTCCTGGGTGCGCGCACGGTGGTGACGCCGGTGACGTCCAATTCGGCGATCGAGCGAACCGGGTTTTTCGAGCGCGTGGTGCGCACCAAAGTGGGCTCGCCCTATGTGGTGGCGGCCATGGAAGACCATGCGGATGGGGTGGTGGGGTTCGAGGCCAATGGCGGCACGTTTGTGGGCGAGGGCATCTCGGTCGATGGCCGCCCCATGGCGCCGCTGCCAACGCGCGACGCGGTGCTGCCATTGTTGTGTGTGCTGGGGTTGGCAGCGCGCCAGGGCAAAAGTGTGAGCCAGATCGTTGCGGCGCTGCCGCTGCAGCATGCCATGGCCGACCGATTGCAGGATGTGCCAGCGGAGCGGAGCGGCGCTTTTCTCGGACGGCTCGCGGACGATGCGGATTTTGCTGCCGCCTTGTTTGGCGAGCACGGGATCGCGAGTCTTTCCACCATTGATGGGCTGCAGTTCCGGACGCTGTCCGGGGACATGGTGCATTTCCGGGCTTCGGGGAATGCCCCGGAGCTGCGGTGCTATGTGGAGGGGGGCACGGCGGAGGTGGCGAGGGGATTGCTGGAATGGGCCATGGAGGCTGCGCGGGGGCAGGTCAGGGGGTAGGGGCGTTCGCCAGTGATACAACCGGCCACCTTGCGGCAGGACGGCCATCTTGGGATGGATCCCGGCTCGAGGCCGGGATAACATCGGCGGCGGGGAGGCGTATTCGTGGGCCTTGGGCTACCTGGCTGGGATCAATACCGCGACCATTTTGGAGAACGGCACCTACCGTAACGTTCTCCCGCTCGACCACATGACATTGTTGCAATCCGTTATTTCGTACTGCCGTGAGAACCAAGGTTAGCAGGTTGTCGCCGCTGCCGACGCCCCCCTTCCCATGCTGGAGATTAAGCACTGGCCTAAGCAGTAGGCCGCGGGCGCCGTTTCATGGGCATCTTGTCCACACTCTTCAACGCGCACGCTTTGACAAGGAACCTTTGCTTCAGCCAAGTTCGCCCTGTACGGGGGAGCCACGCATGGCGGTCGAACGGTTCGACGGAATTCTGATCAAATACGAGGGGCTTGATGCTGATCACGCCTTGGTCGACATGGGGCAACTCGGGGCTTCTATTCAAGGCGCATCTCGCTTGATAGCAGCCGGCGGCCATATCGCCCTAACGAGCAAGTTCAACAAAGAAGACTTCGGCAAGTCCATCCGGATAATGACGCGCCCGCCGCAAGCGGGTTCATATGAGATGTGGGCGCTGCTTTTGCCCGTCTTGCCGTTGGCAACTCCGTTCCTCCCGGTACTCGACACAGTTTTCAAAACCGCAGCCACGAAAGTGACGGAGGCGGCGGTGAACGCGGCCCTTGCAACATGGGCAGGGCGGAAGTCGGAAGCGCAGGAAAATCGAGAGCTCCTGTTGGAAGCAATGAAAGAGATGGGTCACACCACCAGAACGGCGATGGAAGCTTTCGAACGCATGACGAACTCCTTGCATGCGTCGGGCCGGCAGTTCGTTGCGCCCATTGGATCTTCGGCAGCAACGGTCCAGATAGGGCGTGAAGAAAACGGCGCCTTCCCAATCAACGCAGTCGATCGGGAGGTCATTGACCGCAAGAGCGGCACGCGGATCGCAGAGGAAAGCACCTTTACCGTCCTCATCACCGAATTGGACCTGGTAACGCACAACTGCAAGGTTGAAGTGCTCGACAGCGAGGGTGTGTCTGGACGCATTGCGGGCACCATCACAGACCCTCAAGTTGAGCTGCCAAAAAATCCATACTCGTCAGCATTCGACGCGCAAACACCGATCAGGGTAAGAGCCAAACCCCGGCTCGTCGACGATCAGGTTGAGAAGCTGTTTATCTCTGACGTCGCGGCGTAAGCAGCACATCGGAAAACTTCAATATTCCAGCGCGCCACAAATTTTGCCCAACGTCGAGCGACCGCCAGCCGCAGCCGTTTGGACTGCACTCAGGGGGTTGACGGGGCTGGACGCCTCGGGAGAGTTGAGAAGGGCCGCATTGCTGCGGCCCTTTTTGTTTATTTGGCGGTGGCGGAGATGTTGACCTTGCCGATGAGGATGCTGGGGTCGGTTTCGGCGGCCATGAAGTCTTCTATGCCGAGGCCCGGCTCCTCCTTGGCGGTCAGGTCGATGTTGAGGCGCTTGGCCTTGCCGCTGATGAAGCTGTTGATGGCGCCACCAACTTTTTGCGCTTCGGCAGCGCCTGCCATGATGCCGATCACCGTGCCTTCGGCTAGCCCTGCAAAGACCGGACGCAGGGTGGCCGGATCGGCGTCCTGCTCGGCGCCGAGGGTGGCGAGGATGATGTCGGAAAGCCCTTGGTCCAGAACATCGAGATTGAGCTTGGAGATGACGATGCCCATGGCTGCGGCCAGGGCTGCGTCTTCGTCCATCCCGAACAGGGCTTCGGTGGCATTGGCAAAAGTGCCAGCGAGTTTCACCGTGGCGAGATCTGCGCCTGTGACGGAAAGCTCGGTCAGCTCGATGCTATCTTCGGCCTCGTTCCAGTTCGCCTTGAGCGCGAAGCCCAGATCGAGCGAGGAGATGCCGAGTTGCCGCAACTGGGCGAGCTGAACGTCATCGGTATCGGCGGGAATTTCGGCAACAATGTTTGTGGCCTGGGTGCTGACCTGGGTCGGAATGCCGTTGAGATAGCCGCCCAGCGTCAGGTCAAATGCCCCTATGCCGCCAACAATGCGCTCGTCGGGAACGGCTGGATCGGACACATCCACGGAAACATCGCTCAAGGAGAAGCCTTCAAAGGCGGGGATCAGCGCGCGGCCGTTTTCGGCGAACCAGGCGTCGTCCACGGCTTGGGGGGCGGCGTTGATCGCAGCGATGGGGCCTGAAATATCCATGCCCTTAACCGTCAGATTGCCGACATTGATCGCGCCATCGCCTTCAATGGTGACGTCGAGGTCATCGACGGTGTAGGAGGGGTAATAGCCCGGGCGCATTGCGCCGACCGACATGCTGGCGACACTGAAGGCTACGGAGCGGTCTTCGTCATCAATGCCGGAGCAGTCGAAACCTTCGAAACTAATGGGCGAGGTTTCAAAGGCCGTCAGCAGATCGACATACATGCGCAGGGCATCGCCGACCATTTTGGGATCGGAGGTGCCGTCTTCACTCGATTCTTCCAGCGCTTCGGACAGCGTCATGATCTCGGCGAAGCTGTGGTTGAGGGGGCGTGCCTTGAACTCGGCGGCAGAGGCCGCGCCAATGGTGCATTCGATTTCGTCGCCACTGACCGTGCCGCCGCCGAAGCTGAAATCGGTGTAGATGGTTTCGAGCTCGGTCTGGCCGCTTGCATCCACAAGGCCGTAGAGGCCGAGGACCCCGGCAATATCGAAATTGGCGGCCGAGAGCGTGCCCATGTCGATGTTGGTGTCTTCTGTCGTGGCAGTGATGCCGCCCAGGGTGATGATGGCGGCGGTGCCGTTTACGACGTCGCTGAGAACGATGTCGCTGAAGGTCATCTCAAACTCTGTCGTTTCGCCGTCCACCACGGATGAAGCCGAGACGGTGATCTCGGGAACATCGATGCTCTTGGCGGTGAGGCGGGCAAGGGCATCGGCATTGCCCGCGACATTGCCGCTGAAAATGTCGCGCAGGGTGTTTTCATCGAGATTGGAACCGTCGGTCTCGATGGTGGGAATATCGACACTCAATTCCGTTTTGGGCGCGGATTGAGCGGTTTGTTCGGCGGGCGGGTTCTTGTTTTTGGTTTTTTGCGCCCAGGCGGGAGCGGTGGAGAGGGTGGTGGTGACAAGGCAAAGCGCCGCAAGGGCAGCCAGGCGCCGCGCTGGGGTCGGTTTTTTGAGCATTGATTGTTCTCCCGCGATGATGTGGCGCAATGTGGGGGATTGTGATGTGGGCAGCAAGTGGGAATGGGGGGGCTTGAGACCTTGCCACACCCCTCGGGTCAAGCCCGAGGGCAGGCTCTTGTGGTTCGACAGGCTCACCATGAGGGCTGTTGAGGATGTGGCGATTGTTGATAGTTCTGGTGGTTAGTCCAGCGCCTATGAAATTCTCCAGGTGTGCGGACCTTCAGTAGCCCTCATGGTGAGCCTGTCGAACCACGAGGGCGTGGCATTAGGGGTCGTGCTGGCGGTTCTTGGACAAGGCGGCGAGGCGCTCCCAGTCGCCGGCGATCAAAGCTTCTTTTTTCTCCCGGCTCCAGCCCTTGATTTGCCGTTCGCGGGCGACCGCGGCACTGGAGCTGTCGGTTGTTTCAGTGAACACGAGTTCGACCGGGCGTCGAGAGTAGGTGTAGCTGTCCACGATGCCTTCATTGTGCTGCCATAGGCGCTGTTCGGCCTCCATGCGCGTGAGGCCGGTGTAGTAGGAGCCGTCGCTGCAGCGCAGGATGTAGATGGTGAAGAGCATTGTGCTGCTGTGGGGCACGCCCTCGTGGTTCGACAGGCTCACCATGAGGGCTACTGTTGAGCCGGGGCAGCTTGAGGGCGCTCGCGGTCTGGGTCAAGCCTCGTACTGCACCCCTGGGGTCAAGTTGGGGGGCAAGCCCTCATGGCTCGACGGGCCTGCCATGAGGGCTACTTTGATCGGAGGCGCAGGAGGGTCAGAAAGCGGCGGTTAGGACTTCGACTTCGGTGGCGGCGCCGGGTTGGATCTGGAATTCGCGGTTGAAGACCTGCTCGCCCTGCTTGGCGAGGACGAGGTAGTCGCCTTCGGCAAGGACCGTGCTGGGGAAGGCGCCGAGATCGGTGAAGATGGTGTCGCCGTCGGACGTCTTGACCGTCCATTCGACGTCGGCAATGGCCTCGCCGCCGGCTTCGGAGACCAGCTTGAAGGAGACCTGGGCCGCGTGGTGGTAAAGCGTTGCGTCGGTCAGCTGGCCAGGCTCGACACGGAGGTTGGCACGCACCACGGCATTGATGGTGCCGAAATGAGAAACGATGTGGTAGGTGCCCGCGTTCAGGGTCACGATCTCGTTAGCTTGCAGACCCTCGGCGATGGGGATGCGGCTCGACTCGTCGGCGCCGGTGAAAATGTCGAAGGTGAGCAGCCCAGGCGGAATGGCGACATCGCCCGTAACGGCTGAGTTGAGGCGCAGGGCGCCGGCTTCGATAATGAAGTTCTTCTGGTTATCGCCCGGAGCGATGGCCATGGTTTCGCTTGTCTGGGCGCGGCCATAGGCGACGTGGACCACATATTCGCCGGGCGGCAGCTGCAGATTGGCGGGCCCGCCTTCAGACTTGGCGACAAGGGCCAGTTCCCCCGAAGCGTCGGGGGTGGTGTCGAAAATGCGCCAGACCAGGCCATCGGGTATCTGGGCGCCGTCCTGGGTAATGCGGGCGGAGAGCTGGACAGGCTGCGGCACTGAGGTGGCGGAATTGATGGCTTCTGCAGCAGGCGTTGGGCCCGCGTCAGGGTTGCGCGAGGGGGCGGCCGGTTGCTCGTCCCGCTGGGGCTGGGGCCGGGGCCGGGGGCGCGGGATGGGCGGCATCTCGTCCTCCGCCTCCTGGGCGAAGGCGGGCGCTGCGATATAGGCGGGGGTCAGCGGCGCGAGGAGGGCAAGGGCAAGCACCAGAAAAAGGATTTGCCGCATGCGCATCTGGTCTCCTGCCCGATCTGGCTTGTTCAGCATGGTGTTGGTAGGTGGCGAATGGGGAAAAGCTGTGTCACAGAGCAGCCAAGTTGAAAACAGTGCAAAGTGCCTCACAAGCAATTTTGTGGGTGCGCCAAATCTGAGGGGGCTTTAAATGCCGGCCAATACGCAAGTGATCGAACATTTTTTGTCCCGCCGATCGGTGGGCATCGGGTTTCTCCAGGAGCCCGGTCCCAACGGGCAGGAGCTCGAGCTGTTGCTGCGGATCGGGACGCGCGTGCCTGACCATGGCAAGCTCATGCCATGGCGGCTGGTGATCATCGATGGCGATAATCGGCGCAAGGCGGGGGAAAGGCTAGCCGAGATCGGGGCGGAGCGCACGCCCGGATTGGACGAGGCCAGCCTTGAGGCCGAGCGCAATCGCTTCTTGCCGGCGCCGTTGACCATCGGCGTTCTGTCTTCGCCGCAGGATCATCCCAAGGTGCCCCAATTCGAGCAGCTCCTGTCGGCGGGCAATGTGGCGTTCAATCTGGTTCATGGCGCTCATGCGCTCGGCTTTGCGGCATCGTGGGTAACGCGCTGGTTTACGTTCGACGATGAGGCCGCCCGCATGCTGGGCGCGCGCGAGGGTGAGCGGTTCGTGGGCTTTGTTCACGTTGGCACGCCGACCACGGTGATGGAGGATAGGCCGCGGCCAGAGCTCGACGCGGTGGTGACGCGCTGGAGCGAGGCTTAACAGGGGATTAAGCGGGGTTAACGACGGGTTAACCAAACGGGCCGATGATGGCGGGGTCGATTCCCCTGGTTTGATCCTGCGCATGGGCGTGCAGCCTGTTTCCGTACCGAGAAGTCTGGCGACGGTGCTGAATGCTGCCGGCGAACGCAATGGCGTGGACTTCGACTATCTGCTGCAAACGGCGGTCCGCGAGAGCAGTCTCAACCCGCAGGCCAAGGCGCAGACATCGTCGGCCGTGGGGCTGTTTCAGTTTTTGGAAAGTACCTGGCTGCAGGTGCTCAAGGAACAGGGGCCGCGGCTCGGCTATGGCGACATTGCCGCCCATGTGGAGCGCACGCGGGGAGGGGATTATGTGGTCGCCGATCCGGCACGCAAGGCCGAGATCCTCAAGCTTCGGGAAGATCCGCACATGGCGGCGGATCTGGCGGCGGCGTTCACCAAGACCAATGGGGACTACCTGCGGCAAAAATTCGGGCGGATGCCCAGCGCGGGAGAGCTTTACATCGCCCATTTCCTTGGGGCGCAGGGGGCGGAGCGGATGTTTAATGCCGGGCTGCAGAACCCGGACCAGATTGCGGCCGAGCTTTTTCCGCGGCAGGCCGATTCCAATCGGGCGATCTTTTACGCCAATGGGCAGCCGCGTACCATCCGCGAGGTCTATCGCGTCCTTGTGGCCAAGCACGAGGGGGATAGCAATGCCAGTTTCACGGCGCAGCAATTGGCGGGAACGGGCGCGCCCGAGGCGGCGCCGGTGGTGCCTTCGCGCTTTTCGCCGGCCAATATGTCGTTCACCGGCCTGTTCAAGAATGAAGCCGAGGTGGAACTCGACGCGCCTGCCGATGGGAGTGGTGCGTTTTTTACCCAGCTTTATGCGCGTTAGCTGCGAGAGATAAAACCGAGGGGATGGATATAAAAGTCCCTTAAGACGTTTGAGCTTCAATGGCACCAAAGCGGGAGGATGCCCATGAAGATCGCTGATGTCGCCCATGCCGGTGCTCGCTCCGGTGCGCGTGCATTTGCCGGCGTGCCCCGCGGCTGGGTGGTGATCGGGGCGGCGCTTGCGGCCTGGATGATCTTTGCAGCGTTGGGCGCGGTGCTGTTTCAGATATTCATGATGGTTCTGGCGCATTTCTGATGCGCGCCATTTTATGGTGAACATTTCCTTAAGCCTTGCTGGTTAAAACTGTTTTCCGCGAGAAGCGGAGAGCGTCATGGTTGCCTATGGGGAGTTTGTGCGGCTGTCGCAGTCGCCAGACAGCGAAGAGCGCGGGAGCGCTGCGCATTTCTGTGCCCAGGCCTATCTTTCCCACCATGGACCGGCAGACGAACAGGCAGCGCTTTATGCGGCGCTGATCGGCTTTCTGGATGATCCTTCGGTGAAGGTGCGCGCGGCGCTGGCCTACGGGCTGTTGCATTCGCCCGTGGCGCCGCGACCGATCATTCTCGCCTTGATCCAGGACAGTCCGGTGATCGCGCGGGCTGTGCTGCAATATTCACCGGTTTTGCTGGATGCGGACCTTGTTGGGTTGGCGCGGACTTCCAGTGATCCTGCCATCCTTCAGGCGATTGGGCAGCGGCAGGCGCTGAGCGCGCGGTTAGCTGCGGCGCTGATCGGGCGGGGTGATGTGGCACTGACGCTGCGGCTGTTGCGGCGGCAGGATGTGGCGCTGGAGCAGGATCTGCTGGCGCGGCTCTGCAGCGAACTGGGGGATGATGCGAGCGCGCGTGGGGCGCTGCTGGCGCGGCGGGATTTGCCCGCTTCAGCGCGGCTCGATCTCTTGGGCAAGGTGACGGCGGCCTTGCGGGAATGCCGGATGGTGAAGGGCTCGCTGTCGGCGGAGCGGCTGGGACGGCTCCTGCGCGACAGTTCGGACACAGCGCTGGCAGCGATCGGGGAACGGGCCGCCATTCGCACGGAGCCCAGCTTTGTGTCTGACCTCGTAATCGGCGAGCGGCTCAATACGCGGGTGCTGCTGCATGCCATTGTTACGGGGCATGTGATGTTTTTTGCCGATTGCGTGGCGGAGCTGGCGCAGGCGCCGCGTTCCAAGGTGTTCACCCTGCTCGAAAGCGGGAGCCCGGCCGCGCTGGCCGCGCTGCTCGGACGGTGTGGGGTCAGCAAGGGCGTGCGGGAGCTGTTGACGCGCATGGTGATGCTGGCGCGCTCGACGGACCTGGCCGACGATGCGGGGGCGCGGCACTATGTGGTGACGGCGCTGACCGAGGAACTGATCGCCGAGCATGAGGGCGTCATTCCGCCCGAGCTGGAAGAGGCTTTCGCTTACCTCAGCGAGCAGAACATCATTCTCGCGCGCAAGGCCGCGCGTGGCGTGATGGCGGCATTTGCCGGGGAGGCGCCGCGCGTGATGGTGTTGCCCCAAAGCGAGCCGCAGCTGGCGCTGACGGCGGCCTAGAAGCGAAACTGTTCACTCAGGACACGTTCCTCAAGGCTCGTGCCGGGATCGAACAGGAGTGTGACGCCGCGCGTGCGGTCCTCGCGCACGGTGACTTCCAGCACATTGGTGAATTCTACATTGTCGGCGACCGCGCTGACGGGGCGTTTGCTCGCCTCGCGCGTGATGAACTTGACCACGGCGCGGTTGGAGAGGATTGCGCCGCGCCAGCGGCGGGGGCGGAATGGGGATATCGGGGTGAGCGCCAGAAGTTCGGCTTCGATGGGCAGGATGGGCCCGTGGGCGGACAGGTTATAGGCGGTTGAGCCGGCAGGCGTAGAGAGAAGCGCGCCGTCGCAGATCAGCTCCTCCAGGCGCGTTTCGCCATCCACCACGATCTGCAGCTTGGCCGCCTGATAGGTGGCGCGGAACAGCGAGACCTCGTTGAGGGCGAGCGCGGTCTTTGTGACACCGGTGATGTCCGTCGCCGTCATGGAGAGGGGATAGATGCGGGTGCGCTGGACGGAGTTGAGGCGCTCAAGCAGTTCATCCTCGGAAAAGGGGTTCATCATGAAACCCACCGATCCGAAGTTCATGCCGTAAACGGGAATGCCGATGCGCATGGCTTTGTGCAGGGTTTGCAGCATGAGCCCGTCGCCGCCAAGGGCAACGACCACGTCTGCCGCCTCCGCATCGCACTGGCCGTAGCGGTCGCGGAAGCGCTGTGCGGCGATGTTGGCTTCGGGCGTGTCATTGGTGACGAAGCAAATGCGTTCAGTGCTTTGGCTGGACACGTTTGTCTCCCACATGATCGCGCCTGCCTATCATGGCGCTGTTTGCTGGGCCAGAAGCAAAGCGCATCTGTGCCGCTTCTCCCCGCCCGAATGGTTTGCGTTAGCTTGCTTGCGTTGACCCCAGGAGACAGCCTATGACCGACCCCTTTGCCGGCTATGCCGGATCGCTGGATGATCCAGCCAGCTTTTGCCGCAATATCGAACCGAGTGACAGCGTGCCTTTACCCGAGGTCTCGCGCGCCATCTATATCGGCACGGCGGGTGCCGTGCGGTTGGTGGATGCATCAGGGAATGTCGTCTTGTTTGAAGGCCTGGTGGGCGGTTCCATCCTGCCGGTGCGGGCGCAGCAGGTTTTGAGCACGGGAACGACGGCTACGGCCCTTGTGGCCATGCTCTAGCGCCAGCGGATGGTGATGCGCGGGCCCAGCGCAAAAAGGAGCAGGAGCCAGAGGGATGGCAGGGCGCCCGATGTGCTTTCAAAAGCGCTGTGGATGGCGAGGGCGCATGCGATGGCGAGAAGGATCATGCCATAGCCATTGCGCTCGATCACGGCACTTCGGCTGGCGCGCACAAGAGTGAGGGCGAGCCAGCCGACAAAGAGGAGGAGGCCGGGATAGCCCAACTCCACCAGCAAGGACAAGTAGCCGCTGTGGGGCGTCTGGATATGGGGTAGCGAAAGGGTTTGCCGGATGATCGGCAGCATGTGGTCGGTCGTGGAGATGGTCGCCCAGCCCCAGCCGCTCCATGGGCGCTGGTGGGCGAAGTGGAGGAATTGGTGCCAGATTTCGGTGCGACCGGTGAAGGTAAGGTCGCGGCCAAGCGTGGCGGCTAGAGGGGCCATGATGGCGAGTCCGGCAAGAGCCAAGCCGGCAAGAGTGCCAAGGAGGAGCCAGAGGCCCTGTTGCGGGATAATGCGCAAGCGCACGATGAGCCAGGCGAGAAGCAGAATGAGGCACGCGGCGGTTCCCGCGGCGAGGGCGGTGGCCGAGCCAGATTTGAGGAGGCACATGGCGGAGACGAGTGCAGCAAGGATGGGCAAGAGCCGGTCCTTGGTTGTGAGGCTAAGCCCCAGCGCGACGATAAGCGTGACGGCGGCGTTCTCGCCCAATGTGTTCTTGTGATTGAAGAGGCCGCGCCAACGTCCGGCATCAAAGCCGGGCATGACGCCGATCGGCGTCAGAAGGGCAGCGGCGGCCGAAAGCAGTAGCAACACGCCGAGCACGGTGACCAAAAGCCGGGTGATGTAAGCGGGCGAAAAGCGGTGGCGGATAAAGAGGCAAGCCCCGAAGAACAGGAAAGCTGTGCGCAGCATTCCCATGCTGTTGGAGGGCGAAACCGACCACCAGAGGCTTGCCGCTGCAAAAAGAAGAAAGGCGCCATAGGCCGGATTGGACAGGAGCGCAGTGGGGCGGGTGAACAATAGGCGCAGGGTGCCGTAAAGACAGAAGGCCAGAAACAAGGCATTGACCAGCGCCAGCCCGGGCGCCGTGTCGCTGGGCGTGAAGCTTTGGTGCAGCCAGGCGCCGCTGAGCTTGAACATGAGCACAATGGGCAGAGCGTAGTCGAGAATAAGCAGGACATCCTGCTCGACGCGGCGACCATTTGCATTGGGCAGGGGAAGGGCTTGGCTCATGCCTGCACCTCTCGCCCGGAATGATTTTCAAGCACGCTGTCGTAGATTTGTTCGAGGATCTGCGTGCGTGCGGTGATGTCGAAGTTCTCGCGGACGAAGCGGGTGGCGCTTTTGCCCATGGAACGGGCGAGTTCGGGGGATTGGAGGAGGCGGAGAAAGGCTTGTGCGAGGTCCTGGCTGCCGGTGGGATCAACGGCAAAGCCGGTTTCGCCGTCCAGCAGGGCTTCGGCGGTTCCGCTGTCCTTGGATGTAACGATTGGTATGCCAAGGGCTTGTGCCTCGAGCAGAACAAGGCCGAGGCCCTCGACGTCGCCATTTCTAGCCTGCCGGCTAGGCAGGGTCAGAAGACGTGCGCTGGCCATGATCTCTTGTGTACGCTCGGGTGGCTGGGCGCCGTGCCAGATGATGGCTGGGGAGGTCTGGGTCTTGCTGATGACCATGTCGCGGAGCGGGCCATCGCCGACGATGTGCAGTTCGGCGTCTGGTTTGCTGGCGTGGACGACGTTGAAGGCCTCCAGGACCTGGTCGATGCCCTTTTTGGCGACGAGCCGGCCAACGAAGAGGATGCGGGGCGGGTTGGCGGCGGGATCAACGGGGATGCGGTCCGGCAGTTTGACGCCAAGATAGTGGGTGAGGGTACGCCCGGGTGGAAAACCGTCGGCGAGCAGCTTCGCGCGCAGGAAGTTCGAGACCGGAAGCACCGTGGCAGCTTTTTGGCGCAAGCGTTTGTGCCAGAATCGATAAACCTGGTCGTAGGCCGAAAGGGGGCGTAGGGCACGGGTGGCGTCGTGGCCGTGGACGGTGACGATCAGGGGGATGTTGTGGCGCTCGGCATAGGGCACCATGAAGGCGCCATTGGTGAGGTAATGGGCATGGATGATATCGGGGCGCTCTTGCGCGATCAGCCTATCCATGTGGTGGCTGAGGCCGAGGCGAAAGGCGAGACGTTGGGTGGGGCTGGACCCTTGGGGGAATAGTAGATGGCGCGGAATATCGGAGTGGTGATGCCCGCTGCTGGAGAGGGCAGCGAGAATGTAATTGTAGCGCTGCAGGTGGCGGCAATGGGCGGCGATGAAGGTCTCGGACAGGGCAAGGGCGGTTTCGGTGAAAACCAGAACGCGGCGCCGGCTCATGAAACGGCGACCTCGGCGGTGTTTGACCACCCTTCGAGTTTGGCCAGCGCTGTTGCGACGTGGCGCTCGAATGCTTCCTGTCGCTTTTGCGCCCAGCTGCGTCCGGCTGTGCCGTCCTGGCGGCCGGTATGGAGCTGGAGCATCAGGGCGGTAGCGAATTGTTCGGGCGTATCTGCGGCGGCAACGTAGCCGGGGAGGTCTGTAAGGCCACGCAGGCCAAGGCTTGTGCTGACGGTCGGTGTGCCTGATGCAATGGCTTCGATGGTCTTGAGCTGGATGCCGGCGCCGGTGATGGTGGGAATGGCGAGGACCCTGGCGCTTGCCACGAAACCGGCAGCGTCGGGGACAAAGCCCAGGCCAATGCAGTTTGGGGTGGCGCCGGGCAGATGTTCGGAGCCGCGGCCGGCGATGCGAACGCTGACGTGGGCGGGCAGGAGGGGCAGGACTTTCCGCACGAACCACTCAAGGCCGCGCCCATTCACGTCCCATGACCAGGTGCCGAGCAGGCCGATGTCGAACAGCTTTTCGGCGCGCCTTGTGGCAGGCAATAGCGGTTGACCGGCGAGGGGCATGAGGCTTGTCTTGCCATGGCCGCCCATGGCTTCAAAGGCGGAGCGTTCCGCCTCGCTCAGGGTCCAGATCTGGTTCGCAGCCTGTGCGAGTTGGGTTTCGAGCGTGCGCAGGAGGTGGCTGTCTCGCGTCAGCAGCATAGCTTGCGGCATGTTGCGTACGCGTTTCGCCTGGGTGGCATAGAGAGCGGCTTCGTGATTGTGCGCAATAAAGACCAGGGATTTGGCCCAGCGCTGCCATTGGGGCAGCAGCCAGCACATCTGGGTATGGTCGATCACAAGGAGATCGCCGGCCAATTGATCGAGCAGATCCACGTAGCGTTGCGAGCGGAACTTTTCGCAGACATAGGGCTGGTGGCGGAGCAAGGAGCCGACGAGCCAGCCGAACTTGGCCCATCCGGCAGAGGCTGTTTCGATGGCACGGATTTCTGCCGCCGTTGAGCCAGGTGGCGGGGGCGAGCTGTCGCGGGCGAAGCCGAGGACATGGACTTTATGGCCGGCCATGCGCATGGCGTCGATAAAGGCCTGGCTGGCGATCTCGGCGCCGGTGGAGCGCGCATGAGGCAGGCTGGTGGTCGCAAAGAGGATGTTCACCTTGTGGCCCTGCCAAAGGCGGGCTGGGAGGCGCCAAAGCTGCAAATAGATGTGTTTTGAACCAAGAGTGCCCCACCTTGGGCACTCGCCAGCATCCGCCAGGCTAGACGATACATGTTTGCACGTGTCGTTTTCCCGGCGGACTATTGGCTTTAGCTAGAAAATGCCCTCGCCCGAAGGCGTAGCATAGAGGATTTACTTAGGCGAGCGGCAAGGTTGCTTTCCTATTGGAAGAGCAACAGATCGGATGTTTTTTGGCTGGCAGCTTCCTTATGGGCAAAGCTGCTGGGATGAAGGCCATCGATGGTCCATTTAAAAGCGGAGCCGTCCACGCGCCACCGGCCCGAGTTTCGCGCACTCTCCACGGCGTCGGCCATGTCGAGTACGCCGTGAAGTGGATGGCTGGCGGTGCCGGCGCGGATGGCCGTTTGTGTGCCGGTCAGGGCGGGGACGCTGCCCTGGAGGGGGGCGCCGTCGCGGAGCCAGTCATTGAGCTGTTCGCGCGTGCCATCGCCGGAGGTGGAGAAGTTGGGGGCGGCTGTCTGGTTGGCGATGGTCGCGAAGCTGTCGGTGCTCGTGCAGCTTGGTGTCAGGGTCGTCTGGATGATGCGGCCATCTGGTGGGAGATGCTGCTTGGCTTGTGCCCACAGCGCGATCATGTCGGTCTGGATGGCCGGAAGCGTTCGACCGGCTCCGACGTCGTTGACGCCCAGGCCCAGAACAAGCGAGCGCGCATAGCCAAGGACGGCAAAGCGCTTGCTGTGACTCTGCCGGAGCAACTCCAGGCGGTCACCGCTCTGCGAAAGGTTGATATAGGGCAGGGTGGGACCAAGGAGGCGCGCCAGCATGCCGACATGGTCTGTGGTGTCCGCAACGTCGCCGACGCCCTCGCCAATGCTGTCGGAGAGGATAGCCACCGGCTTTTGCGCGGTTCGGCCGATCAGGGCCAGCGGCCAGACGCCATAGCTCTGGGCGGTGCCAGTATGGGTGGCCATGGTGTAGTCGGTGACGTCCGTCGTGGAGACGGTGCCCCTTTCGCCATTGGTGGCGACCTGCCCGGTTGCCGCGTTGAAAAAGAGGATCGTGGAGGCGGCCGACAGCCAGATATTGGTCCAGAATTCGGCATTGTCCGGAATGTCCACCGGGACAAAGGCGGAGACGAGGTAGTCGCCGCCGGCGATCAGTTCGCGCACGGCAAGATTGAACTGGAAGCGGTGGAATACGCCCGCAGGGTATTCAACCGAGGCGGCGCAGACCACACCGGCATTGTTGGGGTATTCGAACTTGCTGGCGGAGCGCTCCACGTACCAATTGGGGAGGACCATGGCGAGTTCGCTGATGGGGCCGCGGGCGCGATGGTGATTGCGCGCCGAGATGGCTTTGTTGGCGCCGGCCTTGCTGTTGAAGATCCGGCAATTGGTGGCGATCTGGCCATAGAACTGGCCGGGCGCCAGGGGGAAATCGGGCGCATTGGCGGGCAGGGGGCAGCGGCGGGTGAGTTGGGCCAGAATTGCTGCCTGATCGGCGCCGTATTGGGAAAGATCAAGCGTGCTCATGGCGTGCGGATCTCCGCAACGAGAAAGGCGCTACCGGAAACAAGAAAATGCTCCCCGAAGCGGAGGAAGGCTCGGCCGCGCGGCAGGGGCGGGGGGGCGGCGGATAGCGCCGGGACGGCGGCGAGGGCGGTTGCAAGTCGTAGGCTTATGGCCGACATGGCAGGGTTCTCCCAGGGGTTTGCCCGCGCATGGTAGGAGCCGTCAAAGCTGCGAGGATTTGCGGAACAAGTGCTGGGAGAAGCTGTCCTGGGTGCGGTTCAGGAGATGGCGCAGAGGAATGTGGAGCAGGAGGGGAATGGCGAGGGCAAGCGTGATGAGGAGGACATCATCATGAACACCTAGCTGGCGCAGGGAGAGGTGGATGGCCTGGTGCAGATAAAGGATGTGGAGGCTGCCTTGGCCGAGCGTGGAGAGGAGAGATGCCAAGGGCGAGTGGGCAAGGCGCCGGCTTGCGTGGATCAGGAGACAGCTGAGGGCAATTGCACCGAGCATGCTCAGGATAGGAATGCCGTAGTTGCCCGCCTTCATGTCGAGCGGCACTTGGGCGAGGAGGGTGAGGACGGCGAGTGGAAGGGCTGCGAACAGCCACCATCGTGGAGGTTTAGCAAGCCAATAGCCGGCAAGGATCAGGAGGGTGGCCATTGGAGCAACGCCCATGGCGAGCGGGGCAGTGGACCAAGGCAACAGGCTAGGCAGGGCGAAGGCTGTCAAGACCAGGAGGGCGAGGGCGTAGAGACGTCTGGTGCCAGAAAGGTGGAGAATGGCTTGGGCGAGGATCAAAGCCAGGAGGAGGCACGGGATGAACCAGAAGGTGCCGAATATGCCCCCCAGTGTGCTGCCGCCGAGGAGCAGTTTGAAAGGGAGAGTCCCGCAGCGGTCGATGCCGAGATCGGGAAAGGGGGTGCCGAGGGCGCAGCTTGCGGCGAGGGCCGGGATGCCGAGCAGGCCTAGAAAGGCGAGATAGGGCAGTAAGAGGTGGATGGCTTTGCGGCGCGCGAAGGTTTGTAGCGCTTCTGGCCGGAGCGTGACGCCGGCCAGAAGGAAGAAGAGAGGCATGTGGAAGAGGTAGATCGTGCTAGCGATCGGGGCTGCCCAGCCGGCGGAGGAATGAAGCAGGACATGGGCCACAACGACCAGCACGATGCCGATACCCTTGGCAACGTCGAGCCAGATAAGTCTTGCCCGTGTCATGGCGCCGCCGCCGCGGTGCGGCGGTATTCCTGGCGCGAGAGGACGAGGACGGCGGCGCCTGTGAGGAGGCAGGAGAGGCTGATGCCAGCATAGCTGGCCAGGACGATCAGCAGGCCATCGTGGAACAGCAGGAACAGCAAGGCCTGGAGGGCTGCGCCGGTGGCGGTTAACAGGAGGCGGAGGGAGAGGTGGCCGGCGCCGGACAGGGTGTCGGCCAGGACGGAGTTGAGGGCGAAAAGCGGAAGGATGGGAGCGAGATAAAGGAGATAGGTGACGGATAGCTCAAACTCGGGGCCGATCAGGAGGGGAAGCCATCTGGCGACGAGCAGAAGGAGCAGGGACGTGGCGGCCGTGGCGGCGAGTGCCAGGGGGAGGATCTGGAGGGCGAAGCGGAAGGAAGCGGTGACGCCGTGTTCGCCAGCTCGGAAAAAGCGGGGATAGGTCAGGCGCAAGAGCGCCTGGAGGGGAAGCAGGCCCATCTGGATGAAGCGCTGGGCGGCGCCATAAAGGCCAAGAAGCGCCGGGTCGACCAGAGGCGCCAGAACGATGCGGTCGATATTGTGCTGGCTGGCGCGTACCAGCTGCGTGCCCACGAACCAGGTGCCTTGGCGCAGGGCCGGAACAGATAGCCGCATGGCTCCGCTATTCGGGAGCGTTCGGGTGAACATGAACGAGAGGAGAAGGCCGCCGGCAAGAGTGCCGAGAGCGCCGCCGATGGCGAGAGTTTCGACACCGGGTAGAGGGTCAAGCCAGTAGGCGAGGAGCACGCCGGCAAAGCGCGGCAGGATTTGAAGGCTCCGGAGCCAATTGGCAGAACCAAGTCTTCCTAGTGCCATAGCGGCTTGTTCGGTGTTCACCATGAGGCGAAGGCCAAGCAGTTCGCCAAGGCCGACGATGAGGATGGTCCAAATGCCGATTGTTCCGCTCGTGGTCCCGAGGGTCAGGAGTGCGCAGATCATCAGCGCTGGCGGGAGGCTGAGCGCCAGGGCGGCTTTCAGGTGGCGGCGCGCGCTGGGAAAGCTTTGATTGCACTGAGACGTGCGCTTGATCAGATATTCGCCAGCGCCCCAGCCAAGCAGTTCGAAGCAGATGGGCGTCCAACTCACCAGGGCTAGATAGAGGCCGTATTGTTCGACGCCCAGAGCGCGGGCGAAAAACGCGAACAGCACGAACTGCATTGCAGCGGGAACCAGCACGGCAAGAAGGCCATAGATGAAGCTCGAGAGAGCAGCAGTTCGGCGCATCAAGACGCCTTGGCGATGAGTTCGCCGAATAGTGCCTCGTAAGCATCGGCGGATTTCTCGGTGCTGAACAAGGTTGCGCGGGCGCGCTGACGGGCGGGGTCGAAGGGGTGCTGGATAGCTCGGTCGAGCGCTTCGGCGAAGGCGTGGTGGTCGCCGGTGGCGACCAAGTGTCCGAACTGGCCGCGGTCGAGGATTTCGCCGGGGCCATTAGGACAATCGGTGGCAACTATGCTGCAGCCGGCGCCGAGCGCCTGGACGAGGACGTTGCCGAAGCCTTCCCAGAGGGAGGAGAGGGCGAATACGTCCGCCTTCTCTAGGTAAGGGCTGATCTTGGGATCAAAGCCGGGCAACGTGAGATGGTCTGATATGCCTAGGTCAGCTCCTAGCTGAATCAGCTGATGACGTAGAGGGCCTTCGCCCAGAATGATGAGTTTGGCGTGGCGACGTTCCCTGAGCTTGGCGAAGGCGCGCAACAGGGTGGGCCAGTCTTTTTGCGGGAGAAAGCGGCCGGCGCCGATGATGACCGGCCCGGCTTTGTCGTCGAGCCAGGGGTGGGTCGATGCGGTGACCGGCGCCGTCTCCCCGCTGAAGGCGGGATTGTAGATGACGCGCAGGGTATGGCGCTGGAGGCGGGCGAAGCGGGCGAGGTCGTCGGCCAGGTCGTTGCTCACGGCGACGATGGCGTCGGCTTGGGGGTAGGC
Source organism: Devosia submarina (assembly GCF_003056345.1). Taxonomy (GTDB): domain Bacteria; phylum Pseudomonadota; class Alphaproteobacteria; order Rhizobiales; family Devosiaceae; genus Devosia; species Devosia submarina. The sequence continues at coordinate 92,472 of NZ_PYWB01000003.1, read as the reverse complement.
GAAGGGCTGGAGGGTGAAGGCCGCGCGGTAGCGCCAGGATTGGGAATGCTGCGCTTCCAGCTTGGGGTTGGATCGCTCGGAGATCACAAGCCTGGTATTGGCGCCGGACAGCTTCAGCGCGGCAACAGCGGCAACATTGCTGGTCGGCATGGCGGTGTAGAGAATGTCATATTGTGCCGCGCGCAGGTGCCTGGCGAGCAAACTGATCGTGCTGACGATGTTTGTGGCGCCGAGCCGTATGGTGTGGACGCGCGGGTCCGGGCTGTATTCGTGGGGCTGAGGCAGCCGCGCGAGAACCAGGGTGACGTCGTGGCCGCGTGTAGCCAGTTCGCGCGAAAGTTCGACCATCATGTGCTCGACGCCGCCCAGTTCCAGCGACCAGAAGAACATGGCTATGCGCATGCGCTTCCCCTCACACAGCGCGGTTCGACGTGGCCGCGCTGCGTTGGCGTGCGCTGGTTTTGCGCATGCCCCAGGCCTGTTGCGCAAGTAGAACCAGGAAGCGGCGAATGGTCTTGCGGTATCTCGGACCGAGGCGCTTGGGCTCACGAGACCAGCGGTATGCCCATTCAAGACCATGACGGCGCATCCAGAGGGGTGCGCGTGGGACCACACCAGTGTGGAAATCGAAGGCTGCGCCGACCCCGCACAGAGTTATGCCGGGGAGCCTGTCCCGATGCTTGGCCATCCAGATTTCCTGCTTGGGTGCACCGAGCGCTATCCAGACGACGTCAGGCGCGGCGCTGTTGATGCGTTCCAGCTGTTCTTCGATGGCCTGCGGTGATGACATGCCCATCGGTGGGCTCTCGGCGCCCACGATGGTTAGTCCGGGAAAGCGCGCCTGCATCGCCTTGGCTAGAGCATCGGCCACGCCGGGCTTGCCGCCAAAGAAATAGTGCCGCAAGCCGGATGTGGATGATCGTTCGGCGAGGTACTCGATGAAATCGGGTCCGCAGGTGCGTTCTACGGGTAGGCCGTAAAGGGAGCGGCCGATCCAGGCCACTGGATAACCGTCTGGAACAACGATGTCTGCAGTTGCGAGCGCATGCTGCATGGGCGGATGGTCGTGACCCTGGATGATGCTGTGGGCATCGCTGAAACAGACGACGCGGCCAGTAGCATTGGGCTCGCTTGCCCAGCCCTCGATCGTGCGGGCGAGTTGCAAGTCGGAGATGCAGGATACGGGTGTACCGAAGACGGCAAAGGAAGGAGGGCTCATTGGTGGAGATCGCCTGCCTTGCGGTGAAGCCCGATGACATTGCCGGGCTGGGAAGCCAGCGGGGCATGCGGGGGTACGGGCCGCATCGAATGATCGGCGGGCAGACGGGCAAAACTCCAGGCCTGATCGGCGTCATAGAAGTGGTCGTGGATCTGCTTGCGGCCAGGCTTTGCCTGGTTGGTTCCGTTGAGGATGCTGAGGATCTGCACGGACGGGCGCTTGGCCTGGGTGAGGCTTGCCAGAGTCTGCTTGATCTCCCGTTGCGAGGTACTGGCCCAGCGCGAGACCAGCACGATGGTGTCGGCACGCGGAGCGATATAAAGCGCGTCAACCACGGGCTCCACTGGCGGCGTATCAAGCACGACGACTTCGAACAGGCGGGCGGCTTCGCTTACAAGGCGCGCAAAGGGGGCGCCGGCGAGGACGGTGTCGGTCGGTCGATCCGAGCCGTGGGCACTCATCAGAAGCGATAATCCGGTGTCGCTTTCGCGGGCGATTCCCGCGCGCAGATCGAACCGGCTGGGGTGTGCCGTGAGCATGTCCAGCAATCCCATGGGCGCCTGCATGCCCAGTTCCGCGGCGATTCTTGGCTGGCGCAAATCGCAGTCGATCAGCAGTGTGCGGCGTCCGGACAGGGCATAGGAGCGCGCCAGAGCCAGGGCGGTGGTGGTCTTGCCCTCGCCAAGCACGGCCGAGGTGACCATGAGAATGCGGCCTTCGCCACTGGGCATGGATTGTGCGGCGTCATCGGCGGCTAGACGCGTGCGGCGCATGGCTTCGGCGAATTCGGACAGGGGCGCGGTGATCACCAGATCGGCGAGCGTGTCATTGCCGAGCGGGAGCTTGATGCGCGGGAGCGTGGCGGCGACGCGCGTGCGAAGAGATGCCTCCATCTGCTCCCGGCTGATAAACCCGCCCACCACACTTTCGTAGACGAGGCTGCCGCCCAAGCCGGCCACCATGCCCAATGCCGCGCCGAGCGCCAGGAACACACTCCTGTTTGGGAAGAATGGAGCGGATGGGGACAGGGCGGGCGAGGCTATGCGGCTGTCGGGGACTTGTAGTTCGGCCTGGTTGCCCAATTGCAGCGAGCGGTTGATCAGCGCCTGATATTGCTCCTGGGCGAAAGCCGCCTTGCTTTGCAGATCGAAGAGGCCGGTCAGGATAGGGGCCGGCAGGTCGCTCTGGAGCACTTCATCGCGCAATTGCTGGCGCAGGATCGCCTGCTGCTGGTCCATGGCGGCAATGGTTGTGCGCAGGCTGGCGAGTTCGGCATCAGCGGACTGTTCCAGGCTTACAAGTTCCGACTGGAGGTGCTGTGTTGCAAGCTCATCCGTTTCCGCATAGGCGGCCCCATGGGCAAATGCCTGTCGCTGCTGATCGAGCACCATTGCTTGCTTGTTCCCCAAGACGGTTTGGAGAACTTTCCAGTCCTGTCCCGCAAGGCTGGCCTTGAGCAGGCTCGCACGAGCATCGGCTTGCTCCCGCGCTTGGCTCAGGGCGGAGAGTTCGCTGTTGAGGCGGTGCACGCCGCCGCCATCTGCGCTGGCAGCAAGCTGATCTATGCTCTCGCCCAGGAACTGGTTGAAGGCGGCTTCGGAGGTGACGATTTCCGCCCTTGCCTGGCTAAGGCGCGCCTGCAGCACGTCGCGGGACGCCAGCATAGTCTCGACTTTGGACGCGATCTGGTTGTCGATATAGGTCTGGGCAATGCTGTTGGCGAGGTCGGCTGCCCTGTCGGGGTCGGCCGACTTTACGGTCACCCCAATAAGGTAGGTGGGACCGCGGCGCTCTATGTTTACCGCGCGCCGCAAGCGGGCTAGTGCTTGTAGCTGGCGGTCCTCGGAGCTCAACTGAGGAAGACTTTGCAAGCCCAATGTTGCCAATGCCCGGGCGCGCAGACCTGGTGACATGTCTAGCTTATCGGCCAGATTCTGGTCCGCAATGACCTTGAGCAGCACCGTGTCGGACCGAAGCAGTTCCACTTCGCTTTCGATGCGAACATTGTCGGCGATTGCTGTTGCGCCGGGCGCAGAGGGATCAAGCAGATCCTTGCGCTGCGGATCGAACACAACCAGGCTCGTGGCTGAATATTGCGGCGCGACAAGCATGGCCGCTGCCAATGCAAGTCCGGCACAGGCCAATGTTGTAGCTAAAATCGCAAATATCCTGCGCCGCACCAGCCCAAATAGGCGGCGCAGGTCTATCTCCGCGTCTTCCATTTTTGCCCCACACCAACATTTACGCGTTGGTGCCCCCGAGAGCTCACACAATAACCATTAGACAGGTCTTATACGTGTTTTAACGTATCTTTTACTTTTGGCAATCGGAGCGGGCCATTTATTTGCATTTGGACCTATTTTGGTGGTTAGCGGAAGCAACAAGCTAGTACAATCAACAGGTGATGCTGATATAAAATTCCGTATATCTTACAGGATACCTGCAGGTTACCTGCTCGTGTTTTGTGCGGTGTCCGTACGGCCCCCGATCATAAGCACGGCCATCATCTGGCACCATGTAGAACAGCGCGGCAGCAAGTCCTGATGTGCTTCGCAGTCCCCGAAGCCTCAAACTTGCATCAAAATCATCCCCAGTACGGCCTTGATCCGCCTCTCAGCATTGTTCATATGAAAGAGGCGCGGGGGCGCAGGGTTGGGTTCAACATGCGTAGGTTTTTGCTGGCGGCATTTGCATTTGCCGGGCCGGGGCTCGCCCTGGCGCAGGAGTTCACCTCGCCGCTGGATGTGGTGAGCACGCTCTATGGCACCTATTTCCTGAACGTTCCCGTGCGCGACATCACTCCGTATTTCTCCGACGATCTCACCGATCGCCTGGGCGGCACTGTTATCGGGCACGAACAGTTCCGTCATGCGGGCTTTGACCCCCTTACAGGGCGCCTTGATTGGGCGCCGCGTGGCTTCAGGCTTTCCCTTCTTAGCCAAGCGGGAAGCACCGCACAGGTCCGTGCCGATTTCCAGGACGGCGCAAACGCTATTTCCGTCACCTACGATCTGGTGCGCGAAGAGCCGCACGGTTGGCAGATCGATCATATTGCAGGCAAGGCGGGCGATCTGAGCTGGTGCTCCAACAGCATCCTGTCCATGATCGCACCCTGACTTCTTTTTGTCCTGTCAGCGTTTTGTCAGCCCAAATCACGTAAGAAAAAGTCACCCGGACAGGATGGCTGCAATGAACGAAACAGAAGCTGACAAATACATTGCCGAGTATCGGTCCTTGCTCAAGGATTGGACCATGAGCATCACCGGCATCAAAAACGGCGACGCCAACGCGCTCCAGCGCAAGCTGGATGAAAAGCAATATGTGCTGGCCGAGATTGCAGTGGCTTTCCCCAACAAGGCCTATTCGGTGGATCTTTTAGTCAATGCCCGCACCCGCACTTGGGCCGGCTACGAAGACGAACGCATTCCGCGGCCGGCGACCAGCAGGTAGGCTGGTACCCAGTGGGGCGTTCTGCGCCTCAATTTCTGCACACAGCTAGCTGCTGCACAGACGCCTTTCCGCGTGAAAAGAATGACTAGGCCCGGGCTGAACGCCCGGGCCTTTTTTGTTGACCTGAGCTTGTCTGCACATTAATAACCGGCCAGTCGGAAATAAATGGGGCGGGATTGTGGGGCGGAAGCGGGTTATTGATCAACAGGCGGTTCTTGATGCCGGAGAAGCTGTTGTTGCGCGGGATGGGGTGACGGGCCTGACCCTTGATGCGGTCGCCAAGCAGGCCGGCATCAGCAAGGCGTCGGTTATCTATGATTACAAAAGCAAGCAGGCGCTGATTGAAGCGATCGTCGAGCGCGCGTTTCGGGCAGATCAGGAGCAGCATGCGCAGGCAGAGGCCGATCTTTCCGGCGGCGACAGCCTTGCGATACGCGGGCGCATCCACGCAGCGGCCGAGCCGCCGCTTAAGGCATTCAGGCCTGTCGCGCTGAATCTGAGTGCAGCCCTGACGCTGAATCCGGCCTTGCGCAAGCAGATGCAGGATAGCCAGGCAGCGACCATCGCGCGGATCAAGGCAGAGTCCACTTCCCCGCGTGGCGCAATCCTCGCCTATCTAGCGCTTGAGGGGGTGAAATTCCTCGAATTTTTGGACTTTCACCATTTCGGGGGGGAGGAGCGGGCTCGGATCATCCGTGAGATCGGCTGGCTGGTGAACGCAACACCCAACTCCGACTAACCCAACAGGAAAAGAGCATGACTTCAATAAACGAGGCAGCGCAGCCTGCCGCGGCAGACGCTCCATTGCCCATTCGCCGCATCTTTCTAACCGGTGGTAGCGGCTATGTCGGGCGCAATCTTGTTCGTCATTTCGTTGCAGAGGGCGTCGCTGTCGTGGCCCTGGCTCGCTCGCCACAATCGGTGGAAATCGTTTCGGCGCTGGGCGCCCAACCTTTTGCGGGTGACCTTTTCAGTCCAGACCTTGTTGAGGGGATGGCCGGCTGTGATGTGCTCATCCATGCGGCGGCCGATCTGGATCATGGCGTCGGCAGCACGGCGCAGCAGCGCGTCAACGAGGACGGGACGCGTGCCGTGTTCGAGGCGGCGAGGGCAGCGGGCGTTCAAAAGGCTATCATGGTCAGCACGGAATCCGTGCTGGCGGACGGCCAGCCGCTGGTCAATGTCGATGAAACCCATCCCTTTCCCCGTAGGCCTGCGGGCTCCTATTCGGCCAGCAAAGCCAGGGCGGAACGGCTGGCGCTGGCGTTTAACGGCTCCGAGATGGCGGTGATTGCCGTTCGTCCCCGCATGGTTTGGGGTCGTGATGATACGACAGCGCTGCCGCAATTGCTGGGGGCCGTGCGGTCGGGTCAGTTTGCCTGGATCAGCGGAGGGGATTACCAGACGTCCACCATTCACATTGCCAATCTTTGCGCGGGCATAGAGTGCGCCATTCGGAACGGTCATGGCGGGGAGGTGTACTTTTTGGCCGATGACGAGCCCGTGCAGTTCCGCCAGTTTGTTTCGGCCATGCTAGCCACGCAAGGAGTAACCGCGCCGGACAAGTCTGTGCCCTGGGGCGTGCTGCGCGCTGTTGCGACTATTGGCTCGCTCCTGCACAAACTGTCGGGTGGAAAGTTTGTGCCGCCGCTTACGCTGCAGGCTTATGCAACATCCGCAGTCGAAATCACCCTCAATATCGACAAAGCTCGGCGCGAGTTGGGTTACGTGCCGGTTATGTCTCGGGAAGCAGGACTGGCCGAGATGGTGAAGGAACAGCTTTCGTCAAACCGGCGTTGAGCGGGCCAAGTCTGCAGCCGGGTGCTTTCCGGCGCATTGTCCCGAGCTCAGCCAAAGGCCCAAGCCATGAACTTTCAACCCAGCTTGCCCAAGCTATCGCCCTATCAAGGATTTGATCTGCAATTCATCGGCGGCGACTGGAAGCGGGGGCGGTCGGAGCGGGTGAACACCGATCGCGATCCCTATACCGGCGAAACCCTGGTCGAGATCGCCCAGGCGAGCCGAGAAGATCTGGACGCGGCGTTTACATCAGCCAAGAAGGCGCAAGGCGAGTGGGAAGCTGCCCCGCCTAGCGCGAGAGCCGAGGTGATGCGCAAGGCGGCGCAGGTGATGGAGGCGCGGCGCGAGGAAATCATCTCCTGGCTGATCCGGGAATCCGGCAGCACGCGCATCAAGGCGAGCCTTGAATGGGACGCGGTGCACGCCGCGCTGCTTTATGCTGCGGGAACGGTCTATAGCCTTGAAGGTCGGATCCTGCCCACGGATGTGCCAGGCAAGGAAGGGCGCGTTTACAAGCGACCGGTTGGCGTGGTGGGGGTTATCAGCCCCTGGAACTGGCCGCTGCAGCTGACCGCCCGCTCTTTGGCGCCGGCGTTGGCGCTGGGCAATGCGGTGGTGGTGAAGCCTGCCAGCGACACGCCGGTTACGGGCGGCCTGCTGATGGGCAAGATCTTCGAGGAGGCGGGCCTGCCGCCGGGCGTGCTCAGCGTCGTTGTCGGCTCGGGCAGCGAAATCGGCGATCCGTTTGTGCAGCATGCGGTGCCGCGCGTAATCTCCTTTACCGGCTCGACGCCCGTGGGGCGTGGCATTGGCCGGCTTGCGATGGAAGCCAAGATCATCAAGAGGGTGGATCTAGAGCTGGGGGGCAACAGTCCCTTTGTGGTGCTGGACGATGCTGATCTTGAAAGGGCCGTGGATGCCGCCGTGTTCGGCAAATTCCTTCACCAGGGCCAAATCTGCATGATCGTTAATCGCTTCATTGTGGATGAGGCGGTGTGTGACGAATTCACGGAGCGGCTGGTGGAGCGCGTACGCAATCTCAAGGTCGGCGATCCCAATGCTTCGGACACCATCATTGGCCCGATCATCAACCAGAGCCAGCTCGATGGTTTGATGAAGCGTATTAAAGAAACGCGGGCCGCCGGTGTTCCACAATTACTGGGCGGCGATCCGCAGGGTCTTGTGCTGCCGCCGCATCTGTTTGGCGACGTGCGCAACGACATGCCCATCGCCGCCGAGGAATTGTTTGGTCCGGTTGCAGGGATCATCCGCGTCCGTGGTGACGAGGAAGCGCTGCGGGTTGCCAATGACACCGAATATGGGCTCTCGAGCACGGTGTTCACCGGGGACCTTGATCGCGGTGTTCGCTTCGCGCAGCGCATGGAGGCTGGCATGTCTCATGTTAATGACCAGCCGGTGAACGATCTCCCCAACAATCCCTTTGGAGGCGAAAAGAACTCCGGGATCGGGCGCTTCAATGGACGCTGGGGCGTCGAGGCCTTTACGACCGACCATTGGATCAGCGTGCAGCATACGCCGCGCCAATATCCGGAAGATGCGTCCCAGATTCAGGGGCCTTGGGGCGGTGGCTGATCGGGGACGCGGATCTTCTCAGCAATCTTGAGCTAGTCACGACCGGCTCCTTGCCGGCGTAGGCCCCTCCTGCCTGAGGTCCTGGCAATGTCGGACTCCTGGGAACCCAGCCGGGTACGAGGAGTTCCCGACTATGTCATGGTTTAGCAGGGGGAGGTAAACGCATGAGCAGATCGTCCGGTAATCGCGGCTTTTGGGCTGTAGTTGTTCTGGCCGTAGTGATGGCGGTGTTTGGCATTCCGATCATGGCCGGCGGTGTGTGGCTGATCGCCTTGGGCGGATCATGGTATTATGCCTTTGCGGGGCTTGGCCTGCTTGTTTCCGCCTTTTTCCTAGCGCGCCGATCCATGCTGGGAGTCTGGATTTACCTCCTTACCTATGCCGGCACTGTTGTGTGGGCGCTGTGGGAGAAGGGCTTCAACGGCTGGGCGCAAGTGCCGCGACTGGTGGCGCCAACAATTATTCTGGTTTTGGTGCTTCTTACCATTCCGGTGTTGCGCAATGGCACCCCGATGAGCCGCAGGGCCTTTGCCGCAGCAGCAATTGCCTTGTTTTCCATGGGCGCGGCTGGAACGCTTCTGACAAGTGTTCAGAACAGCCCCTTGGTGGCGCAGGAAGCTCCGCCGCCAGTTGAAGCGCCGGCTCCTGTTGCACCAGAACCCATAGAAGCGGCGCCGCTACCGCCAGCAGCTCCGGCAGAGCCCGCAGAACCGGCTGCACCAGAGCTGGCGGAGCCAGCCCCGCCACCTCCTGCCCCCGAGCAGCCTCGTTTCCGCACGCTGGAAGTGGGTGCGGATTGGCCGGCTTATGGCGGCACGCATGAAGCTTTGCGCTATTCGCCACTGGCGCAGATCACACCCGACAATGTCGGCCAACTCGAGGAAGTCTGGCGCTTCCGCACCGGCGATTTGCCGGAGGATGATGAGCCGTTCGGTAACCAGAATACGCCGGTGAAGGTGGGTGAGCGGCTGTATCTATGTTCAGCGCTCAACAAGATCTCTGCACTGGATGCCTCAACGGGCGCGGAGTTCTGGACCTATGATCCGGAAACGCCAACCGATGCGATCGGCTATAATGCGTCTTGCCGTGGCCTTGTGTATTTCGAGAATCCGGCGGCTGATCCCACCGAGCTTTGCGCGGCGCGTGTGGTCAATCTGACCCATGATGCGCGCATGATTGCGCTTGATACCCAGACTGGCCAGCTCTGCACCGATTTCGGTAATGGCGGGATCGTCAATCTGCTGGAAGGCATTGGCGATACGGCGCCGGGCTTTTATGCGCCCACATCGCCGCCCACCCTCGTGCGCGATGTTCTGGTGGTTGGCAGCCAGGTCAGCGACGGGCAGCAGCGCGAGGCGCCATCGGGCGTGATCCGCGGCTACAATGCCGTAACCGGTGAGCTTGATTGGGCATGGGACATGGGTCGGCCGGACCAGAAGGGGCTGCCGCCTGAAGGGGAAGTCTATACGCCCGGCACGCCCAATATGTGGACCATTGCCTCAGGCGATGACGAGCTGGGCCTCGTCTATATGCCAATGGGCAATTCGGCGGTGGACTATTGGGGCTCCGATCGCTCAGAGGCCGAGAACACCTATTCCACCGCCATCGTGGCGTTGGATGTCGAAACCGGTGATGTCGCCTGGCATTACCAGACGGTCCATTATGATGTATGGGACTATGATCTTGGTGGGCAGGGGACACTGGTGGACTTCCCGACGGAAAACGGTCCCGTTCCAGCCATCGTTATGCCGTCCAAGCAGGCGCAGTTCTATATCCTTGATCGGGCCACTGGCGAGCCATTGGTTAATATCGAGGAGCGGCCAGCGCCAACAGGTGGCGTCGAGCCAGAAAGACTCTCGCCGACACAGCCTTATGTGACGGACTTCCCCAATCTGTTGAAGCCCGATCTGACGGAAGCCGATATGTGGGGGACCACGCCGCTTGATCAGCTGTGGTGCCGCATCCAATTCCGCCAGGCCGCCTATGACGGTGTTTATACGCCGCCAACGGTGGACCAGCCCTGGATTCAGTTCCCCGGGTATAATGGTGGCGTGGACTGGGGTGGCGTGGCGATCGATCCTGAAAAGGGGATCATGATCAGCAACTACAACAACATGCCCAATTTCAACCAATTGGTGCCGCGCGAAGAGGTGGATGCGGCGGGCGTGTTCCCCATCACGGACCCCGCTCACGATCCCGATGCAGGCGGCGGCTCGCATGGGAGCCTGAGCCCTCAAGCCGGCTCGCCCTATGGCATTCGGGTGAATGCGGGATGGCGGGTGCCGTTCACGGGGCTATTGTGCAAGGAGCCGCCCTATGGCGGAATCTCCGCGATCGATCTCAACACGCGTGAAGTCCTCTGGGACCGGCCTTTTGGCTCGGCGCGCAAGAACGGACCGTTCGGCATCCCGTCCATGTTGCCGATCGAAATCGGCACGCCCAATAATGGCGGCGGCGTGATCACCGCTTCCGGCCTGTTCTTTATCGGTGCCGCAACAGACGATCTGCTGCGTGCGATCGATGTCAGCACGGGCGAGGAAATCTGGCAGGTGGCGCTACCGGCAGGCGGGCAGGCGACGCCCATGACCTATGAGGCACAAGGGCGCCAGTTCGTGGTGATGAATGCGGGTGGCCACGACTTCATGGAAACGGCGATTGGCGATTATTTCATCGCCTATGCGCTGCCCGAGAATGTGGCCACGGCGCAGTAGCGGCTAACGACAAGCGGCCGGGCGAGAGCGCCTGGCCGATCAGCGCCCGTACCATTCGGCCAGGGCCTTCATCTCATCTTCCTCAAGGAAGCGAACCACTTCGGCCATGATGTGCGCATTGGGTCCGCCGCGTTCCTCGCGGTGTTCCTTGAAGAGCTTGAGCTGGCCGAGCAGATAAGCCGGGTCCTGGCCGTCAAGCTTGGGATAGCCCGGGCGAGCCGGATTGTTGTGGCAGGAGGCGCAGGCGGGGATATCGCGCTCGGGAATGCCATTTTGGGCGATTGCGGCTGCTTCCGCTGGCGTGCCGGTTCCGCGCTGGGCGACATTGCGCCCGTAATGCTCCGCCAATTGGTTGATCTCGCCGTCGCTGAGCTGGCGTGCGGCTGCCATCATGGTGCCGCTCTGCCGGGAGCCATTGCGGAATGCCTTGAGGGCGGCTGCAAGATAGTCTGGCGTCTGAATGTCTAGACGGGGTGTTCCGGGGATACCGCCTTGGCCCTCCACGCCATGGCAGCTTTCGCAACTGCCAGTCGCATCTTCCCGGATCAAGGAGGCATAGCTGTTTGCGTTGAGGTCCGGCAGCGTTTGAAGAAACGCCACCATGTCCCAGACCTCGTCATCGCGAAGCTGACTGGGCCAGCCGGGCATGGCCGTGCGGCTGATGCCGTGCTTGAGCGTGGCAAATATGCGCGCTGGCGGATGCCACTGCGCCATGCGTTCGACCAGCAAAGGTGGGGTGGGGCTCAGATTGCGGGAGAATTGCTGCGGCGGCCGCAGCGGGCTGCCGTGGCAATCGGCGCAGACCATCTCGTAATGGCCTGCAGCGCGCTCCTTCATGCCCGCTTCGTCGAGGGCCGGCACTTCCGTGAACAGCGAGCGCAGGGTGATCGATTGCTGGGCTGCCAGATTATAGTAGGCGTCCAGCACGGCAGGCTGTGGCGGTTCGGCGGTTCGGGGCAGCACGCCGCTCAGGGGAACCCACGCAAGGCCGAACAGGGCAAGGCCTGCGCCTGCCAGATATGGCCGGAAATCGATCATGTCGCCTCCTCTCGCTGCAGCACCCGCGCCATCAGCACGAGACCGCCGGCCAGATAGATAACGCCGCCAATGGCGAGCATGATCACGCCGCCCAGTTGCTGATCCGCCAGCAGGGCCGAAGTCGGGGTGGCGTGATGGGCGTGGTCGCCAAAGATGGCTCTAGGCGCCAGCCCGATCAGCGCGCCCAAAAGGGTCATGTGCATGGAGGTAAAAAAGAGGGCCATGGCGCCGGCGAGGGCGGCAGAACGCCGGGTTTCACCAGTGCTGGTCAGAGCCACGAGCCAGACCAGCAAGGAAACGGCGGCGAAGCTGAGCTGCTCTATGGTCAAGGCCAGATATGAGCTGCGGGAGGCATGGTGCAGGGCGGGGGCATGCCAGCCCCAGACCACCACGAAATCGATGATGCTGGCAGCTATGGGCAGCGCCAATTGCGAGCGCAGCCATCCTCGCGCGCCCACGAATGGACCGATCCCCGCAGCAAGCAGCGGCACGCCAATGCCGACAACGGCCATATGGAGCGCCATGTGGGCGGTGAAGCTCCCTTGCACCATGTGAGGCAGTGGGCCGGCCCAGGCCAGCAAAAGCACCAGCAGACCGGCAATGGTAAGGGGCCGAACAATCATCGGCAGGTGGACAGGTAAAGGGCGGGAATGACGACATAAAGGATCGCCACGGCGGACAGGATGGACAACATCAGCGCTGCATGGCTGAGGAAGCGATGGCGCTCCTCGGGCGAATTGTGCTCGAACTCGAAGTCATTGTCGGTGACGCTGCGTGCCCGCACGCGCCAGATGCCCAGGGTCAGCCAGCCGATTGCCCCAAGGGCAACTACAGTGGCCGCCACGACCCAGTATTTTGCTGCGGTCAGGTCTGTGGGGCGGCCCAGTTTCTCGCAGTAGATGGCGACGAAGACGTAGCAGAACAGGAAATGGAGCGCCCAGATAATGGGCGAGGCGATAACGCGCCACAGATCGACACCGTGGCCGGTTTCGCGTTCAACTTCGTTGGGGGCGCGGGATGGGCTCATTGCAGCAGTGGAAACCCTCCGATCACCAGGGCCGTCAGCAGGCCCGAAAAACCGACAAAGTGCCAATAGAGGGTGACGTTCCACAGATCGGCGTCATGGGTGGGCGTAAGACGGTGGAAAATGGACCGCGCGAGGCAATAGGCCTGCATGATGATGCCGACAAGCAGATGGGCAATCACCCAGACCACCAGGGCCCAGACAATAGCATTATAGGTGTTGAGCGTGGGGTCGAGCCCAGTTGTCCAGGGCCCGGCCATGAGCGCCAGGCCGGTCAGCACGGCACCGATAATGCCGGCTATGATCAAGCTGCGCGCCAGAACGACATTGCCCGCAGCATTGGTTAGCCGCGACCCCAGCATGGCGCCCCAGGTGAGCAGGGTCAGGCCTGCTGCAACCAGAGGCCATTGCCAGCCGGGTCCATCCACGCCCTGAGGCGGGAAATGCTCGTTTACGGTCCAAAGGAAAAAGTAGCCGAACACAACGCTGAGGAAAGCAGTCAGATCGCCAGTCATGGTGATGAACATGGCCCACCAGCCGGTGGATCGCGGGCCGGCGACATAGAGCGGCAGCTCGCGGCCATCGCCGATATCCTTGGTCGGCTTTTCCGGGATTTGAGCCGTGCCGGTCCAAAGCCAATACAAGGTCACGCCTAGGAAGAAGATCGCGCTCGCCAGCGTCAGCCACCACAGCTTCCAAGTGGCGAGAATGAAGACGCCGCCCAGGCCGATTGCGGCCATCATAGGCAGCCAGGTTGGAGTACCGACGCGAAGAACCTGCACGGGCTGAGCGTCGAGCACCGAGGTTACCAGCGTTTCACGCCGCCCCTCTGAAGCATCGGCCAACAGGCCACGGCCGTTGTCTATATTGTCCTGAAGGTCCTTATCGTCCCAAAGGGGGTAGCGGCTGTTGATCTGTGGGATGGAGCGCAGGCCCCAATTATCTGCCGGCACCCTGCCGACCCATTCCAAGGTGCCCGCATTCCAGATGTTGCGCGCAGCATAGGGCTCCTTGCGCTTGGGGCGAACACAATCCCATACGAACAGGAGGAAGCCAGCCGCAAAAATAAAGGCGCCGACCGTCGAGACCATGTTGAGCAAGCCCCAGTCCCGATCAACACCATAGGTGAAGACCCGGCGGGGCATGCCCATCAGCCCGGTTAGATGCATGGGCAGGAAGGTGACGTTGAAGCCGATAAAGATCAGCCAGAACGACCAGATGCCGGCTTTGCGCGACAGGGTCTTGCCCGTGGCGAATGGGTAGTAATATTGCACCCCGGCAAGGACTGGGAACAGCATGCCACCGATCAGGGTGTAGTGGAGGTGGGCGACAATGAAATAGGTGTCGTGCACCTGGAAATCGAACGGCGCGACGGCGACCATGACGCCCGTTATGCCGCCGATCAGGAAGCTCGCCAGCGCCCCCAGGCAGTAAAGCATGGGCACGGTGCGCACGACATTGCCGAGCATGACCGTGGCGATGAAAACGAACAGCTGAATGCCGGTAGGGATGGCTACCGCTTCGGATGCGGCCGAGAAGAAGCCGAGCGAAATTGCGGGCAGGCCAGTGGTGAACATGTGGTGCACCCAAAGGCCAAAGCTCAGAAAGCCCGTGCCGATGGCGGACAACACGATCCATGAATAGCCGGCTATGGGACGCTGCGCGAAGGTCGGGATGATCATTGCAAGGAGCGCAATGGCGGGCAGGAAGATGATGTAGACTTCAGGATGCCCGAATATCCAGAACAGGTGTTGCCAGAGGAGCGGGTCGCCGCCGCGGCTGACATCAAAGAAGGGCCAGTCGAAAGCGCGTTCCAGCTCGAACAGGAAATCGCCTGCAATCAGCGGCGGGAAGGCGAACAGGATCATCCCGGCGACGATCAGCACATACCAGCTATAGAGGGGGGTGAGGTTAATGTGCATGCCCGGCGCGCGGCACTTGAGGACGCCCACAATCAGTTCCACGGCAGCAGCAATGGAGGCCACTTCGATGAAGCTAAGGCCCAGCAGCCAGATATCGGCACCAATGCCGGATTGCTCGGTGGACAGGGGCGGGTACATGAACCAGCCGGCATCGGGCGCGGAATTAAAGAATATGGAGCCGCAAACAAAAACCCCGCCGATAATGAAGCACCAAAAGCCAAAGGCGGAAAGCCGAGGGAAGGGCAGGTCGCGGGCGCCCAGCATGGCGGGCAGGATCAGGATCGCGACGGCCTCGAAGATCGGTACGGCAAACAGGAACATCATCACCGTGCCATGCAGGGTGAAGAGCTGGTTGTAGGTCTGCGCCGAAACCAGACCATTGTCCGGAACGGCCAATTGAGTGCGCATGATCAGCGCCAGGGCGCCACCAAACAGCATGAAGGCGAAGGACGCGCCGATATACCATTTGCCAACAGTGGAGTTGTTGACGTCGGACAGGATCGACCAACCCTTGGGCGTTTCCCAAACCTTGGCGAGTTGCTGTTCCTCTTCGGCCTTGTCGGTCATTTGAGCTCCAGCAGGAATTGAACGATGGCTTCGCGGTCCTGGTCGGGCAGGGTGGCGAAGGACGGCATGCGCACACCCGGCTTGATGTGCTCAGGCGCGATCAGCCAATCCTCGAGATTGGCTTCGGTCAGCGGCAGGGTTCCGGCGCCAATGGTGCGGCGGCTGCCAAAATGAGTGAGGTCCGGGCCCACGGCGCCCTCTTCGCTGATCCCGCGGACGATGTGGCAGGCGCCGCAGCCTGCGGCATCGAAGGCTTCGCGACCGGGGGCCGGGCGGGCTGGTTGGCGCTGTTGCTCAAGCCAAGCGTTGAACTCGCCGGCTTCATGCACCACCACGGGAAAGGCCATCAACGCATGGGAGGTGCCGCAGAATTCAGCACAGACGCCGCGGTAAACGCCTTCCTTGGTGGGCTCGAGCCGCAGCACATTGGTACGGCCCGGGATCGCATCCATCTTGCCGCCCAGTGGCGGAATCCAGAAGGAGTGGATCACATCAGTGCTGGTCAGCGCGAATTCTGCCGTAGCGCCATTGGGCAGGTGGAGTTCGTTAGCGGTCTCGACGAGCGTGCCGTCCTCCGCCTCATACGCAATGCGCCACCAGAACTGTTCTGCCGTTACATGGACGCGCAGGTCCGGCGTGTCCGCTTCTGCCCAGCTCGGAAGCAGGGCGAGGCCGACAACCAGAAGGGCTGCCAGACCAATTGTGGGGAATACGACGCCACCAAAGAACACCAGGCGGTCAGCAAATTTTTCGCTGCGCGGCGCCTTCTTGCCCAGAATGGCATAGACCGCCGCGCCCATGAACACGCACCAGACCACCGCGCCTATTGCGGTCATGAACCAGAAGAGATCGGCAAGTTCTGCTGCGTCCTGCCCGGCCGGGTGAAGGGCACTCTGCTCCGTATTACAGCCGGCGAGCCAAACAGCGGTCAGCGCAAGAAGCGAAAACCTGCATGCATTTCCAGTCCAAGTTCTGCCAGCTTGCCCCATATACTCCCGCGCCGGTGTATTGAACGGAACGCAGCTCTTGTGCATGAGTTCCTGTTCTAACCATCCTAGCGGAGAGATCATGTCGCGGCCACAGGGATACTCCCGACTTCAGATTGTTCTCCACTGGACGATTGCACTGCTGATTTTTGTGCAGCTTTCGATAAACGAGCCCATGCAGCGGGCGTTTTTCGAACGGCTCTCGGGCAAGCCGTTGAACGAGATCGATGGTGCGCAACTACATGTTATCGTTGGCTTAACCGTGCTGGTGCTCGGCATTGTTCGCGTGACAATCCGCACCCTGCGCGGAACGCCCCCGCCGCACAAGGAAACCCCAGCCATCCTGAACTGGCTGGCCCATGCCACCCACATGCTGCTCTATGGCTTTATATTCGGCATGCCGATAACGGGCGCTCTTGCCTGGTTCCTGGGCATTCCCCTTGCAGCGGTATTGCATGAAATCGGCCGCTTGATTCTGATCCCGGCCATTGCCTTGCATGTGATTGGTGCGCTCACCGAGCAGTTCGTGTTCCGCAACGATTCCCTACAACGCATGTTCAAGGCGCGCGCACGATAGGCGTGTCGAAGACTTGCTCGTGAGAGCCGCTCCAGCGGCATGAATTCCGGAACGCTGCCGGCAACATGAACTGCCCGCCGTTTGCCGCCTAGAGCTTGCCAGCTAAGCTTGTCGGGAAACAATGGGTCTAGTTGGCTGTAGCCTCTTGTGTGGTAGGCGCTTGGAAGCAGACGCCGTCTTCACCAGGAAACAACTGGGGAAGCATGCCGATGGCGTAGTCGCGCACCAGGCGATCGACCCGAACATAGGTGATCGCGTTGCACTCATGGTAATTGGGGACTGTGGAGATGGCGTACCGACCTTCCGCAAGAGCGGGGACGTTGCGGTATCGCTCATCACTCGCCAGTGCCTCGGGTGAGTCGATGTAGTAGATCACGAAGAAATCCACATCCTGGCTCCGCTCGAGCGCGGTCTCGTAATCGAAATCCATACCGTTGGGACGATCATTGCTCCGGGCGAATGGATTATCCACGCCCATCAGCTCCAGGATTTGCCCGTTCAGGGACTTGTCGCCATGGGCATACATGAAGCCGCAGCCGCCATCGTCACCGAGGCAAGCATAGGCTGCGGAAAAATCACGATCAGCGAACTGGTCCGCGACCTGCCTGGCAATGTCGGTATAGTCCGCCTCGATTTTGTTGAATGCCTGATTGGCTTCGGCTTCCTTGTTGTAGAAGGTCGAAACGAGCTTGAGCCATTCGGATGACCCCAGGGGCGTGGGCTCCGTCCGGTTCGAAATCATGATTGCCGGCAGGCCGCGGCCGCTGACCGTGGTGACCTCCTGATAGCCCGGGCCATATCCAGCCATGAAGATTACATCGGGCTCGAGCGCCAGCGTCATTTCATAATCCAGATCGGTTTCCGCGCCGATGCTTTGTGGATCGGCAGCACGATCGAGAACGCTCGCGTACCAGGCGTCCGTCTCCGCAAAGCCGAGGAAGTTCTTGGTGACGCCAACAATGCTCGGCGCAGCGCCGATCTCGTCGAGCATGGCCAGCGCGTTGCGGTGCGTGACGATCGCCCGATCGATCGGCACTTCCACAACAAGGGCGCCCGCCAGATCGCCGGAGAGCTCGGGAACAAGAGTGCCGCATTGCACCAGAACATATTTGAGCTCGGCCCTAGCCGTGGGGCTTTCAGTGTCCGCTACGGTCACCACCTTGTAGTGACCGTGGTAGGCTATGTCCCAGAATGCGGAGTGCTCGGACGCTACCTTGTCGGGAAAATAGTCCTGCCCCTGCTTGAAATCACTTGGACAATTGTTTGCGTGTGCCAGGCTCGGATTGGCCAGCAGCAGGGCGAACGTCGTTGTACCAAGGATGAATCTGATCATGGGTCGGATCTCCATTGTTGTGTTCTGTGTCCGCAATCGCTGCGAGGGCATTGACCAGATCGGAAAGGCCTTGGCCGCTGTTTGAGCAGCCTGCCTCGTCCAGCTTCCAGACCAAGGCGCCCTGTTGTGCGTCGTGAACCGCGAGCCGCCATTTTGCGTCAGCGTCCCTAGCTACCGGGTCGAACCCGGCCCGTCGGACGGCGCGACGTACCCAATGCAGACTCGGTTCGGCTGCGCTGATGGCGATTGGCAGGCCATGGCTTTTGCGAGCCAGGATGAAATTGCCGGCTGCATGGTCAAAGCTGATTTCGCTGGCCGCATAGGTGCGCTCGATGGAGCCCCCCACGGCCAGGTCTTCAGGTCCTCCGGTTTCAAACCGGCCATCGGCGTGAACCAGCCAGAGCTGGTCGGCGGCGCGCAGCGCCAAATCGAGGTCATGGGTGGACAGAAGGACCGCCAGCCCTGTTTCATCCGCAAGCTTGCGCAGGAGTGCGATCAGTTCCACGCGCCGTGTTAGGTCCAGAAAGGCCGTGGGTTCATCAAGAACCAGCACCGATGGGCGCTGTGCAAGGGCACGCGCGATCATGGAGCGCTGCCGCTCCCCGTCCGAAAGTTCGATCACCTGCCGGTCGGCCAGCTGGCTGGCTCCCGCAGCCCGCAGTGCCCATTCAATCGTCTGCCGGTCATCGTCGGCCATCGCCGAAAACCAGCCAAGGTGTGGTGATCGCCCAAGCCCCACCAAGGTCCGCACCGTCATCAGGCCCACATCGACAGGGTCGGTCAGGACCACGCTCAGCCGCTTCGCCCTTTCACGAGCGGAGAGGGCGATGAGGTTCTCACCCGATAGCAGCACCCGACCGCCAAGCGGCTTTTGACTGCCCACCAAGGTTCGCAAAAGCGTCGACTTGCCCGCGCCGTTTGGCCCAAGCAAAAAGGTCAATTGTCCCGGGAGCAGCTGGGCGGAAATCCCCTGCAGGATTGCGGTGGAACGACCCCCGCGGCGCTTGTAGCCGACGCAAAGGTTTTCCGCTGAAACCACGGGAACGGGTAGGGCGCTCATAGGGGCACCTGTCCGGCTTCGCTCCGCCTACGCAGTAGCACCCAGAGCACCACTGGTGCCCCGATAAATGCCGTTACCGAATTGAGCGGCAGCGTCACATCCGTCAGTCCGTTTCCGCCCGCGACATATTCGGCCAATAGGACAAGGATGGCGCCGACCAGGGCCGAGCCGGGAAGCACGACGAAATGATCGGATTGTCCAAGCATGCCGCGCACCAGATGGGGCGCAGCGAGGCCGATAAATCCGATAGCGCCGCAATAGGCCGTTACGACACCGGCCAGCAGGGCAACAATCGAAAGGGCCACGAATTGCACCGGGCGAACGCTGACGCCCATTGTGGCCGCATAGCGCTCGCCTAGAAGCAGAATGTTCATGGGCTTTGCGAGCAGCATTGCCGTGACGATCGTGAGCAGGCATGCCGGCGCCAACACCTGCAGATCGGACCAGGTGATGTCACGCACCGTCCCCCGGGTGAAGGTCGCGAGCCCCTGCAGCCTCTCAGGGTCGGCGTAGTAAACTAGCACATCCACCAGCGCCCCGGACAGAAAGCCAAACATGACGCCCACGATCAGCACCATAGCGGGGTTCCCGAGCCGTCGGGCAAAGGCGAGGGCAAGGATCAGCACCATGGCGGCGCCGGCCACGGCAGCCCCGGTGATCCCTAATTGTCGGACCACTGACAATCCAGACAGCCATCCTGTGGTGGAACTGCCCAGGATGACAATCGCAGCGCCCAGGATTGCCCCCGAGCTGACGCCCAGCACATAAGGGTCGGCCAATGGATTGCGAAACAGCGTTTGCATCATCGCGCCGCCTACGCCCAGCGCTGCACCGGCGAGAACAGCCGTGATCGCCTTGGGCAATCGAGCATCCATGACGATGATGCGGTGAATAGACCGCGTGCCCTCGCCGCCGGCCAGCACGTCGATGACTTCACCCAGCGGGATGAACACCGTGCCGCGGACAAGCAGAACAAGGAAGCATGCGATCACCAGGATAGCCATGACCAGCAAGCCAGCTGCCGTCCGAATTCGTGGCGACAAAGCCGGATCAAACGCGCTCATGTGTTGTTCAGCCTCAAGCAGCCAGAGCAGGTCGCCCGGACAAGCAGAGGAAAAATTTGGGCGTCAAGTTCCATCGACCAAGGCATCCACTGTTGGGGATGCAAGGACAGAATCGCGCGCTCTTGCGAACGGAATTGTCATAAGCCTGCCTCCGCCAGGGCACCTCGCCTGGCTTCATGATGTCGCTCGGCAGGTCTCCTGGCTCACGGCTCGGATGCGATGGCAGCCTTCCCACCCCACAAGGGCAGTGGCATTTGCGATCGCTCGCCGCTTACAGTTGCGAGGGCAGCCCCGGTTTTGGCCCCTGATGGGTAATCCGCACCGTGTTCCCTTTTAATCCGCGCTCCCTGGCGGAACCAAAGCACGCCCCTCTTGTCACACCCTCCGCCAGATCGCAATCGGCGGCGACGGCATCCGTGTCAATATGAACCACCTTGCCCTTTCGCATAGTTTAGGGAGGCGAACGATCTCCCCCAAGCTAACGTTGGCCCGGGACAATCCACAAAGGAGTGTCTCCATGACCCAGGATCCCAAGCCACCTTTCCCCGCCCAGCCCCAGCTGATCCCCGGCTCCAGCGCCAAAATGGATCCCGTGCCTGACTATGGCGAGGATAGCTACAAGGGCAGCGGACGACTGGCTGGCAAGAAGGCGCTGATCACCGGAGCCGACTCCGGTATTGGCCGTGCAGTGGCGTTGGCTTTTGCCCGTGAAGGCGCGGACGTCGCAGTATCCTATCTCAACGAGGAAGAAGACGCGGCCGAAACCAAGCGGCTTGTGGAAAGCGCTGGCCGGCAGTGTCTGTTGATCCCCGGCGATATTTCCAAGGCTGCTCACTGCCGCCAATTGGTGAGCCAGACCGTGGATGCCTTCGGCCAGATCGACATTTTGGTCAACAATGCCGCCCACCAGAACACATTCGAGTCGCTCGAAGAAATTCCCGATGAAGAATGGGAAGTGACCATGGCGACCAATATTTCGGCCATGTTCTACATCACCAAGGCCGCCGTTGCGCACATGAAGGAAGGCAGCGCCATTATCAACACCTCGTCGGTCAATGCCGATACGCCCAGCCCCCAATTGCTGGCCTATGCCACAACGAAAGGCGCCATTCAGAACTTCACCGCGGGCTTAGCTCAACTGCTGGCCGAAAAAGGCATCCGGGCCAATACCGTGGCACCTGGACCCGTGTGGACGCCGCTCATCCCCTCCACCATGCCGGAAGAAAAGGTTAAGAACTTCGGCAAGCAGGTTCCCATGGGCCGGCCCGCGCAACCCCGCGAACTCGCACCGGTCTACGTGATGTTGGCAAGCGATGAGTCCAGCTATGTGTCAGGCGCAACAATCGCGGTGACGGGCGGCAAGCCGATCATCTGATTTCCAAAGCAGATGAGAAGCGTCTGCCGCGGACGATTATCCGCCACTATGCGTCGGGGCAATTCTTATTTCTTGCCCTGGCGCGAGATCCATCACACAGCCGGCCTGAACGACACGGAACGACTCTGTGTTTGTTTCGGCCGAAAGCAGTTCAATGCTGGCGCCGTTCCAGTGCAGGTCGAACCGGCCCCCGCAATAGCAAAAGCCGAAACGAACCGGCGGCAAGCCCTCCGGCACTGCAGGGCGGAGATGCAGGCCATCGGCCTGGGGGCTCAAACCAAGATAGTGCCTCTGAAGAACATCCAAAGACGCAGCCATGGCGCCCAGATGGAGCCCCTCTGCTGCGGACTGCGCATGTTGAGCATCCAGATCAGGCGCTAGCGCCTCGCGCCACAGCGACCAGGACAATTGCGGATCGAAAGGCAGCAGGGCAGCTGCATAGCTCACCTGGGAGAGCGACGAGCCATGGCTGGTGCGCTGGCGATAATATTCGATGCTCCGATGCAATTGTTCGGCTGTTGCCTTGTAGCCGAGCCGACTAAATATTGCCTGCACTTGATCCAGCGTCAGCAAATAGAACAGCACGGCGAAGTCTGTTTGCTTAAACAGCTGATAGTCGTTTACGTCCTTGCCTTGCTGCTCAAGTTCCCAATCTGCGCTGCCTTGCCCTAGACTATCGGGGTCGATCTGCTTGAGGGTTTCGACATTTTCGAATTGGCAAACGAGACCAGAGGCAGAGAAAGGCACCCGCAATCGACGGCTGATCTGGTCCCATAAGCCAATCTCTTCGTTCCCGATGCCCAGCCGGTTACGCAGAGGCAGGGGAACAGCATCGAGGCTCTCAATCGCCTGCGCCAGCGTCCAGGCAGCGGTCAGATTTGTGTAGCTGTTGTTGTCGATGCCGGGCTTGTCGCGCGTGGCATATTGCGTGTGGAACTCATCCGGCCCAACCACGTGGCGAATATCGTAGCGGCCGTCCTGCGGATCGCATACGGCCAGGCTTGCCCACATCCGCGCAATCTCCACAAGCATTTCCAAGCCCTGCTCGTTGAAAAATGCCTTGTCGCCGGTCGCCCAAACATAGTGGAAAATGTCCCAGACGATGGCGGCATTGATGTGCACCTGATGATCGGTATGGTCCTCGCGCCAATGCCCGTTGGAAGGGTTCTTCTGGAAACGCGGGGTTTCCTCGTGCCCGGTCCGAGCGCTGCGCCAAGGATAGAGCGCGCCTTTCAACCCGTACTTGCGGGCATTCTCCCGGGCCGCATCAAGCCTGGTGTAGCGATATTGAAGCATTTCCCGCGCGAGTTCGGGAAAGCGCAAGCTGATCACCGGGACGGAGAACATTTCGTCCCAGAACACCTGTCCGCGATAGGCCTCCTGCCATCCCCTTGCCGGAAAGCCTACATCTCGGCCGATGTTGTGATGTGAGTAGTTCTGCAGAAGGTGGAACAGCGCAAGCTGCTGTGCCTGCTCGATGTCCCTGTCGGCGGAAGCAAGAGGCATGGCGTCCCAGAGCTCGGCCCAGGCTGAACAATGCCGATCCAGCAGGGCGTCGTAGCCTGGTGCTTCCGCCAAGGCTTGCCTGGCGCTTGCCTCTACATCCTCGCCATCGCTTGGACCGATGAATACCGCCATGATCCTGTCGATCGTGATGGGCCGCTCGGCTTCGGCCTGGACCGAAAAAATGTAGCCGACGGATTCATCGTCTATGGTGGGGCTCGTTGAATTCAATGGGCACGACACGAAGTCCCTGGTGCGCACCGCTACATTGAAATGCGAGTTGATTGTCTGCGCTTCGACATGGAGCGCGTTGCCGTCCGAGCCCTGGCCCAAAACCCGCAAGTGCTTATGGGCATAGTCTTCATGCTTTTCGATAGCGTTGTTCACGACCGAAGTGTCGATCTGTGAGCGAAACACGATCGGCCCAGACCAATTGTGTGGCGTGAGCGTGAGCCTCAAGCCTACGAGATTGGGAGCGTCCATGCTGACGAAACGCTCCTCGCTTAACGCGGTCACTCGTCCCGAGCTTTCCCTAAAACGCATATTCCGCTTCATGACGCCGGTACGAAGATCGAGCACCTGCTCGTAGTGGAGCAATTCGGTGTCTTCCAGCGAGAACCAGGCGCCATCTTCCGTCTGGTAGCTAAGCGCCAGCCCATTGGGCAGGTTGACAATGGACTCGTTCCAGACTGTCTCGCCTTGGATCTGGCTCGGCAGGGGATTGTAGCAGCCGGCATAATACATGCCGGGGTAGTGGTGATCGTCCGTCTTGGACCAGGGGCAGGCGGAGCGCAGCAGCAGCATTCCATTGCCGAGTGAAAACAACGATTCGCGACGTTTTTCGTCATCGGGGTCATAGCCAACGATGTGCACCAAGGACGTGTTTCTTACCATCTTCACCGAGCAGGAACTCCGTCCGCCACGCGCCTGGCCATTTGGTCCAGCTCCGATCGGTTGGGATAGGCTTCTTGCGAGCCTTTCCCGCTAACGGCGAGAGTGGAAGCGGCAACACCATAGATGGCGGCGTCCCGGGGAGAATGCCCTTCCAACAGGGCTATCGCCACGGCGGCGGTAAAGGCATCACCCGCGCCGGTCTTGTCCACCACCTCAACCGGGGGAGAATTGATCCTCTCCACGGCTCCAGCAGTTGCCAGCAGGCAGCCGCCATCCGACAGTTTGACGCAAACAATCTCCACGCCACTTTCCGCTAGCATGCGCGCCACCCGTTCGCTGTCGGTATCCGATGAAATCTCGATCCCTGCGATCGCGCCAGCCTCCTGCACATTGGGAGCGATGGCGTGGAGCCTGCGGAGGTGTTCCGGCTTTACGTCCTTGCCGAACGAGCCATCGGCAATAATTCGCATTTGGCGCTGAGTGGCAGCTTGAAGCGCGATCTCAACCGCTTCGGGCGAAATCTCGAAGTCGATAGTGAGAACGGCGCCGGCCTCTGCCTGCTTGATGGCTTGGCGCACAAGATCAAGAGAAGAATCGTCCCAGTCGCGATTGGCATTGCTCGCTAGAAGGATCGTCTTGTCGCCATTCTCCGGCACGGCAATCATCGCTATTGCGGTGGGGCTCTCGGCAGTGACTGAAACCCCGGACAAATCCAGCCCAGTTTGCCTAAGCGGCTGGAGCGCCTGCCCGGCGAAATGATCATCGCCCACCCGGCCGATCAGCGTAGCGCCAATGCCAAGCTTTTGGGCAAACAAGGCGCGGTTCGCGCCCTTTCCGCCTGCACGCTGTAAAAATGTCTTGGCCGGCAGCGTTCCGCCCTCAGACAAATCCGCGGACACCTCAAACTGAAAATCCGCATTGATGCTGCCGAGCGATAAAAAAGAGGAAGGCAAAATGGGTCACCTAGAAGGGGCTTGAACATCCAAAACGCCAGCCTCCGGCAGCTGTTCCAATCTCCCCCTGCGACAACCCGACGCCGCGGCAACTGCTCGCCGGCTCATTCCTTCATGCGCAGCAGCGCCATCGACGGTGGTATGTTTCTTTCAAAGACCAGCACGTCATCCACCACAATCAGGCGGGCGTGATGAATGGCTGTTCGACGCGCGGCCACATCGGGCGGCCCGGCCTTAGCATTGATCTCGTCCCATTCGGGGTGGGTGAAGTAGAACATGGCTGCGTGCTCGCCTGCCACCACGACATCAGCATGGCGCACGAAGCGCTTGTCCATGGGGTCCTCGCCCGGCTCGCCGCCGATGAGCCCCTGGCGGGTCCAGTTGATGGCATCGTGCGAGCGATAAACGCCCTGGCCGCGCCATTCATCGACGATGAGCCAGTGCCAGCCGCCCAGCTCGAAGACGTTGGGGCCTTCGTGCGGCGGGCCATCGGGAGTGCCGGGCAGCACCAGGCCCTCTTGGCGCCAGGTGAACAGGTCATCGCTGACGGCGCTCCACGTGCTGGAGCCGGCATCTTCGTCCTTGTACCACATGCGCCAAAGCCCATCGGGGCAGCGGTAAACGCAGGCGTCGATAACACGCGGACCGTTCAGCGTCAGCGGCCCGACGCGCGTCCAATTCTCCAGGTCTGGGCTAGTGAAATGGGTGATGGTGCGTGGCACGCCAGGCCAGTTGTCGGGCACGCCGGGAATGTAGCTGAGCCACATATGGTACTGCCCTTCGGCCCAGATCACTTCGGGTGCCCAGTGCGTATTGCGCTGCCCGGCATCCTTGGGATCGTCCAGTCCGGCAACAGTGCCACGATAGTGCCAGCTTGCTCCGTCGTCTCGGCTCACCGCCACGCCGATGGGCGAGCCGTGGATCCAGGTAAAGAACGGGCCGTCGGTAGCGGGCTGCCTATTGGTGTAGAACATCCACCATTCGTCGGTGCCCTGCTTGCGGATGATTGTTGGATCGGCAGCGCCGTCCTGAATGGGATCGCGGAAAATCGGTGCGCTCATCTCAGTAAACCCGCACCGATCGCTCGTCAGGCCGATCAACAAGGCGCCCGGCCTTCCCGACCAATTCACCCGCCAGTGCCACCATGCCCGGATCGGTCGCGAGCTTGCCCGCGCCGGCATCCTCGGTGCTGAGAACGCTGTTCTTGAGCAATCGGGAATAGGGATGCTCGGGATTGTCCAGCACGGTGCGTGCGTCGCCCATTTCGACGATGCGTCCCCGCTGCATGATGATCAGGCGGTTGGAAATGTAATAGGCGGTGGCCAGATCGTGCGTGATGTAGATCACGGAAACCTTGAGATCATCGCGCAAGCTCTTGAGCAGATTGACGATGCTCATGCGCAGGCTTGCGTCCACCATGGAGACGGGCTCATCGGCCACCAGCAGGGGTGGGTTGGGGATCAGCGCCCGTGCAATGGCCGCGCGCTGCAATTGCCCGCCGCTCATTTCATGGGGATAGCGGCCGCGCACTTCGGCAAGGCTGAGCCCCACTTTTTGCAGTGCGCCATCCATGGCCGCATCGATGTCGTCGCGTTGCGTTACCTTGAGGAACCGCGTGGCGGTTGATTCCAGATAGCGATCAATGCGCTTGAGCGGGTTGAAGGCTTCAAACGGGTTTTGGAACACCGGCTGGACATTTGCCATGAACTCCAGCCGCTCGGCCCGGCCTACTCTGTGGCTCACGGTCTTGCCGCGGAAGCTGATTTCGCCGCTGCTGGGCAGTTCCAGCCCAAGGATCATGCGCGCCAGCGTCGTCTTGCCCGAGCCGCTTTCCCCGATGATCGTGAAGATCTCCGGCTTTTCAACGCTCAGGGACATGGACGCATCTTCCACTGCGCGCACGATCTTGCGCGAGAGCATTCCGCCCATGGTGAACTGCTTGGAAACGTTCTTGACGTCGAGAAGCGTACTCATGCCATCACCCCATGTGCCTGATGCGGCTTGACCAGCGGCGCCACGTCCTGCCAGCGCCAGCAGGCGCTGCGGTGATCATTGGCAACTGGGATCAAGGGCGGCACCTCGGTCTTGCACTTGTCGATCGCCAGGGGGCAGCGCGGATGGAAACGGCAGCCTTGCGGCGGATTGGCAAGGCTCGGCGGCCGGCCTTCAAGAGCCGGGCGCTGCGTGGTGTCGCCAATGCGCGGCAAGCTTGCGACCAGATGGGCGGTGTAGGGATGCTTGGGGGCAAAGAACATTTGCCGCGTGGGGCCTTCTTCTACGAGGCGCCCGGCATAGATGATGCCGACGCGGTCGGTCATGTTGGCATGCACGCTCATGTCGTGGGTGACGAATACGACGGAGCTGCCCATGTCTTGCTGGATTTCGCGGATGAGGCCCAGCACTTCCTTTTGCACCACGACGTCCAGCGCCGTGGTGGGCTCGTCCGCAATCACGAATTCGGGGTGACAGACTGTGGCGAGACCAATGGTCACGCGCTGCCGCATGCCGCCCGATAGCTCGTGCGGATAGGCATTGAGAACGTCGGCTGGCAGCTTGAGGCGCTCTAGATGTCCTAGCACACGCTCACGATAGGGCGTCCCGCTGGCGGCGAGGGGGCGCTTGGCGAAGTCCTCGAAGGTCTTTCCGATGCGGCGCACAGGGTTCAGCGTGCTCATCGAGCCCTGCATGATGTAGCTGAGGCTGCGCCAGCGAATGGCGTCTAGCTGCTGCGGAGTGGCCGTGGTGACATCGATGGGGCCGCTCTTGAAGTTGAACTTCACGGAGCCATCGACAACCCGCATGGGCGGGCGGATGGCAGCCGCAAGCACCTTGATGAACGAGGTTTTGCCCGACGAGCTTTCCCCGGCAATGCCGTAGATCTCGTTCTTGCGCACGGTCATGGTGATGTCATCGACTGCGCGAACCTCCCGGCTCACGCCGAAATAGTTCATCTGGTAATAGGCCTTGAGCCCTTCGACCGTAAGGATGTCCTGTGTCATGGCGCTAAGCTCCCATACGGCGCAGGCGGCTGCGCGGGTCGATATATTCGTTCATGCTGACGGCCAGGAGGAACAGGCCCAGGAAGGTCATCACGATCAGCACAACCGGAATGACGATCCACCACCAGACGCCCACGACAATGGCAGAGTGTGAGATAGCCCAGTAAAGCACCGTCCCGATGGTGGGGTTGTTGAGATTGGTGAAACCCAGCACCGCCAGCGTCACTTCCAGCCCGATCGACCACAGCATATTGGCCATGAAGGTCGAGAAGACGATTGGCATCACATAGGGCAGGTGCTCTTCGAGCAGTATCTTGGGCGTGCTCATGCCGGCAAAGACCGCGTGCCGGGTGAACTCGCGATGCTTGAGCCCCAGGGCCACCGAGCGGATCAGGCGCGCATCAAAAGGCCAGCCAAAACAGGCCATGATCAGCGCCAGCGTGAAACTGTCCATGTTGTTCCGCAGCACGAAATAGAACAGCACCAGGATCGGGAAGATCGGCACGGCCACGAAGATGTCGTTGATGAACATCAGGACGCGGTCGACCCACCCCCCGACATAGCCGGATAGCAGCCCCACGGTAATCGAGATGATGCGGCTGAGGACCGCCACCGTGATGCCGAAGATCAGGCTGTTGCGGAAGGCTGCCGAGAGTTGCCAGAACAGATCCTGGCCGCGGGAATTGGTGCCGAACCAGTATTGGCCCGAAGGCGGCTGATCTGGCATGGCCATGTAGATCAGGCTGGGATCAACAGGCGAGAAATAGCTGAGGACCGCAAAAATCACCACCGCGCCGACAAGGATCAAGCCGATGGCAAACTCGATGTTGTAGCGGATAAGGTCCCGGAAAACGCTGAACATGGCGGGTTACTCCGTCCGCACGCGTGGATCGAGCAGGGGATGCAGCAGGTCCACGATGAAGATCGCCAGCGCGACAGCGGTGATCGAGACGGTGGATACGGCCAGCACCAGCGAGTAATCGCCGTAGTTCACGCCGTCGATCAGCAGCGAACCGATACCGGGGTAGTTGAACACCTGCTCGGTGATGACAGTGCCTGAGAACACGCCGCCGAGCGCCATGGCGAGTGCGGTCAATTGCGGGACCAGCGCATTGCGAATGACGTAGCCACCCACAATGGTCTGCTTCTTGACGCCGGCGAGCCCGGCATAGGTGACATAGTCTTCGTTGACCACATTGCTGACCAGGGCGCGCATGCCCAGAAACCAGCCGCCGAACCCGACCAGCACGAGGGACAGGGCGGGCAAGATCGAATGTTGCAGGATCGAGAAGATGAACTGCCAGCTCATGGCAGGCCGGACGTCCATGGCAAAGCCGCCCGAGATCGGCAGCACGGGCCACAGGAAGCCAAAGATGATCAGCAGGATAAATGCCACGATGTAATAGGGGATAGGCTGCACGCCCATGGCGATCAGCCCGAAGGCCTGGAAGAACCGGTTCTCGGGATGATATCCGGCCAGCGCGCCCAGCAGATTGCCGATCACGAAGGTGAAAAGAGTGGAGGTTACCAGTAGGCCCAGCGTCCAGGGCATGGCGCGCGTCACCAGTTCCATCGAGGGGGTCGGAAAGGCCAGCAGCGACGGGCCAAGATCGCCGCGCAGGAGCCTCGTCCAGAAGTTTAAGTATTGGGTGAGGATGGGCTGACCGGTGCCGTACATTTCGGTAAGGGCAGCCCGGGTGGCGGCAATGGCTTCTGGGGAAAGGTTGGAGCGCGCCGAAAGCCGTCCAAGCACCTGTTCCACCGGGTCGATCGGCGAGAGATGGGTGATAAAGAACGTCGCCGAGATGCCGCAAAAGATCACTGCAAGCAATTGCAGCAGCCTTTTGCCGACGAACCAGAAATAGCCGTGCATTGAGCCTCCTCGGCGTCCTAGATTATGTGCCGCTCAGCGGCTTCCCATAGTGCTTTGGAGGAGTCAGGTTGAGGGTGCGTCACGTGCCGCCGCATGCAGCAGAGCTCACCCTGAGCCCGTCGAAGGGGGAGGTCGTGGCGCTTAAGTTCCACTCTCCCCACCGCATGGTTCGGCAGTATCACCATGAGGTTTCCCCTCGATCTGCGCCCGGACTCCATCATGTCACCACCCTCGAAGCGGCGAGGCTTGAGCCACGCCGCCCCGAGAGGGAGATGGTTACGCCTTGGGCGTGATCTGGGTGAAGATGTACCGGCCGTTGGACCAATTGGTCACCGGGTTGGCATAGGGCTTCTCGGCGTTCGGCCAGCCTGTCCAGTAGCGGTTCGACTGCACGGAGAACACGTTGTAGGCCATGATCGGGATGTTGGGCATTTCCTCGAGATGCAGCTTCACGAACTCATGGCCATATTCGATGCCCTTGGGATCGTTGAAGTCGCTGGCGCGGATCTTCTCAATGATCTCATCGAGACGCGGATCCTTCCAGCGCATCCAGTTGCGGTCCGGCTGGGAGGCACCCGGCTCAACCACATATTCTGAGTGGTAGCTGTCGAGGAAGAAGCTGAGGTCGGGGTGGCCGCCCCAGGATTCCACGGCCCAGGCAATGTTGACGTCGTAATTGCCGACGCGCTGGCGATCCCAGGTGTCCGAAGCCGCTTCCACTTCAGCGCCGATGCCGTTTTGCGCCCAGGTCTGGGCGATGATCGAGCCGAGGCGGTTGATCACGCCATCGGTCGGCACCATCACACGGAACGCGAAAGGCTGCCCATCTGGCATCATCCACTGGTTGCCTTGCTTGCTGAAGCCAGCCGCGGTGAGCAATTCTTCGGCCGCAGCAACGTCCTGCTTCCACCAGCCATAACCAAAGGCATTGCGGATCGCGGTTGCGTCGGTCGGCACAGCGTCGCCGAACTGACCCCGAACCATGTCGGCGATCTGCATGCCGATATTGGGATCGTATGGCTTCACCTTGCGCGTGCCGGTATCGACCTCGTAGTTGATGAGGAAGTCTTGCAGCGGCGCATGGTAGTCGCGTGGATGGGTACCCGTTGGCGGCACCGAGATCGCCGAAAGCGTTGCCGCACCACGATAGGACGCCATCGACATGGCACGCGCGTCGAGCATCAGGGCGAGGGCCCAGCGCACGCGCTTGTCCTGGAACTTGGGGTTCTGATGGTTCGGGATTGCCATAACCAGAGTCGGATCCGGATGGGCATAGGGGAAGCCGGGGAACCAGCCCTGCACTTCGGGATCCTGCTGCACGATCGAGAACGTGGCTTCCGGCGAAAGGTCATGGACCATATCGAGATTGCCGTTGCGCATCTCGATCAGGCGATTGTCGGCCGAAATATTGTTCCGGTAGATAATGAAACGTGGCTTGGGTTCGCCGATCATGCCCAGGGCCGTGCGCTGCCAATCTTCGCGCTTCTGCCAGATATACCAGGTGCCGTTCGGATCAAACGAGTGGAGCGTGTATGGCCCCAGGCTCACCGGCGGATCATTGGGGAAGCTGAGGATGTCTTCGACACCTTCGAACACATGCTTGGGCATGATCCACGCGCCGGTCCAGCGTACGGAAAACAGCGTGTGGAAGCGCGAGTTCGATCCCTTGAGCGTGAAGTGAACGGTATAGGGGTCAACCGCTTCAACGGTCTCAACCTGAGCATTGTAGGCGCCATTCTGGGACAGGCCCGGCGTCGCCTTGTGCTTTTCGACGGTGAACACCACGTCATCCGCAGTAAACTCAACGCCGTCGCTCCAGAAGATGCCCTTCTTGAGCTTCACCGTCATCTCGGTGAAGTCCTCGTTGTACTCCCAGAGGCCATCTGCCAACGAATTGTAGATGGCGTTTTCGCTGGCGCCTTCGATGCCGGCATCGGGATCGATGAACCAGAATGTATCCGTGTTGAGCTGGTGCAGTCCGTTGGAAATGCCCGAGCCAGAACCGACCACCCAGTTGTTGAACCATGCAGGATTACGGATCACCCCTTCGGGGTTGTGGATAATCAGCGTCTCGTTTCGCGGGAAGCTCGCCAGGTCCGGCGCCGTGCCTGCAGCCTCTTGGGCAAAAGCCAAACCCTTGGCCGAAAGCAGAAGGGCACCTGCAGCGGTACCTAGCATAAAGCTACGTCTATCCATGTCTCTCTCCCTAGTGAAGAACGCCTCCCGCGTTCTTCTTCACGACGCCCTCCAGCGCCGTTATAAATCATACTTAAGGGATCGATCGCGACTGTCAACACATAGCTGATAAGTATCAACATTGTTGATATATAAATAGATCTGTTCACAAGGCGATGCTGGATAGGGTTGAATGTACATCGCTGCGAGTACTCTTGTTAGCCTCAATCTAGAGCATGGATAGCCCCAGGCGTTGCCGTAGAAGCGGTTGGTGATCAACGGTAAACAGCTGGCGCTCGACGAGCACGGGGATGACCCGGTCCACGAAGCTCTGTAGATCGGCTGGCATAACCGGGGCCATGACGTTGAAGCCATCAGCGGCCCCGTTGTCGAACCATTCCTGCATCGTTGCGGCTATGTCCGTCCCGGTTCCGACCGCGAGCAGATGGCCGCGGCCGCTGGCAAGGCGCATCAGCAATTGCCGGAGGCTGAGCTTGTCGCGCCGGGCAATGCCGACCAGAACGTCAAAGCGGCTCTGGCTGGACTGGTTTGTTGTTTCGTTTGCTGGATTGAGATCGGGTAGCGGCGCGTCGAGGTCCGCTTGCGACAGGTCGGTGCCCAGGAATTCGGATAGTTTGGCGAGTACATGCTCGACCACCATGAAGCCGTTCATCTGCGCCAGTCTTTCTTCGGCTTGCTTTCGCGTAGCGGCGGCGATGGGCACGATGCCGGGATAAACCAGAATGCTCTCCGGATCGCGGTCGTGGCGGGCGGCGCGCGCCTTCATATCTCGGTAAAAGTCCTGCGCCTCTTCAAGGTTGGACTGCACGGTGAAGACCATGTCGGCATAGCGAGCGGCAAAGTCTCGCCCAGCTTCTGAGGCTCCAGCCTGCGCAAGGAGCGGACGGCCTTGCGGCGAACGCGGCACGTTGAGCGGTCCCCGGCTGCGCACGAATGGGCCGTTGTGATCGATGGACCCGATCTTGGTGGGGTCGAGATAGATCCCAGCCTTTTTGTCGGCAAGGCGGGCGTCCTGTTGCCATGAGCTCCACAATGCCAGCGCTGCTTGGGTAACATCAGCGGCACGGCCATAGCGTTCGGCATGATCGGGCATGGCATCGACGCCGAAGTTCTGCGCCTCCAGCGCGTTCGATGAGGTGACTATATTCCAGCCCGCGCGTCCCTTGCTGATGTGATCGAGTGAGGCAAAACGGCGGGCTAGATGAAACGGATGATCAAAACTGGTGGAGGCTGTGCCGATGAGGCCGATCCGCTCGGTCACTGCGGCAACGGCCGAAAGGATCACGAGCGGATCCATGGCGTCGGACAGATGCCGATCGGCACTTTGCTGGAGCGCCAGGACGTCCCCCAGGAACAGGGCGTCAAAGCCGCCATGCTCGGCGCGCTGGGCGATGTCGGTCCAATAGTTCGGATCAGTGGAGGCCAGCGCATTGCTTTCGGGCATGCGCCAGCCGGCTTCGTGGCTGCCAAGCCCGAAGATCACGGCGTTAAGGCTCATGCGCTGGCGTCTGATCATGGGGCAGTGCCGAGAAGATCGTTGGAGTAATAGCGCGTGAAATCGGGCTTCTTGGTTAGGGGTGTGCCATCGCCGTCCCGAAGAATGCCGGCTTCAAACAGGAAACTGCCCATGGCCTCCATCTTGGCAGGATCAATCGTGCCGATTTCCCCATTCTCGCCTTGGAGATAATTGCCGTCGATCAGCGCCTGCAGCGATGCGCGCACGAAGTCACGGTCAAGCAGTACATCGGCATTGGCGCCAACCAGAATGTCAGTGGCCTCATCAGGATTGGCGACGGCATATTCATAGCCGGCTCGGCTCGCGTTGATGAACGCCTTGGCCGTTTGGCCATTCTCGGCAAGATATGTGCCGGTGGTGCCAAGGAAACTGGTGTGCTGGTCGGGTACGCCGAAATCGGCGTAGCGGAAGGCGCGCTGTGCCGGGCCGTCGCGTTCGGCCTTGACGCCCTCCCAGGTGGAAACCTCGAGCGTGAAATCCACCGCGCCATTGGCCAGCGCCTCATAGGCAGAGGTGCCCAGGGTCACGGTCTCGAAGTCGCCGGTCCCGCCATCGTGGCGGATGATGGTGCCGATCAAAGCGTTTTCCCAGGCGCTGCCGAAGCCGCCATAGATCTTACCGTCCAGATCACGCGGGCTCTGGATGTCCTCGCGATCCGCGTTGAACACGAGGCGCCCCGTTTCGGTCTGGACCAGCGCGTAAGTTGCTACGAGGTCGGCTCCAGCGGTGCGTTGGGTGAAAAGGCCGATTGAACCCAGAATGCCAAAATCCGCCACATGATTGGCCACCAGCGTGCCAGCGGACGTGTCGGTATAGGGCAGGATTTCAACCGCAAGCCCCGCCTCCTCATAGAAGCCCTTGGCTTCGGCCACAAAGAGGCCGATGTGATTGGTGTTGGGTGTCCAATCAAGAGCGACGGTCACTGGAATGGCCTGGGCAAGCGCTGGCGTCGCCATGCTGGCGGCAAGGCCGAGTGCCAGGATCGTGCGATAAAGGTGCATGGATCAGTCCTCTGGATGTAACAGGGTGGTCAGGATTTCGGCTTCGATGGCGGAAAGAGCGGCTGAAGCGCCTTGCCGGGGATGATCGATCGGCACCGGAAAACGGTGCACCACATGAGCTGGCCGTGACGACAGCACATAGATCCGATCCGAAAGCAGCACCGCCTCGCGCACATCGTGAGTGATAAGCAGGACCGTCCAGCGATGGCGCGTCCACATGTCGGCCAGCCAGCGCTGCATTTGCGCGCGCGTGAGGGCATCGAGCGCTCCGAAGGGTTCGTCGAGCAACAGCATGGGGCGTTGTTGCACGACGGTGCGCAACAAGGCCGCGCGCTGGCGCATGCCGCCCGAAAGCTGGGCAGGATAATAGCGTTCAAAGCCCGCCAGCCCGAACTCGGCAAAGAGCGGCTCGACTTTGGCGCGCGCAGCCTTGCGGCTCATGCCCTGAACCTCGAGGCCAAGGGTCGTGTTGTCGATGATGCGCCGCCAGGGCATGAGCGCATCGCCTTGTGGCATGAAGGCGAACCGGTGCTGCGCCGACGAAAGGGGGGTGCCGTCGAGCAACATCCGCCCGCTGTCCAGCCTCGTTGCTCCCGTCAGCAATTGCAGGATGGTCGACTTGCCGGCGCCTGAGGGTCCCAGGATCGAAACGAATTCCCCGGGCTGCACGCTAAGGCTTATGTCCGCAAGAACTTCGGTCGCGCCGAAGCTCTTGCGTAGCCCTACGAGCTCAAGACGCGCCGGGCTCATCGGCGTTGCTCCGCCAGCCGCGCCCAAGGCATGGCCGCGCGCTGCACCAAAACGCTGGCGCTAAACAACAGGAGCGTCAGCGCTGCGCTCACAAAGACAGCGGCGAGCACTAGATCGGGCCGGAAATTGTTCTTGGCATTGAGGATGTAGATGCCCAGACCGCGTGCAGCCCCCGCATATTCGGCAAAGATAGCGCCAACCACCGCGTAGGTGACGGAGATGCGCAGGCCCGCAAAGAAGTAGGGCAGGGCCGATGGCATGCGCGCCATCAAGAAGATGCGCCAGCGCGAAGCTCCCATGGACGCCAGCAACGCGGCTATGTCGCGGTTTGTCGCCTCATAGCCCTGTGCGAGGGCGACCAGCATGGGAAAAAATGTGACCAGCGCCACCAGCACGATCTTGGGCGTCAGCCCAAAGCCGAACCAAAGGACCACGAGCGGGGCAATGGCCACGAGCGGCAGGGTTTGAGTTATGATGAAGACCGGAAACAATGCTCGGCGCAGCGGCTGGAAGAAATCGATCAGCACGGAGAATAGAAAAGCCGCTGTGAGCGAGCAGGCAAAGCCTAGTGTCGTTGCTTGCAATGTTGCCAGCGTATGCCGCGCCAGTGCTTCTCGCTGTTCGAACCCTTGCGTGATGATGCGAGACGGCGCAGGCAGGGCCGTAGGCGAAATGCCAGACAGCTGCACATAGGCTTCCCAGCCCAGGATCACAGCAGCAACGGATACGAAGGCCGGGCCGGCATGGCTGAAGGCGCGCGCGAAAACGCGCGGATAAAAAGGAGCGTTCGGCATTGATCGTCCCGTTCAGCGTGCGCTGGGGCTATTGGCCGAAACGGTCAGATCGATCGTGACATGCCCGTCTGGCGGGCCGAAGCGGCAGAATGCCTGCTCCAGGGTCGCAAACAGCGTGCCGGTGTCGCCGTTGAGCTTGGTAGCGAAATGCTTGGATTTCTCGAAACAACCCGACTGCTTCAGGAATTCGATGCAACCATAGATCTCGTCCATGTGCCGGTCTTGGCCCAGCACATAAAGCGAGAGCTGGGCAACGGAGAACACGCCCGTCGTGGGCGCGCTGTGCACGGCGGCAAGGGCCGTGGCCTGCCGTTCAGGCAAAGGCGCAAGCGGACCTTCGAAAACCTTGGAGTTGCAGATGGGATCATCTGGCTCACCAGGACAGCCGCGCGAGATGGCGGCCGACAGCACGCAATGGACACCCGTTTTTGCTGCGGCGGTAAACAGATCCCGCATGGCCGGGAACAGCACTTCGGCTGGCCCCACCAGAAGCGTTGAAACATCGTCCGTCTCGATGCGCAATCGGTCCCGATAGGGATCAAGCGCGCCCAAAGCGCTCATGATGATTCCGACGAAATCGTCGGTCATGGGGTAAATGGAAATTTGTGCGCCCGAAAACATGCCCGCCTCGCTCCGCTGGTATTACCCAGATCAGCTATAGGGTCCGAAGGCTTCCCGCCCTCATCTCAGCCCCGACCTACGGAGCACCCCTGTGGATGGGCGCACCATAAGCGGTGAAGAGGATGAAATGCAACCCCGCTTCTTTATCGCGCAGTTCGCACTCGGATTGGGCGGCCTAAGGCGCATCGCCGCCCAAAGTTGGATTGGTTCAGCAGGCTAAACGTAGCGGCGCCAATTGTGCTCTTCCTTGAAGCCCAGAACCTCCCGTATTTTGCGGTTCGAGAGCGGCGCTTCCTGCCCCACCATAGGCCTGGTGAGCGGGGTATTGGGTGCCCATTTGGCAAGGAAATCTGCCGTGGGCTCGTTTGCAGTGATCTCGTCATTGACGGCGTTGAAAATTTGGAAGCCCAGCCCGTCTCGCGCAATGCAAAGGTCAACGATCTGGCCGAGGTCTCGGGCGTCGATATAGCTCCAGGCGTTGCGCTTGCGCGATGGGGGATCGGCTACAAAGCCGGGGAAGCGATCATATTCGTGCGGCTCCACGACATTGCCGATGCGGAGGGCGTATATGTCTGCGCCCGAGCGCATGGCAAAAGCCCGGGCGGTCTTTTCGTTGACCACCTTGGACAAGCCATAGCTGTCCATGGGGTCGATGTCGTAATCCTCTTCCAGCGGGAAGCTGTGATAATCCTTATCGCCTTCGGCAAAGCACACGCCGTAAATGGTTTCACTCGAGGCAATGATGATCTTGCGGATGCCCAGCTTCACCGCAGCTTCGATTACATTATAGGTGGAGACAACATTGGCTTGGAAGGTCACATTGTCGGGCTGAAGGAGGATGCGCGGCACGGCCGCAAAATGTACGACGGCGTCGACCGGGGCAGGGCCGTTGCCGGTCTCCAGCCCGCCGATGTCGAAGTGCATGGACAGGGCATTGAACACCTGTCCGCTGTCGCGAAGATCCACGTTGAGCGTGGTGACCCCGGGGTGATCAAGTGGCTGCAGGTCTAGATTAAAGACCTGGTGCCCTTTCCCCAGCAGGTAGGGCACGACGTGTCGGCCTGCCTTGCCACTGCCGCCGGTGAAAACAATACGCTTGCTCATGATGTTCTATGCCCTTTGTTGGGGTGCCTGGATGTCCGATGTGGCCGGCTCGCGGTCCTATGCCTAGATCGTAGGACGTTGCGGTCCGATCCCAGCGCCTGTGGTCTCGATAGCTTGGGCCACAGCGTCCAAATCCTCGCTGTCCAATTGCAGGCTTGCCGCATCGATCCAGGAGTCTACCTGGCCAGGAGAACGGGCGCCCACGATGGCGCCACTTAAACCAGGCCAGGACAGCGCCCAGGCTAGAGCTATGCTGGCCACCGAGGTGTCGTGCTTGGCAGCGATGGGGCGCAGGGCCTCGGCAAGAGCGAGGTTACGCTCGAGCTTGTCACCGGTAAATTCCGGGTTGGACTTGCGCCAGTCATTGTCGGGGAGCGCTTCTGCGCGCTCCCGCGTGAAGCTCCCGGTCAAAAGCCCTGCCTGCATGGGGCTATAGCAGATGACGCCAGTTCCATGATCCCGGCACCACGGCAATATGTCCTGCGCCGTGTCACGCCGGATCATGGAAAACGGCGGCTGCAACGTCTCGACATGCCCAAGCGCATCGGCGCGTTCCAGGGCCGGCAAGTCATGGTTGGAAAGGCCGACATGGCGCACCTTTCCCTCGGCTTTGAGCTCCAGCATAGTTCCCCAATAATCCTCGAGAGGAACGTCGTCGGCAGGCCAGTGGACTTGATAAAGATCGACCACATCGAGCTGCAGCCGCTGCAAGGAGGCCTCCACTTCGGCCCGCAGGTGTGCGCGTTCGCCGATACGGCGCGGGTTGAGACCCTGGCTGTCGCGAACAATGCCGCCCTTGGTGAAAACAAAGGGGCGGCTATCGGCGGGCATTTCCTTGAGGGCCCGGCCAATCACGGTTTCGGAGTGTCCGTTGCCGTAGACGGCCGCCGTGTCGATCCAGTTGATGCCATTGTCGATCGCGTGGCGGATCGCGGCGATTGAGTCAGCGTCGTCCTGCGGACCCCACATGTTTCCGCCCATGGCCCAGGCGCCAATGCCCAGGAGCGTGATGTCGATGCCGGTTCGGCCGAGCGGGCGGGTGGGTAGCGTCGTTTTCATGAATGCTTCCTGTCTCGAACTCAGGCTGTTTATTTGGGGTGCTTGATGTCTCAGGGAACGATGTGACCGGCAAGACGGAACAGGCGGTACCATTCTTCGCGCGTAAGTTGCACATCGGAGCCCGCGGCGCTTTCCCGGACACGGCTCGGCTTGGTTGTTCCGAGCACCACCTGGATGTTTGCGGGGTGCCGCGTTATCCAGGCTACGGCGATCCCGGTCGGCGTAACCTTGTAAGCCTCTGCCAGCCTGTCGAGTTCATCATTGAGTTCGGGGTAGTTCTCCCGATCGCCAACGAATACACCATCGAAGAACCCTTTCTGAAAGGGCGACCAGGCCTGCAGCATGACGCCGTTCAACCGTGAGTAATCGAGCAACCCGATATCGCGCGTAATCGACTGATCACTGCCGCCCATGTTCGCGGCAACGCCCTGCGCGATGAGGTTGGAATGGGTCATGCTCAGTTGAACCTGGTTGAAAAGAAGCGGCTGCCGAACGGCTGATTTGAGCAGCTCGATCTGGCCTGGGGTGTGATTGGAGACGCCGAAATGGCGAACCTTTCCGGCTGAATGAAGCGCTTCGAAAGCCTCGGCAACTTCCTCTGGCTCTACCAGCGTATCAGGACGATGCAGAAGCAGCACGTCGAGATAATCTGTTTGGAGAGCTGCAAGCGATTCATCCACCGTGTTCAGGATGTGCTCCCGCGAGAAATCGAACCAGCCCCGACGAATGCCGACTTTGCTCTGGATAAGTATCCGCTCCCGGTCGCTCTTGGAAAGCGAGACCGCTTGGCCAAACCGTTCCTCGCATCGATGGCGTTCGCCGCCATAAATATCGGCATGGTCAAAAACTGTAATGCCGGTCTCGACAGCCGTGTCGAAGAGCTCCCGGATTGCCTCGTCCTCCATGTCCGCAATGCGCATCAGTCCCAAAACGACGCTTGAAACGGTCAGATCGGCCTGCGGAACTTTGTAGAGCTTCATTCGAAATCCTCCTGAATCACTGATCATCCAGCTGGGGTTGCGCCGATGAGGGTGGGCGGATGAATTCGTCCCCGCGTCAATGTCTGGCGCTGATAATCGCTCCCCGCTGAGTTCTTCAAGCCGGGCTTATTGCGGTGGCGATACGATCGTCCATCCAGGCCTGTCCCGATACGCGATCTTGCAAGCAGAATGATCTATGCTGTCCGTCGAGCAAGGTTTGCGGCGGCAAAGGCTATTGTTGTTGGATAATGGGGATTGCTGACGCCCTGCGAAGCCGTCGGTGGGACGCAATGCTAGCCCAACAACACCTTCGCCGGCTGGTGCTTCCATCATCGCGAGGACGTCACCGAAAGCACAGTGGTGCTCGACTTCAACAAGGCGGTAAACCTGCCCTGTGAGCCCACCCAACACGCCGTCTGCTCACTGCCGACGCCGGAGAACGTGCTGCCCATCCGAATTGAAGCTGGTATGAACAGCCACTTATATTCTCGTGTAGGGCCAAGGGGACGAGCCGCTCTCCACAACGGCCCAATCAAACAGCCAGGAAGCCGCCGTCGACTGGAAGTACGGCGCCAGAGATCATGCGGCTGTCGTCTGACAAGAGCAGGGCGATGCTTTGGGCGACTTCGTCGGCAATGGCGAAGCGGTTGAGGGGGTGGCGCACCATCATTGGAGCGCTCTTGGCAGGATCGCTCCACGCTTCGGCAGCGAGTTCCGTCAGTGTGATGGTGGGCGCGACGCAGTTGACGCGAATGCCATGGGGGCCAAGCTCCTTGGCCATGACGCGGCTGGCACCCTCGAGCCCGGCCTTGGATGCCGCGTAGCAGAGGTGATCCTGGAAACCGCGATGGCCGGCGATCGATGTGATGTTGACGATGGCGCCCTCGCCACCTGCAGCAATGCGCGCGCGGGCAAATTCCTGGCAGGTGATCAGGGCGGCACGCAGATTGATGCCAAGCACGGCCTCATACCCCGCTTCAGTCATGTCCACGACGCTTTCAAGGACGTTGATGCCGGCGCTGTTTACCAGAAAATCGCAGGTGCCTGCCTCGGCCATTGCCGCGCGCGTGGTTGCAGGATCCGCTAGATCCACCCGGATAGAGCGTCCCCCGATCTCGGCACGAAGGCTATCAAGGTCCGACTGGGTGCGGCTCATAGCGATGATCTCGGCCCCACGGGCGGCGAGCAGTTGGGCACAGGCGCGGCCGATGCCCTTGCCGGCGCCTGTGATGATGATGGATTTGCCAGAAAATTGCATAGTGCCTCGAGCCGTGTGTGAGAAGCTTAGTTCAGGTGGGGTGCCGTCGTCGCACGAATGTCGCGGGCAGTCTTCTGCAGCAGAAGGAAGGCCTCGTATCGCGCATCATGCAGGGCGCGCACGCCGGAAACGGGGGCGAAGCTCGTTGCCACGCGTGACATGGCGGGCATAGCCGATTGAAGAGTCGGGTAGATGCCGGAGGCTACCGCGCCCAGCATGGCTGAACCGAGCAGGACCGGCTCCTCGCACGCGCTGATATCGACTGGCAGGCCCGTCGC
Organism: Devosia submarina; assembly: GCF_003056345.1. Taxonomy (GTDB): domain Bacteria; phylum Pseudomonadota; class Alphaproteobacteria; order Rhizobiales; family Devosiaceae; genus Devosia; species Devosia submarina. The sequence continues at coordinate 50,974 of NZ_PYWB01000003.1, read as the reverse complement.
ATCGGCCAGAAGCTGGCGCGTAAGGGCATGAGCGCCCGCCCCTCCACTTAAGCTGATGGTTTCAACCGGAGCACCGTGCGCCGCCTGAGTTTCGACAATCTGACGCAGGCCATAGCCCAGGCTACAAACTCCGGCGACGTAAAGTGCCACCAGCGAGTCGGTGCCGCTGTCCATGCCTTGTCCCATGATGACGGCACGGGCATGGGGATCGGCAAAAGGCGCGCGGTTGCCCAGGAACTCGGGCACGACATGAAGTTCGCCGGCTAGATGTACGGATTGGCTTGCCGCTGCGGAAAGTTCCAGTGCTCGATCAGCCAGCCATTGCGGCAGCAATTTGCCCGCAGCCTTCGCATTGGCGCTGGCCTGGGCGGTTGCGGGGTGTAGTTGCACCAGTTGGTCGATGGCAGCACCGGCCGCAGACTGGCCACCCTCGTTGAGCCAGGCGCCAGGTACCATGGCGGAGAAGTAGGGGCCCCACACGCCAGGCACAAAGGCAGGTTGGGCCGTTGTGGTCATGGTGCAGGAGGAGGTGCCGAACACATAGCCCATGGCGCGCGTGGCATCGCCACCGGCAGCAACCGTGCCGACGCCGCCGGCATGAGCGTCGATCAGGCCCGCAGCAATTGCCGTACCGGGGCGAAGGCCCATGTCCTGGGCGGAAGCTTCGGTCAAGCCACTTCCGAGTGCTGTGCCAGGATCAACAACGCTCTGGCCAATCCGCAGGAAGTTTTGGTCGGCAAGATCGTCCAATCCGATCTGGCGGAAATAGCTGTCGTCCCAACGCCTCTCATGGGCGAGGTAGGTCCATTTGCAGGTGACTGTGCAGGCAGACCGATCAAGCGCGCCGCTTGCCTTCCAGGTCAGAAAATCGGTGAGATCAAAGAAGTTTTCGGCACGAGCGTAGGTGTCAGGCCGGTTTTCGCGCAGCCACAGGAGCTTGGGCGTTTCCATCTCGGGCGAGATGCGACCGCCGACATATTTGAGCACCTTATGGCCTTGCCGGTTGATGCGTTCGGCCTGTTCAAGGGCGCGGTGGTCCATCCAGACGATGATGTCCCGCTCGGGGTACGCCGGGTCACCTACGGGAAGGCTCTTGCCGCCCGGGCCAAGGACGACAAGCGAGCAGGTGGCATCGAAGCCGATGCCAGCCACATCAGCCGGGTCAATTGCTGCCTGAGCCACACTTTCCCGGACAGCGGCACAGACGGCCTCCCAGATCTGGACGCTGGATTGCTCGGCAATAACCCCAGCTTCACGATGCATGTCGATAGGGCGCTTGGCCGTGGTGAGCATGTGCCCGGCTGTGTCGAACACGCCCGCTCGCGCGGAGCCCGTGCCGACATCGATGCCGATCAGATACTGAGCCACGGCCATTCTCCCGTTGGAACGCGTTAGACGCGGTCGAAATTGGTTGGCAGGACGATCATGTCCCGGATGGTCACGGTGCGCTTGCGGGTGAGCATATAGACGATCGCGTCGGCGATCTCCTCGGGATCTATGAGGCTGCCGCTTTCCTTGGCCTTGCGCAGGTTTTCTTCAGGCCAATCTGCCAGGAGGGCCGAAACCACCGGGCCGGGAGAGACCTGAGCCACGCGCACGCCATGAGGGATCATCTGGCGGCGCATGCCCTGCACGAAGCTGGTGATCGCCCACTTCGAGCCGGAATATACGGGTTCCCAATAGGTCGGGAAATGGCCTGCGATAGAGCAGGTGACGATGATGTCACCCGTCTTGCGCTCGCTCATGTGCGGCACCACGGCATGGACGTTCTTCATCACCGCATTAACGTTGAGGTTGAGCATGCGGTCGATGGCTTCGGGCGTCGTTTCGGTCAGATCGCCGCCTATATAGGTGCCGGCATTGCAGTAGAGGATGTCGATCTGGCCGACCTTCTCCAGGATCTCGGGGATCATGGCATTGCAGCTCTCAGGGTCGAGCAAATTTGTGACCTGAGGAATAGCCTTTTCGCCAAGCTCGGCAACGAGGTCCGTGAGACCCTTTTCATTCCAGTCCACCATGACCACGGTGGCACCTTGGCCCAGCAGGGCCTTGGTGGTGGCAAGACCGATACCCGACGCCGCGCCGGTGATGACCGCGACCTTGCCCTGCAGCGACTCTGTCATTGTATTCTCCTGGTTGGATGAGTTTGGCCGGGGCTCAGCGCCAATCACGGCCGATATAGATCGCCAGCAGGATGATCGCTCCCTTGATCACGTCCTGCAGGTAAGGGTTGATACCCATCAGGTTCAGCCCGTTGTTGAGGATACCCAGCAGCACCGCGCCAATCAGCGTACCCAGGATAAGGCCGCGACCACCGGCGATGGCGGTCCCGCCTAGAACGACAGCGGCAATAGCATCGAGCTCGAACCCGACACCGGCATTGGGCTGTCCGCTCATCAGCCGGCCGGTGAGGATTACCGACGCGAGCGCCGAAGTCAGGCCCGAAATGCCGAAGACGATCAGCTTGACCCGGTGGGTCTTGACGCCCGACAGGCGCGCCGCGGTTTCATTGCCGCCCAGGGCATAAACGTGGCGCCCAAATGCAGTGCGTTCAAGCAGAACCCAGGCGATGGCGTAGATCACCACCATGATGATAACGGGCACCGGCACGACCCCGATGCGCCCCACGCCGAACCAAGAAATCCAGCTTGGCAGGCCGCTGATCGGGTAGCCGCCAGAATAGATGAGGGCAATACCGCGCGCCATGCCCATGGTCGCTAGCGTCACGATGATGGAGGGCATCTTTCCCCAGGCCACCAGGGCGCCGTTGAAGAGACCGATAGCGAGGCCCAGAAGCAGGCCCACCGCCATCGCTGCTTCACCGGGCAGGCCAGAATTGACCATCAGGCCCGCGGTGATGGTGCCTACCAGCGCCATGACGGCACCGACAGACAGATCTATGCCGCCCGTCAGGATAACAAAGGTCATGCCCACGGCGAGGATGCCGACAATGGACACTTGGCGTAGCACGTTAAGGAGATTATCCAGGCTAAAGAAGTTGGGGCTGGCGAGCGCCATCAATACCGAGACGACGATCAGCCCGACCAGTGGCAGGGTCAGAGGTGATTGCAGCAGGCGTGCAAAATTGCGGCCGGGGCTCGTTGCCTCGCCAGCAGCGGCTTCATGCGACATGTTCGATACTCCCGGTTGTTGCGTGCGTCATGATCTGCTCGGAACTGATGGCCTCGCCTTCCACGGTGGCCACGATGCCGCCCTGGCGGAACACACAGACACGGTCGGACATGCCGATCACTTCTGGCAGTTCGGAGGAGATCATGATGATCGCATTGCCCTGTGCGGTGAATTCGCGCATCAGGGCGTAAATTTCAGCTTTGGCGCCGACGTCAATGCCCCGGGTGGGCTCATCGAAAATCAGGACCTTCATTTGGTGATTGAGCCAGCGCGCGATGACCACTTTTTGCTGGTTGCCACCCGACAGCGTGTCGACGCGCGCATTGGGGCCCTGCGCCTTGACGCGAACCTGGTCCATAGCGGTCTGGGTCGCCTTGCGTTCTTTCTTGAGATCGAGGAACCAATGGCCCTTGCGATACTTGCCGTAATTGTTGAGCGAAATGTTCTGCAGGATCGAGAAGCTGGTGATCAATCCCTGCTCTTTGCGGCTTTCGGGCAGCAAGCCAATGCCGTGATAGAGCGCTTCGTCAGGGCCGGATAGGCGCTTTTCAACGCCATCGATCTTCAGGGTGCAACTGGCCACCGGGCCGGCGCTCAACATGGCAAGAACCGTCTCGGTACGGCCGGAACCAACCAGACCCGCAAAGCCGAGGATTTCTCCCTTGCGCAGCGTGAAGCGGGAGACCGGGCCATTCTTCTTGATCCGGAGGTTGTCCACTTCGAGCACAACGGGAGCGCTGGCTTCAAAAACCGGCTTCGGTGGGAAGCTGCTTTCGATGCGGCGGCCCACCATCATCTCGACAAGGCGGTCATTATCCACTTCGGAGACAGCGCAGGAGCCGACGAACTCGCCATCGCGCAGCACGGTGATGCGGTCGCAAATCTGGAAGATTTCTTCCAAATGGTGGGAAATGAAGATGATGGCGACGCCCTGCCGGCGCAGCTCGCGCATGACCTTGAACAGATGTTCGACTTCGGTTGGCGTCAGGGTTGCCGTGGGCTCGTCCAGAACTAGGATACGTGCATCAAGCGAGAGCGCCTTGGCGATTTCGACGAATTGCTGTTCGGCAATCGAGAGGCGTTGTACCGGCACATCCAGCGGCACATTGACGCCCAGCCGCTGCATGATCTCGCCGGCGCGCTTGCGCATGGCGCGACGATCCAGCAGCCCAAGGCGATTGCGCAACTCGCGCGCGAGGAACATGTTTTCGGCCGCATTAAGATAGGGAATGAGGCTGAATTCCTGAAACACGATGCCGATCCCTGCAGCTATCGCGGCGTCATAATTGGCGAAATGGTGTTCAGTCCCTTGGATGCGGATCGTGCCAGCGCTTGGCGGGATGATGCCGCACAGAATTTTCATCAGCGTGGACTTGCCTGCGCCGTTCTCGCCCAGAAGCGCGTGAACTTCGCCGGAACGCACCTCCAGATCGACCCCGTGCAGGACTTCGATCTTGCCGAAGCTTTTGCGGATGCCTTGCAGTTCCAGCATCGTGCGCTCCCTTGTTTGAGACTCCGCCCCTGCAACATGCGGGGCGGAGCGAGTAATAACTACCAGCTGAACTCAGCGGCGTTCTCTGCGTCAACGACCATGACGTCGATCGGCACTTCCTTGGGAACAACGCGAGCGCCCCACTTCTGCGCCAGCGCCATGGCAAGACCAACGCGAACCTGGTCACGCGGGAACTGCGCCGTGGTTTCGATGAACGGACCACCTTCGGAAATGGCCTGAACTGCTTCTGGCGCACCGTCGACCGAGGTCAGCTTGATGTCACGGCCCGAGCCCTGGATTGCGGCGAGAGCACCCATGGCGCCACCGTCATTCACCGAGAAGATGCCGGCGAGGTTGGGGTGGGACTGGATCATATTCTCAACGACGCCCAGCGCCACGGAACGATCCTGGCGACCGTTCTGCGTGGTGACGAGGTTGATGCCTTCGAATTCTTCGAGGGCAGCCTTGCAGCCTTCAACACGCTGCAAGATCGGCACGACGGGGATGCCGTCGAGGATTGCGACTTCACCTTCACCGCCGAGGGCTTCGCCCAGGTATTTGCAGGACATATAACCGGCATCGCGGTTCTTGGAGCCGACGAAAGTGTCGACCGGGCCATTGGCATTGGCGTCGACGGCCACGACGATCACGTCCTGTGCCTTGGCTGCATGGACAGCGGCTTCAATGCCGGCGGTGTCGGTGGGGTTGAGCAGCAAGATGTCGATACCCTGCTGGAGCATGTCCTCGACGTCCGAAATCTGCTTGGCAACGTCGTGAGCTGCGTCGGTTACGATGACTTCTGCACCCAGATCGGCAGCAGCTTCGTTCAGCGCTTCCTGCATGGAAACGAAATAGGGGTTGTTGAGCTCCTGGAACGTCATGCCGATCTTGATCTGCTCCTGGGCGGAAGCGCCAGAGGTAGCCAGAGCAAGGGTCAGCAGGGAAGCGGAAAGGAGTTTGGTGTGTTTCATTGTCATGGTCCTCCCATGTTAATGTGGGCAGATTTGCCCCTGTCCGGACGCCGTCATGGCGCCCGAATTCGATTAAACTGAATTGCGGCGTATCAGCCGGTCATCGCCAGGTTCCGGTTTGCAGCAAACTGGGCCTTGAACTGGGAGGGCGACATGCCCTTGAAGTTCTGGAAGTGGCGATTGAAATTGGAAAGATTGGAAAACCCGACCTCGTAGCAGATGTCTGCCACCTTGATGTCTGTGTCCGTGAGCAGCATCTGGCAGGCGAGGTCGACGCGTAGTTGATTGCGGTAGCGCACCAGCGTCGTTCCAGTATGACGCTTGAAGGCGCGCGAAAATGCGCTCTGGCTCTGTCCAACCATTTCAGCGAGTTCAGCCTCGTCTATCTGCTCGGTCAGATGATCCTTGAGATAGGCGATGGCACGATTGATGCCGCTATCGTTGAAGCGACTGAGATCGAGCTGGAAGCTGAGGCTAGCCAGAACCTCGTGCTGCCCTTGGACTAAATGATCGAGTACTTCCCAGAACAACGCCAGGCGGGCGAGGCCCTGTGCCTCAATCAGCCGTTCGATCAGCGGACGCACATTCCCGCTTGTCTCGGCATCAAACAGCAGTCCGCGCCGGCTGCGATCAAGCAGCGGGCGGACGGCTTCCATCTCAGGCATCTGTGCACAGGCGCCATCGATGAAAGATTGAGGAAATTGAACAACGAGGGAGCGAAGCGGCACGATCTCGCCCGGCTCAATATCGCTGATCCAGTTCTGTGGCAGATTGGGGCCCGTTACAATCAGCTGGCCGGGTTGGAAGTCACCGACAAAGTCGCCAATGTAAAACTTGCCGGATGTGGCAACAACCAAATGTATTTCGTATTCAGGATGATAGTGCCACCGCACAGTCCTGAATGGATAGCCGTGCATCCACGCCGAAAAGGATTCACCTTTTCGTATATGGACAAGCTCCAGATCGGGCTGCACTGGCAATCTCCCTAGAAACTATTCACCTGCGGGCAGTTCAGTGCCCCTGGAAGTTTCATCGTGTGCCTGCAGGTTACCCCATGGACTCGTAAACGATCCACCTCAGCCCGGGGGTGAATCTGATACTATTTTGACCACTATGCGTCAGAAAATGAGGATTCTGGGAATGTGGGTGCACGGCAGGTCTGCAAACAGGGAATGCAAATCGGTTAGCTGTTCGCCTGGAGCCATACGGGATCGGGTTCGATCGCGGAAATAATGTCGATGAGGATACCGTTGGGATCAGCCGCAATGAAATGCCGCTGGCCGAAGACTTCGTCCCGCAAAGGCTGAACGATTTTGACGCCTTCGGCATCCAGTCGCTCGTGTTCCAAGATCGCATCCTCGACGTAAAGGGACAACATGACGTTTTGCGTTGTTCCGCGCCCCTGAGGCGGGATCGTTTCATGATCGGGGACAATAAAGGCGAGTTCGAAGGGAATATCTCCGCCGGCACGAAGGTGAATGTACCAATCGCTTGAAAAAATGCGCGAAAAGCCGAGGTGCTGTTCATAGAACCGTGCTGCCGTTTCGATGTCTGCGATCTGAAGCAGGGGATAGAAGCTTTGTGTCTTCATCGGGCGTCTCCTTGTGCGGTTCAAGGCGACATCGTGCTTGGAAGGAAAGACAAGATTTGTCAGGAGGGATCCGGCAAGCGGGGTCGCTACTTAGGTCGTCTGCGTTTACTTAGGCAAACGCCCGGTTCGGGGCGTTGGCGTGCAGCAAGAGTTAGGGGCGGATATAGACGGGGTTGCCGAGCGCGCGGCGGATGGGCTGGTCGGCAAGGTTGACGCCGCGCAACTGCCAAGGCAGTTCGCGTCCTTTGAGCAAAGCAAGGAATTCGGCGGCGAGACGCTCGCGGCTCCCTTCGGCGATGATTTCCGCGCGGATGAAACCTTGCGCAGCAGGCATAGCCATTTCGTGCCTCCAGCTGTGGCTGGTGATAGGGATAGAGGCGATTTGTCCGGTCGCATCAATCAGCGATAAGCGGTCGCCGCCTGCGCCGCTCACTTCAAGAGCAAGTTTGCGCGCCGCTATGACTTCGGACCCCATGGGCTGGCCGTCGACGCTCATCACCAGCGAAGGACCGGTCGGACTCTCGGTGATATAGCCGCGCCCGGCCTTCATGGCGGCGAGAATGGCATCTTCGCCAAGCTCGGGCAGCCAGAGCACTGTAGTTGGTCGGGCAAGGACAAGCGGACCTTCTGGCCGGAGTTCGACAGGTTGATGATAGTCGGAGCCGCCGATCGCAGAAAGCCGCAGGCCGGATGCGAGGCGGTTCTGCCAGCGCTCAAGAGCGACCCAGTTCCAGGCCATCCAGGTGGATTGCCAGACTTCCTGGCAATCAGCTTCGGGCAGCTCGTATTCCCAAGCGATGGGTGGCTTGTCGTGGTTGATCGAGAGGAGCCCACCCTTGTCGTGCACCATCCGCGCAAGCATGTGCGCGTCGGACGGCTTGGTCATGCGGAAGTCGATCCAGTCGTCCACACCATAAACATTGGCGTGGCCTTCGGCGGTGGTGACTTCCATCGCGCGCACGAACACCAGATCGGGGGACGATTGCGGATGGAAGTAGCGGCGCTGGGTGATGGTGTTGTGATCGGCAATGGCGAGGAAGTCGAGGCCGGCCTGCTTGGCCGCAGCATGGAGAGTCTCGGGCGATCCCTTGGCGTCGGAATGGAAGGTGTGACAGTGAAGGTCTCCCTTGTACCAGCCGGCCCCCTGGCGCACGGGGAAGGTGCGCTCGGGTTGCGGCTCAAGCGGGCGAGGGGCGGCGTCGAGGACGATGGTGACAGTGACGTTGGTGCCGGTTTCGGGAACTTTGTAGAGGCCCAGGATCACGTGCCAACGGCCGGGCTGAATGGCGCCGTGGACGTAGCCAGGGGTCGCATCGTCGGTGGCGATAAAGAAGCAATCGCGCGCGCCACCGCTCCAGCCGCGGAATCCTTCCGAGGTGGGATAGCCAGTGTCGCGCGGGTCGAAGGCGCCGAGATCAATGATGCAGTCATCAGCTTTGGGGTAGGCGAGGGTAACGTCGATGCGCGTGGTGCCGGCGGGTACGTCGAATGGGATGTAGAAGTAGGGATTGGCGGCCTGATCAGCGCGGGTGATGTGGGCGGTGATGGTGGTCATTCTAGCAATCCAGTTCCATGCTCCCGCCCCAGGCACTGAGCGCTTCTTCCCGGAAGGAGAGGTGTCGACCAAGGCTATTAGCTCTATTCGCCCGCGGCGGGGATGCGGTCCCCTTTGCTGTTGAACAGGTGCACGTGCTCGGGCGAGAAGGCGAGGGTGACGGTTTCGCCTAGTTGCAGATGGTCGTCGGTGAAGATGCGGGCGGTCACGCGGCCGGCGTCGGCGCGATCCACCGTGACGAGGCTTTCGGGGCCCATGTTTTCGTTGGCAAACAGCGCCGCAGTGATGGTGTTGGGGGCGCTGCCCTGGGCGATGTGAAGGTGCTCGGGACGGACGCCGAGGGTGAGCTTGCTGCTGGTCGCCAGGGCCTTGCCAATGACGTCGGTCATGGGCAAGGGGGCGATGGAAAGGCCATCGGCACGAAGCTGCAGGCTTCCATTACCATGGCTGGCTTCTACCTCGACTAGGTTCATCGGAGGATTGCCGACGAAATTGGCGACAAAGGTGGTTGCGGGGAGGCGGTAGATCTCGATCGGGGAGGCGTATTGGACGATGCGGCCCTGGTCCATGACAGCGATGCGGGTGGCGAGGGCCATGGCTTCGGCCTGGTCGTGGGTGACGTAGACTGCGGTCATGCCCATGTCGCGCTGGAGATGGTTGAGGAAACCGCGCGCCTCGAGGCGCAGCTTGGCGTCAAGGTTGGAGAGCGGTTCATCGAAGAGGTAGACTTGGGAAGGATAGACCAAGGCGCGGGCAAGGGAGGTGCGCTGCTGCTGGCCACCGGAGATTTGGCTGGGGAGCCGGTCGAGCAGATGGCCGATCTTGAGCACATCGGCGACTTCCCGGGCGCGGCCGTGACGTTCGCTGACCGATTTGCCGCGCACCTTGAGCGGATAGGCAATGTTGTCGGCCAGGTTCATGTGCGGATACAGCGCATAGTCCTGGAACACCATGGAAATCTGGCGATCCTTGGGGTGGTAGTGCGTAACGTCTTGGCCACCGATCAGGACCTGGCCCAAGGTGGGTGTTTCAAGGCCAGCAATCATGCGCAGGCTCGTGGTCTTGCCGCAGCCGGAGGGGCCGAGCAGGCAGACGAATTCACCATCGCCAATCGAAAAACTCACATCGGACACGGCATTGAAGCTGCCGAAGCTCTTGGTGACGGAACGAAACTCAACAGATGCCATGGTGCGCTAGGCCTTGATGCCGCCAAAGAACCGGAAGCCGAACTTCCAGCTGACGAAGAGATAAAGGACGATGACGGGGAGCGAATAGATCAAAGAATAGGCAGCTAGGAGGGTGACGATCGGCGTGCCCGCTTCCGAGTAGAAAGAGTAGATGGCTACTGATGCCGGCATCTGGTCGTCGCTGCGCAGGAGGATGAAGGGGATCAGGAAACTGCCCCAGATATTAACGAAGCTCCAGACAACCACCACCACGATGCCCGGGCGAATGACGGGCAGGGCAACATCGAAAAAGGCCTGCACCGGGGAGGCGCCGGCCACCATGGCGCTTTCCTCATAGGATTTGGGGATCGAGTCGATGAAGTCGCGCAAGATGAACATGGCGGTGGGCAAAAGGCCGCCGGCAAAAGTCAGGATCACTGCAAGGTGCGTGTCGATAAGGCCCGCGGCCGAAACGATGAGGAAGATCGGCACCATGGCGGCAGAGCCGGACACGACCGAGGAAAACAGCAGCAGGATATAGGTGACCGCGCCTTTGCCCGGCAGCGAGGAGCGCGACAGGGCATAGGCGGCAAGCGTTGCGGCCGCGCCGACGAGGATCACGCCCCCGACCGATTGGATAAGGCTGTTCCAGAGCGCCTGGACGGCGAAATTATTGCCGAAGACGGTGACGAAGTTTGAGAGCGTCCATGGATCGGGAAGCGCAAGACCCAGTTCGGCGCGAGCATTGAATGGTGCAAAGAGAAACCACAGCAGGGGCAGTGCGAAGGCGGCGCCTATCAGCGCGGCGAGGGCCGAAAAGGCGATGCGGCCGACAAAGGCGGAAAGGGTGAGCTTCATGGGGTCACCTCTTCTTTTTGCGGCCGATGCTGAGATAAACCAAGGCAAAAGCGAGGTTAATCAGCATCATGATGACGCCCACGGCAGCGCCCTTGCCGAACTGGAAGTCATTAAAGGCCACGCGATAATTGTAGATGGAGACCAGTTCCGTTCGATAGCTAGGCCCGCCATTGGTGAGGAGGAATGGGGTAAAGGTGTTGAACGTCCACATGGTGATGAGGATCAGATCGGTGACGATGTGTCCCCGGATCAGCGGCAGACCGATATCCTTAAACTTCTGCCACGAGGATGCGCCGGCAACGTCGGCAGCCTGAAAATAGCTGGGCGGAATGGAGGAAAAGGCCGAGCTGAACAGCATCATGGAGAACGCCGCGCCGCGCCAGGTGTTGAACACCACGATGACCCAGAAGGGCTGCTGCAGGAGGAAATCGCCGGGCGGCAAACCGACGGCGCCGAGGAGGGCATTCAGCGTGCCCTGATCTCGGTCGAGGAAGGCGAACCAAGCAAAGCCGATGACGACTTCGGGGAGGATCCAGGCCGCGATCACGAAGGTTTCGGTGATGCGCTTGATCCAGGGTGGCACAGTTTGAATCAGCCAGGCGAGGAGCAGGCCAAGGAGAGCTTGGCCCAGCAGTGCCGATGCCAGGACGAACTGCGTGGTTAAGATCAACGAAAAGCCAAACTGGCCACGCTGGAAGAAATTGGCTGGATCGAACAGGGCAAAGTAGTTGGCGAGGCCGACGAACTCAGGGTTCAGCGCCGTCCGGCCCAACAGGGTGCGATTGGTGAAGGAAACAAAGATCACCCAGAAAAAGGGAGCGATCACAAAGATCGAGACCAGCAAACCTGCAGGGGTGAGGAACGCCGCGCCAGCCCGGTTGGACAGGAGAGCGAAGTTTTTCACCTTGCGTTTGGGCGCGTCTGAATGGGGTTCGGTGGTCATCTTGTGATCTCGCGTCGGCATCGCTGCGGCGTCTGCCCTGGATGATCGTTCACCCCACGGATTGGGCTTGCAGGTTTGTGGCCGCGACCTGTTGATTCGACAGCTCACCATGAGGGCTATGAACGTTCGGTGAGTGCCCGGCACGCCCTGGCGCACCGGGTAAAAGGAGGAGGCTAGAGCAAGCTGACGGTGTTCTCTTCGCCAACGATGCCGATCACAGAGGCCTTGTACTGAGCCATGGCGTCCTCGGGCGAGAGTTCGCCCGAGACGACAGCTTCGGTCATGCGCTGAATTTCGGCCGAAACGGCGTTGTAGTGCTCGTCGTTGGGGCGGGCCGTGGTGAGGGGGAGCAGGGTCTGGCTGGTTTCGGTCAGGAACGGGCTGTTGGGGATTTCAATATCCGTGCGGGCCGTGATGCGCGGCTGAATGGCCTGGAACGCATTTTGCATTTCGGGCTCGTTCATGAACGATAGCAGGGCCCAAGCTTCCTTGGGCGTATCCGTGGCTGGATTGAGCACAAAGCCTGTGCCGCCCGAGATAGTCACGAAATCCTGGCCGCGGATGCCGGTTCCGGGTTCCTTGGCAGGGATCTTTGCCCAACCCATGACTTCGTCGCGATTGGGTACGGCGAACTCCGACCCTTCAGGTGTTACCGAGCGGTAGAAATAGTCACCTTCGAACAGTAGGGCCGTCGTGCCGTCGCGGAAATTGGCAAAGGAGCGGTTGCGTCCATCAGCAAGGAGCTGTGCGCGTTGGTCGCCGAGTTGCTCGTCGACATAGATGGTCTTGTAGAGATTGAGGGTGTCCAGGATACCTTGGCTCGAAACGATGTACTTGCCGCTGTCGTCGACGACGCTTTCACCCGTGCCGAGCAGCGCAAGCCAATAGCCCTGCATGGTTGTGGCTTCGCCCATTGCCACGCCGGCGTTGAGCTGGATCGGGAAGCTATCGGGCTTGGCCTCCTTGATCGCGCGGGCAGCTTCGAGAATTTCCTCCCAGGAAGTGGGCTGCCAATTGTCGGCGTCGATGCCGGCTTCGGCAAGGATGTCCTTGCGCGTGTAGAGCATGCGCACGTCTGTGCCCAAGGGAATGCCGTAGTACTTGCCCTGGTACTGCATCAGGGCCCTGGAGCCTTCGGTGAGTGCCTCCCAGCCCGACCAGTCGTTGACTTCAGGGCCGGCCACTTCATCCAGCGGCTTCAGCAAACCGCCTTCCACAAAGCTGGGGATCAGGAAGCCGTCGAAAGCTGTCACATCGGGGCCGGCCCCGGTGGAGAAATCGAGCGCCAATTGCTGGGTAAGCTGGGCGTCTTCGCCGCCGAATTGATTGAGATTGACGTTGATGTCGGGGTTGGCCGCCTCGAAAGCCGGGATTACGCTGTTCTCGATCCACTCGGCTGTGCCGCTGTTGACGCCGCCGATGACACAGCGGCAGGTAATGTCCAGATCAACCGCGAAGGCGGGTGCGGCAAACGCCGTGGCACCAATCAGGCTAAGCGTAAGGCTGCGCAGACGATTGCTCATCGCAAAATCCTCCCATGTGATGGCTCCGAATTCTCCGGTAGCCGGCTTCGCCTTCCCAGGGGAAAGCTGCAGTGCAAGATTGAACACGATTTCAATCGCCGTCAATGCGGAGAATTCGCTTAGCGCGTGACTGATCCATTCGCTTTTGCCAAGCTCTTGTTACGGTGCTGTGACATAGCGCCGATAATTGGCGCCGCCAAAGAAACCTGTCTGGCGCTTGACAGTCGAAGGGCTGACGGTCAGTTAAATGAACACGATTTCATCGGTTCGGAGCGCTCTTAGTGGAGGAGGTTGGTGTTACGCGCGGCAGAGCCACGGCGGAAATGGTCGCCAAGCGCGCCAATGTTTCGCGCGTCGCTGTCTCGCGGGCATTCAACCCGCACACCTCACTCAAGCAGGAAAAGCGCGACCTGATCCTGCGCATAGCCCAGGAGCTGAACTATACGCCCGATCGTGCAGCGCGGGCGCTGGTAAGCGGCCGCTCGCATCTGGTGGGCATTATAGTGCCCGATGTCTGCAGCCATTGGGAAAGCCAGGAGATCGATGCGCTGACCACGGCGCTGCAGGGCGAAGGGTTCGCCACGCTGCTGTTCAAGACGCGAACCGACTACAGCATGGACGAGAAGCTCCTGGCCTATATGCGCGGCTTCAATCCGGATTCGGTGATTGCCTTTGTAGAGAACGTCAAACCGGCGATCCTGGCACGGTTTCTCGGTCGGGCCGTTCCGATCTATGTGCATTATCCCGACGTTCAGGTTGAGCGCGAGGTGGAGAAGGGACCACTGCATGACCGGCTCAATGTGCTGCAACGGGCTGGGCTGGAGCAGGCTGTCGCTCTGCTTCAAGGCTATGGCGCGCAGCAGATCGCCTATGTGTCCGGAGTACGCAAGTCTCTTGCCAATCAGGCGCGCGAGCAGATGTTGCGCACAGTGATGGTCGAGCGCGGGCTGCCACCGCCGATCATTGCGCCCAGTGATTACAGCTATGACATGGCCTACTCGGCGACGCTGGATCTGTTCCGCGTCGGGAAGGGCGCTGATGCGATCTTTGCCGCTAATGATGTCGGCGCCTTCGGTGTCCTCGATGCGCTGCGTCACGAGCTTGGCCTGCGGGTGCCTGAGGATGTCAAGGTCGTTGGGTTCGATGATATCGCCCAGTCCCACTGGAAGAGCTACAACCTCACGACGGTGAAGTTCGACCTCCAAGAACGCGTGCGAGCGCTTGTTCGCCTCATCCTCCGGCGGCTCAATAATCCCGACGCTCCGGCGCTCGAGGAAACTTTGCAAACCAGGCTCGTCGTGCGCGGCACCGTGGGCTGACGGATATTTCAATGACCAATTCCCTGATCCACCTCATCTTCAAGACCCATCTCGATATAGGGTTTACAGACCATGCCGCGCGTGTGCGGCGGCAATATCATGAACAGTTCATTCCGCAGGCCATAGCCACGGGGGAGCACTTCTTTGCTGAGAACCCGGAACAGCCAGCCTTTATCTGGACTACGGGCGCCTGGCTGATCTGGGACCATCTTAGTAGCCTAGACGCCGAGCGCGTTGAACGGCTGGAACGAGCCATAGAGCGCGGACTCATCGCGTGGCACGGCCTGCCGTTTACGACCCACACCGAGCTGATGTCGCCAGCCCTGTTCCGCGCGGGCCTGTCCTATGCACAGGAACTGGACCGGCGCTTTGGCAAGAAGACCATTGCCGCCAAGATGACCGATGTTCCTGGGCACACCCTGGGCATGGTGCCGCTAATGGCGGAGGCGGGCATTCAATTCCTTCACCTTGGCGTCAATACTGCCAGCCCGGTACCGGATGTGCCGCCGATCTTCCGTTGGCGGGCGCCCGATGGGTCGGAAGTGGTCGTCATGTACCAGGCGTCCTATGGCGCAACGGACTTTCCGGCCGGTTCGGACATCGGCCTCAGCTTTGCCCATACCAACGACAATATCGGTCCGCAAAGCGTAGGGCAAACAGTGGAGGCGCTGCGTCATATCCGCCATGCTAATCCGGGTGCGGAGATCAAAGCATCGACACTGGATGCGTTTGGCGCAGAGATGTGGGCGCGGCGCGAGCAGTTCCCGATCGTTGAGCACGAAATCGGCGATAGCTGGATACATGGCGCTGCAACGGACCCGCACAAACTGGCCTGTTTCCGCAGTTTGCAGCGGCTCTATGACGGGTTCGAGACGCTGACGCCGGAGCGGCTGGCATTCGGGCGCGACCTGTGCATGGTGACCGAACATACCTGGGGTGTCGACATCAAGACCTATTTGCGCGACGAGGCTGCCTGGGATCGAACCGACTTCGAAGCTGCGCGGAAATCCGACTATCGCTTTGCCTATGCCGAGCAGTCCTGGGCGGAGCAGCGCGGCTATCTCGATGCAGCGCTTTCACATCTCAGCCCCGCTGACAGCGCAACGGCGGAGAGCACCTTATCCGAATTGGTGCCGCCAACACCACCTTCCGAATGGCGGAGCGGCCAGAGCCTTGAGGACAATGGCTGGAGCGCGGAACTGGATGGAACAAGCGGAGATATCGTCCGCATCGTTTCTCCCAATGGCCGCACTGTTGAAGGATTAAACGGAGCGCTCTTTGCCTATCGGCATGAAAGCTATGACTGGTCTGAGTTGCAGCGCCACCTCGAAAGCTATCTGCAGCACCGAGATGAATGGGCCATCCTTGATCACGACAAGCCAGGTCTAGACAAGGCCCACACCGCCAGAACCGCTGTTTTCGCGCCTTCTCATCTGGGCATCAGCGGCGAGGGATGCGCCGTTTCCGAGCTGCCGATCGACGCACGCGAGCAAGTTGGAGGGCCGGCGCGCCAGGAGATTTCCATTCGTGGGCTAGACGCCGAGCGGCTCGAAATTAAGCTGGTGCTGCGGGACAAACCGGCAAACCGTATGCCTGAAGCCGGTTTCTTTAGCCTTAGCCCAGCCGCTGCGGATCAATGGTCTTTGCGCAAGATGGGCCTGTGGCACGACGGGCACAAAATTGCCCGCCGTGGAGGTGGTCAGTTGCAGGCTGTCGAGGCTGTGCGCGCCGCAGTTCAAGGCAGCTCGGTCGAATTCAGCCTGCTTGATGCTGCCCTTGTGGCGCCCATAGCAACGCCGTTCATCCCCTTTCAATCGGAAGTGCCGGACTTCAGCCAGGGGCTCCGCATCAATCTCTACAACAACAAATGGGGCACGAACTTCCCCATGTGGTGGGAAGGTACAGTGGTCTTCAGGGTTGTCGTTACGCTCTCATGACCCTTGCGGGACGTCAGCCTAGTTGCCTGGCGCAGCATCTTCGCCAGACTCTGGCTGTTCTTCGTCCACTTCTTCGGCGGCCATGAAAATTGCCAGCTCGGATATGAGCACGGCCGCTGTTTTGCGGTCGATTTCGAGCGAGATGAAGCCCTCTTCAATCTCCAGGTCCAGGATGCCCACATGGTCTTTTTCGACCTCGACCACGCGGATCTGACAGTCCAGCAACTTGTTCAGTTCGTCGTTGTCGAGTTCGTCGTTGTCGATCTCGCTCATGGGACAGTGCTCTCTTTGTAAGTTGAACTGCTACCCTTAGAGCTTCCAGCCCAATAAGCAAACGGCGAAGGGCGTTAGCCCTTGGGAATGGCCTTTAACCGCTCATTCTGCATCGTCTTTCACCGCTTCCATGGAGACATGGGTCGAGGTGTGGGCGACGTGGGGGAGGGCGGAGATCTTTTCGCCGAGCACTTCGCGATAGGCGCCAATGTCCTTGGTGCGGACCTTGAGGAGGTAGTCAAAGCTCGAGGCGATCATGTGCGCTTGCTCGACCTCCGGTAGGGCGCGGACGGCCTTGTTGAAGGCCTCGAGGGCTGCCTTGCGGGTGTCACTAAGGCGGACTTCCACAAAGGCGACGTGGGGCAGGCCGAGGCGTGTTGGGTCGATGACGGCGCGGTAGCCCAGGATAAAGCCTTGGTCCTCCAGGCGTTTGATGCGCGCTTGGCATGGGGTTTTGGAGAGGTTTACCCGTCGGCTGAGTTCGGCGACGCTGATGCGGCCGTCGCGCGCGAGCTCTTCGAGAATACGCCGGTCGATTTGGTCAAGTTGGCTCTGATCCGGGTTGGTCATAGGCGAAAGTCCTGAAGCTTGGACCATCTATGTAGCATTAGGCTGGCGTGGAAGGCGAGATCGGGAAAATAGCCGCATGCTGATCTGGCAGGATCGATCAGTTTTCCTTGGATGCTCTGCCCATGATTTCCGCTGCCGATGCACGCCGCGTGCTTCACTCCCGTCTTTACGCCGATGAGGCGGATTTGGTCCGCAGCCTCTTCGCCGAAACGAGGCTTGACGAGGCTGCCCGGGCCGGTATTTCGGCGGCTGCGGTGGAGCTGGTGGAGGCCGTCCGCAGCGGCACCAAGCTAGGGTTGATGGAAAGTTTCCTTGCTGAGTATGGGCTCGACAGCGAGGAGGGGCTAGCGCTGATGTCGCTGGCCGAGGCACTCTTGCGCGTGCCGGACAGCGAGACGGTGGATGCGCTGATCCACGACAAGGTAGGCGGGGCCGATTGGGCAAGCCATTTTGGTGGGTCCCCGAGCCCGCTGGTAAACTTCTCGTCCTGGGCACTGAACCTGACCGCCGATGTGCTGGGGGAGCCGGAGGTTGGACCCAAGAACGCGCTGCATCGGGCGGTGGCGCGGCTGGGAGAGCCGGTGATCCGGACGGCGGTGAGCCATGCAATGCGGCTGATGGGGAGCCAATTCGTGTTTGGGCGAACCATTGACGAGGCGATCGGAAATGCCCGGAAGCCTGAGGCGCTGGGCTATCGGTACAGCTATGACATGCTGGGCGAGGCGGCGCGAACAGCAGAGGATGCGCGGCGGTATTTTGATGCTTATCTCAAAGCGATCAATGGATTAGCGCCGCACTGCATCCATGGTTCGGTGCGTGACAATCCCGGCATTTCCGTGAAGTTGTCGGCGTTGCATCCGCGCTATGAAGTGGCCCAGCGCGATAGGGTGATGGTGGAGCTGGTCGAGGCCACGCGCAAGCTGGCGATTGCGGCGGCTAAGGCGAACATGGGCTTCAACATCGATGCCGAGGAGGCGGACCGGCTGGACCTGTCGCTCGATGTGATCGAGGCGGTGCTCGAGACGCCGGAATTGCAGGGTTGGCAAGGGTTTGGCGTTGTGGTGCAGGCCTATGGCAAGCGCGTGTTGCCGCTGATCGATTGGCTGGACGCCACGGCGGAGCGGCTCGATCGGTGCATCATGGTGCGGCTGGTCAAGGGCGCCTATTGGGATGCCGAGATCAAGCGCGCGCAGGTAATGGGTCTGCCCAATTATCCCGTTTATACCCGCAAGGCCGCAACGGACGTCAGCTATATAGCGGCGGCGCGCAAGCTGCTGGCGGCCAAGCGGATCTACCCTCAGTTTGCGTCGCACAATGCGCATACAGCTGCTGCCGTGCTGCACCTTGCCGATGCTGCAGGGCGTAGCATGGACCAGTACGAATTTCAGCGCCTCCATGGAATGGGCGAGCAGTTGCACGAAGTGCTGCGCAAAAAGCATGGCACGACGACGCGGATTTATGCGCCGGTGGGGGCGCACAAGGATTTGCTGGCTTATCTCGTGCGGCGCCTGCTTGAAAACGGCGCCAATGGCTCCTTTGTTTATCAGATCGCCGACAAGGACATTCCTGCGGCGCAGGTGGCGGAAGACCCCATCGGCAAACTGCTTGGGGCCGGCGACGCCATCCATAATCCGGCAATTCCGCTGCCCGGGGATATCTTTGGAAAACGTCGCAACTCCAGAGGCTTGGACCTGACCGATCCGCTGGCGTTCGGCGAGATGAGCGCGGCGCGGGAGGCTTTCCGCACCACAAGCTGGCATGCCTCTTCGCTTGGCGCGTTTGCGGCCGGAAGCGGCGAGGGCAGGCCGGTGATCAATCCAGCGGATTATGGCGACCATGTCGGCAGCGCGGTGCAGGCCAGTGCTGAACAGGTAGAGCAAGCCATTGAAGCGGCAAGCCATTCGGCTTGGCCAGACCGCCCGGTTGCGGAGCGTGCAGAGCTGTTGCGGCGGACGGCCGATCTTTATGAAGCCAATGCCGCCGAGTTCTTTGCGCTGTTGACCCGGGAGGCTGGCAAGAGTTGGCCCGACGCGGTGGCGGAACTGCGCGAAGCTGTTGATTTCCTGCGCTATTATGCCGATGAGGCTGGCAAGCTGACGGGCGCGCCGCGTGGGCCCTTTGCGTGTATTTCGCCGTGGAATTTTCCCCTGGCGATCTTTTCGGGGCAGGTGGCGGCGGCGCTGGTGGCAGGCAATCCGGTGCTGGCAAAGCCTGCGCCACAGACGCCTTTGGTGGCCTGGCGTGCGGTGCAGCTGATGCACGAAGCAGGCATTCCCACCGACGCGATTCAGCTTCTCATCGGTGGTCCTGATGTTGGCACACTGTTAACATCTCACACAGCACTTAGGGGTGTTGCGTTCACCGGATCGCTGCCGACGGCACGGCGGATCGAGCAGGCCATGGCGGAGAACTTGCCGCCGTCGGCGCCGCTGATCGCTGAGACCGGCGGGCTCAATGCCATGGTGGTGGATACGACGGCGCTGACCGAGCAGGCGGTGCGCGACATCATCGCCTCCGCCTTCCAATCGGCCGGGCAGCGCTGCTCGGCCCTGCGCATCCTTTATGTGCAGGAGGAGGCTGCTGAGCGCACCCTCCACATGCTCAAGGGCGCGATGGACGAGCTGGTGCTCGGCGACCCCTGGGCGCTGCGGACCGACGTCGGCCCGATCATTGACCAGCAGGCGCTCGACAAGATCACGAACTACATAGCCGAGCGGCAGGACCAGGTCATTCATCAGCTCCGGGCGCCGGGTGGCGGCACCTTTGTGGCGCCCAGTGTGATCCGGGTGCGGGGCATAGAGGAGATTCCCGAAGAAATATTCGGGCCGGTGCTGCATGTGGCAACATTCCGGGGGGACGAACTCGGCAAGGTCATCGGCGCGATCAATGCTTCGGGGTATGGGCTGACCTTTGGCATGCATACGCGCATTTCTTCGCGGGTGAAGAAGCTGGCGCGCCAGGTGCATGCCGGCAATATCTATGTGAACCGGAACCAGATTGGTGCCGTGGTGGGCTCGCAGCCGTTTGGTGGCGAGGGGCTGTCAGGCACCGGGCCAAAGGCTGGCGGACCGCATTATCTGCCGCGGTTTACGCTGGGAGCAGCGGAACTGCAAACTGGCGTGCTGGAAATGCCGGGACCTACGGGGGAGAGCAACCAGCTCCATGTTGTGCCGCGTGGGACGGTTTTGTGCCTGGGGCCGAGCGAAGCCGATGTGGCAGCGCAGCGGGCCATGGCGGAGGCGGCTGGGTGTGCGGTTGCGGTGGGGCAAGTTGATCCAGGCAGGCTGGTGGCGGGGTCGGGCTTTGAGGCGGTGGCCTGGTTTGGTGACGAGGCGGGGTTGCGGGAAATCCGCGTGGCGTTGAGCCAGAGGAGCGGGGCCTTGGTGCCGATCGTCACGGGACCGGGGGATGCCGGACGGCTGCAGCTGGAGCGGCATGTTTGTGTGGATACGACGGCGGCGGGGGGGAATGCTTCGCTGATGGCTTCGGCGGGGTAGGGGCGTGGGGTGGCACGCCCTCGTGGTTCGACAGGCTCACCATGAGGGCTACTGAAGGGGCAGGGTGGGCCTGGTCTATTACATCCGGCTGCTCGTCACCTTGGGCTTGACCCGAGGGGTCTGCACTTTTTCAACGTCCGCCAAGTGTAGTGCCCTCGGGTCGAGCCCGAGGGTGACGATTGGGAATGGGACGTCGTGCGCGGCACTGGCACACCCCCTCCCTGGCCCTCCCCGCAAGGGGGAGGGTGATATCGCGTATGTTGCGCCGCTTGTTCGTACTCCCGGGGGCCCCATCCCCTTGTGGGGTTTTTAGCGCGCGGCGAGGACGGCGAGTTTGGCGGGGATGGAGAGAACTTCGCGGATGGTTTGGAGGCGTTCGGGGGTGTAGTGGTGGGCGACGTCGAGCAGGTTCATGCAGCCGACGAGTTCGTCCTTGATGATGATCGGGACGTTGACCACCGACTGGCAGCCCAGCGAATTGATGAGCTCATGGTCGAACAGGACCTTGGCGATATCTTCGATGGTGTTGGCGACAAAGTATTCACGCTTGCCATGGACGATGTCGAACCAGGGACCGTAGTTGAGCGGCTTGGTGGCGGAGGTGGGGTAGCTCACCGGATCGCTGGTGTAGGCGCGGCGGGAGAGCTCGGCTTCCATATCAACCAGCATGATCGTGAAGAGCTTGGCGCCGACGGTGGCGCGGGCAAGGTCCTGCAGGGCGGTGAAGGCGGCTTCGGCAGTGGTCGCCTTGGCGATGGCATTGTCAAAGGCGACAAGGGCTGCGGTGTGGTCGATCATTGGTGGTCCTTGGTCTGGTTTTTGTGTGCTGACCTGAGATGGATCACCCGGACAAGCCGGGTGATGACGGTGGGGAGGGCGCCATGCTCAAATCAGCCGTTATTGCCGGGCTTGTCCCGGCAATCCATTCTCGTCAGCCGCTTGCGGTGGCTGCAAGGAGTTCCTGGGAATAGGGCTCGTTGAGCTTGCCGGCCTTGAGTTGCGCCGCATCCGCGATTTCGACGATGCGGCCCTGGCGCATGACGGCGAGGCGATCACAGAGGAAGCTCACGACGGGGAGGTTGTGGGTGACGAGCAGATAGGTGAGGCCTTGTTCGCGGCGCAGGCGCTTGAGCAGGTTAAGGATTTCAGCCTGAACCGAGACGTCGAGCGCGGAAGTGGGCTCGTCAAGCAGCATGATCTTGGGCTGGAGCATCAGGGCGCGGGCAATCGCGACGCGCTGGCGCTGACCGCCGGAAAGCTGGTGGGGGAAGCGGAAGCGGAAGCGCTGGTCGAGCCCGACATCGCGCAACACGGCCTCGACGCGTTCGCCGCGATTGCCAATGCCATGGATGGCCAGCGGTTCGCTCAAGGCTGCATCAATGGTCTTGCGCGGGTGGAGCGAGCCATAAGGATCTTGGAACACCATCTGCACCTGGCTCGAAACCTGGCGGTCGATATGATGGCTGCGCGCTTGGCCCAAGACGGAGATAGAACCCGTCCAATCGGGAGCAAGGCCGGCGATGGCCCGCAGAATGGTGGATTTGCCTGAACCGGATTCGCCCACCAGCGCGAAGCTTTCCCCTTCGGGAATTGCAAGATTGACGCCGTGGACGACCTTGGTGTCGCCATAGGAAATGTCGAGGTTTTGGATATCGATGGCGTTCATGTGCCAGCCCATTGGGTGCGGTCGAGCACCGGAAGTTCGTCGCGTGATTCATCGATTGTCGGCATGGCCGCGAGGAGCCCGCGCGTATAGGGATGTTGGGCGTTTTCGAGCTGCCCGGCCGCGCATTCTTCAACAACCCGGCCGGCGTTCATGACGAGGATCCGGTCGCAATAGCGGCTGACCAATGCAAGATCGTGGCTGATCAGGATCAGGCCCATGCCCTTGTCGCGTACCAAGGTGTCGATGATGTCGAGCACCTGGGCCTGGACGGAAACGTCGAGCGCGGAAGTCGGCTCGTCGGCAATCAGCAGTTCGGGCTCGGGGATGAGCATCATCGCGATCATTATGCGCTGGCCCATGCCGCCGGACACTTCATGCGGGTAGAGCCTGGCGACGCGCTCGGGATCGTTGATGCGCACGGCGTGGAGCATTTCCTGGATGCGGGCCTGAACGGCGCTGCGCGGCAGCTTCTGGTGGGTGACGAGGGCCTCGGCAATCTGCTCGCCCACGGTCATCACGGGGTTAAGCGAGAATTTTGGGTCCTGCATGACCATGGAGATGCGGGCGCCACGAATGGCGCGCATCTGCTTTTCGCTTTGGTCCAGAATGTCGATGCCGTCGAAGCGCAGCTTGTCGGCGGTGACTTCGCCGGGCTTGCGGATGAGCTTGAGGATGGAGCGGCCAGTCATGGACTTGCCGGAGCCCGACTCGCCCACAATGCCGAGGCGTTCGCGGCCAAGCGTAAAGGACAGGCCTTTGACGACTTCGACGCGACCCCGATTGGTGGGGAAGGAAACGCGCAGGTTTTCGACTTCGAGGAGGGTGGTCAATTCTTGCCCTCGCTGGTCTGTTGCATTTGCCGCTCAGTCAATTCTTGCCCTCGCTTTTGGGATCGAGCACGTCGCGCAGGCTGTCGCCGAGGAAACAGAAGCCGAGCGACACGATGATGATGGCAAAGCCCGGCATGGTCGCGACCCACCATTGATCGAGAATGAAGGTGCGGCCGCGCGAGATCATGGCGCCCCATTCAGGCAGCGGCGGCTGGGCGCCGAGGCCGATGAAGCCCAGGCCCGCCGCGGTCAGGATAACGCCGGCCATGTCGAGCGTGACGCGGATGATCATGGAGGAGGTGCAGAGCGGCAGGATATGCTGGATGATGACGCGGATCGGCCCTCCCCCCGCCAGCTGCACGGCCTGGATATATTCGGCATTGCGGATGGTAAGCGTTTCGGCGCGGGCGATGCGCGCATAGGCGGGCCAGGAGGTGATGGCGATGGCGATGATGGCGTTGTTGATGCCGGGGCCAAGGGCGGCAACAAAGGCCAGTGCCAGGATCAACTTGGGCAAGGACAGGAATATGTCGGTGATGCCCATGAGGATGCGGTCGACCCAGCCGCCGAAAAAGCCGGCAATGGCCCCGACCAGCAGGCCCAGCGGTGCCGAGATCAGCGCGACGAGACCCACAATCGTCAGGGTGATCTGGGAACCCCAGATGACGCGGGAAAAGATATCGCGGCCGAGCTCGTCGGTGCCCATCCAGTACTGCGAGGACGGGGGCAGCAGGCGCGCGGAAAGGTTCTGCCCGGTGGGCGAATAAGGCGCGATCCACGGCGCAAAGATCGCGGTGAGGACCAGCACGAGGATGATCAGGCCGCCCAGAACTGCGAGGGGATTGCGCAAGAGGGCCGTGAAGACGCGATAGGCGCGCCCGGCATTGGCCTGCATGCGGGAGGTGGGGGAATCGGCAAGGAGCCAGTCGCGGGTGCTCATCAGCGGGCCCTCGGATCGAGGACGCGATAGAGCACGTCCGACACTTTGTTGATGACGATGAAGACGGCGCCGATCACCAGGGTGGAGCCGAGTACGGCGTTCATGTCGGCATTAAGGAGCGCGGTCGTGAGATAATTGCCGATGCCGGGCCAGCTGAACACGGTCTCGATCATCACCGAGCCTTCAAGCAGGCCCGCATAGGACAGGCCGACGACGGTGATCAGCGGCACGCGGATGGGCTTGAAGGCGTGGCGCCAGATAACGACGCGCTCGGGCACGCCCTTGACGCGGGCGGTGGTGACGAATTCCTGGCTGAGCTGGTCGAGCATGAAGCTGCGCGTCATGCGGGCGATATAGGCGAGGCTGAAAAAGCCCAGCACCGAGGCGGGCAGGATGATGTGGGATACGGCGTTCCAGAAGATGTCGATCTCGCCACGGATGAGGCTGTCGATGAGGATCATGCCGGTGACGGGCTGCACCAGGCCATCATAGAAAATGTCGAGCCGGCCCGGGCCGCCAACCCAGCGCAGTCGTGCATAGAAAACGGCAAGGCCGACAAGGCCGAGCCAGAAGGCGGGAACGGAATAGCCGAGCAGGCCCACGACGCGGATCGCCTGGTCCAGCCAGCTGCCTTGTCGCGCGGCGGCGGTGACGCCCAGGGGAACGCCGAGGGCGATGCCGATTAGGATGCCAAGCGTGGCCATTTCAAAGGTTGCGGGGAAGAAGCGGCTGAGATCGTCGACCACGGCGCGGCCGGTCGAGACGGAGCGGCCAAGATCACCGGTCAGGACATTGCCGACATAGGAGATGAATTGCTGCCAAAGCGGGCGGTCGAGCCCCATGGCGATCCGGGCGGCGTCGTATTGGGCCTGGGTAGCGCGATCGCCCACCACGGAAAGCACCGGATCAATGGGGATGACGCGGCCAATAAAGAAGGTGATGGCCAGAAGGCCCAAAAAGGTGAGGAAAACTGTGAGGATGAAGCCGCCGACGGTGAAAGCCTGGCGGCGCAGACGCTTGTTGCGCGCGATCAGCGCTGCATCCAGGGGTGCTGATTGCTGGTCTAGCGCCACACAGAAATCCTCATTTTAGAACAAGCCATTAGCGACGGTGAACAAGTTCATCGCCGTGTTGCAGAAGCTGCATATTTCGCTTTCACCATATAGAAGATTTTGTTTATATCAAAAAAATTTTGGTGGAGGCGGGCTTGGCGGAAGCGCTGGCGAAACGGGAATCGGGGCACCCCAAGGTGGGTGCGCTGATCCGTGCACGCCGCCGCCAGCAGCAGCTGACGCTGGTGGCGCTGGGCGAGGCGGCGCAGGTGTCGGTGGGCTATTTGAGCCAGGTGGAGCGCGACCATGCAACCCCGTCGCTCGGTACGCTGGCCCAGATCGCGCGGGCGCTGGATGTTTCCATTGATTATTTCGTTGCAGCGCCGGCGACGCATAATGCCTTAACGCGGGCAGGGGAGCGCAACCGCTTTTCGCTTGATGGCTCCTCCATCGTTTATGAGCGGCTCGGCGCGGAGTTCCCCGGCAGCCAGCTTTCAAGTTTCGTGATGAGCGTGCCGCCAGGCTATCGCTCGGAAACGGTGGCGCATGAAGGCGAGGAAATCCTTTATGTGCTGGAAGGCGCCATCACGCAGCGGCTTGATGGCGAGGAAATGGTGATGGAGGCAGGCGATAGCCTCCATTTCCGCGGTAATCGTCCCCATTCCTGGTCCAATCATACCGACCAGCCAGCGCGCCTGTTGTGGACGGGCACGCTGGCGCTTTTTCGCTCGACGGCGCGGCCGCAGCCCGCTTTCGGCAAACCCAAAACCGGCGCCGACAAGCCGGTCCGAAAAAAAGTCAATCCAAAGGAGAAACGCCCATGAAGCTCTTCCGCGCTGCCCTTCTGGCATCCGCGCTGTCCCTGCCGCTGGCAGCAGGCGCCGTTTATGCCGCAACCCCGGCCGATGCACTGGTGATCGCCCAGAACATCGACGACATCGTCGCGCTCGATCCCGCGCAGGCCTATGAATTCTCGGCCGGCGAGATCAACGCCAATCTTTATGACAAGCTGGTGCAGTACGATGCCGCGGACACCACGGTCCTGGCGCCTGGCCTTGCCAGCGAGTGGACCGCTGACGAAGCTGCCAAGTCGCTGACCTTCACCATGCGCGAGGGGGCGACCTTTGCCTCGGGCAATCCGGTGCGTGCCGAGGACGTCCTGTTCTCGTTCAAGCGGGTGGTGACGCTGAATTTGACACCGGCCTTTATCCTGACCCAGCTCGGCTGGACGGCTGAAAATATCGACGAGATGGTGACCGTCGAGGGCAACACGGTCACGGTCAAGTGGACCGGCGATTTTGCTTCGGCGTTTGTTTTGAACGTCCTGGCGGCGCGTCCTGGCGCGATTGTTGACGAAGTTCTGGTGATGCAGAACGAAGTCGATGGCGACATGGGCAATGCCTGGCTCAACACCAATTCGGCAGGCTCGGGTCCCTATACGCTGACCGATTATCGTCCTGCGGAAATGGTTCGCCTTTCGGCCAACGAGAACTACTGGAACGGCGCTCCTGCAATGAAGCAGGTGCTGATCCGCCATGTGGCGGAAGCGGCCACCCAGCAGCTGCTCCTGAGCTCAGGCGACGTCGATCTTGCCAAGAATCTGACGCCGGACCAGATCGGTGGCCTGGGGGAAAACGTCAAGGTCGAGACCTATCCGCAGGCGGCCGTTCACTTCCTTTCGTTCAACCAGAAGACCGAAGAGCTGACCGACCCGGCTGTCTGGGAGGCGGCGCGCTATCTCGTCGACTATGACGGCATGACGCAGAGCTTCCTCAAGGGCCAGATGGAAAAGCACCAGGCTTTCTGGCCCAAGGGCTTCCCCGGCTCCTATGACGAAACGCCCTTCACCTATGATGTGGAAAAGGCCAAGCAGATCCTGGCTGACGCCGGCGTGGAAACGCCGATCAATGTCACGCTCGACGTGATCAATTCGGCCCCGTTCACCGATATTGCGCAATCGCTGCAGGCCGGGTTCTCCGAAGCCGGCATCGATTTCGAAATCCTGCCCGGCACGGGCGCCCAGGTGATCACCAAATATCGCGAGCGCACCCACCAGGCCATGCTGCTTTATTGGGGGCCGGACTTCATGGACCCGCACTCCAATGCCAAGGCGTTTGCCTACAACTCGGATAATTCCGATGACAATTACACGGCGACCACCACCTGGCGGAATGCGTGGGAAGTGCCGGCGGAGATGAACGAGCAAGTCAACGCAGCGCTTGCCGAGGCTGACCAGAACGTGCGCAACGAGATGTATGTCGAGTTGCAAAAGAAAGTTCAGGCGGACAGCCCCATCGTCATCATGTTCCAGGCGGCCCTGCAGATCGCCATGGCCAACAATGTGGAAGGCTATGTGAACGGGTCCAATTCGGACTTCGTCTACTATCGCCTTGTGACCAAGAACTAGGTTCTTGCATCCCGCGGCGGTCCCTGATGGGGCCGCCGTTTTTGAGCTATGCCGAAAGCCGAAGATTGCCGTTCATGAAGTAGCGGTCAAAAAAGGGGCTGGCGGCAGCGCCCAAGGCGCGCGCATTGGCCCCAATGGTGCCGGCTTCGATGCGCGGTGCGATCAAGCCGCGCATGTCCTGGTTGACGAGGTAGCGGCGCGTTCGCTCGACCAGCGCCTGCTTGATCGGGTCTGGAAATGCGCCATCGATCAGGATGGCCTCGAAGTCGATCACCGCGCAGACTGATAGGCTTGCCTTGGCGAGCTCCTGAGCGGTTTGACCCAGCCATGGATCAACGAAACGCCCGATGTGGCTCCAATCCTGGGGCTCTGCATAAAGCTGTTGCGGGTCCATGCCGTGTTCGGCAAGGCGTGTCTCCAGCAGGTGGATCGATGCCGTGTCGATCAGCTGCTGGCTTTCGCCGTGCGGGCCAAAACTGCGCATGGAACCCAGCGCTCCGGCATTGCCCTGGTGGCCCTGGTAGACGGAGTGATTGAGGACAACACCGCCGCCGATGAACGCGCCGATAAAGAAATAGGCGTAGTCGCGAAATTCCTTGCCACGACCATAGATGTGCTCTGCCTGGCAGCCAGCGGTCGCGTCATTCACAAGGCTCACGGGAAGCTCGGAAAAGCGGGCGATCTCAGCAAAGAAATCAACGTCTTTCCAGGCGGCAAATTCCTTGGCCGGAGCATCGACCAACTCGTTCCACTTCCAGAGCTCAAAAGGAGAGGCGATGCCGATGCCGCAAATGCGTTCGCGCTCGACAGGGCTGCAGCGGGCGATGATCTCGGCAATACCGTTCTGAAGGAACTGAAAAATAGGCGCGGGCAGGGGGTATTTGTAGCCAAGCTGCAGTTGGTGGCGAACATTGCCGCAAAAATCGCTCAGAAGCAGGACGGCGCTGCGCCGCCCAATTTTGTAGCCGAAGGATAGCACCCCGTTTTCCGCGAGGCGCATGGGAATTGACGGCTTGCCGACCTTGCCCTTGATCGGCATGCCGCGCGAAAGCAGGCCCTCTGCTTCCATCTCACGCAAAATGATCGAAACGGTTTGGGGGGAAAGATTTGCCAGGCGCGCCAGGTCGCTGCCCGGAGTGGGCCCGTTGCGCTGCAACAAGGTCAATAAGAGGCGCTCGTTGTGATCGCGCACACCGCTTTGATTTACGCCACTGCTGAGGCTGCGGATAATCGGAGAAGATATAGCAGCACCTTGATCAAGGGATTGACCCGTGAGGAACATACCGCCGGCTGATAAATAAATAAACTAGATTTATATATTGACGCGGGCTGTTGAACTGGACACGATATCGCAGTCTAATCAACGAACGTCAGCAGGAAGGGGAGGAGCCCGACCTGCCCAGACGAGGGAGAGAAAATGAAAAAGCTGCTTCTCAGCACTGCATTGTGCCTTGGTGTCCTGTCGGCTCCGGCCATGGCACAAGAGGCGATTACCGCCTGCCTCATCACCAAGACAGACACCAACCCCTTCTTCGTCAAGATGAAGGAAGGCGCCGAAGCCAAGGCTGCAGAATTGGGCATCACGCTCAAATCCTATGCCGGCAAGATCGATGGCGACCATGAAACGCAAGTGGCGGCCGTTGAAACCTGCATCGCCGATGGCGCCAAGGGTATCCTGATCACGGCTTCAGACACTTCGGCTATTGTGCAATCGGTGCAGCAGGCGCGCGACGCCGGTCTTCTGGTGATCGCGCTCGATACACCGCTGACACCGACCGATGCCGCCGACGCTACCTTTGCCACCGACAATTTCCTGGCTGGCGAACTGATCGGCAAGTGGGCTGCCGGCAAGCTGGGTGCGGAAGCGGCCAATGCCAAGATCGCCCTTCTCAATCTTGGCATCAACCAGCCGACCGTGGACGTGCTGCGCAACCAGGGTTTCCTGCAGGGCTTCGGCATCGATCTAGGTGATCCCAACAAATGGGGTGATGAAAGCGACCCGCGCATTGTTGGCCAGGACGTGACGGCCGGCAATGAAGAGGGCGGCCGCAAGGCTATGGAGAACCTTCTAACCAAAGACCCCTCGATCAACGTGGTTCACACCATCAATGAGCCTGCCGCTGCCGGGGCCTATGAAGCGCTCAAGTCCTTTGGCCGCGAGAATGACGTGCTGATCGTGTCGGTGGATGGTGGCTGCCCGGGCGTCGCCAATGTGCGCGATGGCGTCATCGGCGCAACCTCGCAGCAATATCCGCTGCAGATGGCGGCACTTGGCGTTGAAGCCATCAAGGCGTGGGCCGATACAGGCACCAAGCCCACTCCCACCGAAGGCAAGGACTTCTTCGACACCGGCGTGACGCTGGTGACCGATGAGCCCGTGGATGGCGTTGAATCGATCGACACAGCGGAAGGCGAGGAACTCTGCTGGGGCTAAGAGCGATCTGACGAAAACAAAGCAGGGGCGGGCACTTACCGCCCCTGCTTTATCTAGGAAATGGGGGAGGGATGCCCATGACAAACCAAGCCGAGGTCGACGAGGGCCTTGTTCAACGCACCGAAGCCGTTGCCAGTTTTGAGCATCAAGTGACGCTGTTGTCGCGGTTACAGCATGCGCTCCACTCCAATCCAGCATTGGTGCCGCTGATCGTCCTGATGATGTCGATTGCCGTGTTCGGGGCGCTGTTGGGGACGAAGTTCTTTTCGAGCTTTGCCCTTACGCTGATCCTGCAGCAAGTTGCCATTGTGGGCATTGTGGGAGCCGCGCAATCGCTGGTCATTCTCACTGCGGGCATCGATCTTTCGGTGGGCGCAATCATGGTGCTGAGCTCGGTGGTGATGGGGCAATTCACGTTCAGGCTCGGCATGCCACCTGCTGTAGCCATAGCCTGCGGGCTGGCGGTGGGCACCTTTATCGGCTTCATCAATGGCTGGCTGATCGCGCGGGTGAAGCTGCCCCCGTTTATCGTGACGCTGGGCATATGGCAGATCGCGCTGGCGACGAACTTTCTTTATTCCGGCAACGAGACCATTCGTGCCCAGGAAATCGAAAGCCAGGCGCCGCTGCTGCAGTTCTTTGGGCACTCGTTCTCTTTTGCCGGGGCCGTCTTCACCTATGGCGTCATCTTCTTCATCGTCCTTGTGGTGTTCCTCGCCTATGTGCTGCGGCATACCGCCTGGGGTCGCCATGTCTATGCAGTGGGCGACGACCCGGTTGCGGCAGAGCTTTCGGGCGTTAACACCAAGCACATCCTCATTTCGGTCTACATGCTTTCGGGCCTGATCTGCGCGTTCGCCGGCTGGGTGCTGATCGGGCGCATCGGCTCGGTGTCCCCCACCTCCGGGCAGTCGGCCAATATTGAATCCATTACCGCAGTGGTGATCGGCGGCATCTCGCTCTTTGGTGGCCGTGGATCGATCCTTGGCATGTTCTTCGGCGCGCTGATCGTTGGCGTCTTCTCGCTTGGGCTTCGACTGCTCGGTGCCGACGCGCAATGGACCTACCTGCTTATCGGGGCGCTGATCATCGGGGCCGTGGCGATCGACCAGTGGATCAGAAAGGTGTCTGCCTGATGGAACCCATTCTTTCCGCCCGTGGCCTCAACAAGCGCTATGGCAAAGTTACCGCGCTCAACAATTGCGACTTCGACCTTATGCCGGGCGAGATCCTTGCCGTTATCGGTGACAATGGTGCCGGCAAGTCGTCGCTGATCAAGGCGCTCTCGGGCGCCATCCGGCCCGACAGTGGCGACATCTTCCTTGATGGCAAGAAGGTGAGCTTTTCCTCCCCCATTGACGCACGCAATGCCGGGGTGGAGACGGTCTACCAGACATTGGCTATGTCTCCCGCTCTTTCAATCGCCGACAACATGTTCATGGGGCGCGAGTTGCGCAAGCCTGGCTTCATGGGCAAAGTGTTGCGCCAGCTCGATCGGGCGGAAATGGAGCGCATTGCCCGCCAGAAGCTCAGCGAGTTGGGATTGATGACGATCCAGAACATCAACCAGGCCGTGGAAACGCTATCCGGCGGTCAGCGCCAGGGTGTTGCCGTCGCGCGTGCTGCGGCCTTTGGCAGCCGGGTCATTATTCTAGACGAGCCGACGGCGGCACTGGGGGTGAAGGAATCCCGCCGCGTACTGGAGCTGATCCAGGATGTACGAGCCCGTGGCATTCCCATTATCCTGATCAGCCACAACATGCCCCACGTGTTTGAAGTGGCTGACCGTATCCATGTGCACCGTCTCGGGCAGCGCCTCTGTGTCATCGACCCCAAGGACTATACGATGTCGGATGCGGTGGCCTTCATGACTGGCGCAAAATTGCCATCCGTGCACGAGGCGGGAGCTGAAGCGGTAGGAAACTAGGCGAAGGCAGGGCGGCTGCCTGGCTCAGGCAGTGTTGCAATGCCTGGGTCGTAAGGACGTGCGAGAACATGGCCATGATGCTATGGAAGCGGCTTGTTCTTGCATGAAAGCTTTGCCGTGAATCCTTGGGTCCTGATCGACACCGTTCCGCTGCCTGATGGGCGCGGGGATATTCGCCTGATCCAGCGCGCGGATGAGTTCTCGATCATGCTGGGCACTATCGCCCTCATGAACAGCCGGCTTAGCGGTTCGGAAGAGGCAATGGCAAGCCTCGCCTGGGCGCGGATCAGCGATCGTCCTCGTGCGCATATGCTGATTGGCGGCCTGGGCATGGGGTTCACGCTGCGCGCAGCCCTGGCCGAGTTGCCCGCGACGGCAAAGATCACCGTGGCTGAATTGATGCCGGCGGTGCTTGCCTGGGCCAAGGGGCCCATGGCGGCGATCTTTGACGGATGCCTTGAGGATCGGCGTGTTGATATCAAGATCAACGACGTTCGCAATGTGATCCGATCAGCCAAAGGCGTTTACGACGCGATCCTGCTGGATGTGGACAACGGCCCCGATGGGCTGACCGTAGAAACCAATGACGCGCTCTACAGCATTGCGGGGCTTGCGACTGCCAAGGCTGCCTTGCGGCCCGGCGGTGTGTTGGCTGTTTGGGCGTCAGCGCCTGACCGCGCCTTTACGCAGCGGCTCGAGCGTGCCGGGTTCAAGGTTGAGGAGGAGCGTGTACGGGCCCACCGCAAGGCGCGGGGTTCCCGCCACGTTATCTGGTTGGCGCGCAAGCCTGTTTCCAACAACAAGGCGTAAGGCGACCATCCCCTCGCAATAGGGCGGATGGATGTTTATTTGCGCAATGCCTGAACCCGCAGCAGTTCACCATCCGCTTCTGGCTGCATCATGATCATTTCGATCTCGATGTCCTCGCATCTGTCGGGAGATTGCCAGGCGGTGAAAGCGTCACCCTCACGCATGCCCAGCAGCGCCAATCCTCGCACGCTCTTGATGGAGAGCGTCTGGTGCTCCTGATCGTTCTTGGAATAAAGGGCCACGTTGTGCTCCATGGCGCCGCCCTTGTTGACCCTGTAGCGAACCGAGCTGCCAAGGGTCACTACATCCGGGTCGATAGCGTCCGACGGCACCACGACGGCCTTCTGCAATTTGTCATGCAATTGCTGAAGGTAGGTCGCCGTATGACGGCCTCCCTGGCGAACCAATCCGATCAGGATGGCGTGGGTTCTTTCGGTAAGAAGCGGTTTCATCGCGCTGGTCATAGCAATTGATCCGGAATTGCAAGGCTTCAGGCATCGGCCGGAAAGCACCGAGCCGAAAACTATGAGGTGAGGGACAGCCCGATCGAGGCTGATTGCGCCGCATCGGGCAGCATCTGCATCAGCTGGGTTGCTGTTGGGCCCAAATGGCACCACCTAGGCAGCACTGGGCCCGGGGTCGTCGTCCCATTCTCCAGTGAAGCTCGCAGCTTGAGGCTCCCTCAAGGCGAAAACGTTCGGGCCCGGTGGCGGCTGGGCGCGCGAAACGAGGCGCAGCGCAGGGCCGGCCCTTTTCTGTTCAGGCTGGAACAGAACCGCTTCGATAAGCACCTGCTCCGTTGTCCCGTCTGCTTTGGGCAGTTGAACAATATTACCGGCAGCAGCGCCAATCATTGCAAGTCCCAAGGGAGATGCCAGCGCCACGTTCCCCTCTGTGCAATCGCCGCTGAGTTCCCTTGCCAGCGAACATTCCTGCGCTGGCTTGGACCCCACGCGAAAACGCACTCGACTGCCGAGCGTCACGACATCAACGGGTATGTCTGCGGGGAACATGATCGTTGCAGCATCCAGCTTGCGCCGGATCATTCGGCTCGCGCCGGCGAAAGGCTCCCGCCAATTGCCTGCCAAATTCTGAAGAACAGTGAAATCTGCCGAAGTGAGAACAATGGGTAGCTGAACAGTCATCAAGATTGCTCCGGATCATTTTGGGCGCCTGCAAATGCATCCCTGATCCGAGGCAATGCCCGGATCAGGGATGCGATCTAGTTTGCGTCAACCTTTGGGTGCTGCGTCGCAATCACGCCTCCAACCGTACGAGGTCCAACGCAGTCGCGGAGCCAACGGCTATTCGGGCGCGCTCCATTTCGACGGAAAGGCTTTCCGCCCTCAAGGCGGAGGCGCCAGCAGCCAGGCAGAGGAGCTGCTCGAAATCGGAGTGGCTGAGCGTGCAATGTTTCTGAATGAGCATGATTTATCACTAAGCAAGCGAAAGTACGCATCGGACGAAAGCGCCCGGATTGCTGATGCGACAATGGATATAATGACCCTGACCCTAAACCCCGCGACAAGGCGCGCTGGCTTAGGGAAACTATCCTTCGACCGGAATATACCGGCGAGCAAAGCAGCTCATGATGCTGTAGATCTGGCTCATGATCTTCAAGGTAGGTGATAAAAGATTAAAGTCAAGCAGGCCGCCCTATGCCCTTGACGCGCGGCAATAAATGGCTCGGCCTCGGGGCAAGGAACAGGAGAAGTCAAGCCGCTCAGCGGCGATGTGCAAGGGGTGGTCACGCTGGACGAGAGTCAAGCTTGGTGCGCATCGCCGCCCAGAACTCTGGATAAGGCCGGGCTATGTCATGGAGGCCGATGTTGGGAAGGACATAGCTGCCGGAAGGCCGGTGCGTGTTCTTGAGGACTGGACACCACCTTTGGCGCCGCTTGCCTTATACTATCCCGGTCGAAAGAACCCGCCAGCCGCCCTGGTTACCACCGGTGATGTCGCAGTTTCCTCTCCAGTGAGCGGACAGGCACTTGATGATGGTTGCTAGCACTGGCTGCAGACAAATGGCGCAAGGGAGCAAACGCTGCGGCAGATGGCACAAGAGGCCGGGCTTGAGGAGCGAACCCTTCTGCGGCGATTCAAGAGCGCAACGGGGTTGCGTCCCACCGAATACACCCAGCAGATCCGCATCAGCAAAGCCCGCGAGGCGCTTGAGCTGACGATTCGTCCAGTGGAGCAGATAGCCTGGCTATGGCGACGCCTCTGCCTTCCGGCGATTATTCCAGCGACTTACAGGCCTTATGCCCAATGAGTACCGCAGACGCTTCGGGGTGCGGCAGACCCATAGCGCAACAGCGAACACCCAGGCTGAACTGCTGTCTCAATAGAGCTTTCAACAGCATTGAACTGCCGCGGGGTCGCAAGCATCGGTGCATCGGTGCAACACGCGACCCGCTGTCCCTTGGTAATCTTGCAGGTTGTAGGCTTGGGCTTTGCTCGCCTACCGAAAGGTTCTAGACGTTTTCGCCAAAAGAATAACGGGAAGAATGCCTATGGCAACGATGATCAGGGCGGCAAGGGCGGCGTCCTCATAGGTGCCGCGGGCTGCTTCGCCGTAAAGAAGCGTCGCTAAACTCTCGAAATTGAGCGGGCGCAGCAGCAGCGTTGCCGGTAGCTCCTTCATGCAGTCAACAAAGACCAGGAGGCCGGCAGCGGTGAGGGAAGAGCGTGATAGCGGCAGATGAACGCGCAGCAGTGTTCCTATTGCCGGATGCCCCAATGTGCGCGAAGCATGATCATAGGCAGGGGGGATGCGGCTGAGGCCCGCCTCGATGCCTCCCACGGAAATGGCCATAAACCGAGCTGAATAGGCATAAACGAGCGCAGCTCCAGAGCCAAGAAGGAGTAGCCCTCCCGGAAGGCCGGTCCATGCATGCCATGCGCTACCTAAGGTGCGATCCACCGCGGCTACCGGGACCAGAATACCGATGGCAAGAACGGTGCCGGGGACTGCGTAGCCGATAGATGCGAGCCGCATCGCTGTTGCCGACCAGCGCGCTGCATGAATCCGCGCCACGTACGCCACTGCGAACCCAACGGATAAAATAGCAAGGGTCGCTATGGCGGAAACACTGACCGTGTTGAGGGTGGCTCGCAGCAGCGAGGATGAAAAGCCGGCAAATTCAATGCGGCGGATGGCTGCCACGACCAGATAAAGTGCCGGTCCCGCAAAGCCGATTGCAATGGGGGCAAGGCCAAGAGCGAACGCCAGTACGGCAGAATGCCCGCGCAAGCGCTGGCGCTGCATCTGCCGCGCATTCTGCGCAGCGGCAGCGTAGCGCTGGTTGCGCCTGGCCCAGCGCTCCAGCATCAGCACGGCTAGCACGATCGCCAACATACTCAGGGCGATTTGCGAAGCCCCCGCCAAGTCCGTTCTGACGACCCAGGTCGTATATACAGTGGCAGTCAAGGTTCGTACGCCCAGAAACTGGGAGGCGCCGACATCATTGAGCACTTCCATAAGGGCAAGGGAGACGCCCACGGCGATCGCAGGGCGCGCTAATGGCAGCGCTACGCGCCAGAAAATTCCCGAGCGCGGCACCCCCAATACGCACGCAACCTCGGTGACGTTGGCGGCCTGGGTCAGAAACATCGCTCGGGCGGTGAGATAAACATAGGGGTAAAGCACAAAGCCGAAAACCAGGATGGCGCCCCACATCGCCCTGATATCGGGTAGTCGGAACTGTCGAGGACTGGAGTAGCCCAGCACCCATCGCAACACGCCTTGCACCGGACCGAGCGGATTGAGGATGTCGAGATAGGCATAGGCCATGATGTAAGTCGGCACGGCCAAGGGCAGCAGCAGCGCCCATTCGAGGAACGCCCGTCCCCGAAAGTCATAGGCGCTGACGATCCAGGCAGCGCCTGTGCCTACGAAAGTTGCGATCAGACCTGTTCCGGCAAGCAGTACAAGCGTGTTCCAGCTTGCTTGTGGCAGCACGAACTGGACAATGTGGCCCCAGAGGTCGCCGGTATCTGCAACGGCAGTGGCAGCAATGGCAATGATAGGCAACAGCGCTAGAGCCGCCGCGGCGAATGCCACGACGGCCCAGAGGCTGATCGTCATCCGTGGGCGCTTATCTCGGCGCCCTGCAGTTATTTCGGCCATAGGCGATTGCGGTATCCCCGGGGGTGCCGATATTTGTGCTTAGTTGCCGAAAGTATCGAAATTGACCTCGTCAACGAGTTCGCTGGCACGAGCCCGGAACGGCAGCACTTCGGTAAGAGACTGGCCATCGGGTTGAAGGGTGCCGAATGCAGCAATCAGGGGATGCACTTCGGCCGTTGCGGAAACCGGATACTCGAAATTAGCTTCTGCGTAGAGCCTCTGCGCCTCGTCGGACACCAGATATTCAAGCAGCTGGACTGCTTCGTCCCGATTTGGCGCATGAGCCGCAACTGCAGCGCCGCTGACATTTACAAGCGTGCCGCCATCCTCAAATGTTGGGAGGATGACCTTGACCGCATCTGACCAGGCCTTCTGCTCGTCCCCACCGGCACCGCTCGCCATCAGGCCATAATAGTAGGAATTGGCCACGGCGATGTCGCACAGACCGGCAGCAATGTCGCGGGCGCCGTCCCGGTCCCCGCCGGCGGCGGCACGCGCCTGATTTGCCTTGATGCCCTGGAGCCAGGTCTTGGTTTCCTCCTCACCATGCTTGGCGAGATAGGCTGCAAACATCGCGGTGTTGTAGGGATGCTGGCCGGAGCGAATGCAGAGCTTGCCGCGGAACTCCTCGTCGTCGAGCTGCTCATAAGTGATGCTGTCGAGATCAAGCTCCTTGGAGGCATAAACAACGCGGGCCCGACCAGAAAGAGCAAACCATTGTCCATCAGCGTCGCGCAGCGACGCAGGAACTGCCGCATTCAGCACTTCCGATTGCACAGGCTGGGTCACTCCAGCATTCACCAGGTCAATCAAGGCGCCGAAGTCCACCGTCATCAACAGGTCTGCAGGAGAGCTTTCCCCTTCGGCCTTAACGCGCTCGATGAGACCGCTTTCCAGGAATACCGTGTTCACCTTGATGCCGGTTTCGGCATTGAAGGCATCAAGGATCGGTTGGATCAAACCGGGTTCGCGTGTTGTGTAGATGTTGACCTCTTGGGCCAGCGTAGGGGCAGCGGCGGCAACAGCCAAGATGCCGGCCGCGCCCAATGTCATGATGTGATTGCGCAAAGTCGATCTCCCAAGATGATACGCAAAAGATGGGCGGGAACTTCCGCACCATCATTCACATGGAAGAAGTCTTTATTTGATAGAGAATGTCAACTTATTCCGCGCGCTTTAGAATGCTTCTAAGTTATTGAAGGAGGTGACCGTTCCCAGCTGCGCTGCATCTTGGGGAAAGATCATGAGCTTGCTCTCGTCGACGGAGACAAATACTTCGTCGCCAGGTCGAACATCGTGTCGGCCGGTTCCACGTATGATAAGCGGCTCATGCATCCCGCTGACGGATACCAATAGTTGTTCGATTTCTCCCAAGATCAATCGTTCAACCACCCAGGCGGAAATACCCACGGGCGAGAGATGGATGGATTGAGGGCGGAGCAACACGGTTGGAACGCCCTCCAGGGCTGGAGCGGCAAACCTGCCGAGCGGTGTTTCAAGAAATTTGCCATTGAGCTGCGCCGGTATCACGTTCATGCGCGAAAAGAAGCGTGCGGCATAGGCTGTCCAGGGAGCATCGTAGATGCGAGCGCCCGTGCCCACCTCCACCAATCGCCCCTTCTGCATCAAAGCGACCATGTCTCCGATGGCCAAGGCTTCCTCCGGGTCATGAGTAACCACCACCGCTGTCATCCTTAGATCCCGCACAAGAGAGAGCGTCTCCTGCCGCACCCGATCCCGCAGGCCGCGGTCCAGATTGGAAAAGGGTTCGTCCATCAGCAGGAGACGGGGCTGCGGTGCCAGTGCCCGGGCCAAAGCCACGCGCTGCTGTTCGCCCCCCGACAGCATGTGTGGATATCGATCAGCAAGAGCCTCGATCCCGATGCGCCCCAACACATCGGCAACCCGTTCCTCACGGTGGCGTCGTGAAAGGAGATGAAGCCCGAACCCGACATTCTGCCGCACAGTCAGATGCGGGAACAGGGCGTAGTCCTGGAACATGAAGCCCACGCGGCGGTGTTCAGGCTCGACGAATGCATCGCCACCTGAGACGATCGTGTTGTCGATGCTTATTGTGCCGTTGTCGAGCCTCTCGATGCCCGCAATCGCCCTGAGCAATGTGGACTTTCCGCAACCGGACTGACCAACCAGGCATAGAACTTGTTCGTTGCCCAATTCGAGGGAAATATCATCGAGCGCGGCAACCTCTCCGAAGCGGCGGCTGACACCTGACAGGACGAGCATGGATCTTGCACTGTTCATGTCGCGCTAGTGGCCGCGAGCTGGAAAGCTTGTCAAGTAAACGCTGCCCATCAAGGCTCCGCATTGTGAGGGATTGAAGCAACCAGCCAAGTATCGAAGAGCCCGAATGGGGCGCTATGCCGTATAGGAGGGACCGACCCTGTTCAGGTCATTGTTCGCTGGTGGACATGCCGACTAGCGCTCCGCGCTGAAGCACCGAGGTCCAAGCTGCCTACCAGGGCACTATTCCAGCTGGTTCCACGAAGCTGCCAGATACGGCACCTTCACCCAAAAGGGCATATTGTACCGGCAGGCGCGCACCTTCCTGGGGTGTCATGAAGCCGTTGCCGCCGGTCAGGTCTGTCTGGACATAGCCAGGTGCCACCGAATTTACCAGGATGGGAGTATCTTTCAGCTCGGCCGCCAATTGCACGGTCAGCATATTGAGGGCCGCCTTGGAAGCATTGTAGCCGATCAGACGTGCTTCGTAATAGGGCGAGGTTGGGTCGCCATTGATGGTCAGCGATCCCAATGTGGTCGACAAACGCTTTTGGATCTATGGTGCCGGCAGCAGGGTTCGAACCCGCGACCCCCTGATTACAAATCAGGTGCTCTACCAACTGAGCTATACCGGCATGCGTGGGGCTTTAGCACTCTCGTTGTGGTTCGGCAAGCGGAGGGTGGGGCTGAACTATTTTTCTGCACAGCGGAGGGGTGGCGCATTCTGCGCTGCTTGAAAAAGCGCTTCAGCAAGCGGCGTTTGCAGGAGGAGGCGGGTGCGCAGATGTTTGTGCCTCCAGGCTCCCCAAGTGCCCGCCGCACAGCGCTTTTCGGCTTGTCGCTCGAGCCGCCGCGGCCTAACTCACAAGGCTGAAACTGGCGCTGTTCCTGGCGCCTTTTGCGTGGGAGTAGAGCGGCCTTGAGTGCACCATCCTTGACCCATCTGCAGATCCTTGAGGCCGAAAGCATCGAGATCTTGCGCGAAGTGGCGGCGAGCTTCGAGCGGCCCGTGATGATGTATTCCATCGGCAAGGACTCAAGTGTGCTCTTGCACCTGGCGCGCAAAGCCTTTTACCCCAGCAAGATTCCGTTTCCGCTGCTGCATGTCGATACGACATTCAAGTTCCGGGAAATGATCTCCTTCCGCGACCGGATGGCCGAGCAATTCGGGTTCGACCTGATACGGCATACCAATCCTGACGGCATCCGGGACGGGATCAATCCCTTTGACCATGGCTCGTCGCGTTACACGGACATCATGAAGACCCAAGCTCTGCGGCAGGCGCTCAATGCCGGTCGCTATGATGCGGCGATCGGTGGCGCGCGGCGCGACGAGGAAAAGTCCCGCGCCAAGGAGCGTATCTTTTCCCATCGCAATGCCAGCCATGCCTGGGATCCCAAGAACCAGCGGCCCGAGCTTTGGCGCGTGTTCAACACCCGGCTCAATCCGGGCGAAAGCATGCGCGTGTTTCCGATCAGCAACTGGACCGAGCTCGATGTCTGGACCTATATCTATTCGGAAGGCATCGAGCTGCCCTCGCTTTATTTCGCCAAGCCGCGGCCCGTGGTGGAGCGCTCCGGCACCTTGATCATGGTGGATGATGAGCGCCTGCCGCTCGGGCCGGGCGAAACGCCGCGAGAGGAGATGGTGCGGTTCCGCACGCTAGGCTGCTATCCGCTCACCGGCGCCATCCGCTCATCGGCGGCCGATCTGCCATCGATCATCATGGAAATGCAGGCGAGCCGCACATCGGAACGCGAGGGTCGCCTGATCGACAGCGACAGCGCCGGTTCGATGGAAAAAAAGAAGCAGGAAGGTTATTTCTGATGAGCCTTCCCATGACTGCTCCAGATACCGAACTCGACCTCTGGCTCAGCCAGCAGACTGAAAAATCCCTGCTGCGGTTCCTCACCTGCGGTTCGGTTGATGATGGCAAATCAACCCTGATCGGGCGCCTGCTTTATGATAGCCAGCTCGTGCTGGATGATCAGCTGGCGAGCCTCAAAAAGGAATCGCGCAACCGCATGGTTGGCGATGAGGGGATCGATTTTTCGCTGCTGGTTGATGGTCTTACCGCCGAGCGCGAGCAGGGCATCACCATTGACGTGGCCTATCGATTCTTTTCGACCGACAAGCGCAAGTTCATCGTGGCGGATACGCCGGGGCATGAACAATATACCCGCAACATGGCGACGGGCGCCTCCAATGCCGATCTGGCGCTGGTGCTCGTTGATGCGCGCAAGGGCGTGCTGACGCAGACGCGGCGCCACAGCTTCATCCTATCGCTGATTGGCGTGAAGCACGTCGTTGTGGTGGTCAACAAGATCGATCTGGTAAATTACGATCAGGCCGTATTCGATAGAATCGTTGCCGAATATCGCCAGTTCGCCGAGCCGCTGGGCTTCAAGACGCTGGAGACCATTCCTGTATCTGCCCTGCGCGGCGACAACATGCTCGCGCCAAGCGCCAACACGCCCTGGTACAAGGGTTCGGCGCTGGTGCCCTATCTTGAAACCATCGACATCGCTGAAGACCGCAGCAGCCAGAAGTTCCGCTTCCCCGTTCAATGGGTCAACCGGCCGAACCTTGATTTCCGCGGCTTCTCGGGCACGGTCGCGTCCGGCGCCATCTCGGTGCGCGATGAGGTGCTGATCGCCTCGTCCCGCAAGCCCGCGCAGATCAGCCGGATCGTGACCATGGATGGCGATCTTCAAACTGCGATTGCCGGGCAGGCCGTGACACTGGTGCTCGATCGCGAGGTGGATCTGTCGCGTGGCGATGTGCTGACGTTGCCGGGCGAGACGCCGGAATATTCCAACCAGTTCCAGGCGCGACTGGTGTGGATGAACGACGAACCGGCCTATCCAGGCCGATCCTATCTGCTCAAAATTGGTGCGCAACTGGTGCCGGCGACCATCACGGATCTCAAGTTCCGCACCAATGTGAACACATTGGAGCAAACAGCGGCGACCAAGATCGATCTTAATGAAGTTGCGACCGTTACGATTGCCACCGACAAGCCGATCGCCTTCGACGCCTACCGCAGCAATGCCCTGACCGGCGGCTTCATTCTGATAGATCGGCTATCCAACGCGACACTGGCCGCCGGCACCATCGAGTTCGGCCTGCGCCGCGCACAGAACTTGACCTACCAGTCGTTCGACGTGAACCGTGATGTGCGTGCCGCCATGAAGGGGCAAACGCCCCAGATCGTGTGGTTCACGGGCCTGTCGGGCTCGGGCAAGTCGTCCATTGCAAACCTGCTCGAAAAGCGCCTGACGGCCGAGGGTCGCCACGCCTATATCCTTGATGGCGACAATGTCCGTCATGGCCTCAACAAGGATCTGGGCTTTACCGAAGCTGCACGCGTCGAAAACATCCGTCGCGTGGCTGAGGTCGCCCGGCTCATGGCGGATGCGGGGCTGATTGTGCTTGTCTCCTTCATATCGCCGTTTGAGAAGGAGCGTCGGCTGGCGCGCGAGATTGCGGGCGATATCAGCTTCACCGAAGTTTATGTCGATACGCCGCTGGAGGTTTGCGAAGCGCGGGACCCCAAGGGGCTCTACAAGCGGGCGCGGGCAGGGGAGATCAAGAACTTTACCGGGATCGACTCGCCTTTCGAGCCACCCACCAATGCGGAGCTCGTGCTGCATGGGGCCGAGCAAGAGCCGGTGGTGTTGGCTGACGAGTTGCATGCTTGGTTGAAGCTCTAAAGCTCTCGAGCTCGAACGCACTGAATTGCGTTTGACCTCAACTTTACCGGATCCGTCCGTCCATCGTCATTACCCGGCTTGTCCGGGCAATCGAGTGGCGCCGGCCCAATAATGGATCACCCGGACAAGCCGGGTGATGACGGTGTGGAAATGTTGTGCCAGACCATGAGTTCGGCAGGGCAGGTCACCAGGCTTTACGCGCGCCCGAACTCGTCTTCGATGCGGATAATGTCGTCTTCGCCCAGATAAGAGCCCGTCTGCACTTCGATCAGTTCGAGCTCGATCTTGCCGGGATTGGCTAGCCGGTGCGTGCAGCCCAGGGGCAGGTAGATCGACTGGTTCTCGCTTAAAATCGTGATGGTGCCATCCACGGTGACCTCAGCCGTGCCGCGTACCACGATCCAGTGCTCTGCGCGGTGGTGGTGCTTTTGCAGGCTCAGCTTCTTGCCGGGTTTGACGAACAAGCGCTTGACCTGGAACCGCGAGCCATTGAGCACGGAGGAATAGCCGCCCCATGGCCGATAGGCCGTCTTGTGGATGTCGGTAAGGTTTGACGTTTCCTTGTTGGCGCGCAAGGTCTTGACCATGGCGCCGACTTTTTGCGCCTCGGTGAGCTTGCCGACATAAACCGCGTCGTTTGTCGCGACCACCACCACGTCGTCGAGACCTTCAACGGCGACGTGCCCGTCGTCGGAAATCACGAGCGAATTGCTGACATTGCTTAGCGTTACCGGACCGCGGGTAGCGTTCTGTGCAGCATCCTTGTCGCTCGTTTTCCAGACCGCGTCCCAACTGCCCAGATCCGACCAGCCGAAATTCACCGCTACGACAGCCGCCCGCGCGGTCTTTTCGAAGATGGCATAGTCCACCGAGATGTTGGGCGCGCTGGCGAAGGCGGCTGCATCGAGGCGAACGAAGTCGAGGTCCGACTTGGCTTCCCGGACGGAATGCTCGGCTGCCGACAGCGTCTCCGGTGCCAGTTTCTGCGTTTCGTCCAGGAACGCTCCCGCCCCGATCATGAACATGCCCGAGTTCCAGAAGTAACCCCCATCGGCAAGCATGGAAACCGCGCGCTCCCGATCCGGCTTTTCCACGAACCGCTCCACAGCCTGGACCTCGCCGCCAATGGCGGCATTGGCCTTGATGTAGCCAAAGCCGGTTTCCGGGTGGGTTGGCGCGATGCCGAAGGTAACCA
Organism: Devosia submarina; assembly: GCF_003056345.1. Taxonomy (GTDB): domain Bacteria; phylum Pseudomonadota; class Alphaproteobacteria; order Rhizobiales; family Devosiaceae; genus Devosia; species Devosia submarina. Next base: position 6,802 of record NZ_PYWB01000003.1, on the reverse strand, counting down.
GATCGCCACGCGCGGCAGCTTCGGCTGCGGCCAGAACAGCGGCTGTATAGCCGGCATCAACTGAAACATCGTGGTCCGAAGGCAGCACATGCAAAACGGCATCAGGCCCGAACTTGGAGCGGGCATAAACGGCAGCAGCGGCAATGGCCACGGCAGTGTTGCGAGCCACGGGCTCGAGGAGCACGCCGGCCAAGGGCGCACCAAGCTCATCGGCCTGTTCGGCGACAATGAACCTGTATTCCGAATTGGTGATGACGATCGCGGGCGCATAGAGCGAAGCATCCGACACACGCTGCAGCGTCTGCTGGAAGAGGCTCGATGTACCCACCAGTTGAAGGAACTGCTTGGGTCGGGCGGCGCGCGACATCGGCCAAAGACGGGTGCCCTGTCCGCCAGCCAGAATTACGGGTACGATCAATTGCGGCATGTCTGGTGGCTCTACTTGAGTTGATCTGACGCTTGCGAAAGCAGCATTGCTGTGGGGCTATGTAGCCGACCAGACGAGCGCAAAACAATTGGGGAGACCGGTTTTCTTTGTGCGGGCCGTGCCCAGAGTTAATCGGGCGACCTGCTGTCGCGATCGGTCAAGAGGCGGTTGTCCATCCCGGCGCCCCATGCGAAAGCTTGGGCAAAGATGGTCTAAGGAGAATCCGCAATGAAAACTCGTGCCGCCGTAGCCTTCGCCGCTGGCAAGCCGCTGGAAATCGTCGAAGTGGATCTGGAAGGACCCAAGGCCGGCGAGGTGCTGATAGAGATCAAGGCGACAGGTATTTGCCACACCGATGATTTCACGCTCTCAGGCGCGGATCCCGAGGGGCTTTTTCCGTCGATCCTGGGTCACGAAGGCGCTGGTGTCGTGGTTGATGTCGGCCCGGGCGTCACGAGCCTCAAGAAGGGCGATCACGTGATCCCGCTCTACACGCCGGAATGCCGCGAATGCTATTCCTGCCGCTCCGGCAAGACCAATCTCTGTACCGCCATTCGCGCAACGCAAGGGCAGGGGCTCATGCCCGATGGCACCTCCCGCTTCTCTTTCGAAGGCAAGCCCATTTTTCACTATATGGGCTGCTCGACCTTTTCCAACTTCACCGTGCTACCGGAAATCGCCGTTGCCAAGATCGATGCCGCGGCGGCTTTCGACAAGGTTTGCTATGTCGGGTGTGGCGTCACCACCGGCGTTGGCGCGGTGATCAACACGGCCAAGGTGGAGATCGGCGCCACCGCCGTCGTGTTCGGTTTGGGCGGTATCGGGCTCAACGTCATCCAAGGGCTGCGGCTGGCCGGCGCCGACATGATCATCGGCGTCGACATCAACAACGACAAGAAAGCCTGGGGGGAGCGTTTCGGAATGACACACTTCGTCAATCCGACCGAGATCGAGGGCGACATCGTTCCCTATCTCGTCAACCTCACCAAGCGCCGTGGTGATCTGATCGGCGGCGCCGACTACACGTTTGACTGCACGGGCAATACGCAGGTCATGCGCCAGGCGCTCGAATGCAGCCACCGCGGCTGGGGCAAGTCGGTGGTGATCGGTGTTGCCGCCGCTGGCAAGGAAATCTCCACCCGTCCTTTCCAGCTGGTGACCGGCCGCACCTGGATGGGCACCGCCTTTGGTGGCGCAAGGGGCCGCACCGACGTGCCAAAGATCGTGGACTGGTATCTCAATGGAAAGATCGAGATCGATCCGATGATCACCCACACGCTGCGTCTCGAAGACATCAACAAGGGCTTCGACATGATGCATTCGGGCGAAAGCATCCGCAGCGTCGTCGTCAACTAACAAGCGTTGCAACCTCTTGCGTCACGTGTCATTATAAGTCGGTCACGTGACGGAGGTTCATCATGACCGGCTTTGCTGAAGCGCCCCAAATGCCATTTGGCACGGAACTGGACCGGGTCGGTCATCTGCTGGGCGGATCGCGCGTGCTCAAGCGTAGCTTGGGCACGGCGTTCGATGCGCATGAAATGCTGCTCGAAGGCTTGCCCGGTGACGCCCTAACCCAGCTGGAGCGGCGCCTGCAGGTGCTTGACGCTGCCGCTCTCGAAAAGGCTATCGGCATGAGCCTGCGGACACTGCAGCGTCGGCGGGCCGATCCGAGCCAGCCGCTCAGTGTCGATCAAAGCGGCCGCGTCTGGCGGTTTGCCGAGATCCTGGCCAAGGCTACCGAAGTCATGGGCAGCCAGCGTGATGCCGAGGAATGGCTGAGCGAACCGGCTATCGGGCTCAACGGGCAAAAGCCGATCGATCTTCTGGCAACAGCTGCTGGCACCGAGCTGGTTGAAACCTTTCTCGGCCAGATCCAATACGGGGTGTACGTTTGAGTCCACCGCTTCCCGGTCCCCTGGGCGGCACGGAGCTGATAGGCTGGCGCATTGATGCGCGCCCGTTTGCCCCGACTTGGGACAGCGGGGAAGGGGCCTTTCGCTTTGGCGGGCGCTGGAACAGCCAAGGCGTGCGCGCGGTTTACTGCGCGCTCGATCCGGCGACCACTATTCTGGAAGTTGCCGTCCATCGCGGCTTCAAGCGCATGGACACTGTTGCCCATGTGCTCACGTCCTTCCACATCACCAATCCGGCCGATGTCCATGTCGTTCAGACGGACGATCTGCCCAATTCTAACTGGTTGCGATCCGGGCCGCCGAGCGCGGGGCAACAAGCGTTTGGCGACAGCCTGCTGCAGGCGCACAAATTCGTGCTGGTCCCCAGCGTGGTATCGCCAAATAGCTGGAACCTGGTTTTTACCGCCGCGCGCGCCAGCGGCGCCTATACGTTGCGGGTCCAAGAGGCGTTTGCCCTCGATACCCGGCTCCACCCGGTCGCTTGAAGCAATGGATGAGACACGAAACGGATGACCCAGGCAGCACCAAGCATTTTCGTGGATGCCGACGCTTGTCCGGTAAAGGACGAGGCTAGGCGTGTGGCCGAGCGGCTGAACCTCCACATCATCTTCGTCAGCAATGGTGGAATTCGCCCCTCGCGCGATCCCATGGTCAGTGTCGTTGTGGTCTCGTCCGGTGCCGACGCGGCCGATGACTGGATTGTCGAACACGCGCAAGCCAACGATATCGTTCTCACAGCCGATATCCCGCTGGCTAGCCGGGCCATCGACAAGGGCTGCCACGTGCTTGGGTTCACCGGCAAACCCTTCACCCCTGCCTCCATTGGCATGGCCCTGGCCCTGCGCGACCTCAAGCAGCATCTGCGCGAAACTGGTGACATCAAGGGCTATAATCCCGGCTTCCGGCCCGCAGATCGTTCTGCCTTCCTCAGCGCCCTCGATACACTCGCCCGGCGAGCGCAATCGCTTGTAGGTAAGTAATCCTTAAGCTCTTGCGAGCGGAATATTAACCATAATCGCAAAAACTGCGCTCAGTTGTTTCCTGCTGAGTTCATGCCGTGGTGCTTTCGCGTTTTGCTTTGTCTCTTGTGCTTGCGGGCATGTTTCTTGGCGGTTGTGCCAAGCCACCCAGCCAGCACGAAACCCTGATGCAGCCTGTGGACACGACCCTCACCACGGCCAGTATTGCGCCCGCAACCGTGTCTGTGCGCGACCAAGAAATGCCCAGGCGCATCTTCAGCGCCGGACCCCTGAGCGGCCGCACCCTCGCTGTCGCATCATCGGCCGATATCGTGCTCCAGCCCGGCGAAGTGGTGCTGACCTTTGACGATGGTCCGCGTCCCGGCAGGACAGACAAGATCCTTGCAACGCTCGACGAGTTCGGCGTCAAGGCCAGCTTCCTGATGCTGGGCTCCGCTGCCCAGGCGCAACCAAGGCTCGCGCAGCAGGTCGCGGCGCGCGGCCATACCGTCGGCAGCCACACCTTTGCCCATGTGGACCTTGAAACCCTCGGCCGCCAGGAGGCTCTGGACGAGATCGCCAAGGGCGAACGCGCGGTGGCCCAGGCGCTGGCGGGAAGCGGGCAGGCTCCTGCGCCGTTCTTCCGCTTCCCCTACCTCTCGCAAAGCGGGTTCCTGCGCACCAATCTCGGCCAAAGCGGCCTTGTGGTGCTTGATGTCACCATCGACAGCAAGGACTACTACAAGGACACGCCCGCCATAGTCGCCGCCCGCACCCTCGCGCGCCTTGACGCTCGCGGCAGCGGCATCATCCTTTTCCACGACATCCACCAGCGTACGGTCGACATGCTGCCGGACTTCCTGGCCGAACTGCGCCTGCGCGGCTATTCCGTGGTGCGTCTCGTGCCTAAGGATAACGGTGTCTTCGGCCGCTCCCTCATAACGGCCGATGCGCCAGCGCTCAGCGACGCCCTCTAGTCCTCTTCGTCTTCCTCGACATCCGTGAGGTAGACGGAAAACTCAATATCGATGCCATGCCCGGTAAGGGCCGCGGCAACATGGGCGGGCAGGCGGGCTGACATAGCTTCGCCTGAATCGGGAAAATCAAACGCCAGATCGAGCACGGCCTTGCCGATCCGCCGATCATCGAGCATGGCCGAGATCGTTGGCCCCGAGCGTTCCGCCAGCTCCAGCAGGGCGCGCACCGGATTGTCGGCGGACACATCCACCTGCGCATAAAAGCTCTGCTCGGCATCCTCGGCCTCATAGCGGCTGGTCAGCTGCTTGAGTGCGCTATCCAGATCATTCTGGCCCAGCGTCACGCCGGACAGGCGCAGCGCCATGGCAAAGGGCGAGAACTGGCTCATGAATTTCTCCCCGCAGTGGCGGCAAAGAGGGCAATCGCTGCCGCATTGGACACGTTGAGCGATTTGATCGGGCCAGGCATGTCGAGCTTGACCATCTCGTCGCACAGCTCGCGCGTACGCTGGCGCAAGCCCTTGCCCTCGGCGCCAAGCACGATCACGAGCGGCTGATCGCCCTCGCGCGGCTGCAAACGCTCCTCAGCTTCTGAATCAAAGCCCAGCACCAACATGCCGCGGCTCTTGAGCTTTTCGAGCGCGTCGCCAAGATTGCGCACCTCGATCATGGGCACCATGTCCAGCGCCCCGGACGCCGATTTCGCCATCACGCCCGTTTCACGCGGGGAGTGACGCGCCGTCGTGATCACCGCGTCTGCCCCAAAGGCGCAAGACGTGCGCAGAATGGCCCCCACATTGTGCGGATCGGTAATCTGGTCGAGCACGACAACCAGCTTGAGCGGCGAAATATCGTCGAGACCAAACCGCCCAACCGGATCCACCTCTAGCGCCACCCCCTGATGCACGGCGTCTTCGCCCAGTAGCCGGTCCAGCTCCTTGGGCGTTGTTTCGGTTACGGGCACCTTGCCGATCTCGCCGGTTTCCCGAAGCCGCATCATGGCGTTGGGCGTTGCCAGCAGAGCCTTTTTGATGCGGTTCTTGTTGTCGAGCGCCGCTCGCACGGTGTGGAGCCCGTAAAGGTACACCGGGCCGTCATCGGGATTGTAGCGTTGTTTTGGCGGAAATTTGTTGAAGCTCATGGCGCCAGCCCTAGCGCTTTTGCCCCCAGCCAGCAAGCGCCGACAAAGCGCACCGGTACTCGCCACAGCCTCAAAGAAAAGCGCCCACCTCGTTTCAGGGCGAGGGGGCGCAGAAATGCATGGAACTGCCTTTGACCTAGGCCCGAGGCGTTCCGCCCGCAAGTGCGCGGTTAAGAACTGGTTAATTCACCTGCGGGAGCAGGGAACTGCAAACCGGCGGAAAGGGGAGCCCCGAAGGGCGTTGGTGGAGGGGACTGGATTCGAACCAGTGTACGCTAAGCGGTCAGATTTACAGTCTGATGGATTTAACCACTCTCCCACCCCTCCACAGACAACGTCGCTTGGGCAGGAAACGAAGCGCCGGGGCGCGTCGTCGGGCCGGTTTATGGTGGTCTGCGCCGAGTGTGTCAACACCCGTTTGACTCCCTTGCGAAGTTTTCCAAAGAGAGCCCGGTTCTGCGGGCACTTCTCTGCGCGAAAACCACCAGTTTGTCCCTGAGTGAGCAGGGAGGGCTTGCTTCGCACCGCCGTCTCGCGCTATTGCCATTCGCGTCGGTCACCGACCGGGCGGGTATAGCTCAGTGGTAGAGCAGCAGCCTTCCAAGCTGAATATGCGGGTTCGATTCCCGCTACCCGCTCCAGACTCCCAAGAAATTCAGTTAGCCAGAAGCTGCGGGAGGACAGGACCAGGTGCAGGTCGCGACTGTCCAGTTGCTGATCGTCCGCATCCTCAACGAGCCCGATCCCACCAAGCGCTCCACGCCGGGCATCTTCGACTTAACCGCGCTCCGCCACCCTTCGACCGCCTCGGGCGAAAAGCCGAACTCCGTGGTGGTAATCGGGAAGAAATCTTCGCGCGAGCGATCAATAGCGGCAACGTTGCTATCATGCTCAAGGATGCGCGCGACGCGTTCGTCAGCGCCGGCGGCAAGCCCCGGAACCAGCAGCATTGCCGCAAGGGTAAGCCGTAGGATGAGCCGTGCGATCCTGTTCCGAGGTTGTCCGCACACTGGCTGCCCGAATCGTGTTCATCGACGTGAATGGCGATGTCTGGCTCAGAGGTGGTACGGTGAACTCGCGCTCCATGAGATTGGATGATGAATGGACAGGCTCGACGCTGACCCGCGCTGCCCACGGGCTCGAGGAAGGGCGCGCGTCAGCTTTTTGCGCATAGCAACTTCAGAGCAGACGGTCTGGAATCCACCCCATATCTGTCCTTGAGAATGGCGGCCTTGAAGGGCAGGGTAGGGGCCGGGGAACTAACCCGCTGCGCGGGAGGGTGCGCGCGGTGAGATAACGGCAAGGCACCGGTCGCAACGGCTTGGTTGAGGATCGCCTGGTTCAGGAGTTCCCTTTTGGCTCCTTCAACCCAGGAGCCGAAC
>NZ_PYWB01000029.1 GCF_003056345.1 Devosia submarina | reverse complement strand
GGCTAGACAGGTCTCAGGGCGCTGGCCCGCCCAAGGGGCTCCGAACCGGTGAGGCGGAGGTTTCAGGGCCGAATCTCTGCCTCTATTGGCTTTCCGCCAATGGTGGATCAGCGCGGTGCTGCTCCGGGCTTGGCCTCGGCAACGGTCCGGCGTGCGGGAACGCGGTGGAAGTTGACCTCGATCCAGTCGGCCAGAAGCCGCACCTTCTCCGCCACTTCCTCGCCCAGGGGGGTCAATGAATATTCCACATGCGGCGGCACGACGGAAAAGGCGCGGCGAGCCACGAATCCGTCCGTTTCCAGCATTTGTAGCGTCTGCGCCAGCATTCGCTCACTCACGCCGCCGATGCGGCGCCGCAATTCCGAGAAGCGGTGCGTTTCCCGTTGCAACGCGATCAGAACCAGAACGCCCCACTGGCTCGTCACATGCTTGAGCACCTCCCGCGAGGGGCATCCCGCCGACAGAACTTCGCCATGCAGCTTGTCAGAAAGTCCCATTGCGTCGTTTTGTTCGAGATAATCCATACTTACCTTTCTGTGCGTACTTACTATCGGTTAGTTACAACCTATATCGTGACTTTGGGCTATCAAGACAAGGAGTATGCCAGCCATGACCATCGCCGTAACCGGAGCAACGGGCCAGTTGGGCCGCATGATCGTTCAAAAACTGAAGCAGAAGATCGCGCCGGGGGAGATCGTCGCGCTCGCTCGCACCCCTAGTAAGGCGGCAGACCTTGGCGTTGAGGTGCGCGAGGCCGACTATGAAAAACCAGAGACGCTCGACCGGGCGCTCAGGGGCGTGGAGACACTGATGCTCGTCTCGTCGAGCGAGGTCGGCAAGCGGGCCAGTCAGCATGCAAACGTCATCGCCGCGGCGAAGGGGGCGGGAGTGAAACGGATCGTCTATACGAGCCTGCTTCACGCTGATACGTCGCCGATGAGCCTCGCCCCCGAACATGTGCAAACTGAAGCTGCCTTGAAGACGTCTGGCATCGCCCACACGATCATGCGCAACGGCTGGTACACGGAAAACTACACTGTCCCGGTTCCGGGCGCGGTGCAGGCCGGCGCATTGGTCGGCAGCGCGGGCGAAGGCCGGATCGCGTCCGCGACCCGCAATGACCTTGCCGAAGCCGCTGTCGCGGTGCTGACAGGCGACGGTCACGACGGCAAGGTCTACGAACTCGCCGGCGACGAGGCCTATACGCTTGCCGACCTTGCGGCGGAGATTTCCAGGCAGACCGGCAAGGACATTCCCTACCGGAATTTGCCGCAAGACGAATATGCCGCTGTGCTGAAGGGCATAGGCGTTCCCGAGGGATTTGCCGGGGCGGTAGCGGCATTTGACATCGACGCTTCCAACGGCGCGCTGTTAGATGACGGGCGCCAGCTCTCGGCGCTGATCGGGCGTCCGACCACGCCGCTGTCGGATGCGGTGGCCGCCGCTCTGAAATCGTAGCTGGGCCATCAGCCTGGGTTCGAGCCTGCGGCTCACGACAAGCGCTGAGCCTCGATTTCGGGCTCGGCGCGATTCGGCCATTTGCGCGTTGCGGCGCGATCGCTGGCGCAGAAGAATTATCCATCTGACGAAGATGTCGTGCCATCACTCCAGAGGCGAAAATTCGGATATCAGATGCACGCATCGCGATGCATGCCTGAACTGCACGATAGGACTCCGACAGAGCGCGGAGGGCACACACTCAGGCGATCTGGTTGCATTAACTTACTTGGACGCACTAGCCATCCGCGCGACCCGAGGTTGCCGTTCATTGCAGACACACGCCGAACGTCCTCTTCATCGTAAGGCAAAAGCTTGCCTGGACGGCTGGATTGAGCGCGTGTTCCTGTAGAAGTGCAGCGGTCACCTGAA
>NZ_PYWB01000028.1 GCF_003056345.1 Devosia submarina | reverse complement strand
AACTTCGAAACAACAAAACCCCCAGTCAGAAATGACCGGGGGTTTTTGCGTTCTGGGGCAAAGGAAGGGCAGGGCAAGGCAAGGCCAGGGGCGGGGGCCGAGTACGCACTTCGCCTTAGATAAAGGAGCCCGCATAGAAAGACAGCGCGATGCAGATGCAGCGGAGCAGATTCCCCCACAGGCGACGGCAAAAAACTGGAGCGATGCACACCAGATAAGCCAAGGCGCGATGAGCCAGAAGGCAACGCTGGGCAGGAGGGTAGAAGCAGCATCGAATGGCCCTGCGTTTCTGTAGACACCTACGGGATTAGACTTGGTATCGCCGTTCAAACTAGACAGGTGAGAGCATGCCGTTGCGGACGTGCTTGCGTGTCGAGTTGTAGAAAATTTCGATGCAATCGAATACGTCCTGGCGATCTTCATGCTGCATTCGGTGGGGCCGGCGCCTGCCTCTATTACGCTCAAGCAGATTGAAAAAACTTACGATCACGGCATGGTCATGGCAGTTCCCGCGTCGGCTCATCGAGGGAACCAGATTGTGGTTCCGCAGGAGGCTGGCCCAATTCATGCTAGTAAACTGCGAGCTCTGGTTGGAATGGGGCAGTATCGTATTCTGTGGCTTTCGGCGTTAGACCGCCGTGTGAATAGTCTAGAGCACAGGTTTGCCGGTCTGTCGGCTTTGCAGTGACTAGCCGCCGATGAGGCAGGTGGAGTGCGCCCCGTTTCACCGGACAGGCGGCGATTGGGTTTAAGCACTGAGGCGCAGGAACTCTCGTGGTGAGCGGAACTTGAGCCCGGAATGCGGGTGAACCTCTGGAGCGCACCCCATTTTGACCGAACAGGCGGCATAGCCGATAAGGCATAGGCATGCGCCTATGAGTACGACTATGTCCAAGAGTTCCGATGAGCCGTTTCGACGGGTCGAAGTCATCACCTCCGTGCAGCGCCGCCGGCGCTGGTCCGTCGCCGAGAAGGTGCGGTTGGTAGAGGAAGCCATGCAGCTTGGCATGAGCGTTTCCTATGTGGCCCGCCAGGCTGGCATTTCTCCCTCCCAGCTTTTCGCCTGGAAGCGCCGCATGCTTGAAGGTGGCCATGCGGCCGTTCAGGCTGATGAAGATGTTGTAGGCGCATCCCAGGTTCGCGAACTGGAGAAGCGGGTGCGCGATCTCGAGCGCATGCTGGGCAAGAAGACCATGGAGGCCGAGATCCTCAAGGAAGCCCTTGATCTCACCCGCCCAAAAAAACGGACCTCGCCCTTGCTGTCGTGGAGCAATCCCGAGGACGATACCCGATGAGCGTTGTTGCCCGCACTCTGGGCGTCTCCAGATCGAACCTGATCGAGCGCGCCCGTAAGCTATCACGGCCCAGAGGTCCTTATCGCAAGCCCGAGGATGTTACCCTCCTTGCCGAGCTGCGCCCGATCATCGATCAGCGGCCTACCTATGGCTATCGCAGGGTGACGGCATTGCTCAACAGGCAGCGGCGTAAGGAAGGCAAGCCCATCGTCAACACCAAGCGGGTCCTCAGGATCATGCAGCAGAACGGGCTCACTCTTCAAAAGCATACAGCACTGCGGCCCACCCGCACCCACGATGGCGTCGTCGTAGCCCTGCGCTCCAATGTCAGGTGGTGCTCCGACCACCTCGAGATCCATGCCCGCAATGGCGAGGTGGTTCGTATCGTCTTTGCCATCGATGCGTGCGACCGGGAGATCATCGCCTGGTCTGCTGTCGCCAATGCCGGCATCTCCGGTGAGATGGTCTGTGACCTGATGATCGCGGCTGTCGAACGCCGCTTCCAGACCCTCAAGGTCCCACACCGATTGGAATGGCTCTCCGACAATGGCAGTGCCTACATCGCCAGGCAAACAGCCCAAGTCTCTGCCGCTCTCGGTCTAACCCTGCTGTTCACACCAGTGCGCAGCCCGCAGAGCAACGGCATGTCCGAGGCCTTCGTGAAGACCCTGAAGCGAGACTACGCTTCAACCGCAATCCTCCCAGACGCCGACACCATCCTCGCCTTGCTGCCCGAATGGATGGAGGACTACTGTGAGGTCCACCCGCACTCCGGCCTCAAGTTCCGCTCACCACGCGAGTTCCTGCGCCTTAGTGCCTAAACCCACCCTCCGCCTGTCCGGTGAAACGGGGTCCACTCCAACCTCACAGTAGTCCTCGATCCATCCTGGCAGCAAGGCGAGGATGGTGTCGGCGTCTGGGAGGATTGCGGTCGAAGCGTAGTCTCGCTTCAGGGTCTTTACGAAGGCCTCGGACATGCCATTGCTC
>NZ_PYWB01000027.1 GCF_003056345.1 Devosia submarina | reverse complement strand
CCGGAGCAGCACCGCGCTGATCCACCATTGGCGGAAAGCCAATAGAGGCAGAGATTCGGCCCTGAAACCTCCGCCTCACCGGTTCGGAGCCCCTTGGGCGGGCCAGCGCCCTGAGACCTGTCTAGCCACACGTACGCCAATGCGATGGTTTGCTCGGTTGCTGCGCCAATCGTTTCGACGGCAGGAACCAGGGATACGTTTCGATCAATATTGAGCTTTCCGGCACGTTTCAGCTGGGCTGCCGTCCGGGTGCTGAGTAGCGACTTACTTCGAGGCTTGGAACGACGGCTTTCGAGAAGCTTTCCGTGACCTTGGATTGACAGAGATGGGCTAGTTTTCCGACGCTGACCGATAGGTCGCCCCGACCTTAAGTCATTCAGATCATTGCGCCTGGCTGGGACACAACCGCTCGAAGGTCAGGGCACATCATCAGTCGTGCATGTAACGTTTAAATCCCCGGTTTTTGGGCACTTTCATGACGTTCCGCCTCCGGCAAACATGTTGTTCCTCTTCTTATGAATGGCTTATTTGGGGTGGCAAGCTGCCGACCGCTTCTGGGGCCCAAGCCGGGAAAGCGGCCGTTCAGCAGGCTACTGTACTTCGACCACAATGCGCCTCCTATCCGGCCGTTCGACTGCCGCTTGCGGCGTCCCGAAAGCCGACATTGCTCACGGCGTAGCCAAGCGCAAGCCGATTACTCCGGCGTATATGTTCGAACCCCACCCGGTCCGCCACTTGGTAAAAATCGGGAACGCCGATTCTCGCCGACTTCCCTCCTTTGGTGGCTACCGGCGTCTTCAACAGGGTGTTTTTGCTGCCCTTGATGTAGATCGCGTCGTCCGCGATCTCGTTGGTCAAAGGCGCTGACATGTTCCCGCCGATAGCCGCCCTTTCAAAGCCGGAGGCGAGTGCGAGCTTCGCTTGCCAGCTCCGGCACGGCCGCTTTGGCGTGAATCTAAATTCAAACAGCAAAGCGCCCGATGGGTTGCACCGGGCACTTCTTTCTCAAGTCACCTCGAGATTACTTGGTAGCGAGGATTTCGAAATTGTGGATGTTTGCCACCACACCGTCGTCCCATCCGCCTGAGATCAATTCTGAAGCCTTTTCATTCAGGAGTCCGGCGACTTGTCCGGCAAAGTGCGCTTCGCGGCCAGAGTTGTCGGCAAAGATGTCGAAGATGGCGAAGTTGTTCTCGTCAATCTGAAGCGCCGCCCAGAACAATGTCTTGGGTTCAGTTTCTGCGACGATGGGGCCGGCGGCGGTCAGCAAGGTTGCCAATTCGGGGCCTTTACCTGGAGCAGCTTCGAACTTGATGTAAGTTGCGGTCGTTGCCGTGTAGAGATCAACCGGCGCCTTTACCGACAGGACATCGGAGTTGTTGATATTCGCGACAACACCGTCGTCCCATCCTCCGTCGACCAGCGTGCCGGCGTTTTGGTTCAAAGCCGCAGCAACCGCCCCTGAGAAGTGAGCGTCGCGTGCTTCTTCATCTGCAAAGATGTCAAAGATTGCGAGCGTATCGTCGGCTTGCAGAGCAAACCAAAGTACAGTGCCCGGCTCTGTTTCTCGCACGATAGGTGCGGCACCAGCCAGAAACTCCGCAAAGGCTCCGGTTTGGCCTTCGGCAGCGGGCATGGCGATGTAGCTGGCAGTATGATTTTCCATCGGGTTGTCCTGTGCAGTTGCAGAAGTTGTGATCAGAGCCAGTGCGGCGAATGTCTGAAGGATTTGCGTTTTCACGGTCGCCTCCTGATTTGAAGTGCATCGTGTTTGGTTTCGATGCACTCTTGTCCCATGCCGGATGCGTCGGCCTCCAATTCCGAAATTCTATCCTTTGATAGACATGGCCTATGGAAGTTTTTTGACGGCCTGAACTGAGATGTGACGGAGAATGCGGCGATGGAAATGAACCAAATCAGGTATTTTCTCGCTGTTTGCGAGCACCGAAACTTCACCCACGCAGCCAGTGCCTCCAATGTCTCCCAACCTTCCTTGACGACTGCGATCAAGAAACTTGAAGACGAGCTCGGAGGTGACCTGTTTGTCAGGGATCGTGCGGGATGCAGGCTTACGGCCCTCGGAAAACTCATGCAGCCAAGGTTGCAGAAGGTTCACGATGAGACGCGACAGGCGAAGGCAGAGGCGGTCCGTCATATGCGCTTGGAGCGGGTGCCAATCTCTGTCGGTGTCGGAGAAACGATTGGCCACAACAGGATTTCGGCAGCTATGGAGCGTACTCGTACGCGATTGCCGCAAGCCGAAATCGAATTGATCGTTGCGTCAACCTCCGAGCTTCTTGCCGGGTTACGAGATGGTGAAT
>NZ_PYWB01000026.1 GCF_003056345.1 Devosia submarina | reverse complement strand
GCTCCCGTGAAGAGTTTCGGCTGCCGACAGGCGCCCGAAAGTCCCCGAAGAACGAACCCGCGACCTACGGGAATGGGGGCTATGGATTTTTCTCGATTTGGCCAGTCTGGGGGCCGCCCGGATGGTGTGATGGGGCTGCAGCGCTAGGGTTGAACAGGTCAATGTTGCGGCTGTTGAGTTGAAGTCTGCCGCGACAGGTAGGGCCGAGCGAGCGTGAGATGACGATCCATGTATGGAGGGGCGCGAGGTCTCTCGCAGGCTGCGATGGTGTTATCGCGGTCTGAGCTCGCAATCGGTTATGCCGGGTCATGGACAGTCTCCCGGGTTGATGGTCGGGCGGTCGGCGGGGCCCGCGATTGGCACCATGCAGCGAAGGTCTCGATGATCACCATGGTACCGCCGCAGCAAGGACAAGTCAGGTGAGGATCTGGGGCAACCTCCTCGGTCGGCGGTTCGTCCGTTGCCGGCGCCACCCTCAACATGTTGCGTGCCTGGGCAAGGCTCTCCTTGCGAGCGGAGCCGGCGAGCAGGCCGTAGTGCCGAATGCGGTGGAACCCGCGGGGCAGAACGTGGATCAGGAAGCGGCGGATGAACTCGTCGGTGGCCAGGGTCATGACCTGCTGCCGCTCGACGCCGCCGCGGCGATAATCCTTATAGCGGAAGGTGACTTTGGATCCGTCGAACCCGAGGAGGCGGCTGTTCGAGATCGCCACACGATGGGTATAGCGCGAGAGATAGGCGAGCACCGCCTCAGGCCCTGCAAAGGGCGCTTTGGCATAGACCACCCAACGCTTTTTGCGGACCGGCGCGAGATGACGCTGGAAGGCACGGCGGTCGCTGATCCCTGCCAGTTTGCCGAAGAAGGCGAGCTTTCCGGCATCATGGAGGTCGAGCAACCTGCTCAGGAACAACCGGCGGAACAGCGCCCCGAGCACCCGCACCGGCAGCAGGAAGGCCGGGCGCGACGAGATCCATCGCCCCTCCGGCGCGATGCCGCCGCCGGGCACGATCATGTGGATGTGCGGATGGTGGGTCATGGCCGAACCCCAGGTGTGAAGCACGGCGGTGATGCCGATGCGGACGCCCAGATGTTTTGGGTCGGCGGCAATCGTCAGCATGGTCTCAGACGCCGCCTTGAACAGCAGGTCATAGACCAGCGCCTTGTTGTGGAAGGCAATGTCGGCGATCTCCGCGGGCAGCGTGAAGACGACGTGGAAGTACCCGACCGGCAAGAGATTGGCCTCCTGGGCCTCCAACCATGTGCGTGCCGCTGCGCCCTGGCACCGCGGACAGTGCCGGTTGCGGCAGGAGTTGTAGGCGATCCGCTGATGCCCGCAGTCGGAACAGGCTTCGACGTGACCACCAAGCGCAGCGGTGCGGCAGGTCTCGATCGCCGACATGACCTTGAGCTGGCTGAGGCTCAGGTGCCCGGCATGGTCCGCGCGATAGGCTGGACCGGCAGCCCGGAAGATATCGGCGACCTCGATGGTGGGGCGCACCGCTCAGGGGTCGGGTGGTTCCTCCGTGGGAACGAAGATGCCTAGGCGGTCGAGCGGACTGGTCACAGCCCGCACCGTGCGCGTTGCCACCTTGGTGTAGAGGGCCGTGTTCTCCAGCTTGGCGTGACCGAGCAGCGCTTGGATGATGCGGATATCGACGCCGTCCTCCAGGAGATGGGTGGCAAAGCTGTGCCGCAATGTGTGCGGCCCAACGCGCCTGGTAATCTCGGCCGCATGAGCCGCCTCGACGACCACACGATAGAGTTGCCTGGTGCTGATCGGCTTGAGGGCGTGCTGGCCCGGAAACAGCCAGCCGTCGCGGTGCAGCACGCCCTGGCGATGGCCGACCTGCCACCACTGGCGCAGCAGGGTGAGCAGATCGGGTGAGAGCATGGCGTTGCGATATTGCCCGCCTTTGCCGCGCTCGACCCGGATCAGCATGCGTTCGCTGTCGATATCGCGCACCTTGAGCATGGCTACTTCGCCAACGCGCAATCCTGCGCCGTAGGCAACTGACAGCGCTGCCTGGTGCTTGAGACTGGTGGTGGCATTGAGCAGGCGCCCCACCTCGTCACGGCTCAATACCACCGGCAAATTGCGGGGGCGGCTCACCCGCACCAGCTTGCGCGCCAAGTCGGGCCGATCGAGGGTATTGGTGAAAAAGAACCGCAGCGCCGAGACCACGCTGTTCATGGTGGGGACCGGTACGCCGGCCTCGCTCTGGGCCAGCTGAAACTGGCGAACATCCTCGGTGGTCGCGGAATCTGGCGGTCGCCGCAGGAAGCTGGCGAAGCGCCCCACATCACGGATGTAGTTGCGCTGGGTCGCCACCGAGAAGTGGCGCATGGTCATGTCGTCGATCAGCTTTTGTCGCAGCGGGCTGACAGGGGTGTTGGGGAGTGGCGTCGTCATCGTTCGGCTCCTGGGTTGAAGGAGCCAAAAGGGAACTCCTGAACCAGGCGATCCTCAACCAAGCCGTTGCGACCGGTGCCTTGCCGTTATCTCACCGCGCGCACCCTCCCGCGCAGCGGGTTAGTTCC
>NZ_PYWB01000025.1 GCF_003056345.1 Devosia submarina | reverse complement strand
AAAACGTGCACCCATCGAAAGTCTTTCAACTTCCACCAGACTTAACGTCCAGCTTCCGTTCGCAAGAACCTCGCCGTCCACGTTTCTCTTTCTTCTGTCTTCACAATGTCAATGAGCTGACCCAGCACAAAGCTACGTCACGAGAGAACAAAAGCCCCTCATAAATTCTTCAAGGAACAAAGGATCGCCTCCGGTTGCCCGGCAGCCACCCTGCCCTGTCAAGAAAAACGCCAATCAGTGGGAGCCACATAAGCTCGCGTCGTCAACGTTTGGCGGATATAGGAAAGTCAGAACCGACTGTCAATACCCTTTTCTCAAGCTCCAAGATCCAAACCATAACAAGGCAAAGACCCAAAACCCGAAAACCACATCAGAAGTTTTTCAACAACCTCAGTGATTTGCTACATCAATCAGCGCCTTTCAGCGCCGCCCTCTGCAGCGGTGAGCGGGGTTCTAAGGGCGATCACTCCAAGTGTCAACACCCGATTAGGACAAAATCGACTTTTGTGTTGGAAGCCGCTTCTGAGGCCAGCGACCTAGGTAATTTGCATCATCATCGTGCCGCGCCGAGTGAGCTGCAGCAGTGGCGCGTCGGTCGTATTTCAAAATCATAGAAGTTGCTTGGGGGATTCTTCTTAGCAAAACCAGACCGCCGGCGCCGACGCAGAACCCCTGGCGGTAAAGCATCGTTATTGGCTGCATACGTATCGAACCTGATGTCCAAAAGAACGCATCATGGCTTCGTATGTGCTGAATGTACGCATAGCGCAGTTTGACGTTCAGTTGAACGCTCTACGGTTGCCACGCAACAGCTTGCGTTCAGCACTAGACGCTGCAGGTCACGAGGTACTTCTGTACGCCTCTCGCGACGAGGAACTGCCAGGGTACTATGGTACAGCACTACTCGGCGACCCAGCGCCAGACCCGCTGAACCCAAAAGTTTACCTTCTGCCACTCTTGAACATGAAAGCGCTAGCCCGTGTCGTTTCCTTGGAAGAGTTACGCGCCCTCGGAGTGGAGGAGCAACCGTTCCACATCTACGCTCATCCAATCCGCAGGGTGGGAGAGGATACGCAACTCGCATTGGTTAACGAAGGTGTTATCCTCCGTGGGTTTGGAGAAGAGGTCACAGAGCATTTTCTTGCGTCTAGCGCGGAGCAGTCACAGCGCAACTCTACTGATTATAGAGCACTTCGATTGGAAATGTTGGACCTATATGGTCCAAAGTGTGCCTTCCTGCGCCGTGGCTTCCCTAGCCTCGACGGGCATAGATATGGAATAGACGTTGGTCACCTTTGGCCACACTGGGCAGGCGGACCTGATATTATCCAGAATGTACTTCCAATGAGCAAAGGCGTAAACAATCAGTGGGACGAGGGGTTGATCAGCCTCACAAACAATGGAGACTTGCTCATTGCTCGACAAGCTGGGCAGGATACAAGATGGCTCTTCTCTAAATGCAAGAGGATCATCTTTCCAGAAGACGTAGCGCAATGGCCCGATGCCAAGTTCCTCGCACGTCATCGTGACGAGATCTTCGAGAAGGGACCGAACTACGGCCGGCAGAGGGGGCGGTAAATTTTTTCGGCTTTGCGATGGATGGCTCGTCGTTTCTACGGAGCAACGGCATGAGCTCGTTGTACCTTTAAGTGATGTTAAACTGAGGCGACTGCAGTTCCCGAGATAGGGCATCAAGCAGGGTATTTCGAAGAAAAGGACGATCCAGCATGAAGACACGCAGACGGTTTACGGCGGAGTTCAAGGCCAAGGTGGCGCTTGAGGCGTTCCGCGACGAGCGGACGAGTTAGGAACTGGCGACGAAGCACCAGCCTCACCCCCACCAGATCAGGCAGTGGTAACGACAGGCCATTGAGAACCTGGCCAAGGCTTTTGACGACAAGACGACGGATGCACAGGTCGGCCATGGGGCCGATATGACGAAGCTGCACACAAGATCGGTCAGGTCGTCGTCCGGGGTATTTTAGTCAAAGCCTTCGATCGCTGAGCCTAGATCGAAGGTGAATTATGTCGTTAGGGCTGGTGCTTCCCCTGCAAGTGGGCCCGACGGCCGACGCGCAGATTAGGCGTGTCGGCGGTTTACCGCGCACCGAAGACCTGCGAGCCGCATCCCCAGATCCCGAGGCATCTGGCGTTCGACCGGTCTGGTCAAATTTTTTGTGTGCTAACGTGACCTAATCCCCATTCAGCGTGGCTTCCTCTACCTCGTGACCATCATGAACTGGTTCAGCCGCAAGGTCATTGCCTGGCGGCTGTCGAACGATGCATGCCGACTTCTGCGTCGTTGCTCTGTAGGAGGCAATCGCCCGGCGCGGCAAGCCCGAGATCTTCAACACCGATCAGGGTTCGTAGTTCACTAGCTTTACCTTCACCGTAACGGTGATCGATGCGGCATCCGCATCTCCACGAACGGTGGCGCCCCCTGAATAGACAACGCCCTTATTGTCGAGCGGCTATGGCGCAGTCTCAAGTTATGCGTACGTTTTCCTCAACGCCTTCAAGACGGGCAGCGAGGCTCGGTTAGGCATCAGGTACTGGATTGACGACCTCAAGGAGCGACTTCCGCGTTCGACCTACGGCTGCAGAACACCCGAGGAGGTCTATGCTGCGGCGGAAATAACGGGCGGCGTGGAGACCGACTTGATCCACGTTAGCCGGACGCCAAAACTGTCGTACCAAGCGGGACCACCTCATGCGTATAGTGGCAAGCCATCGGTAACGTCGACAGCACCTTGGCGCGGCAGTTTGACGTCCATGCGCCGGACACCGCCAGGGTGACTGACATCACCTATGTCAAGACCATGGAGGCTTTGCCTGTCTGGCCTTGGTCATCGACTTGGCCTCCTGCTGGAGCGCACCCTATTTTGACCGGACATGTGGCATAGCTGATAAGGCATAGGCATACGCCTATGAGTACGACTATGTCCAAGAGTGCCGATGAGCCGTTTCGACGGGTCGAAGTGATTACTTCCGTG
>NZ_PYWB01000024.1 GCF_003056345.1 Devosia submarina | reverse complement strand
AACTTCGAAACAACAAAACCCCCAGTCAGAAATGACCGGGGGTTTTTGCGTTCTGGGGCAAAGGAAGGGCAGGGCAAGGCAAGGCCAGGGGCGGGGGCCGAGTACGCACTTCGCCTTAGATAAAGGAGCCCGCATAGAAAGACAGCGCGATGCAGATGCAGCGGAGCAGATTCCCCCACAGGCGACGGCAAAAAACTGGAGCGATGCACACCAGATAAGCCAAGGCGCGATGAGCCAGAAGGCAACGCTGGGCAGGAGGGTAGAAGCAGCATCGAATGGCCCTGCAGCTAAGCCATTTCAAAGTAGGCTCTGGTCCAATGAGGACCAGAGATGAAAAAACCAGGTTCATCAAAGAGCAGATCATCGGTGTTTCGAAGGAGCACAAGGCCGGCGTTCCGATCGCCGAGCTGTGCCGCAAGCAGGGCGTGAGCAGCGCCAGCATCTGCAAGTGGAAGACCACAGGTATAGCGGGATGGACGCCAGCGAGGCTAAACGGCTGAAAGCCCTTGAGGACGACAACCGGCGCGTCAAGAAGCTGCTGGCTGACAGCATGCTCGACAACGCCGCCTTTAAGGATATTCTGGGAAACAATGGTAACGCCCGTTATGGAGCAGGGGGCTGTCGCTCATCTCCAAACCCGATATAGACAAGCGAGCGGCGGGCGTGCCGAATTCTGGGCTGTTGCCGGCTGACGAGCACTACTAGGCGCTTCGCACCGATGATGTAGCGTTGTGCGAGTGGATAACGGCTACCGCTCATGAACGCCACAGGTCCATATACCGAAGGCTTCACGTGTTGCTCCGCCGGGAGGGCTACGAGGTTAACTGCAAGCGGCCCTTCCGCATCTACCGAGAGGAGAAGCTGACCGTGCGTCGTCGCGGCGGCTGCAAACAGGCGATGGGTACCAGGTTAATCATACTGGTGCCAGTGTTGACCAACAAACGATAGTCCCTCGACTTCGTCTCCGATCAGCTTTCCGATGGGACGTTTCCGAGTGCTGACTGTTGTTGATGACTGCAGCCGCGAGTGCCTCGCCTTGGTGGCGGACACGCCGCTCCCGGGGCAAAGGGTTGTCCGCGAACTCGAGGCGCTCATCACCAGCTGCGGTGGGCCGAATATGATCGTCAGCGACAATGGGACGGAGTTTACCTCAAACGCGATCTCAGGCCTTTCGGATCGCCGTCGTGTCGACTGGCACTACATCGCAGCGGACAAGCCGATGCAGAACAACTTCATCGAGATCTTCAATAGCCAGCTCAGAAACGAGCTGCTGAACGAAACACTCCTTCCCTGTCCCTCCTACGCCAGAGCTGCGGTCGCAGACTGGCGCTCGGACTACAACCCCACTCCCGCCTCGGCTGGATGACACCGACCGGATACGCCAACACTTTTCACACGCGCCGTGACCTGCCGCTTCGCTCCAGTAGTGGCTCCACGGTAGATTCCTCCCCGCTCACCCCGGCCAGATCGCCACAACACTCGCCCTAGTCTCCATTACGCTCGATAGAAGTTTGGGGCAACGTCATCCGGCACACCAGATGAGAACATTCATTATACCGCCATGTGGCTCGACGGTAAGCATTAGTTCCTGGAGTAGTAGGAGGTACCAGCCAGGCGCTTCTCGAAAATATTTACACGATGGTACTCGAGATATCTTGGGTCTGGCTGAACAGAAGGATCATCGGGAAAGTCAGCTGAGGTCCGTCCGTTGAACTCGTCCTTGAAGAGTAGCGGCAAATCTGGAGCGAAGACCAGGCGCCAATCGGACAGCATGGTCACCAAGCCATTCTCCCAGATCTGATGGATCATGCAGGTCATCAGCCCTGTGTTGCGCAAGGTGTCGGGTCCGTTCATCCCTAATGGCCAGTAGTGGCTGAGCGTCAACAATGAGGGTCCGTCGGGAACATTCGGTCTGCGGCCGCTTATGCAACAGACTGCACCACAACGATCCAATAGTGTATTCTTAAGACCCATTCGGACCAACTCCTGCCGAGTTCGGTAGCGGCGTAGAGCCTTGTCGGTTATCTCGTCAAGAAAGGGTTCCTGCTTCAACTCCTCCATACTATTATTGGCTTGGACTTCTTGTGTTCGCCAACCTCGTCCGCCCATGTGTAGAATTGCGTTGTAAGCTTGATCACCTATGAGGCGCAGGCCCGGGGCATAGTGATGAAAAGCTAGTTCTTCTCCCGGGCCGGCCAGATCAATTTCGACTATTTGCTTCCCCATGGTGTTCGAAACTCGCTTGGGCATGAACACGATCTCTTCGAGAGAGAGGTGAAGGAAACCCGATTCGCCCTTCTCGGCTCTCCTAAGAAACCCAATGCCAAAGTAGCCTGCATTGATGTCGTCCCGCGGTGCACGCAAGATGACATGCATACCAACTGCTTGCTGCGCAGTTTCATAACTTACGCGTGTTACTCTGACCCGGTGCCGATAGGCGGACATCTCCGCTGTTCGAACTGTAATAACAGCGTGCTGCAACTAGCCACCATCCCCCTTCATTAACATCCACACACCTCAGCATGCCGATCAATCGTCCGTGCTGCAGAAACTGGCTCTCTCGGTTTATCAAGGCATTCAGAAGCTAGGAGAGGAGAACTAGCAGAAGTTCAAGATCGTTGTCCTTGGTAGAGTTGAATGACGAATGTCACGGCGGCCTAAGCGCCAGCGGCTAAACTCTTCATCAGCCCCGAGTTTCCTGGGCTTTGGGACTTCCATCTCATGGCGTCCGCAACTCTCCCACTAATTGAAGAGAGAATTCGTCTGCGAACAGAAGATATTTGCTGGTCTGAGTATAGGCTCAGTCTCCAGAAACGACATGCGTATCTATGCCTGGCGCCCGTTTGAGCCACAGGTCTCTGGCCCCAGAAGCGGCTTCCAACACAAAAGTCGATTTTGTCCTAATCGGGTGTTGACACTTGGAGTGATCGCCCTTAGAACCCCGCTCACCGCTGCAGAGCGCGGCGCTGAAAGGCGCTGGGGGATGTAGCAAATCACTGAGGTTGTTGAAAAACTTCTGAAGTGGTTTTCGGGTTTTGGATCTTTGCCTTGTTATGGTTTGGATCTTGGAGCTTGAGAAAAGGGTATTGACAGTCGGTTCTGACTTTCCTATATCCGCCAAACGCTGACGACGCGAGCTTATATGGCTCCCAATGATTGGCGTTTTTCTTGACAGGGCAGGGTGGCTGCCGGGCAACCGGAGGCGATCCTTTGTTCCTTGAAGAATTTATGAGGGGCTTTTGTTCTCTCGTGACGTAGCTTTGTGCTGGGTCAGCTCATTGACATTGTGAAGACAGAAGAAAGAGAAACGTGGACGGCGAGGTTCTTGCGAACGGAAGCTGGACGTTAAGTCTGGTGGAAGTTGAAAGACTTTCGATGGGTGCACGTTTT
>NZ_PYWB01000023.1:2500-5651 GCF_003056345.1 Devosia submarina | reverse complement strand
TCCTTTATCTAAGGCGAAGTGCGTACTCGGCCCCCGCCCCTGGCCTTGCCTTGCCCTGCCCTTCCTTTGCCCCAGAACGCAAAAACCCCCGGTCATTTCTGACTGGGGGTTTTGTTGTTTCGAAGTTGTATTGAGACGTTTATGTTTTTGGCAGACCTTGCAGTGACCTACTCTCCCAAGCCTTGAGACTTAGTACCATTGGCGCGGAGGAATTTGACGGTCGAGTTCGGGATGGGATCGGGTCTTGGGCTCCTCGCAAGAACCACAAGGTCAGCGAAAAACATAAACGGTGAGATCTGGTTGATTTGGTTTCTGTTTGCCAAGGCTCTCCCATGCAAGGAGCCATTGGCTGGTGTTTTGTTGAACCGATCATTTCACACTATGCGGACATAGATTAATGAGAACGATCAAGCCAATCGAGCTATTAGTACCGGTAAGCTTCACACATTGCTGCGCTTCCACACCCGGCCTATCGACGTGGTGGTCTTCCACGGCTCTCAAGGGAATACTCGTTTTGAAGGAGGCTTCCTGCTTAGATGCTTTCAGCAGTTATCCCGTCCGAACTTAGCTACCCTGCAATGCGGCTGGCGCCACAACAGGTCCACCAGAGGTTCGTCCAACCCGGTCCTCTCGTACTAGGGTCAGCTCTTCTCAATATTCCTACACCCACGGCAGATAGGGACCGAACTGTCTCACGACGTTCTGAACCCAGCTCACGTACCACTTTAAATGGCGAACAGCCATACCCTTGGGACCTGCTCCAGCCCCAGGATGTGATGAGCCGACATCGAGGTGCCAAACAATGCCGTCGATATGGACTCTTGGGCATTATCAGCCTGTTATCCCCAGCGTACCTTTTATTCGTTGAGCGATGGCCCTTCCACGCGGGACCACCGGATCACTATGACCGACTTTCGTCTCTGCTCGACTTGTCAGTCTCGCAGTCAGGCAGGCTTATGCCATTGCACTCGAGGAACGATTTCCGACCGTTCTGAGCCTACCATCGCGCGCCTCCGTTACTCTTTGGGAGGCGACCGCCCCAGTCAAACTACCCACCATACGCTGTCCCGGACACTGTTATGCCGCGGTTAGACATCTATGACGATAAGGGTGGTATCTCATCTTGCGGCTCCACCAGAACTAGCGTCCCGGCTTCAAAGCCTACCACCTATCCTGCACATGCCGACACAAATGCCAGCGTAAAGCTATAGTAAAGGTGCATGGGGTCTTTCCGTCTGACCGCAGGAACCCCGCATCTTCACGGGGAATTCAATTTCGCTGAGTCTATACTGGAGACAGTGGGGAAGTCGTTACGCCATTCGTGCAGGTCGGAACTTACCCGACAAGGAATTTCGCTACCTTAGGACCGTTATAGTTACGGCCGCCGTTTACCGGGGCTTCAATTCAGGGCGTTAACCCCTCCTTTTAACCTTCCGGCACCGGGCAGGCGTCAGACCCTATACGTCGTTTTGCAACTTCGCAGAGCCCTGTGTTTTTGATAAACAGTCGCCACCCCCTCTTTTGTGCCACCCCTACCCGGTTGCCCGAATAGAGGTCATGCTTATCCCGAAGTTACGCATGCAATTTGCCGAGTTCCTTCAGTATAGTTCTCTCAAGCGCCTTGGTATACTCTACCAGTCCACCTGTGTCGGTTTAGGGTACGGTCAATAATGGTGGAGCTATTTCCAGGAACCGGCTCATCGCACCCCCAATCCAATAAGGGGATACGAACCTGCGCGATCCGTCACTACCACCTGGCCCACGAATATTAACGTGGTTCCCATCGGCTACGCATTTCTGCCTCACCTTAGGGGCCGGCTAACCCTGCGCTGATTAGCATTGCGCAGGAACCCTTGGACTTTCGGCGAAAGTGTCTCTCACACTTTTTGTCGCTACTCATGTCATCATTCGCACTTCCGATACCTCCACGGCCCCTCACAGGTACCGCTTCGCAGGCTTACGGAACGCTCCGCTACCGCTTGCTCGTAAACGAGCAAACCCTAAGCTTCGGTGCATAGTTTTAGACCCGGTACATCTTCGCCGCAGGAACGCTTGACCAGTGAGCTGTTACGCTATCTTTAAAGGATGGCTGCTTCTAAGCCAACCTCCTGGTTGTCTAAGCATTCCCACATGCTTTCCCACTTAACTATGACTTGGGGACCTTAGCTGTAGGTTAGGGCTGTTTCCCTTTTGACGATGGACCTTAGCACCCACCGTCTGTCTCCCAGATAGTACTCTCAGGTATTCGGAGTTTGGTTAGGTTTGGTAAGTCGGTGAGACCCCCTAGCCCATCCAGTGCTCTACCCCCTGAGGTATTCGTCTGAGGCGATACCTAAATATCTTTCGCGGAGAACCAGCTATTTCCAAGTTTGATTGGCCTTTCACCCCTAGGAACAAGTCATCCCCGTAATTTTCAACTTACGTGGGTTCGGCCCTCCAGTAAGTGTTACCTTACCTTCAGCCTGCTCATACCTAGATCACTTGGTTTCGGGTCTAATCCAACTAACTTAACGCCCTATTCAGACTCGCTTTCGCTGCGCCTACACCTAACGGCTTAAGCTTGCTAGTTAGACTAAGTCGATGACCCATTATACAAGAGGTACGCCGTCACCCTTGCGGGCTCCGACTGTTTGTATGCATCCAGTTTCAGGAACTATTTCACTC
The DNA here is from genome assembly GCF_003056345.1 of Devosia submarina. Lineage (GTDB taxonomy): Bacteria > Pseudomonadota > Alphaproteobacteria > Rhizobiales > Devosiaceae > Devosia > Devosia submarina. Next base: position 2,987 of record NZ_PYWB01000023.1, on the reverse strand, counting down.
CCCTCGTCGGGGTGCTTTTCACCTTTCCCTCACGGTACTTGTTCGCTATCGGTCGTGCACGAGTACTTAGGCTTGGATAGTGGTCTACCCATGTTCAGACAGAATTTCACGTGTTCCGCCTTACTCGAGGACCTCTGAGCTTTCTACCAGTACGGGGCTATCACCCACTATGGCCAGGATTTCCATCCTGTTCCTGTTCTTACTCAAAGGCCACTGGCCTGGTCCGCGTTCGCTCGCCACTACTAACGGAGTCTCTTTTGATGTCCTTTCCTCTGGGTACTTAGATGTTTCAGTTCCCCAGGTTAGCTCCCTTGCGGGTGACCTAAATGGTCGGGTTTCCCCATTCGGAAATCATCGGATCAAAGCTTATTCGCAGCTCCCCGACGCTTATCGCAGCGTATTACGTCCTTCATCGCCTGTGCACGCCAAGGCATCCACTGAATGCACTTAAGACGCTTGATCGTTCTCATTATCAATGCCCGCAACT
>NZ_PYWB01000022.1 GCF_003056345.1 Devosia submarina | reverse complement strand
CCGGAGCAGCACCGCGCTGATCCACCATTGGCGGAAAGCCAATAGAGGCAGAGATTCGGCCCTGAAACCTCCGCCTCACCGGTTCGGAGCCCCTTGGGCGGGCCAGCGCCCTGAGACCTGTCTAGCCGCACGTACGCCAATGCGATGGTTTGCTCGGTTGCTGCGCCAATCGTTTCGACGGCAGGAACCAGGGATACGTTTCGATCAATATTGAGCTTTCCGGCACGTTTCAGCTGCTGCCGTCCGGGTGCTGAGTAGCGACTTACTTCGAGGCTTGGAACGACGGCTTTCGAGAAGCTTTCCGTGACCTTGGATTGACAGAGATGGGCTAGCAAGCTGCCCGACCGCTTCTGGGCGCCCAAGCCGGGAAAGCGGCCGTTCAGCAGGCTACTGTACTTCGACCGCAATGCGCCCCATATCGGCCGTTCAGGAAGCCGTCCGATTTCCTGAAAGCGGTCGGTCGGATTACCTAGTGGTTAGCACTCAATGTGACGCGCCCACAATCAATGCCGCGCTCAGACCAGTTTGACCATATAAACGCAAAAAGGCACAGCACAACGAATTTAGAGGTGATGTAGGCTCACTCACAACCTCATCGGCTCCCCAAAAGTCGGAGCGAAGGCGGGGGCAAATACGCAATTGTCATAGCCCCGGCCATGCCCCGGGGTGTCATTCTGCAGCACGGCGATGCTTGCGCCACGTCCGCCGCACCGTTCAAAGATCAAGCAGTTGACGTTGATGATCGGATGGGCTTGCATGATCGCATAAACTGGGACAGAAGTTGCTGAAAGAGGGCAATTGTTCCATGTCGGCGTGGGAAGCACAAAGCGTTTTGCTGGTATGGTTCACACCAGCCAGCAACTCCGTTAGAGCAGCTGCGGTTTACGAAAGCGTTTTTGGACGCGAAGCGGATACGGTGCAGACCAACAAGGCACCTAATCCCGCGTCGCCCTTCCTTTCAGTCGCAAACGGCGTTCTGAATAGTGTTCAGACGCAAGTTGCGGTCCTGCCTGGTCGAGTGGATTTGTCTATATCTTCTGTCCCGGAAACAGCTGAAGCCAACACTGAGATTGAAGATACTGCGGGCCTCCTTACATCGCTAGCCGAAAGCGCCTCAACTGTTTCTGCCTCTATTAGCGAGGTTCTTCGGCAAGCCCTTGTCGTCAATCTGCAGCGGCGTGCCGCTGATATCAGCGAAGCATTGAACAATCTGGATGTGCAAATTGAAGGGATTGATTTGGAAGGCACTTTGGACTTTTCGCTGCAACTGAACAAGCGAAGAGAATTCAGGTCGCTTCCTGGGACCCAGATGAACCGTCTTGTGCGAGCGTCAACAGCAATCGCTCAGCAGATAAGTATCACGATGGGCAACGGATTGCCTGGTATCCCAGTTAATGTGGGTAACGAGGTTGCATTTTCGCACTTCGCGATCGATTTAAATACAGTGGCGACTACCGGGCGGACATTTAGTCCGGAAGAGCAGACTGCAATTTGGAAAGAATTCATCGAAGAAGCGTTGCATCTTCGAAACGAGGGAAGCCTTAAGGCTTTGCAATCATGACCACGACGCTCGCACGCGTGAATAACTCATCGTCTGCGCCTGTGGGTAAACCATACAACCTCCGTTCAGGAGGTTGGAGTTTAGCTAAAAGCCCGATTGGCTTCACTGCCGGCACGGCCATTCGTAATGCTCTTGGTGTTTCGGCCCCATCGGCAGGCGACGTCTCGATGCCAAGCCCTTCTCACTTGAACGTTGTTACATACGTCCATTTTTCCCAAAAGAATGGAACGATATATGGTGACGGTAGTGAAAGCGCATTTCGCACTGTGAGCGATGCTTGGCGCCGCCGCTTTCAGCAAATCTCAACTGCTATCGCTGAATACTACCCTGCAGTGATGACTGCGGTGTATAAGCCCGATGCATTCGACTATGAGCGCGACGTGTTTTTCTCGGCCCCTGCCGTTTTTGGGGATGTGCAAGCTTGGAGCAACGCATTTGCTTCAAACTCCGAGAGTAACATTGTGAGTGAAGCTCACAAGCAGCTTGATTACCTGAGCCAGTATGAAGCCGGCTGGAATGGACCTCGTTCACAGGCACCGTCTAACAATTCCTTCAAGTTTGCGAAGCTCTTCCTGTCGTGCATCTCCCCCGGTGCTAATCTGAAGGAAGTTGCGCCTTTACTGTTTTCTAATGGACACGCCGTTCTTGAAATTAGGACAAACACTGCGTCTCTGCGTCTAGAGTTTACTGAAGACGGTGCAATCTTCGCGAACGTTGATCAAGGCGAAACCTATTTAGATCTAGATCTTGCAGGGTTTTCAGGAGCGGCGTTACCCCCCGAGCTCCAGCGTTATTTGTAGGTTGCCGATGGCATCCATTGCTGACGAGGATTTAGAAGCGTCCCCAGATGATGCTGCGCCTACGGAGTGCCTAGTGGTATTTGCGCAGCGGCCCGAGGCCGAGGCAAGCCTCTACGTTGACACACGTGCGCCCGCTTGCCGTTGCGAGCCAGTGCAAGTTTCGACGTATTCTGCCACTCCCGTTGACGACGATGAAACTTTGATCAGGCTCATCGTGGACAACATTCACATCAAGCAGGTGGATGGTGAAACGCGGGTTAGGGAATCATTTCTAGAGGACTCCATCCACGGCGGCGCCTCTTGCCTTCGACTAGGGCGAGCAAGCAAAGATGAGTTTCAGCGGACTATTGACTTGCTGATCAAAGGCAAGGTGAAGCCCTCAGGCGAACCTCGTGAGGTCATCGGCTACGTTCGCATACCCGCGAAGATCGCGCGCGCTATGCACGTACCCAGAAGCGCCCCACCAATTCCCAAACCTCCAGAACCTACCCCTGAGTTCAGAGCATTTGCCGTCTACGCTACAGGTGAGGCAGACAGGCCGAACCACAGCGACGTGATGCTCTGTAACCATGCACAATTTTCTAATTCAGCGAAAAACCGGCATGCCGCTACGCTGGGCAAGCAAGTAAGTTACGAGAAAGTCACGTCGGTGGAGGACGTACTGAAGCTTGGTGTTTCGTAAGCTTTTTCTCCATTAGCGGAGATCGAGAACATAGCTACCCTGTCAGACTAGGTCGGCCGCTTACATCCCGGTCTCGTTGCGATCCTGCGATGCTGTGTTTCAAATTCAACCTGGACCCGAGTTGGCTATGTCGTAAGCCTACGCTGCCGTATACCCGCCTCTAAACGGTTAGGGACGCCACGCGTGAGGGATGTCTGCTTCCGGCCCGCTTATGCCCAAGAGCTGCCTAGCCGCTATCGGCCCCCTCCAGGCGCAAACAACATCCTGCTTCCGATACCTAGAGGCGGCTGAAGGCTTAGGTTCAGGACTGACCTATCACTCGACTAACAGGTTCCAAACGCTCTCTACGTTTCTGCCATCCCGCCACTTGGCAATAGATGCCGCGTCTGTGCATGAGGCTTCAACCGGGTCACGGTGGATTCGGAACTCACGATCGACGAGATATCCCAAAACCATGCAGTCAGTTGCGTATAAGCCTAAGATGGCGTTCTCCCGCTTGACATGAAGCCGCACGAGAAGAGCTTCGACGTCTCGGCCCTGCCAGGTTGCTTTCCCGTAGTCAGCCAGTTCGTCAACGGTGCCTGTGATGACCCACTTATCTGCGGTCACGCCAAGAAGGTGCTGGTTCGTCGTTGGGAAGAGCTGAGCCAGTGTGTCGGATTTGCCCGTCTCCACGAGCTCTCTCACAATATCGGCAATATCCTTCTTGGCACCAGTCGCACGCTCTTCATATTCCTTCCGAAGATCGGTTTGCCGTACTTCCAGTTCCGATCTTTGATCAGCTGTCTTGGCGTCGAGCAAATCAGCCGCGGCTTGCGCCTGCTGTCGCTGCAGCGCGTCCTCCTCATTCAACCGCGCCACCTCGCTCGAGACTTCATCGGTCTCGATCCAGACGGGCGCGGTCGTAAAAGCAATGTCAGCATGCTTCAATGCCTCCGATATTGACCTGAGGCCCGCCGCGTCGGCATAGATGCCTGAACACTGACCACGTTGCGCCGCCACAAAGGCCTGCTCGACGTCGGTCGGCTGCAAGAACTTTGGTTCCGCAAACAGGAACGCGACGCGGTCCGCCCGTTTGGCGAGGCTACTTCCGTGCGGGGCGATATCATCCACGACCGGGCATATGCCACCGCGGCCATCAGTCAACTGCAGGAGACCGAAGCCCTGCAGCGTGCTGTTCTTGATGCGACTCGCGATGGAATTAGCCTCAACCGTCAGACGCTCGGTTTCGCTCACTGCGGCACTGCCGGTCACCTTGACCAAGGATTTGAGCCGACCATCCTCAAACGCAGCCACGATCGGCTGTGCTTCACTTGGCGACAATTTCAGGAAGTCGCCACGCCGCAACACTGCAAGATCGGCAGTCTTGATCGGTTCGGCGCATTGCGCAACATCTAACTGGTCGATGCCCATGGACCCAAGTTCCTGCCGTGCCATCAGCAGGGCGATTGAATTTTCGGGGATGGGATGCAACCAGCAGGTGGTCGCCACTCCGCCATCCACCCGAAGATTCCCGACTAGATCGTAGTTCAGGTGCGGCGCTGCACTGTTACGCAGTACAAGGAGATCTTCGTCGTCGCCCTCCAGAAGTTCTGCATTGGCCAGGGTCACTGCAACGCCATTTTCGGAAACAGGAGCTTGCGGCACCGCCGCCTTTGCGGTTTGCTGGATGCGGAACTCGTCGTGAAGTGCAGCCAGCTTCATGGCTTCAAGTTGTGCGTTGGCTGTCTCGAGGCTTTTGACCGTCTCGGCGGAGGCAGGAGCTGCTAGTGCAGCTTCCACATTCATCTGCAAATCAATGGCGCTGAGAATGTCGTCTGCCGTGACGTTCGCCTCGATGTACGACAGCAGAAATGCATCAATGCTCGTCAGTTTTTCCTTTGCCAAGGCAGCAGCATTTGCCAAAGCAGTGTCTTTGCTGGCGGAGCGATGTGCATTTGCCTCTGCAAAGTTCGCATCGCCATCCAGCAGCGTGGCCAAAGCATCGAACGAGACCTGCAGATCTGGCAGAGATGGTTGGGCCAGTGCGGCCTTCAACCGAGATAGACTGCGAGCAACATCAATGGGCTTGACGAACTTGCCCCCACCCTGAGCAAAACTGTTCACCGACGCTATCAACGTCTCGGATGCGGCGACCGCATTGTCCAACGCAAGACCTTCGTTGGCCACCTCCGCGTCCGCGAGTTCGAGCTCTTCGGCCGAAACCTTCGGCGCATTGAAACTTCTCGAAAACTCAGAAAGGTCTGAGCTCAGGCCAAGCTCGTCCAATTCCTTTCGGGAGGATGCCTGCGCTGTGGTGATACGCTCGGCATTGCCTTCCTCAAGGGCATTTCGCAAAGCCTCACTGAGCGGAAGCAGTTTGGGGACGTGAATTGAGGTTACGTTCCGTCCGACGTAATCCAGAACGAAGGCCTCCAGAACTTCCGCCTGGCGTCTTGCCTCCAGAATGGCCGTTTGCTCAGCTTGCTGACGCGCATTGACCATTGCCACCTGAGCTTCAACATAAGCGATATCCGCGTCCAACAAGGCCTGGAGGGTGGCTGAATGCTGCTTGATTGATGCGGCGTCTTCCGTCTCATTGGCAGCACGCAGTGCCACTATAGCGCGCGCAACTGCAATTCCTTGCTCGAACTGGTTGCCGGCCTCTGAGTAGGCTTGGACTTCAGCAAGAAGCTCAGTGGCTTTGCCCTTTCCTTCTGCAAGCGCCAAGCGGTTGGCCTCTGCTGCGGCCTCAGCCCTTGCAACTTCTGCACCCCGGTTTGCGTGGTCACTATTTTCCTCTATTTGCGCCAGCAACTGGTCCGCTTGCTCACGCTTTTCACCCGCCAGGTGGTCAACTGTGGGGCTATTCCGGCATGTGGTGACCGCCTCGCTCCACTGACGTTGCGCAACGAGATCGCCACACTTTCCCGCCTGCAGGTGCAGTTCGATGAACAACATATCATCGGCGAGAGTGTTGACTTCCTGACGCAGCTTGGCGACGTCTTCTCGGGAAGTTGATGCTGTGCCATTGAGCAGTTGAGCAAGGGCCTCCCGCTTTTCGACTAGGCGAGCGTTGCCTTCTTGGAGTCCGCGTTGAGCACCGGCAAGTACCGTGTCCAACGCCAATTTGGCTGCCGCATCGGCCGGTCTGGCCTCGGCTGCGCGATAGCAGGAGGTCAACGCAGCGGGCCAATCCTGCGCCTGCGTCGCCGTCAGACATTGATCCACTGCCTCCTCAGCAGCGGCCCGCTCTGCTGCCTCGCGCTCGAACGTTGCTTTATCCGGAGCGCCTGACCGTAGGAAGGCGTAATATATATCTGCGTTCGCGAAGCCTTCTGCTACAGCTAGGCTGTACTCGTCGAAGTCTGTGAAACCCGCTTCCCGCGCCTTCAAGAATGCAGTACGGTCAGAAAAGCCGCCCGCCTCCGCAGCATCTATCTCGTCCGCGCTTCTCCAACCCTCGGATGCACGCCACTCCAGGTCATAAAGTTGCTGCTCGCCAAATACGCCTGGTAGGCGAAAAGCCGCCTGGTACGCTGCAATGGCCGACCGTGTGCCTGGACCGGTGGCGCCATCGACTTCCATGTTGTAGTAACCGAGCGCTTTGAGAGCGACCTGGGTTCGGCGGTAGAATTCAATCTGGTACGCCTCGCGGGCCGCCAGTTCTGCTTCTTGCGAAGCCCGCTCCGCTTCTTCGGCCGCTTGCTGCTGCTGAAACTGTTGTTCTCGCTGGCGCTTGATTTCGCCGCTTTGAACACCTTGTCGAATGAGCTCGCCTGCAATACCGAACAGAAGATCGACGTCGCTTTGGGCCTGGGCCGGCTGAAAGGCGAAACTACAGAACGCGACAAGCGCCGCCGACCGCCAGGTCTTCGGAATCATAATAAGTGCCCCCACGGCGATCTACTTGAGATTATCAACTACATGTCATCCTGGAAATCAATGTGTTTCCCAAGCCGGAACAGATGATAGCTAATGCATTTGCAATTAATGATACCTACAAGATGTAGATCGTATCGGCCTTGGATGATGCAGCAGCCTCTGCTTCGGATGGACAGTATATGACGGATGGGCCATCATCCTTGGGTAGGAAGATGATGATGTTCAGCAGATTAGCAAAAGCGGTGGGCTTGCTCCTGTGGCTCGCCATAACGATTGCAGCTGTAGCTGATGAGCGTATCGGCGCGTTCGTGGTCTTTGACAGCCTCCAAGACCAGATCCTACTTGATGGTGACATCGGCATAAATGCGCCGCTGGAATTCCGCAGAGCTATGAGCGCTCGTCCTGACGCAAAGGTGCTCGTCCTTGGCAGTCCTGGCGGTTACGTGGCCAGCGCCCTGATCATCGCGGACGAGGTACATAGCCGAGGGATGAGTACGGTCATTCCTGAAGATGCCAGCTGCTTTTCAGCATGCTCATTCATCTTTCTGGCGGGAAATGAACGGCGTGTGGATGGACAGTTGGGCGTGCATCAGATGATCGGCGAACAAGATATTGCGGGCGTGCAGACCACGATGTCAGACATCATCGAAGCTCTGGAGCAGTTTAACACTCCGACCGAGGTAATCACTCGTATGCTTCGTACGCCGAATGAAGAGATGTACGTCTTTTCTGCTGCCGAGATCGAGAGCCTGGCCATCAATCGTGCGGGAACGCTGGTTAGCACAACAACAGACTCATCAAAGGCAATAGTGCCGCCGACCACGTCTGGCGCCAAGGTGTTCGAAGGCGGACGGACCGAGATCCCACGAGAGCCGCCTCCCAGAGAAATCGAACCCGTTCAAGCTGATCATTCCTTCGGGCCAAGGATCGTCCTCTATGGCGGGCTGGACTTTTATGGTAATGACAGATCGTCTGAGCGCACCAGGGATGTCGTGCAATGCGCTGCCGCTTGCATGTCGGATGACCTGTGTCAGGCTTTCACCTATAATGCCGACCCTGATCTCACCAGAGGGCCGAACTGTTTCCTAAAGACAAATGTTGATCGACTGGAAGGCTATGCAAACGCCCTGTCGGGTGTGTTCCTGCCGGCCGGGAATGAGCCCGCCGCGACCTATTCCATCGGAGCCATCGATCCGACGCGTGACGTGTTGCCGCGCCAGGGATTGTCGGGGAAGGATTTTAGTAGTTCCCCAGAGCGAGGCATCGACTCGCCCGGTGAATGCAGGATGGCGTGCGTTGATAACACGGCTTGTCGGGCATTCACCTATGACTCACGGCTGAAGCAGTGTTACCTGAAGCACGCTGTTGGTAAGCAGTTTTCCAGCAGTAGATTGACGAGCGGCATCAAACGTGGAGCGTCGTTCAAACCGCTCGATGTCATTGATCTTGAGGAGTGATTGAGCCGGTCACTGTCTTATCTATGCGAGGCAGCGACGCTGTAAAGGTATGTTGGACGGCTAATAGACGCTGCTGCCATTCAAAATGGTACTGCTCAGATGATTCTTGCTGTTCCGTTCCTACAGCCTGCGGCTCAACTTGGATCGCCTCGGCAGCGAACGCATGACTACATGCGAACAGGTAAATTGCTATTGCAATGTTCGTTGGGCGCAAGCTGTGCTCCTTACCACTTCATTAACGAAGCCTTGCGCTAAGAACCTTAAGGCGGAGTTAAGGATCTGCGTCTCCACACGCGAGAAGCTAACCAACGCCTCCTCGCCATGCATCTTCGGCCAGGACGGCGCAATATTACAGCGTCTGATCCGCTACTTGAAAATGGACCGATTAGTCCGCTCAGGGCCCAAGTCGGTTAGCGGTGCACACGCGCGGCGGGTGTCCGCTCTAACTTGATTTTTCCCAAAAGCTACCGGGCAGCTCCCGTGAAGAGTTTCGGCTGCCGACAGGCGCCCGAAAGTCCCCGAAGAACGAACCCGCGACCTACGGGAATGGGGGCTATGGATTTTTCTCGATTTGGCCAGTCTGGGGGCCGCCCGGATGGTG
>NZ_PYWB01000021.1 GCF_003056345.1 Devosia submarina | reverse complement strand
GGATGGATCGAGGACTACTGTGAGGTTCACCCGCACTCCGGGCTCAAGTTCCGCTCACCACGAGAGTTCCTGCGCCTCAGTGCTTAAACCCAATCGCCGCCTGTCCGGTGAAACGGGGCGCACTCCAGCTCTGAGCACCCAAGTTGACTACCGACGCATCAACGACGCTGTTGGGGTCGACTCTATCGCCTATCTCCGTTCGGCACCCGACAGCACCTTCTATAAGAGGAAGGCAGCGATCCTGTGGCACCTGAGGTTCTTGCTGGCGGAGAGTGTGGCAGACATTGATGACGCGTTGGAGCGGGGCGAGAAAAATCTGGACTGGCGTCTAGACCAGGCTCGTGTGTACGCATACCTGATCATGGGCGTCGCGGCTGAAACCCGAAAAGGCTCGCGCTCACAAAAAGGCAAAAGCAAAAAAATCGGTCTGAAGGCCCTAAGCAAGAAGGGAGACTTTCGAGAGAGGCTTGTCGAAAGCGCAGGCAAGGCAGGACTGGTAGGGATACTCATTCTGTCGATCGCGGGCGTGCGCCCTGCAGAAATTGGCAGGGGCGTTTCGCTGAAGGCGAAGGGTGAACACGGGCTGGATATCCTTATCAATGGGGTGAAGCACACCCAAACAACCGGCCACAAACAGAGAGCTCAACGGCATGATGCGCGTAAGTGGAGCCTAACTGCAAAACTCTTGGCTCTCGTCAAGAAGGCCGGAGGCAGGTTGCTGTTCTCGCGCAGCCCGGAGTCGCTGCGCGACGACGTTAAAAGAGCAGCCGCGCGAGCAAAGTTACCAGCCACCATCGCCCCTTACACTATCCGTCACCGATTTTCCGCAGACCTAAAGAAAGCAGGTTGGTCACCGGTTGAGATAGCAAAGGCTATGGGGCATGCGTCGACCAGGACTGCCGGCCGGTACGCTCGAAAGCAATCAGGTGGGAGGGGCGGTACCAGCAGTATGACGGCAGTCTGGGCTTCGGGCACCGTGCGCGAGTTCATCAAGCCAACACTGGCGGAATATGCTAGGATGGGAAGTGCAAATCCCGATGCTCCGGCATCTGAGGAGTTCGAGCCCTAGGTTCAACATGAGGGTTGAGCTTCTCTATCTGCTCTGCGCCCCATAGAGGCCATTCCTCTCGTCTTTTGATTCCCCAAAGGCGGACGCGCTGAAGACTTTGCCGGCACAGCCTTTGCGGTGCATCGTTACCTGGCTAGTTTCTGGAATTGACGAGCCCTCAATTGATCGATCAATTCCGGTTGCCATTATCTGAGCTGGGTCAGACTTGTGAACCGAAGTGTCGATGACGTATTGCGCTATTGGCGCACCTCTCTCGCTGATGGTGCATTGGGCGAGGGAAAGTTCAGCGAACGAGATCGCCAACGCCTCATCGAGCTTTCTTCTGAAACCTTGAAGGGCGGCGTGCTACCGGAAGGCGCCGTCGGCAAGCTGTTTAAGGATGCGCCAAAGGCGAAGGTCGTTGCGGTGCGGTTTTGGCCCCTGGTTGTTGCCAAGCGTATTTACCACGGCCAGGCACGCGCTGATGGCCTGCCTGACCTTGTCGCGCCCGTCGTTACGGAGGCGCTGGTCGACCGCGATGGTCAAATTCTTCCCCAACGCAACGCGATCGCGCGCGACTTGCTCACTCCACTGCCGAATGACGAATTCACCATCGGTGCAGTGGAGGCAATGGATCGTTTCCTAACGGAAGAACCGTTGCGATATGACGGCTCTTCGGACTGGTCGGTGTACCTGTCCCATTGCCGTAAGATGGTTGACGCTGTGGCTAAGGGTTGGCCCACGGGCGACTTGCACTATGGCGCTGCAGGATTTGGTCTGCTGGAGCTGGCCGAGGACGCTTCGGCGACAATTCGTAATATCTTGGACTTATACGACAAGCTCCTCGCAGATCGACCTGACATACCGCTCCTTGAGGAACTCGTCTCTCCTGCGTCAGCCGCAGCCGCTGACCCGAGGATTGAAAAGGCGCTTGCGCGCCGATTGGGCCATTCAAACCCACATTTCCCACTCGCTGAACAACAAAGACAGGTTCTGGCTTGGCTTGACGCAGCGCAGCTGGGTGAAGTGATCGCCGTTAATGGCCCGCCGGGAACGGGTAAGACGACCCTTCTCCTGTCCGCCGTTGCGGGTCTCTGGGTTCGGGCCGCCCTCAATGGTGGGGATCCGCCAGTCATCGTGGCCACATCTTCGAACAACCAGGCCGTCACCAACATCATCGACGCCTTCGGCAAGGACTTTGCCGCCGGTGAAGGCCCCCTGGCCGGGCGCTGGATACCAGACGTCAGCAGCTATGGCATTTTCCTGCCTGCCAATTCGCGCCGGCAAGAGGCGGCCGAAAAATATCAGACGGACGATCTCCAGACTCGCCTGGAAAGCCAGGAAGGCTTCCAAGGTGCCAAGGATGCTTGGCTATCCTCTGCATGCGTCGCGTATCCTAACGTCAAGGGGGACGTTTCCGACCTTGTCGCTGCCCTGCAAAGGGACATCGGCGCCGCATAGTGACAAAACTCGTGGAGGCGGACCGAAGCTTCGAGCGGCTTTCAACGGCGCTCGACAATGTCCGTATGTTGGGAGCTGACCCCGCGGCGGTAGAGGAACAAGCTCGGGCGGTTGTGGCAGATCGCGCAAGTTCACTACTACACGCAAAGGGCCACCGCTCAGAATTTGAACGTCAGCAGGCCCAAGAATCCGGCCTATTGGCATTGTTCAGCTTCCTGCCCGCTATCGAGCGGAAGCGCGTTTTTCAAGCACGTCGCGCTCTCGGGGATATGCCCGGGCTCGATGGGCTAAGAAGTATCTCAGACATTGAGCAACATTTGGCTCAGGCTGTCCGAAAAGCGGAAGGGGAACACGCCACTGCCATGGGCACCCTGACCAATGTCAGGAAACTGCGAAGTGAACTAGACGCTGCCGAAGCGGCTCGGCGGGTCGCGCTGCAATCACTGGATGGAACCGCTGGCCTTGAGGATGGCCTGGAGGACCGCACAGATGTCGGCATCCGTTTCGAACTGTTTCGTTTGGCGACGCACTACTGGGAGGGACGCTGGCTAATGGCAATGGAGGCAGATCTCAAGGGGATCGCTGCCTCGGGACAGAGAAGAGGCCGCGCCGCGCTCGTACCACGTTGGCAGCGGCGCATGATGTTGATGCCCTGCGCGGTCTCAACCTTCGCTACACTGCCGACGAAGCTGGCCTATAGCCGCCGCGATGGTAGTGTGTGGGCAACCGACTACCTCTACAATTTTATCGACCTCCTGATCGTGGATGAAGCAGGCCAGGCTCTGCCTGAAGTTGCGGGCGTAGCCTTCGCTCTAGCCAAACGCGCGCTCATCATCGGCGATTTGCAGCAGATAGAACCAATCTCGTCTGTGCCCCGCGCCGTTGATATTGGGAATTTGCGCGAGACCGGATTGCTGGGGCCTCAAGCGGATATCGAAAGCCTCACCGCGACAGGTGTCTGCAGCACTTCCGGGAGCGTCATGCGTATGGCGCAGGTGGCCAGTCGCGTCTCTCCGTGGCCTGATCTGGCGCCAGGTCTGTGGCTCTTCGAGCACCGCCGCTGCCATGACGAAATTATCGAGTACAGTAGTGCCATGTGCTACCAGGGCAAGCTTTTGCCTCGCAGGGGACCTGCGCCAGCCGACGCGCCTTTGCCCGCCATGGGCTATGTCCACATCGACGGAAAGGCCGTCAAGTCGTGCAACAGCAGATCGAACTCATCTGAAGCACAAACCATCTCGTCATGGATCGCCCAAAACCGCCAGATGTTGGAAGCTCGCTATAATCGCCCCGTCGAGCACATTGTCGGCGTCGTAACCCCTTTCGGCGCTCAAGTTCGTGAGCTGCGCAAAGCCTGTTCCTCACACAAGATCACTGTGTCCGGTCCCAGGGCCATCACAATCGGCACCGTGCATGCGCTACAGGGCGCAGAGCGCCCGGTGGTGATCTTTTCTCCTGTCTACTCCAAGCACGCAAACGGCGGCTTCATCGATGCTTCCACCAGCATGCTGAACGTCACCGTATCGCGCGCCAAAGACAGCTTCCTGCTGTTCGGTGACATGGACTTGCTAGCAGGTGCGGCCCCAGGATCACCTCGCGCCTTGTTGTCGAGGTTTCTTGATCAGCCTGGTTGCGAGCTGGAATTCCAACAACCGCCGCGCCAAGATTTACAGGAAAGCCCGGGACAGCTGCAAAGTCTTCGCGACGCCGGCGAGCACGACGAATTCTTGCTGAGCGTCCTGGCGAGCGAAGCGCATCGATACCTCATCGTCAGCCCATGGATTAAATTGCGCACCATGGAGCGTACAGGCATTTTGGCTGCCCTCAAGGCTGCCGCTGACCGAGGCGCAGTTGTCGAAGTCTACGCCGACCCATTGCTGAATGCGGATCTTATTTCCAATGGAAAGCGACAGATCGATGAAGCAGAAGATGCCTTGAAGCAAATTGGCGTCACATTGCACCGGCTGGAGAAGCTCCACAGCAAGATTGTCGCCGTCGACGACAGCCTCCTCTGTGTGGGGTCATTCAATTGGCTGAGCGCCGACCGAGAGGGACGATACGTTCGTCACGAGACTTCCTATGTCTATCGGGGGGAAGACATAGAGGCGGAAATTCGGGTGACGAGGGACGATTTGAAGCGGCGAGCCAAATAGTCGACTCGCAAGAACGAAAGTCACCATAGGCAATGGTGCGCCCCTAAGGAGACGTTCGTTCGCTTAGAGGATTTGCCAAAAGCGGCCGCCTGATTAAGGCCAAGCAGAAGCTAGAATGGATAGACGGAGATCGGAAGATTACCCGGGTGTGCGAGGCGGCATCCATCCACGTTGCCGAGCTGCTGCCCGCCACAGGCGTTTTCGTGCATCAACCGTTTCCAAATGCTTGTAGGTCCCTGCTGAAAACTTCTCCCAATCTAGCGCCATCCCCTGCTTGACGAGCTCTGCGGCGAGGTCGCGACAGTTCGGTAGGAAGCATTGGCCGACCAGACGGTCGTAAGAGAGTTCTGGCTTGATGTGGGCGGTTACGGTCTGGCCTTTGCAGAGCTGAACCAACGCCCATTTGGCTTTCTGTCCGTAGGGATGATCAAGTTCGGGAGCGTCGATGCCGGCGAGGCGGATGTGCACCTTATCTATGACGATAGTGTCGCCATTGATAACCCAGCATGGACCCTTGATGATGTGGGCGGGCACCGGCTTGGCGGCAGGCCGGGTTAGAACCACAACACTTTCTCGGCGCACAGCCCAAGACTTTGTCGGGTAGTCTGAAGGTCGGGGTGGAGCACTGGGCCTTGCCCGGAAGAGGCTCATCAAGAAGCAAAACATGCCCATCTGCTCCCCCGGCGGCATTGCGGAAGATAGCTTACCTAGATTGCTGCGGAACGGAAGTGGCTGTGCTGCACTCCTCAGTTGTGGGCCCGACGTCAAAGTAACTTTGCGGGAATGCGCCCATGCCGGACGTTCAACGATCGCTAGGTGTTCTCCAAAGCTGCCAATTAGAGTTCGAATAAAGTCGCGGCGATGTAACGATCGGTATCGGAGCCGTGGTTGAAGTAATACACAGTAAGCGCTCTGCCGTTGTTAAGCACGACCGTTCGCGGATACCCGAGGTCGGACATACCTGCGTCATCGCGCAGAATAGTGTCCTCACCCCAGTTCCGACCGTCATCGCTGCTGGTGCGGGCGCGCATGCCGAACGGCGCGTCACGGAAGCCATAGACCAACAGCAGCTTCCCGTCGCCGAGCCGCGTCAAGGTCGGAGGATTGCCGCCAAAGCCGGTATTGTCAACCGCCCGGCCCTCGAGCGTCCAGCTCTTACCTTCGTCGACAGAACGATATTGCTCGATCCAGGCCTTGCGGTCCGGACCCTTGCCCGGCGTCGAACAGCGCACAAGCGAGAGAATGCTGCCGTCCTCCATCTTGAGCGACGCCGGCATGATCGCATAACCGTCCGGCTCTTCGCCGACAAAGCTTTCGAAGCTGAAGCTCTCGCCGCCATCGCGCGTCCTGAGGCAGAACACCCGCCCTTCCTTGCCATTGCTCTTGACGGCGGTCAGCAGGAATAGCGCATCGTGCTGCCCCAGCGGCACGATATCGGTACGCGCCGAAATCCCCGTCAGACCGAAATCGCCGAAGCGATAGGGCCCGGCCCAGTTGTGGGCGCGGTCGCGGCTGACATAGAACCAGCTGATCGAACCGTTGTTGAGCCCGGTGCGCGCCGCCATTACGATGGTTTCAGGGTCGAGGAAATCGATGGGACGATCAAGCGGCTTCAGGTCGCGATCTGGCACGATATTGGGCTGGCATTGCAACGACTCGAC
Organism: Devosia submarina; assembly: GCF_003056345.1. Taxonomy (GTDB): domain Bacteria; phylum Pseudomonadota; class Alphaproteobacteria; order Rhizobiales; family Devosiaceae; genus Devosia; species Devosia submarina. The sequence continues at coordinate 7,370 of NZ_PYWB01000021.1, read as the reverse complement.
CACATGCTCGTCGCCTGACAGCGACGTGCCGCCGGGGGTATGGCCGGTAAAAGGTTCCGGCGTCCACGTCCGTCCGCCATCGAGGCTGCGCGCCTGCTTGCCCACGAACGGGCGGGTCATGTCGCGGGCATGAAGGTTTTCCTGCGCGCCCTTGAACCCCTGCGAAAAGATCGCGACGATTTCGTCACCCCAGGCCCAGAGCCCGTAATTGGCCGGCCAAGCGGCGTATTCTCCGGAGACGCGATAGACTTCGAAATGCTCGATCATATAAATTTCCTCGTTGCGCCCTTCGGCGCTCGGGTTTGATGTTGGGAAGAGCGACGTCTAGCCTTTGACGCCGCTCGTGACCGCGCCGTCGATGACGAAGCGCTGGGCGAAGAGGAAGACGATGATGATCGGCATGGTGATCAGCGTCGCCATGGCCATCACTACATTCCAGCGTGCATCGGGTCCGCTCTGTAGCAATTGCAGGCCGATCTGAAGCGTCGCCATGTCCCGCGAATTGGTAAGGATTAGCGGCCAGATGAACTCGTTCCAGGCGCTCTGGAAGCTCAGCACCCCCAGCACCGCCATGGCCGGCCGCGCCAGTGGCAAGAGGATGCGCCAGAAGATCGTGAAGGACTTGGCGCCGTCGAGACGGGCGGATTCTTCGTACTCGATAGGAATGCGGGTAAAGAATTGCCGCATCAGGAAGATACCGAAGGGCGTTGCCGCCGTTGGCAGGATCATGCCCCAATAGGTGTTGAGGAGACCCGTGCCGCTATTGCCCAACCAGTCATTGCCACCCGCAAACGGGATCTTCTGCACGATCAGAAAGACCGGCACGATCTGGCTTTGCGCCGGCACCATCAGGAGGCCGACCACAAGCGCGAAGACGATTGTCTTGCCGCGAAACTGCATGCGCGCCAAGGCATAGCCTGCCAGCGAACAGAAGACGAGATTTGAGATGGTCGAACCCAGCGCGAAAACCAAGCTGTTGACCAATTGCCGTCCACTATCGGGCAGGTAGATCACATCGAGATAATTCTGCCATTCGAGACCCTGCGGCACGAAGCTGGGCGGAAACTGGAACACCTCCGCATCCGCCTTTAGCGAGGTCGACACCATCCAGAGGAACGGCGCCATTGTCGCGAAGGCCGCAAACAGCAGGAGGCCATAGCCGACGATCCGTTCGCCCAAGGGGATGAACCGCGACAGCGAAAACGAGCGCTCGTCCGTCCGCGCCGGAGTGGATTGGGACGCCACGACGCTCATGCCTCGCCCCTCCGCATGATTTTTGTGCCCACCAGGGAGAACAGCAGGATGACGAAGAACAACACCGTGGACATCGCCGCCGAATAGCCGAATTCGGTATAGCCAAAGGCGGTCTGGTACATTTGAAAGACGATGGTCTCCGTCGACCCCAGCGGGCCGCCGCCTGTCATTACATAGATGGCGCCGAACACCTGGAACGATTGCACGATCAGGATGATCATTAGGTAGAAGGTCACCGACGCCAGCATCGGCACCGTGATGCGCCAAAGGATCGAAAACTTGCTGGCGCCATCGAGCCGCGCAGCCTCGTAGATTTCCTCGGGAATATCCTGCAGGCCGGCGAGATAGATGATCATTGCCGTGCCGAAATCGCGCCACACCGCCATGATGATCAGCGCCGTCATGGCAAGGTTCGGCGAGGACAGCCATGGCTGCGGACCAAGCCCGAGCGATACGAAAAGGCCGTTCACCGGCCCCGAATAGGGCTCGTACAGATAGACCCACACCACCGCCGCCGCGATCAGCGAGGTCAGCACCGGCAGGTAGAAGATGGTCCGGAAGACGATGCGGAATGGAAACTTGCGATTGAGAGCCACTGCCGCCAGAAGCCCCAGCGCCATGGTCGGAAACGTCACGCCCAACGTGTAATAAATCGTGTTGCCGATGGCCTGCTGGAAACGGCCGTCCGCCATCAGTCGGAAGTAATTGTCGAGACCGACCCAGTTGGTCGGCCTCAGGAACGAAATGTCGGTAAAGCTCATCCCGATCGTCGCGATCGCGGGCAGGAGCAGCGAGAGGAACAGGATCAACAGGGCTGGGGCGAGAAAGGCATAGGCGCCCCAGGTCCTGTTGAAGGGTCCGACTGTGGCCGATCGGGATGACATGGTCGCTCCTAACCGCGGTCGAGAATGATCTGCACTTCGGCCGCCGCGGCGGTCAGTGCATCTTCGACACTCGCCCGCCCGAACATGGCTTCCTGCACTGCACGGGCGATAATCGTGACCATGCGCGAGAACGCCGGAATGGCCGGCGCTTCCTGCGGCGCGTAGCTTGCGGTTTCCACGAACTTGGACAGGTAGGGATCGGCCTGCACCGCCGGGTCCTGCTGCGCCGATTTCAGCACCGGCACGTTCTTGCTCTCCACTGCGAACGCAACCTGCTGCTCGGGCGAGAGTGCGAACTCGACGAAAGCGACGGCGCCCTCGATGTTCTTGGCATCGCGCGGAATGGCATAGCAGAAGGGATCGACAAGCGAGGTGAAGCCGCCATTTTCCATTGGAATGGGCGCCACATCGAATTCGATACCGGCCCGCAGGGCGTTGTTGGTCGAATAATTGCCAGCAATGATCATCGCAGCACGCGCCGTATTGAAGGGGCTGGCAAGACCGCCTGGCCCAAGGCCAAACCCGAGATCCGACACTCGGTCGTCGATCAGGAGGCCCTTGAGGAAGGTCAGCGCCTTGACACCTTCCGGCCCGGCAAAGCTTGGTGCGGAAAGGTCATCGTTGAGCAGCTTGCCGCCCGCGCCCTGGAGGAAGATCGTGAACACTTCCCAGGCTTCGAGGTCGTTGTGGAACAGCGAGAAGCCGGCACGTTCGAGGAACCCCGACTCCTGCCGCTTGGTTAGGGCAATTGCCCAGTCGCGGAACTCGGCCCAAGTCTTGGGCGGATTTTCCGGATCGAGCCCCGCTTCGACCACATGGGCGCGGTTGAAACCGATGCCGCGCGACGTGCCATACATCGGCACGGAATATTGCGCGCCGTTGATGTGGCCATAGGCCAGTAGCGACGGGTCGAGATCGTCCATCGACACACTGAGCGCTTCGCCCAGATCAAGCATGCGGTCTGCGGCGGCATAAGTCAGGTTGTAATCCCAGTGCTGCACGAAGAGGTCCGGCGCCGTATTGCCGTTGATTGACGTCAGAATTTTTTCGTTGAGCTGTGGCGGCTCGGCATAGAGCGTGCTCACGAGGTTGCGCTCGGGATGCGCTTCCTTGAAGGCAGCTTCCAGCGCTTCGCCCGCCACTCGCTTGCTGCCCGCGAACTGCGACCAGAACACCAGTTGCTGGTCCTGTCCGAAGGCCCGGCCGATCGAGCCGCCTAGCCCCAGCGTCAGGCTCCCGGCGGCGACGCCGAGCAGCAATTGACGCCGATTTAGGCCCACCTTGTTCTGCTTTTCCATTTTTCCTACTCCCTTGAATTGAGCGGTGAAGCCTCTCCTCGCGCTTCACCTGATTTCCTGCGTTACACCTCGGTCCGGCGGGATCGCGAAATCCCATCGGCATCGAATACCTGCACGCTTGATCGATCGACGCTCACATTGATGGCCTCGCCTGCACGCAATTTGGGGTCGCCGTTGAACAAAGCCGTAAAAGGCCGCCCCTCTTCCCCGGCATGCACGATCGTGTGGAGCCCGAGCCGCTCGACAGCCTCAGGCACCACCGAAAACTGCACTTGCCTGCCAGCGCCGAGTTCGAGCGCTTCCGGCCGTACGCCAAGCGTCACGCTGTCGCCTGCGTAAAGATGCTCGCCGCTGAACGGCAGCGTCACGACGCCGATGCGCAGCGCATCGACCGAAACCGTCGCGCCATCGACGCTTCGCACCGTTCCGGCCAGAAAATTCATCGGCGGACTGCCGATAAAACCGGCGACGAACAGGTTCGCGGGATTGTGGTACAGCTCCATCGGCGGGCCGACCTGCTCCACCCTGCCCCCGTTCAGCACCACAATACGGTCTGCCATGGTCATGGCTTCGAGCTGGTCATGCGTCACATAGACCATGGTCGAGCCGAGCCGGCGGTGTAGCTGAGTCAGCTCGGAACGCATCTCCATACGCAGGGCCGCGTCAAGGTTCGACAGCGGCTCGTCCATCAGGAAGATGCCGGGCTTGCGCACGATGGCCCGGGCAATCGCCACGCGCTGGCGCTGCCCGCCGGACAGTTTGGATGGCTTGTCCTGCAAGCGGGTCGAAAGCTGTACGATCTGCGCGGCACGCGCGACTTCGGCGCGAATTTCGTCCTTGGACCGCCGCTCCATCTGCAGCGGAAAGGCGATGTTGTCATAAACGCTCATATGCGGATAGAGCGCGTAGTTCTGGAACACCATAGCAATGGGACGCTGCCCGGCCTGGCTCGACGTTACGTCCTTGCCGCCAATGGCGATCTGGCCTTCGCTGACTGGATCGAGCCCGGCAATCAGGCGCAGAAGCGTGCTCTTGCCGCAACCGGACGGTCCGACGAACACCGCGAACTCACCATCGCCAATCTCGAGCGATACGTCCTTAAGCGCGTTGAAAGCGCCGTACGTCTTCGACACTCCCGACAGTTCCAGTTCCGCCACGAGCTCCCCCCTTCACGCCACTAGGCGCTTTTTCGGCCGTCTGCAAAATGAAGTTGCATCATATCGAACCGCATGTAAATAGTTGATTGTTCCTTTGCTTAAACCTGTGATTGTATCAGTGACCCAACAGAAGTTTTCCAACGCCGCCTCGACGCTCGAGCGCCCGGAAACCCTGCCCCTTACCGGCATCGTTGCCGCTTCCCTCACACCGGTGAGCGAGGATTTCCGCGTCGATGTCGAACGGCTCGAAGAGCATCTGCGCTGGCTCCTTGCGCAAGGTTGCACCTATGTCTCCCCATTTGGATCGACGGGCGAAGGACCTTCGTTTTCGGCTTCAGAAAAGCGGCAGGCGCTAGAGGCATTGGCGACAAACGGCTTCAACATGCGGCGCGTCATTCCAGCAGCGATGAGCGTCGCGCTTGACGACACTATCGCCACCATCGAGGCCGCTGCCGATCTCGACTGCCGCGCCGTCCTGATCGTCCCGCCCTATTATTACGGCGCCAGGGCCGAAGGCATCGCCGCCTATTTTGCCGCCTGTGCGAATCGCCTTGGCGGCTTTCCGATCGACGTCGTGCTGTATCACATCCCTCAGCTGAGCCGGGCGCCCTTCACTGCCGAGCTGATTGAGATGCTGCTGAACCGGCACGGCGATCGCATCGTCGGCATCAAGGATTCGACCGGCATCGAACCGCAGACGCTCGAGCTGCGCCGACGTTTCCCGCAATTGCAGATTTTTACAGGCGATGATCGCGTCTTCCCCGCCTTGATCGGCAATGGCGGCGCCGGCATGATCGGCGGCATGCCCAACATCGTCGCGGCCGAGCTCGCCCAACGCTACACATCGCCGGAACAGCGCAATGATGCCGATGCCATCGAGCGCGCGGCGCGGCGCATCGAAGCCGTCGATGCCAATGGTGGCGTCGTCGCGCTCAAGGCGCTCAAGGCGCACATGACTAACGACCCTGCATGGAGCCGGCCCATGCCGCCCCTTCTGCCGCTCGATGATGCCGGGACTCGAACTCTTGTTGAAAGTTTTGCGGCAACCGGTTTTGATTTCGGCACCCGCCTCGGCTAACAAGGCGCCGCCCCAGAGGGATTGGAGATCGCCGATGCTTTCGGCCAAAAGCGAGCAAACAAACGCCCAGTCTCCGGAGCACAGTTCCGGCACCGATATCGGACTCAATCGGCAGGCTGCCTATCGGCGCTTCCAGCAATTGCTGTTGGCCGGCGATGTTCGTCCCGGTCAGAACCTGTCGCAGCGCGAGCTCATGGCCAAGCTCGGCATTTCGCTTGGCGCCCTGCGCGAACTTCTCGCCCGGTGGGAGGCCGAAGGGCTTCTTTCGGTCATGCCCCAGCGCGGCATCCAGATCACTTCTGTCGATCTTCGGATGATCCGCGAATCCTACCAATTGCGCATCGCCTATGAACGCGAAGCCACCATCTACGCCCTCGATCATATCGGCGACGATGCGCTCATCGCACAAAAGGCGCTGCATACCTTGGTCCTCGAGCGCGCCTCAGGCGGCATCACCGCGCAGCTTCTCGAAGAAGCGCAGAACATCGACAGCAGCTTTCATGAATTCCTTATCGCCGGCACCGGCAACGAGACCCTGATCCAAGCCTATTCGATCAATTCGCTTCGGGTCCGCATGATCGCTCTCGACCGCTTCCGCCTTAATCCCGTCGTGCTTACCCCTGCCCTCGAAGACCATCTCGAAGTAATCGACGGTATCATCGCCCGCGACCGCGATCGCGCCGTCTCGGCCATGGAGCGGCACATTCATAACGCTAGGCAGCGAGCAGTAGCATTCTAACGATGGTCACTTGTCACCGGCGTCCAAGTTCACGCCAGACGCGCCTCAAGAAACAGCCGGGGATCAATTAGCTTTTTGCTGGACACCAGGACGGTGCGAGACATTAGGCGTTGTTAGATCACCCCACCGAGTGCGGGCTTTCGGTGCTTCAACCGATGACGACAGGAAAGCGCCCCTCAGTTTCTGCCCTTCCTGTATTCCCCTTAGGCTCCCAAAAGCTGCCGTCACTTAGCGGTGAACGACAAAGGCGGTGGTCACTGCAAACACCGATTAATCTTCTTGTCAGCCCGCAGTAGACAAACCTATGAGCCGTTTGCAGTCATCGCAGGATGATAGACCACCCACAGTTTCAGGCTCAGCGCTCGGACAGCAACGTTTTCGCTTTCCGTCGCCTCAAGTGGGGCGCTCCACCAAAGCAGTTCCGTGTGGAGACCGTTTTGCGGGCGCGGCCTAGCGCGCCGATTCAGCGCCCACCGGCATCGCTCAATTACGACGAAATGCATGGTGTCGCAGCCGGTGCCGAACCGCTAAAGGACATACCTCTAGTCACGCCTGCCACGGACTTGAACAAGCGACGAATGCGGGAGCGAACTATTGATACAGCGGTTTGGGCCGCTGCGATTGTCTCCGTCTTATCGCTTGCCGCTGCGCTCATCTGTACTGGCTGGAGCCATTGAGCCATCCTGGATCAACACTTCACGATCTGTATGCCGAAATTGGCAGGACCCTTGTCGTCTGGGGATGGCTTGAGGGTGAGATGATCGACGCGAAGATTAACTGGCGTCACACTGCACCTGAACTAGCCACCGAGCCGTTGCGAGCGTTCTTGATGGATGGAGTGCGCCCCGTTTCACCGGACAGGCGGCGATTGGGTTTAAGCACTGAGGCGCAGGAACTCTCGTGGTGAGCGGAACTTGAGCCCGGAGTGCGGGTGAACCTCACAGTAGTCCTCGATCCATC
>NZ_PYWB01000020.1 GCF_003056345.1 Devosia submarina | reverse complement strand
ACCCCGGTCGGTGATCTGACGCACCGCGTCCCGCTTGAACTCGTCGGTGAAATTGGCTTTGCCCATAAAGGCCTCCTTGCCTCAAAATTAGGGAAGAAGGCGTCTACAAATCTAGGGGCTATTCACTGCGCAGCTCTGACAAAACCGATCTGAGCCATCTTTCATGTCTCCACCTGAGGTGAACCTCTATGGGAGCAAAGGTGAGCTTTATGGGATTTTCAGGCAATCTTTTGCGGCTCTCGGAAGAAAAAAGACTGGAAAATCAATAGCGGGCAGCTCGGAACTCCCATAGAAGCTCACCTTTGCTCCCACAAAAGCTCACCTGAACGATGAGGATCGGGTCTTCTGGACCTTATGGGCAAGCTAGCTTGCTTGCTGAACTGCTTGTCAGCACCCACCAGAACGCAGGACACATAGAATAGCGGCCCAGGATGACCTGGACCGCTACCGGTAAAGGGGAGGATACCACCGTGGGCCGGGGCCCACCTACTTTTCCCGCGTCGTATTGTGCGGATGACCGCCGGTCACGAAACGGCCCGAGGTCGCATTGCGGTGAGCGCCGCCAACGCTGCCGCTGCGGCCGGGCGCCTCTTGCACGGTGGTATGGGGGCTACGCTGCCCATGAGCAGTGGTGACGTAACGGCCCGAGATGACGCTGCGGTAAGGCCCGCTGCCTTTTCCCTTTGACATGGGGAGACTCCATAGTTTACGCATCGATTGCCAATGCGGTTTTACGTTGCAACATCGCAACGCACCCATGTTGCTTAATAGGAATGAAATTGCAAGATAGCAACGAGCCAGTTTCCCACAGGTTTGACGGGGAGAGGTTCTTTTCCGCGCTCGACTCCGCGCGCAGCGCCAAAAATCTTACTTGGAAGAAGGTTGCTGAGCAGGCCAAGGTGCCGGCCTCGACCCTCACGCGGATGTCGCAAGGCCGAAAGCCCGACGTCGATAGCTTATCGGCGTTATGTGCCTGGTCTGGGCTACGTGCTGATGATTTCATCACCGGCGAAGGACGGCAGAAAACTGAGCCTCTGGCGGAGGTTACAGCATTGTTCCGCGCGGATCCTAACCTATCTAAGGAAGGGGCCATCGCGATGGAGGCGATAATCAAAGCTGCCTACGAACAAATCCGCAAAATTCAGGACTAGCGTGCATGGGTCTGCGTCGTGGGTTCAAGACCGAGGCCAATGGCTGGGCGCGTGACCTGCGCTTGGAGCTGGGGATCCCTCCGGCAGGGCCGATGTGCCCGCGAAAGCTTTGTGACCATCTCGGCCTGCCTCTTCTCGACCTAAGTAAGCTCGAAGCGGATCCAGCCCATATCGCCTTTTACACCAAGGGCCCGGGTCGGAAGGAATTTTCGGCGGTCACACTGCAGACCCAAGGCAAACGCTGGATCGTTCATAACGACGCCCACGACTCCGGCCGGCAGGCTTCGAATATTGCCCATGAAATCGCTCATGCTCTTTTAGGTCACCCCGTGACAGCGCTTTTTGGGGCAGACGGTCAGCGTTCCCATAATCCTGATCACGAAGAAGAAGCGAACTGGCTCGGGCCGGCGCTGTTGATTTCCGAGGAGGCTGCTCTCTTCATTGTTCAGCAAAGCATGTCAGTACCAGATGCCGCGGAGTTTTATGGGACTTCTCGCGAAGTGGTACAGATGCGCATAAACGTCAGCGGCGCGCGTAAGCGGGCTGCAGCCTAGCGCGCTAGTGATTATTATCGAGGGAGATCAATATGACCGAGACATTTCGGGCTGAAGCCCAATACGGCGACTGGACTGGAGAAGCCGCTGCCGACAACACCTTGGAAAACAGTATCCAGGCGTTGCTCGAAAAGCGCGGCCAAAAGCAGGACGGTGAAATCCTCGTAGGCCTAAACCTCTACATCGGCGACAACGGGTATTCCTCAATTTCAGGCTATCTGGTGTCCGCAAAGGATGCCGACGAAGCTCGGGTTTTGCTGCAAAGCGCCGGTGTCCCAGAGGTTAAAAAGGTCGATATTGAGCTTACGCCTGCAGAGTTTCTGCAGCTGTTTAAACTGTTCAATGTCACCTTGTCTTGGCAAGGAATGAACTTGATCGGTCGGGACCTCAACACTGGCGAATAGCTTTGTGCCTGACATTGCCATCTTTCGGGGCACGGGATACAGTCCGAAATATAGATGTCAGATCTCGCCCAACCCGCCGCATGGCGGGTTTTTTGTTTCCCGTGGGGTAAAAATTTGACATGGTTCCGGTCGGACGAAGGTGTCGATCCGAGTCGCAGCGTTTGAGAAGATGGGCTAGACCCTGACGAGTGAGGCAGTCGCCTCCACGAGGAGCGCCGGGCACCACCCAGCCGAACGACCATTCGGCACCCGCAGTTTTTCTATGCCAAATTTGCATGCGAAGGCATGCTCCATTATCGCCCTTTGAAACAAGGGTGATCGACCTTTTGGTCGCCGTCGCCCGCCTCTTTAGGCGGGCTTTTTCATGTCTATAAAAGAGAAGCAGGCCATCCGGATGCTTGAAAGCATTCCGGACTGGATTGAGATTCTTTTCGGCGTCTTAGCCACACAAATCCCCAATCTGCTCACTCGCCCGAACTCGCGCCGTCGCCGGCGTGAGCGCGAGCTGCACGTGAAGTGGGGATCGCTCGAGTGGAAAAGCCGCCGCAAAGATGACGACCAGTCCTAGCCGCCTCAATGTGACCAGGCTCACATAATTTTTGAATAGGTGATGTCGACGGTGAAAATTGTCACGCCCGGGTATGTGTGATAATGTTCTTTATCAAACATATATAGGAGGAGACATGGAGCCGTTCTTTGACCGTTTGGGCCGGGTGAAAAATTGGGTCGACACCGACCGGGGGTGGATACTGGACCTGCATGGGCACCACGTCGCCTTTATCCGCGGCTCCAGCATCTACAACTGGCAAGGCCAGCATGTCGGCTGGTGGCATGATGACCATGCGCGCAGCCACTACGGCCAGGTGCTCGGCTTCATGAGGAAGGCCGGCGGCATGGGTGTTGCCCGCCCCGCACTCGCCGCAGTGCCGGCGCGGCCGGCAATTGCAGCCGTTCCAGCCCGTCCGGCAATTGCTGCAGTGCCTGCAATGGCGGCGCGCAGCTCTTCGTGGTCAGACGAAAGCCCATTCTGATGGAGCTGATCCGCGCCGGAGCCGCTGCCAATGTCCCTGCTTTTGTCGCTCGGGCCGGGCAGCAGGCTTCTATCAGCTTCCTGGAACTCTTCGTCTCGCATATCCGCAACCCGAATACGCGGCGCGCCTATGGCCGCGCCGTTGGTGATTTCATGACCTGGTGCGGCGAATCCAACGTGCCGTCGATCGCGCACGTGCAGCCGTTGCACGTAGCAGCATGGGTGGAAATGCTGACGGACAGCCATTCAGCGCCCACGGCCAAGCAGCGCCTGGCTGCCGTACGCATGCTGTTCGACTGGCTGGTGGTGAAACAGGTTGTGCCGGTCAATCCGGCCGCGTCGGTGCGCGGCCCCAGCCATAGCGTCAAACGCGGCAAAACGCCGGTACTAGAACCTTCGGAGGCGCGCGCCCTGCTTGATGCCATTGATTGTACCACCATCGGGGGTCTGCGCGATCGGGCGCTGATTGGCCTTATGGTCTACAGCTTTGCGCGCATCGGCGCCGTCACCGGCATGAAGGTGGAGGACGTCTACACCCAGAGCCGACGCCTGTGGGTGCGGCTGCACGAGAAGGGCGGCAAACGGCATGAGATGCCGTGCCACCACAACCTTGAGGAATACCTGCACGCCTATATCGACGCTGCAGGCATTGCCGGTGATGCCAAAGGCCCCTTGTTCCGGACGATTGACCGGGCCAGTAAAACCCTTTCCAGACGGCCCCTGCCCCAGGCGAATACCTATGCCATGGTGCAGCGACGTGCCCTTGCGGCCGACATCGGCACCAAGATCGGCAATCACACCTTCCGCGCAACCGGCATCACGGCCTACCTCAAGAACGGCGGCACGTTGGAGCGCGCCGCCACCATGGCGAACCATAGCTCGACGCGGACGACGCAGTTGTACGATCGCCGTTCCGACGAGGTGACGCTGGACGAAGTGGAGAGGGTGCTGATTTGAACGCGCAGACGAAGCTCATAGGGCAGCTGCGTGGCGCCTTGGCCAACGCCATCTCAGACTACAAGGCTTATGACGTGCCAGCGCTGTGCGAGCGACTTGGCTTGGCAGCGGGCGACAAGGACGAGGCCTTCAACAGCAAGTTCCGTTACGCGTCCACGCGTCTGCAGGCGCTCCGGCCAGACCGCGTCGTCGACGCGGCACGGCTGTTTCTCGAGGACAATGAGAACTTTGACCTGGCGGAGCTGGTCGCCAAAATCGACGAATATGACCGCACCCACGTTTCCGACCTCACCCGGCGGCGGATCATTGCCCTGTTTGAGGGGGTGCCGCTGGCGACCGAGCTGGAGCATGTCGACTTTATCAAGCGCGTGTGGCCGATCGCCGACATGCCGTCGCCATATGAACCCGACGTCTTTCGAAGTAACCCTGGGACACTCGAAGATGCGATTTACCAGCACACGGTCCGCAATGACGACTGGACCCAGCAGGAGCTGCTTGAGTTTCTGGGTCTGTTGACCTGCTCACAGCAGCAGTTCTTCCGCTTCCTGCAGGAGGTGACGGACCCGATCGCGCAGAACCCCGAGGGGCAGGCTCAACTGGTCAAGGACATCAACGGGCATCTGAGGCACGACGGGTTCGTGCTGCAGGTTAAGCGCCTTATGTCCGGCAGCCCGGTCTATACCGTGGCACAGCTACAGGTCGGTGCCCCCTCGGACGCAGCCATCTCTGCAACGCTGCAAGCCTTCAATCCGGACGCGGTGCATGCCCGATGGGAAGCCGCACTCCAGCGGCGCGCCAACAACCCTGAGGGGGCCATCACCCTCTCCCGCACGTTGCTCGAGGACGTGTGCAAGTGGATCATCCACGAGGCCGGCGAGACCTATGAGGAAAAGGATGATTTGCCGGTTCTTTATCGCAAGCTCGCCGGTATCCTTAACCTGGCGCCGGACCTGCACACCGAGCAGGTTTTCAAGCAGATCCTGGGCAGTTGCCAGTCGATCGTCGAATCCCTTGGTTCGCTCCGGAACAAGATCAGCGACGCTCACAGCGAGGGCCCGCTTCGCGTAAAACCTAGCGCTCGCCACGCCGAGCTGGCCGTCAATCTCGCCGGTACGATGGCCACGTTTCTAGTTTCAACATGGCGGTTCAGGCAGGCCGATCGGCCGATGGATGGCAAAACCAAAAGCTAATCACGGTTTGACGGCGTAAGCCCGACTGCCCAATGGTGAGACCCTGAGCGAAGGACATAGGACGACCAGCCCCAGCCAATGGCCCGGGTTGGTCCCTCTGCTGAAACGCAAGCTAGCTAGCTATCTAATGCTCCCTTCCTGCGCTCATGCTCCTGCTCAGCAAGGAGGTCTTCATAGGTGGGTCGGCGGCTTCTGGCCTCGACAACCTGGAGCTCAAGTCCGGTGGCCGTCAGGATTCTGGCCAAGGAGATAAAACAGAGGTTTGGGGCGTGCCCGTTTTCAAACGCGACAATATTCCGCAGGCTAACCTTACTTCGCTCTGCGAGCTGAAGCTGGGTCATGTTGCGGGTTTTCCGTGCCGCCCGGACGAGTTCTGCTATTTCATCGATAAATATCATAATGTGCAGAGTATTGCGCAGTTCCAACGGCGACAAGCGGAATGCGCAGTACTCTGCACATTCCGCTAATCGCGATCAGAGGGTCATCTCTTCGAGATCCACCTGACCTTTCGCCAGGTCAAACTTAGCCTGTTGGGTAGGGGTCATTTCGTCCCGGAGCTGCTCAAGTTCCGTCACCAGCCTCGTCGCTTTGAGAAGCCGCTCCTGGAGCGATTTCATGAGACCGTGGAATTTTTCGACCAGGGCCCGGAGTCCAAAGCGATTAGCCATGCTCAGACGCTTTCTGGCCCCATCATCAAGGGACCCATTGATCAGCCATCTTGGCTGATTGTCTCTCATCACCGGCTCGATTTTGCCTACGATGGCAAGCTCGAAACCCTCCATGAGAGCATGAGCCTGGTCCTTGGCGATTGAGATGGCGGCCAAACGGTCTGCCTCAACTTGGGCCTTGATGGACTGCTCTTCGATGCGAGCAGCTTCAATGATCTTTTTCCTCTCAGCCTCACCCTCGGCTTTCGCGTCATCGATGATCTTTTAATGCAGCGCCTTTTGAGTTGCCTGAAGCTCGTCGAGCTCTGCCGTTTGACGGGCGAGGCGGTCCTGGTAAGTGGCAAGCCGTTTTTGCAGGCGTGCCTGGTCCTCTGTTTCCTCTGCAAGTTTCGCCTCTGTGGCAGCGATGTTCTTGTTGAGCTTGGCGAGGGCCAGCTTCCTCGTTTCGATCTCCTGCGGGAGGTCCTCATGCAACTGTTTCACTGAGCGATGCACAGTGTCGGAGAAATTCGCCCCAGCCTTCAGCCGGTCATATTTTTTATGGCCCCGCTGAATTTGAGGAGCGAACTGGGCGATGATTTCTGCTGCCAGATCCTGGAGGCGGCTAAAATCGCTTTGACTATTGGCCTGACTAATGGGGTGCCCGTCGACATTTACCGCCACTAGGTCGAAATGGGCATGGATGGCGGTTTCGTCCCTGTGCACCACCAAACCGTTGAGAGTTGTTTTGAGACGTGTGGCAATAGCCTCTGCGACGGCGGTAAACGCCTTGTTTTGCGTCTCCCGATCAAGGGCTTCAAACACCGTCTGAGCCTGCGTGCCAAAGGTTATGATGCCGTCCCGCATTACAGCTGCGTCTGAGCGCAGGCCGCGGCGCGCTTTACCAACTTGGCGGTTGGCGCGCCGCTCTTCACAAATGTCCCGAAACTCTGGCGCCGTGGCTGGCTTGATCAAGGTGTCGTTGAGGTGAGACTGGTCCTGCCTCACGTATTTTGGGATGCGGCCGAGACGAAGATCATGGTTGCGTGAACCCGTGACCTGACCATAGGTGCGAGACCCCAAGCGGATCGAGATCGCATGAGGATTGGCTTTAGGGGTAAGTTTTGCTGATGTGTTTTCCATGTGTGAGCATCCAGGTGTTCTAGTACCTGAGCAGCATCCACCGAGGTCATGAAAATCGGAAATGCTCGAGTTTACGGCTACGAGTTTCCGTTACGGCGATATCTTTACGAGTGAACCTACTCTGCGTAACTTCGTTACGCGTTTCGGTGAAGGGGGCGTTGCCCTCCTTTCAAAACCCCCACGAAGAAGGCTTTGCCTTCTTTCGAAACTACCACCAAGAGAGTGCTGCGCCTCTCCCTGGACCCTCTCAGCGCCACAATAGCCGAGCACACTCGCTGACAAATTCGGGGTCGCTGAGCTTCCAGAAAATCGCCCTGTGGGCAATTTCCCGGAACCTTGAGCTCAGCTTGACCTGTTCCCCTTGGCCTGGTCCTTCGGACCTCGCCCCCCAGCCAGGGGCTGGGTTATGGGGCGAGTGTGGGCCAATGGACTCAGGTCAACCCGCGAATTGGTCATCGACTGCGCTCACACTTCTTCCCTCTGCTCACGAGCTTGTCTCGGTTGACGCCCAAGACACGCCCCACCCTCATCATCCCCCCAAGCCGTGGCTTGGGGGGCAAGGGCCTCTTCGGCCCTGGGCGTGTCTTGGGAGTCAAACGGCCCCCTTGGCTCCAGTGTCCATTTCAGCGCCATAGACCGGCAGAATTTCGGGGGAAAACGGGTGGCGTATTACGCCCGTTTTTTCCTGAAATTCTTTCTTGCCGGTCTGGCGCTGAAATTGATGCTGGGGAGGGGGGCGTGCACCGAGCATGCGCTCCGTAATGCTGCGAAAACATCCATCCCGTGCGACTGTTCAGAGCTCTATAACGAGCTCTTCTCGCCATGCGCGGATCTGGTCCCAGCCACCGGGGTACCCTCTCGGGTTGGACAGCACCCTTGTCGCATCGATCATGTAGTCTTGCGGCTCGTGGATATGTCCATGCACCCATAAAGTGGGCTGAAACCGCCTGATCATGGCCTCAAGGTCTGACGCATAGGCGGGCCACCTCTCGTGCCAAGAGTCCTCTGGGATTGATAGGGCGCTTGGAGCATGGTGGGTCACAACGACCGTTGTCCCCTCGTGTGGCCTACTCAAAGCCGCCTCAAGGGAAGCTCGGTCGTCGTTGTGCTCAAATCCCACGTCACGTGGCGTTATGAACCGGTCTTCGGTTTCATGTCGCACGGTCGAGAATTCCGGCATACTCGAAATCGCCCAGCGCTGCGCTATCTCGCCGAGGTCGTTGAGCTCGAAGTCGGTCCAGAGGGTGGCACCAACAAAACGCACACGCTCGATCCTGATCGACGCGCCGGCCCGCAAAATGACGATCGGCCAGGCCAGCCCTTGAAACTCAGGCGGACGCAATGTGCTGTCCAAGACATCGTGGTTGCCGGGCACGAAAATGATCGGTCGACCAGTCAAAACCTGGATCCGCCTCAGTTCCGCGACTGCTGCACCCGGACCGTTGGCGATATCGCCGGCGAGCACGAGCACATCATGATCGGGCACCACCCGCGGCTCCCAGCAGGCCGCGTCGGTATGTAGATCACTCGCCAGCCAAATCTTCACGGCAGTTCCCCTGAGCTTCGACGTAACTCCAATTCGACTCCGCGCGAGTTGGTTGGCACCAGCGATTGGAGCGTGACCCTATTCATCCTCATCTGACGAATCATTGGGCGGGAGTCCGAGCAGGTCGAAGAATGCTTCGTTGATGTAGTCTCGCGCTACGACGACCGCTGCCACATACCCGATGTCGAATTCCTCTCCCAATTCCAGCAGGCATTTTTCCACACGCAGTTCAATCTCTGCTCGTGTGAGGTATGGCACAAGAATGCGGCCGGGCACTGCCAGTATAGGTTTTTTCAAGCCACTTACTCCGTAGTGAGCGGCAGTGATGGCGGCGTCGATGCAGCTACGCAAGGCCCTGGAATCTTGTACACTTTGCGAAAAACTCAGCCGCTACTGCAGAAGGGGACCAGTCTTCCAAGCTCTTCGCCGAACTCTCACCTTCGCGAAAACTTAAGAAATATTTCTGCAACGCGGAGATTTGGCCGGCGCTTGTGAAAATTGTGCCCCCAGAGGCGACTAAAGTCGCGAAGGTTCGAAGTTTCCCATCTTTGAATCTTGGTCCCCGGCTTTAAAATTTGCGGGATGAAGGGCGACTTAGATAGCATCAGGCCAAGTCAGCGGACGGCTTCAAGAGATAGCTGGCTTGCTAGCACTTAAGCGGCTTCCCAAGTTCAGACAACAGTGAAACTGCCGCTTGGGCAATAAGACCGCGGCTTAGACCGCACTTGGGGTTTGTTCCCCCAAGCCGACACTCACAAATCAAGTCTTGAAGGCTCACCAACGTAGTTCTTTAAAAACAGGATGTTAACGGCCGTAAATTCAACCGTAAAATTAGCGTAAGCGAGAAAATCCTATAGATTTCAATGACTAAGAACATGTGAGAGTGGGTTTTTACATTTTTACGCTATAGATATATATATAGATACAGACATGCTCACTGTTACGCGCACACACGTTTATGCACTATAATAATATACATATATGTCGGGGCGTAAAATCGTAAATTCGTAAAATTGATCCGATTGCTGTTATTTATCAGGGGCTTAGTCGTTTACGGTCGACGTAAACCGTTTGGATTCTTTCCGAACAGCGTAAATCACACCTTGGGGTCGGAACCTCCCATTCGATAGTTGCGCATTTCCCGAGCAGGCAACGGGCTGGTGGCCGAGACTGTCTCGCAAAGCGAGGTTACGTGCCTCGCCAAGCGGCGGCTAAAATTGATCGCAGGGTTTGCGCGCTGCCTCCCGCAGTGCCAGATGTCGACGGCATAGCTTGTGTCTGTCCGACGTTTCTTTGCGATTTGACCTAAGCTTCAAAACGCAGATCGTCTTCCTGCACCCACCTTATACAGCGCCAGGCATATTCCAAACCTTCCAAGGTCCAGGATAGGTCATCGAACACTTACTCGAAGAAACTGAAGAAAAGAACGTTAGCGGACCGGACCTCCTCGATGCCTGAACGCCGCTTCCGCGGACAAGCTCACCCGAGGTTAACGAAGAAAAGCCGCACATCATGCCCCCTAAAAGCTTCTCGAGCTTTAAGCAACGCCGGTGGTATCCACGGCCCGCTTCTGAGGCAGAGCCACCGCCAAGCCCACTTCTCCACTCTGCGCGCACCGCAGCGGCGGCAATCCCGCCTCCCGACCTAGTACAATCGGGTCAATCCCAAAGTCAGCGGTAATTCGAGAAGGTAAGCATCTTCTGCCCTGAGGGCGGCACCAAGGAAATACTTTTTCCAAACCCACTTCATGAATACTTATGTTATAACAACAGCTTGTGCGAATTTGTGAAAAATCCACAAGGGCGGAAATCGCAACCTAAATTATCTGCAGAATTGCTGCTTTCCCGATATTTTATTGGCGGAACCAGTGTTTTCGTTTCTCGGTCGCTCGTGGCGCGACAGGAAAACGGCAGGTTGCTACAATGGAACACGAACTGGAGGTCATGGAGGCGAGTGCTTCGCCTGTGCAGCATCATGCCAGCCTCCAGCTCGTGGGTCGTGTTTAGTCACGATGCGACCCGCAACCAACAGGCCCCCTCCGTTGACAGAAGCCAAGCATGGGCGGCAGCGTATGAATGCTGATGCTGCAATGCTTGAATTTGTGAAAGCCTTAGCGCGTCAACAGGCCATTGAGGACCATTTGCGGGATACCAGACAAGATGAAATCTACGACCCGCGCCGCGATCTACGCCCGCTTTAGCTCCGACCTTCAAAACGAAAAGTCCTGCCAAGACCAGATCAGCTATTGCGAGAGCTGGGCTGAGCGGCAGGGAATGTTCGTTGTCGCCAGCTTTGCCGACGAAGCCGTCTCCGGCGCCAGCGCCCTCAATCGGCCGCGCCTAGCCGGGCTGCTGCGCATGGCACGCGAGAAGCGCTTCGATGTCTTGGTCTGCGAAGATCTCGATCGCCTTGCCCGCAAGCAGGCCGACCTCCACCGCATCCGCGACGAGCTGACCTTCCTCGGTATCCGTATCATGACGGTGAGCGACGGTACGGTCACTGCGATGCATGCCGGCCTGAAAGGGCTGATGAGCGAAGTGTTTCTCACCGAGCTGGGCAACAAGACCCGGCGCGGCCTGCAGGCGCGTGTCGCTGCTGGCGCGTCGGGCGGCGGCTTGAGCTTCGGCTATCGATCAGTACCGGGCAAACCGGGTGAGCTCGAAATCAGCGAGCGCGAAGCCGTGATCGTACGGCGCATCTTTGCCGACTATGTCGGGGGCCGGACGCCTCGTGAAATTGCCACCGCCCTTAATGCCGAGGGCATCCCCGGCCCACGCGGCGGCAAGTGGAACTCGTCAACCATTAATGGCTCGAAAAGCCGTGCCAATGGCATCCTGCAAAACCGGCTATACATCGGCGAGCTGGTCTGGAACCGGCAGCGCTTCGTCAAGAACCCGGCCACCGGCAAGCGCGTCTCACGTCTCAATCCGGAATCGGAATGGCAACGTTCCGAAGTCCCGCACCTGGCGATCGTCGATCGCAGCATCTTCGGCCTCGGCGCTGCGCGCAAAGCCGAACGCACGCACGATCACGGTCCCGTCGCTGCCAAGCCCAGGCACCTGCTGTCCGGCCTCACCAAATGCGGCTGCTGCGGCGCCAGCTACACCGTGATCGGCAACGACCGCATAAGTTGTGCCGGTAACCGCGAGCGCGGCGACTGCCACAACAATCGATCGATCACCCGCGCCCATGCGGAGGATCGCGTTCTCGCGGCCCTGGAGAGCTACCTTGCCGATCCGGACATGATCGCGGCTTACGTGGCTGAATACCACGCCACGCGCCGCGTGCTGCTCGAGACAACCGGCAACCATCTGACCAGCCTGACCGCCAAAGCTGCCGAGCTCGACAAGCAGATCGACAACATCGTCGACCTGATCGTCGACGGACGCGCCACCACTGCACTGACCGATCGGCTGCGCAAGCTCGAGGCGGAGCGCGACAGCGTACGCGAGCAGCTCGCAGCGCTCGACCTTTCAACGCCAGTCGTCACCCTGCACCCGGCCGCCGCCGACAAATATCGCCAGATTATCAGCGAGCTGCGCTTGCATCTTGAGGGCATCAGGGAAGGCCAGCCGCGCGACGCGCTCTTCGAGGTAATGCGCGGTATGATCGACAAAGTCGTCATTACGTCCACGGGTCCGCGCCAGCCGGTGGACATCCAAGTCCATGGCCTGCTTGCAGAATTGCTGGTCGACAAAAAGGAAACACCCCCAAACGCCGGAGCATTTAGGGGTGCGTTGGTTGCGGGAGCAGGATTTGAACCTGCGACCTTCAGGTTATGAGCCTGACGAGCTACCGGGCTGCTCCATCCCGCGTCAAGTGCAGCTTTCGCCGCGACGTGAGGGGTATATAGGGGGTGATGGCGGATAGCTCAACCCCTAAACGTCACCGCGTGACGCTTTTTTGACAGAGCCATTTTCATGGCCGTCGGCCCTTCTTTTTGGCACAACAATGATTAGTGTGTTCGCGCCTCCTCAATACCTCTCAAGAGCCTCCACATGAAACTGAAGCCGCTTGGCCGCACCGATCTGCGGGTCACCGAACTTTGCCTGGGCACCATGACCTGGGGCAGCCAGAACACCGAGGCCGAGGGCCATGCGCAGATCGACATGGCGCTCGAATCTGGCATCAATTTCATGGACACGGCCGAAATCTACGCCGTGCCCCGCAGTCCTGAGACGTCTGGGCGCACCGAGGAAATCATCGGCACCTGGTTCCGCAAGACCGGCAAGCGCGATCAGTGGATCCTTGCCAGCAAAGTCGCCGGCGGTCCGGTGGACTTCATTCGCAACGGCACGCGCACCGACGGCAAGACCATCCGAATGGCCGTCGAAAGCAGCCTCCAGCGCCTCCAAACCGACCGCATTGATCTTTACCAGATTCACTGGGCCGGCCGCGGCAGCTATAATTTCGAAGGCTCCTGGACCTACCAGCCGCACACGCAGGACACCGCCGATGTGCTCGCCAATATCGAGGACATGCTCGAAACCTTGGGCGATCTGGTAAGGGAAGGCAAACTCCTCCACATCGGGGTCAGCAACGAAACCGCCTGGGGTATTGGGCAATGGCTGCGCATCGCCGAAACCAAGGGCCTGCCCCGCCTCGCCTCTGTCCAAAACGAATATAGCCTGCTGCGCCGCCATTTCGATCTGGATCTGGCCGAGCTCAGCCACCACGAAGATGTGGGCCTGCTCGCCTATTCAACTCTCGCGGGGGGCCTCATTACCGGCAAATACAATAACGGGCAAATGCCCAAGGGCAGCCGCGCCGACTACCAGAAGGGCTTTTGGCGCCACAATCCCCACTCCGAAGCCGCCACCAAGGAATATATGGCCCTCGCCCAGCGCCACGGGCTCGATGTCGCCCGATTGGCCATCGCCTTTGCCCTTTCCCGCCCCTTCACCACTTCGGTGATCATCGGCGCAACTTCCACCAAGCAGTTGGCCAATGCCATCGGCGCCAAGGATGTGGAACTCTCTCCCGAGATCCTGGGAGAAATCGAAGCCATCCACCGCCGCTATCCCCGCACAATCTAGGCAGGCCTCGCCTTTCACAAAGGCTGGGCTATAAAACACTCAAGGCACGCATTGCGGGGGCACATTTGTCGACGACGCTGATTTCCACCCTCTTCCCCCTCCTGTGCTATTTTGCCTACAACATCATCGTGCCGCAGGTGGAAAAGCTGCGGCCGTCGCTTTCCGTCATCATGAACATGCAGCGCCGCCGCTGGGTGGCCAATGCGAGCCGGCGCGACAATCCGTTCGACGCGATCCTGTCGGGCAATATCATGGGCTCGGTGAGCTTCCTTGCGTCCACTGCCGTGCTGCTGATCCTGGCGATCTTTGCCCTGTTCGGGCAGGTACCGGCCTTGATGGAAGCGCTCAATTCCCTTTCGCTCAACCGCGTCTACACTAGCGCCGATATCCAGCTGCATCTTCTGGTTATGCTGGCCATGTTCGTTATGGCCTTCTTCGCCTTCACCCTGTCGCTGCGCCAGTTCAACCATTTCTGCATCATGCTGGGCGCCATGGATCATTCCGAACCCTCCAGCGATGAAGAACTCGACGCCATCACTCGCATGAATGCCCTTGGCGCCAAGAACTTCAACAGCGGCATTCGCGCCTATTATTTCTCCGTGCCCGCCGTTGCCTGGTTCGTATCGGATTGGCTTCCGGTGGCCGTCAGCATTGCCACCGTGCTGATCCTTGCCCATCGCGAGTTCTTCTCCTCGGCCCACCGTACCGCGGCCTCGGCCGCCGTGATTGCCGCCCGCCGGCAACAGGGCAAGCAGCTCTAGCCGGGGAGAAGGCACGACAATCACCGATATATGACATTGACATTCAGCTAATGTGGTCGCTTTATGCGGCCATCTTCCAGCCAGCCGTTTCCATGGACGCGCCATGCTCGTTTGTCAGTGCAACATGATCACCAGCAAGGAAATCGAGGACATTGTCCTGGATCTCTTGCGTGCCGATCCCTGGCAGTTGGTGGTTCCTGCCAAGGTTTACAGCGAGCTTAACCGCCGCGCAAAATGCAGCGGCTGTGTGCCGAATGTGGTGGACATTATCGTTCGCGTCACGGAAAACTACCACGCGCAACAGGCCCATCCCCCCGGCGATCTGGTTCAATTCCAGGCCGGGCTGGAAAAGCTTAAGAAACAGCAGAGTGGAGTACGTCGTGAAAGGCGAAGCACAAGTCATAGAGCGGCTTAACGAGGCCCTCTTTCTCGAACTTGGAGCAGTCAATCAGTATTGGGTGCATTTTCGCCTCCTGGACGACTGGGGCTATAAAAGGCTGGCCAGCAAGGAACGCGCTGAATCCATTGAGGAAATGCACCACGCCGATCGCCTGATCGAGCGCATTATTTTCCTGGAAGGCCATCCAAACCTGCAGCGGGTCGCCCCCTTGCGAATCGGGCAGACCATCAAGGAAGTGCTCGAGGCAGATCTGGCCGGCGAATACGAAGCCCGCGAAGCCTACCGTACCAGCCGCGAACTATGCTCCCAGCTGCATGACCATGTATCCAAGCAGCTGTTCGACGAGCTGCTGGCCGACGAGGAAGGCCACATCGACTTCCTTGAAACCCAGCTCGACCTGCTCAGCAAGATCGGCGAAGAGCGCTACGGCCTCCTCAACGCCGTCCCGGCCAACGAAGCCGAATAAATCGCCCCCAAATGTTCAAGCCGCCCGGAACCCCGTTCCGGGCGGTTTTATGTTTGGCCGCCAGTAGCCCTCATGGGGAGCCCGTCGAACCACGAGGGCGTGGCACCCCCCGCCTCCATTCACCCGACCCCATGGTTCGACAAGCTCACCATGAGGCCTCAGCAGCACCCAATTGCCCAATCACCAATTCCGCCCTACGCACCGGGCTGCATCTCCCCCTCGACGAGGAAGGCTGGGAGGGGGTGCGAGAGCCCCGATATAGGGGAGTGTCGCGCCGTCCCTCCCAGTAGCCCTCATGGTGAGCCTGTCGAACCACGAGGCGTGGCACCCAAGCCTCCACTCGCCCGGTACAATGCTTCAATAGGCTCACCATAAGGCCGTTGGAGAATTTATGCGGCGGCCCCGCCGCCTCCCCTGATGACACGCCCCAAGCCCACACCAGCCCTTGCACCAAAAATCCAATGTGAAAACATCGGCCAATAACCGGAGGAGCCCCCCATGACCTATTACACCGGCCGCCTGATCGACCATGTCCATCTGCGCGCCAAGGACTTCCAGAAATCCCGCAGCTTCTACGAAGCCATCTTTGCCGTGCTCGGCTTCACTGTCACGGCAAGCGGCGACAACTGGTTCCAACTTGATGAACTCTATGTCGACGCCGCAGACCCAAATACGCCACCGACACACATTCATCTCGCCTTTCAGGCCAAGGACCGAGCCAGTGTCGACGCCTTCCACGCCGCAGCTCTTGCCGGAGGCGGCACGGACAATGGCGCACCTGGCGAACGCCCCTACCATCCCGGCTATTACGGCGCCTTCGTGCTGGATCCTGACGGCAACAACATCGAAGCCGTCTTCCATGGCCCCTCTACCCGCTCAGCCGATGCCGTGCACATAGAACCGGTGTTCTAGGAAAGCCCCGCCCGCAGCAAAAACAAAAAACTTATCCCGCTTATCCCCCCTGCCCGAGCACGGCCCTATGCTGTGCCCATCGCATTTCGAAGCGCGGTCATGACGAGTGATCGGAATGCGAGGCAGGTGGAACGGGGTCACCCGTTTCTGATCCCGCCGGTTTCGTGAGCCTTCCTTTAATTCCGGGGGCACGAGCGACAGGATGGTGGCTGAACCAGCCATCCAGGCCAAACCATCGGCTTCAGCACCGATGCAGCGGCCGTCGCGCGCGGCGAGCAGGGTTGCTCGCGTCACCAAACCGACGAAACGATGAGCCTGTTGCTCTGGCGAGGCTTGGCCTCACCCATTGCGCAACCTTCTACCCCCCGAGGCCACGCCTCGCCAGAGCCGCTTCAGCCTTTACCCGGCTCCGACCAGTTCGGAGCCGGGCATTGGTCCTGCCTCAAAGGAGTGTTTATTGCTCGATCGGCTGGAACATTGAATTCATCTGCTGGATGATCTGCTCCATGGGAGCGATGGCTTCCGGCAGCTGTTCGGGGGCATTGGGCGCCACAGCCACATAAGGCACTCCGCTTGGGAAGGCCCCGAACATCTGGAAAAACGCCACCATGTCGTCCAGCACAGGCATGCGCCAGCGCCACAAGGCCCCCATGGCAATCACGGGTTCCATATGCCCGAAACCCTCATAATAGCGCGTCGTGACCCATACCCCATTGTCCTTGAGCTTTTGGGCAAAGCGCTCGGTGTTCTGCATGCGCACGATCGGATCGGTCGTGCCCGTCGCCAGATACATGGGCGGGCTTTCGCTGGTCACCAGATTGATGGGCTGCGTGCCCTGCGGATTGGGTGCCGAGCCAAAGGCCTCGCGCACTTCGCCATATTCAAACGGGTAAAAATCATAAGGCCCGGACAAGGCTGCCACCCCCAATATGGGAAGGGTCACCCCATATTCGCGCAGAAACGAAGGGTCCAGCGACAGCATCACGGCATTATAGGCGCCGGCCGAATGCCCGGCCAAAAACAAGCGCTTGGGATCGCCACCATAAAGGGCAATACTATCCTGCACCCAACGCAAGGCCTTGGCACTGTCCTCGAGGAACTGCGGATAGCGCACTTCGGGCACCAGGCGATAGTCGGCAATTACCACCACAAAGCCGCGCGAGGCCAAGGCCCGCCCGACGAATTGGTAGTCGCTGCGCTCACCCCGGTTCCAGCCACCGCCATAGATAAAGAACACAACTGGTGCTGCCGCGCCCCGTGCTTCAGGCGCATAAACATCGAGCTTGTGCCGGCTGCCATCCGCATAAGGAATGCCATCGCCCACCTTGACCGTGCCTGCATCCATGGACGCCGGCAGGTTAAACGGGTCCATAACCGAAAGGGCAAAGCTTTGAACCGGGAGCATGACGAGGGCCACCAGCAGGGGAAGCAGCAGGCGTCGCAGAAGCGAAGGCAAAACGGGCATGACGATGTGATTCTTGGATTTGTGGAGATGAACTGCCTAGCAGCCAAAGCCGCGCTGATTGTGGCGCAAGCCCACCAATGGGCGAGGGCAGGCGCCTCAATCTGCGAGACCAGCCTGCCCTCTACTTAAGCCCTTCAAGGGTGCGCGAAGATGGTTAACAGAGGGTTAACGCTTGAGCCTTTCCAACAGGCGACCGGAGATGTAACCATCGGCCGGAAGGCCCATGCGCGTCTGGTAGGCGATCACCGCGGCGCGCGTCTTGGGCCCGATAACCCCATCGGGCGCACCCACGTCGAACCCGGCACGGTTCAGCAGGCTCTGCAGTTCCGCACGCTGCGAAGTGGTGAGCGCATAATCACCCGATGGCCAGGGCGTCGCGAACCCGCCTCCGCCCAGGATCCGGTCTGCCAGATGACCCACTGCTAGCGCATAGCTGTCCGAATTATTGTAGCGCTTGATCACATCGAAATTGGGGAGCAGCAAGAAAGTCGGCCCGCTCGCCCCTGCCGGCATATAGAGCCGGCCCATGTCGCTGGCGCGGGGGAACGGCCGTCCGGAAACCCGTTGTACGCCCATGGCTTGCCACTGCGAGAGGGGCGCCCGGTCCATGGCGCGCGCCTGGGCGAAGTCGAACCCTTGCGGCAACTTGACTTCATAGCCCCAGGTCTCGCCCGGGCGCCAGCCATGCTTTTGCATGTAATTGGCTGTGGACCCCAGCGCATCTTGCACCGAATTCCAGATGTCCTTGCGCCCATCACCATTGTAATCAACCGCATAGGCCATAAAGCTCGATGGCATGAACTGGGTATGGCCCATGGCGCCGGCCCAGGAGCCGACCATGTTACGCGGGCTTACATGCCCATCCGAAACGATGCGAAGCGCCGTCAGCAATTCTTCGCGGAAGAAATCCCGCCGATAGCCACCTTCAGTCAGCGTCGCCAGGGCATGGATCGTGTTCTCGCCCCCCATGAACCCGCCGAAATTGGTTTCCATGCCCCAGATCGCCAGCACTATCTCCTGCTGCACGCCCCAGCGCTGCTGCGAACCCGCCAGCGTCTGTGCCCATTCCCCGCGCATGGCCTGGCCTTTCCTGGCCTGCGCTGCGGTCACGCGCTTGTCGATATATTGCTGCACCGTTTGGCGGAACTCGGGTTGCTTGCCCGTCAGCTCCATCACCTTGGGAATGTAATTATAGCCCGAAAAAGCAGAATCGAACGCAGATCGGCTCACGCCCCGCTGTTCCGCCAAGGGCCAGAGACTGCGCACGAACTCCGCGCTGTTGGCATGGGCCTCCACAACAGGGCTCAGCGCAAGGACGCCGCCAAGGGCAATGGCCAAAAAACGGGAAAACGGGCGCAAAGCCGCGCCTGCAAAAGCGATCATGATGAGCCTCGAGATACGCAAACCGGGGTGGCGGTCGAACCGGCGTCCCTTGTGCCGCAACGGCCGCCTCCGGTAATTCTTAACCCATCAAATTAAGATCGGCTTAAGGCAAACGGCTTAGCCGATCACGTCGCCGGCACCGGCGCTAGCAGGCCCGGCTGCCCCGGCTTGCTATTCGAACCGGCAACATAGGTGACATGCGGATAGGGAATCTCGATTCCCCGCTCATCAAACACACGCTTCAGGATCTCGCTATAAGCGCGGCCCGCGCCCCAATGCTTGCCTGGCAACGTCTTGATGCGAGCCCTCACCGTAATGGCTGAATCGGCGAAAGCAATGATGCCCTGCATGTCGAGCTCATCAAGAATATCATCCTTGTGCTCGGTCTGCATGAGGAGAGCAAACGCGTCCTTCATGGCTGTTTTTACCGCCTCAATATCGCTCTCATAGGCGACGCCGATTTCCGCAACATGGAAGGAGAAGCCACGGACCATGTTGGACACCTGTGCCACAGACGAGAAGGGGATCAGGTGCACGGTCCCTGTCATGTCTCGAATGGTGACGGAGCGGATAGTCAACTTCTCGACCACGCCGGACTTGTCGCCTACAGCCACTACATCGCCCTCGTTCATGATGTTTTCGAGCTGGATAAACACACCATTGATGATGTCCTCCACGAGCTTTTGCGCACCAAATCCGATGGCTAGCCCGATCACCCCGGCGCCCGCCAGCAAGGGCGCGATGTTGACCCCGATCTGCGCCAGGGTGAGCATGATTCCGAACACCGCCAGGGCAATGGTGAAGGCGTTCTTGAACAAGCCCAGCAGCGTTTTTTCCCTTGCACTCGGCACCTTGCCGAAATCGGGGTTGAGCCGGTACTCGATCCAGGACGACACCGCCACGTGAACGGCAAAGGCGATCACCACGATCAGCACTGCCGAGAAAATCGCCCCGGCCGCCGCCTGCCCATTGCTGCTGCTAATCCAGCCCACAAAGTTGAACAGGCGCCACGCCTGCAGCACCGCCAGCACTACAGCAACGAGAATGGCCCAACGAACCACATGCATCACTGTGGGCACAAAGGTCTGCAGCCGTGTTTCAAGAAGCGGCAGCCTCTCCTTGATCTCGCCCGGCACATGCAGATCCCGCGTAACGAAGCTTGCGATAAAACGGAACAGCAACGTTCCCGCCAGCACAGCCACAAGCGACTGCACCGTCGCCCCGATCATGAAGGGTAAAGCCTGGTTAGGATTGGCAAACCAGACGATCAACAGGGAAAGCAGGTACACAATGGCAAACACATGCCAATACCGCCCGATCAACAGCAGCACCTGTCCATAGCCATCATTGTGCCGCCGCGCCGCCAATTCCCTGAGCCACAGCCGCACATCATCCTTGTTCTGCAGCACCACGACGATGCCAATGATGACTGCCGTTGTCATCACCACCACCTGCACGGCCGAGGCAAGACCACGATCGAGGTTCGCCGCCACCAGTGGCGAAACAAACAAAAAGGTATACCCGATCAGCGACACAATCCGCGACAGCCAGAAATACCAGTATCGGGCATTCTCATCCGTAACCGGAATAAGCCGCAGTGCTCCAAAGCGCGGCGACAGAACAAAGCGCGCAATCACCTTGGCCAGCTCAACCAACAGGAACGCGTTCAGCAACAGGGCATGACCCGGCTCTATGCGGATTGAACTTGGCCCGACAAAAAACAGCGTGATCAGATAGCCTGTGGCCCAGGCGAGCACGATGGAAAGCGCATCAACCAACGTCGCTCCAACGCCTCCAACCACGCGCAAGGGCAATCTCCTGCCTTCTACCCGGTGCGCGATCTGTTTTTCTGCCAGAACGGCAAGCACTCGCAACAAAAGCAGGGCGCCGAACAGGGCAGTCCCAACCAGAACGAGATTGGCCGCGAGATCAAGAAACACCCTGACCTCATCGCCCTCGGTGGTGCTGAGGCCCCGCCCGATGTCTCTGAATATTCGCCCGAGAGAGTCAAAAGTCTCCGCAGTGCTCCGCGCAGCCTTTTGCGTGTACTGCGACAATTGCCGGACTAGGCTAAGATCGGTTTCCGCTTCGAGCGCCCCAGCCTCTCCTTCCCCAGCTGTTTGCTGAAGCCGTTCAATCAACAGAGCCCGGGTTTCGTCGTTTTGCAGGATCTGGACCAGTTCTTCGATACTGGCCTCTGCTGACGGAGCCTCTGGCGCCGACACCGGTGTCTGCGCGTGAGCCGCAAGGGGGAAGAACATGAGGAACAGCAGGGCAGCGATTTTGGGCATGCAGTGATCCAGCCAGATGAAGTCGAGCCCGCCTGCCCTAAGGCGCGAATGTGCCGAGTGCAAGGCGTTGTGGTTTTGGCGCACTGCCTGAACCACTCTACTAATCGTTATCAGCCCTCATTGACGTACGGGGTAGCTACCCGGCCGAGTGCTTGCTCTGTGCTCCCCTAATGAGCTTTTGCGTCTAATCCACTTCCTTTATCTAAGGCGAAGTGCGTACTCGGCCCCCGCCCCTGGCCTTGCCTTGCCCTGCCCTTCCTTTGCCCCAGAACGCAAAAACCCCCGGTCATTTCTGACTGGGGGTTTTGTTGTTTCGAAGTT
>NZ_PYWB01000002.1 GCF_003056345.1 Devosia submarina | reverse complement strand
ACGGAAGTAATCACTTCGACCCGTCGAAACGGCTCATCGGCACTCTTGGACATAGTCGTACTCATAGGCGTATGCCTATGCCTTATCAGCTATGCCACATGTCCGGTCAAAATAGGGTGCGCTCCACAGTCTTGCGAGCTTGCCGTGTCGTAAGTTAAGGCCATTCAGAGCGTGTTTGCAAGTAGCGTATGATCTGACTACTAAGAAATCCAACAAGGTAGGCTGTTACTACCACTGAACACCAAATAAACGCTAGGTTGATACCCTCCCACTCAGCGCGTTCACCTAGTAGCCTTTCAAAAACCGTAAGTACTGGATAATGAAAAAGAAATAGGAACACAGAAGTTTCTGCCCAAGCCAAGCCGCCGCTCTTCCCTGCGAGATAAAGAGCGTGGCTGAGCCACCCCCTTTGAATAATCAGTAGTGTAAGTGCTCCGCATGCCAGCAAGACAAATGCGAAATCATTTCTTGGTGTCGGTAGCCTTACGCTAAACAGGTAGACAACAAGCGCCAGAACCATAACCTCAATGATCGTAGCCATTGCCCTGTTGAGTTCTAATCTCCTTATCCAATTTAGCAGAGCGTGTGTGCATACGCCGGCGCAAAGTCCAGCAAACGCCCTGATAATGCCAACTGTAAGGGGCCCGATTCGAGCCTCAAAAGAGTAGTTTAGGCCAGTACTCTCGGTACCTCCGTGCAGACTGGCATAACCGACGATAGTGACTGTGGCCGCGATCAATATGAATGTGACTGTTGAAGCAAAGGTGCGTGTCGCTTGAATGGTGATTGATGCCCAAAACCAGCAAACCAGGAACCAACTTGGTGAATTGATGACCGCGTCGTTGAGCCCAAGCGACTGCAGCATAGCATATGCAAATAGTTGGTCGGCTAACGGAGGGAAAGCTGGAGCCTTAAAGGCGACGCTGAGCGCTACCGATACAAGATAGAGCGGGAAAACGCTCCAAAATGTTCTCGCTATTCTAGCCCGCAACAAGTCTTGATTGGTCGCAGGCGGTGTGGATGCCAAGAGAAACCCTGAAAGGACAAAGAAAAACTCGACCGCTAGGTAGGCGTGGGGCAAAAACTCCCATTTTAAGTGAAGTGTGACAATGCAAAGGGCGAGCACCACCCTCACTGGTTCAACAGCATGCCATCGCTCCCTTGTACCACTACCGCCAGCTATTCCTGGCATGGCACATTGCCTCTCTTCAGTTCAGACGAGGAAGAACGTCGTTGCATGCTTAGCTTTCTATAAGTTTGATGGCGCCTTCGTTTGTGCAAATGGGCAACCGTCTATCTTGCGTCCTTCTCCCAGATGTAGAGCCTAAACGCACGTGCCGGATCAATAGCTGCTGCCCAACTGCCTTCAGGTGCCCTAAGGGAGAACGGATTGAGCAGATCTAGGGTTAGCTCATGAGTCCAAACGTAAGGACAAAGCAATCCTAAGTCGTATTAGCGCGCCCCTCACAACTCCTCAGAGCCTTCTCTGCCTCTGTTCGAGTCAGATTTGATCCAGCGTTCTTGGAGTTAGGACGCCACCATGCGTCCATGCTCAAAGGTAACTACGCGGTTGCAAAGCTGACTGATGAGTTTTTGGTCGTGGCTAGCCAAAACCAAGATGGGGCTCCGTTCTACTATGGATTGCAGCCGGGCTTTGATTTTATCCATGAAGTGGGCATCACCTGCTCCAATGCCTTCATCGATCAAAAGGATGTCTGGCTCAACTGCTGTTGAGACAGCAAAGGCCAAACGAGCGAACATACCGGCAGAATAGGTTCGCATAGGTAGGGCTATGAAATTTGCTAGCTCCGTGAACTCAACAATTTCATCAAGCTTGGCCCTGATTTCCCGATCGTTCAATCCCAATATACGTCCACGTAGAAAGATGTTCTCAAGACCAGTGGCATCCGGATCGATGCCGGCATGGGGGTCCAAAATGGCACTAACTCGGCCGCGGAGAGTGACCGAGCCCCTGGTAGGCTTGTAAATGCCGGCCAGTACGCGCAGCAAGGTGGATTTTCCCGAACCATTGTGGCCGGTCAGGGCAACACGGTCACCATGAGTAATGGTCAAATTGACCTCATCGAGCGCGCGGACGATGACGGGCTTGTTTTCGCCTCCCATGACGCGGCCGCCGGTAGCTTGGGAAACCAACAATTTTTTGAGCGAACGCGAATTGCTCCCATAGATGGGAAACTCGACTCCAAGGTTTTCGATCGTGATGCTGGGCATGGGTTAAATCCAGTAGGCCAAGCGCGCATAAACCCGCCGGTACAGCCATAAGGTGAAGGGAATGCCGATCACCAGCAGCAGGATCAACACCAGCCAGCTTTCGGCTTGGGGCGCCGCTCCGAGCAAGGGAGAGCGAACCACCTCAAGCATGTGGAAGAATGGGTTGAAATGCACGAAGGCGGGCCGTTCCGGAAGATTTTGAACGGTCCAGAACACCGGCGTCAGAAAAAAGATGACCTGGATGGCGCTGCTGATGATCTGGGGTATGTCGCGGTAGCGCGTGCAAATGAGGGCCATGGCGGTGGAGAACCAGGCAACATTAGCCAGCAGCAGGATCAGCCCGGGCACGAACAACAGGTAATTCACGTTCAGGCTGCGCAAGTACAGCAGCCAAATACCAAGATAGATGACTAGGTTGAAGCCAAAGATGATGATGTTTCGCGCGAAAACGCGCAGCACATGCGTGCTCGTCGGCATCGGGACGTTGCGGATGTAGCCCTCGGCTGCGGTGAAGGCGCCGCAAGACTCGATGATGGTGGATGTCATCAACCCCCAGAAAATCAGGCCCACCGCTATATGGGGCATCAACTCCGTCATGTCCTGCTGAAACAGGGTGCCAAAAACTAGGGCCAGCGAGAGGACCATGATCCCCATGCTCAGGGTCAACCAAAGCGGACCCAACATAGAGCGTTTGAAGCGCTGGCGGATGTCGAAGACCGCCAGCCCCCACCAAAGGTCAGGGCGCCGCAGCCCCGCCACGAGATCTTCGTACGCAAGCCGACCCATGGAGTCAGCGGAAAACACCGTAAGTGCCTCTCCGCGAGAGGGGGCATCGGCATGCTGGTTGGTCATTGCGAAACAGTCAATTTGAAAACAAAAGAACCGCGTGCTATCGGGCACATCGGGGCGCATTTAGCCTCTTTCGGTGCGTGAAGCAAACGAAGCAGTTCGGTTGGCAATTCAAAACGTCGCACAAATTACTCAGTATAATGATCTAAGGCCAAATCCCTAAGGGTAGGAAGTTGTCTCTGATGTTAAACATCGTTGTTCCAATGGCGGGGCATGGAAGTCGCTTTGCCAAGGCTGGATACACAGCCCCAAAGCCTTTGATCCCGATCCATGGCGTTCCGATGATTCGGTTGGTGATCGACAATCTGCGGCCCTCGATGGATCACCGGTTCATATTTCTCTGCCAGGCGGCGCATATTGAACAATTCGCTCTCGATAAGCGCCTCTGCGCTTGGGCGCCCGGAGCGGAAGTGCGCTCGGTTGCAGCCGTGACGGAGGGGGCTGCCTGCACCGTGCTGCTGGCGCGCGATCTGATCGACAGTGACGAGCCGCTGATGATCGCCAACTGCGACCAGTACATCGACGTTGCCATTGATGAGTATTTGCAAGCGGCAGCCGCGCCAGACGGCATGATCATGACCATGATCGACAAAGACCCTAAGTGGAGCTTTGTAGGGTTTGATCAATCCGGGCGCGTCTCCCAGGTGGTCGAAAAGCAGGTGATCTCGGACCAGGCCACTGTCGGCATCTACAATTTTACCCGCGGGCGGGACTTCGTTTCCGCCGCTGACGCGATGATCGCCAAGGACCTGCGGGTCAACAACGAGTTCTATGTGGCCCCCGTCTACAATGAACTGATCGAACTTGGGGCGGAGATCGGCACCTATTCTATCGGGGCTGCCGCCCAAGGCATGCACGGCCTGGGCATTCCGGCTGATCTTGACGCGTTCCTGGCTCTTGAGCTCTCCCGCACTGTCACAGGGCATCTTTCATGATCGAGATCATCAGCCATCGTGGCTACTGGAAAACCGCTGAAGAGAAGAACGCAGCCATCGCGTTTGAGCGCTCGTTCTCCCTTGGATACGGCACCGAAACCGATGTGCGTGACAGCCTGCGCAACGGCCGTCCCGAACTGGTAATCAGCCACGACGTGCCCAGCGGCGGCGAGTTACTGTTGTCGGATGTACTGGGCATGGCAGTGGCGAATGGATCCCCGACCCTGGCGCTGAACATTAAGGCCGATGGTTTGGCGGACCGCCTCAAGGACGAGCTGGCCCGCTTTTCTTACCAAAACTACTTTCTGTTCGATAATTCCGTGCCCGATCTCATTCAGACCGAGAAGCGCGGCCTTCGGTGCTTCACGCGATTGAGCGAGTTCGAACCAGACGCCTCGCTCTATACGGCCCAGAACGTAGTCGGTGTCTGGATCGACGCGTTTCAACCCGGCCGATGGTACGAAAGCCCTATGATCGAACGGATCATCGGGGACGGCAAACAAGTGTGCCTCGTGTGTCCCGATCTGCATAAGCGGGACGACGAGCTTGAGCCCTTCCTGGAATGGCTTGTGACATCAAAACTGGTGGAGCAGCAGGGTCTGATTGTCTGCACTGACCAGCCGGAACTTGCTGCTGCACGCTTGCAACCTGCTGGAGCCTCGGCATGATCAAAGCCGTCATATTTGACATGGATGGCGTTCTTATCGACGCCCGAGAGTGGCACTACGAATCGCTAAACCGCGCCTTGGCCTTGTTTGGTTTCAATATCCCGCGGCACGAACACCTGACGACGTTTGATGGATTGCCGACGCGGCGCAAACTGGAAATCCTGAGCGCCACCCAGGCCCTTCCGAGAGAACTCCACGGCTTCATTAATGAGATGAAGCAGATCTACACCATGGAACTAGTCTATACTAAGTGTAAGCCGGTGTTCCGCCAGGAACAGGCGCTCTCGTTGCTGCGCAGTGATGGCTACAAGCTGGCTGTGGCTTCCAATTCGATCCGCGACACGATCAGCACGATGATGAAACGTGCGGCTTTGAGTCAGTACCTTGAGTTCGAACTCAGCAATGAAGATGTCAAAGTCGGCAAGCCCGATCCGGAAATCTACAACACGGCAATTGCTCGCCTCGGGCTCCGTCCGCAGGACTGCCTGATCGTCGAGGATAACGAGAACGGCGTTAAAGCCGCTCGGGCCTCCGGGGCACACGTCATGGTAGTGCGCGACGTCGACGATGTTCATTACCAAGCGATCAAATCCAGCATCGAAGCTGCCAACCAGGGGAGCCAGGCTTGAACATACTATTGCTGATGGCCGGCAGCGACCGGGTTCATCCTGCGGAGAATTATCCGCTTGCCTTAACCGAAATCGATGGTGAGCCGCTCGTCGAGTTGATCACGAGGCGCTGCCACTCCTTAAACTACTCCCAACTGATCGTGGCGGTAAGGGAAGCCCACATTCGCGAGTACCATCTGGATCAGGTAGTCAGACTGCTTGAGCCTGCGTCCAGCATCGTATCTGTCGAAGGTGAGACGGAAGGCGCTGCGTGCACGGCGCTGCTTGCTTCTGCCCATATCGACAATGACCAACCTTTGTTGATCCTGAATGCGGATGAACTTATCGAGGTGGACTACAAATCGGTTGTCGATAATTTCGTAAGCCGGCAACTAGACGCCGGGACGATCGTCTTCAACTCGGTCCATCCCCGCTACTCATTTGTCAAACTCAACGAGGACGGCCTTGTGATTGAGGCGGCTGAAAAGAACCCGATCAGCAGGCATGCAACGGCGGGGTTCTATTACTTCGCAAAGGGCGCCGCGTTTGTTGCGGCGGCCAAGAACATGATCCGCAAGGATGCGCGGCAGAACGGCCGGTTCTATGTTTGCCCAACGTTCAACGAACTGATTTTGAACAACGGTCGCATCGGCGTCTCGGAGATCGACTTCAAGAGCTATCGTCCCATAAAGTCGGACCGCCAGCTCCAGCAATTTGACGCCAGCCATCTGGGTGATCGGTGATGGATCACTATCAATTGTCCCAAATGATCAACGGGTGGTTCATTGGCGACTTCGAGCCAAGCGTGGTGCGAACGCCCGACTTCGAGGTCGGCGTGAAGCGTTACAAGGCTGGCGACCAGGAGGCTGAGCACTTCCACAAGATAGCGACCGAAATAACCGTGGTCGTGAGCGGGCGTATTGAGATGGCCGGTTCGGAATGGGAGGAGGGCGGTATTATTCACCTGCTGCCCGGAACATCTTCGAGCTTTCGCGCCCTGACTGATGCCGTCCTGACCGTTGTGAAATTCCCTAGCGTGGCGGGAGATAAATATCTGGGCTCTAGTCCAGACTGAGCAGATCGACACCCAGGCGGCTTAGCACCGAAAGAGCAACTTCTGGATTGAAACGCCGCCTCGCCGTTTCCGCGAGCTTTGCGTGATCGAAAGCTTTGTCTTGCAAAGCATTCAGCAGGAGGGGGGCGTAGTGTTGCGCCTCTTTCTCCGCGCCGGCTGGATCTGGCCGCTCGTCAAGCAGAACATGTCCTTCGAGCGCCAGATCGCGCATGGGGCTTTTTGCCCGCACGGCGACGCGCGCTCCCATCCACTGCGCTTCAATAATTGGGATCCCCAGGCCTTCCTCTAAGCTGGGGAAGAGCAAGAGACGCGATCGGGCGTACAGTCGAACAAGCTCGGCGGCGCTAATGGTCGGATACCAGATCAGGTGCTCGGTGCGCAGTGCACGGAAAAAATCGTGGGCATCGGTCTCGCGGCACCGTATAGCGCCAAACATCGTGACGCTATCGCATGCCGCATCCAAAGAATTGAGTAGCGCCGGTAGCTGCTGCAACCCCTTACGCGGGTCGAGCGGCCCTGCCAGCAGCACAGTATTGCCCCGCTGATCTTGAGGAACTGGTGCGCTCAAAAATGCCTTTGGAACCAGGGGCGGCAGCGGCTGCACGCGCCGGCCGCCTCCAAAGAACTGCTCGAAGCTCTTGGCTGTGTCCGCACTATTGGTGATGATCGCGTCGCAATGGCGCAGATAGTACTCGTAGCCCCGGCGATGTTCATCGGCAAAGCCAAACGGGTGCGTCGGCTTGACCAGAGCATGGATGTTGGGAATGACATCGTGCACCAGCCCGAGCAGGAGCGTGCCCGGCAAGCGTTCATCGAACCGCACCGCCCAAGGAGCGGTGATTATGCACATATCGAACAAGCCTGCGGGGAAACGCGACCCTAGTGCAACCTTATGCACGTCGCTCCTCCGCGATGTCGCAGCTCTGGCGTAAAACTGACGCAACATATCACGCGGCGCGGCGGCAATCCGAATATCAGTGCCGCCGTTATTCTCTTCAAAGCCATGATTGGCGTAATGGATGCTGTACCATTGTTGATCCTGATCGATCATGATCAGGTGGGTGGCGTGTCCGTGCTTCTCGATCAAAGCCTTGAGGGCGAAAATGTAATTACGCACCCCGACATGGGTCTGTGCGAAGTCGGGATCAACCAAGAAGGCGACGTTTGACACGATAAAGCCATCCCCTTTTCCGCATGGTTGATACGGCCCGATTGCGCAGGGACAGCGGAAGCAAGGCGAACACCGAAACAGCCATAGACAGCACGAGGCCCTTGATAGGCTGGCTGGTACTAACCCTTCTGAGCCGGCGCTTCTGAGGGCGAAACGCTATGGTGTAGGTAGACGGGGCGCTGGTTACCGCAAGACTGTGCACGTTAACGCGTGGCGGCAAGCTATCGCGCATGAACTCCTGGGTTAGCTCTAGATCCTCGGCCTGGTTCCAGAAGATCAGCTTGTTGAAGCCGATAGCCCGCGACATGTGCGACTTGAAGACCATAAAGCCGCCATTCACAAATTGCCCCGGTAAGAGGGAATCGTAGTCCGAGCAGTGAACCGGTTGCGCCCAGACCAGATCACGCGATTCGATGGCGCCATAGAACGGGAAGTCCTCGCCGCTAGCATAGATCTGTTTGACGGCTACAATGTCGAAATCGTACCCAAAGCTGTCGAACCCGATCAGAAAACGCGGGTCCAGCACGTACCGGTCGTGAACGATGGCTACATTGGCGCGTTGGGCCAATGCGACAGCATCGTTTTTCTTGCGTCCCAGTTCTGCCAGTTCCTCGCGGTACTCGCGAGAATGACACGTCACGCCAAAAGGAGTGTATTCCGGTCTCAAGGGTCCCACCACAATGATTTGATGCTTATGGTCGGGGTCTATCGCTCTAACCGATTGCAGAAATGCTACCGCATTATCGGTTCGATCTCCTTTGGCGAGAAGAACGAAGGACCAGCTTTTGTCCCGATACAGCTCCACATTTTCCCGCTCGATGGAGAAAACTACCGTGAACACCCCTTCATGTATGTTTTCATACTCGATGTTGACGGCGATACCTCGCCTGCGTCCTAGGAACTGCTTAAGATTTATGACGCTGAAATAAAGGTTCTGTTCGAAACGGAGCACCAGCATGCCACGCGCGCCGAGCATTCTGATACATTCATCCAGCGCAAGGCGCCACCGCATCTCGCCAGCCCTATTCAGCAGATCGCGATAGTACCAAACGACCTGATAGCGCGTATGGTGAATAGGAGCCACTCGGCAGTTCGTAGATTCAAGAAGGTTGAGCGCCTGCATAGCAAAGGGCGGCTCTTTCCCAATCCAAATGTGCTCCTGCTCTGGCTGTATAAGGGATAACAGGTACTCGTCCATACGGGTTTCCAATCGGGCTTGCAGCTGACAAGTCAGTACACATACTCAGTGTTTGGCTATAGATCAGCCAGGACAGCGCACGCCAGCGAAATGATCTGATGCTTTGTAGTGGAGCGATGGACCGGGGACAGTTGATGTCGAGGTCGTTACGCTGATTGTTCCGCATCAGAATACTAAAAGCGCTTCTTCGCGCGGGATGCGCCATGAGAACTTTTGCAAGCGGATCCCCGGCACAATCGAACTAACTCTTATGCTATCTCCTAGGATAGCATCTTTTCAGCTCGACAATGCAGACGATTGAGTTCGGTCAAAACCGTTGACCAAATCCCACCGCAACACCTGCAGCTGACGCATCGCGCACATGACCAGCGTCAAGGCTGTACTGCACACCTAGATGTAACTTTCCCTCTCCCACGGCCATCTCGTAATTAAGGCTGAGGTCTAGCTCGCGCC
The DNA here is from genome assembly GCF_003056345.1 of Devosia submarina. Taxonomy (GTDB): domain Bacteria; phylum Pseudomonadota; class Alphaproteobacteria; order Rhizobiales; family Devosiaceae; genus Devosia; species Devosia submarina. The sequence goes on along the minus strand of NZ_PYWB01000002.1, from coordinate 425,401 downwards.
CAGAAGGGCCAAGGTCCGCACTGACCTGACGGTTTTCGATCTGCCCTTCTGCAGTTCTTCCAGTCGGCACTTGCATGTTCATGGTTCCGCTCTCTATGCGCAGGGGCTGATTGACCGATACTTGCAGGGCGTCCTCTCCGGTGAAAACGCTTTCCATCCGAGCACCCAACTCGAAACTGGAAAACTGCACAGCACTTAGGGACGAAACCAGACCGCTTGCGGTGCCAGTTCGAGAGGCCATTCCGTGCTCCAAACGTCCAAAAACCTGTAGCCCCGATGCAAGCTCATGATCCACGCTTAGGTGGATAGTACCAATCGTCGCCCCATCTCCCCAGTTGAATGCGTCGTTTCGAGCCAACCCAAGAAGGCTTCCCTCCTCGCTCATCAGGCTCAGTCCCAGGTTGACTCGGCTCTCGTCCCCAAGGGACACATTCACACCAGTTCCCGCCAAAACATTGGCCGGATCGGCCTGACCAACACCCGCAAAACCCACAGCTGTTACGGCCACTGATCCATTGCGGTGAGTGGCGGTTAGGGCCAGGCTCTCACCGCCCAAGGAAAACACCGAGCCTGCAGCCTTTGGAGCAGCAGTTGCGCTTGTTTCAAACAGCCCTGTCGGGGTCTTGAGCATGGATATGCTGGCGCCGGACTGTTCCGCTGATCCTTCAGGCAAGTTAGACAGGATGTCACGGCGAGAAGGAAGAGCACCCCACCTGGTGTCCGATACATCCTGCAACATACCGGGTAAGATCGGCGTGACCTGCGGCGTCACCAATGCGGATCCTTGAACGGCATAGGAGCGGTTTAGCGCATCGAAGACCGCCAGCTGTTCTCCTGCGAGCGCATTCTCCAGTCCGTCGCCAAAGCTGTTGGGTGTTGCAACAACGCTCTCGTCAATATCAGTGCGGGAACTGCTGATAACATTATCGCCCGAGAGCACAGAGACGCTGCCGATGAGGCTAAGGGCGGCCGCAATATCGAGCACCCCATGTCCCCACTCAGAAGAGTAGGCATGGGACACCCCATTCCCATAGTCGATACTGCCACTGATAGGAACACCCAACCGCCTGAACCAGCTGTTGTCGGCGCTTGCCAGAAGACGTTTGGTCCACTCCTCCGGGGTGAGGTCCGGGAAGGCTTCAGCGAGCAGGGCCACAGTGCCGGCGATCTGTGGGGCGACATAGGACGTGCCGGTGCCTGCAGCGTAGCTCGTATCAGAGACTGCATTTGCCGCCGTTGTCGTCCCATCACCTGCCAGGCAGTAGCTTGCGGCCATACCGCAGGCTGCCGAGAGGCGAACCGCCTTGGTTATGTCGCCCGAGCCATCGACTTCGAAGTAACCGTTTGCGGCCGCCACCCAGGCGCCCTGCAGGCGATGATCAAAGGACGGCAGTGCCGCCATCAGGTCTCCTGATGTCACGGTCTCATCGTTCGACAAGGCCCAGACCACAACGCCGCCCGCCTGGAAGCTGTCGAGGCGTCCAGATATCCCTGCCATTTGGCAGTACCGTAATTGGCGATGACCGCATTTAGTCCCTGGGCAACGGTCCGCCCGGGGTTCGCCTGAAGGTGTGCTTGAAAGTCGGTGGCCGAAACAGGGAAGCCCCAGGAGTTGTTCTGGGCGACCGCACCCTTGGATGCCGCGTCCAGGGTGCCGGTGGTGACATTTGCCAGATCGAGATTGGTGCCACCTGCAGGATTGAGCGCCGTGAGGTGCAGTCCGGCTCCGGGAGCCACACCATGCATGCCTTTGCTATCCAAATTGCCTGCGATCAACGAGGCAACATGCGCGCCGTGATCGGCGCTGGGCAGGTTTCCGGACGGGTAGATTGTCTTGCCTGCGAATTCCTGATGCGAGGTGCGGAAGCCCTCATCCACCACCGCTACGATCTGGTTGGCGCCAGTGACGCCCGAGGACAGGGCGGTATGCAGGTTATGCAACTCGTAAGCGTGAGATTGATTAGCGGCCAGAGCTCCGGACGACGCACAAGCAACATAGGTGCAATTAGCGTCCGCCCCCCGAAACTCAGCCGAACTGCGGATTTGCTGCGCACGCGTCGAGTCAAATGTCACGCCGCTGGTTGTCCAGTTGTGTTGTGGAGGCGGGGCTGGAGCGGGAGCAGGCGCGACAATCGGTACGGCAGGAGGAGGCACTGCGCTGGCACTGGTTCCGCTGTCGCTCGCTCCGCCAGAACCTGCGTTGCTTCCACCGCCTGAGCACCCGGCGAGCACCAAAACGGCAAAGAGGTAAGGAATAGTATGGAGCAGGCGGGGAGCGGGCATGGCGAAATCATCAATTTGCGTGCTGGTTTAGGCACTTGATGGCCAGCTAACACGAGGACTCTTCCCGTTCAGTTCACAAAGACTTTGCAGGCGATTTACTGATTATCTGTGTGCTTTGGGAGACAGATGATCGGGGGTGAGGCATGCCGCTGGAGCTGAGGCAATGGTGGTGTTTTGCCGACCTTCGCGCGTCAAGTGCGGTTCCGCGCGGCGGGTCTAATGGCAGGTCTGGCAAACTTTGGGGCAGGCACACAGATGCGAAAGGAGGTTGTGCCCTGTGGTAGCCTGCAGCAGCGGAGCGACCAAGTAACCAAAGCTCGAGCGTATTTGCGCTGAATGTCCGATAATGCGACTTAACAATCGCTTGAATGGCGTTGGGACAACATTGCCGCGCGTGGCGGAATTCGGAGCAGCCTAATGACTCAAGATGGTCGCTTTCGGCTGAGTTTCAGGGCGGCAAGTAATTCTGCGTTGGCGAACTAAGTTGGCGTCTGGCAAGTTTCTGCTTCAGGTCAGCACATTTGTGCTGTCAGACGCACACTTCGCTTCACAACTTGATCAAGAGAAAACGAATGTTCCTGCCGCAGACCCTCAGGAATTGGCCACCTTAACTCTAAATGTCTTTCTAAAAATTATGGCGCACCCGACACGATTCGAACGTGTGGCCTCTGCCTTCGGAGGGCAGCGCTCTATCCAGCTGAGCTACGGGTGCATACCGATGCGCGGGGAACTGGCCCCGGCTGAACAGGCGCAACCTAGCCAAACGGCGTGATCCGCGCAACGGCTTTCGGCAAGTTTTCTCCGCGCCAGCCATTCGCCATTCGGAGGGAGCAGCGTGTTGCACTCAGGACGCAACAATCCCTGCTAAACCAGCCGATCACGATCGCTGCCACGCTCTTGCCATCAAGCCGCCGCTATTGCACCCTACCGGGGCAGCCGAGATAAATGCGCTAGGATGGTTTGATGGCGAGCTCCACCCGTGTGAACACATCCCCGCTCCTGCTATGCGCGACAGCGATGCTGGCGCTGGCCCTTGGTGGGTGTTCCATGTCCTCGCTCAAGCCTGCTTCGGGAAAGGCTGCGGCCGCTCTGGCAAGCTTTGCCCCGACGACGCCAGATGGCCATGTCCCCGATGCGGCCCTTGTGCCGCCATCCCCTTCTGCCCTGGCCTATGCCAACAGCTCGCTTGATCCGCTGATCAGCCATTACGCGCAACACTATAAGGTACCCGAAAGCCTGGTGCGCCGCGTTATCGAGCGCGAAAGCAAGGGCAATCCTGCGGCGCGCAACGGACCCTATTACGGGCTGATGCAGATTTCCCACGCGACCGCCAGCGGCATGGGCTATCGCGGCTCCCCCTCGGGCCTGCTGGATCCCGAAACCAATCTGCGCTACGCGGTGCGCTATCTCGCGGGCGCCTATGTGACGGCCCGTGGCAATCCCGACCAGGCCGTGCGGTTTTATGCGCGTGGTTATTATTATGATGCAAAGCGCGCGGGACTGTTGGAAGCTTCGGGGCTGCGCTAGGGCAGGGGGCAACCCTTCAGGTCGTTCCTGGACGTCACTCTCCGAAATCGCGCCAAGGTGGTCCGAACGCTGGCTCTCACCACGTTCCACGATCTCAGGCTGGATCCCGGATCACCTCCGGGATGACACCGCGTTTGTGGATCATTTCTGCTAAAGCACTCAACGTGAGACGTGCGCGACAGACCTGTAACCACCAGCCCGTTCCATCCCCGATGTGACCCCGAGCTTGATCCGGAGGGCATCCTGAGATCGCCAGAGCTGCAAGGCGGCTTTGAAACGCGCGCGAGAACAGCTCACTTTGCCAGCATGGTAGAGGGCATTGCGCCCCCGCAAAAAACTAGCTCGAAACAGCCGACCGGCTCAGCAGCTTGCCGATCTGGTTGGCCAGTTCGGTTTGCTGATATGGCTTGCTGAGGCGCGGCAGATCCGTGGTCGTGCCGCTGGGCAAATCGGCATAGCCGGTTGCGAGCAGAATCGGCAGCTCCGGGTTGATCTCGCGCGCCTTGTTGGCCAGCTCCACGCCGGTCATGCCGGGCATGGCGTAATCGGTCACCAAGGCATCGATCTGCTTGCCGCTTTGCAGAATCTCGAGCGCTTCCTTGCCCGAATAGGCTTCCAGCACCGTGTGGCCGAGATCCTCGATCATGTCGACCGTGCTCATGTTGATGAGCGCATCGTCATCCACCACAAGGATAACCGAAGCCTGAGGAGCGCTTGCCTGTTCAGGTTCCATGTGCTGGACCTCCTTGATAGGGGCGGCAGAAACGGGCAGCCAAAGCTCGGCCGTCGTGCCCTGGCCCAATTCACTTTTGAGCTGCAGCGCGCCGCCCAGCTGGACTGCCAGGCCATGCACCATCGATAAGCCCAGCCCCGTCCCCTTGCCAAGCTCCTTAGTCGAGAAAAATGGCTCAATTGCGCTCTTGAGCGTTTTGGCGTCCATGCCCGTGCCCGTGTCGGTCACCTCAAGGCGCAGGAACTGCCCTTGAAGCTCCAACCCGCTCTTGGCGCCATCGAACTGGTCGAGCGACACGCTGAGGCGCCCGCCTTCCGGCATGGCGTCGCGCGCATTGACCGCAAGGTTCAAAATGGCGAGTTCGAGCTGGTTGGGATCGACCTTGGCCGGTGGCAAATTGGGTGCCAAGGCCATGTCGATGGCAATCAGCGGCCCGATGGAGCGCTCCATCAGGCCCCGCATGCCGTCCAGCAGGGCGGCAAGATCGGTCGGCTCGGGCTTGAGATCCTGCCGGCGCGCAAAGGCCAGGAGCCGTGAGGTCAGCGAAGCACCGCGCTGGGTTCCCTGCAGTGCGCCATCAATGAAGCGCCGAATCTGCGGGTCATCGGGCAGGCGCTTGCGCAAAAGTTCCAGATTGCCCTGGATGGCGGCAAGCAGATTGTTGAAATCATGCGCCACCCCTCCGGTCAGCTGCCCAATGGTTTCCATTTTCTGGGCCTGGCGCAATTGCTCTTCGGCGCGGCGCCGCTCGGTCATTTCCCGGAAAAACGCGGCGCCACCGACAATTTCCCCATCGCCCCCGCGCAAAGGCGCATGCTGGCTTTCCAGCACCACATTGCCTTGCCCCAGGGTCGTGAGCTCAATTTCCTCGATCGGGCCTGATACGCCCTCAAGGGCATCGCGCAACCGGTCCTCGATCCTTTGCCCCTGGTCCTCGCCAATAACGCGCGCCAGCGATCGGCCAAGCACGGCGGGAGCCGGCAAGCCAAAGATGCGCTCCATCACCGGGTTCCAGATCGTGACGCGCATGGATGTGTCATAGGCGACGATGCCTGCCGGCACGCTGGTAAGAAGCAGGCCCGAAAGCGCACGTTCGCCGCGCAGCGCCTGCTGGGTTCTTTCGCGCTCGGCCGCAACAGCGGCTAGTAGCTTTTCGCGCTCGGCTTCTGCAGCCTTGCGCTGGGTAATGTCGGATGCAACCCCCACCAGGGTCTGCGGCTTGCCGAACCGGTCGGGCAGGACGCGCGCTCGCGCGTCGATCCAGTGCTCGCGCCCATCGGGCCAGCGGGCGCGAAATTCCAGCACCAGGTCGGCCCCGGTCCGGATAGCATCGTCAAAGGCCCGCTGCACGCGCTGCTGGTCGTTGAGCGATACGCTTTCGATAAGGTCGGCAAACACGAACGGGTCGTCCGCCGCGCGGCCAAAGCAGGCGCGGAACTGGTCAGACCCGCTCAACACCTGTTCGGGAATGTCGAGCTCCCACGAACCCATGCGCCCCGCCAGCAGCGCCGTTTGCAACCGCTGCTCGCCTTCGCGGACCGCTTCGGAATATTGCCGCGCCTGGTATTGCCGGCGGCGGCCGCGCAGAGCGTTGTCGACCACGTTAAGCAGCGATGTGGGATGAAACGGGCGCTCCAGCACGATCACATTGCCGAGCAGCACCTGCAACTGGGTCACCACCGGGCTTTGCTCGGGCGAGCCTGTGCCTTTGCTCAGGATAATAAAGGGAAAGTCGGACCATGGGGGCTGCCCTTCGATCCATGCCTTGAGCTCACTTAGATCGGCATATTGCAGCGCTTCGCTGGTGATAATGGCCAGCCCCGCGCCTTCGGTCAGCCGTGCAACCAGATCCGGCAGGCTGGCGCAAATTTCCGCCATCCGCCCTGCATTGCGCAGCAGGTCGCGGGCAACAACCCCGTCCCTCCCGCGCGGCGCAAGGATCAGTGCGCGCTCCGAGTTGATCAAGTCGCTTGGTCCCCGGCGATCGGCCTGTCGGCGTAGTCGCTGAGTAGGTTCCGGCCCGAACCGCTATACACCGGCATGCCACGCAATATGCCCTGGAAATTGGTGAGCGGCTGCCCAATAGACAAGCCATGACTGCTGATCTGGTATTCGCGAATCGTGTTCTCGTGGAAGCCCGATCGTTTCTTGATCACCGACATGGCGCGCCGTACCCGCCCTTCAGCCTCGAAAAAGCGCAAGAGGAGCACGCTGTCTGCCAGATAGGTGATGTCCACCGGCGATTGCACCTCCCCAACCAGGCCATGCTGGGCCACCGTCACAAAGGTCGTGGCGCCCTGCCGGTTGAGATATTGCAGCAATTCATGGATGTGGAGCAACAGCGATTGTTCCTCGGGCATCGAAGCCTGGTAGCCATTGAGGCTGTCGATCGCCACTGTCTTGACCTGCGCCCGGTCCACCCGGTCGCGCACCATATGGGCAAATTCCCCAGGCGACAGCTCGGCGGCATCCACCTGCTCGATCAGGAGGTTCCCCTCGTCGCGCATCTTTTCGAGGTCGATCCCCAGTCCCTTGGCCCGGGCAAACAGGAGCCCCAGTTCTTCGTCGAACACGAAAATCGCAGCTTTTTCACCCCGCTCGATGGCGGCGCGGGCAAAATGCAAGGTCAAAATGGTTTTACCTGCGCCTGCTGGCCCGAGCAGCAGGGCACTTGATCCCCTATCGATGCCCCCGCCCAGCAGGGCGTCAAGCTCGGGAATATTGCTGCTGAGCGGCTCGCGGCTGAACCGGGTTCGGTGTTCCGAAGACACGAGGCGCGGGAATACGTCGATGCCGCCACGCTTGATGGCGAAGTCATGATAGCCACCACGATAAGCCTGAGCCCGGTATTTCAGCACCCGCAACCGCCGCCGCTCCGCCCCGAACACAGGTGCCAACTCTTCAAGCCGGATCACACCATGGGCTACCGAGTGCACCGTCTTGTCATTGGCGTCGCTGGTCAGATCGTCCAGCATCAGCACGGTCGCGCCATTGCGTGCGAAATAATGCTTGAGCAGCAGGATCTGCCGGCGATAGCGCAGGGACGATTGGGCCAGCAGCCGGATTTCCGAAAGGCTGTCGATCACCACCCGGTCGGGGCGCAGATCATCCACCATCTCGAACATGGCCTTTGTGGCTTCGCCCAGCTCTAGGTCGGATGAATAAAGCAGCGACTGCTGCTGTTCGCTATCGAGCAGGCTTTCAGGCGGCGTCAGCTCGAACACGGCGAACTGGTCGTTGATCTCCCAGCCATGCGAGCGCGCTGTCAGCCGCAGCTCCTCCTCGGTCTCGGAAAGGGTGACATAAAGCCCCTTTTCGCCCTGTTGGGCGCCTTCTACCAGGAACTGCAGCGCGATCGTGGTCTTGCCGGTACCGGGGCTGCCTTCAAGGAGATAGAGGTGCCCGCGGGCGAGGCCTCCTGCAAGAATATCGTCAAGGCCAGTAATTCCCAGCCGCGCTTTGCTTTCCCCTGCAATATCGGACATGACGCCTTAAAAACCAAATCGGATTACAGGCACCATTTGCCCTAGTACCCGGCAACGCAGCAAGCGCAAAAGCGGTTCCGGAGAGGCGCGGGGCTTTTGGCTTTGGGCAATCTCCCCTAAACTCCCCAAGCGCCGCTTAAAGGAATCGTCTCCCCATGCATTTGCTGCTTGTCGATGGCTCGGCCTACATTTTCCGCGCCTTCCATGCTCTGCCCCAGCTCAACCGCAAATCCGACGGTCTGCCCGTTGGCTGCGTGCAGGGTTTTTGCAACATGCTCTTCAAGCTGACGGAAGATCTCAAGGGCGAGGACGCGCCCACCCACATGGCCGTGATTTTCGATTTTGCGGGCAAGACCTTTCGCGATGATCTCTATAGCGAATACAAGGCTCAGCGCCCCTCCGCGCCGTCCGAGCTGATCCCCCAATTCCCGCTGACCCGCGCCGCCACGCGTGCCTTTTCCATTCCCTCCATCGAAATGGAAGGGTGGGAAGCCGACGACATTATCGCAACCTATGCCTGCATGGCCCGCAAGGCCGGCGGCAAGGCGACCATTGTTTCGTCCGACAAGGATCTGATGCAGCTGGTTGAGCCCGATGGCTCCATCCGCATGCTCGACACCATTCCGCGCCCCGGCCAGCCGCCCCTGCGCTGGATTGGCGTGGATGAAGTGTTCAGCAAATTCGGCGTTACGCCCGACAAGGTGATCGAGGTCCAGGCCCTGTGCGGCGACAGCGTCGACAATGTTCCGGGCGTACCCGGCATCGGCGTCAAAACGGCGGCCGAGCTCATCAACACCTATGGCACGGTGGAAAACCTGCTCGAGCACGTCGATGACATCAAGCAGAACGCCCGCCGCGAAAAGCTGCGCGCCAATGCCGAGCTCGCTCGTATCAGCAAAAAGCTCGTGACCCTGTCCCAGGACGTGCCCGTCGAACTCGATCTTGAGGCACTGGCGCGCCAGCCAATGGACCCCAGGAACCTCTTTCCGTTCCTCAAGGCCATGGAATTTGCCACCATCACCAAGCGCCTTGCCGGCCTGCTCGACGCCAACCCCGATGATTTCGAGCCCGATCCGGAATACGCCGCCAAGCCCGTACCTGCCATTGGCTTCAACAACGAGGCCCGTGCCGAAGCCCGCGCGGCCCGCCAGGAGGCCACCGGACGCGCCAATGCCGCAACGGTGGAACACGCCGCCCAGGTGCACCAGACCATCAAGGCCATCCCCTTCAACCCCGACGCCTACGAGATCATCCGCGACGCGGAGCACCTCCAGAACTGGCTCGATCGCATCACCATGACGGGCTATGTCGCCACCGACACCGAAACCACCGGCCTCGACAACCAGACGGCCGATCTTGTCGGCATTTCCTTTTCCGTCGCGCCCGGCACCGGCGCCTACCTGCCCCTGGGCCACACCGAAGGTACGGGCGACATGTTCGGCGGCGGCATGGCCGAAGGGCAGATGCCCATCCGCGAGGCACTCGACATGGTGCGCCCCATGTTCGCCGATCGCTCGATCCTCAAGATCTTTCACAATGCCAAATACGATCTCGGCATCCTTGCGCGCTACGACATCCCCGTAGAGGCCATCGATGACACGCTGCTTCTGAGCTATTCGCTCGATGGCCCGCAGTTCAACACCATGTCTGAGCTGGCCGATCATTGGCTGGGCGTTCCCGGCACCCCGATCAAGGACCTCATCGGCTCGGGGAAAACTCAAAAAACCTTCGCCCAGGTGCCCATCGATGCCGCCGCCCGCTATGCCGCCGAAGACAGCGACATGACCATCCGCCTCTGGCGGATCCTTAAACCTCGCCTGGTCGCGGAAAACATGACCACGCTCTATGAAACCATCGAGCGCCCGCTGATCCCGGTCCTTGCCCGCATGGAAGGGCGCGGCGTCTCGGTCGATCGCGGCATTCTTTCGCGCCTCTCCGGCGATTTCGCCCAGCGCGCCGCAGCGCTCGAGGCGCAGGCCTATGAGCTTGCCGGTTCCAACTTCAATCTCGGCTCCCCCAAGCAGCTGGGTGAAATCCTCTTTGATCGCATGGGCCTCGAAGGCGGCACCAAGACCAAGACCGGCGCCTGGTCCACCGGCGCCGATGTGCTGGAAGACCTTGCCGCCAAAGGCGTACCGCTGGCGCGCACCATTGTTGATTGGCGCCAGCTCAACAAGCTGCGCGGCACCTATACCGATGCGCTCCCCGAATACATCAACCAGCGGACGGGGCGCGTCCACACCACCTATTCGCAGCACTCGGTGCTCACCGGGCGCCTGTCCTCCAACGATCCGAACCTGCAAAACATTCCCATCCGCACCGAAGACGGCCGCAAGATCCGCACCGCCTTTGTTGCAGCACCCGGAAAAATCCTGATCTCGGCCGACTATTCCCAGATCGAGCTGCGCGTCCTTGCCCACATCGCTGACATTCAGGCCCTCAAGGACGCCTTTGAGGAAGGGCTCGACATCCATGCCATGACGGCGTCGGAAATGTTCGGCGTGCCCGTGGAAGGCATGCCCTCCGATGTGCGCCGCCGCGCCAAGGCCATCAATTTCGGCATCATCTACGGCATTTCATCCTTCGGCCTTGCCAACCAGCTCGGCATCGGGCGCGGCGAAGCGGGCGACTACATAAAAACCTATTTCGAACGCTTCCCCGGCATTCGCGCCTATATGGACGAGCAAAAGCGCCGCGTGAAAAAGGACGGCCACGTCACGACCCTTTTTGGCCGCAAGATCAACTTCCCCAACGCCAATTCCCATAACCCAAGCGAACGCGCCTTCGTCGAACGCGCCTCCATCAACGCCCCCATTCAGGGCACGGCCGCCGACATCATCCGCCGCGCCATGATCCGCATGGAAGGCGAATTGGCCAAGGCAAAGATTGAAGCCGACATGCTGCTCCAGGTCCATGACGAACTGATCTTCGAAGTGCCTCTTGGCACGGAAATGGAGGCCATCCCGGTGATCAAGCGCGTGATGGAAGGGGCAGCCGAACCGGCCGTGCGACTAGAAGTGCCGATCCAGGTCGATGCCCATGCGGCGCACAATTGGGACGAGGCGCACTAGGGGCGTCGCTAACTGTCCTCACGCCTACCCCACCCACGATGTTGCCCCGGCTTGACCCGGGGCCCATCTCGAGATCCCGCCACGGGCGCAAGATGGATGGGGTGGACCATCTAAACACACCAGTAATCTCAGGATGGATCCCGGCTCAAGGCCGGGATGACACCGCGTGTGTGGAGAGTGGAGTGATCCACTAAGTGGTCGGCCCGCCCTCGATGATCTCCCACCACATATCCCGCCAATTGGGGTTCATGGTCTCGATTAGTTCTTCCTTCCAGTGCCGCTGCCATTTCTTGAGCCGCTTCTCGTGCAGGATCGCCGCTTCGATGTCCTCATGTACCTCGTACCAGACCAGATGCTTGCATCCGTGCGTCTTAGTGAATCCGTCCGCCAGCCCTTCGCGGTGCTCGTAAGTGCGCCGCACCAGATCACTGGTGACGCCGGTATACAGCGCACCATGCTTGCGATTGGCCATCATGTAGACGAAGTAAGTCTGCCCCATGAACAAGGTGAAGCACGCCGCCCTTCACACCGCAACATAGCCCTTGCTCCACACCACCCACGCTCCCGATGTCACCCCGGGCTCGACCCGGGGCCCATCCCGAGATCCCGCCACAGCCGCAAGGTGGTCGGTCCGAACCATCGCACAATCCAAAGTCTCGAGCTGGATCCCGGCTCAAGGCCGGGATGACACCGAGTGTATACGCACGTAGCGCCCTAATCCTCCCCCAGCTTCACCCACCGCCAGGTGCGCTTGATCTGGACCGGCCCCGGGCGACGAATGAGCAGATTCCCCACATCCCCCGGCAGCGCCGAGGTGAGCTTCACATAGATATATTCCGTCTCCCCGCAGCCCGAGCACACGAAAGGGGGCTCAAGGGCATCGCGTTCGGGGTTGAGGATGGTGACGAGGTCGCTCGCCAAGAACCGCACCAGCTTGCGGCAAAGATTGCAGCGGCAGATGATGATCTGGTCGTTCTCCGCCGCATGGCGCAAAAGATATTCCTGGCCCGGATAGGCCCGCTCGCGACGATAAGATGACGGCATTACGATTCTCCTCCGGCGAGCATAAGTGGAGAACGAAAAGTGAACAAGCGTGGCGGGTAGCGCCTGTGACCTTCACAGAAGGCTCAGTCGACACCCTCCCCCTTCGCGGGGAAGGTCAGGGTGGGGGGCCGAGAGCCCCGATATCTCCGCCAGTCCGCCCCCCACCTAACCCTCCCCGCGGTGGGAAGGGTGGATCTGGTGCGTGGGGCAGCTCTGCTCAGAAGGGAAAAGCGGAAACCTGAAAGCCAATCTCAACGCTAACAGTCTGCTAACCCGATCCGTTCATCTGCGCTCGCCCCCAGGGGCAAAACCCGTTCACCCACCTGAACAAATCTCTTCCCCTTCTCCCCGCGGCGCAAACCCGCGCCATAATCCGCCCATCCCACGCCAAGGAGCGCGATCATGACGAGTGATTGGCGGGGGAGCCGGGTGGCAAGGCGGGTCGCCGTCTGCCGGACCGGGCCGGAACGGGTCCGATGTTCCCTTAGGTGGGCATTGGGCTGAATAAACCGCTGCGGGGTGCTGTTACGCCTCGTATCGCGGGGACCCGACTTTCTTTCTCGCGCAAGCGGAAAGGGGCGTCAGCAACAGGGGTCCTGGCGGTGATGGGCGATCCTTCAATAAGCCCGCCTGTTCCCAAGCCCATCCAAGCGCCCGGCATGTGGGCGAGGGGTGGCCTCACTTACATGCGGACTAACCGCGACGAGGCTGCGCCTCGCCCACATGCGTTCCTCCAACCGGCGGCCAGGATTGGCCAGCCGGCGTCCGTGCGCGCGCTATTTGTTGGTACGCCCGAGATGGTTGGGCTTGACGCTGCCATCGCCGGCCGTGTCGTTCATGACATCGCCTTCCACCGTGTTGTCGTCGTCGACATCCTCGAAGATGGTTTCCTTCTGGTCGATCCCGCGGGCCGTTTGCCCGATGCCGGGATTGCGCTTGAGGTCGAGATCGCTAGGCTTTTCCGTCTTGAAATGATTGCTCATGGGGTAAAACTCCTTTTGCCCTCAAAAGGCCAACCGCAAGCGCAAGGGAGCGGTTCCCCCAGGGCGATCACAATAGGGCAACCGCTGGGGCACGGTGGCGTTTGGCTTGCTCACCTTCCCCAAAAAAAGGAGCGACCATCATGCCACACAGCGATATGGGCCAAGGCAACAGGACCCGCGAGCACCAGAAGGCTGAGATCAACGGACAGGTCGATACCAAGGGCATCGACGTCAATACCGATCAGCGCCCGCTGAGCGAAGCCCGCGCCGACACCGAGCAGCCCGCCGGGGAATACGAGATTTCCCATGGCGACCGCTCCATCCAGCGCGGCGCCAACCAGGCCAGCGAACACCACAAGAAGCGCGACGACTAGGGCGTGTTCCGCCACTTCCACGAGGCGCAGGAGCCGGTCTATGGGCAAGTCCTGGCCGAGCTCCGCGCCGGACAAAAAACCAGCCACTGGATGTGGTTCATTTTTCCCCAGATCCGGGGGCTGGGCCATAGTGCCATGGCCCAGCGCTTTGCCTTGGATGGGCTCGAGGAGGCCCGCCGCTACCTGGCGGACCCGATCTTGGGTCCGCGCCTGCGGGAAACCACGGAAGCGGTACTCCGCCATTCCAACCGGAGCCTTCGTGCGATCTTTGGCAGCCCCGATGATGTGAAATTTGTTTCCTCGATGACGCTTTCCAGCCAAGCCGCTCCGGGGGAACGCTTGTTCCGCGAGGCGCTGGAACGCTTCAACGGCGGCCTGGAGGATCCCGCAACGCTTAGCCGCCTCTAAGGGGGAACAAGCTTTGTTGCTGCCCGTTGCTTGGGCAACACGGAGGCGCTGGCCATGCACAACAAGTTCGAAACCCTGGCCCGCGGCGGCTATTTCGCCCGCGGCATCGTCTACATTCTCCTTGGCGGTCTTGCCGTCACCTCGGCTTTTTACGGCGGCAGCAACCCGCAAGGCTCCTCCGACGCCCTCTCCACCATACTGGGCCTGCCCTTTGGCCGGATTCTGATGGGCCTCGTTGCCCTTGGCCTCTTTGGCTACGTCCTGTGGCGCCTCGCCCAAGGGCTCCTCAATGCCGACGGCGTCGAGGACAATTGGAAAGGCTTCGCCGGCCGCGTCGGCTCGCTGATCAGCGCTGGCGCCAACGTTTTTCTGGCGCTCACCGCCGCCCGGATGGCGCTGGGCAGCAGCTCGGGCGGCGGGGGCGGCAATGGCGAGGAACAAGCCTCCGCCTGGCTCCTGCAGCAGCCTTTCGGCCCGTTCCTGCTTGGCATTGCCGCCATCGGCATCATAATTTCTGGCATCATCCAGATCTGGAAGGGTGCCAGCAAAGAGTACCAAAAGCGTATCCGCATTCCTCCCCAGCGCGAGAAATGGCTTAATCTGGTCTGCCAGTTTGGCCTTGTCGCGCGCGGTGCGCTCCTCGCCATTGTGGGTGGGTTTGTTTTATATGCCGCTTTCACCGTTTCGCCCGACAATGCCGGCGGCATTTCCGAAGCCCTCGACTATGTCCATGGCCTGCCGTTCGGGCGCTGGCTCTATGGCCTGGCGGCGCTGGGTCTGGTGGCATTTGGCGGTTACAGCATCGTCCAGGCCTTTTACCGCCACGTCGATGCGCCTGATATGGGGGACGTTCGCCGCGCCGTGCCCGGCATGGGCTAGCGGCGCACGACGCTTACATCGCGCCCGGCGCCGCCGGGCGGGATATGGAGGCTGATGGCAAGACTTGCCGCCGCGACGATCTCGGGCGAGCGCTCCGCCCACTCCACAAGCACGATCGCCTCGGGATTGTCGAGCAAGCCAAGCTCGTCCACCTCCTGCGGATCGCCCAGCCGGTAAAGATCGGCATGCAGCACCGGCCCCTTTGGGGTTTCATAGGGCTGCACGAGGGCAAAAGTGGGGGAGGGCACCTCGAGCGCCTCCTCCCCGGCCAGCGCGCGGATGATCGCCCGGGCCAGCGCGGTTTTCCCCGCCCCAAGATCACCCTCTAGAATAACCAGATCACCGGGTCGCAACCCGTCTGCCAATTGCGCACCAAAAGAGGCAGTTGCGGCATCGTCGGGCAGATGGGTGGTCATTTACTCGGCCACGCCGGCCATGGCGCTGTCGC
Organism: Devosia submarina; assembly: GCF_003056345.1. Lineage (GTDB taxonomy): Bacteria > Pseudomonadota > Alphaproteobacteria > Rhizobiales > Devosiaceae > Devosia > Devosia submarina. The sequence goes on along the minus strand of NZ_PYWB01000002.1, from coordinate 410,166 downwards.
GCGGCAGATTGACGATGATCCGGCTGCCCCGTGGCTCGCGCTGTTCCGCCGAGATCGTGCCGCCATGAAGGTTTACAAAGGTGCGCACAATGGACAGCCCCAGCCCCGCGCCGCGCTGCCGCCCACTGGTGGATGGATTGTCCAGCCGCGTCAGGATGGCCGACTTCATCTCATCGGTCAGCCCCGGCCCCTCATCCTCGATCACAAACAGCATGCGATCAGCACGATGGGAAATGCTGAGCCGGATCTCCCCGCCCGGCGGCGAGAACCGCGCGGCATTGGACAAGAGGTTGTACAGCACCTGAACGATGCGCGTGCCATCCGCAATAAAGGGCGGCATCGCATCCTCGATATCCACGACGAGATTGATGGGCTTTTCGCCCGAGATCTCGGGGAAGGTCGCCGAGAGGCCAGCGCGCGCCTTGTCCACAAGGTTTGCCACGTCCTGCAGTTCCGGCTTGAGCTCAGCAATGCCGGCATCGACCGAAGCAAGGTCGAGAATATTGTCGATAAGCACGCCCAGCGTAACGGACGAGGCGCGGATATAATCCACGTAGGCGCGCTGCCGATCATTGAGCGCGCCACCTTCGGTGGCCAGCAGATCGGCAAAACCGATAATATTGGTCAGCGGCGAGCGCAGTTCATAGGACACGTTCTCAACAAAGGCGTCCTTGAGCAGATCGGCCGCGACCAGCGCGTCATTGCGCTCCTTGAGCACCTTGGAATAGCTAGCGCTTTCAGTGACATCGAGAAATGTCATCATCGTCTGCCCGTCCGGCAGGCGCGTGATAGCATAATCCAGCAGCCGCCCGTCCGAGCGGTTAATGCGGCCGGTCTGGTCGGAGCGGGTAGGGTTGAGATCGATGATGCCGCGTTTGAGATCCCGCCAGATGCTGGCGCCATCCTGGGGAATGGCGCGCCCGCTGGCTTCCGCAATCTGGTCAATATGGGGGTTCTGCCCCAGCTCGTTCATCGGCAGCTTCCATAGGGCCGACAAGCGCGGGTTGCTGAGCGTCAGCCGTCCATTGGTCCCGAACACCGCAACGGCTTCGGACAGGGCGTTGATGGTTTCGCGCTGCACATTGCTGAAGGCCTTGTTGGTGGATTCCAGCTTGAGCCGCTCGGTGATGTCATCAAACACATAGATCACGCCACCGGCCGGGCTCGCCGGCGCCGAAATCACCTTGATGGTACGCCCATCCGGCAAATGCCAGGGCTCGTTCTCGTAGGGCTCTTTGCGCCCATAGGATTCGAGGTGCTTGGTGCGCCAGGTCTGGTAGTCCACCTGGTTGGGGAGCATGCCCTCGGTGCGCAGCTTATCGAGGATCGCCCGTTCGTCGAGCCCCAGCTGGAGGAATTTGGTGTCCAGATGCCAGAGATTGGCATAGGCCTGGTTGAACTGGATCAGCTCGCGCTTGGCGTTGAAGATCGCGATGGGCGTGGCAAGCGTATCGATAATGCCGCTGATATGGGCAATGCCCGGATCATGCGGTTTGATGGCCTCGTCTTCCACCGGGCGAAGATAGCCCGCGCGTCCACCGGCCACCGGAAATTCCACCATCTCGAAAGCGCCCTGGCTCGGCCAGGCCAGCGACAGCGAGGATGGCTTGTCGCTCGAGGCGCAAGTCACCAGATGCTGCTTGAGCCGGGAGCCGTCCAGCAATTCGGGCGGCCGCGCATCCGTGCCGTCCTTGCCCAAAGCCCGGGCGAGCTGCAGATAGGCCTGGTTGGCATAAACCAGCCGATCCTGCGCATCGCGGGCAAAGGCGGGCTTGGTCAGAACCGCCAGAATGGCGCGTACGCTATCGAGGTCGCCGTGCTCGGCTGCCGCCACGAGGTTGGGTTCGGCGCTGGGCTGCAAAAAGGCCGGGCGCAATCGCATGGCCACGCCGCCGCCCAGCACCCAGCCATTGGCCCGGATCAAGCGTCCGTCCAAAGCCGTGAGGCTTACGGCAAATGTGTGCCCATGAACGCGCAGATCCTCAAGCAGGCGCGCCAGGCGGTCGGCATCTTCCGCGCGCAGCCAATTGTGGAAATGAAGAACCGCTTCGGGTTGCTTGCCGAGCGGCAGGACCGAGGCGGCCTGGCCCAGCAGCTTGGGGGCGCCGCCACTGTTCTGCGTCCAAAGGATCGTGACTTCACGCGTGCCCGAAAGCAGCGCTTCGTATTCATCAACCAGGGCCCTGAGGCCGGAAATCTGCTCGGCGGCCCTGATCCGCGCCAGCTTCCCACTGGACTGCATGGTGCGCACCACGGCCATGGCCAGGAGCGCAAAGGCGCCCGCGCCTGCGGCGATCGCCAGGGGAGCTGCACCGGCGAAGCTTGCCGTATTGATGTCCTGGGCAAAGGCGGGGACCGCCGTCATCAAGGTAAGAGGGGCTGCCGCAATCGTTGCGAATCCCCAATGCTTCCGGAAATGATCCGGCGCCATGCGCGGCCCTCTTGGTCTGTTTCACTTTGAGCCAAGCCCCCAAAGGGCTTGTACGCTTGAACTTTCAAGAGACGGCCTTACGCAGATCACAACAGGATCCGACTGTCCCTGAGCCGGTTGCGTGTCCCCCCGCATCCGAATCGCTCCGACCATACCGGCCAGGTGAAACTGCTAAAAGAGTCTTAATGGCCGTGCTGGGCAGGCAATGGCACATAACAGGGATTGACCCGGAACGAAGCAGAAACTTTGCTCCTGCCGGCTGGGTCAGGTTCGGGCATCCGGCCGCGCTGTATGGAGCACCGCGCGCAGGGGCCTTTGCCGCACGAAAAAGCCCTCACAATGCGTGTGCACGCATCATGAGGGCTCCCGGGCATAAGCTCGATTTTAGTAGCGGTATTCAGCCGACTTGAACGGGCCTTCGGTGGAAACGCCGATATAGTCGGCCTGGTCCTTGGTCAGCTTGGTCAGCTTTGCGCCCAGCTTGGCCAGATGCAGTTCGGCAACTTTTTCGTCGAGGTGCTTGGGCAGCACATGGACTTTCTTTTCCAGCTTTTCGCCATTGGTCCAGAGCTCGATCTGCGCCAGCGTCTGGTTGGCAAAGGATGCCGACATCACAAAGCTCGGGTGCCCCGTGGCGTTGCCCAGATTAACCAGGCGCCCTTCGGAAAGAAGGATCAACCGCTTGCCATCGGGCTTTTCGATCAGATCCACCTGCGGCTTCACATTAGTCCACTTGAAGTTGCGCAGGGCCGCAACCTCGATCTCATTGTCGAAGTGCCCGATATTGCAGACAATCGCCATGTCCTTGAGATTGCGCATGTCATCCAGCGTCAGAACATCGCGATTGCCCGTAGCCGTGACAACGATGTCAGCGCGCGGCGCAGCATCCTCCAGGGTCACGACCTCGAAGCCTTCCATCGCCGCCTGCAGAGCGCAGATCGGATCAACTTCGGTCACCAGCACGCGGGCACCGGCGCCGCGCAGCGATTCAGCCGATCCCTTGCCCACATCGCCATAGCCGCACACGATCGCGACTTTGCCGGCCAGCATCACGTCCGTGCCGCGGCGGATCGCATCCACCAGGGATTCGCGCGTGCCATATTTGTTGTCGAACTTGGACTTGGTGACGGAGTCGTTGACGTTGATGGCTGGGAAGGGCAGCTCGCCCTTGGCATGGAGCTGATAGAGCCGCATCACGCCCGTTGTGGTTTCTTCCGAAACGCCACGGATGGAGGCGCGGATGCGCGAAAAGAAGTTCGGCGACTGCGCCAGACGCTTGCGGATCGTGGCAAAGAAGATCTCTTCTTCCTCGTTGCCGGGATTATTCAGGATCGAGATGTCCTTTTCCGCCTTGGCGCCGGTCAGGATATACATGGTGGCATCGCCGCCATCATCGAGGATCATGTTGGGCGTCTGGCCAGGCCAGTCCATCATGCGGTCGGTAAAAGCCCAATATTCTTCCAGCGTTTCGCCCTTGTGGGCAAACACCGGAATACCCGCATCAGCGATTGCTGCCGCCGCATGGTCCTGCGTCGAAAAGATATTGCAGCTGACCCAGCGCACTTCGGCACCCAGCGCCACCAGCGTTTCGATCAACACGGCTGTCTGGATGGTCATGTGGAGCGAGCCGGCAATGCGCGCGCCCTTAAGCGGCTGCCTTGCGGCATATTCTTCCCGGATGGCCATCAGGCCCGGCATTTCGATTTCGGCAATCTCGATTTCCTTGCGGCCAAAGCCTGCAAGGGAGATGTCCCTGACCGCGTAATCGGTCGAATTGGTGCTCATGGAAGGCTCCGGCGCAGAGGTGAAGATTGGCTCACCTATACGCAAGTCATGCCCATCCATCAACCGGACATAAAGAAATGTTTATATCCTAGTATTGGTAAAGACGACGCCGCCTGAAGGGCAGGGCACAAAAGCGCCAGACAGCGGAGAGGAGGAGATAGCCAAGAAGGAAGCCGCCGCCGGCGTAAAGAATGCCTTCCATGGTCGCGGGAACAGCGGGCCTGTAGCTTTGCAGCGTTCGCCGGCCGATATCGGTATCCAAATAGACCGGCAGGGACTGCAAACGCTCCACCGGGCCGGCATTCTGGATCTGGCTCAGTGCCGCGCTCAACTGCTCGAAGCGCTGGAAAGTGGCCGTCATCGACTCGCCGCGCCCAGCCAGAAAATCATCATTGGAGGCATTGTAGCGGGCCAGGGCCTGCGCCCTGTCGAGGCCTCCGGCAATCGCTGCATGGTCAAAATCGGTCGTGATGACGCGCAATTCGTCCACGGCTCCACCCAGGCGCTGGGTATATTGCTGCGCATATTCGGGGAACTGGCTCAGGATCAGCGCCAGCCCCAGGCCGCCTACACTCGCCAAAGCCCGCCGCATGCCCATCTCCGCCCTTGCTCAACAATGCGACGCACGAACCGCCAGCCGTTCAAGCAACGCCGTCGCTGTCCTCGTCAAAACCATTGTTGACCAGTTCAACAATGGCTTCCAGCGCCTCGCGGGCCTGTTTGCCGCTAGCCTGCACAAGAATGGTCGAGCCGGGTCCGGCCCCCAGCATCATCAGGCCCATGATGGAATTGCCAGCAACCGACTGGCCATCCTTAATGACGTTGATGCTGGCGTCGAAGCATTCAGCCGTGCGCACAAAGCGTGCCGAGGCGCGCGCATGCAGGCCCTTGCGGTTGACTATCGTCAATTGCTGGGCAACAGCCCGTCCGCTGCCCGGGGCGCCGTCCATCAGCCGGCCCCAAGGATGGAATTGGCAATGGTGATATATTTGCGGCCCGCTTCCTGCGCCAAATTCACCGCATCGCGGATCTCCATTTCGCTGCGCACCCGGCCGAGCTTGACCAGCATGGGCAGGTTAACGCCCGCGATCACTTCCACAGCGCGGTTCTGCATCACAGAAATAGCGAGATTGGAGGGCGTGCCGCCAAACATGTCGGTGAGGATAATGACACCGGATCCATTATCGGCCCGGTCCACGGCCGCAAGGATATCGTTGCGCCGGATTTCCATGTTGTCGTCGGGGCCGATGGCAATGGTCTCGCAATATTCCTGCGGGCCAACCACATGCTCCAGTGCCGACTTGAATTCATTGGCAAGCGCGCCATGCGTCACCAAAACCAGACCAATCATGCAAATCCCTCAGCATGCCGAAACGGGCGGTGCTGCTGCCCCGCCGTCATTCCGGCCATCATGCCCCAACCGCCGTATTATCCTCTGCGAACCTTACGCAAGGCTGAACCTGCCCGAAATGAATGGCAGGCCTGCAGTCTTGCCCTCATGAGTGTGGGTTTCAAGCCCCATTTTGTCGCGGCTGGTCAAGCCCAGCCATCGCTTCTCCTACCAGCAGCATCTGATGGCCGAGGCTGACCACGTTTGCGGCCGGCACCGGCGCTCGCGCGACTGTCACTCCGGCCAGATCGATAGCGAAAGCGTCCTCTTCCAGCATCCGGACCAGTTCGGGCACAAGGTCGATCACCAGGTGCAAGAGGACGTTGTTGCGGTGCGGTCGTCGCACGATCCCACGGCCACGCAGTTCAATAAGGCCCGCCAAGTCTGGATTGGCCTGCATGCGAAGCTCGCCCGAGGCAGTGCTCAGATCGATCCGGTCATCGGCCACCAGGAATGCCGCGTGGCCCCGGCTTTCCCAGCGCTCCAGCAAGCTCAGCGCCAGCACCGATTTGCCCGCGCCCGAAGGTCCGCGCAGCAGGACGCCAGTGTCGCCCAGCAACAGGCCCGTTCCGTGCACATTAAGCGGCTTGCTCATCGCGGCAGTTTATTTCCGCGCCCGTGGCAACACAACGGTGAACACCGCGCCGCTCCGGTCATCGCGATTGTGTGCCTTGATCGTTCCTTTGTGCGCGTCAACGATCTGCTTGGATATCGACAGGCCCAGCCCCGAATGATCGCCGAAACTCTCGGTTTCCGGGCGGTCGGTGTAGAAGCGCTGGAAGATCTTGCCGAAATCACCAGTGATCCCCGGACCTTCATCGGTCACGGTCACCGTGATGTGCTCCGGATCGGTCGCAAGAGCCACCTTGACCGTGCCATTGGCAGGGGAGAACGAGACGGCATTGTCGATAAGATTGGCGAGCACCTGCGCCAGGCGGCTCTCATGGCCCATGATGATGGCCGGACCTTTCCCGCTCCGCTTCTCCAGTTGCACGCGCACGCCCCGGCCCGCAGCGATGTCCTTCTGGATGGACACCATGGTTTCTGCGAGCTTTTCAACATCGACGCGCTCGGCACTCTCGCGCGCCAGTTCGGCATCAAGGCGGCTGGCCGAGGAAATATCGGTGATCAGCCGGTCAAGCCGGCGCACATCATGCTGGATGATGTCGTTGAGCCGCTCCCGGTCCTCAGCGCGCTTGGCCAGGGGCAAGGTTTCGACGGCACTGCGAAGCGAGGTCAGCGGGTTCTTGAGCTCATGCGCCACATCGGCGGCAAAGCGCTCAATGGCTTCGATCCGGTTATAGAGATTATCGGTCATGCGGCGGAAGGCACCCGAAAGATGGCCGATCTCGTCCTGCCGGTCGGTAAAGTCCGGGATTTCCGCACGAGCATTGCCCGCAGTCTGGACGCGCTCGGCAGCCTCCGACAGGCGGCGCATAGGGCCGGCAATGGTTCCGGCCAGGGCCAGCGACAGCGCGATCTGCACCACGGCAGCGATCAAGGCGATACGCAAAATGCCCCAGCGTTCTTGGGAAACAATGGCGTCGATATCCCCCGGTGCGGTGGACAAGAGGATGGCACCCACGACCGATCGGACACGCTGCACCGGCACGGCCACAGAGACCACGAGCCTGCCCTGCCCATCCACCCGCACGAAATCAGCCGCCGCCCCGGAAAGCGCCGAGGCAACTTCGGGATAGCGATTGCCTTCATCCACGCCATATTCCTGGTAAGGCGGGAAATTGTCACCCGGCACCCAGCTCAAAACAGCGTTCCACCAATCCCACAGAAAGAAGCTGTCCTGCTGCTTGGTCTCGATCATCTGCCGCATGACTTCGCCGCGGGCATAGATGTTGTCGCTATCAAGGATCAATAGCCCGCCCTGGTCATAGATGCGGGCACGGGTGCGGGTTGGGGTAATCAGGTTGCGCAGCAAAGGGGCCACGCGTTCAGGATTAATCGGAAACTCGAGGCTCGGATCGTAGTAGGACAGGGGGGATACTGTGCCGTCCCCCTGCAACTGGAGAAGGCGATCAGGATTGACCGAGATCACATCGCTATCCACCGTTGCGGAAGCCGCCACAGCAGCGGCGATGATTTCTCCCTGCACGCGCAGTGATTGCACGCGCGCCTCGATCAGGCCAGCGCGCCACTGGTTGAGATACAAAATGCCGACCACCAGAACCAGCAAGCCAGCCAGGTTCAGCACAATGATGCGCTTGGTGAGGCTGGAAAATATCGTCAGGTCGAGGAAGCGATTGATCGCCTCGACCACCCGGTAAAAGGGCTTCGTCAGCATCTGCCGGCGGCGGCGCCGTTGCCGCATTGCCTTGGGCGGAGCTTTCCTCCCGGGCTTCTGCCACTCCCCAGATGCGTCGCCTTTCTGCTCCCGCTCGGGATCCGTAATGGTCACTGGTTTTCTATTGTTCCTTGAAGCGATAACCGACGCCGTAAAGCGTTTCGATCATCTCGAAATCATCATCTGTAGCCTTGAACTTCTTGCGCAGCCGCTTGATGTGGGAGTCGATGGTGCGGTCATCCACATAGACCTGGTCGTCATACGCTGCATCCATCAGGGCATTGCGCGACTTGACTACGCCGGGGCGCAAGGCGAGGGCCTGCAGGATCAGGAATTCGGTGACAGTGAGGGTGACACGCTGCCCTTTCCAGGTGCAAGTGTGGCGCTCTTCGTCCATCACAAGCGAGCCGCGCTCGATGAGCGCCTTGCCGGGCTGGGGTTCCCCCGTTGCACCGGCAGGCGCGGAAGGGTCGCGCGGTGCCGAACGGCGCAGGATCGCCTTGACACGCTCCACCAGCAGGCGCTGGCTGAACGGCTTGGTGATAAAGTCGTCGGCGCCCATCTTGAGGCCAAACAGTTCATCGATTTCCTCGTCCTTAGACGTCAGGAAAATCACGGGAACATCGGATTTTTGCCGGAGGCGGCGCAGCAATTCCATGCCGTCCATGCGCGGCATCTTGATGTCGAGAATGGCAAGGTCCGGTTTGTCGCTGGTCAGGCCTTCAAGGCCAGAAGCGCCATCGGTGTAAGTGGCGACCTGATATCCTTCGGCTTCCAGTGTCAGCGACACGGATGTCAGAATATTGCGGTCGTCATCTACGAGGGCGATTTTGGGCATGAGCTGCCTTTCTTGTTATAAAACGCATCGAAACGCGGGCCAGCTTGAGCTGGGCGCCTGCTTGCAAGCGACAAATACGCATTAAATAAGGCACAGCCAAGGGCAGAGGGGAGAACAACGGGCGACCCAGCTTGTTCCCCCGCTGCATGCAACTTCTGTCGTAAGACCGATTTCCTGATAGCCGCGCGCCATCAGCGGCGCCAAGTTTGCCGCCCATCGGCAGCCCGTCATGGCTGCAGCAACAGGCGGAGCTTGCCCCATGAATGCGTTCGATCACCAGGCCTTCCGGGAAGAATTATGTGCAAGGGCTGCCTCGCTTTCGCTTAACGAGACAGCGCCGGCGCTTGTCGCCCGATCTCTAAAGGCGGATGAATCCGAACTCACAGCATACGGCGCCCTTTCGGTACGAACCGGGGCGTTTACCGGCCGCTCGCCCAAGGACAAGTTCATCGTGCGTGACGCACTGACCGAGAACAAGGTGTGGTGGGACAATTGCTCGGCTCTTGCGCCGAAACAGTTCGATCTTCTTCTGGCCGATGCGGCAAAGGCTTTGGAAAGCGGCCCCCTGTTCCGCCAGGACCTGCTGGCCGGCGCTGACCTCGCTCATCAATACGGGGTCACCGTCCTTACCCCCAGCGCCTGGCATGCCCTCTTCATCCGCAATCTTCTGATCCGGCCGGGGGAGGGAATATCCCGGGGCAGTAATCCCACGCTCCTTACCATTGTGCACGCGCCCCAGTTCAAGGCCGATCCCCAGCGGCACGGCAGCCGCACCGAAACAGTCATCGCACTGGATATGAGCCGCAACATCGTTGTCATTGCCGGCACGCTCTACGCGGGCGAGATCAAGAAATCGGTGTTTTCCGTCTTCAACTTCCATGCACCGGCCCAGGGCATTTTGCCAATGCATTGCTCGGCCAATCTGGGCCAGGATGGCGCGGCATCCCTGTTCTTTGGCCTATCAGGCACGGGCAAGACGACGCTGTCCAATGATCCGGCACGCCCCTTGATCGGCGATGATGAGCATGGCTGGGGTCCGGGCGGCGTCTTCAACCTCGAAGGCGGTTGCTACGCAAAAACCGTCAAACTGAACGCACAAGCTGAACCCGAAATCTTTGCCGCGACCCAAAGATTTGGAACCGTGCTGGAGAACGTGGTTCTGGACGATGGCAAGATGCCTATGTTCGACGACGTTTCGCTAACCGAAAACACTCGCGCCGCTTATCCGCTCCATGTTCTGCCCGCCATTGCTCCGGGCAGCATCGGCGGCACCCCTAAAACAGTCATCTTCCTCACGGCCGACGCCTTTGGTGTTCTACCGCCACTCGCCCGGCTCACGCCCGAACAGGCCGTCTATCATTTTCTTTCGGGATACACCGCAAAGATCGCCGGCACCGAGCGCGGCGTAACCGAGCCGCAGGCAACCTTTTCCGCCTGCTTCGGCGCCCCATTCATGCCGCTGCACCCAAGCGTCTATGGCCAAATGCTGGCCCAAAAACTGCAAGAGACTGGTGCCGAAACCTGGCTGCTCAATACCGGCTGGACCGGGGGCGGCTATGGCGTTGGCAAACGCATCGACATCGCCTCCACAAGGCGCCTGCTGAGCGCCGCCCTTGATGGAGAACTGAATGATGCCCCCATGCGCACCGATGAACTCTTCGGCTTTAGCGTGCCGTTGAGCCTGCAAGGGGTGGACGACAAGCTCCTTACCCCGCGCCAGACCTGGCGTGACCCTGAGGCCTATGACCGGCAGGCCCTCCACCTTGCTGCCCTCTTTCGCGCCAATTTCGAAAAGTTCGGCACCCTGGCTAATGCGGCACCCGGCCCACACTTTGCCCAAGCCGCGGAATAAGCACCGGGCGCCATGGCGCCCGGTTCAAACGTACCAGATGCCGTCGGAGATCTGGGCTGACACATTGCCCTGGTTTTCAACACTTTCCGAAAAGCTCGCCAGCACGCGCTCGCGCCCGAAGCCGCGCTCGAGTTCCGCCATCCAATAGCTATACCCCTGCGCGTCGGGCGCGCGGTCAAGGACATTGCCATAGAGCAGGTCGAGAAACGCCTGGTTCGACACCGTGGAGGGCGATCCATAAGTGTCGCGGAACTCCTCCGATATAATGAAATTGTTGGCCATCCACGCCAGATCGCCCAAGCCCGCATCGAGCTCGCGGATCCAATAGCCCAGCCCTTCCACATCAGGCGCGCGGTCAAAAGCCGCCTGGTAAAGCCGGTAGGCCTGTCCAGCAAATCCATCGACATCGAATGCCAAGGTCCAGTCGATAAACTCGACACGCTCGATCTCGGTCATATGCATGTCATTGGGATTGTTGGAGGCACCCAGCAGATACCGATTGTCCCCGCTCCCCATGACCGAGCGGATAGCGCCCCGGCCGAAATCCACATCCAGGATGTCGAACCCCGTGCCACCAGCCACCGCAAATTTCTGCCCGCTGATGTAGATCCGGTCATTGCCGCTATCGGCAATCACAACGTCCGCTCCACCCAGGCCATAGATTATGTCGTGCGCACCCGTGCCGATCAGCGGCTCCGCGCGCGACGTGCCGCGCTGGGTCAGGGTGAAACTGCTCGCATCCCAGTGCCAACTCGACACTTGGGTGCCGTCGGAAGTCGGAGAGCCATAAAGCGCCTGGATGGCTCGGATATCGAAAACGCCCAGTTCAGTGGGCGAGCCATTATAGGTCATCACCGTGTTGGCGCCGGTGTCTAGATCCGGTGCCAATTGTGGCTCGCTGCCATCATGCGGATGCTCCAGCCCAAGCCTATGGCCGATCTCATGCAGCATGACATGGAGATCCACACCACCATCCTTGTCGAGCCAAATGCCATTATACCCATCACCGGGGGAGTAGAGATGGTAGCCATTCACGTCCTGGAAGAACATGGAGAACGGATAGCTGCCTTGCCCAGCGGTAAAATCATCAAGGTCATAAACGCCGACCTCGATGTTCCCCATGCCCGAAGGCGCCTCAAGAAAAGTTATCCCACTGACCTCAGCCCAGGCATCGAGCGCCTGCCGGAACAGCGCGCGCTCACCTCCATCAAGCGTCCGGAAATAATCAGGATCGTCGTAAGCGATCCCGTCATTGCGCGGCGGCCGCTCGTCGGCAAAGGAATAGGTGAGGAACACGGGCCGGGCGGTTATCGCGCCATTGACGGGCTGGTTCCAGGTCCATGCGGACGAAAAGAGTGCGGTGTGGTCACGAACAAACGGCATATGGCCCTCGCAAGCTGCCGGTTAACTAGGCTGCCGGGACGTGCTTGGAGTCAATTTCGGGCGAAATACCTATGCGCTAGGCTGCGAGGTGCGCTTGGGCTAGCTTCATGGCTGGCAAGCATTGCAGTGGAGGAGCGATCATGCACCGGATCTACACCACCAGCGTCGCCAGCGTTTACCCGCATTATGTCGCCAAGGCGGAGCGCAAGGGCCGAACCAAAGAGGAGGTCGACCAGATCATTGGCTGGCTCACAGGCTATGATTCCGCAGCGCTCCAAAGCGAGCTGGATCGGCAAACCAATTTCGAGGATTTCTTCAGCAAGGCGCCTCGCCTCAACCCAGCGCGCAGGGAGATCAAGGGGGTGATCTGCGGTGTTCGCATCGAGGAGATCGCGGAAGATACGATGCGCGAAATCCGTTACCTCGACAAGCTGGTAGACGAACTCGCCAAGGGCCGTCCCATGAGCAAGATCCTGCGCCAGTAACGTAGGATCTCATCCAAACCGGCATAGAGAAGGATCAGTCCTCCTCCACAAACACTTCCTTGCGCTTGCGGCGGATGCCGGGCAGCACAGCAATGATCACTGCTGCCAGCGCAAGCGCCAGCAGGGTCGCCGAAATGGGCCGGGTCACGAACACCGACGGATCACCGCGCGAGATGATCATTGCTCGCCGCAGATGCTCCTCCAAAAGCGGCCCAAGGACAAAGCCAAGAAGGAGTGGCGCCGGCTCGCAGCCGAAGCGGATCAGCACATATCCAAGAACACCGAAAACCCCGATCGCATAAACATCGAAGATGTTCTGGTTGATGGAATAGCATCCAATACAGGCAAACAGCACAATGGCCGGAAACAGCGCCCGATAGGGGATGGAGAGCATCTTCACCCAGAGCCCGATCAGCGGCAGATTGAGCAAAACCAAAAGAACATTACCCACCCACATCGAGGCAATAATGCCCCAGAACAGCGCCGGCTGATCGTTGATGACATTGGGGCCAGGCGTAATGCCCTGAAGGATAAACGCGCCCACCATCAGCGCCATGACGGGATGGGCAGGAATGCCGAGCGTCAAAAGGGGAATAAACGAGGTTTGCGCCGCGGCATTGTTGGCCGATTCCGGACCCGCCACCCCCTCAATGGCGCCCTGGCCGAACTCCTCGGGCGTCTTGCTCAAGCGCTTTTCGGCTGAATAAGACGCAAACGAACTCAAAATGTGCCCGCCGCCGGGAAGAACACCGAGCAACGATCCCAGTGCCGTACCACGTAGCACCGGAGCCACGATGCGCCTGATGTCGTCCTTGGAGAGCCACAAATTCTTGACGGCTTTCACCATCACGTCACGTTCTTTTTCGTTCTCCAGATTGCGCAGGATCTCGGCGACGCCGAATACGCCTACGGCGACTGACACGAAGTTAAGCCCCGAATAGAGCTCGCGAAACCCGAGGGTAAAGCGTGGCTGGCCGGTATAGATATCCTGTCCCACCATGCCGAGCAGCAGGCCCAGCACGATCATGGCCAGCGCCTTGAGGATGGACCCATGCGCCAGGGCAATCGAGACCAGCAGGCCAAGAACGATCAGCGCGAAATACTCCGGCGCCCCGAAATTAAGCGCCGCTCGGGCAAGGGGCGGAGCGAAAAACGCCAGCAGCAACGTTGCGACCGTGCCGGCAAAGAACGAGCCCAGGGCTGCGGTGGCGAGTGCCGGGCCTGCCCGTCCTCTTTTGGCCATCTGGTAGCCATCGATTGCGGTCACCGCCGACGAGCTTTCCCCTGGCAGATTGATCAGGATCGCCGTGGTCGAGCCGCCATATTGCGCGCCGTAATAAATGCCCGCGAGCATGATCAGCGCCCCGGCAGGCGAGAGGGAAAAGGTGATGGGCAGCAACATGGCAATAGTTGCCGTTGGCCCGATGCCTGGAAGGCACCCAACCACCGTGCCCAGCAGCACGCCGATAAAGCAGTAAAGGATGTTGGTCGGGTCGAGCGCGACGGAGAACCCAAGGCCAAGCGAAGCAATGATATCCATGATGGGTTCCTACAATGGCAGCCAGGGGCCAAACCACGGCACGCTCATGCCTAGCCCGACAACAAAGATCAGCGTGCACATCACGGTCAGGGTGACGGCGAGCATGGCTGCAAAAACGGGTGAATTGAGCCGGCTGGACATGGCCGCCACAAAGCTCGACACCAGGACAACCGGCACGAAGCCAAGGCCCCGGATCGTTGCACCAAAGAAAACGATAACGCCGATGATCAGGATCAAGCCGCGCCAGGGCCAAACTGGCGCCTCTTCGCTGTCCGGCTTGTTCCAGCCATTGGCGGCAATCGCGAGGCCCAGAAGCGACAGGGCTGTACCCAGCATGAGCGGCATGAAGCCCGGCCCCATGCGGAAGGCCGTCCCGATCTCATAGGTCAGCGATTCAAGCGCGAAATACGCCCCCGCTGCCACAAAGATGCAGCCGGAAACCAGATCCTTGGTCTCAAATTTCGAAACGGCCACGGGCGCCCCTTTCGCTGTGATTGGTGGTGTAGTCGGCTCATCTCGCCCCGGCCTGTGGAAGCACGCCGAGAGCCTCCCGCGGCTGGAAAACCGTGGGAGGCGAGAATGATTGCGCAGCAGGCGGGACTAGTCGGCGTAAACGCCGGCCTCTTCGATCACGCCGCGCCACAGCTCGATCTGGCTCGAAAGTGTTTCGGCCAAGGCTTCTGGCGTTGCTTCTTCCTCGCTGACCGGAACCGTGCCCAGTTCCGCAAAGCGGCTGACAACGGTTTCGTTTGCAAGAGCGGTCTTCAAGGCCGCTTCAAGCCGTTCCACAATGGCCGCGTCCGTGCCGGCCGGCGCATAAAGCCCGTGCCAAACACCAATTTCGAGCTCGAGCCCGCTTTCGGCAGTGGTTGGCAAATCTGGCAGATTGCCGAGGCGCTCAGGCGAGGTGACGGCATAGGCTTTCACTTCACCTGCCTGAATCTGCGATGTCGTATTGGTGGTCTGGTCGCAGATGAAGTCGATTTGTCCGCCTATGATGTCCGTCATGGCCGGGCCCGAACCCTGATAGGGAACCGTGGTCATCTGCGTGTCCAAGGCATCCATGAACAACATGCCGCACAACTGGCTGGCGGACCCGATGCCGGCATGGGCATAGGTGATGTTTTCGCCGTTGGCCTTCACATAAGCCACCAGTTCTTCAAGCGTGTTGGGCTCGAAATCCTTTTTGGCAACCAGGGTCATGGGCACGGCGGTGATAAGGCCAACAGGCTCGAAATCGGCCGTCGGGTCATAGGGCAGGGAGCGATAAAGCGTTGGCGCGGTCGACATGCCGATATGGTGTAGCAACAGCGTATAGCCATCATTTGAGGCTGTCGCGACCTGGCCGGCGCCAAGCGTGCCACCGGCGCCGCCCACGTTCTGCACCACGACCTGCTGCCCCAGATCCTGGCTCATCACCTCGGCAACCAGACGCGCCACGGTATCAGTTGGACCCCCGGCTGCAAAGGGCACAACTACGGTGATCGGCTTTGTGGGATAATCCTGCGCAAAAGCGCTGCCGGCGAAGGGCAGGCCTGCAAGCAGCACGCCCGCGGCAAGGG
The DNA here is from genome assembly GCF_003056345.1 of Devosia submarina. Classification (GTDB taxonomy): domain Bacteria; phylum Pseudomonadota; class Alphaproteobacteria; order Rhizobiales; family Devosiaceae; genus Devosia; species Devosia submarina. The sequence goes on along the minus strand of NZ_PYWB01000002.1, from coordinate 394,601 downwards.
ATACGAGTTTCTTCATTATTGTCCTCCCGACGAAATGGCGCGGACTTCTGCCGCACCTATCCCTTGCCATTGCAAACAGCATGCCAGACCTAAAACGCAAGGCAGGTATGCACACTCGTTGCAACGTGCTAGCACCTCAGGGCAAGATCTTGCCAACTGGCGCGGTAGGTCGGGGCAATTTCTTGCCAGGGGAGAGTGAGTGCCGGGGCATTTTGCAGTTCGTGATCTTGTGAAGCGTCGCCATTTCGCTTTGGGCGCAATGGCTTTGGCGCTTGTGGCTGCAATGGGCTGGCTTGCGTTCGAGCTGGCCCTGAACGGAGCCATGGCCAATGCGGGCCAACAAGCCGAACGACGCCTCGCCCTCTTTGATCGCACGCTCGCCGCGATTATCGACCGCTATCATTATCTCCCTTCATCCATTGCCCTTGCCGCCGAAGCTCGAGCCGTTCTTGAACACCCCGACGACAGGGAGACCCGAGAAACCGCCAACGCCTTTCTGTCCCGCCTGAACAATAATGCCGGAGCGAGCGAGCTCTTCATCATGGCCACCAATGGCGAAGTGATCGCCGCCTCTAATTGGTGGGCCTATGACAGCTTTGTCGGCGAAAACCTGGGCTATCGGCCCTATTTCGAGCAAGCCATGCGCAGTGGCAGTGCCAAGTTCTACGCCATCGGAAACGTCACGGGCGTGGCCGGTTACTTCCTGGCTCGCCGCATCGACGGCCCTGATGGGCCGCTTGGCGTCGCCGTCACCAAGATCAATTTGGGGGAAATAGAAGCCAATTGGTGGCTCTCGGGCGAGTTGATCGTCATTGTTGACGACAACAATGTTGTTATCCTTTCCACCCGCCCGGACTGGCGCTATCGCCCTTTCACCACGCTAAGCCCCGGCACGCGCGAGCGGATCAACGCCGAGCGCCGCTATGGAGAGGGGACACTCCTTTCCAAGCCGGTCGCCGTGGAGCAATGGCGATCGCACGACCGCCCCTTTGCCACCCTGGATGGCGGTGATCCCGACACCGAAGGTGGCTTTCTGGTCGACGAACGACGCCTGCCCGCTCAAGGCTGGCGCCTGGTCTCGTTCACCCCCACAGCCCCCCTGTTCCGCGACGCCGCGATTGCCGCAGCCGCGGCATCACTGGCCGCCGCAGCCCTCCTCCTGCTCGCCATACTCGTCCTGCAACGCCAGCGCTTTGTTGCCCAGCGCCTTGCCGAACATGACCGTCTCGAGCAACGTGTCGCCGAGCGCACGGAGGATCTCCATATCCTCAACGAAGCCTTGCGCGCTGAAATCGCAGAGCGCATCAAGGCTGAAAAAGCCCAGCAGGAAGCTCAATACAGCCTGGTGCAAGCGGCCAAGCTGGCGAGCCTTGGCCAGGCTCTTGCCGGCGTCGCCCACGAAATCAGCCAGCCTGTTGCTGCCCTCACCACCCATTTGGCAAGCGCTAGGCTGCTCGCGTCCCAGCGGCAGGAGCCCGCGATCGCTGCTACCCTTGATACCATGGACAAGGTCGTCGATCGCCTCGCTGCGCTAACCGCTCATCTCAAGACCTTCTCGCGCAAGCAGACCAACACGGAAACACAGCACGCCGAACTAGGGCACGTCATAGCCAATGCTTTGGATCTGCTCGATCACAAGCTCAAAAGCGTCGACCTCGACTACACCCCGCTGCCCCATGCCATCACTGTCCGCGGCAATCCCGTTCACCTTGAACAGGTGCTGATCAACCTCCTGTCCAACGCCGTGGACGCCATGGAACAAAGCCCTCTTCGCGTGCTCTCCATCAGCCTGGCCCAGCAAGATAGCTGGGTTAGCTTGCTGGTAAGCGATACCGGCGAGGGCATTGCGCCCACTGCCCTCGGCAATGTTTTTGATCCCTTTTATTCCACCAAGGAAGCTGGGCGCGGCCTGGGCCTGGGGCTTTCCATCTCCTATGGCCTGGTGCGCGATCTGGGCGGTGCCATCAGCGTCGATAGTCGCCCAGGCGAGGGCTCCACCTTTGCCGTCCGCCTGCCTCTCGCCACTCATTCCCTCCCGACCCCGGAAGCTGCGCAATGACCAAGCCCGTTGTTTTGATTGTTGATGACGAGGACATGGTTCGCACGGCGCTGGAGCAATGGCTGAGCCTGTCCGGCTTCGTGACCCACGCAGCACAAAGCGCCGACCAAGCCCTTGCCATGCTCGACACCATCCACCCACAAGTGATCCTTTCGGATGTACGCATGCCCGGCCTCTCCGGCCTTGATCTGCTGCCCATCATGCAGGAGCGCAGCCTAAGCGCCGAAGTGATCCTGATCACCGGCCATGGCGACGTGCCCATGGCCGTGGAGGCCATGCGCGGAGGGGCCTTCGATTTCCTCCAAAAACCCTATGCGCCCGACCAATTGGTGCAAACCATCCGTCGCGCTGCCGAACAGGCCCGGCTCAAGCGCGAAGTTGCTGAACTGCGCCGTAGGCTCGATGGCGGCGATACCGAACTGTCCACGCGCCTCGTGGGCTCGTCTCCCATCATGGAAGATCTCCGCCGCGCCGTGCGCGATCTTGCCCCCATTCCCGCCGATGTCATCCTTGTGGGTGAAACCGGCACCGGCAAGGAAGTGGTCGCCCGGTGCCTCCATGATTTTTCCCCACGCGCCAATGGCCCCTTTGTTGCAGTCAACTGCGCTGCCATCCCCGCTGAGCTGATCGAATCCGAACTCTTTGGCCACGAAGCCGGCGCCTTTACCTCGGCGCGCGAAAAGCGCGTGGGCAAGTTCGAGTACGCCAATTGCGGCACACTTCTGCTTGATGAAATCGAATCCATGCCCCTGCTTGCCCAGGCAAAAGTGCTCCGCGTCGTTCAGGAGCGCATGGTTGAACGCATCGGCTCCAATCGCCAGATCCCGCTCGATATCAGGATCATCGCCGCTGCCAAGATCGACCTTGCCACCGAAAGCGAAGCCGGCCGGTTCCGTGCCGATTTGTTTTACCGGCTCAACATGGCCACCATTCACCTGGCGCCCCTGCGCCAGCGCGGCGAGGATTGCGTGCTGTTGTTCCATCATTTCCTGGGGCTCGCGGCGCAACGCTTCAACAAGCCAGTTCCAACGCTTCATCCTGCCGATATCGATGCCCTGCTTGCCCATTCCTGGCCCGGCAATGTGCGCGAACTCAAAGCCGCCGCCGACCGCTTTGCCCTGGGCCTCGACATCACCGGCCGCTCCCTCGCGGCCATTCTGGGAACCCGCGCCAAGCCACCCGCTGCCTCCAGCGCCAGCCTGGCAGATCGCGTGGCCGCCTATGAGCGGCATGTGATTGAAACCGAACTTGCCCGCCACAATGACTCCATCGCAGCCGTAGTGGACGCCCTTCAGGTACCCCGGCGAACCCTGAGCGAAAAAATGGCGCGCCTGGGTGTCCGCCGCTAACCCGGCACATCATCGATGAGGTCGCGGGAACAAACCAAACATTCAGCGGTTTGCCCAGCGGAGGTAGACATTATGCACAAAACCATGATTTTCATCGCCGCAGCCTTTGCTGTTGCCGGCTGCGCTTCAACATCGGACAGGGGCAGTCTTCGGTCCTCGTCCGTTGCTCTCGTCTCGGCACCCCAGCCCATAGTGCGTCAGGCCCAGCCAATCCGGCCTGCTCCGACGCGCCAGGCGGCTGTCGACCCCTCGATTGCTTCGCTGAGGCCCGGCGCCACCTATGTCGCGTCCTTCCCCGAGGCCGACCGCCGCGCAGCCTGCAAGCGCCTGGAATACCGGGAAGGCACCAGGGCCTTTGCCAATTGCCTGATCGGCGACTTCCCGGAAAACCCCTACTTCGCCCAGGCCGGCAACTAGGCAGCGCATGCTTTTCAGATCAGGGACAGACTATCCCAGATCAATTGTAGCTGCGCCGCCGAATATCTAGTTAGGGCACTGCACTGTCACGCCGCGGTGCGCATCCCGTGCACACTTCGCCTGGCCAACCATGTTTGGGGCCAGGCGTTTTCATGCGCCTTTACGGTATCAGCCGCACGCCGCGAGCCTTGGTGATATAGCGCCAGAGCCATTGCAGGCTAACCAGCGCGCGCTTTTCGGCATTCACCAGAAGATAAACATGCACGATTGCCCAAAGGAGCCAGGCGAGCCGCCCCTTCATGCGATGGCGGCCAAAGTCGAAAATGGCCGCATGACGCCCGATCACGGCCGTATTGCCTCGGTCATGGTAGCGGAACGGAGCCAGCTTCTGCCCCGGCTCGGTCGCTGAGCGCAAGCCTTCGCCAAGATGGCGGCCCTGCTGCTTGGCCACCTGCGCAAGCCCAGGCAGGAACTTGTCGTCCTGGGTAAAGGCCGTGATATCGCCCAGCGCGTATATGCCGGGAAAGCCGACCACGGACAGATCGGCTTCCACTGGAATGCGCCCGGTGCGATCGGTCTCGAGACCGAGCCATTGCGCCGCCGGCGTTGCCGTTACACCCGCGCCCCAGACAATGGTGCCGGCCGGAACACGCTCATCATCGACCCGCACGCCACTGGCGTCCATCTCCGTCACTCGCCGCTTGAGCCAGATTTCAACGCCCAGATTTTCCAGCTCCCGCTGTGCGTAAAGGGCCAGCTTCTCTGGGAACTGCCCAAGCAGCCGCTGGCCACCTTCCACGAGGATCACGCGAGCCGAACTCGGATTGATGTTGCGGAACTCGCCCTCAAGCGTCCAGCGGCCAAGCTCGGCTATGGCCCCGGCCATTTCAACGCCTGTCGGCCCGCCGCCGATCACCACCGTCGTGGTAAGGCGGCGCTGCTCCTCTGGATCGGTGCTCTTTTCGGCCCGCTCGAACGCCGTCAAAAGGCGCGTTCGGATCAGCCGCGCATCCTCCACCGTCTTGAGGCTTGTGGCATGCTGCGCCCAGTCGTCATGCCCGAAATAGCTGTAGCGCGATCCTGTGGCGAGGATGAGCACATCATAAGGATATTGGCGGCCGTCACTGGTCACCACATGGCTTGTAGCTGTGTCGACCCGCTCGACCTCTGCCATTACCGTAGAAATATTGCGATATTTCTTGAACACGCGACGGATCGGCTCGGCAATGTCGGCCGGCGAAAGCGCTCCCGTTGCTACCTGATAAAGAAGCGGCTGGAACAGATTGAAGTTCTTCTTGTCGATCACCAACACCTGATGAGGCGAATTGCCCAGCGCCTTGGCACAGGCCAAGCCGCCAAAGCCGCCCCCGACCACAACAATCCTCATCGGGTCGCGCCGGAAATCATCACGACGACAACAATGGCAGCGATGGCGAGAACAACCAGAAGGATAGCGAAGACGGGCAGCAGGCCCGCCGCGCTGTTGGTTGCGCTGTCAGGCGGATTGACGCTTGGATCGGCGGGTTCCTTGAAGGCTTCTTGCTCGTGTTCGGCCATGGCGGTGCTCGCTTTTTTCTTCTCCAAAGGCAAAGCAGGGCAGGCCAATCCCGTTCCATTATCGCCACCGGTTAATGCGCTTTAACCCCGGGCAAGCTCAAATAAACCTGATCACTTTATGGGAACGGGAGCGCTTGCCGCATGGTTTACGCCGCAGAAGGAGTTCGACCATGTCAAAACACCTACCCCCCATTCCACCGCAGAACCGTAGCCCAAAGGGAACGGGCGGCAATGACCACCTTGATCCCAAGCAGGCCAGTGCCTCGGGCGGCCAGGGCGATCGCAACTACGATCAGCAGGGTCAGCAGGGCAACAGCAAGCAAAACACCACCAATCAGGGTTTGCAGCAGGACAGGTGATCCATCATGTCTACTTCTGATAAGATCGAACAATCCAACCGCCATCACGGCGGACCCGGCAGCAGCCACCAGCGGCCTGACCTGCCAGATCCGACGGAAGGCCGCGGCCCTGAGCCCGGCCAGCCAACCAATGGCCCCCAATCGGATGTATCGAGCGGCGGCGGGGTGGGCGACACGCACCACACCCACAACCCTCGCGAAAAGAGCTAAAAGCAGACAACGGCCGGCGGAGCCTTGCTCCGCTGGCAACCGCTGAACGCCTCCTCAATAAGAATGGCGCTGGAGATCAAGCAATGGCCAATGAAATCCCGACCGAACGCCAGCCCAAGGGCGACCACAACAGGCGCCTGGCATTGGGCATCGATCCCGACGCCTTTGCTGCCGAAGCAGGCGTGACTACCGAGCAATTGCGCGATTATGAGCGCACCTCCATCGACCACCGCTTCGATCCCGAAGTGGCGCGCCGCGTGGGCGAAACCCTTGATCGCCTCGAAGCGGTGCTGCCCAATTTTGAAACCACCCGGTCCAAGCCAGTGGCGGGGGCAAGCGTGTCACTTGTCGGCAAGACCGACACGGCGGCCGAAGTGCAATACGACGCCAACCAGGAACAGGCGCCCCGCTATGGCACATCGGGCGAAATCGACGCCGAGCGCACCCGCAAATAGGCGGCATTACCCTCTGGAAGTGGCATCCGCTGGCTAGGCGGAGCTTCGGCCATGCACCCTTCGCACGCTAGTCCGCCATTGCACGCGGGAGCAAAGCGATGCTTTGATCGTTGATAGGGCAGGCGGCGCCGTTCTGGCGCCGTTTTTGCGCAACTGCCCTATCGAGGAGAGCCCATGAGCCAGGTCAAAGCAACGTATGATGGTGTTCAAAGGCCGGACAAGCTGCTGTTCTGGACCGCCGCGGCGCTGCTGACGATTTTTTCCTGCTGGGTCATCTGGGTAGAATGGCCACGGGTCGCGCCCCCGCATGGGCTATGGGATTTTGGTGCCTTTCTGGCATCGGGCCGCGCTGCCGCCGAAGGGCTCAACCCCTACGGCATTTATCCCCCACTTACGCCCCATGTGGTTTTCCCCGGCTTTGAAGCCTGGAATCCAAATCTCAATCCGCCAATTTCGGCGATCCTGTTCCAGGCCTTTGATTGGGCGCCGGAGGACCTAAGCTTCCGCGTCTGGTCCTGGATTTCCATTGCCCTTTATGCCGCGACCATAGCCCTCATGGTCTGGCGCTACGCGCAGGGCCCTGCCGCCGCCGTGCTGATCATCTGGGCTGCGGCGCTGGCAGGCTTCTGGGATACCCTGTACCTGGGCCAGATCTATATTCCGCTGGTGCTTGCTGCAGTTGGGGCCTGGCTATTCCTGGAGCGCGGGCAGGCCCTATGGGCCGGCGTGCTGATCGGGCTCGTGATCGCCATGAAGCCCAATTTTCTGGTTTGGCCAGTACTGCTGTTTCTGGCGGGCTATCGCAAGCCAAGCCTTGTTTCCATAGCCGTTGCCGGCGTGATCAGCGCCATCCCGCTCGTCTTCTTCGGGCCCGAGATCTACCGCCAATGGCTGGAACTGGTGATCTCGGATGGCGAACGTGCCATGTTCCTCACCAATGCATCCATTTCCGGCTTCACAGCCCGCGCCGGCATTTCAGGCCTGGGCCTTGTCCTCAGCGCCGCCATGCTCCTGGCCCTTGCCGCTTGGGCCCTTTGGAAGCGCCCCGACATCATGCGGGTCAGCAGCTTTGCCCTGCTTGGCGCGGTCATGGCTTCGCCCCTGGGCTGGATCCACTACACGCTGTTTCTCTTGCCGGTGATCGTCTCCAACTGGCGCGCCTGGCCCATGTGGCTGGTGGCCGCCATGCTGTGCATTCCCATTCCCATGATCATCAATCAGTTCGGCGCGCCGGCGAGCGTCCAGATCACCACCGGTTCGGCCTATGGCTGGGCACTGGTGCTTTGCCTCCTGACATTGCTGGTGTTCAAGCGCCCATCCGTGGAGGACGGCTTGCGCACATAGATGCGCCAGTCCGCGCTTTCGCTCGCCAAGGTGAAATTGTTGTCGAGGTAAGGGGCGTAAACGCGCCGCATGCCATTGGCTGTCCAGACTTCGATCGGCGCTTTTGCTTCCATGATGATCTTGGCATCGGCCAGGATTTCATCGGCCGGTGGAAAGACTTCGTCATGCAGGGTGCGGCCCCAATGATACCAGGGGCTGTCATCCCGTGGCGGCACAAGGCCCAGGCCGGCGCTGAATGGCCCCACGAAATCAAACACCACCACGCGCTCGACTTCGGTATCAAGGCTCGCCAGCGCCACTGCGCCATCCGCCAGCGATTGGTTATAGCGCGAAAAATTGCGGTAGAGCCCTTCATTGGAAAGCTGGGCAAGGCGCACGCCGGCATAGCCGGGCAGGGTGATTGGCTCGCCCTTTTGCCCCAGCGCCAATCCCGCATGCAGCACAAGCGCCGCGCCATTCTGCACGGTCACGGGCACCATCATGATGGCGACCAGCAGCGGCAGACCCGCACCTATTCCATCGCGCGCCCATGGCGGTGCCGCTCGGGCAATCAGTTCGGCAACAACACTGGCGCCAGCCGCAAGCGTCAGAATGCCCACGATCTGGAAGTTCTGCTCGATCAGCAGAATACCCGTGGCACCCACAAAGCCCAGAAACAGGAAATCGCGAAAGCGCCGCCGCACAACAAGCAGGAGCAGGGTGAACACGAGGAAAACAGCGATGTCAGCCAGATTGGGCAGGGCGATGGTGACCAGCCGCACCAGATCGGGAATGTCCCCACTTACCTCGCGCGCCAATTGCACATCGGCAAAATAGGTAAGCGTTCCCCGCCAAAAAGGCTCGATCAACAGAATGGCGGCCGCAATGGCTAGGAGTGCCGCAATGGCCCATGGCCGCGACTGGCGATCAGTCGCCATGAAAATAATGAACGCCAGGGCAACCAGCCCATAGCTGGCCTTGAGATAAAGAAGGAACAGCGTCAGCAACGCCGCGCAAAGGGCATCCAAAGCCGTCTGCCGCCGGCTCCAGTCCTGCGGCGGCAAATACATCACCAGCAGCAGCCCGATCGCCGTCCAGCCCAGCCGGTTGTAGAACATGGCAAAGGACAGATCGGCGATGCCCTCGCCCGGATTGAGCGACACGGCGGCGATCAACAGCAGGAACATGGCCAGCGGAATGCCCGTGACCGCGCGCATGCGCGTCCCGATCAGGTGCGCGCCGATCGCAGCCAGAAACACAGTAGCCAGCCCCATCCCGAGCGGCATGGCAGCGCCAAGACTTCCCGTTATCGCATAGCCAAAAGCAGGCAGGTAGAAGGCTAGGGGTCCCAGGGAGGAATGAAAGTCCCGGTTGGGCACCTGACCTTCGAAGATGCGATATGCGCCATCAAGGAAAATAAACAGGTCGTTGACGTATTTCGTCGTGATGGTCTGCCCCGGTACGGCCAGGACCAGCGCGCACACCACGCCAATGGCAAAGACGATCCAGCCCAGCGACATCGCTGGAACGCGCAAGGCGCGACGCGCCCCCTGCTGGGCAATCGGTGCCGTGCTCATTCATTGTCCCCCAAGCGGTAAGCCGTCCAGCCGTCCGTTTCGGCAAATTTACGATAATGCTGCGCGATAAAGGGGCCGTAGAGCTGTTCCAGCTGCGCGCTATTGATGCCGATCCTGGGGATCATGACAAGCGCAACATCGGCAAAAAGCTCTTCGGGTGCAGGATGGTGCTCGGCATCAAGATTACGCCCCCAATGCATCCAGGAAATATCCCCACGCGGCGGCACAAGGCCCATTCCGGCCGACAGGGGATTGCTGAAATCAAGCACCAGCACGCGCCCGGGATTTTCGATCTCGCCCAGCAGCGCCGCCCCTTCGGGGAAATTGCCGACATAAAGCTCGGTAAAGCCATTATCCCCCGGCGACCACAAGCGCCCGAACCGCACATCGCCAAATTGCGGCAGCCCCAGCGGCGTTCCAAACCCGGAAATGGCCAGAACAGCATAAAACCCCATCCCGATCGCATGCTTGCCCAGGCCCGGCAGCACAAGGACCCAGAACAGCAAGGGCGCGCCACTTGCAGACCGCGGCAAGCGGGAGGGAACGCCGGGGTCCCGCAGGCAGGTCTCGGCCGCAACCACGCCCGCGGCAAACAGCGTGATGATCCCCCAGGAATGCGCATTCTGGGAAATGATGAGCACTCCAGCCCCGATGCAGAGCAGGTAAAAACACCCATCCAGCAGTCGCCGCGTCCGATAAAGCGCCATGCCGGCCAGAAGAAGGGCAATGGCAAAATCGGAAAAATTGTTGAGCACCACGCGGATAAACAGCGCCAGATTGCGCTCGCCGCTGACCCTGGCGGTATCGATCAGATCCTGCACATGGGCAAACGAGCCGCGCCACACCAGTTCCACCAGCAGCATGCCGCAGCCCACCAGAGCCAGCGCCGCTCCTGCCCAAAGCCGCTGCAGCCTGTCACAGGCAATCAGCAGCAGCAGGGCAAAAGCGGGCGGGGCATAGGTGATCTTGGTATAAAGCGCGACCAGCACCAGGATCGCCGCACAGGCCGCATCCCGCCACCAGGGCGCCTTGTCGAGCGGATGAAGATACATCACCGCCAAAAGCGCTAGCACCACCCAGCCAATGCGGTTGTAGTACATGGCAAAGGAAATGGACGAGAGCGGATCGCCAAGATTTGCCGGAATGGCGAGGATCAGCAGCAAAAAGGCGCCAAAGGGGAGCGCCAGCATCGGCCGCAGCCGCGATAGGAGCACATGCACAAAGACCGGACCCAAGAGGAGGATCAGCACGCCCATGCCTACCGGCAGAGCTCCACCCATGCGCCCCGAAAGCCCGAAGCCGATAGCGGGGATATAATAGACCAGCGGCCCCAGCGCCGTATGGAAATCCCGGTTCGGAACCTGCCCAAACGCAATGCGATTGGCGCCGTCCAGGAAGATCAGCACGTCATTGACATAAGCCGTCGTGATCGTGCGCGCTGGCAGCGCCAAAAAGAGCGCCAGCAGCACGGCAAAGCCCCCGATCAGGAGAGCGCCCCGTCGGGGGAGAACCATGGGGCGGCTCACTGCGCGTCGGCCGGACGCTGAAAGATGCGCCAATTGGCCGTCTGCGCCACCAGTTCGAAATTCTCAAGGACAAACGGCATATAAACTTGGCCCAAGCCGCCAATACCCCCGGCAGCCGTGCGCTCCATGACAATGTCGGCGTCACCAAACATCTGCTCGGGCGCGGTATGAACGCTCTCGTTCTGATGCGCGCCCCAGCGCAGATGCGCCACATCTCCGTGCGCAGGTTCTAGGTCAAGCGCCAGGCTAAAGGGATTGGGCCCGCCCAACACCACGATCTTGCCAGCCGGCCCGTCCAAATTCTCGAGCGCTGCGACGCCATCGCTCACCAGCCCGAGATACCACCGGCTGCCGCCAAAATCCCCCGCCGTCAGGAGATCCGCCACCCGCACACCTTCGAGCCGCGCCACAGGCAAGCTCTCGCCGGCATTGGCCAGAGCGCTCCCTGTATGAAGGCTCAAGGCGATGGTGCAATGCAGAATGGTCGGGAACAGAAAGCCAAGAAGGTACAGCTTGATCCCCGCAGGGTTCACCAGTGTGCCAGTCGGCTGCCCAGGCCCCGAACGCATGTCCCGCAAAATGCCTTCAGCAAGGACAGCCGCCGCGGCATGGATCGTCAGCATGCCCCAACGCTGATCATTCTGGTTGATGAGCCAAAACCCTGCAAGGCCACACAGCACCACGAAAAGGAGCGTGCGTACGCTGAACCGCCGCCAAAGGCTGATGCCAGCCAAAAGCCCCAGGAGCAGATAATCGGCCAGATTGCCTAAAAACAGCTCCAGCCATTGCGCTGGTGTTCCGCGCAACCAGCCTGCGGCTGCAAAACTCATCATGCTGTCGCGCCAATAGGCTTGCGAGCCGCCCCAGACAAACTCCACCAGCAGCGCACAAATGGCAACAGCCACCAGAGCCGCTGCCGCCCACCGCCACTGCCGCCGGTCGGTGAGCATAAGGAGAAGAAAACCCAAGCCCGCAATGCCATAGGTCACGCGCGAATAGGCGAGCAGCAGCACCAGCAGCGTGGCGCAAAGCCCATCCATGAAGCGCGAGTGCTTGGCCCCTTCCGCCCCCGGCAAGAACAGCACCACAAGCAGCGACAGCCCAACCCAGCCGATCCGATTATAGAACTGCCCAAAGGACAGGATATTGAGCCCGTCGCCCAGATTCATGGGCACGGCCAGGATCAGCAGCAAGAATACGCCAAACGGCAGCGCCAGAGCCGGCGACAGCCGGGAGGGGAGCACATAGGCCGCAATCAAGGCAATCGGCAGCAGCAACAGGGCCATGCCAAGCGGCATCGCCGCCCCCATGCTGCCCGTCAGCGCATAGCCAAGCGCTGGGATGACATAGGCCAGGGGTCCCACGGCGGAGTGGAAATCTCGGTTCGGCACTGCGCCCCATTGCAGGCGCTGTACGCCATCCAGAATGGCGATCAGCTCCTCAATGGCCCGCGTCGTGACGGTTTCACCGGGAATGGCCAGCAGCAGCGCAAGGGCCAGCCCCAGAAAAAACAGTGCGCGCCCGGACGAATGCTCCAGCGCCTCGAAACTCCGGTTAAGCCAGCCTGTTGGTGCTCGATTGGCGAGCGTGCGCTCCATGCTACAGCCGCAGCTTTTTGAAAATCGGCTCGGGAATCGCCCCGATCGCCATCATTACCGGTCGCCACAGCTTGCGCACGTAAAGCACGTCGCCCTTCTGGCTCGACACGGCCGCAAGGATTGCCGCTCCCACTTCCCCCGGCTCCGCCGTCAACAGCGGTGGCAGCTTCATGCCCTCCGTCATCCGCGTGCGCACAAAGCCGGGCTTGACGGTAATCACCTGCACGCCTGTTGGTGCCAGGCGATTGCGCAGGCCCGACAGGAAGGCGGTGAACCCAGCCTTGGCCGCCCCATAAACATAATTGGACCCACGGCCACGATCGCCTGCAACCGAGCTCACGCCCACGATCGTGCCATGACCGCGCCGGAGGAACCGCTCGGCCAGCGCACCCAGCAAGAGAGCAGGGCCTTCGAAATTGGTCCGGATTACCTTGGCGGCATGGGCCAGATCGCCCTGCGCCTGTTGTTGGTCACCCATTTCGCCCACAACGCAAACCACCGCATCTGGCAGGGCCGGCAGCCCATCGATAAAGCCCTCGAATCCCTCGGTATCAAGAACATCGAGCCGGTGCGTGGACACTTCGGCGCCGCTGCGGGCAGCAATGTCGTCGCGATTGCGCTGCGCCCCTTCCGGATTGCGCGCCGCCAGTAAAATGGTCCACCCCGCGCCCGCAAAGGCCTGCGCCGTGGCATGGCCGATATCGGACGTGGCCCCGATCAACAGCAGGGTCTTTTGGGCGGTACTCATATGCCAAGCCTTTCGGATAGTTTGGAGGCGATCTTGCCCTCGACGCCCAGCCGGCGTCGAATCTCCTGAAATTCAGCTAGGCCCGGATAGCCTGCCTGGAAGGTCGCCGGCGATTGCCGCGCATCCTTGGCCAGATACAACCGCCCTCCGGCGCGCGTTACAAGCTCATCGATCTCGTCCAACAGCGCAAAAATATCGTCCCGCACCTGAACGTCGAGCGCCAGCGTATAGCCTGGCATGGGAAAGCTCATCAGCCCGTTCGCCTTGCCCAGCTTCTTGAGCACGGCCAGAAAAGACGCCCGGCCCGAACGGGCAAACCGCTCGAGTATTTCGCTCAACACGGCATGGGCATTGTTCGGCGGCACAACGCATTGGTGTTGCAAGAAGCCGCGCACCCCATAGATACGGTTCCACTGGCTGACGCCATCCAGAGGAAAGAAATAAGGATTGTAATGCACCACGGCCGGCGCATCGCCCTTGCGTGAGCCCTTGCGGAAGTACACCTCGTTGAAGGCTTTCACAGAAGCCTTGTTCAGCGTCCAGCTGGGCAGATCGAGCGGCACGCTGAGCCGTGAAGCCTTGGCTTTCGCCAGCAATTCGCCATTGACCCGCGCTTCTTCCACTTCGGCGCGGCTGGCATGCTCACCCGCATAGATCAGCGAGCGGCCCAGCAATGCCCCGCCTGCCAGGCAGTCGATCCAGGCTACCGAATAGGTCGCCTCATCGGCATCGTCGAGCGCCTTGAGTGCGGATGCTAGGTCAGGCGCTACCGTAGTGGCCTGCCGGATATAGGCCGTTTCAATGGGCTTGAGCTTGATGCTGGCCTCGGCGATGACCCCGGTGAGCCCCATGCCACCGATAGTGGCATAAAACACGTCCGGGTTCTCGTGAGGCGAGCAGTTCCACACTTCCCCATTGGGCAGCACAAGCTTGAGGCTCTGGAGGAACGCACCGAACCCACCATCGCGATGGTGGTTCTTGCCATGCACGTCCGAGGCAATCATGCCGCCCAGCGTCACGTATTTCGTGCCCGGCACCACGGGAACAAAGAACCCGCGCGGCACGAAAGTGTCGAGAATATCGGAAAGCAGCACGCCCGCTTCGGCGGTCAGCACATGAGTCTGGGGATCGAACCCCCGCATGCGGTCGAGCTTAACAGCAGAAAGGCTCGACCGCGCCCCAATGGCCGCGTCGCCATAGGCGCGTCCATTGCCGCGGGCGATCAGGCCCGCGCGACCACGCACCAGCTCGTTGAGCTGGTCGGGAGTCGCAGGGGTGAGCACTTCACTGTTGAGTTGCGGATATCGTCCCCACCCCTCCAGCAGCATTCACGCCCTCTCCGTTCGAAAAACAAACCGCCGATCCAAGGCGTATTTGGCGCAATAGCCGATGGCAAGCCCCACTGCACCCCCGGTATATTTGGCCAGATCGGTTTGCCAGATCATCCAGGCGCTGATTTCAAAGGCCCAGAACACGGCAGTGGTCGCAACACTGAACAGCGCATAAAGGCTGACCTTGCGCATTTCGTCCCGGCCCGTCGTGTAATCGTCCTCGAACACCCATTTCTTGTCGAGCACATATTTAACGGCAAAGCCGGCGGCCGTGCCAAACAGGATGGACAGTGTCAGGGGTGCGAAGGGCAGGGTAACCACGACCAGATGCTGGGCCATGAAATTGACCAGCGTGGAGATAATGGCGAACAGCACATAGCGGAATGCGGTCGCACTGGCGCTCGGCGCCCCGACGGGGCGCACGGTGGAAGCGTCAAGCATACTTGTCTCCAACAGCTACATAGCGCCAATGACAAGCGCGCCGGCAAGCGCCAGGGTCGCGATGCTGACCCTGTCCTTGAGGGCAAACACCACCGGATCATCGTGCATTTCGCCGCGCTGCGCCAGCACCAAGGCGCGTCCGAGCCAAAAGGTCAGGACCGGCGCTACCAGCCACAGAATATCGGGCCGGCTATACATCGCTGCCGCGGCTGCGCTGGTGCCATAAAGAATAAACAGCGTCACGGCCTGCAATCCTGCAGCCGCCGCCAGGGCGCCCACCATGAAGATATCGTCATTGCGATAATCGCGGCTGGAGCTGTCGCCCAGCTGTGCCCGCCTGCGCGCACCCAGTTCCACAAAGCGCTTGATCAGCGCCAGCGAAAGGAAAAAGGCGCCAAGGAACGCCAGCAGGTAAAACGATGTGGCGACACCCAGCGCCACCCCGCCGCCCACGACGCGAATGGTGTAAAGGCCAGCCAGGGCCAGAACGTCGGCGATCAGCATGCGCTTGAGCACAAAGGAATAAGCGGTGGTAAGGGCATAATAGCCCAGGAGCACGCCCAGGAACGGCAGCGAGATGGACGAGGCAATTGCAATGGAGATGCCGAACAGGATCGGCACGGCCAGCACGGCGTCGGCAATCGGCACCGTGCCACTGGCCAATGGTCGCATGCGCTTGGTTGGGTGGCCCCGGTCATCCTTGATGTCTACGAGGTCATTGAGGATGTAAACGCTTGAGGCGCAGAGTGAAAAGGCAATCGCGGCCACAACAAGGGTCAGCAGCGCATTGAGCTCGAACACCTGGCTGGTGATCAGTGGCACAAACACCAGCGCATTCTTGGCATATTGGTGCACGCGCATCAGGCGCGCCCAATCCTTCCAGCTTGCCCGGTCGTGACGCAGATGCTCCACATCGTCAAAGCGCTGCGCAAGGGTGCGGCCAACCTTGCTGTTGGTGCGGATGGCGAGGCATTTGGCGGCATGCGGCCAGACCTCAAGGTCGGCGCTGTCATTGCCGATATAGTCGAACTGCTTGTCCCCAAACGCATCGACCAGGATCTTGGCCTTTACGCGGCCCGAGCAATTGGAGGTCTTGTTGGTGGCGAACCAGCCGTCAAACAGGTCCAGATGTTCGGCCACGGCGCTCACAAGGCTCTCATGGCTCGCTGAAGCCAGGTAAACCGGCCGGCCGGCATCGCGGGCGCCGCGGATATATTGGAGCACCACTTCGTCATAGGGCAGGGTGGAAGGGTCAAAATTCTCGGCAGAAGAAAGATGATCCTTGAGCGCGGACTTGCCGTCGCGCAATGCCTTGAGCATGCCCAGAATGGCGTGGGGGCGCTGCCCCAATTCGGAAAACGCAGCTTCGATCAGCAGATCCGATCGGATAAGCGTACCATCGAGATCCACCACCAGCGGCCGAGCCGTTTGAGCCTCAGGGCGGGTGATGACCTCGTCATTGTCGGCGGCCACGAAGTCGATAAAGGAGAAACGGCCTTCAAAGCCGGTTTCAGGTTGGCGATGCGCCGGTAAGGGATGAATGGCGTATTGTTCAGACCTGCTCAAGTTCCACCTCTGCCGCGTGTGTTTTTCCCGGCCTTTGCGAGGCTCGGTTGCGGCGAGATAACAGCAGCCGATGTTCATCGTTCCGCATGGCTGCTATGGCTAATCTGGATTAACCACAGTCACAGCCGCGTGAACGCTGACGTTTCCTGCACGAAATCAAGGCACTTGACGCAAAAGCCCTACCTTTGGGGCAGGGCTTTAGCTTCACGAGTTTGTGAACATAGGCGGCTTGTTAAAGGAAAGCCTGGATCGAGCGCAGCATGACGAGATGCGTCTGGATGCCGGTAACGCCAACCATGGAGGCGCCGCGCGCCATCGGGTCATCACCGTCATCGGCATATTTCTGATGGATTTCCAGCAGCTGCTCATGGCCGGTAATCTGGCCCTGGATGTACATCTGGTCGAACTCGGCGCCTTCCAGCTCCTGCAACTGCGCCAGCATGGCAGCATGCTCTTCGCTCAGGCCCGCCGCGCCCGGTGTTGAGCCAAAGGCCTGCGCAACAGCAGCCTGTTCGGCGATCTCGAGCTGGGCAAACATTTTCACCGTGTCGCTCGACGCCTTGCTAACAGCCAGCTCGCTGGTTGCCGTGGCGAAATCACCGCCCATCAGCGCGGGCAGCTTGGCCTGGTCCACATCACCGCTCTGGGCAAACGCAACACCGGCAACAGGCAGGAGAGCAAGGGCGGCAGCCGAGCCGCCAATAAGGGAACGCCTATGCATGGTCAGTCCTTTTCAATCGATTGGGACCGGTCAATCATCAACCCATCCGCTCGTTCCTGCGGTAACCTAAAGCAATTTAGCACCGCGCAGAGCCCGCAAATCCGCCGAGCCCGTGCAAAAACAGGCAATTCGCAGCTGCGTGATTGCCACGGCAAAATGCTCGGCCACGGCCTCGGCCGATTGCGTGGCGGCCTCGAGAACCCCCGCCGCCTGGCCCACCAGGTCAGCCCCCAGCCGGATTGCCTTGGCCGCATCAATCCCGTCCCGGATCCCCCCGGAGCCGATGATCACGGCATCGGGGCATTGCTCGCGCACCGCGCTGATCGCCCGAGCCGTCGGAATGCCCCAATCAACAAAGCCCCGGGCAATGGCGGCCTGGGTCGAATTATGCGCCCGCTCCGCTTCCACCCGGGCCCAGCTGGTTCCTCCGGCCCCCGCCACATCAATGACTTGAACACCCGCGTCAACCAGCCGCCGTGCCACCGCGCCGCTGATCCCGGCGCCCACTTCCTTGACCACGATCGGCACCGAAAGCGCCCCCGCCAGCGCTTCAATGCGCCCCAGCAGCCCCCGCCAATCCCGGTTCCCCTCCGGCTGCACGGCTTCCTGCAAGGGATTGAGATGGATAATCAGCGCATCGGCGCCAATCATTTCCACCGCCCGTTCCGCCTCCACGACGCCAAATCCCAGGTTGAGCTGCGCCGCTCCGAAATTGGCAAGGATCGGCACATTGGGCGCCAGCCGCCGCAGCTCGCGCCCCAGCCCCGCACTATCCCCATTCTCGATCGCAATGCGTTGCGAGCCGATCGCCAGGGGCAGGCGCAGCGCCTGGCAGGCCTCGGCTAGATGACGGTTGATGGCTTCGGCCCGCTGCGGCCCGCCTGTCATGGAACTCACCAGAAACGGCGCGTTGATCCGTTTGCCCAGGAAGTGCGTAGAGAGCTCGATTGCGTCCATATCGAGCTCGGGGAGAGCCGCATGTTCGAAAACGATGTCGTCAAAGCCGGTACGCGCACCCGATACGCCGCGCCCGGCGAGCACCACGTCCAGATGCTGGTTCTTGCGGTCGCTCAGCAATGATGATCCCCCCGGAACACGCTTGGCCGGTTATTGCCAGCAGTTTAACACACACTTGCCACACACCGACTGGCCCTGGACAGCTATTCTGTGCTTACGTTTACGCGCCATTTCTGGTTCACTGCAGCCGAAAGGGTGCAAGGGGGGAGACCCGTCCATGAGTTCAACCGGCCTGGTGCTCGAGCGCGCAGAGCGCACCGACCTTGCAGACCCGAGCGAAATCCGTCTCGCGATGGAGCAGCGTCTTGCTGCGCTCCTGGATGGCAAACCCGGCATTCCGCCCAACCTTCACGGGGCAATCCGGCATGCATCGCTTGCCCCCAGCAAGCGCGTGCGCCCCGTCCTGCTGGTGCTGATCGCCCAGCCTTCGCCGGCGCTGAAACAAACCGCCCTCGACCTCGGCTGTGCCGTCGAAATGGTGCACACCGCCTCCCTGATTTTCGATGATCTGCCTTGCATGGACGATGCGCAAATACGCCGCGACCGCCCCACTACCCACATCGCCTTTGGCCAGGCCACCGCGATCTTGGGCGCTATTGCCCTGCTGACCCGCGCTTTCGGGCTCATCGCCGAACTTGAAACCATTCCCCATCAGACCCGCACGCGCCTTGCCAAGGTCTTGTCCGACGCCGTTGGCTGGGACGGGCTCGTCGCCGGCCAGGAGATCGACATCAATGGCCGTGCCGACCTTGCCGGCGCCGAGCAGGTGGAAACCCTCAACTGGCTCAAGACGGGTGTCCTGTTTGTGGCTGCGGCCGAAATGGGCGCGATCCTTGCCGGCATGAACGAAGAGCGCATCGAAGCCGTGCGTCAGTTCGCCCGCCATTTCGGTCTCGCCTTCCAGACGGCCGATGACCTCCTCGATGGTGCCGCTTCCGCAGCCCAGATCGGCAAGGACGTCGGCAAGGACGGCGACAAGGCGACCCTTGTGTCCCTGTTCGGTGCCAAGGGAGCGCGCCTTTCCTGCGAGGAACACCTCGCCCGCGCCGATCAGGCGCTGCTGGCGAGCGGCGTCAACGGCGCACCGATCCGCGCCCTCATGGCCCGTTTGTTCGATCTTCGGCAGGCCGCCGCGCAGTGAACCAACCACCCGATGCCCTGCTTGTTTCAGGCCTGCGCGTCGGCTATGGCGGCCGCGAGGTGCTCAAGAACCTCGATCTTCGGGTCCGCGCCGGCGAAATCTATGGCTTGTTGGGCCCCAATGGCGCTGGGAAAACCACGCTGATCCGCTCCATTTGCGGCCGGGTACGCCCTTTAGGCGGCACGATCAGCATTGCCGGCCAGCCCGTCAGCCGCAAAAGCCTGCGCCGCATTGGCCTGGTGCCGCAGGAAATCGCGCTTTATCCCCACCTTACCATCGGCGAAAACCTTGAGGTTCTGGGCCGCCTGTCCGGCCTGTCCCGCGATGCCACCCGCACGGCTATGGGCTGGGCCACCAAAGCCGCAAACCTGGGCAATCACCTCCATAGCCGCGTCGACATTCTTTCCGGCGGCTGGAAGCGGCGTGCCAATATTGCAGCCGCGATCCTTCATCGACCGGCCCTCTTGATCCTTGATGAACCCACCGTCGGGGTGGACGTGGATGCCCGCAATGCCCTGCATGACGTGATCCTCCAGCTCAGCCATGCCGGCATGGGCGTGCTCCTGACCACACATGATCTGGACCAGGCCGAAACCCTTTGCTCCAGCGTTGGCTTCCTGCGCTCCGGCACCGTCGCCCCACAGGGCGAACCGCGCCAACTGATCGAGACGGCATTCGGCACCCAGAAGGAAATCATTCTCGAGTTGCGCCAGCCGCCTACCGAACCACAGGCCAATACGCTCCTGAAATCAGGATTCACCCCGTCCAATGCCAATCTCACCTGGATCATGCTGGGTAATGCTTCGCAGAACTCTGCGGCCGAACTCGGCGCTGCGCTGGACCGGGCCGGCATGGCCGTCCGCGAAATCCGCTTCCGGGAACCAGGCCTCGACAGCCTCTTCGTGCGCCTCTCCGGCAAGGCGAACCAGTCCGTCATGGAGCCCGCTGCATGATCCCGGCCATGCTGCGCGTCATGACGCTGAGCCTCCTGCGCGACCGTGGCGCGCTGGCCATGGCATTCCTGCTGCCGCCCGTGATCTTCGTGATCTTCGCCGCCATCTTTTCCGGCGTCGGCGGCGATGCCATGGAACTGCGCGTGGTTTTAGGGATCGAGCGCAATAGCCCCGCAGCGGAACGCTTGACGCAGGCCATGCGCGACGAACCCTCCTTGCGCTTCCTGCCCGAAACCCTTGAGAGCGCTGATGCGGTTGCCCAGGCGGTCAACAGGGGCGCAGCCGATGTGGGTCTCGTCGTCACCGGTGATCTGGCCGACACAACAACGCCGCCCATCACTGTTCTTGTTGATCCTGGCAAGGTCATGGCTGGCGCCATTCTTTCCGGCCAGGTGCAGCGCGTTCTTGCTAAACACCTGCCCGATCTCAGCCTTGCGCGCACCCTTCCAGCCGTGGAAAGCCTTGTCGGCGGCTGGACGCCGGAACAATCGGCGCGCCTTACCGCCGCCATGGAGCAAATGGCCGCGGCAAATGCCGACCAACCCCCGGCCCTGGTCCAAACCAGCTTTGTCGGCCCGCAAGGGGGCTCGGGTGGCACCGTCACCTATTATGCCGGCGCCGTTGCAATCCTTTTCCTTCTTTTCTCGGCCATGCAAAGCGCCGCCACCCTGATCGAGGAGCGCCATTCCGGCATCCTCGACCGCATTGCGATCGGTCCGGCCGGCACCGATGTCGTGGTTATCGGCAAATGGATCTTCCTTACCGTGCAAGGCATGGTCCAGGTCGCGCTGATCTTTCTTGTGGCCGCGCTCGTCTATGGCGTGGATGTCCTCAGCCATTCATGGCTCTGGTTCCTGACAAGCCTTGCCGCTGCGGCCACCGCTTCTGGCCTGGGGCTGGCCGTCGCTTCCATTTGCACCAGCCGGCAACAGGCACAAACAATTTCCACATTCGTGGTGCTAGTGTGTTCTGCAATTGGCGGGTCCATGGTGCCCCGGTTCATGATGCCGCCCTGGCTGCAGGATGCGGGCTGGTATACGCCCAATGCCTGGGCCATCGAGGCTTATCATGGCGTACTCTGGCGCGGCGAAGGCCTGCTTGATCTTTTGCCCGAACTGGGCTGGCTCTGGGCCTGCGCCCTGGCGGCGACGGCTCTAGCCTTGATCGTTTCGCGCAAGCGCTTGCGGATGTAAGAAGGAGTGCCTCCGGTGAGCCCCGTTAAAACCTCTCCGAAAATCGTTGTGAGCCCACGCGATACTGCAATCGGCCTGTTTCTCGCCGCCCTGATCATAGGCGCCTGGCTGACCGTGCACATCAGCGCGATTTTCCTGATCGACTGGACGCAAGGCAATCTTTGGCTCGCGGCACCCTTTGTTGTGGCGCTGCAATGCTGGCTGAGCGTAGGGCTCTTTATCGTCGCCCACGACACCATGCACGGCTCGCTCGCCCCGCAATTCCCTGCCTTGAACCGCCTGATCGGGCGCTTCGCGGTGTTCATCTATGCCGGCTTTTCCTATGAAAAGCTCTACGAGAACCATCACGCTCATCATCGCAATGCCGGCACCGCTGATGACCCCGATTTCGATGAAGACCACCCCTCAAGCTTCTGGCCCTGGTACGTCAAATTCTTCCGCCATTATTTCGGTTGGCGCGAATTCGCCGTCCTGTTTGTTGTTGTTGTGATCTACACGCTGATCCTGCGCGAGCGCTTCCCCATCATGCTGCTGTTCTGGGCCGTGCCCGCCCTTCTGTCATCGGTGCAGCTCTTTTACTTCGGCACCTACCGGCCCCACCGCATCGATGAAACGCCATTCACCGACCGCCACCGCGCCCGCAGCAATGACTTTTCCTATGGCATATCGCTGCTGACCTGCTTCCACTTCGGCTACCATCACGAACACCATGACGCCCCTTGGGTGCCCTGGTGGAAACTGCCCAGCTACCGCCGACCCGCCGCCACCGCTAACGCCGCCTGAGAGCCATGGAAACCTTGCTGCATTATCTTATCCCAACTCTCTTGGTGCTGGGCACTGTCGCGTTCATGGAATGGTTCGCGGCCTGGTCGCATGAACATATCATGCATGGCTGGGGTTGGGGCTGGCACAAATCCCATCACGAACCCCATGACGAAGCGCTGGAGGAAAACGACCTTTATGCCGTGGTCTTCGCGGTCTTCGCGGTAGGGCTCTTTATCCTGGGCGCCTACCTATGGCCGGTCTGGTGGATTGCCGTGGGCATTTCCATTTATGGCGTGCTGTATTTCTTTATGCATGACGGGCTGGTGCACCAGCGCTGGCCATTCAAATACATCCCGCGCAAGGGCTATCTCAAGCGCGTCTACCAGGCACACCGCCTTCATCATGCCGTGCAAGGCCGCGATGGCTGCGTGTCATTCGGCTTTGTTTATGCCGAGCCGGTGGACAAGCTGGTCAAGAAGCTGCACACCAACCAGCGCCCGTTTGATCCCGAGGCGCTCAAAGACGACGAGCAGCGCCCCAGCATCCATTAGGGCCGCTGCCACAATCCTTGTCGCGGTGTTTGCCGCTTGTCGAGCCGCGTCCAGGCGACATCGCTGAGCGACACACCCAAAAAGGCCAGCTTTTGCCCCTTGCCGGTCGACACCCGCTGCTCCCAGGCCGCAGGCCCACCCGAACGCAACTTGGCGCCAATCGCCCGATAAACCCGCCGCGCGGCGGCAATCGCCCAGGCCGACCGGGCCGGCAAGGCCGCCATGCCCTGATAGGCCGATGCGTAATAGCGCTCCGCCAGATCCAACAAATCCAGCGCGGCCGCATGCAGGGCAGGGCGCTGCCCCATATCATCGGGGTCGATCGTTTCGATCCCCTGTCGCTTCAGCAGCGCGGCCGGCAGGTAAACCCGGCCCACCCGTGCATCATCGACCACATCGCGCGCAATATTGGTCAGCTGAAACGCCAGGCCAAGATCGGATGCCCGGTCCAGCACTTCGGAATCGCGGGCGCCCATGATCATGGCCATCATCACGCCCACCACGCCCGCAACATGGTAGCAATATTCCAGCGTATCCTCGATCGTCTCATAGTGCCGATTTTGGACATCCATGGCAAAGCCCTGCAGCAGCTCCTGCGGGTGCCGATCGGGAATCTGGTGGCGCTGTACCACTCGTCGTAACGCTTCAAAGATAGGGTCCGTCGTTGCCTCGCCCCGCAGCGCCGCCGCAGTCTGGGCCTGCAGCAATTCCAGCCTTTGCTGCTGTCCTTCGCGGAAATCGGCCTGCTGCGCATGGCCCAGCGTTTGCCCGTCGATCACATCGTCGCAATGGCGGCACCAGGCATACAGCATCACAGCATCGTCGCGTGTCCGCCGGTCAAACAGCCGCGCCGCAGCCGCAAAGCTCTTGGAGCCCTGCGCGATGGCCATTTCGCTGTTGAGGACAACAACATCGCTCATCGACCAGCATCCTCGATCATGATCCCGGCGGTCGCCTTGGCCGAGCCCACAACCCCGGGAATACCGGCGCCCGGATGGGTGCCAGCTCCCACCACATAAAGGTTGGAAATCTTGTCGTCCCGATTATGTGGCCGGAACCAGGCGCTTTGCGTCAGGATCGGCTCCACCGAAAACGCCGAGCCATGATGGGCATTGAGCTCGTCCCGGAAATCGAACGGCGTGAAATGGCGCACTGTGACCAGGTCATCCAGCAGCCCCGGAATATAGCGGTCATTGAGGTATCGGAGGATCCGGTCGCGATATTTCGGCCCCTCCACCGCCCAGTCGATATCGGCCGTCCCCAGATGCGGAACGGGCGAAAGCACGTAATAGGCGCTCGAGCCTTCCGGTGCGAGACTGTCATCGGTTACCGACGGTGCATGCAGGTAAAGCGAAAAATCCTCGGCCAAACCATCTGTACCGAAGATCTCGCTGATCAACTCGCGATAGCGCTTCCCAAACAAAACCATATGGTGCTTGAGCTCGGGATGCTTGGTCTTGAGACCAAAATAGATGACGAACAGCGACATGGAATGCCGCTTCTTCGCCAGCGCCTTGCCCTGGCTTTCCCCCCGCGCCGTGCCGCGCAGCATATGGGCATAGGTATGGACCACATCGGAATTGGACGCGATCTGGTCAAACGCATGACGCGCACCATCCTTGAGCACCACCGCCTTGGCACGCTCGCCCTCTATCTCGATCCGGTCGATCTCGGCGTTGAGATGCACTCGGCCACCCAGATCTTCCAGCAGCCTCACCATGCCCGCAATCAGCGCCCCGGTGCCGCCCTTGGCGAACCACACCCCGCCCTTGCGCTCCAAAGCATGGATCAGCGCATAGATCGACGATGTCGCAAACGGATTGCCACCCACCAGCAGCGAATGAAAGCTGAACGCCTGCCGCAGCTGGTCATCCCGGATGAACTGGCTGACCTTGGAATAAACGCTGCGATGGCTTTCGAGCCGCACCAGCTGCGGCGCGACCTTGATCATGGACCAGAAATTGAGAAACGGCACCGTCCCGAGCTTCTCATAGCCCTCCCGGTACACATCCTCCGAATAGGCGAGGAACCGCCGGTACCCGTCCACATCCTGGGGCGATTTGAGCGCAATCTGCCGGTCGATCTCCGCCTGGTCATTGGCATAGTCGAACCGGTACCCGTCCTCCCAGCACAGCTGGTAAAATGGCGTCACCGGCAGGAGCGTGACATAATCGGACAGCTTGCGGCCTGACAGCTCCCAAAGCTGCTCGAGGCAATCGGGGTCGGTGATCACCGTTGGCCCGGCATCAAAGGTGAAGCCGTCATCGGTATAAACATAGGCGCGCCCGCCCGGCTTGTCGCGCTTTTCGAAAACCTGGGTCTGGATGCCGGCACTCTGCAGGCGAATGGCGAGCGCCAACCCGCCAAATCCCGCGCCGATCACTGCGGCAGTCTTGCTGGAAGTGTTCAATTCTTCTCCGGTCTCAGCAGCGGCGCCTCTCGCAGGCACAAGAGGGCACGATGAATGGGCACCGGTGGTTTGCCGGTCAGGATGCGCACGATGTCGCCCATGCTTGTACGTCCGGCATAGAACCTTTCGATCAGTGGCTTTGGCAATTTATAAAAGCGCTGCAACACCAGATGTCGCCGATCCGGCCGTGCCGCCCGGAACAGCATGCGGTTCAAGAGCCGGTAGAATCCCTGTTGCCGATGCCGCTCCAATGCATGGCGGCGAATTTTCTCTGCCAGAGCCACACTCCCGATCGGCCAATTGGCGCCCACGAGATTAGCCACGCGCACCGCCTCGGGCAGGCTATAACCGGTGGTTGGGTGAAACAATGCCGCCCGCATCCCGGCCTGCGGCACATCGCGCGGCCGCTCCGCCCAGAAGCGCTCGGCATCATGGGCCAGCGCGATGGGCAGAACCCCGTGCTCCTCGCGCACGACCTCCCGGATCCGCCAGCCTTGGCTCGCAGCATAATTCGACACTGCTTCCCCCAGCTCAACCAGATCCAGCGCCCCGCCATCGGAATAGCGCGTATCCTCGATCAGCAGCCGCGTCGGCGAAAAGGGCAGCACGTAAACGAACCTGTACCCATCAAGCTGGTCCACCGACGCATCCATGATGATGGGGTTCACCAAACCGTGCGGCGCCTCGGTCTCCACCTCCAGCCCCACGAACTTCTGGTACCCCAGCGCCAGCGCCTCGCTGGGCTGATATCCCCGCGCATCGATCACGCAGGAGCCCGCGACGATCTCGCCACTCTCCAGCACCACCCGGTCGGGATGGATTTGGGCCACCCTGGCCCCCGGCCACAGATGGATATTGGGTAATCCGGCTATCACCCCCGCCACCGATTGCGACGTCAGCGAGGCATAGGCTGAAGCAATATCGCGTCGATGATCCCGAAACCGGACCGACTGCCCCGCCCAGCGCTGCGCCACCATCGGCTCAAGCCATGCCATGTCCTCCCCTGACACATCGGCCAGGTGAAACGACCAGGTGTGCTCGCCAAAAGGCGCCTGGCTCCCTTCCAGCATGATGATCGGCGGCCCGTTCCCCCCATGGGACAAGCGCTGCGCGATCAAGGCGCTCGCAAGCCCCGCGCCAACCAGGATCAGGGGCGCTCCGGGCGCCGGGGAAGGTGAAACAGTCATGCGCCGGACATTAGCCTCTCGCCGGCCAATGAACAGCCCCCTCATTCATGTGGGGCGAAGCGGAACGCAAAGTCTTAAAGGGCGTTAATCCATAGCAGGTTTGCCCCTGCGACCTCCAAACTCCCATGGATGACCCCGGCTCATGCACAAGGCCGGGGTCGCATTTTTCCCCTCACACACCCTCCACACCGGCCAGCTTCTGCAGCCGCACGGCGAGCCTGAGCGCCTCGATCTTGAGCTTTTCCCGCTCGGCATCGCTGAATTCACGCGCCTGGTGGTCCAGCAGCGCAAGTGCGCCAATCTTGGTCCCATCGGGCCCTTCCAGCGGCACGCCGGCATAGAAGCGCACGCCGTTTTCCAGGAAAAACCGGTCATTGGCGAATTCCGTGCTTTCCGCCACATCGGAAACCACCAGTGCCTCGCCACTCGCCACCACGCTTTGGCTGGCCATGTTGATTTCCTCATCCTCCTCGCGTGCCGTCAGTTCGCTGAACTGAGTATCCACGATATCAAGTATAGCTGTTGGAACATTCATGGCTGACGCTATATCGCCCAGCGCGAGCGCCAGCGGCCCCTCCGAATGGGCCAGTCGCCGCAAGCGATCCAGCGCCGCATCATCGATTGCCTTGGTGGGTTCCTCGGCGCTGGGCTTGTCCACCTTGACCAGCGAATTCACCGCCGCCACCGCCTCGGGCAGCCCGGGCACAATCTGCGCCACGCCCCAATCGCGCTGGCGGTCATTGCTGGCGGGGCCCGCGCCCATGGCAATGGCAATGATCTTGATGCCTGGCCGGCGCCGCAAAAGACGGCGCGTCACAACGCGCGCATGGCTGCGCGGATTGTCATCGAGATAGCAAAGGCACACCACCTCCACGCCATCGAGATCAAGCTGCCCCACGCTTTCCTGCCGCACCACCAGCGGCGCTAGCGCCTTGACGGGCCCGCTTTCAGCCGGGATCAGCCGCATCAGGATTTGCGCTGCCGCGTCGTCGAGTTCGGTGCGCCCGCCAATGCAAAGCACCCGCGGCGGCCCGCCGGCATCGGTCGGCTCGGACGTTTCGATGTCGAGATCGTCCATCACCGCGTGCATGCTGTCCATCACATTGCGCCGATGCGCCAGGTCCGACACATCGCGCGAAAGGTCGATCTCCGCCAGAACCAGCGCCGGCACCGCAACATCGAGATAAAACCGCTGCACATCATTGCCGGCGATGTACTCCTCCGCCAGTTCCACTGCTTCCTCGACATTGCCTGACACCAGGCGCTGATAAAGCCGCTCGGGCTGGCTCAACACAGGCTCACTGCCCAGCATTGTTTCAAAGAACGCCAGCTGTGGCACATAGCGGCCCAGTACCACCAGGCACACGGTGATGGGCGTGGAAAGGATCAGCCCGATCGGCCCCCAAAGCGTCGCCCAGAACATGGCAGCCACCAGCACCGCCAGCGGCGATAGGCCGGTGCTCGAGCCATAAAGCCGGGGCTCGATCGCATTGGTGACGGTAAGCTCGAGCCCCACAAACAGCCCGATCGAGGCCAAGAGCATGAACCAGCCGGGGTCTACGGCAAAGGCGAGCATGAAGGGAATGCTGGCCGCCATCAACGTACCTACGAAGGGAATATAGCGGAACAGTGCGGCAAGCAGCCCCCACAGCACCGCATTGGGCACCCCGATCAGTGTGAGGCCCGTTCCAAAAACAATGCCATAGCAGGAATTGACGCCGAACTGCACCAAGAGGTACCGCCCCACGCGGTTGGCCGCCTCGTTCATCACCTTGGTGCTGGTGCGTAAATCCCCGCGGCTGACGAGCTTAAGGAATCGGTCGCGCAGATCCTCCCGTTCCAGCAGGAGAAAGATCAAAAACACGAAAACAATGGCCCCGGTCGCCAGCGGCCCCAGCACGGAACCCATTACGCCCTGGATCAGGTCCAGCGGCCCGGCGCCCCCATTGGCAATGGTGACTGGCATGGGCTGAACGGCGCTGCCATCCTCGGGCGGGGGAAACTCGCCGGTCAGCTGGTCAATGGCGCCCAGGAGGCTGTCGATGAACTGCCCGTCGCCAAAGGACTGCTGCAGCGACTGGGTCTTGGCGGTAACCGTTTGCTGGTAGGTCGGCAAATTGGACGCCAGCTTCACCAGCTGTGTCGCAACAAGGTAGCCGATCGTTCCTATGATCGCGGCCGCAAACCCCACGGCAAGCAAGATGGCCAGGATATGGGGGACATGGAGGCGCCGCAGGCGCCGGATCAGCGGGGCCAGGGCAAAGGCCAGCAAAATGGCCAGCACCAGCGGCACGAGAATGCCCGAGCCCAGATACAGAACCACAATGGCTATCAGCAGAGAGCCCGCAGTCACCAGCGGATTGCTGCGGTCCGACGGACGAACATAGGCGGGCCGCCCGATTGGCGCGCCATAATTGGGGTCGGGCAAGGTGGCGCTCCTTTTGCCAGCTGATGCACCCGTGGCCGGGGGGCCGGCCACGGGGATTTTGTTTTAAAGGAAGCGGCTCGCTTCAGTTTCCGAGGGAATACGCCCGTCGGGGGTGAATTGATTGACGGCGTCGGGGAGGGTCCTGCTCAACCGGTCCAGCAATTCCTGACGGCTAAGGCCGGTTTTTTCCTGCAGCTCACCGATTGTGTCTTCCCCAAGCGTGCGTTCGAGGTCGCTGGGGTCGATCGGCTCATTGTCGCCGGTGCCGATCCAGCTCCTGGCTTTTTGCTCCTGGCCAGCGCCGTTGAACTGTTCAAGCAGATCGCCCAGCCCGCCGCTCAGGATCGAGCCGAGGCCGCCACCCATGCCACCAGCTCCGCCGGCACCGGCACCGGCACCGCCCAGAACTCCGCCGAGCAGACCACCCAGGCCGCCCGAACCTCCTAGGCCACCGGCATCCTGGCCGGCCTGCCCTGGTTGCCCGGAGCCATCAGCGCCGCCGGCATTGCCAAGGCTTCCGAGCATGGATCCGAGCTTGTCGCGATTTTGATATCCGGCAACTGCCAGTAATCCCAGCAGTGCCATCATGGATGGCGTTCCTCTGGCCATGGCGGCCTCCTTTGAAAATGATTATGTGCGGCGCCGGGCGACCATTCCCCAGATAACGAGAATGATGATGGCACCGACGATGGCACCGATGAGGCCTGCGCCTTCACCGGCTTCGTACCAGCCTAGGGCCTGTCCCAGGAACGTGGCGAGAAAGGCGCCAACGATGCCCAGAATTGTTGTGAGAATGAAGCCGGATGGCTCGTTGCGGCCTGGCACGATGAACTTGGCGATAAGGCCAGCGATGAAGCCGATGATGATGGTCCAGATAATACCCATGACGCTCTCCTAGTTGATGGCTCACAAACGTGTGTGCACAGCGTCGGTTCCCGGACTGGAGCCAGGAGCCTGCGAGATTGTGCATGGGCTGCTTGCGGCCAGATCAAGCAACCTGGTGGAGGGGAGACCCGTTAGAGGCTACCATCCTCAGGAAGTTTTCATGACAGATATGTTCTCCCCCTCCCGCCAGATCCTGCCTGGAGACTACACCCGCTTGGGCGCTCACTGGGACGGCGAGGGAACAAACTTCGCCTTGTTCTCGGCCTATGCCACGGGCGTCGAGCTTTGCCTGTTCGATCCCTCCAGCGGCGCCGAGATCGAACGGATCCGGCTGCCCGAATACACCAACGAAATCTGGCACGGCTATTTGCCGGGCGTGGGTCCAGGCACCCTTTATGGCTATCGGGTTCATGGCCCGTTCGAGCCCGAACAGGGCCACCGCTTCAACCCCAACAAGCTCCTGCTCGATCCCTATGCCCGCGAGCTTGTGGGGGATGTCAAATGGTCATCGGCCCATTTCGGCTATCTCAATGAT
Source organism: Devosia submarina (assembly GCF_003056345.1). GTDB lineage: Bacteria > Pseudomonadota > Alphaproteobacteria > Rhizobiales > Devosiaceae > Devosia > Devosia submarina. The sequence goes on along the minus strand of NZ_PYWB01000002.1, from coordinate 364,299 downwards.
GCCGAAGAAGACAAGGACCTCACTTTCAACGAGGAAGACAGCGCGCCCCTCATGCCCAAATGCATGGTGGTCGATCCGCGAGGCTATGATTGGGGTGGAGACACCAAGCCCAACATCGCCTGGGCCGATACGATCTTCTATGAAACCCACGTCAAGGGCTACACCCAGCTCCACCCGGCAATTCCCAAGGAGCTGCGCGGCACCTTCGAGGGCCTGGGGCAGCGCGAGATCGTGGACTACATCAAGTCGACCGGCGTCACCTCGGTGGAACTGCTGCCCATCCACTATTTCCCTGATGACGGCTTCCTTCTTGACAAGGGCCTGCGCAATTACTGGGGCTATAATACCCTGGGCTTCTTTGCCCCGGCCTCGCGCTACTACGGCCCCAACGGCATCAATGGACTGCGTGACACCATTCGCGCCTTCCATGATGCCGGTCTCGAGGTGATCCTCGACGTCGTCTACAACCACACCGCCGAAGGCAATGAACTCGGCCCGCACCTGTCCTGGAAGGGCATCGACAATTTCTCCTACTATCGCACCATGCCCGGTGAAGCGCGCTACTACATCAACGACACCGGCACGGGAAACACGGTCAACACCAGCCACCCGCGCGTCCTGCAGATGGTGACTGACTCGCTGCGCTACTGGTCCGAGGAAATGCACGTCGATGGCTTCCGCTTCGATCTGGGCACCATCCTAGGCCGCGAACCACAGGGCTTCGACCAGCGCGGCGGGTTCTTTGACGCCGTAGGCCAGGACCCGGCTCTGGCCAAGGTCAAGCTCGTGGGCGAGCCCTGGGACATCGGCCCCGGCGGCTATCAGGTGGGCGGCTTCCCACCCGGCTGGGCCGAATGGAACGACAAATATCGCGACACCGTGCGCGATTACTGGAAGGACACGGACGGCACCTCAACCGATTTTGCCGCCCGCGTCACCGGTTCAGGCGACGTCTACGACCTCCGCGGGCGTCGTCCCTGGGCGAGCGTCAACTTCATCACCGCCCATGATGGCTTCACCCTCCATGACGTTGTTTCCTACAACGAGAAGCACAACGAGGCGAACGGGGAAGACAACAACGACGGCCATAACGACAATCGCTCCTTCAACTACGGCGCCGAAGGGGAAACCGGCGACGAAGCTATCGTCGCCACTCGCGAACGGCAAAAGCGCAATTTCCTTGCGACCCTGTTCCTCTCCCACGGCACGCCCATGCTGCTTGCCGGCGACGAGTTCAGCCGTACGCAAGGGGGCAACAACAATGGCTATGCCCAGGACAGCGAAATCAGCTGGATCAATTGGGACCTCAACGACAATGCCAAGGCGCTGACCGACTTCACCCGCAAGGTCATCGCGCTGCGCAAGGCCCAGCCCCTCATTCACCGCGACAACTGGCGCGACATGATGGGCGTCACCTGGTTCAATCCTGGCGGCACCGAGCAGCAGGGCGAGCATTGGGACGATGCCGGCGCCACTACGATCGGCCTGCGCCTTTCGCGCGACGACCTCAAAGGGCAGGACGGCATCTGGTCCGAGGTGCTGATCCTCTTCAACCCCCACGACGGAGACCTCGACTTCACCCTGCCCGACCGCGAGGGGGGGCAAAGCTGGACGGTTGAACTCGACACCACTGAGGGCGACACGCAAACCGTTGCGGGCGGCGAAGCCATCACCATGACGGCCCGCTCGCTGATCCTGCTACGCTAAGAAGTACAGATCGCCTCAGTGGCGAGTTTCGGCCAGCGGCTGGATCTCGCCCGAGGCGATCATGATCGTCAGCCACAGCACTTGCCGATAGTTCTGGTCCGCCACCACGATCTTGAGCACCAGCTCGGACGCGCCAAGCTCCATGGCCATTTCCATGGCCGCGCGCTGCGCCTCGGCTTGGGCATGCTCGATGTTGCGGCACTCGATACCGACATGATCGATCTCGAGATCGCCGTTCTGCACCACATCAAAATAGAAAACGGACATCAAGACCTCCGCAGTGAGAAGGTCTTGAGCCCGTTTTCGTTTCGCTTCAGCCGTTCACATTTGCCCCGGAGGCAAACAGCCCCGACCTCTGGCCGGGGCTGAAAAAACACTACCAGTCGAACTGCCGGGACACCGAAACCTTGAAGCTGCGCCCGACCGAGCGGTCCGGCTGCTGGTTGTCGCGGTAGTCGGCGTCAAAGATATTGTCCACCGACAGCCGCACTTCGGTTCCCTTGAGCGCACCGAACGACGGCTTCCAGGCGGTAAAGGCATCCACTGTCACATAGCCCGACGTCGCGCTGTCGCCCCCAACCGAAGGCGCAACACCCGTATCGGCACTGGCCGCAAAAGTGCCCTTGACGCCATATTCTATCCCGAACTCGTCATTGCGCGCGCCCAGCGTCGCCACCAGCTTGTGCGCCGGGATCGAAGTCAGCGCTTCCCCGGTGTCGGTGTCCTCCCCGAACGCCGCCGTATAGGCCAGCCGCGCAAACACATTGCCCGATTCATAGGAGCCCTCCACCTCCACGCCATAAATGCTGGCATTGGCGATGTTGGAGAAATAGGGCCCCGGCACGCCGCGCGGATTGGCTTCGATCAGCCCTTCGATATCGCTATAGAACCCGGTGACCTTGACCGCCGCCTGGTCCCCCTCCTGGATCAGCTCGAAGCCTGAAACGGCAAAGCCGGCCTCGTAATTATTCGATGTTTCCTTGTCGAGCTGCAGGCTGGGCGTACGCGTATCGCCATATTGGTAAAGCTCGTCCAGCGACGGCAGCCGCTGCGTATGGGCGATTGAGCCGAACACCGAGAAATTCTCGTTGAACTCATAGAGCGCCGCAAGCTTGGGCGAGAGCGCGAAATCCTCCACGTCCCTGTGCTCGGGACGGCTGACCTCGGGCGATTGCCACACGAAGTCGCCACGCACGCCGGGGATCAGGGTGAGCTTGTCGTCATAAACGAACTCGTTCTGCACAAAGAGCCCGAGCCGTGTGTCCTCGCCCTCGGGATGGGTGCCGATCACGCCCGTGCCGGTCCGGCCTTCCGCAATGCGGTTCTGCCGGCTGAACTGGGCGCCATAGGTGAGGTAATTGTCCCAATTCTCGCCGGAGAATTCCGAGGTGTTCTCGATATTGGCCTGCCAGGTGCGATATCCATATTCGGCATTGCCGAACGACGCCGCCATGGGGCTCGCCCCGCTCTGGTCCACCTGCGTATCGGAAAAGGACAGATTGGCCTTCATATCCACCCAGGGATTGTCGATGTCCGCGTTTTCGTAGGCGAGCACCGCCGTCTGGTCCACCACCTTGCGGTCCACCAGCCCGAACATGGCCGAAGTGCCGGTCTGGGAATAATCCTGGTCCTCCGCATCGCTGTTCCAGCGCTGGTAGGACAGGCGCAGCACCTGCTCGTCGTTCTCGCCAAACCGCGCCGTGCCCTTGATCAGCCCGGACAGGGCATCGAATTCCGACCCCGAGAGCGTATCGCCATTGGCGAGCCGCAAATCATCCGAGCGGCGCCAATTGCCTGCAGCCAGAATGTCGAAGCTGTCATTGATCTGCTGCGCCAGAACGCCCGAAAGCAGCGTGCCATTGCCATTGGAGCTATACTGCGTCTTGACGCGCGCCGCGCCGCTATAGCCGTCCGCGATAAAGTCCGAGGCGTCCTTGGTGGTGAAATTGATCACGCCCCCCAGCGCACCCGAGCCATAAAGCGTCGAGGACGCCGGCCCGCGCAGCACTTCGACCTGCTTGTAGAGCTCGGGATCGGAGAAAAACGAGCCCATGCGATATTGCTCGTAGAATTTCTTCGCGCCATCCACCGTCACGATGATGCGCGATTCATCGCCCGAGCTTTCCGCCGTGCCGATGCCGCGAATGTTGAACGACTCGCCCAGCGCCCGGTCCGACCCGATCACCGCCACGCCCGGCACATTGTCGAAGATTTCCCCGATCGTGGTGGCCTGCGCCGCATCGATGTCGTCCTGGTTCACCACCGTTACAGCCTGTGGCGTGTCGATCGCGACTTTGGGCGCGCCCGCGCCGATCACCAGCCGCTCCAGCACCGTAATATTGCTGGCATTCACATCGATTGGCTGCCCGTGCGCACCCTGCGCCGCCAAAACACTCAAGGCCGCACCGCACATAAGTGCTGCGCTCCGCGACTTAACCAGCCCCATTTCAAACTCCAAAACTCTGTGTGTTGTCCGCGCTGGCTGGCTGTGTGGCTGGCTGCGTCGTGATTGCGCCAGAAAGCTGACACAGAAAATCACCTATTGCGTCTTCTATGTAACATGATTAGAAGAGTCAACATATAGACATCGGCCCAGCCAAGTTCGCAGAAACCAGCCAAGCCACTGATTTTAACGAGAACTTACGTGACGCAATCAGGCGACGGCGCGCTGTCGGGGGCGACCCCTTCGGGCACACCCACATTGACCACCCAGGAGCTTTTTGCGGGCAAGGACGAGATCGTCCTTATCCACAATGGCTCGGCCTATCGCTTGCGCATCACCCGCCAGAACAAGCTCATTCTGACCAAATAGGCCCATCGATGACCTCTACAGCAAGCAAGACGCCAGCCGAAATCCGCTCCCTGCGCGCCCTCCATCCCCAGATGCGCGAACGTGATTTCGCCCGCATCCACGCCATTTCCGAAGCGCAGCTGGTCGCGGCCGAAACGGGCCGCAGCGTTGTTCGCCTTCGCGCCGATGTCGCAATTCTGCTCAATGGCCTGCCGGCCTGCGGCGAAGTCATGGCCCTCACGCGCAATGAAAGCGCCGTGCACGAAAAGATTGGCCCATACGAAAAAGCGGTACTCGGCAAGGCTGCCTCCATGGTTCTGGGCGAGCAGATCGATCTGCGCATTTTCCCCAGCCGCTGGGTGTCCGGCTACGCCGTGGAAAAAACCGCCGACGATGGTGCCATCCGCCGCTCGCTGCAGTTCTTCGACGCTCAGGGCATGGCCGTCCACAAGGTGCACGCCCGCCCCGCAACGGACCTTGCCGCCTGGGCAGCGCTGGTCGAAGCCCTTCGTCACCCCGAGCAGATCGATACGCTGGAAATAACACCGCTGGAGACCGCGGCACCCAAGGGTGAGCCCGCCGGAATTGCCCAGCTGCGCGAGCGCTGGGCTGCCATGACCGACACCCACCAGTTCTTCGGCATTCTCAATGCCCTCAATCTTCCCCGGCTCGATGCGCTTGAAATGGTGGGCGAGGACTATGCCTTCCAGCTCGATCACAGCGCGGTCGAAAAGCTTTTCACCGATTCAGCCGCCGAACAGCTCCCCATCATGGCCTTTGTCGGCAATCACGGCTGCATCCAGATTCACTCAGGCCCTGTCACCAACATCAAGACCATGGGCCCCTGGCTCAACGTCATGGACGACACTTTCCACCTTCATCTCCGGCTGGACCAGATCGCCTCCGCCTGGGCCGTGCGCAAGCCGACCTCCGATGGCCATGTGACCTCGGTCGAAGTCTACGACGCACAGCGCCAGCTTATTATCCAGTTCTTTGGCAAGCGCCAGGAAGGGCAGGACGAACGCACCGCCTGGCGCGCCCTGGTCGAGCAATTGCCGCTGTTCCAGCAAACCAACGCCGCGTGAGGACAGGCATGTTTCGCTTCCGCACCGCCGTTCTGGCCACAGCCATCCTGGGTACCATGGCACTCCCTGCCACGGCCCAGGACCTCCAGCCTTTCGCCGATAGCTCGCGCCTTGTGTCCATCGGCGCCTCGCTGACCGAAATCATTTACGCGCTGGGGGAGGGGAAAAAGCTCGTCGCCCGCGACCAGACCGCGCTTTATCCCGAAGCTGCCGCCAAGCTGCCCGATGTGGGCTATGCGCGCGCCCTGGCGCCCGAAGGCGTGCTCTCGGTGGCGCCCACAGCGCTCCTTGTCACCGAAGGCAGCGGCCCGCCCGAAGCGCTCGATGTGCTCGCCCATGCCGGCGTCGAATACCAGACGGTGCCGGAGGGCTATAGCCACGAGGGCATTCTGGTGAAGGTGCGGGCCGTCGGCCAGGCGCTCGATGTCAGGGAAAAGGCCGAGGCACTTGCCGCCGAGATCGATGCCGACCTCAAGGCCGCCGAAGCGCGCACGGCCGATATTGCCGAGCGCAAGCGCGTCCTGTTCGTGCTGTCCACCGAAGGCGGCAAGATCCAGGCTTCTGGCACCGACACCGCCGCCAACGGCATCATCGCCTTGGCCGGCGCGGTCAACGCGATCGATCAATATAGCGGCTACAAGGCCCTGACCGACGAAGCCATCATCGAGGCGGCGCCCGACCTGATCCTGATGATGGACCGCGGCGGCGACCACGACACGACCGAGGGGGAACTGCTCAACCATCCCGCCATCAGCCTCACCGAGGCAGGCAGGAACGGCGCCATCGTGCGGCTCGAGGGCTCCTATTTGCTGGGCTTTGGTCCGCGCACCGCCTCGGCCGTGGGCGAGCTCATCGACGCCTTCTACGGGCCGTGACCAGCATGGCCCAAGTGCTCACCGAGGGACGGATCCGCACCGCGCGTCTGGCGGGGGACCGCTCTGGCCTTGGCCAGGTGACCCTGGCCGTGCTCACACTGCTGCTCCTTCTGGCCATGGCCATATCCATGACCACTGGGGCTTCGGGAGCCTCCATATGGACTTGGATGCAAGGGGTGCTGGGCCTTCTGCCGCAGGGTCACGAAATCAGCCTTCGCGATCATGCCGTCATCGTTAATATCCGCTTGCCGCGCATGCTCCTGGGCATGCTGATCGGCGCTGGCCTCGCCGTTTCTGGCCTCCTGATGCAGGGCCTGTTCCGCAATCCCCTGGCCGATCCCGGCCTTGTCGGAGTGTCGGCGGGAGCAGGCCTAGGTGCTGTGGGCATGATCGTCCTTGGCACCACCGCCCTTGCGCCGCTCACCGCGTTTTTGGGCATCTATGCCCTTCAGATTGCCTCCTTTGTCGGCGGCGTCATCACGACCTTTATTCTTTATCGTGTGGCCACCCGCAGCGGACAGACCGCCATGGCCACCATGCTGCTGGCCGGCATTGCGCTTGGCGCCCTTGCCGGCGCTGCAACGGGCGTTCTGGTCTATGTCGCGAACGACGCGCAGCTGCGCGACCTCACGTTCTGGGGCATGGGGTCCCTGGCGGGCGCCAATTGGACCAAGATCATGGCCTCGGGCCCCGTTATTCTCGCAGCACTCCTTGCTGCAGCGTTCCTGGGCAAGGGTCTCAATGCCCTGACCCTTGGCGAAGCGACGGCCAGCCACCTCGGCATTCCCGTCCAGCGCCTCAAGCACATCGTGATCCTCGCTGTTGCTGGCGCAACCGGCGCCTCCGTTGCCGTCAGCGGCGGCATCGGCTTTGTGGGCATCGTCGTGCCGCATCTCCTGCGCCTCGTGATTGGCCCCGACCATCGCTATCTCCTGCCGGCCTCCGCGCTCCTGGGCGCGTCCTTTCTTCTTCTGGCCGATGCCGTAAGTCGCGTGATCGTCGCTCCGGCCGAGCTGCCCATCGGCATTGTCACCGCAGCTGTGGGCGGCCCCTTCTTTCTCTGGATCCTCCTGCGCAAGCGCGCCGTGTTCAGCTGGTGATCCGATGATCCAAGCCCAAGACATCACCGTCGATATCGCCGGCCGCCGCATTCTGCATGGGGTCAGCTTTTCAGCCCGGCCCGGCACCCTGACAGCCGTGATCGGGCCCAACGGATCCGGCAAGTCGACGCTGCTCAAGGCGCTTTGCCGCGATCATCGCTATGGTGGCACGATCCGGCTCAACACTCAGGACCTGGCCGGGCTCACCCCCGCTCAAGCGGCAAGCCTGCGCGCCGTGCTGCCCCAGGCCAGCAATTTGCCTTTTCCCTTCACCGTGCGCGAGGTCGTAGCCCTGGGCCTCACTGCCGGCCGCCCCGGCGTTCTGCCCGGCACCCTTCATCGCCTCCCCGAACAAGCCCTGGCGCGGGTTGATCTCGCAGGGTTCGGCGGGCGCTTTTATGGCGAGCTGTCAGGGGGCGAGCAGCAGCGCGTGCAACTCGCCCGCGTCCTCGCGCAGGTCTGGATACCCGTGCTCGACGGCGTGCCGCGCTACCTTCTGCTTGATGAGCCAGTCTCAAGTCTCGACATCAAGCACCAGATCCTGATCATGGATGTCGCCCGCCAGTTCGCCCGGGAAGGCGGCGGCGTCATCGCCATCCTCCATGATCTCAACCTCGCCGCTATCTACGCCGACCAGATCCTGGCGCTACGCGACGGACGCCTTCAGGGCTGCGGCGCACCCGCGGACCTTCTCACCGACCAGTTGATCGCCGACGTCTTCGACTGCCCTATGCGTGTCGGCATGGTGCCGCCAGCTCACATTCCCTTCGTCCTGCCCCAGTCCGCCGACCATGTTGAATTGGCCGCCGCCGGCTAGTCAGCACGCTGCTTCCCGTTGACCCCCATTAGCGTCGGCGCAGCGCGAAATGTTAGCAGTCTGCTAACCCATTCGACCCAGATGCGAAGCCATAGAGGGCCCTGCAAGGCTGGGTCTGGCTCAGCCCGCGCCACAACAAAGCCCCGTCCTGCCAAAGGCAAGCGGGGCCATATTCCAGAAGAAAAATCGTTACCTGGCAAAGACTTGCTACAGGCGCAGCCGAGAATGCTGATTAAGAACAAGCACTACTCAACCAGGCTGCGTTGAACGCCATTGGGCGTCCTGTCGGCCCTCAAGAGGCTGAAATCCAAAGCAAACCTTAAGATTTCCCCCTCGAGGTCATCCGGAGCTAAACTCGGGCTCAAGCAGCCCTGGCAAAGCTCGCGCCATAGAACGGCATCCGCCGCTTCCGGCGTGGCGCTGCGGCCAGAGGGTAAGAAAGGGGATAATCGGGGCTGTGGTAAAGCCGTGCCATATCCTCGCCGGTAAAGTTCCGCGTGCCGATGCGAAGGCTTGCGCCCCGCAGGCTCACGGGCGCTGCTTGTTCAAAGGCAAAGCGGAGCGCTTGTGCTGCCGTGCGGAAATTTCGTGGCCCCTGCGCCAGCGCAGTTGGGCGGTCGCTGCCAAGGAAAAGCTCGGCGCGAGCATTGTAATCTATTGATGTCATTGAATTCTCTCATGTGGTCCTACCCTTTGGGCTTGGACCATTCTTTTGGGTATCGGGCCTCGACTGCTCCCGCAGGAGGCAGGGCCGGGGTGCAGGAGCACCCCAACCCGAAAACGAACTAGAGCAGCGTCAGATTGGTCGCGGACATCTTGCCGTCACGACCGGTCTCGAGCTCATAGGTAACCTTGTCGCCTTCATAAAGGCCAGCAAGGCCCGAGCGCTCGACAGCGGAGATATGGACAAAAGCGTCCTTGTCGCCGCCTTCTGGCGAGATAAAGCCGAAGCCCTTGGTGGTGTTGAAGAATTTTACGGTGCCGTTGATCATGGCTTTCGTCCTTGGTTTTGAAAACGCCCCGCTGAAACGCAAGACGTCGCTCCCGGCTAGCAACATGCTGGTCAGGTCACACGCTCGCAAAAATCAGGAAGAGGCCAAAACCGGTATACCGGCATTCAGACAGCTGTCTTGAGCTGAAACGTATGAGATCAATATAGGGCACATCTCGGCAATAGCAAGGCAATCCTGAAAATAGATCAAAAGGGCTTCCGATAAGTCGAGAGCCCTTTCTCGTTTTACTGGCTCAGCCCCGGGAGATATTGCGTCGCGTCCGGCGCAAGCAGCTCGGGGATTTGGGAGAGCTCCACCGTCAGCAAATCGCTCGTACAGGCAAAGCTGACATGCGGCAGGCCCTGCAGGGCAAAAACAACCTTGTCGCCCGGCGCAAACCGCATGCCGAGATTGGACTGGATCAACTCATCGAACCCGCACTCTTCTTCAAAACTTGCGTCGGAACCGGGCGTACGATTGGCAACAACATAGTCGATCAGGGGCTGCCCAGCTGCCCACAAATAGTTCTGCGGTGCTTGGAGCGCCTCGGCCTGGTCTATTTCCGCCTCATAGTCATTGATGTTGCTGATGGCAGTCCAGTCCTTGAATATCTTGCCCAGCGGCAAGGGTTCTCCCGTCCGCACATCCATGATGAAGCTGTCATAATGATTGTTGGGATGGGCGCCGCCGCAATAGGTGCTGCCCGCTTCCGTCCAGTTCAGGACTGTGGGTGAAAGGTAAGCAATCTCGATGTTTTCATCGTCATAGCCTCCAAGGCTGCCGCCCTCCATCGAGACGCTGTATCCGCCAAAGGAGAAACCGGCATAGCCGCCGGCAAGGCAATCAAGGGCCTCCGCATTGATCGCGGCATGGCGCTGCGCCAAGGCCGCATTGGCCGCATCCGGCGAGGTCCCGTCTGCAAGAGATACAAGGCGCGGGAAAGCGAGCTTTGTGCGAGGATCAACCACGAAGCGATAGGTCGAGCCTTCCAGCGTTTGCACCGGCTCCACCTCTTCAAGGCCAACCGCCATCTTCGCGCTTTCGTAAGGCAGGGCCTCCGGCGCAAAACCATATGGCATCTGATACCGCTCCGGCCAGGCGCTGTCCCGCAAAGCCAGCGGCGTGATCTCGGTCCCCTCCGGCAGGGTCCGGCGACCAGCCTCCATGAGCTCAATGGAAAGGCTCTCGCCCCCTTCCTTGCTCGACGAACGAGCGCCGCTCACCTTGCCCTCGGCATCCACTTCCAGCGTCCAAACGCCGGCAACAGGCACCTGTTCAATATTGCCTTCATCATCGATAACGCAGCTCTGTTCGGTGCATTGGGCTTCCTCAACCAGCGAGACTGCGCCCGCAGAATTCGCTTGCGAAGCCAGGGGGATATCCATCCCGCTATCGAGATAGCTGAAGCGCCCGGCAACAATCTCTTCTCCCAGATCCGTCAGCTCAACGACCACCGGCTTGTCACCCAGCGTGCCTTGGTAGGTCACAGCCTCGGCTGCACAGGCCGGAGCAGCCATCAGCACGCAGGCGAACGGAAGAACTAGACGCATATTCAAAGCCTTGTTAGCGGCCATGGGCCGTTCATTGTTGGTAATGGGAGCTCAGGTACTGGCAGCCCGGGCATTGACCTTGGCCACCAATTCGTCGGGAATATCATCAAAGCTGGCATAGTTCATGTTGTAAAGCTTGGCATAAAGCCCGCCCTTGGGCATGAGCTCCTCGTGATTGCCGCTCTCGATCAACTCGCCATTCTGCAGCACGATGATCCGGTCCGCCCCGCGAATGGTCGCCAGCCGATGGGCGATGACCATGCCCGTTCGCCCTTTAAGCAGGGTGACCAGCGCCTTCTGGATCTGCCGCTCCGTATAGGAGTCGATATTTGCCGTGGCTTCATCGAGCACCAGGATCTTGGCATCCGCCACAAGCGCTCGGGCAAAGCTCAGCAATTGCCGCTGCCCCAGGGAAAGATTGGAGCCGCGCTGCTCCAGGACGCTGTCGTACCCGCCGGGCAGGCGCATGATAAAGTCATGTGCACCAACGGCTTGGCAGGCTGCGATCACATCGTCCAGACTTGCTGAAGCCTTGTTGTAGCGGATGTTGTCAAACACCGTGCCGGTAAACAGAAACGGCTCCTGCAACACCATCGCGACCTGCTCGCCCAGGGATTCCTGGGTTACATCGCGCACATCATGCCCGCCCACCAGCACGGCGCCCGACTGCACCTCATAGAAGCGGTGAACCAGCGACATGGCCGATGTCTTGCCCGATCCGGTCGGCCCCACCAAGGCGACTGTCTCCCCTGGCTTGACGGTAAAGCTCACATTCTTGAGCACAGGGCGATCGTCGCTATAGCCGAACACCACATCGCGGAACTCGACTGAGCCATCCATCTCCCGCGTCAGCGTGATAGCATCAGGCTTGTCCGTAATAGAGGCCGGAACATCAAGCACTTCGGTGATGCGGCGTCCCGACGTCATGGCCCGCTGCATGATGGAATATTGCATGGTAAGTGAGCGGATCGGATCGAAAAAGCGCTGGATATAGAACAGGAACGCAACAATCACGCCGATCTCGAGCCCGCCATTGAGCACGAGCGAACCGCCCACCACCACCACGATGGCCATGGCAATGCCGGTGAGGCTGTCCACGATCGGCACCATGACCTGCGCATAGCGCGAGCCCGTCAGCTGGGTCTGTAGATTGCTGTACGCCTTGTCGTCGAACAAATCGAAATTGACCTTCTGCCGATCCAGATTCTGTACGGTGCGTACACCATTGATCCCCTCCGCCATGGCGCCTGCCGTGATGGAATTGGTCTCATGCGCCGCCCAGAAGGCGCGCTTGGCCCGCGGCAGCCAGAAGATGCGCACCACAAACAGCACGGGCATGGTGGACAGCGTCAGGAGCCCCAGCCGGAAATCGAGCGACAGCAACACCACGATGATGCCGATCAGCAGCACCATGTCCCCGACTGAAATCACGGAAGTTTCCAGGAACTCCTGCATGGAATTGACGTCGCCCTGCAGCCGGCTCATCAGCCGCCCAACTTCGGTCTTGTCCATAAAGCTCAAGGAAACCCGCTGCAGCTGGGCAAACATGGCCCGTCGCATGTCAAACAACACATGCTCTGCGACCTGGCCAACCTGGGTTTCCTGCATATAGGAGGCGCCGTAGTTGAGCAGCACGGCTAGAGCAAAGGCACCCATTGCCCACAGGAGATTGGTGGTATTGCCTCCCTGCGTCATGCCGCTGTCGATGGCCCGGCCGATGATCAGGGGAATGGCCAGCTGCGTGGCCGTGAACACCAGAACGGCAGCAACAGACAAGTAGATCTTGCGGCGGTACGGGCGCACGAAAGCCCAGATGCGGCGCACCGTGCGCGGGTCATAGGCCTTGCCGAATACCTCTTCCTCGATCCGGTGCGAACCTACGCTCGCGCGCGGTGGGCGCTGGCCAGGAAAGCGTGCGGTCTCGCGATCTTCGTCTTCCTGCTCGATCGCACTCATTCCGCTGCACTCCCAAAATGCACGTCATTGTCCGGCCGCGTCTGCAGATCATAGAGGGCCCGATAGCGGCCACCCATGGCGAGCAGCTCTTCATGGCTGCCGCGCTCGACAATCTTGCCGTCTTCCAGGAACAGGATGATATCGGCATGCAGCAGTGAACTCAGTCGGTGGGAAATCACCAGCGTCACCCGGTCCTTGGCATAGCGCCGGATAGCGCTGCGAATGCGGTGTTCCGTCCCGGCATCGATGGCCGCCGTTGAATCGTCGAACACCATAACAGCGGGCTTGAGTACCAGGCTGCGGGCAATCGACAGGCGCTGCCGCTGCCCACCCGATAGCGACACCCCGCGCTCGCCCACGACCGTTCCATATTGGAGGGGCAAGCCAAGGATATAATTGTGCAATTGGGCGCTTTCGGCAGCCCGCTCGATCCGGCTTTCCTTGGACCAGGGATCGCCATAGGCGATGTTGTTTTCGATCGTGGTGGTGAACAGGAACGAGTCCTGCTGCACGACGGCAACAGCCCGGCGGAGCGAGTGAAGCGACACCTGGCTGACGTCCTGCCCATCAATGGTGATCCGCCCGCCGGTCAGATCATAAAAGCGCGGAATAAGGTGAGCTAGGGTAGACTTGCCACTGCCCGGCGCGCCCACAATACCGATCGTTTGGCCCGCTCGCGCTTCAAATGTAATGCCATCAAGCGTTGGATAAAGCGCGCCCGGATAGGTAAACTGGACATCCTCGAAACGCAGAACACCTTCGCTGACCTTGAGGTCGGGAACGCCCGGCTTATCCTCGATGGTCAGCGGCTCGTCGATAAAGGCAAAAAGGCGATTGCCGCAGGTGGAAGCCCGGGCAAAGGAGTTGACCATCAAGCCCAGCTGGCGAACCGGCATCTGAAGGATGGTCATGAAGGTCAGGAAGGAGGCGAGCGTTCCTACGCTCATCTCCCCCGCGATCACCTTGTTGCCCCCGGCCCACAGCACCAGCCCCATGGCGGCAAAAAACGAAAAGGTCATGGCCGAAGTATTGCGCACCCGGATCAGCACCCGCTGGTGCGAAAGCTCCAGCGCTTCCTTGGATGCATGATCGAACTTGCCGAGCTCGAATTTCTGGCCGGAGAATGCCCGCACGACGCGGATGCCACCCAGATTTTCTTCCATCACGCGGGTGAGGGCGGAAAGCTTGTCCTGCAGCATGAGCCAGGTCTTGCGCAGCGTCAGCTGCGCAACAGATGACCGCCAGGCGACAAAAGGAACGAAGCTGAGGGCCAAGAAACCCAGAAGCAGATCGGTCGTGAGCAACATATAGGCGCCCACCCCGATCAAGACCGAAAGGAGCACGACGCGAACCAGGCCGGTCGCAAAAAACATGCGCACGCCATCAAGGTCGAGCAGGCCCATGGTGATCAGGTCACCCGTATGCACCCGGTCATGATAGGCATAGGGCAGGCGCTGGACCTTGTCGTAGAAGGCCAGGCGCAGCTCGTAGCCCACATGATGGCCCACCGATTCCGAGAAATAGTTCTGGCACAGGGTGAAAAAGCCGCGGGCGACGGACACGACGAGGAGCGTCACGGCGCTCCAGAACAGGGCCTGTTCAGCCTCCTGCGCGCCAATGCTCAAGATATTCTGCGCCTGGTCAACCGCGCGGCCAAGAAGGCGAGGAATCAGCAATTGCAGCACGGATGCAATGATCGTGGCGCCGATCGCCGCAGCGGCTCGCCACGGATGGCGCAGCGAATAAAGTGTGATCCGCAGCAGCGGGCTCTGACCTTTGCCTGCGTGAGCCGCAGCAACGTGGGCCTGTGCATCGCCGCGTGAATGGACGCGGCCAGCCTTGTCGGTGGTCAAGGAACTATCCAGACTTCGAAATAAATGGGCCCGAGCCGGAGGCCGGAACATAGTCAGCCGTCAACGGGACAAAAAATCATTCGCAAGCGCTATAGAATGCCCGTTCGATCTACCATTCAAGACAGTATTTGAGCAAAAACGCAAATTTGCCTGGAACGAAACCGGCAAGCCCTGAACCGCAGGCGTTGGCAGCGATTGACGTTAAGGCGCGGTTCGCTCCGCTGGCCCCTCGTCCTGGAGTTCGGGATAAATCAGGGCTGAGCATTGCCGGTTGCTGGCAACAAGAATTGTTTGTTCCTGGGCTGTTAAAAGGCCAGAATAAACCGCCTCCCACAAATCATTATCCTCGATCGTCTGGAGCCCGCATTGGCAATAGGTGGTGCATAAATCCGGCCCCGTACCACCAGCCTCGCAGGTGCTTTGGCAGGAACCGAGAAAGTCCGATTGACGCATCGAAATCTGCGGCTGCAGCACAGCGGCAGCTGGGTAGATCAAGGCCAACAAGAGCGGCTGGTGCAGGAGGTAAATCAGCAGGCTCCATCGCCCCAGGAAGCTGAGGACACGCGGCAGACGCCCCGGCGGGTTGATGCGGGCGAGGCGCTCGGCAAGCGGTGAGCTCAGCACTACCCGAGTGGCGACAATGCCCAGCAAGACCACGCCAAACCAGGGAAATACAGGCACCAGGTCATTGGCGGGCGGCGGCACTTCCCAAAAGCCGATCCAGGACCAGGCCTTCTCGTTGAACAGCGAGTGCGAATAAACCCAAGGTAGGGCGATAACGATCAGGGCGACCCCAATCGGCAGCCAAAGCGGCGCAAGAAGGAACGGGAGGGCCAGGACGCTGAACAAGGCGATGGCATGCAGGACGCCGAAATAAACAAAGCTTTGGGGGAAGACAAAATATGTGCCCAGTGTGATCAGCAACGCTCCGGCCAGGACGAACCGCCAGCGGCGCCAGAATGCACGCCAGCGAACGCCCCTGCCATGGCCCAGCACCAGCCCGACCCCTACCAGGAACAGGAAGGCGCTGAGGATAGAGCGCGCGATAATCACCCACTGCGGATCATAGCCGACGTCCGCCGAGATGAAGCGGAAATAGCTAAGGTCCCAGCACAAATGGTAGGCAATCATGGCAATGATCGCGACGCCACGCGCAATGTCGATCACCGCAAAGCGCTGGCGCGGAGCCGAAACCTCGCTCATCAGCTGATTTGCGCCAGAACGGACAGGAAAGCCTCGCCATAGCGATCAAGCTTGGCCTGACCTACGCCCGGCAGGTTCAGCATGTCATGAGGATGACGCGGGCGAGCCAGCGCCATGGCGCGCAGGGTCGCGTCGTGGAATATGACATAGGGCGGCACGCCCTGTTGCTTGGCAATGCGCAAACGCTCATCCCGCAGAGCGTTAAAGATCGAAAGCGCCGGCTCGCTCAGATTGGCGGCACCCGAAGCCAGTTGCCGGCGCACATCCACGGCCCGCTTGGGCCGATCCTTGCGCAGCACCACTGAGCGCTCGCGCTTGAACACGGCACGGGCTCCTTCGCCCAGGCAGAGGGCGCCGTGGTTGGCATGGTCTACCACAATCAATCCAGCGGCCGTCAGCTGCCGGATCACCGATTGCCAAGCCTGGCTGTCGAGGTCATTGCCCTGACCGAACACCGCCTGGTTCTGGTGCCCGAACCGTTCGACTTTCTCGGTCTGCTTGCCGATCAACACATCGATGACGTGAGCCGCGCCAAAACGCTGGCCTGTGCGGTAGATCGCAGCCAAGGCCTTGATGGCGGCTTCCGTCCCATCCCAGGATTCCACCGGCGAGCGGCAGGTGTCGCAATTGCCGCAATTGCCCGGATGGGCTTCCCCGAAATGGTTGAGAATGGCCTTGCGCCGGCATTCTGGCGTCTCACAGACGCCGAGCAGGGCATTGAGCTTGCCATGCTCCAGCCGCTTGATCTCGTCGGGCGCATTGCCTTCGTCGATCATGCGGCGGCGCTGCACCACATCGGCCATGCCATAGCTCATCCATGCATCGGCCGGCTGCCCATCACGTCCGGCGCGGCCGGTTTCCTGATAATAGGCCTCGATCGAGGAAGGCAAATCCATATGGGCGACATAGCGCACATCGGGCTTGTCGATTCCCATGCCGAACGCCACCGTCGCTACCATGCAGATATTGTCGTCCTTGAGGAACGCGTCCTGATTGGCGCTGCGCATCTCAGGGCTAAGCCCCGCATGATAGGGCAGGGCGGGGATACCCTTGGCACAAAGCCAATCGGCGATGTCCTCGACCTTGGCTCGTGACAGGCAATACACAATACCGGAGCTGCCCTTGTGTGCGGCCAAAAAGGCCAGCAATTGCTCGCGCGCCTTGTCCCGCTCCACGATGGAATAAGAAATGTTGGGTCGGTCGAAACTCGTGGTGAAAACCCGCGCTTGTTCGAGGCCGAGCCGCTCGATGATGTCAGCTCGGGTGATCGGATCGGCAGTGGCGGTCAGGGCGATGCGCGGCACGCCAGGGAAAAGCTCGGTAAGGTGGCTAAGCTCGCGATATTCAGGGCGGAAATCATGCCCCCACTGGGAAACGCAATGCGCCTCATCGATCGCAAAAAGGGCAATCTCTATGCCCGAGAGCATGCTGGCAAAACCTTGGGTCGCAACCCGTTCCGGCGCGACATAGAGCAGGTCCAATTCGCCGGCGCGCAATTGTCGGCGCACTTGGGCCGACTCTTCAGGTGTCAGGGACGAGTTGAGGGCTGCTGCGGAGATCCCGGCCTGTCGAAGGGCTTCCACCTGATCGCGCATCAGTGCGATCAGAGGCGAGATGACGATGCCGACACCCCGGCGGCAGATCGCCGGGATTTGGTAGCACATGGACTTGCCGGCGCCGGTTGGGAAAAGCACAACGGCATCGCCACCATCCACGACATGGTTGACCACATCGGCCTGTTGGCCACGAAAGCTCCTATGGCCAAACACATCGCGCAGCACGGCCAGGGGATCGCGCGGCATGTCCGGGGCAAAGCTGAAGAGATCGAAACTCGATTCAAGGGTGCTCACACCGCTCTTGAATCACACAGGCCCGTGCGCGGCAAGGCGACAAAAGGGCGTGATCAATCTCCCGCAGAGGCGAAGAGGAGAGGTTCGGTGCGGGTGGGACAAGAGCTCGCCTGCCGTTTCGTTGGCCGGGCCCAGAAACCGGAAAAATAGACCCGTTCTCTGATACCACCGCGTCCGGTTGACGCGCACCAAAACCTCGGACCGGCTCAATCTCGCGGGAGGCAAGAGGTTCCTGTGCCTCACGAATTTGTCAAAGGCTTGCTCAAAAACGGCGAGCCGCGCAGCACAAAGCGCCAAGGGGTTTCGGCGCCTTTGGTAATACCGATGCGAGGTCCGGCTGCAATGTCACTTCGCCCATCTGTTGCCTCCAGCCGGAACGGCGATTGATCCAGCGGCAGAGTGTTGTGGCGAATATCCACCCCGAGCGCCTGGCACAGCTTGCCAGGCCCGGAGCATAATTGCCGCTCCAACATATCGCCACGGCGCTCGCGCATAACAGACAGGCCGTGGGTGGGTTCCAGCGCGCGGACCAGCACGGCGCTACCGGGCTGGCACACGAAGTTGAGGCACCAATGAATGCCATAGATCTTGTAGACATAGGCGTGCCCTGGCGGCCCGAACATCGCGGCATTCCGCAAGGTTGGTCCGCGAAAACTGTGCGATGCAGGATCGGCCTGATCATAGGCTTCCACTTCGACCATTGGTCCTCCAACGCCATCAACGAGCAAAAAGGCCCCGATCAAGTCACGCGCAACCTCCACGGCATTGCGGTCAAAAAACGCGCGATTAAGCTGCTGCATCCTTGTTCAAACTTCCTGTCGTCAGGTTGCGGTAACGCTGCTCAAGAGCGGTAACCGGGACAACGCACCAGAGGCTGACATGGTCACCTGCTTCGTGCCAAGCTCAACGGAAAAGGAGAACAATATGAGTTTTCGTGCGCTCGTCATCGACAAGGATGGAAACGGGGAGGTGCAAGCGGCGGTGCAGGAGCTCAACGAAGAGCGGCTTCCGCAGGGCAATGTCACGGTTGAGATCGAATGGGCTGGCCTCAACTACAAGGACGGCTTGTGCCTAACTGGTAGTGGCGGCCTGGTGCGCAACTATCCGCATGTGCCTGGGATCGATTTTGCCGGCACGGTAAGGAAGAGCGAGGACGCTCGATACCGGCCGGGGCAGCAGGTAGTGTTGACCGGCTGGCGTGTCGGGGAAGCCTATTGGGGCGGCTATGCCGAACTGGCCCGTGTTGATGCCGAATGGCTGGTGCCGCTCCCCGAAGCGCTATCTACACGCGACGCCATGACCTTGGGCACGGCTGGGCTCACCGCCATGCTGGCGATTGAACGGCTAGAAACTGCAGGGCTCAAGCCAGAAGCGGGGCCGGTGCTCGTAACCGGCGCTGGCGGCGGCGTTGGCTCCATCGCCCTCAGCTTGCTGGCCAAGCTTGGCTATGAGGTAGCAGCGCTTACGGGTCGTGCTGAACTCAGCAACACGCTCAAGGCCTTGGGTGCCGCCAGCATTATCGATCGCGCCGATTTCCTTGCCCAGGCAGACAAGCCGCTTGAGTCCGCACGCTGGTCTGCGGTAATCGATAACGTTGGTGGCGCCCTGCTGGGGAAACTGCTCAAGCAAATCCAATATGGCGGTGCTGTTGCCAGCATCGGCAATGCCGCCGGCATAGAGCTTAACACCAATGTGCTGCCGTTCATCCTGCGCGGCGTCACCTTGATCGGCATCGATAGTGTCATGCAGCCCTTTGAGCGGCGCGTGACCGCTTGGAAACGTCTGGCTAGCCTTTTCGATAAGCATGCCTATGGGGAAATGGTGCGCGAGATTGGCCTCGAAGATCTGCCCGATGCAGGCCACGCGATCCTCGCGGGGGAGATCAAAGGAAGGGTCCTAGTGCGGCCACGATAGTCGGATCAGCGATAGCCAGCCGCTTGCAACTCGAACAGCTCGGCATAGTGCCCGCCCAAGGCAACGAGCTCATTATGCGAACCAGACTCAAGGATGCGCCCATTTTCGAGCACGAGAATGCGGTCGGCCATGCGCACGGTCGAGAAACGGTGCGATATGATCACCGCTGTCTTGCCCGAGGCCAGGCTCTTGAAGCGTGCAAACACATCCGCCTCTGCCTTGGCGTCCAGAGCTGCCGTTGGTTCATCGAGGATGACCAGCTCGGCGTCGCGCATATAGGCTCGCGCGATCGCAACCTTCTGCCACTCGCCGCCGCTAAGGTCGCGCCCCTTTTTGAACAAGCGCCCCAATTGCTGGTCATAGCCCTGCGGCAGCTTGCGGATCACCGCGTCGGCAAGGCTGCGCTCTGCAGCGCCCTCGATGCGCTCCATATCATTCTGCTTTTCGATACGTCCCACGCCGATATTCTCCCGAGCGGTGAGACTGTAGCGGATGAAATCTTGGAAAATGACGCCGATATGGGCGTGGATGTCTTGGACGGCAAAGTCCTTGAGGTCGATGCCGTCTACGGTGATGCGGCCTTCGCTTGGGTCATAGAGCCGCGTCAGAAGCTTCACGATCGTCGTCTTGCCCGCGCCGTTTTCACCCACCAGGGCGAGAGTTTCCCCTGCCACCAGCGTGAAGCTCAAGTGCCGAATGGCCCAACCTTCCGTAACGGGGTAGCGAAAGCCCACATTGTCAAAAACGATGCCCTCGCGGATAGGCTGCGGGAAAGGCTTTGGACTTGCGGGCGAAAGGACAGTTGGCTCGATCTCGAAAAACGAGAATAGATCATCAAGATACATCGACTGCCCCGCGATCTGGGTAAAGCCGATCAGGATCTTCTGGAACAAGCCGTTGAGCCGCAGGAACGAGCCAGACAAAAATGCCAGATCGCCGATGGAGAAATCACCCGTGATCGTGCGCCACACGATAAAAGCGTAGGCGCCATAATAGGTCAACGTTGCGATCGATGAAAAGAGCGCTCCCCAAGCGGCTCGCTGCGTGGACAAGGAGCGGTTTTCAAGAAAGATCGCATGGGCCAACTGCCGGAAGCGGCTAACGAGGAACCCACCAAGGCCGAACAGCTTGAGTTCCTTGGCGGTTTCTGCGCTGGCGCCTATATAGCGGATATATTCCAGCTCCCGCCGCTCCGGCGTTCGCCACCGGCTCATATTATAGGCGAGGCTATTGAACCGCGTTTCGCCCCAGATCGCCGGGACAAAGCTCAACGGGAAGAGCAAGATCAGCCATGGCGCATAGGCAAAAAGGCCCGCTGCCAGGGTAAACACCGTGATCATGTCCTGCGCTTGGCCAAACATCTGGCTAAGAAGCGCGTTGCGGCCGGCGGCCTGCCGGCGGGCACGTTCCAGCCGGTCCTGGTATTCAGCCGATTCAAAGTGCATGAGATCGAGCTTGGCCGCATGGGTCATCAGCTCGACGCTGACCGTATTGGAATGCAGCTCGGACAAAACCAAATCGACCAGGCTTGTGGCTCTGGCCAAAAGATCCGAGCCGATCACCAGAACAAGTTCAAGCGCCAGCAACGCCATAATTTGCGTCAGGACGCCACTGGCCCACCAGTCACCAAAGCCAGGGCCAGGCGTCGGGATAGTGGTAAGGCGAACAACCTCGTCGATGATCAGCTTGCCCACGTAAAGCATGGCTACAGGCTGAACGGAGGCAACAAGGCGCAGAACGATACTGGCTGCAGTCAGCGGTGCGCTGGTCCGCCAAATCTGGGCTACAAGGCGGCCAAGATGACGCAGATTGCGCAGGCGTTCCTGAAAGCTCGGGGGCTGCTCAGGCGCGGGGAACGGGCGACGCCCGGAAGGATTGCTCATGACGCCGTTTTATCGGGAGCAAAGACGAGCCGATAGGGGTTTGCCTTTCGGATCGCTTAGGGGCGTTCGCGCAGGAACGCCGCAAGATTGTCGGTGACATGGTGCACATGCGGGCCGCTGGCGCGCCCGAGTTCCCAGGCTTCCACCTGCGCATGGGCAAAGTCTGGCGCTGCAACGACCTGAACCGTGGTCATGCCGACCTCGTGGGGAACAACAAGGTTTTTCTCCAGATCGTCGAACATGACAGCCCGCGTCGGATCGATGTCATAAAGGGTAAAAAAACCTTCATAAGCGGCCCGGTTCGGCTTGGGCACAAAGGTCATGGCGCGAATATCATGCACATGCTCGAACAGATCATCGCCCCCAAGCTTGGCAAGTACTGATCGAGCGTGCTTGGTGTCCCCATTGGTGAGGATGAACTTGCGGCCGGGCAAGTCCTTGATCACCGAGACAAGCTCGGGGTGAGGTTCGACGGGCGAATAGTCGATGGCGTGAACATTATCAAGGAAATGCTCGGCATCGACCCTGTGCTGGTGCATCAGCCCGTTCAGCGTTGTGCCGAAATCACGATAATAGGTCTTCTGCAGCTCGCGCGCTGATGCGAAATCGAGCTGGGTTAAATCCATCACATAATTGGTGATCCGCAGATCAATCTGCGCAAACAGATTGCATGTGCGCGGATAAAGGGTGTTGTCGAGGTCAAACACCCAGTCGGTGACATGGGAAAGGCTGCGAATGGTCGGCGGCGTAAGATCGTTCATCCCGCCACTATGCGCTCAAGTGGTGAAATTATCATATAAACAGTGTGGGAACGGCGCCATACGCCGTTCCCACCTTGATTAATCGGCTTGTTGGTTGGCTTGGACGCTCAACCCCAGGGCCGTGATCAGACCCGCGGGATTGGCTGCAGCTGCCATCAGCACCAGCACCGAAGTGGGCGAAGGCGGCGCGACTGCAATTTCGATGCTCTGCGGATCGTCGAGGAATGCCGACACGGGCGGCACCACAAGATCGTTAAGCGCCGGAATGCCGGATTGTGCCACGAGGCCGGGCAGGGTGGCCTTGAGACCCTCGACGAACCCAGCGCGATCAGAACCCGACTGCGCGGCAAAATAGTCCAGCAGCTTACCGGCGAGCGAAGCGTCGTCATAACGGATCGAAGCACCGGCGATGGAAACGCCCTGCATGATGGCCATGCCCTGCATCATCTGAGCCTGCGATTGCTCTTCGCTGGCTTCCTCACCCGTTGCCGCCATCTGCGCCTGCATGGCGTAGATCTGGTCCAGCACGGCCGGGGTCATTCCGGTGATATCGAGATTGATGTCGAGCGCACCCACATCGGCGAAGTCGAACAGGAACTCGTCGACTACCATGCGCCCATCGGCCATGGACCAGGTGAGGCGCTGGGTGATGTCGCCGGTGACATTGGTGAGGCCCAATTGCTCAATGGTCTCGGCGGCACCAGGATCGTCCTCCTCAATACTAGACAGGTCGAGCGCCATGCCCGTGATGGACAGCGAGGCGGTCATGTCAACCAGGGCATCGCTGCCCTGTTCTGGATTAAAGGTGTTCGCCGCTTCCATGCGCTCATAGGCGAACACCTGTGCACCTTCGCGCTCGATGGTGAGGGGGCCGGTGCTGATGCTTGCCACGAGCTGCAAGATATCCGTCGCGGGAACGGTGTCGCCGGCTGGAACGTAAAGACCATCCAGGCGAATATCGCTCAGCGTGATATGACCGGTGGGCTCTTCGGCAAAATCAGCGTCGATATCGGGTATGGTGACGCTTTGCGCCATGTAGCTGCCGTCTGGGCGCTCCGTAACCCCGCTGAAGGTGATCACCGTATCCGTCGTAAAGCTTGTCGGCTCGTCTTCGGTGCCTTCCAAGCCGGCCATGTTGACGGTCACGCCATCCACCGTAACGGTGTCGCCATCCAGCGTCGCTGGGCCGAATTCGAAATCATAGCCGATATGCTGGTAGACTTCAGCAACCCGGTCCACGAAGGCCTGGGCCTCAAGAGCTGAAGCAGGCTGCATCAGAACGCCAGTCGCAGCACTGGCGAGCAGCAGGAGCTTGAATGAAGGCATCGGCATGAAATCGTCTCCGGTCAGGTGAAGGTTTTGCGGTGCGGCAATCGGGCAGGCTGATGTTTATCGGCAAGTCGCCCAAAGCGGATGGCAACGCAATACGGCAGAATAACGCTCCGGCACGAGATAATGCCGTCGTCTTGCAAACATAAGACGGTCTCAGGCAAAATCACCCAGGCCGGCGAAGTTTTGCTTCTACTGGTTAGCCAGAAATTGCTGGTAGGCAGTATTGGCGGTTTCATCCCAATAGGGGAAACCAATGGCATCGATATGCGCGATAAAAGCGCTTCGGGTGGCGGCCGGCACTTGGATACCCACAAGGACCCGTCCATAATCGGCGCCATGGTTGCGATAGTGGAACAAGGAAATGTTCCATTCATCGTTCAGCCCCTCGAGGAATTTGAGCAGGGCCCCCGGCCGTTCGGGAAACTGGAAGCGGTAGACCATTTCGTCGGGCAGATCCGCAACGCGCCCGCCGACCATATGGCGAACATGAAGCTTGGCGACTTCGTTGTCGGTCAAGTCAGTTACATGGAGCCCGTGTGTTTGCAACTGTCCGATAATCTCGTGCTTCTCGCTGTCACCGCCCGTAAGCTTGATGCCAACGAAAATCTTGGCATTGGTGCCATGGGCAAAGCGGTAGTTGAACTCACTGATCGAGCGTTGCCCCAAAAGACGGATGAAAGCGCGATAGCTGCCGCGCCGCTCCGGAATTTCCACCGACAGGAGCGCTTCGGCCCGTTCCCCGATCTCGGCGCGCTCCGCCACATAGCGCAAGCGGTCGAAATTGACATTGGCCCCCGAGTTTATCGCGATAAGAGCGCCCTCGGGCGCCTGTCCAGTTTCGACCTGACGGCGTAATCCCGCCAGCGCCAGCGCACCGGCAGGCTCGGCTATGGCGCGCATGTCATCAAAAATGTCCTTGATTCCAGCGCAAATCTCATCGGCCGAGACGGTGACGATATCATCGAGCAGATCGCGGCACAGGCGGAATGTTTCCTCGCCGACCTGGCGCACCGCAACGCCGTCCGCGAATAGCCCCACTTGGTCAAGCGCCACTGGATGACCCGCAGCTATAGCTGCCTTCATGCTGGCGGCTTCCTCGGGCTCAACGCCGATGATGCGGATCTCGGGGCGCAGGAACTTGACGAAGGCTGCAATGCCCGCAGCCAGCCCGCCACCACCCACCGGCACATAGATGGCGCCAATGTTGCCGGGATGCTGACGCAGCAATTCCAGGCCGATCGTACCCTGGCCGGCAATCACGTCAGGATCGTCAAACGGATGCACCACGACATAGCCGTTCTTGCGCGCAAGCTCTTCCGCATGGGCGCGCGCTGCATCGAACCCGTCGCCAAACAATACCACCTCGCCACCCAAGCGACGTACGGCCCCGATCTTGATTGCAGGTGTGGTGGTTGGCATCACGATGACGGCCCGAATCCCCAGGCGCGTGGCCGAAAGCGCCACTCCCTGCGCATGATTGCCAGCTGAAGCGCAGATCACGCCACGCGCGCGTTCTGCGGCACTCAGCTGGGCGATACGATTATGCGCGCCGCGGATCTTGAACGAGAATACGGGCTGCAGGTCCTCGCGCTTGAGCAATACCTCAGCGCCCAGTCGCGCAGACAGCAGCTCCATCTTCTCAAGCGGCGTTTCCTCGGCGGCTTCATAGACCGATGATGTCAGTATGCGACGGACATAATCCAACATAATGCTGCTCCATGGGGGCTGCCTGGGAGGGAAGCCAAGGCTGCTCGTTTGTCAACAGCGCACAGGTCAGCCATGCGAACATGGGGTTGAGCCATCAATTGAATAATTGAAACCGCAGGCGTATGCCTACGCGCCCTCGAGATTTCGACATTGCGGCATGTCGTTTGTTGGCAGCACAGGGCTGCTGCCTGTCGAAATCCCTGCTTCAATCGGATGGACCAAGGACATTCCCAATGGCTGACACCCATGCACATGGCGCGCCTGCTGAGCTCGATCCGCGCCGCTGGCCGGCCCTGTTTGTGCTGCTGATCGCCAACTTCATGAATTTGATCGATGTCACCATCGTCAACGTCGCGCTGCCCTCGATGCGTGAAAGTCTGGGCGCCAGCGACAGCCAGATCGAGTGGGTGGTCGCAGCCTTCATCTTGGCGTTTGCACTGGGGCTCCTGCCTTTCGGGCGGCTTGGTGACATCTTCGGCCGCACCCGGATGTTCCTGATCGGAGTATCCTGGTTCACGGCTGCATCAGCCCTGTGCGGGCTTGCACCCAATATTGAGCTTCTTATTCTCGCGCGGGTCCTTCAGGGGCTCGGCGGCGCCATGATGACGCCGCAGGTGCTGGCGATCGCCACCGTCACCTTCCCGCCCCATGAGCGGGGGCAGGCTTTCTCGCTGTTCGGGCTTTCCGCTGGCCTGGCCTCGGTTTGCGGTCCTATCCTGGGCGGCGTGCTGGTCTCGGCCAATCTCTTTGGCATGGAATGGCAGCCCATCTTTCTCGTCAACATACCGATCGGTATCGCCACGGTGGTTACCGGCTGGTTCCTGATCCCACGTCTGCCAGGCCATGCCGGACTCAAGAATGACTTCGTCGGCATTGTCCTGTTCGGCGCTGCCATCCTTGCGGTCGTCTTTCCCATTGTTGAGGGGCGCACCTATGGCTGGCCGGTTTGGGCCTTCGGCATGATGCTGGCAGGGCTGGTCCTGATGGGCGTATTCGTTGTCTGGACGCGCGGGCGCGCCAGAATGGGCGAGCCGCAATTGCTCAATTTCGACCTGATCACCAACAGGCAGTTCATGTTCGGCGCCTTCGTGATCACCGTTTTTGCTTCGGGCATCCCGGGCATGTTCATGATCATCTCGCTGCTGCTGCAGGGTGGCTTTGACTTCACGCCGCTCCAATCGGGGCTGACCAACACGCCCTTCTCGATAGGTGTCCTGATTGCCTCGGGAATTGCCGGGCGCTTGGGTTCGCGCTTTCTCCGCGCGCGACTCGCAACCGCCGGCCTGCTGCTGGTGCTCGGGATCGGATCGCTGCGTTTCTATATCGCCGGCGTTACCGACAGCATCGATCAATGGGCGTTTCTGCCATCGCTGCTGATCGCTGGCATTGGCCTTGGTCTCGGGTTTTCGTCCTTGTTCCAGCTCGTGCTGGCCTATGTGCCGCCGCGCGATGCGGGTGCAGGATCGGGTGCGCTGCAGGCCTTCCAGCAGGTCGGCGGCGCGCTTGGCGTAGCCTTTATCGGCGAGCTATTCTTCTCCAATCTGGGCTTTGGCCTTGCCTCGGGCTCCCCCCAGCACGAGGCCTTTGCCGGAGCGGCGGGGATCGCGCTCTGGTACGTCGTCGGCAGCTTTGCCCTTGTGTTGCTGATGGCCGGGTTCTTCAAGCGGCCTGCTCCCACAGCGGGGCAGGCGCCGGGCCAGCCGGTTCTGGTGGAAGCCTGAAAACAAAGGCCGCCCCATAGGCGGCCTTTTCGTATGGGTGGCTAGCGCACGATCAACGTGCCGGCCCCGAATTCGGTAAACAGTTCCACCAGCACCACATGCGGCTGCTTGCCGTTGAGGATCACAACACCCTCGACGCCGTTTTCCAGCGCCTCGAGGCATGTTTCGACCTTGGGAATCATGCCGCCCGAAATTGTGCCATCGGCGATAAGCTCCTTGGCTTCGCGCACCGACAGTTCGGGGATCAGCTTGCCATTCTTGTCCAGAACGCCAGGAACATCGGTGAGGAACAAAAGGCGCTTGGCGCCCAGCGAGCCGGCGATCGCGCCGGCAAATGTATCGGCATTGATGTTGTAGGTACTGCCGTCCCGGCCCGGCGCCACCGGCGCGATCACCGGAATCATTTCCGAGCGAGCCAGAAGGTCCAGCAAGGTGCGATCCACTTCCACGGGCTCACCGACGAAGCCAAGATCGAGTTCTTTCTCGATGTTGGAGTCTGGATCCCTGAACGTCTTCACTGCCTTGCGGGCAAAGACCATGTTGCCGTCCTTGCCGCAAAGACCAATAGCCCATTCGCCTTCGGCATTGATCAGCGCGACAATTTCCTTGTTGATCGAGCCGGCGAGGACCATTTCCACGATTTCCATCGTGCGCCGGTCGGTAACGCGCAAACCACCCTCGAACTTGGACTCGATGCCAAGATTCTTGAGCATGGAGGCAATCTGCGGCCCGCCGCCATGCACCACGATGGGATTGACCTTGGACTGCTTGAGAAGCGCGATATCGCGGGCAAAAGCTGCGCCGAGTTTGGCGTCGCCCATGGCGTGACCGCCATATTTCACCACAACGGTCTTGCCTTCGTAGCGCTGCATATAGGGCAGGGCCTGTGCAAGAATACCTGCGTCATGACTGAACCGGTCGGTCAAGGAAGTTTCATCGGACATGGCAAGACTCAATCGGTTAAGATGGACAGGAAAAAGTCCGCAACGGGCATAGAGCATGAATGGGGAAAGGAAAAGACGCTATTGGTCCGATTGCTCATTGATCCATTTCGGTTTTTGTAGCGTTCTGTAAGCGCCAGGGGAGGGCTCGCTGCGCCATGACCATGCTAACCAGTCCATCCCAGGAGATCGCCGATCTTATTGCGCGCTGCGCAATTCGGGATCGATCGGCCTTTCGCCAGCTCTATGAGCGCACAAGCGCGAAACTTTTTGGCGTTACCTTGCGTATCTTGAAGGACCGCGCGGAAGCCGAAGAGGCGATCCAGGAAGTCTACGTAAAAATCTGGCAACGCGCAGATCGCTTTGTTGCCGGCCCCACCAGCCCGATCAGCTGGCTTGTGGCAGTGGCACGCAATCACTGCCTCGATATTCTCCGGGCGCGGCGCCCCGCATCGGATGATCTCGACGTTGCCCTGGAGATCCCGGACGGCAACCCGTCCCCTGAACGTGTTGCGCAAAACAATCAAGAGCGGGCCGCAATCGACCGCTGCCTGGCAACGCTTGAACCCGATCGTGCCGAAGCCGTTCGCGGTGCCTATCTCGACGGCTATAGTTACGAGGAATTGGCTTCCCGCTATGGAGTGCCGCTGAATACCATGCGGACCTGGTTGCGCCGGAGCTTGATGAAACTGAAAGATTGTCTGACGGTATGAGCGAACATGATGACATCGGCGGAGATTTCGAGGGCCGCAACGCCCTTGTGGCCGAGTATGTCCTTGGCTTGCTGTCAGCGGCTGAACATGAGCGGATCGGGCGTCTGATCGAAAACGATCCGGGGCTACAGGCTGAGCGTGACTTTTGGCTCAACCGGTTCTCAGCCCTTGACGATGAATACACCGAGTCCCCTGTGCCTCCCCATCTCCTTGCCCGCATCGAGGCACGCGCTTTTGGCGACACGGTGCAATCCGGTCGACGCGCTTCCCTCTGGAACAGTCTCGCACTTTGGCGCGGCATTGCAGCAGGTGCTCTGGCCGTTGCGGTAGTCGCCGTGGCAATCAACCTTTCGCAGCCCCGCTTTGATGCGGACCAGATGGCAATACAATTGGTGGCCGCCCTTCAGGCGCAGGAGGGAAGCGGCGTCGAGTTCCTGGCTGTCTACGACCAGTCCCAGGGCGAGGTCCGGATTACCTCGCTTAAGGGTGCCGCCGTGCCAAACAAGGATTTCGAACTCTGGTACATCAACGAGAACCAGCCGGCCGTGTCGATGGGTGTCATTCCAGTGGATCAGCGGCTGGAGATTGCGCTTGATCCGGCTACACAGGCCAATATTGGGCCTGGCACGGTTCTAGCCGTTACACTGGAGCAGACGGGGGGATCCCCGACTGGCGTCGCGCAGGGTCCTATTGTGGCTGTGGGGCCTGCAGTCGCTATCTAAGGGGCTGCGCGTACGAAAAGCGCTTGCGAAAAGTTTCACGATAAATGCGAAATTTCGGCGGAAACTCACCGAAACTGCCTCTCGTGCAGCTCCGTAGCTTCCCGTGTCCCAGACGATGAATGGGAACGAAACACAGGAAGGAACAAACCAATGAATCTCCGTGCTCTTACCCTTGCCGCCATGCTCTCCGTCGGTTCGCTCTCCGGCGCTGCCGTATACGCCCAGGACAATCCGGAAGTTGGCGGCGCTGCCATGTATGCCGACAAGAACATCGTCGAGAATGCCGTAAATTCCGCTGACCACACGACCCTTGTTGCAGCCGTTCAGGCCGCCGGCTTGGTCGAGACGCTGTCGGGTGAAGGCCCGTTCACCGTTTTTGCGCCCGTCAACGCTGCCTTCGAATCCCTTCCAGAAGGCACTGTAGAGACCCTGCTCGAGCCCGAGAACAAGGACCAGCTGACTGCAGTTCTGACCTATCACGTTGTTGCCGGTGAT
Organism: Devosia submarina; assembly: GCF_003056345.1. Lineage (GTDB taxonomy): Bacteria > Pseudomonadota > Alphaproteobacteria > Rhizobiales > Devosiaceae > Devosia > Devosia submarina. Next base: position 334,331 of record NZ_PYWB01000002.1, on the reverse strand, counting down.
ATCCATGCGGCCGATCTCATCAAGCTGATCGAAGACAATGATGGCAGCTATTCGGCCGAAACCGTTCAGGGCGCCGAATTGACCTTTGAACTGGACGGGGATGCCGTTAAGATCACGGACGCAACGGGTGGCGTGGCCACTGTGACCATTGCGGATGTGGATCAGTCCAATGGCGTGATTCACGTCATCGACAAAGTACTGCTGCCGTCCTCGTAAGCTTCAGCGAGCAGAGTTGCAGGTGAGCGGCGGCGCGTCTACCCTCACCACAACTTGTGATGCCCGACACAGCCAGAAATCGTAGACTGGCACTCAATCAGCCCCGCTTCGCCGCACCGCGGATCAGATGCGGGGCCTCTTACAAGCGGGAAGAGTGATGATGATGGATCGTCGTAGCGTGCTTCTGGGCGGAACAGCTATTGTTGCCCTCTCGGCCTTTGGTCTTTTGCGCTCGGTGGCGTCCGTCCAGGCGGCCGAGGGAGATTTCCCGTTCAAGTTGACCGACGAAGAATGGAAAGCAAGGCTCGACCCAGCGGCCTATGATGTCCTGCGCCACGAAGGCACCGAATACGCTTTTTCTTCTCCGCTAAACGACGAAAAGCGTGCCGGTACCTTTTTATGCGCAGGCTGCGAGCAGCCGCTCTTTACATCCGAAACCAAATACGACAGCCGCACCGGGTGGCCGAGTTTTTACACCTATATCGACGGTGCCCTTGGCACCACGATAGACAACTCGCTCTTCATGACACGCACCGAAGTGCATTGTTCCAATTGCGGCGGACACCAGGGGCATGTGTTCGAGGATGGTCCTCCACCAACCGGCCTGCGCTATTGCATCAATGGCGTGGCACTGAAGTTCCAGCCCGCATAGGAACATCGGCCGCGATCTTGAGATCCCCGCCCCCGGCGGGGATTTTTGTTTATGTGGGCCCTGCCTCAGCTTTGCACATGGCCAATACCCCGCTAAGAACCGGCTTATAGCTGGAGCCCCACATGAAGCTCACCATCATCCAGACAGGCGAAGTGCCCGCCCCGTTGCGCCCGAAATTCGGGCCATATCGAAAAATGTTCGAGCGCATGTTCGACAGCACGGGATTGGGCTTTACCTATGAGACAATCGCCGTGTCGGATGGTGAGCCTTGCCCCCATCCAGCTGATCTCGAAGCAATCGTCATCACGGGATCCCCAGCTGGCGTCTATGATGATCTGCCCTGGCTTGAGCCATTGCGCGAATTTATCCGCAGCGCTTATTGCGCCCTTACGCCGATGCTGGGCGTCTGTTTTGGTCACCAGATCATGGCAGACGCCTTGGGTGGTGACGTTCGAAAATCAGAAAAGGGCTGGGGCCTTGGCCGGCACACCTATCAGGTGCTTCAGCGCCCCCCGTTCATGCAAGCCGCACCGGCTGCGCTCTCGCTTGCCTGCTCACATCAGGACCAGATCATCCTGCGGCCAGGAGATGCCGATGTGATCCTGGCTTCGGAATTCGCGCCCAATGCCGGGCTTTTCTATCGCAACGGCCGCGCGCTGAGCCTGCAGCCGCATCCCGAATTCTTGGACGATTATACCATCGCGTTGGCTGAGTTGCGTCGCGGCACCGTTGCTGATGAGGTGGTGGACAAGGCGCTAGCCTCGATTGCAAAACCATCCAATAGCGGCGATGTTGCCGGATATATCGGACAGTTCTTGAAGGCAGGCTGAAATGGCTGCAGCGGAAAAGCTCTCTGACGTGGACATCTTCCTGGATGGCCTGGATCACACCCGCAAGTCTGAGATTGTTGCGCTACGCCAGCTGATCCTGGACGCGGTTCCCGGCTTAACTGAAGCCATCAAGGCAAATGCGCCCAATTACGGCCGAGGCGATGCTGACCGTATAACCATGCGCCTTCACCCGGGGAACCGCGTGCAGATCATCCTGCACCGTGGCGCGAAGGCGGGTGCCGACGATCTGTTTCGTTTCGAGGACCCCCACAAGCTGATTGCCTGGGCCGCACCCGATCGAGGCGTGATCACAATTAAGGATAGCACCGATTTGACGAGCAAGGCGCAAGCCATTGGCGAGGTGCTGCGCCGCTGGGTAGCAATGACGACCCGCTAAGCCCTTCCAAAAAACCGTCGGTAGACCTCATCCCGGGCCTGCCGAACGACGAGGTTGTGGCACTCAAGCCCGCGCGCTTGAACCCCATGGTTCGATGGGCTCACCACTGAGCCTTTGTGTCACGCGAGGCAGCTTCACCGCCATGCCTCAGCTTTCCAGCAGCATCGCAATTTCGGTGCGCAATTCCCTGAGCCCATCGCCCTTTATCGAGGACGTAAGGATCACATGCGGGTGCGCCGCAGGTCGTTTGGCGATCGCCGCACGCGTCGCCGCGATGACCTTCTCGAGGTCCTTGGCAAGCGGCTTATCCGATTTGGTCAGAACGATCTGATAGCTGACGGCAGCCTTGTCGAGCTCGTTCATAACCGTCAGGTCATTGTCCTTGGGCCCATGGCGTCCGTCCACCAGCACATAGACGCGCCGCAATGTTGCGCGGCCGGTCAGATATTGGTGGATCAGCTTAGTCCACGCACGCACCTTGTCTTCGGGCGCCTTGGCATAGCCATAGCCGGGCATATCGACAATGCGCAAATTCTCGCTCTGGCTCTCGAAGATGTTGAGTTCCTGCGTCCGTCCTGGCGTATTGGACGTACGCGCCAGGCCCGATGTGCCGCACAGCGCATTGATCAGGCTCGACTTGCCAACATTGGAGCGGCCGGCGAAAGCAATTTCCACCCGATCCATTGGCGGCAGGTCGGCGATGCGTACGCAGCCCTTGGTGAACAGGAAGGGCCGCGCAAACAACAGCCGTCCACGTTCGATGCTGTCGGGCGGATAATCGATTTCGCTCATGTGTGGCTCGTTTTCAAAGAATTTGCCCGCCGGATTGTGTCCGGCGGGCTTTAACATTTCTGACGCTGTATGGCGATCAGGACTTGGTGGGTTCGGCCGTCTTGGGCTTGCGCCGGAAGCTGTCGAGGATATTGCCGAGCAAATTCACCTCGGCCCCATGCCGCTTCATGATGAACCATTGCTGGGTCACCGAGAGCGTATTGTTCCACGCCCAGTAGATCACAAGGCCCGCCGGGAAGGTCCCGAGCATGAAGGTGAAGATCACCGGCATCCAGTTGAAGATCATGGCCTGCGTCGGATCGGGCGGCGGCGGGTTGAGCTTCATCTGCACCCACATGGTGATGCCCATGATCACAGGCCAAATGCCCAGATGCAGGAAGCCGCCAATGATGGGAAGCACGGTTGGATCCCAAGGGATCAGGCCGAACAGGGTGAAGATATTCGTTGGATCGGGCGCCGCCAGATCCTGGATCCAGCCAAAGAACGGCGCATGGCGCATGTCGAGGCTGATGAAAATAACGGTGTAAAGGGCAAAGAACACTGGAATCTGGATCAGGATCGGCCAGCAGCCGCTCAGCGGATTGATCTTTTCCTTCTTGTAGAGCTCCATCATCGCCTGCTGCTGGGCAGGGCGATCGTCCTTGAGACGCTCCTGGATGGCCTTCATCTCCGGCTGCACGCGGCGCATGGCGGCCATGGAAGCATAGGAACGGCTGGCAAGTGGGAAGAACAGCGCCTTGACGATAACGGTCACGGCCAGGATCGCCAGGCCGAAATTGCCCAGAATGCCGTAAAGGAACGTCAGCAGATAATACATGGGCTTGGTGATGAAGTGCAGCCAACCCCAGTCGATCAGCAGCTCCAGGCGATCAAAGCCATATTGCTGCTCATAGGACGAAATGACCGATTCTTCCTTGGCGCCCGCGAACACATAGCTTTCATGCGTCGCTGTTTGACCGCCTGCGACCACAACCGGCGTCGTTTCCACAAAGCTCGTCTGGTAGTCGTCATACGAGCCGGTGTTCTTCCAGGAGAACAGCGCATTGATCTGCTCGCCTGCCTTGGGCAGCACGGCCGTAGCCCAGTACTTGTCCGAAAAACCGAGCCAACCACTGGTATTGTCGAAGCGAACCTGCTGGTCGTTCTGCAGGTCGGAATACTTCTTAGACACCAGATTGTTGGAACCTAGGACGCCATGTGGGCCTTCGTGCTGGATAAAGAAATTGGCGACCTTTGGCGTCCCGTGGCGCGCGATACGCGCATAGGGGAAGAGCGCTACGTCACTCGTGCCGACGTTTTCGACCGTCTGCGTGACGGTGAACAGATAGTGCTCGTCAACCGCAAAGGTGCGGCGGAAAATCAGACCCGCGCCATTGTCCCATGCAAGCGTAACTGGCGTCGCCGCCGTCAGGGTTGTGTTTTCCCCTTCAACCGACCAGACAGTCTGCCCAGTGGGAACGGCAACATTCGCGCCTGCAGCCGGCACCCAGCCCTGCTCGGCAAAATAGGCATTCGGTGCCCCGGCAGGAGTCAACAGCGTGATGATGGGCGAATCCGGATCAACCGTTTCGCGGTACTGCTTGAGCTCGAGGTCATCCAGCCGCGCCCCGGTCAGGTTGATCGAGCCTTCAAGGTCCTCGGTGTTGATGGTAACGCGCGGGCTTGCGGCAATTGCCGCGGCCCGATCGGGGAACGAAACCGTGCCATCGGGCGCTGGAGCGCCAGCGACGCCTGGCTGGGCGTTTGCCGCGGGCGTTGCCAGCGCAGCCTCGGACTGTGCCTGCTCGGCCGCGATCTGGGCCTGCTGCTGGGCACGCTCGAGCTGCGGACCGGCAACGAAGAACTGCCAGCCGAACAGCACGATCATGCTGAGCACAATGGCCAGGATTATGTTGCGATTGTCAGTCATTTATTCGGTTTCCGTGGGCCGCGGCCGGAGGATTTATGTTCATGGGGCGATCTGGGAGCGTGCACGCGCACGATCGCGGCGCCCAGATCGGCAACCAGCTTGCTAAAGGGTTCGCTCAGCGCTTCCGGCTTGCCGACCAGCACATAGTCATGCGCGGCCTGAAAGTCACGCGCGCAAGCTGTCACAGCCGCGCGAAGGCGCCGCTTGATCCGATTGCGCTGTGGAGAATTGCCCGTCTTCTTGGTGACGGTAAAGCCGATGCCGGGTTCCGGCTGAGGCGCGGCAATGGCCTGCAGCGCAAACGCAGAACGCCCGGCGCGATTGCCCCGGGCGGCCCGTTGAAACTGCGAACGCTTGGTGAGCCGGCGCAAAGATGTGCTCGGCTGCTCCATGGCCGTCATGCGGCCAGAAGGCCTTAAGCCGAGAGCTTCTTGCGGCCCTGGTTACGGCGGCGGTTCAGGATGATGCGACCGTCCTTGGTCGCCATGCGGGCGCGGAAACCGTGACGGCGAGCACGCACGAGCTTGGACGGCTGGTAAGTACGCTTCATGACATTAAACCGCGCCTGGCACGGTTCCTCTTGTTTGATTGCTTATCGCAAGAATTCGGGGCACACATGGAGCGCCAGGCGCCCACGGTGCGTGTTGGTGGCGTCTATAGGGAAAACCGGCCAGCAAGTCAACGCAGCCGCGCCCACTTCCTTTGCTATCAATGCCGGTTGTCTTCCCGCTCGTCTCGCCGCATAAGTCCAGCCCAGTTCTGTTGTCCTGACTGGCGGCTATGCCCGTGATCCTTAAACCAGATGTGTGCATAATCGGCGCAGGCGGCCTTGGCGCCAGTTTGGCGGTCAAGGCACGCGAGCGGGGTCTTGCGACCGTTCTGGTCGACCGGGAGACTGCCGAGCCCGGCGATCCCTTGCTGGGCCATCTGCAACGCGCGGCGCTATCGGCCAGTGCCGCGCATGCCCAGGCGATAAGGACGGGTGCACGGCTCGGCCTTGACAATGCCGTGCCCAAGCTCAACTACAAGACAATCACCGAACACGCTCAAGCCATAGCTGCCTCCGGCGCTCCACAGCTCAGCCTCGAGCGGCTCGAAGCCCTTGGTGTCCAACGCGTCGTTGGCCACCCAGCGTTTGCTGAGCGCAACAGCCTGAGAATTGGCGAAACACTGCTTAAGCCAGCCCACATCATTCTTGCGACTGGATCCACGCCAGCCATTCCGGACCTGCCCGGCCTCTCCGAAATTGCCTATTTCACCCCAGACACTATTCTGGGCAATGTGCGCAAGCTCACGCATCTGCTTGTGGTCGGCGGCGATGAAACCGCTATTGAGCTGGCGCAAATCTATCGTCGTCTGGGCTCGGACGTGACCCTTGTGCCCCAAGGGCCACTGCTGAAGGGCTTTGATCCTGAAGCCGTCGCCATCTTGCGCCGCCAATTGCGCGAAGAAGGCTTGGCTGTGCTTGAGCGCGCAAGCGTCAAGGCATTCCTTCCCCGTAGCCAAGGCATCGGTGTCAGCCTTGATGACGCAGACGGGCGCGTTTCCAGCCTCGATATCTCCCATGTCCTGCTTGCTTCGGGGCGCATTCCCGATCTCGCCTGGATAGATTCCGAAAAAACAAAGCTCAAGCGCCAGGCCGATGCTCCCGATCGCCTGCACCTCACGCCATGGGGCGGCACCTCCTACTGGCGCATCAGTGCCGTCGGCGGCGCTGCTGGTGAAACCAACTACCATCTGGCTCTTCGCAAGGGCGAACGTCTGCTGGACCGATTTGCCGGTCGAGGAGGCGCGGCACAATTGCATGCTCCCCTTCTACGCGTGATCGCGACCCAACCACCCCTTGCGCAGATCGGCGCCGTTGAAATGTTCAAAGCGCCCAAGCCGGGCTCAAGGATATTGCGCGCCAATCTCGGCGAAAACGAAGCAGCTCGCGCTTCCGGAGTGCGGGAAGGGAGCGCCAAGATCCTCGTCGAAAAATCGGGCAAGGTTTTGGGCGGCGTCATGGTCGGGCAGGGGGCTGCTGACGTCATGGCCAGCGTTGCGCTCGCTATGGGCAAGGGCATCACCGCGGCTGAACTCGCCCGCCTGCCGATCGCTGCAACAAGCGAGCTGGCCATGCTTGTTGACCTCGGCAACCAGTTCGCCAGCCAGCTTCCCGCGAACTCCTGGTCCAAACGCCAGAATTCTTTGCGCCGTTTGTTGCCCTAGCAATGTCCGGGCAGGCTTACGCCTGCGCGTGCTTTGTCTATACTGGCTTGAAATGACAGCCAAACGCCGTTTTCTGCCTGCCCGATTCTGGGGCCTGTCCAACAAGCTCATCGCGACCATTATCGCGGTGATCCTTTTGGTTGAAATCGTGTTCTATGTGCCCTCTTTGGCCATTTTCCGGGCCAATTGGCTCAACGATCGGTTGCGGGTGGGTGTCGTCGCCGTCAACGTGCTGGATGCCGTGCCCGACGTCATGGCCCTGCCGCGAAACCTCACCGACCGCTTGCTTACCTCGGCAGGTGCCCATGCCATTGTTTATCGCCGCCAGGGACAAAGCCAGCTGATCGAGCTGGCCGATCCTGTAACCCCCGACGTTGTCGTGACGGCCGATATGCGCCAGACCGACATCGCGACACTGATCATGGGCGCGTTTGATACCCTATTTGCTGGCCCCGGACGCACTTTGCGCATCGTGGGCGAAGGCGATCTCGAGGCCAGCCTTGTTGAACTGCTGATGCCCGAGCGCCCTCTGCGCCAGGAAATGCTCAACTATTCCCGCCAGATCGGTGCCCTGTCTCTGGCTATCGCAGCCGCGACGGCCGTGGCGCTCTACCTCTTGGCGAGCTTCCTCTTTATTCATCCCATACGCCGGCTGACCGAAAACATGCTGGCCTTCCGCCAGGAGCCGGAAAACGGCACGCTGATCATCGCTCCATCACCCCGGCGGGACGAGATCGGCGTGGCGGAGCGCGAATTGGCGGCCATGGAGCAGGATCTGTTTTCCATGCTCCGGCAGCGCCGCCATTTGGCCGAACTCGGCTTGGCTGTGGCCAAGATCAACCACGATTTGCGCAATACCCTCACCTCGGCGCAATTGCTGTCTGATCAGGTCGCGACACTGGACGATCCCAAGGTGCAGCGTCTCGCGCCGCGCCTGGTGACCACATTGGACCGGGCCATCGGCTTTGCCCAATCGGTGCTCGAATATGGCCGCCAGACCAGCGTGCCGCCCGCGCCGGTACCCACCAATATGCATGCATTGATCGAAGAAGCGGCCTTCGATGCGCGGTTGGCCGGACACCCCACAATCGTTTTCAACAACCAATTGCCCGATGATTTGGTGCTCAATGTGGATGGCGGGCAGATGGGACGTGTCGTGCTCAACCTCCTTAAAAACGCCCGCGAGGCGTTGGAGCATGCCGCCGCGAACATTCCCGACCCGGCAGTAAACGTTGGGGCGCATGCTACCAAGGCCGATATCACCATTTCGGTCACCGACAATGGTCCTGGCCTGCCGCCCAAGGCGCGCGAAAATCTTTTTGTGGCCTTTCAGGGCTCCGCCCGGGCCGGCGGCACGGGGCTGGGACTGTCGATCGCCCGCGAAATTGCCGAGGCTCACGGGGGACAATTGCTGTTCAAGGACCAGCCAAGCGGCACCCGTTTCGACATTGTCCTGCCATCAACATTGCAGGCTTAGATCCACTCAGTCGCAAAACTATCATCTGAACGCTTGCCAAGCTGGAAAGGCCCATGTATGGGTTGCGCCGCTTCAGGCAGTTAAGCACCTCGCTTCACCTGAGCCGCCGTTCCGACGGCCGTGCGCGCCCTTAGCTCAGCTGGATAGAGCACCAGACTACGAATCTGGGGGTCAGGAGTTCGAATCTCTTAGGGCGCGCCATTTCTTTATTCAGCAGCTACCGCCTGCCGTTCCGCAGAACTGGATAGTCAATTTCCTCGCGGTTCAACTCTGCCTGAATTGGTTGAAGCCACCGGATAAATTGCTATTTGAGCTCTATGCCTTCTCCCAAGCCCGAGCTCGTTGCGCCGCTGGTCCATGAATGGACGCTTCCTTCTGCTGCTATGCTTGGGTCGGCAGTTCGGTGCAAAGGCATCCTCAATGATATTCGGGCGCGCCTGCCGGTTAAAACAAGGAAATGCCTCGTGCTGGATGGGGGCGTGCTGGCATTGCGCATGCCCGAGCACCTTGCGGAGCAGTTTTGCGCGGTCGCTGCCATGGTCAGCGAGGCCTTATTGCGCGTGGAGAACCTGCCGATCATTCCGCGCGAGCTGGAGGACATTCTTGCTATCTCCACGACCGAACGGCATCGCTGGCTCAAGGATGGTCGGCTGGCAAGCGCCGGAACGCGGACCGTGAAGCTCTATGGCCGCGCGAAAAAGATTACCTTCCACGTATTTAATCCCCGCCGCGTGGAGGAAATTCTCGATCGCGATCTTGTGGATACGTGGCGGGAAGATGATGCCATTGCAGCAGCCGAGAACAGAAGACGAGCGGCGGCAAGGCGGGCGCTCACACGTTCGCGCAAGAGCCCTTCTCCTTCTGCCAAGCCTACCGGTGAGCAGGAGGGCGTGCGTCCATCTCTTGAGGGCTGGGAGGCATTTGAACGCGAGGGACTTTTGCGCTGAACGCAGCGGAACGGGATGCGCATATCAGCTAGAACCCAGCTATCCGAAAAAGCGCCTAGCACCAGCCCCTCCCGGCGGAAGAGGGAGCTGGTTGGGCTAGCGCCGCCTAGAACAGCGAGTTCATGGTTTCCGGAAAACCGCCCGTCTTGCCGTTCTTCGGATCGTCCAGCGCATCGATCTTCTTGCGATCCTCGTCATCGAGCGAGAAGCCGAACACATCAATATTGTTCTGGATGCGTTCGGCGTGGGTGGATTTGGGAATAACAATGACATCTTGGTCGAGCAGATAGCGCAGGATCACCTGGGCAACGCTCTTGCCATGCTTGTCGGCGATGGATGCGATGGTCTCGTCCTTCAGCACGGCGCCACTGCCCAGGGGGCTATAGCATTCAATCTGGATATTGCGCTGCCTGTGGGCATCGCGCACATCGCGCTGCTGGTACTTGGGATGCAACTCGATCTGGTTCACGGCCGGAACAACGCCTGTGGCTTCAATGACCCTGTCCAGATGTTCGGGCAGAAAATTCGACACGCCAATCGAGCGCACGCGCCCCTGTTCCTGCAGCTTCACGAGAGCTTTCCAGGCGTCGACATATTTGTCCTGCTCGGGCACGGGCCAGTGGATCAGGAACATGTCGAGATAATCGAGACTCAATTTGCGCTGCGTTTCGTCGAATGCCGCCATCGCCTGGTCAAAGGCATGCGCCCCGTTCCGCAGCTTGCTGGTTATGAAAAGATCCTCGCGAGCAACACCACACTCGCGAATGGCACGGCCGACACCTTCTTCATTGTTGTATCCTTCGGCCGTATCGATCAGCCGATAGCCGGCCTCGATAGCGTGGTGAACCGCCTGAGTGGCTTCATTATCTGGCACTTGCCAGACACCAAAGCCCAGCTGGGGAATGGTCCGTCCGTCGTTCAATGCGATCTGGGGAATGTTGGAAGGCATGATGATTATCTGCTTTCAAGGCTGAAACTATGCCGCGCTCGTGGAACATGGCGGCGACCTGCCAACAGGTTGCAAAAGCGCTGGGTTCCGGCGGCATCACAGGTTAGAGAATGAGCCGAGGCACGGCCGGCAATGCTTGCAGGCGAGCAGGGAAGGAGCCACATGGACGAGCTGGTGGAAAAGCGCCTTGATCCATTCTTCCGTCGCCTGGAGCATCGCGACGCACTCGGAATGGCAGAGCAGCAGGCCCTGATCAAGGCCGTCAGCGCCTTTGAAGATGTCGGCGCTGGGGCCGATATCGTGCGCGAAGGCGACCGCCCCGAACGTTGCACCCTGCTTGTCAGCGGGTTCGCGGCCCGTTATCGCATGGTCGCCAGCGGAGAGCGCCAGTTCACCCTGATCCATGTTCCCGGCGACTTCATTGACCTGCACAGCTTCCCGCTCAAGGAGATGGACCATTCCGTTATGGCCCTGGCTCCGTGCCAATTGGCGATCTACCCGCACCAAGCGATAAAGAACATCACCGAGGAATTCCCGCACCTCACCCGCTTGCTCTGGCTTCTAACCTTGCTGGACGGCGCCTTGCAGCGCGAGTGGATCATCTGCCTGGGGCGCCTCTCGGCTGAGGCCCGTGCCGCACATCTGTTTTGCGAGCTGGGCGCTCGCCTTGAAGCTGTTGGGCTGGGGGCGGCTGATGATTATAGGCTTCCACTCACCCAGCAGGACCTGGCAGATACGCTGGGGCTTTCCTCGGTTCATGCCAATCGGGTCGTGCAGAGCCTGCGCAAGAAGAACCTGCTCACATGGCAGGCCAACAGGGTCACGCTGCCAAACCTTGCTGCAGCCAAGGCGCTCGGTGAGTTCGACGAGCGCTATCTTCACCACATCAGGGAACCGCGCTAAGCACCAAACCCGACAAACAATCACCGTCCATTGGAAACTCTCCGCAGCGCCCGCCGTTAGCAGGCCATAGGAGAAATGCTATGGCTGTACAAATCCCTTTGTCGCAGGAGGCGCGCGCAACGGAGGACAAGGGCGACGAGCATATTCGCGAGCTCACTCCGGACGTGGCCTACCGGCGCCTGACCATGGTCAACATTGTTTTCGTGGGCTTGCCGGGTGCAAAAGACTGGGTGCTCATAGATGCCGGCCTGCACGGAAGCGCCCCTTCCATTATCGCAGCGGCCACGGCCAGGTTTGGTGCGGATAATCCGCCTGCGGCAATCCTCATGACCCATGCGCACTTCGATCATGTCGGCGCACTGGTCGATTTGCTGGAGCATTGGAACTGCCCCGTCTACGCCCATGCGCTCGAGACACCCTATTTGACGGGCCAACAGGCTTATCCACCACCTGATGCAGCGGCCGACGGCGGGATCATACCAAAGCTTTCGCCCCTTTTCCCCCGGGATCCCATTGATGTCTCCCGCTGGCTCCGCCAGCTGCCGGAGGACGGCTCTGTACCGCCGCTGCCGGGTTGGCAATGGGTGCATACGCCAGGGCACACGACTGGGCATATATCGCTTTGGCGCCAACAGGATCGGCTCCTGATTGCAGGGGATGCGGTGATCACCACCGGTCAGGAATCCGCTTATGAGGTGGTGGTGCAGGAGCCCGAAATGCATGGGCCACCGCGCTATCTCACCCCCGACTGGGTGGCCGCAGAGCAATCGGTTCGGCTCCTTGCGAGCCTCGAACCCGACCTGCTGGTGACCGGCCATGGCCGCGCCATGCAAGGCGCCGAAATGACGGCCGCTTTGCACCAGCTCGCCGACAATTTCAGGCAGATCGCCGTGCCGCGATCGCAGCACTGACCAAACAAAAAGGAGCTACACAATGGAATCAGGACCAACGGTCTGGCTTTTGCTTCTCACTCTGGGCGTAGCCGCGCTTGGGTTGATCATGGCTATCAGCGCCATGCGCAACAAGAAGCGCACGCACCAGGAACGTGTTGCGACCGAAATCGCCACCAAGCAGGAATATCGCGCTGAAGAGCGGGACGGCAGCTGATCGGAAGGCGGCCGCCTAAAGCAAAACGCTCCCCAAGATCTTTGGGGAGCGTTTTTGTTTGTGGTGTGTCGCTTAAGGCTTCATGACGACCTTTATGCAGCTGTCCTGCTTGTCCCGGAAGGTGCGGTAAAGATCAGGACCCGCGTCGAGCCCGGCCTTGTGGGTGATAATAAAGGTAGGATCGATCGTGCCGTCGACGATCTTTTCCATTAGTGGCGCAAGATAGCGGTGGGTATGGGTCTGGCCGGTCTTGAGGGTCAAAGCCTTGTTCATGAAGGCGCCCATCGGAACCTTGTCCAAGAATCCAACATAAACGCCCGGCATGGAGATCGTGCCACCCTTGCGGCAAACCATGATGGCCTCACGCAGAACATGGGGCCGGTCGGTTCCGACCCGAAGCGTCTTCTTGACGTTGTCGAGCGCCGCATCGAGCGAGCCGCCGCCATGGGCTTCGGTTCCTACGGCGTCGATGCACCGGTCGGGACCGCGGCCGCCCGTCATTTCGTTGAGCGTCTCGAACACGGACTGCTCGTCGAAATTTATGGTTTCGGCCTTGCCGTGCGTGCGCGCCATTTCCAGGCGTTCAGGCACATTATCGATCGCAATGACCCGGCCCGCGCCCAGCATCCAGGCGCTCTGGATAGCGAACTGGCCAACCGGCCCGCATCCCCAGATAGCAACCGTGTCACCCGGTTCGATATCGGCATTTTCCGCCGCCATGTAGCCGGTGGGGAAGATGTCGGACAGAAACAGCACCTGCTCATCGCTCAAGGCGTCGGGAACCTTGATCGGCCCAACATTGGCGAAGGGCACACGCATATATTCCGCCTGCCCACCGGCATAGCCGCCCAGCATGTGGGAGTAACCAAACAGACCCGATGGCGAATGGCCCATGGCCGCTTCCGCCATCTTGGCATTGGGGTTGCTCCGATCGCACAGGGACCACAGCCCCTTCTGGCAGAAGAAGCACTGCCCGCAGGCGATATTGAACGGCACCACAACGCGGTCACCGACCTTGAACTTGGTGTGTTCGGAGCCGACCTCGACCACTTCACCCATGGTCTCGTGGCCCAGCACATCGCCGGACTCCATGGTCGGCATGAAGCCGTCATAAAGGTGGAGGTCCGAGCCGCAAATGGCGCAGCTCGTAACCTTGATGATGACATCCTGAGCGTCCTCGATCTTGGGATCGGGGACGGTATCGTAGCGCACGTCATGCTTGCCGTGCCAACAAAGAGCTTTCATGGGCCTGACCTATTTCTTGGCTGTCTGGCCGCTTTCGCTCAGCGCGGCATATTTCAGTGTCACTGGCTCAATGTTCTGGTCGAGCCACTGGGCCATGGACAGTTCTTCATCCAAATTCTGCCGCAGCAGGGCCGTCGCCGTGCTGTTGCCGGCTTGGTTCGACAGGGCCAGCAGGCTCTTGTAGGCGGCAATCTCGAAATGCTCGAAAGCATAATTGGCGAAGCTGTTCTTGACGATCTCGTCGGGCGCCATGGAGTGGGTAATTGCTGCCATGCTGCCGCTGAGCGAAAGAGCGGCATCCTTGAGGGATGATTTGCTTTCGCCAAAGCCCTCGAGAATTTGCTCGAGCCGCTCGATCTGCACTTCCGTTTCGGCAATGTGCTGCGCCAGCCGTTGGGCGACTTCGGGATAGTTCTCAATACGCTCGACTTGCGGCTTCATGATCGAAAGCGCCTGATTTTCCATAGCATGCGCATTGCGCAGGCCGGTGACGAAAATGCCGTTCGTATCGGTCATGAGTTTTTCCTGTGATGAGGCTTGGTAAGCTTCTAACGGGATGGCGTTGGTGCGAGATGCCGGACTAACCCATGTTGTACAGACTGGATTTTCAGCCCTGATGGCTTAACTCTTGATAAGGGGGAGCGAGCCCCCTCAAAGCGCGTTGATCAGAAGATAGTGGAGATCAAGCCATGCCCGATTCATCAGTGCCCATGGAAAGCGATGTGCAGTTCCTGACCGAACAGTTCGGCATCCCGCCCTTCAAGGCTGCGCGCCTGGTTGCAGGCCGCACCGAACACGTGGAAGAACTGATCGAGAAAGAATTGCGGCGCCAACAGGAGGCGGACCCGCTTGCCGGTATTCCGACGCCGAGGCCACCCAAGGACGAGTTTATCTCCGATGTGGAGGAGGCCATGCTCAAGCCTCTCGTAGGCCAGCACAATCTGCGCGGAGCCGGTTAGCCAGCCGGGCCTAACCAAACACCAGCTTTCCAGTGATGCGGAGCGCCCACGCGCTCCGCTTTGTTTTGCGATCTTGCCTTGCTAGAGCGACGCCGCTGCCACGAGGCTTGGCTGCGCGGCACGGCGCCGGGTCGCTGTCTTTGGCAGCGACAGGTTTAGCGCCTCTGCAAACCACGGAATGGTCATAGCCAAGCCGTCCGCCAGGCTCAGCGTCGGCTCCCATCCGAGCACCGCACGCGCCCGGCTGATGTCAGGCCTCCGGCGCTGCGGATCATCAACAGGCAAGGGGTGGTGAACAATTGCAGAATTGCTACCGGTCATCTCCAGCACCAGATCAGCCAGCTCATTGATCGTGAACTCGCCGGGATTGCCAATATTGACGGGCATGCCGGGATTGGGGTCGACATTCATGAGCCTGATCAGCCCTGCAACCAGATCGGAAACAAAACAGAAGGACCGGGTTTGCTCGCCCGAGCCATAAATGGTCAGCGGCTCACCCTTGAGTGCCTGCACGATCAGGTTCGAAACAATGCGCCCATCGCTTGGGCTCATGCGCGGTCCATAGGTGTTGAAGATGCGAACCACCCGCGCATCGACCCGGCCCAGGCGCAGCATGTCAAAGCAAAGGGTCTCGGCCGCGCGTTTGCCTTCGTCATAGCAGGCGCGAGGACCGGTGCAGTTCACATGGCCCCAATAATCTTCTTGCTGCGGGTGCTGTTCGGGATCGCCATAGACTTCGCTGGTTGAAGCCTGCAGGAAGGTGGCGTCATGCCGTTCCGCCAGGTTCAGCAGATTACTTGTGCCTACAACGCTGATCATCATCGTGCGGATCGGATCGGCCTGATAGTGCGGCGGTGAAGCGGGACAGGCCAGATTGTAGATCTGGTCGATCGCCTCACCGGGATCGAGCGGCTTGCAGATATCGGCTTCGATCAGCCTGAAAGCAGGATGATTCTGCAGCGCGCGGACATTGGCCGCCGAGCCGGTCAGGAAATTGTCGACGCAGATGACCCGATGGCCTTGCTGCAGCAACTGATCGCACAGGTGAGAACCCACAAAACCCGCGCCACCGGCCACCAAGATCGTTTTGCTCGCGCTGAATCTCTTCATGGGATCTATCCTTCTTGAGCTATTTTTCGATCTGCACCACGGCTGGTGCCGAGCATGGAGATCAATTCACCCGAGCGGGCGGTGGATGTGTGCTCGGCCAGAACATGGCGCCGCGCTGCATCGGCAAGCGACTGGCGTTCCGCTTCGCCCATTTGCGTCAGGGTTTGCACGACATCGGCGGTGGTTTGGGCGAGAAGAATGGCTTCCCCGGCCGGCAGCAAATCGTCAATGCCGTTCCAGATATCGCTGATCACCGGCGTGCCGCAGGCAGCGGCCTCAAACAGGCGAACGCTAGGCGACCATCCCGCCGCGATCATGTCAGCACGCGTAACGTTGAGGGTGAAGCGCTGCTGATTATAGAAAGCGCGATGCTCGGCAGGGGGCAGATGCTCGATCCGCTCCACATTAGGGGGCCAGTCGATGTCGGCGGGAAATTGCGGCCCAGCCACCACAAAGCGTAGATCGGGCAGGAGGCGAGCCGGCTCGATCAAAAGTTTTTCGAGGGTTGGCTGGCGGTCAGGGCTATAGGTGCCGAGATAGCCGAGATCCCATATCTTGCGGCCATTGGTCGGGCCATAGCGCTCCGCATCAACCGAGCAGTAAAGCGGCATGGCCGACTGGGCGCCAAACTCCTCTTCCAGCCGGTCCAGCACAGGGCCGCCCGAGAAGGAGAAATAGGTGTCGAACAGCGGGATCTGGCGGCGGGCGAGATATTCCTCGTCGTCCCGCACCAGCTTGGCCAAGGTTACGGGCGTATCGATGTCGTAAAAGCAGAATTGCCCAAGTGCGAGCTTATGCAGGGCGTCGATTACGGCGACGCCTTCGGGCACGTAGGAGCCGACAATAACGGCTTCCGCCGCTTCGAGCGGCGCTGTGAAGCGCGCCAGCAGATCTTCGACGCTTGAGTAATATTCCAGCGCACAGAAGTCTGGGTTCGGCAGATCACGGTTGTTGGCATACCAAGGCACGTCCCGTTCCAGAAACAGGACGCGCTTGCCATGTGCATGAAGGCCCCGGATCAGCGAGCGGAACGTCGTCGCGTGGCCATTGCCCCAGGAGGACGACAACGAAAGCCCAACGATAACGATATCGTAAGGCGCGCTCATTCCGCAGCCTCGCTCTGGCGCCGGGCAGCGGAGCGGAAGATCCGGTCGGCCTCGATCGCGCGGTGAGCATAGGTGTGCTCGCGCAAGACGCGCTCGAGGGCTGCTTCCCCGATCCGCCGCGCGCGCTCGGGTGTTAGTTCCGCCATGATATCAGCGACATCCTGGCCGTCGCGCGCCACGAGCACCTCCTCGTCGGGCGCAAGGAACAGCGGAATGCCTTCCCAGTAATCGGTGATGAGGCAGGCGCCGGCGCCGGCCGCTTCAAAGACGCGGGTGGCCGGGGAGAACCCGTTCTCGGCCATGCTGGAGCGCGAAATGTTGAGCACCGCCTTGGGCGATGTGTTGAAGGCGTTGTGGTCGGCGGTTCCGACATGGCCCAGATAGCTGATATTGGGCGCCATCGGCTTGTCGCCCCAGCCCGAACCGCCCAGAAGGAAGCGCTGCCCCGGGGTGCGGGCGGCAGGCTCGAGGAAGAATTGCTCCACGCGGGCCTCGCGGTCGGGCAGGCGATTGCCCAGAAAGCCCAGATCACCCTGGAAGCGTTCCTGCGCCGGCACCGGGTGATGGGTGTGCGGATCAAGCGCATTATAGATGGGGATGCAGTCGGGCGCGCCCATGGCCCGGTAGGCGTCGACCACGGGTTGCCCGCCGCCATAGGTCAGCACAAGATCGATCGCCTCGAGCGAGCGGTGCATCGGATGATCGGGCGCGGCACGCAGTTCGGCCAGGGTTGCCGGCGCATCCACATCCCAGAAAATCCTGAGGGCATCGGGCCGCGCGGCACGCAGCACTTCGTCGAGCAGCAGATCATCCTCGAAGCCGACGCCGCTTGCCTTGACCACGATATTGGCGTGCCTTGCCTCGGCCGCCGCGGTTTTCAGCGCCTCGACAGTGCCCTCGTAGACCACGACGTGGCACCAATCGGGTGTATCGATGTCGCGGTTTTTCTGCCGGTCATAAACGTCCGGCTCGTAAAAGGTGATGTCGTAGCCTTTTTCGCTCAAGGCGCGCAGCATGCCCCGGTAATAGGTGGCAGCGCCGTTCCAATAGGCCGACAGGAGGCTGGAACCATAAAACGCTATTTTCATTGAGCCGCCTCGCGGTTTTCAAGTTGCTCGACAACGCGTGCCGAGCCGATCTGGGAAAGAATGGCCAGCAGTTCATCGACGCGATGCGCGCAGGTGTGCCGCGCATTGATGGTCTCGAGCCCACTGGTCGAAAGGTTCTGCGCTAGTGCTGGGTCCGACACGACGTCTCGGAGCAGGTTCCGCATCTCGGCGCCGTTCTGGGCAAACAGGAAGTCCTGCCCCGGCCGGAACAGGCCCTCGGCATCGTTCCAGGGCGCGGACAGGAGGGGTATGCCGCAGGCTAGGGCCTCGAACACACGAATGGTTGGAATGCCGGGCAGGGACTGAACGTATGGGCGGCGGGGGATGTGCATGGTTACGCGGTGACGCGCAAAGGCTTGCGGCGCATCGGCATTGGCGATCCAGCCGCCATAACGCAGTCCCGCACCCCGAACAGCCGCGATGGCATCGTCGGGATAGCGCACGCCGCGCACGGTTCCGCTGAGCTTGAGCTCTGCCGCGGGACGGATCAGGAATTCGCTGATCTCGTCGGTGCGCTCGTTGTCGCCCCAATTGCCGATCCAGATCAGATCGTGTTCACAACCAATCTCGGGCATGGGACGAAACAGCGCCGTGTCGGCCGCTTCGTGCCAGGTAAAGACCTGATGGCCCCAGCCAGCCTCCAGATAGCGCTCCCGCAGGGTTTCCCCGAAAGCCAGCACACCATCATAATCCTGCAACACCAGGCCCGCGATATCCTGCTGGGCCGATACGGCGCGGTGATGGGTGTCATGGAACAGCAGGGTAAACGGGGCGCCCTCGCGGCGCAGGCGCCCAATCTTTTCCACCAGCCGCGGTTCGGTCCATTCATGAACCAGCACCACATCGGCATCGCTGAGCGACGCCGCATGGTCGAAATCGGCACCATATTGCTCGGACGAGAGCATGGGGAAGTCGGTGGCGAAGCGCTCGATGGCAGCCTGCCCCTGTGTTTCGAGGAGGTTCTGCCGGCTCCAGGAATCGACCGGTTCCAGCGCATGCACCTCATGCCCGCGCCGCACCAGGTCCCGCATCACCCCACGCAGAAAATGGGCGTTGCCGTGGTTCCAGTCGGACACAAGGGAATGGGTGTAGAAAACAAACTTCACGGGCCTTATGCCTCCATGGCTGCAACGGGGTGCAGCAGATGTTGGTAGATGGACTGCATGGCGACAGCCTGAGCCTCAAGGGTAAAGCGGGTCGACCGCTCCCGGGCATTGCGTGCCAGTTCCCCGCGCAGGAGGTCGTCGTTTGCCAACCGATTGATGGCAGCAGCAAAAGCTTCGGCATCATTGGCCGGTGCAAACACGGCCGCGCCGTCCCACAGCTCGCGATAGGTCGGAATGTCGGCCAGAACCAGGGCTGCGCCCGCTTGCGCGGCTTCCAGCGGCGCCAGGCCAAAGGGCTCGTAAAGCGAGGGCGAGGCGACGATTGCCGAACGCGTCATCCATCCCATGATCTCGCCATGGGGCAACTCGCCCAGATAGCGCGCATGCAGCAGATCGCGGTATTGCCCGTTCGGGCCCCGCTGCGAGCCTGCCATGATTACCGGCCAGACGGTGTGCGGCGCTGCGGCATCGAGCACGGCGCCGTTCTTGCCATCGTCCCACCAACGACCGGCAGAAAACACCTGGTTTTCCTTGGGCGCGCTCGCCTCGACCGGCTTTGTACCGTTGTAGACCACCCCCAGCCCATCGATATGCCCATAGCTTTTCCGCAGCATGTCGGCATGCGCATGGCTTGGGGCGACAACCACATCAGCCACATCGAAGCCGGCCCGGTTGAGCCGATATTGCCACATCCAGTCCGCCGGCACTTCGCTCTGCCGGACGCCGGCAAACCAGGTGACAACGCAGGAATGGGATACCACCAGCACGGGAATATCGAGCGTGAGCCCACAAGCCTGCGAAGGCAGGTTGAGATGCACCAGCTCGATCCCGCGCTCGCGCACCAGATCGCTAAGAATGGCTGGCACTACATCGAGATCGGCTTCCTTTTCCGCGGTCCAATCCAGTGGTACGTCGAACCACACCAGTTCCCCAAACCGTTCGGCCTCAGACCGCTGCGCCGCGCTGGGCTGCGGCCCAAAGCCGGCAAAGGTAAACCGATAACCGGCTGCACCAAGGCTTGCTGCAAGATCCATGGCATAGCGCCAAACGCCGCCAACGGCGTCGACCGAGATCAAGATATGGAGAGACCGGCGGGCAGCGCCGTCAGGAGAAGCTATTGTGGGCTCGTTTGCTGTGTTGGGTGCCCTCATGCACTCACCCGGTGCTGCGCCAACCTGGCGGGGTTTTCCCCACCTGTGAGCCAGTTCGCCAGGTCCCGAAGCCCGTCCCGCCACGCAGTCTGCGCGTGCCAGCCCAGTTCGGCCTCAAGCCGGCTTGTCTCGGCAACGAAATACAGCTGGTCACCCTCGCGCCAATCGTCCCGGCTGACCGACACGCTTTTGCCCACAATCTGCTCGATTTCGCGCAACACCATGTTGAGGCTGACCGCGTTGCGCGTTCCGCCACCCAGATTGAACGCCCTGCCGCGCACCTTGCCCATATTGGCCAGAACGCTCCGATAGGCCGCCACCGCATCGCGGACATGCAGCACGTCGCGCACCTGCTTGCCGTCGCCATAAATGGTGATGGGTTCACCCTTGAGCGCCCGGATCAGGAAATGGGCGACCCAGCCCTGGTCTTCCGTGCCGAACTGGCGCGGCCCATAGATGCAGCTCATCCGCAGCACGGCCGTCGGCAGATCATAGGATTGGGCGTAATCAAGCACATACTGATCCGCCACGCCCTTGGAGCAGCCATAAGGTGTGCAAAAATCGAGCTTGCGATCTTCGTTGATGCCGCGCGTGCGGACCAGCTCGTCCCCCGGCACATGCCGTTCGTCCAGCTCCACAAGGCGCAAATCGCCAAGCCCGCCATAAACCTTGTTGGTGCTCGAAAAAATAATCGGCGCCTTGCGCCCCGCCTTGCGAACGGCTTCCAGCACATTGAGCGTGCCGCGGGCATTCACCTCGAAATCATCGACCGGATCGGAAAGGCTCGTGGTCACGGCCGTTTGCGCCGCAAAATGGAACACGGCGCTCGCATCGGCCAGGGCCGCGTTCATGGCTTGGGGATCGCGAATGTCCGTGAGGGACACCTGCAGCCGCTCGCCATGCCGCTCCTGCAACCAGGAGAGGTTCTGCTGCACGCCATTACGGCTAAGATTATCGATGACCCGCACTGTATCGCCATCGCCAAGGAGGGCATCGGCCAGATTGGACCCGATAAAGCCCGCGCCACCCGTGATGACGATGGGGTGGTCCGGGGAACTGGTGGGAGGTTTGATCGTCATGAAACAAGGCCTCGTTCTTCGAGCTGGCGCTTCATTTCGGCGCCGCGATCGACAGCCTGCGCCTGACGGACCCAATTGGCCAGTTCATCGAGCGATTCTTCAAGCCGGTACTGCGGTTCGAAGCCCAGCAGCTCGCGTGCCTTGGAAATGTCGGCAAAGCAATTGCGGATGTCCCCCGAGCGCGCCTTGTTCATGATGTCGGGCCCCAGGTGCGGAACGCCCATGGCATTTGCCAGCATGGTGGCAATATCGGCTATGGCATAGGCATTGCCGCTGCCCACATTGATGACGTGCCCTGCGGCCGAGCGCTGCTCGAGAGCCAAGCGGAAAGCGCGGGCAACGTCGCGCACATGCACGAAATCCCGCTTCTGCCGCCCGTCTTCGAAGATCATCGGCGGCTGCCCATTGATGAGCCGCGAGGCAAAGTTCGCCAGAACGCCGGTATAGGGATTGGAAAGAGCTTGGCCCGGACCAAAGACGTTGAACAGGCGCAACGCCACGGCATCGACGCCATAGGCTTCGCCAAAGATCAGGACAGCACGCTCCTGTACATATTTGGTAAGGGCATAGATCGAGGCCAGATCCACCGGCTTCTGCTCGTCCGTGGCAATTGGGGTCAGCGCCGTACCATCTGCCGCAGTGAGGTCCCAGCGTCCCGCCTTGATATCGGCGCTCCGGCGCCGGCTCGAGTCATGGGTTCTCCCGTCCTGCGACTGGTAAAGCCCCTCGCCATAAACGCTCATCGAGGATGCAACCACGATGCGCTTGATCGGAGTGTCGATCATGGCTTCCAGCAGCACGGCGGTCCCAAGATCATTGCCGCCCACATAGCGGGCAATCTCGTACATGGATTGGCCAACGCCCACTTCGGCAGCCAGATGGATCACGCCATCGATGTCCCGCAGCGCATCGGTCACAACGGCCTTGTCGCGAACATCGGCGCGAATAAGCTCCACTCCATTAGGCACGCTTGCGGCAGCTTCCCCGTGCACCTGATCCACAAAGCTATCGAGAATACGAACGCGATAGCCCTGTTCCAGCAGCTCTTCGGTAACATAACGTCCGATAAAGCCGCATCCGCCGGTGACGAGTATCTGTTTCATGTTTGCCCACTTGAAGGTAAGTACCTGCAGTAGGAAGCCGTCGTGAGCAGACAAGTTCCGCGCGGTGTTCCTTTGCATGGGCTCGCGCGCATGAGGGTCGCGCCTCCTGTGGAAGCCACAAGCTACAAAGCTCAATAAAACTGCCGAGTCATACCTAGCTACACGCCCACGTGCTCCACACCAGCTTCCGCTGCACGCAGAAACGCGAATTATCCCAAGTTAATCTAGGCCGCCTTTTGCAGTTGCATAATTTCGCGGATTTGATCGCCCAGACTCCGTTGTTACATGGGAGTGTGATAATCCTTGCTCGGCAGAACGCTTGGGCAAACAATCATCGAGCGCGATCCTTTCAAGGAACAAAGCTGCTTGCTCCCTTGTTGCTGCGTTCATTGCGTGCTGCATGCTGACCAAGAGGGCATCAACAATGAAGATCGTAGTACTGGGCGCCGGCTATGTCGGTTTGACCACAAGCGCCTGCCTTGCCGAGCTTGGTCACGACGTGACGTGTTGCGATATTGATGGTGATCGCATTGCGGCCCTGGAACGCGCGGAAGTGCCGATCTTCGAGCCCGGGCTGTCCGAACTTATCGGCAAGCAGATCGCCCTTGGCCGCCTGCATTTCACTACCCACGCGACCAAAGCCGCCGGCACGGCCGACGCGATATTCCTCGCCGTCGGCACACCGTCCGACGCCAATGGCGATATCGACCTCTCCTATGTTGAGACGGCAGCCAAGACCATTGCGCCCTATATGCAATCGCGCGCGGTCTTGGTGATCAAATCCACCGTTGTTGCGGGCACGGCCCGTCGCGTCAAAGCGCTGGTGGATGCCAGCCGCGGCAGCAAGGATATTGCGGTCGCTTCAAATCCCGAATTCCTGCGTGAAGGTTCTGCGATCAAGGACTTCATGCATGCCGATCGCATTGTGATCGGTGCTGACGATGCGGCGTCTGAAGCTGTGTTGCGCGAGGTCTACGAACCCCTGCTGCTGCGCGGAATCCCCCTCGTCGCCACGCAAACCGTCAATGCCGAACTCATCAAATACGCCGCCAATGCGCTTCTGGCTCTACGCATCGGCTTCATCAACGACGTTGCCGACCTTTGCGAGAAATTGGAGGGTGACGTCGGCGCTGTCGCTGATGGCATCGGGCGAGACCATCGCATCGGATCGGCGTTTCTCTCCGCCGGCCCAGGCTTTGGCGGGTCCTGTTTTCCCAAGGACACCCGCGCCTTTGCCAGCACAGGCCGCCGCCATGGTGCACCCCAGCCACTGATCGAAACCCTGATCGAGCGCAACGAACTGCGCAAGGAAGCGCTGGCCGACCGCATCATCGACGCCGCGCCCCGGCATGGGCGTGTCGCGATCCTGGGTACGAGCTTCAAGGCCAACACCGACGATGTGCGCGAGGCCGCAGCCCTCACCATCATTCCTAGGCTCATCGAAGCGGGTCTCGATGTTCACCTCCATGATCCACAGCCCAATGGCGCCAAGCGGCTGCTGCCCGATGCGCATTGGCACACGAGCGCTCTTGACGCGACGCGGGGCGCTGATGTGACGGTAGTGCTGACCGAATGGGACGAATACCGGAGCCTTGATCTGGCTGAACTGCGCAAGGCCATGCGCGGCCAGGCCCTCCTTGATTTCCGCAACATCATCGATCGGGAACGCGCGGCCTCCGCAGGGCTTATCTATCAGGGCCTGGGACGCTCCGGCATTGTTGTTCAGCCCGCACGGCGCGGCCACGCGATCACCGCCAAGGCGCCGGTGGCGGCGTCTCCCGCCTGAGTTCGACCGATCACCAGTAAGGAGTGTTTGCCATGAGCAGTTCCAACACGACCACCAAGCACGACGAGATCCGCAAATGGGCCGAAGCGCGCGACGGTCACCCCGCCATGGTTGATACCAAGGGCAAGGGCGGCATTCTGCGCATCGATTTTGGCGAGCCCGAAGACAATCTCAAGCAGATCTCGTGGGACGAATTCTTCAAGATTTTCGACGAAAACAAACTGGCCTTCCTCTACCAGGACAAAACGGCTGATGGCGGCGAAAGCCGGTTCAACAAATTCGTCAACCGTGACTGAGGCTAAAATAATGGATGCTGCGCCTCCAACGAGCGAGCAAATGCAAGCGGCTGTCGTTACTGGCCCCGGCACGATCACAATACAACAGCATGAACTGCCTAGCCCCGGACCGGGTCAGGTTCGGGTCCGGCTCGAGGGCTGTGGCGTCTGCGCCTCAAATCTTGGCCCCTGGTCCGGCCCTGAATGGATGAAATTCCCCACCGAACCCGGTGGGCTCGGCCATGAAGGCTGGGGCCGCATTGATGCAATTGGCCCGGATGTGGAAGGCGTGGATGTGGGGGACCGCGTCGCAGCCCTGTCCTACCATAGCTATGCCACCCACGACATTGCCGATGCCAAGGCCGTGGTGAAGCTCCCATCAACGCTGGACGGCGTTCCCTTCCCCGGCGAGCCGCTGGGGTGCGCCATGAACATCTTCCGGCGCAGCGAGATTGCCGCCGGGCAAACCGTCGCCATCATCGGCATCGGCTTTCTTGGTGCCCTCTTGATCCAGCTCGCTGTTGCCGCCGGCGCCCGGGTAATCGCCATAGGTCGGCGGCCATTCGCCCTTGATCTGGCCAAGCAACTGGGCGCTGCCGAGATCATCCCGATGAACGATCATTGGCAGATCATCGAGCAGGTCAAGCAACTCACCAATGAACAGTTCTGCGATCGGGTCATCGAAGCCGTGGGCAAGCAATGGCCGCTTGATCTTGCCGCCGAACTCACGCGCGAACGAGGCCGGCTGATCGTTGCGGGCTACCATCAGGATGGTCCCCGTCAAGTCAACATGCAGATGTGGAACTGGCGCGGCTTTGATGTGATCAACGCCCATGAGCGCGACCCAGCCATGTATGTGCAAGGCATTCGCGACGCCATCGCCGCTGTAGAGGAGGGCCGGCTCGATCCGAGCGCCCTTTACACGCACAAATATCCGCTCGAGGAGCTGGACACGGCGCTCAATGCGACGCGCGACCGGCCGGATGGCTTCATGAAGGCCCTGGTGGTTTATCCATGAGCGGTGCCTCCGCTTCGCCCCAAGGAGCGCAAGCTCTGCCCCGCATCGGCTTTCTCGGAACCGGCCGCATCGGGCTCAACCGCATGCGCGCGCTGGTGGATCAGGGGCTGGTCGAGGCGGCTGTGGTTTCGGACCCCTCAGCCGAAATGGTCCGGGCTGCCCAGGAGATTGCGCCTGACGCCCTGGTTGCATCATCGTTTGACGAGCTTCTCTCCCATGATCTGGATGGCGTGGTCATCGCCACGCCAAGCGCCCTTCATGCCGAGCAGTCGATCAAGGCGCTGGAGCGGGGCTTGCCCGTCTTTTGCCAAAAGCCGCTGGGCCGCACCCGGGACGAGGTTGTAGCCGTCGTCGATGCTGCCCGCAAGGCGGATCGAACGCTCGGGGTCGACCTTTCCTATCGCTACACCGCGGGCATGGAGCAGGTCGCGTCCGTTGTGCGCTCCGGCACGCTGGGGCAGGTCTTTGCGGCAGATCTGGTGTTCCACAATGCCTATGGCCCAGACAAACCCTGGTTCTTCGACAAGACCTTGTCGGGCGGCGGCTGCGTCATGGATCTGGGCGTTCACATGGTGGATCTGGCCCTCTGGGTGCTCCATTTCCCCGAGGTCACATCGGTCACGAGCCAGCTGTTCAGCAAAGGCCAGCCTCTTGCCGCCAACAGCGACACAGTGGAAGATTTCGCCGTCGCAACGCTGACCCTGGCTACGGGCGCTGTCGTGCGCGTCACCACCTCCTGGCATCTTCATGCCGGACGCGATGCGGTGATCAGTGCCGATTTCTATGGCACCGAGGGCGGCGCCAGCTTCAGCAATGTGGGCGGTTCGTTTCTCGATTTCGAGGCCCGGCACAATACCGGGACCCAATCGCGTGTGCTGTCCCAGCCACCCGACGATTGGTCCGGTCGCGCCCCGGCCGCCTGGGCCGCAAGCGTTGCGCAGGGTGGCCGGTTCGATCCGGCAGCCGAACAATTTACCGCGGTGGCCGACATTCTGGACCGCATCTATGCCCGTTAGAGTATTATGAGTTCACCCAAGCGCGTCGGCATCCTCACCTTCCATCGTTGCATCAATTATGGCTCCTATTGGCAGGCGCGGTGCCTCGCTGAAGGATTGCGCGCGCGCGGCCATGATGCCGTCCTGCTGGACCACCATTCCCGCCGCATCAATCTGGCCGAGTGGCGCGTCGCCCTCCACCCCATCCCTGATGCGCCGCCCGCCAGCCATCGCTCGGCCTATGTCCAAAAGGCGCGTAAATTTTTCGAAGCTTTCGACCGATTGCCCCTGTCCCAGCCCTTTCCCCTGCTTGAGCCCGAGCAAAGCGAAGCCTGCGACGTGGTGCTCGTGGGCAGCGACGAAGTGTGGAACCTCCGTCACCCTTGGTATGGCGGGAAGGGCATTTTCTATGGCGATGGCCTTAATGCCGGACTGCTGGCCTCCTATGCGGCAAGCTTTGGCAACCAATCTGCCTCTGGTGGGCTGGAGGGCTATTGGTCCTCGCGGCTCAAGCGCTTTGACGCGATCTCCGTGCGTGATCAGAACTCGCAATCTCTTGTCGCCGAGGCTACGGGCCGCACCCCGCCTTTGGTGCTCGACCCTTGCCTGCAATTCGCGCACCTCATCCCCAAAGTGCCGCCTCTACCCGAGCGTGAACCTTATGCCCTGGTCTATGGCCACGGTTTTCCCGAATGGCTGCAGCAATCCATGCGCCAATGGGCCAACAATCAGGGCGTCCAGCTCCTCAGCATCGGCTATGAAAATGCTTGGGCCGACGAGCAGCTGATCGGCGCCGGCCCCATGGAATTCGCTGCGATTGTTGCGGGGGCGCGGGCAGTTGTAACCAACTTCTTTCACGGCTGCGTCTTTGCCCTGGTCAACGGCAAACCCTTCGTCACCGCGCCGTCTGACTACCGCTTCAACAAGGTGCGAGATCTTGTGGGCGCCCTGGGAGCCGAGCGCCACATGGTTTCGCCCGAAACCACGGGCACTCAGTTCCAAAGCATTCTGAACGACGTTCTGGATCCCCAGATCGGCCATACCATCGCAGCCATGCGGATCCAATCCGATAGCTACCTCGATCATGTCCTTGCCTGACGCGGTCAGCTTGGGCGAGATCACCAAGTCCGGCCTTTGCATCGGCTGCGGCGCCTGCACCATGGCGCTGCCGAATGTGCAAATGGAACTGGACCGCTATGGGCAATACAAGCCCATGACGTCACGCGCCGAGCAGCGCCGGCGCTCTGAGGCTTTGGCGCAGACCTGCCCCTTTTCTCCGGTGGCGACCAACGAAGACGAGATCGCATCGGTGCGTTTCCCGCAAGCGCCGCACCAGGACGCGCGCCTGGGCCGGTTCGAAACCGCCTATGTCGGCGCCGTCAGCGAAGAACCGTTTCGCCAGCAAGGCAGCTCGGGCGGCATGGTCAGCTGGGTCGCGGCCGAATTGCTGCGCCGAGGCATGGTGGATGGCGTCGCCCATGTGCGGCCCACTGGCGGCGACGTTTTCTTTGGCTATGGCATGTCCCGCAGCGTCGAGGAGGTCCATGCCGGCGCCAAATCTCGCTACTACCCCGTGGAACTCTCGGCCATTCTTCGCGAAATACGTGAGGTTCCCGGACGCTACGCCGTTATAGGCATACCCTGCTTCATCAAGGCCGTGCATCTGGCCCGCGCGCAGGACCCGATCCTTGCCGAACGGATCACCTATACTCTGGGGCTTTTCTGCGGGCATATGAAAAGCGCGCGGCTCGTGGAAAGCTTTGCCTGGCAGATGGACACCAGCATCGAGGCGGTAAGCGGCGCCGAATATCGCATCAAGGGTCCTGAACGTCCTGCAAACTGGTACACCGCCCAGCTTAAACTAAAGGATGGCTCCGTCCGCCAGAAGGACTGGTGGTATCTGGGCGATGGCGATTGGGGCGCCGGCTTCTTCCAGAATTCGGCCTGCAATTACTGCGACGATGTCCTGGCGGAAACCGCCGACATCTCCTTTGGCGATGCCTGGGTCGAACCCTATTCATCCGACTGGCGCGGCACCAATGTCGTTGTGGTGCGCTCGCCCGTACTGCGCGATATCGTCGCCGAAGCCATTGCGGCCACAAGGCTCGAGCTCAAACCCGTTGACGCCGACTACATCGCCAACACCCAGGCCGCCGGTTTTCGCCAGCGGCGCGAGGGCCTCGCATACCGCCTGTCTTGGCATCGCCTGGGCCTCAGGCCCCGCAAGCGCGTCGCGCCCAGTAGGGATTTGCCGTTCCAGCGCAAGCTGATCTATCGCCTGCGCTATGGGATCAGCCTGTGGAGCCATCGCATGTTCTGGCTGGCGCGCCAGCAGCATCGCCCGGCCATCTATGTCACCTGGGCCCATGCGGCCCTCAAACTCTACCATGGCCTGGCCTATGGCCGGGGCAGGATAGGGGCCGTCGCCAAGCGGCTCCGCTTGAGCCGAGGCGACGGCTAGGGGCTAGATCGTCAGTGCTGGGGTTTGAAGAAACTCGGCTTGGGACCGAGCGTCGGCACGCGGCGCATAGCGCTCGATCATCTGCGCGCAGAACGCGGCGAATTCCTCGGGCACTTGCGGCGCGCTGGTGTGATGGGGCGCAATGCCCCGGTGCTCAGGGGTGAAGCAGAACGTCACGGTAACGTTGAAATCTTCCAGCGCCTGCATCTGCCGGTCGAACCAATCGAGCGCATTGGGCCGGAAGCTGTCGGCCCAGGAAAGCCCCGTGCGCAGATGCGTCACGCCCAATCGCTTCATCCAGGCCACTGCGTCGTCCAGCCGATGGTCATGATAGTGGAACCACTGCACCAGCCCCATCTCGGGCGTGTGCTTGGCAAACTCCTCCAGCGCCGGCTTGGGCGATCCGTCCTCGCGCAGCAGCCCCATGTAGAAGTGCCGATAATAGGATGAACCCTCGGCCTCGCGGTGGCGGGTGGTCGCTTCCCACTCGCGCGGCAGATCATAAAGGCTGTACCACTGGATGCGCGCGGCATTGCCCTTGAGCAGTTCGGCCGTGCGCTGCAACCCCCAGACCTGCACTTCCTCGGCACCAAAGGTGGAAATGCCCACCTCGCTCACCCAGATCGGCAGATCGGTAACGGCGCGGATCTCGTCAAGCTTCTTGGGCCAGTCGTGGATCTGCCACAGATTCCAGTCGAGCGGAAAACCATGCACGGCCACGGCGTTGACCCGGTCGAGCACACCATAATCCTTCATGCGCGTCATGAAGCCCGGATCGATCGGGGAAATGCCGCCGAGCACTCGTGTCACGTCCGGATTGGCCTGGGCGATCGCATCGGCAGCCAGATTGACCATGTGGCCGAACTGCGCCCATTCCGGATCAATCTCGGGATCCCAATGGGACTTGTTGTTCGGCTCGTTCCAGATCATGGCCGCTTCGATCATGCTTTAGGCTCCCTTGCTGGGGTAAATAGGATAGGCGTCTGCCGATTGTTGAATGGCCCGGCAGATATAAACTTCCGCTTCCGGATGGGCGGTGATTTCAAAGCCCGAACTGCGCAACATGGCTTCGGCACAGGCTGCATTGGGCACCCACCAATTGGTCGGATCATTGGCATAGCGATGCTCAATGAAGTGCAGTTTGGGGTAAGCCGGATCATTGAACAATTCATAATCGGAGAACGGATAGTTCTCGGCGAGCTCGGGCACATCCTTGCTGCCGCGCTGCATCGATTGAAAGATCAACATGTCCGCTGCCACATGCTCGCGGATCAAATCCAGCGCGAGGAGCGGGTGGCGCAAATGGTAAAGCACGCCCATGAAGATCACGACGTCGAAGTTCTCGCCGAGCGCGCCGACATCATAAACCGACATCTTCCGGAACTCGATATCGGCCTCAGCCACTTCGGCGGCAAAGCGCGCCTGATTGAGATAAACATCGTCGAAGTCGATGCCCAGCACGCGCGCTGCGCCGCGCTTCTTCATCTCGATCGAATAGAACCCTGCATTGCACCCAATATCGAGCACCGTCTTGCCCGAAAGATCGGCCGGAATGGCATCGGCGATCTTGCGCCACTTGATGTTGGGGTAATCGCCCAGAAAATGCTCCGGCGCCGTACGGACACCGCCCAGATCCAGATTGTGGAACCACGGTCCGAGTGCTTCAACCTTTTGGCGGATTTCAGCAATAGGCAGGGTCATGCGCATGCCTCCTTGTTCATGGGGTAGTTTCGTTAAGGGTCAGCACCTTGCTGCCCCATTGCCCAACCACGATCGTGGTGATTGACGCCGGCGAGATTTCCAGGCGCGGCCATGCATCGATCGGCAGGCCCAATATGTGGCTGACTATAGACTTGATGATATCGGCGTGGCTGACCAGCACGAAGCGGCCATCGGCATTCTGCCGCGCCAGCTGCCGTACCAGCCCAATTGAGCGGCGCTGCACGTCGATCATGGTTTCCCCATTGGGAGTTTCGGCCATGCTGCGCTGGCTGTTCCAGCGCTGCCATTCATCGAGCTTGTTGAGCTGATCAAAGGTCGAACCGGACCAGGCGCCGAAATCCACTTCGTCCAGTTCCTCGGCAATGCTGATGGGCATGTCGCCACTAGCCGCAGCAATGGCAGCGGCTGTTTCCTGCGTTCGCTCGCGAGGGCTGGCATAAATCGCTTCGAAGCGCTCCCGCGCCATGCGCGTGGCCAGGCGCTGCGCCTGCGCCAGCCCATCGGGACCCAAATGGATCGAAGGTGCCCGTCCGGCCAAAAACCCGCCCACATTGTCATGGGCGGCATGGCGCACCAGAAAAAACGCAGCTGTCACGCCCTTGGCCCCGCAAAAGCATGAGGGGCAGAGGAGTTAACCTGCGTTAAGCCAGAAGGCAGCTGTTGCGGGGGATGAGGACAAGCTTTAGCCACCTCTCCCACGCTAAAACACGCAGAAATCCTCGCGCTCGCGCTCTCCCCCTGCGCTCCTTGCTCCGTCATCGCCATGCCAACCCCATACATTCTATGAGGCCAACGGGACCCGCCAAGCTTTGTTCCTGCTGATCGCAGAACAAGAGCCAAGCCAGTGCAAGTCTTTGGAGATATGAAGCGCCTTGAAGATGCGAGCAATGTTGCGCGCGAACTCAGGCAACGCCTGCAAAAAGTGGGCAATCTCGGTCCGAGGAGGGAACGCCACCAGTCACTCGTTGCAGCTTTCATCCGCCTATCCGAACTGGTGCAAGGCATAGCCGACCGCGAGTTCCATCACATTCATGCCGATGAAATCAGCCCCACGCAGAAGGCGGGCAATGCGCTGCTGTTATCGCTTGCCCAAACTGTTGCAGCTTCATGGGACAGCGGCTTCTCCAACACCGAGCCCCTGCCTCCCGCGGCCTTCCAGCAACTCTATGCACTAGGGCAAGCCGGCTCCATCACCACCAAGCAGGCAGAAGGTTATGCCTTCTACGCCCTTTACCCCGAAAGCTATATCGCGGCAGCGCGCCAATCGGGGCTGGGAACCGACACGACGGTGATCGGCATCCGCAGCATCGGCGCAGGGCTTGCGGCCCTGGTGGCTGCGGGCCTCGGAGCACCACCAGCGATAACCATTCGTCCCTCTGGTCACCCCTTTGATCGCCAATTAGTGCTTGGGCCAAAACTCTCCCGCCATCTGCTGGAAAGAGAGGGCGCCTTTGCCGTCGTGGACGAAGGTCCGGGCTTGTCCGGCTCGTCCTTCAACTGCGTCGCCGATTGGCTGGTGAGACACGGAATTGCCGAGAAACGCATTCATTTCTTTCCCAGCCATTTCGGCGATCTCGGCCCCCAAGCACAAGAGGCGCATCGCCAGCGTTGGGCAAAAGCGCCCAAGCACCATGTCAGCTTCGACGCCTTGGTTCTGGACGCCGCAGAACCCGCACAAAGCCTGGAAAGCTGGATCGCGTCGGCCGTAGGTCCACTAACGGCGCCCTTGCGTGACATCTCCGGGGGAAACTGGCGCGATCTGAAGGCCCCTGCCGAGGTCCCGGCCGATCCAGCTATGGAAAAGCGCAAATTCCTGGCGGAAACCAAGGGCGGCAAATGGCTCGCGAAATTCTCCGGCAATGGCGACGCTGGCCAGAACAAGCTCGCCTTGGCCCAAGCGCTGGGCGATGCCGGCTTCCTGCCTCAACCCATGTTTTTGGCCTGCGGTTTTCTCCTTATGCCATGGCTCGAGGGGCAGACCGCATCCGGGCAAACACTCCCTCCGGGCCGCCTGATCGACTATCTTGCCTTTCGGTCCAACTTGCCCCCGCAAGGGGGAGGGGCGAGCCTTGGTGAACTCTTCGAGGCCGCCATCTACAATATCGGTCAGCGCTATGGCGAGAACGCCGCAACCAGTCTCCGCACAGCCCTCGGCAATCCGGAGCGCTTCCATCCCATCCCCTGCTGCACCGATAACCGCATACATGCTTGGGAGTGGCACTTGAAAGATGGGCAATGGTTCAAGTTCGACAGCCTCGATCATCACGCCGCCCATGATCTGGTCGGCTGCCAGGATATCGCCTGGGATCTCGCCGGTGCCGCAGTCGAGCTGGATCTTTGCTTTCAAGATCGCGACCAACTCGCCACGGCTTTGGCCGAGCGCATCGGCCGTTCGATCGAACCCGATTTCGTCGCCGCGAGCGAGCTTTGCTATCTCGGTTTCCAGATCGGCCTGTGGAGCATGGCGCGGGATCGCAACAACAGGCAAGAATTCGCCCGCATCGACCGGCAGTTAAGGCGCTACGGGCAGCGCCTGCTGGCAAACGGCGTGCAGATCACATGAGTTAAGTCGTGAACTGCACAGCGCTTTGGCCCTTGTAACTCTACCTGCCTATGGAGCTTGCAATGAAAGCGCTAAATCCTATCACTCTTTTGCTGATTATTATTGGCGGCATCAACTGGCTGCTGGTCGGTGCTTTCCAGTTTGATCTTGTTGCCGCAATTTTCGGTGGCCAGGATGGGGCGCTTGCCCGCATCGTTTACATCCTGGTTGGCCTTTCCGCCATTTACCAGCTCGTGCCCTTCTCCCGGGCCATGTCGAGCGGCGAAGTGCCGGCGGAGCGCAATACGACAGCGCGCAACCACTAGGACGCGGCCCGACGAGCGTCTCAAGGCAAAAGGCTGCCATTTGCCGATGGCGGCTTTCCGCATCTAGGGGAGGCTTGTTCCGTCCCAGAAATTCTGCCCGTTCTTGGCCTCCACAATGGCCTGCAGCAGATCCTGTGCGATTTGGGACAATTCCCCGGCAATTGCTTCAACTGCCTGACTCGCTCCAGATGCGGCTAGGGAACGCGCGAGGAACTCCCCGGCAATGATGTCGTCGTCCATTTCCGCCAGGGTTGCAGCCGCCGTCGCCAGCAAGGCCGCACTCGCCGTTCCAGCGCGCAGATCCTCGGTCAGCCTTGGCGCGACGCGGGTATGCGTGCGAGCCCGTTCATACCACGACGCCCAATCTTCATGGGTGAACTTGCTCGCATTGGTCATTTTGAATCGCTCCTCGACGCAAGCCGAATGGAGCCAAGGGGTAAAAGGTTCGCCGGATAACGCCGGTTAAGCAAACAGGAGAAGCAAACAACCATGACGGGCAAGACAGAGCATAACACCGAGCGCCGCAAGGAACGGCAAAGCGAAGCCGACCACAACCGCAATACCCCGCGCAGCAACAAGGGCCTGGCGGAAACCGGGGTCACCGAACCGCATATCGAGCGCGCGGAAAGTGACCAGACCGGCAGGAAGGACAGCTGAGAGATCCGGCGGGCTATCGACCTGCTTGTCGCTGCCAGCTAAATCTATGTTAAAACGGATTGCCGCTTCACCTGCTATGGGTGATCAACCACCGGTCCGCTAAGGATCATCTCGGGCCGTTTCAGCGTTGACGGCTCAGGAGCGTTCAACTTCATTCGAACTGCGCCGCTTCGTTATGTCCAACAAGAAACATATCAGGCGTCCAGAAGGAGTGTTGACGAGCGCAAGCAAGGTCACAGATGAGCAGCCACTATTCCGTTGAAGCAGCCGAGGGTTTTCGCGGACAGGAGCGGACCATCGGCGATGGTGAACATGATGTGTTCGCACGCCGGCTCAACGCGCTTTATCCCCTGCAGCCGCAGGAAAGCAAAATCCTCGAATCGCTGGTCGAGACTGTCTACACAGTTGCGCCGCATCAGGACATTCTGCGGGAACAGCAACCCTCCAAGGAAGCTTTGGTCCTGCTGGAAGGCCTCGCCTGCCATTACAAGGTGCTCGACAGCGCCCGCCGGCAGATGACCGGCTTTGTCGTTCCGGGGGACCTCTGCGACTATGGCTTTCTGTCCTCCAGCGTTACCCGGCAAAGCGTGCTTTCCCTAGGTCAGGTCGTGGTTGGCCGGATCGATCTTCGTCAGCTTTCGGCCGCTGCCGACAAGATGCCCAACATTCTTGTCGCCATGATGCGCGCCGCCGCGATCGATCAGTCCTGCGGGCGGGAGTTGATCATCAGCCTGGGTGCGCGCGACGCCCTGCAGCGCCTGGCCCATTTCCTGTGCGAACTGTTTTATCGCCTGCGCACCGTGGGCCTCGTGGCTGCCAGCAACCAGTTCGAGCTTTCCATGACCCAGGCGGAACTGGGCGAGGCGCTGGGGCTCTCCACCGTCCATATCAACCGCACCATCCAGCAATTGCGCAAGCGCAAGCTGATCAGCATGGGGCAGGGCATGGTGACGATTCTGGATCCGGCCGGCCTTGAAGCCATAGCGTCGTTTGACGGACGCTATCTGCGTTCCAACTAGCTAGCGGGCAAAGCTGCGGGCCAGGGCGCGGGCAAACATCTGCGCCGGAGCTTCCCGCTGCGTGCTGGGCAATATCGTACGCAAGGGGCTGGTCGGCCGCACAACAGGCCGCCGCGTCACCGCATGGATCTCGTTGACCAGCTTTTTGCGATCAAACGGCTTTTCCAGCAACGGCGATTCCCGGAACCGGTTCGGCATCGACTTGCGATCCGAGGCCGTTGCGAAAATGATCGGCACGCCCTGGTCGCGCAGCATGTCGGCAACTTCGAACACTGTGGTGCCATGCAGCCGCACATCAAGCACGGCCGCATCGATCTTTTTGCGCCCAATCAGGTGCATGGCATAAAACGGCGTCGGCGCGGGGCCGAGCACAGTGGCACCCAGATCCCGCAAGGACCGGCAGATATCGGTGGCAAGCACAAAATCATCCTCGACCACAACGATGCGTTTGCCGTTGAGATCGGCCGCTTCTTCTGATGCCATGTCGCTCCACCTCGTCCCGCAGTTTCGCGCGACCTGCGTTACATGGCTATAACTTTGGTTAAGCCAGATGGTTCAAGTGCCGCTGTTCTTACCGCTGGTATCCGCGGAGGCCCCACCCTGTTCTGCCCCTTCTGCAGGTGGATTTTGGCGCAGCAGGGCGTCTGCCTCGCGTTGGCGCAGGCATCTGTCGAGGGCGGTGAACCAGTATTCCTTTTCCCGGCCCAGGGGGCGGCCATCGTTCTCCCACAGGAAATAGGCGGTGTCGCGCACCGCTGACTCAAAATCCTTGTCGATCCAGGGGTCGTTCTCGTCTGGCATTGTCCATTCCCGATGAAATACCGATGCTAAACAGCCCCGCTGCCCCATCGTTCACGTTGTAACGCACGATATGGGTCCACGATCCCTGGCTCAAGCATGGAACGCGGTTGCTGGTTGCCACTTTATGTATGCATGGCAAACCCGACAACCGATCAACTGCGTGACGATATCGACAAGGGCCGCACTGGTGAGAAAGTCGCCATGCCCGATCCCGCAACTGCCCCCCTGGGCACAGACGCTGAGGCGGGCGGCTCTCCGCCCACGCCCCAGGAGCGCAAGCTCGAAAAGCAATCTGCCCCCTGGTCGCCTGGCGGCGAAGGCCGGCCGGCAGTTTCCGGCGGCATGATCTACCTTCTGCTTATAGTGGTCGTCGCCATCGTCGCGATCTCGACCATTTTCCTGGCAGCCGACTAAAAACCCTTGCTTCACGACCTCCGCACAAGCGTCGGCCCGACGCTTGGGAGAAACGGCGCGAACTAGCCCGATCATGCGGGCCCGTCGTGCTTGCCGGCGCGGCCTAGTTCATCGCCAGGTAAAAGATCGTGCCGAACACCACAATAAACGCCACTACGCCCAGGATGATGCGCACCATGCTGCCATAGGGATTGTTGCCCAGGGCAGCCCGTTCGGCCACGCCGCGGTTGCGCTCAACCAGCACCTCGTCGGTTTCCGGCCGGGGGCGCTCGGGATTTGCTGAATCGCTCATGTTACGCTCACTTGCCGCTCGATATGAGGGACAACGGCTCTGCCGTTCCCGGGTTGCCTGCGCAAGGGTGCGCTGCTTCGACATGGAAGTTCCAGCCGCCTTTCCTGCCTAACAATGACCCGACCATCGCCCACCAGTTGATCTGGTGAGCTCGGTCACCTGCGTGGCAACTCGTCCCTATCGCCAGCAGCCGGCAAACGGCCCGGAAACGCTCCCGGGCCTAGGGCTTGCAAAGCTAGTGAATGGTTGGCGGCAACACCGTGCTGCCCTTCAAGCTCATACAATAGCGCCTTGCATCCACCGGCTCGACGAGCCCAAGGCTATATAGTTGCTCGGCCAGTTCGCTCGGCAGGGGCGATGTGCCAAGCTGGCTCAGCGCCGCAAGGGCTCGTTGCTGCAAGGGCGTAAGGGAATTCCACGAGAGATTCACGCTGCCGCTCCCATGCTCGATTGCCCCATCTGGTGCGCTGCCAA
Source organism: Devosia submarina (assembly GCF_003056345.1). Taxonomy (GTDB): domain Bacteria; phylum Pseudomonadota; class Alphaproteobacteria; order Rhizobiales; family Devosiaceae; genus Devosia; species Devosia submarina. Next base: position 297,191 of record NZ_PYWB01000002.1, on the reverse strand, counting down.
TTCGGCGGGCACCATCTCCTCAACGCGATCAAGCGCACAAAGCGCGGCCCGCAGGTCATCCACCCTGGCCGTAACGCCCGTGCTGGTTGATCTCAGCCCCGGCACGCCGCGCACCGCATTGCGATCCGACAGCCAATGGGCGAGCAATGCTCGTCGTCGCGCCACGCTGAGGCTTTGGTCGGCGACGATCTCGCGCGGGTGGTAATACCCGATCAGATCGCTCCGCTCGACCTCATCGACATCCCTGGGATCAATGGCAAAACCAGTGTTTGTCCACATAACTACATCCTCTGATGAGCAACATAGATAGGAAGGACCCTATAAGGGTCCCACTGACAAACCAACCCATGATGGGCTTGGCAGGAGGTGATCTAGAATTCGCTGTTTGGTTTTCAAGTCCCTATCGGGGCTCCAGGCAAGCCGGAACCATAAGAGGTTCGCATGGTTCATTCAGGGAGAACGGGAGCCACGCCATGAGCAACAACCAGGACGTTCAAAGCGCCTCCAGGCAAGCCTCTGACACCGATCGCGACCTGGGCCCTGCGATGATGAATGGCGTTCGCTGCCGCTGCCCGCGTTGTGGCGAAGGCAAGCTCTATCGCAAATACCTAAAGATCGCCGATAGCTGCGAGCAGTGCGGGCTCGACTACAGCCACCATCGTGCCGACGACCTGCCGGCCTATGTCGCCATCACCATTGTCGGCCATATTCTGGTCGGCGGCCTGCTCCATTTCCAGTCCGGGCCCGAAATCGCGGCGTGGATCTACCTCGCCATCCTTATACCACTTGCCGTGATCCTGCCGCTGCTCATGCTGCCCTCCATCAAGGGCGCCATTGTGGGCATGCAATGGGCGCGCCGGCTCCACGGCTTCTGAATTTTGCCAGCAACAGGAGACAGATTTTGAACACGGCCAATCTGCAGCTCGAGGGCCTCTACCTCGCCATCGCCGCCATCAACAACGCCCTTGTCGAAAAAGGTATTCTGACGCGCGACGAAGTCGGACTGGCCCTGCGCCGCGCCGAGCAGACTGCCCTGGGCGACTACCGCAACGAGAGCCTGAGCGGCGCAGAGCAGGATGCGGTCGCCTTCGCGCCCCGGCTGCTGTTCCTTGCCAACAACAGCGCGGCCGATGGCCAGACGCCAGCCTTCTCCGAACTGGCCAAGCTTGTAGGGCAAACCAAGCCGCCCCATCCCGATCGCCTCTAGCGCAGGACTTGTGCGGGCGCTTGCCCGAGCACATATCTTCCCTATGGCAAGCAAGGATCCCGCGAACACCCCCAACAAGCCGCTGCAGCAATCGGCCAATGTCAGCGCCGATGTCGCCGCCTTTGTCCAAAAGGTCGGCACGCTGGCGCGTCCGGCAGGCGCAGGGCAGGGGCGGCTCCTGTTTGCCCTTGATGCCACCATGAGCCGTCAGCCCACCTGGGATTTGGCTCAGTCGCTTCAGGCCGAGATGTTCAAGGCCCTCCCCAAGGACCGCGGCCTGCAAGTGCAGCTACTCTATTTCCGCGGCTTCGGGGAATGCCGCGCCTCCAAATGGGTGATCGATGCGCAAGCTCTTGCCCGCCTGATGAGCCGCATCGATTGCCGCGGCGGCAATACCCAGATCGGGAAGGTCTTTGCCCATGCCCGTGCCGAGCATACCAAGGGCAAGATCAACGCCGTTGTTTTCGTGGGTGACGCCATCGAGGAGAATGTGGACGAGCTCGCGCAAAAAGCGGGCGAGCTGGGCCTTCTTAACTGCCCCATGTTTTTGTTCCAGGAAGGCCACGACAGCCGTGTCGAGGCAGCCTTTCGCGAATTTGCCCGTTTGACCAAGGGTGCCTATGCCCGCTTTGATGCCTCCGCACCCCAGGAGCTGGCAGCCCTTCTGAAGGCCGTGGCCGCCTATGCCGGCGGCGGACGCGAACATCTCAGGCTTCAGGGCACCAAGCACGCACGCGCCTTGCTCGCGCAGATCGAAGGCCGATGAGCTATATTCTGCTCGGCGGTGTCACGCTGCTGGCTATCCTGGCCGCCTACCAATATATCCGCCGCCTTGATCCTCGCACCATCAGGTCCGGCCTGCGCTGGCTTGTCGGGGGTGCCGGCGCGCTCCTGACGATTGGCCTGGTGCTGGCCCGCCGGATCGATCTCGCCGTTTTTGTTGGCGCCGGCGTCTTCTCCATCCTGCGCACCGGCAGGCTTGGTCCCTTTTCCCTTGATGGCAATCTGGGCGATCCCGGCAATATATCCAAGGTCCGCAGCCGGTTTTTCGCCATGGAGCTCGATCACGACACTGGTGCCGTCGCCGGGCGCGTAACAAGTGGCCAATTTACCGGCGCCGACCTTATGGATCTGGGGGAATACGATACGCGCCTCCTGATCGAGGAAGTGCAGGGCGACGCCGACAGCATCAGCCTTCTCCAAAGCTGGCTCGACAGCAATCGCGCCGGCTGGCGTGAATATTTCGCCGAGCAGGACAGCGCCGGAAATGCAGGCCCTAGCCAGTCCGCGCCAGTGGACGAACTTGCCGAGGCCTATGAGATACTCGGCCTTCAGCCGGGCGCCAGCGATGACGATATCAAGGCCGCCCATCGCGAACTGATGAAGGCTGTTCATCCCGATCATGGGGGCTCGAGCTATCTCGCCTCCAAGATCAACGAAGCCCGCGATCGGCTCCTGCGCCACTAGCCGGCTTAATGATCCCCGAAAAATAGCGTTTGCCCGCTTTACATTCTCCTCAGCCGTGCTTCTATGTTGGAGCGCGCTATCGGACCAACAGAAGCCGAAGCGTGCCGTAAAGGGAGAAGAGAATGACCATCAAGAAGCTGGGCCGCCGCGCGGTCCTGGGCCTATCGTCCATCGCATTGGCTGCGGGCATGTTGGGTTCGTCCGTGTCGCTGGCGCAGGACGTAACCATCCCCATCATCGTCAAGGACACCACGTCCTTCTACTGGCAGATCGTTCTGGCCGGTGCCCGTGCTGCCGGGCAGGAACTCGGCGTCAACGTCCCCGAGCTGGGTGCCCAGGCCGAAACCGACATCAATGGCCAGATTTCCATTCTGGAAAACGCCGTTTCGGGCAGCCCTGCCGCCATCGTGATCGCGCCCACTGAACGCTCGGCGCTTGGCGCGCCCATCACCGAAGCCGCGCAGTCCGTTCCGATCATCGGCATCGACTCTTCGGCCGAATCGGACGCCTTTTCCTCGTTCCTGACCACCGACAACGTGCAGGGCGGCCGCATCGCTGCCGACGGCCTTGCCGCTGCGATCGAGGCCGCAACCGGCAAGATCGAGGGCGACGTCGCCATCATCACCAACAGCCCCAATGCCGGCTCGCTCGAAGAACGCCGCCAGGGCTTCATGGAACAGCTTGCCGCCGAATATCCCGGCCTCAACCTCGTCGCCGACAAATATGCCGATGGCCAGGCCGCCACGGGCCTCAACATCACCACCGACCTGCTCACCGCCAACCCCAACCTTGTCGGCATCTTCGCCTCCAACCTTATCCAGGCTCAGGGCGCCGGCCAGGCCATCGCCGAAAATGGCGCAGCCGAGCGCGTCGCCCTGGTAGGCTTTGACAGCGACGACAAGCTCGTAGGCTTCCTCAAGGACGGCACCATCGACGCCCTGGTCGTTCAGGACCCCTACCGCATGGGCTATGATGGCATCAAAACCGCGCTTGCCGTGTCCAAGGGCGAAACGGTTGAAAAATTCGTCGACACGGGCGCTAACCTCATCACCACCGCCAACATGGACGACGAGCGCAGCCAGGAACTGCTCAATCCCAAAGTGAACTAGCTGAAATGCAAGTGGCACGCTCGTGCCACCATCACAGAGCGGCACCTCCCCCTTTAACGGGGGAGGTTGGGAGGGGGTGTGAGAGCCACAATAGGGCGACCAATTCGCTCTATCCTCCCACCGGGGTCATTCCACGAAGCGGGAACTCCGTTTTACCGCAAGCGAACCAATCGAGCTTTCCGCTTGGGATTAACACCATACAAGCGGGAAGATGGGGGCAAACTTGACTGATCTAAGTAGTGGTCCGCCGCACCCAGCCGGTCAAACCAGCGCAGCGGCTCTGCCACCCCACGACATCATCCTTGAACTGCGCGACCTCGAAAAGCGCTATGGTCACGTCCAGGCGCTCAAGAAAAGCACGCTCAGCTTCCGCCGGGGCGAGATCCACGCCATTGTGGGCGAGAATGGCGCCGGAAAGTCCACCCTGATCAAGCTCCTCACCGGCGTAATCCGACGCACGGGCGGCACCATCATCTGGAATGGGCAGGAGGTCGACCTCGCCACGCCCAACGAAGCCATCAACCACGGCATCAACGCTGTCCACCAAGAAGTGGTGCTCTGCCGGCAACTCTCCGTTGCCGCCAACATCTTCCTTGGCGACGAAAACACCAAATGGGGCCTCCTGCAGCGCCGTGAAATGAGCCGCGCAGCCCAGAAGATCCTCGATGACATGGGCTTCAGCCTGCCCGCGGACGCGCTGCTCGGCACTCTCACCATCGGCCAGCAGCAATTGGTCGCCACCGCCCGCGCCTCGTTACGCGGCACCAAGTTCATCATTTTCGACGAACCCACCGCCTACCTCACCCGCCAGGAAGCGGCCCAGCTTTTCGCCTTGATCCGCCGCCTCAAGGCCGAGGGCGTCACCATCGTCTACATCAGCCACCGCATGGAAGAAGTGTTCGAACTCGCCGATCGCGTTTCGGTCCTGCGCGACGGCACCCATGTCGGCACCCGCAATATCGAGGACACCAACGACGCCGAACTCGTCGCCTTGATGATCAACCGCACGCTCGAGCAGATCTACCACAAGGAAGAAATCCCCTTCGGCAAGACCCTGCTGCAAACGCGCAATCTCAGCGGCAAGGGGTTCAACGACGTGTCGATCACCGTGCGCCAGGGCGAAATTGTCGGCCTTTATGGCCTGATCGGCGCCGGCCGCAGCGAGTTCGCGCTTTCCATTTTCGGGCGCAATCCAAAAACCTCGGGCGAAATCCTCTGGAAGGAACAGCCGGTCGACATCTCCAACGAGCGCAAGGCCATCGATCTGGGCATAGCCCTCGCCCCGGAGAGCCGGCGCGACCAGGGGCTGAACCTTAATCTGCCGATCGGGCTCAACATCAATCTGCCTGTCTACGACCAGCTCATGCGCGGCCCCGTCATCGACAGTGGCGAGGAAAAGCGCCGTGCCGATGCGCAGATCCGAGACCTTCAGATCAAGACGCCATCACGTCGTTCGCTCGCCTCCTCCATGTCGGGCGGCAACCAGCAAAAGATTGTCATCGGCAAATGGCTCAACCATGGTGCTGAGGTTTTCATTTTCGACGAGCCCACCGTGGGCGTCGACGTGGGCACCAAGGCCGAAATCTACCGCCTCTTTGCCCGCCTGCTCAAAAATGGTGCCGGGATCATCCTGATCTCGTCTTACCTGCCCGAAGTCTATGAACTCGCCGACACGCTCCACGTGTTCCGCGAAGGCCATCTCGTTGGCAGTCAATCCTATCGCGAGCGATCGCACGAAGACATTCTGGCCGAGGCCATCGGCGTTTAGCCGGCGTATCTGGAGACAATGATGACCACCGAAACCGTTCCGACCTCCGTCAAGACCCGGCGCAACTGGAACTTCCTGTTTGCGCTCACCCTGGTCGGTCTGCTGGTTCTCCTGTGCGTAGCGCTCAGCATCGCGACACCCAATTTCGCCACCGGCAACAACATCTCCAATCTGCTGCGCCAGGGCTCCATGATCGCCATCCTGGCTATCGGGCAAACCTTCGTCATCATCACCGCCGGCATCGATCTGTCGGTGGGCGCCATTGTGGGCTTTTCCACAGTGGTGGTCGCAAGCCTCATTCAATCAGGCGTGCCGGTCTGGATCGCCATCATCGTAACGCTCCTGATGGGCCTCCTGATCGGCTTTTTCCACGCCTTCGGCATCGTCAAGATGGGCCTGCCGCCTTTCATCATTACCCTGGCGACACTCACTTCCTTGCGCGGCATTGGCCTTCTGATGACCAATGGCTCGACCATCAACATCACCGATGCCGGCTTCAACCAGTTCTCGCGTGAAAGCTTCCTGGGCGTGCCGAACCTCTTCTGGATGGTGATCATCGTTGCCGTCCCGGCTTTCGTATTCCTCCACCTCAGCAAATGGGGCCGCTATCTCTACGCAGTGGGCTCCAACCCCGAGGCCGCGCGCCTTTCGGGCGTCAGCGTCCCGCGCATGATCTATATCGCCTATGGCCTTTCCGCCATGTGCGCCGCCATTGTTGGCGTCATGCTCGCCGCGCGCCTGGGCGTCGGCAACGCCACGCAGGGCGACGGCTGGGAACTCCAGGCCATCGCCTCCTCGGTAATCGGGGGTACCTCGCTGTTCGGCGCGGTTGGCTCCGTCCACGGCCCGCTGATCGGCGCATTTATTCTTGCCACCATCAGCAATGGCGCGAACCTGCTCAACGTCAACTCCTTCTGGCAGCGCATCATCACGGGCGCCCTGATCATCATCATCGTCTTCTTCGACCAGCTCCGCCGCCGTAGCCGCTAGCACCATGCAGGCCGTTCGCCTTCTCCGCGCCAACCAGCTCGAGCTGCAAGACATACCCGAGCCCGAACCTGGCCCTGAGGATGTCGTGATCGCGGTGGAGGCCTGCGGCATATGCGGTTCGGACCGGCACATGTATGCCGGCGAATATCCCACCAATCCGCCCGTCACCCTGGGCCATGAATTTGCCGGCCGGGTCATCGCCACCGGCTCCCAAGTCCAGCGCGTCCAGACCGGCGATCTGGTGACGGGCGACCCGAACATTGCCTGCGGCACCTGCCCGCAATGCCGCAATGGGCGCCCCAATCTTTGCGCAAATCTCACCGCGATTGGCGTGCAGCGCGATGGCGGCTTCGCCCAATACCTTGTCATGCCCCAGGCGCAGGCCCATAAGCTGCCTCGCCATACCGACCCCGTTCACGCCGCCTTTTGCGAGCCGCTCGCCTGTTGCCTTCATGCCCTCGATGTGGCCAGCATCCGCCCGGGCGACAGCGTCGCCATCCTTGGCGGCGGCGTCATCGGCCTGCTCATGGTGCAACTCTGCCGGCTCGCCGGCGCCACCACGATCATTCTTTCCACCCGCCAGAAGCCTCGCCGCGACCTTGCCCTTCAGCTTGGCGCCACCCATGCCATCGACCCTCAGGCCCGTGATGCGGTAGGGCAGATCAAGGCAATTGTTCCCCAAGGCGCCGATGTGGCGCTGGAATGCGCCGGTGTGCCCGACACGTTTAGCCAATCCATCGCAAGCGTCCGTCGTGGCGGGGCGGCAATCATCTTCGGCGTGATGCCGCAAGGCCAGGCCGTCAGCATCGAGCCCTTCGACCTCCTAGTCAACGAAATCCGCCTCGAAGGCGCCTACCTCAATCCATTGACCCATGCGCGCGCCGCCGCCCTGGTCGCCAGCAGAACCCTTGCGCTCGATTCCCTGGTCAGCCGCATCGTGCCGCTTGCAGAGGTCCCGGCGATCATCGCCAGCGCTCCAGCCCAGGGCGAAATCAAGATCATCGCCCGGCCATCCCTTTAGCCTTCCCGCCGCACGGCGCTCTCATGCCAGCGCCGCAGCGCCAGCCAGGCAACAAAGGAGGTCAGGCCATAAATGGCAATCCCCGCGCCACAGAGCAGCACAAGCGCTGCAAACATGCGCGGCAGATTGAGCCGATATTGCGCTTCGATCAGCCGGAAGGCGAGCCCCGAACCCTGGCCCGCCGATCCCGCCGCAAACTCCGCCACAACGGCGGCGATTAGCGACAGCCCCCCTGCAATCCGCAAGCCCACCATCAAAAAGGGCAGGGACGCGGGAAGCCGGAGATAAACCAGCGACTGCCATCTGCTGGCACCGTAAAGCTCGAACAGGTCGATAAGATGGTGATCGACGCTTTTGAGCCCCTGGATCATGTTGGAGAGAATGGGGAAAAACGCGACCAGAAAGGCGCAGATCATCAGCGCCGTCTGCGTATCGGGGGCATAGATCAGAATCAACGGCGCAATGGCAATGATCGGCGTCACCTGCAGGATCACCGTATAGGGCGACAGCGCCAGCTCCAGCCACCGGCTCTGGACAATAATGACGGCTAAAAACACGCCGCCGACCATCGCCATTGCCAGCGCCATGAAGGTGATGCGCAGCGTCACCAGCAGTGCCGGCCAAAGGGTTGCGCTATCTGTCAGGAGCGCAATGGCAGTGTCAGCCGGACCCGGCAGGATATAGCGCGGGATCTCATAGGCCCAAACGATCCACTGCCAAACAACCAGCCCAAAACCCAGCGCCAGCAGCGGCACGAAGATTTGCAGCATTCTTTGACGGGCGGATATGCCGGCGGGCCGTGGGGCAGGAGGCATGGCGTTAGTTCCCCGCCGCGCTGATGGCGCCCTGCAAGGCTTCCGACACCAGCTGGCAATCGGCGCGATAGCTCTCTGAAACCCGATAATCGGCCCCTCGCTGCGCCGGCTGGCTGATCGCCAATTCCCGGAACACCCGCCCCGGCCGGGGCCGCATCACCACGATCCGGCTGGATAAAAAGGCCGATTCAAATACCGAATGGGTCACGAATACGATGGTCAGCCCGCTGCGGCGCCACAGCGCCAGAAGATCGTCATTGAGCTTGTGCCGGGTGATTTCGTCCAGCGCAGCAAAAGGCTCGTCCATCAGCAGCAGGCTCGGACGGGTCACCAGCGCCCGGGCAATGGACACCCGCATTTTCATGCCCCCCGAAAGCTGGCGCGGATAGGAATGAGCGAAATCAGCCAGCCCCACGCTTTGGAGCCCATCCATCACGCGCTCGCGCACCTCTGCCTTGCTAAAGCCCCTGAGCTTCAGCGGCAGAAAAACATTGCCGAACACCGTCTGCCAGGGCATCAGCGTCGGCTCCTGAAACACAAACCCGATCCCGCCCCCGCTTGGCCGTTCCACGACGCCGGAGCTGGGCTCCGCCAGCCCCGCCATCAGTCGCAGCGCCGTGGATTTGCCGCACCCCGAAGGTCCCAGCAGCGACAGGAACTCGCCTGTCTCCACCTCAAGCGACATCTGGTCGAGCGCTAGCGTTCCATCAGCAAAAACCTTGCTGACCGCGCGCATGGCAACAAGCTTGGGCATTTCCACCTATTGCGCCATCAGCTCGACGCCGACGCCCTTGCAGGTAAACGCAGTTGTATAGGCTCTGGAGAGATCAATCCCCGCCTTGTAGACGCCCGCCTCGGTCATCTGCCGGTAAAACTCGGACCAACGCGCATCGCTCATGCAGCCAATACCACCTGTCTCTGCGTCGCCGGAAACCACGATGCCATATTGCTTGAGCTTTTCGATGCCAAAGGCAATCTGCCCCTCGCTCATGTCCGGATTGTCGCGAAGGATCAGCGCATTGGCTTCGCTATTGTCGCCATAAAGATAATTGTACCAGCCGATCGCCGAAGCATCCACGAAGCGCTGCACGAGGTCCGGGTTCTCTTCCACCAGGCTTTGCCCGGTCTGGATCGTGGTGGAATAGGGCTGATAGCCGTAATCGGCGAGGAGAAACATCTTGGGCGCCCAGCCCGCCTGCCGTTCGATCTCGAACGGCTCGGACGTTACATAGCCCTGCTGTACCGCCATGGGGTCAGCCAAAAACGGAGCGGGATTAAACGTATAGGGCTCGTAGAGCTCGTCGCTGAACCCTTCGAATGTCGATTTGATCCAGGGCCAATAGCCGGAAAAAAACGTATCCTTGCCCATGATGATCTTGCTGGCGCCCCGCAGGCTCGCAACATCGCCAAAGGGCGCCTCGGGATGGGCCAGCAGAACCTGCGGGTCTTTCTGGAAAATGGCGGCCACGGCAACAATGGGAACGCCCTCGGCCGCCGCATCGATCGTCGTCATCCCGCCAATGTAAAAGTCGATCTGCCCGGCGACCAGCAATTGCCGATTAGGCGCCTGCGGTCCACCCTGGCGGATCGTGACATCCAGGCCATATTGCTCATAGGTCCCATCGGCCAGCGCCTGGTAAAATCCCCCATGCTCTGCCTGCGCTAGCCAATTGGTTCCGAAAACCACCTTGTCCTGCCCCAGCGCCGCCGAGCCCCCAAAAGCAAGCATCAGCAGTGCAACAACAATCCTGATAGCGCTCATGGCATGCTCCCGGCCCACGCGGCCCCTGTCCCGCCGCATACATCCTACGCTTCACGCCTCGAATGAAGCGAAAAATAGGGCAGGTTGCAAATAGCATCCAACGCAGAGCCGCAGTAGACCTCGTGCTAAGCCCGTCGACCCACAACCTCAGTAGACCACATGGTGAGCCTGTCGAACCACGAGGTCGTGGCACTATGATCCCAGGCATTCACTTGGTCCGCCGTCCCTCCCAAACCACATATCCAAACCCACCAACCACCATTCCCGCCAGCGCAAACCAGGTCAGCGCATAACCCAAATGGCTGTTTGGAAAACTGAGCACCGTTAGCCCCCCGATCGGATACGCACCCGGCTGATCCTCATCCGCATCAACAAAAAACGGCGCGGCGCCCCTGAGCTTCTTGTTCTGCGCAATGGCCTGCACATCTCGCGAATACCACCGTTCGGCCACCGGATCATTGCCCCGTAAAAACCCGCCATTCGGCTCGCTCCGCCGCAGGAGCCCCGAAATAGAAACCTCGTCCTCCGGTCCGGGCCGCGTCCCAGGCTCCCGCCGCTCCGGCGGGACAAACCCCCGATTAACCAGCACACTGCGCCCGTCGGAAAGCGCCAGGGGCGTTACCACCCAGAACCCGCCGCCATGTGCTGTCACTGCCTGCACCAGCGTTTCGGCTCCGTGATCAAACCGTCCCCGCACGATCACAGGGCGATACTCATCTCGCTCCGGATTAAATCGTTCCCAAATTCCATCCTGGTTCAAATCCACCGGCTCGGCTGCAATTCGCTGCTCAATGGCCGCCACGAGCGCATTCTTTGCCCTCAGCCGCTCTAGCTGCCAAAAGCCCAGCCCGGTGAATCCCAGCGCCGCCAGCAGCGCCACAGCGCCGAAAATCGCAAGATGCCGGTTCAGCCCGCAGCCCTCCTGGACCACCGCACTTCAGGCGCCCATTCAAAATCCTTGTCGAATGGGTATTGCGGCCCCACCTTATGCCGCCGCTCCAGCCGCTCCACAAACTGATCCACCACGCCCGGCGACAGGGCCATCAAACTCGGATTGGCAATCGGCCCCAGTTCGGGCGACAGATACCCCGATTTCACCACCACGATCTTGGCAGTCCTCGGATCCAGTCCCAACCGGGTGAAATCCCCAATGTTGTGAAATGGCCGCCGCCGCGCCGTCAGCACCAGATCGATCCCCCCCATCCGCACCACCGCCTCGCGCATCCTTTCCTCGGCCACTTCCAACAGAAACAGCACTTCGGCCTCTGCCGAAACGCGCCGGCTGGACGGATCAAGGCTCCCCCCGATGGTGAGCATTGCGCGCGCACCCACCCCCGCCGCATAGGCCGCGTCCGTCGCCGCCTTGTCAGCAATCCCCGCAAAAACGACGCCGCGGGCGTCCGCCGCGATCAGCGCCTCGAGCACCTCGGCCCGATCGCCCACGCCGCCACCCGTGGGGTTATCTCCCGACTCGGCCAGCACCACTGGCGCTGTTTCGGACGCGACCGCCCAGCCCACGCACTCCGCGATGCTGCCAGTCTTTGTGCCAAACACAAACTGCTCGCGCACAGTCCAATAATCCTGCGCCAGCCGGGTTGCCGCTACACCCATTGCTTGGCGATCCGTCCCCGTGATCACCGCACAGGCCGTCGCGCGCGGCTCATCGGCCCACACATAGCCCACCTGGAACGACGCATCCCAGACACCGCTCGGCTCCTCCACCTCGTGCATCTGTGCGTAGAAACTGCGCGCCGGCTCGTCCTGTGTCGAGGTCCGCTCCCCCGGCAGGAGCACCGGCACCGGCGCCCAGGCCAGCATGGGCCTCACCCCCGTGCGCACCGCCCGCACCAGCATGGTCACCGCGCGACGCATCGTGTCCTGCACATCGATATGCGGCGCCGTCCTATAGGTCGAAAAAATATCGAGACCATCCACAATAGGCTGGCTCACATTGCCATGCAGATCATAGCTCGCCGCGATCAGTACATCGGGTCCCACAAGCGCCCGCACCGCGGAAATGAAATCCCCCTCGGCATCTAGCATACCTTCCACAAACATCGCGCCATGCATGGCAAGGTAGACGCCACCAAGCGGCAACGCCGCCCGGATCCCGTCCAGAATCTCCCCTTTCCAGCGCTGGTAGATCTCCCGCTCCACCGGTCCGCCAGCAATGGCTCTTGCATGCAGGATCGTGATGAACTCGGCCGGAAAATGGGTCAGGAAATTGAAGTAATCATCCCCCAGCATGGCCGCACCCCGCAACACCCGGAAATCGGCCTCCCGCGCCAGGACGGGATTATAGGTGCTGCATTCGGTATGAAGCCCCGCAACCGCAATACGCATCACCATACTCCTCTGCCAGCCAGCATCTTGCGTCTTTGACTTGCCTGCGCGGCCATTCCGGTGTCAGCTATTCCAAGCCTAAACATCTGTGTCCCACATTTTCACCTGTGTAGCCCACCGCACATCGCGAATGTGCCTGCCGGCGAATACCAATCGCAACAGCATCAGCTTTTCCTATGCGCTTGTCCACTGCGTTCACGGCTGATCGCCGCCTTGGATCGCCCGGAAAACAGGCAAATTGCTGCCTTGTTGAGCAAACTTGCGGGGTGGCTTCAATTGGTATTGTCAACGCGCCGGATTCGTGTTGACATGCTTTCAGAAACGAACCTAACCTTGAAAATCGTTTACAAAACCACGCACCGATCCACGCAAGAGATCGGCTGGAATAATGGGGAACAACAGGCAATGCGGGTAGGCATCATCGGCCTCGGCTATCGACTGGGTTATCTGGCGCGCGTCTTTTCCGCAGCGCGGGATGACTTTTCGATTGTCGGCTATGTGGATCCCGCGCCTGCTGGCCTGCCCTACGCAAAAGAGCATGGCGTCGATGTCGGCACACAGTACGACTCGCTCGAAGCCCTGCTCGACAACAACGAACTCGACCTCCTCATGGTCGGCTCGCCCAATCACCTCCATCTCGAGCATATCCGCATTGGGTTGGCGCGCGGCCTCAAGATCTTCACCGAAAAGCCGGTGGTCACCTCCATCGACGAAACCATGGAACTGGCCAAGCTAATTGCCCAGCATGGCTCGGACAATCTCATGGTGGGCCTCGTTCTGCGCTATGCGCCCCTTTATGTCGATCTGCGCAAGGCGCAGGCCCAGGGCATGCTGGGCGACATCACCTCCATAGAGGCCTCCGAGCATATCCCGCCCTATCACGGCGCCTTTTTCATGCGCGACTGGCGCCGCTTCGAGCGCTATTCGGGCAGCTTCATGCTCGAAAAATGCTGCCACGACCTTGATCTCTACAATGGCGTCATGGGCTGCCGCCCCCAATATGTCTCAAGCTTCGGCGGCCGACGTACCTTTGTCCCCGCCAATGCGCCCACCAATGTCGGCATCAACGACATGGAAGTCTACCATCGCAAGCCCAGCGGCTGGGAAGGCACCGACAAGGTCTTCGACAGCGATGGCGACATCATCGATTTCCAGACCGCCATCGTGCAGTACGAAAACGGCGCAGCCCTCACCTTCCACACCAATCTCAACGTGCCCGACGATTTCCGCCGCTTCGCCGTAATGGGCGCCAAGGGCATGGCCGAGGGTGACTTCATCCGCAATTTCCTGCGCGTCACCGATTCGCGCACCTCGGATCGTTTGGTGGATTCCACCTACAAGACCAGTGGGCTCAGCCAGCATTACGGCGCCGACGAGCAGATGGCCGCCGATATCCTCAAGCACATGACCGAGGGCGCGCCCCTGCCGGTTTCCGTCACCGACGCGCTTGAGGCCGGCCTTCTGGCGCTGAGCATGGACGAGGCGATGCGAACCCGCTCGGTTGTCGACATGGCCCCGCTCTGGCAGCAATTCGACGCTGCCCTGGGCCGGGCGAGCTGAGGAGAACCCCATGACCAGCACCCGCAGCGCTTCTCTTTTCGCTCTCGCCCTGCTGGCCCCGGCGCTGGTCTATATCCTCATCATCGTTGCCTATCCGCTGTTCGACACCATTGTCCTCAGCTTCACCAATGCGGCCCTGCGCCCCACCTATGACTGGGTCGGCTGGGCCAATTACGAGCGCATTTTCGGCGCCGGCAATTTCACCGAAGTCATCATCCGTACCTTTATCTGGACCTTCTTCTCGGTCGCGCTGAAGATGATCATCGGCATGTGCGGTGCGGTCCTGCTCAACGCCGCCATTCCTGGCCAGACGCTGTTCCGCGTCCTCACCATGCCGCCCTGGATCGTCCCCATGGCCATCGGCATCTTCATGTGGGGCTGGATGTATAATGGCCAGTTCGGCATGATTTCGGGCCTGCTGCAAAACTTTGGCCTCACCAATGGCCCTGTCGCCTGGCTCGCCTATGGCCACACCGCCTTCTGGGCCACCATCGTCACCGACGTGTGGATCGGCGTGCCCATGGTCACCATCTACTTCCTGGCCGCCATGCAATCGATCCCCAAGGATCTTTATGAAGCCGCCTGGACCGATGGGGCAGGGCGCTTTTATCGCTGGCGCCGCATCACCCTGCCGCTGATGCTGCCCGCCATCCTGACCATGAGCCTTCTTTCGCTCATCGCCACCTTCAACAGCCTCGACATCATCTGGATCCTGACACAGGGTGGCCCCTCCGGCTCCACCACCACCATGATCATCGATACCTACAAGACCGCCATGGGCAGCCGCAAATATGGCGAAGGCGCTGCCCGCGCCGTGGTGATCTGCATCTTCGTGTCGATCTTCTGCCTCGTCTACTTCCGTGCCGTTCGCAAGCTGTCCCAGGGAGAAGCCAAATGAGCGACGTCGCCCGCACCACGGAAGTCGCCTCTGTCGATAGCCCCGCTTTGGTCAAGCCAAAACGCCGCGCCCGCTCCACCAAGGCGATGATCGACCGCTACAAATGGTATGAAGTCGCCGCCTTGTACCTCGGCATCGCCTTGTTCCTGTTCTTTGTGCTGGCGCCGTTCATCGAAGGCTTCCTGGTTTCGCTCAAGCCTCTCGCGCAGCTCTTTTCGAGGCCCTACAGCTTCATTCCCAAAAACGGCTCCTTTGACGCCTATGTCGACATGTGGACGTCCGTGCCCATGCTGGGCATGTACATCTTCAACTCCTTCTTTATCTCGACGGTCGTGACGCTGATCGTGATCACCATCGTCGTGCCGGCCGCCTACGCGTTTGCCCGCTTCAATTTTGCCGGCGCCGGCGTGCTGCTGGGCCTGTTTCTGGCGGTCAACATGTTCTCGGGCGCCGTGCTCCTGATCCCGCTGTTCCGCCTCATGCGCGGCCTGGGCCTGCTCAACACCTATTGGGCCATGATCGTGCCGGGCGCGGCCTTCCTGATCCCGTCCTCCATCTGGCTGCTGCGCACCTATATGATGCGCATTCCAAAGGAGCTCGATGAAGCGGCCTGGGCCGATGGCGCCTCGCGGCTTTATACGCTGCGGCGGGTGATCCTGCCGCTCGCCATGCCGGGCGTTGTCGTGGTGGCCATCATGACCTTTATCGGCGCTTACGCCCAGCAGTTCATCTTCGCACTGACCTTCAATTCCAAGACCGAGTTCATGCCGCTGCCCGTTGGCCTCTTTGCCTTCTTTGGCAAGCAGGAGGTGCTCTGGAACGAGCTTATGGCAGCCAGCTTCATAGGGATTCTGCCGGTCATGATCGTGATCGTCTTCCTGCAGCGCTATTTGGTGGCAGGTCTGACGGCGGGTGCGGTCAAGCATTAGAAATTTCGTCCGAACCCTGGAGGGATTGGACGAGAGGGAAGGCGCCTTCGGGCGTTCAACAAGGGAGACTACAGAATGAACAAGACTAAAGGCTTCGTGCTGGCGTCGTTATGTGCCCTCTCGGGCACCACCGCGCTGTCCGGCGTGGCAGTCGCTGAGGACATCAACATCATCCTGTGCGGCGATGTGGTGACCCCCGTTTACACCCGCCTGTTTGAAGAGTGGAACGCCGCAAACCCCGACTACCAGGTCGTGCCGGAACTCGTCGGCTGGGGCCAGTGCCAGGACAAGGTGACCACGCTCGCCGTTGCCGGCACCCCGGTCGACATCGCCTATGTCGGCTCGCGCACCCTTAAGCAGTTCGCCCAGAACGATCTCATCGTTCCTGTGCCGATGACCGAAGAGGAAAGGGGCTCCTACTACAATTTCGTGCCTGAAACCGTCACCTTCGAAGGCAATCAATGGGGGATCCCGGTGGCCTTCTCCACCAAGGCCTTCTTCTGGAACAAGGACATCTTCGAGCAGGCCGGCCTTGATCCGGAAACCGCGCCCAAGACGTGGGAAGAAGAGATCGCTTTTGCCAAGCAGATCACCGAAAACACCGACGCTGCCGGCTTCGGCATGGTCGCCAAGACCTTCGACGGCACCGTCCACTGGTTCCTCCACTGGATCTACACCAATGGTGGCGAGGTGATCGACGCCGAGGGCAACATCGTCCTTGATTCCCCACAAAACCTCGAAGCACTCACCGCCTTCAGGGACATCGTTCCCTATTCCGAAGAAGGCCCAACGGCCTATGAGCAAAACGAAGTGCGTGCCATCTGGCTCGATGGTGGCGTTGCCATGCTCCATTGCGCCGTCAGCTGCGCGGTTCGCGGCACTGAAGCTGGCCTGAACTGGGGTGTTGCTCCGCTGCCGACCGGCCCCAATGCCGAAGGTCCCGGAACCCTGCTGATCACCGACTCGCTGGCTGTCTTCAAGGGCACCGGTCAGGAAGACAAGGTCATCGAATTCGGCAAGTTCCTGACTTCGCCTGAAAACCAGCTGGAGTACGAACTGTCCGAAGGCGGCCTGACGCCCCTGCGTCCGTCTGCCGAGGTCGACAAGCTGGTCGCCGAGCAGCCGCACTGGAAGCCCTTCATCGACGGCATCGAATATGGTGGCCCAGAGCCTCTGTTCACCGACTATGTCGGCTTCCAGAACGTCATGATCGAAATGGTCCAGTCCGTTGTCACCGGCCAGGCCGAACCGCAGGAAGCCCTGACCAAGGCCGCCGGCGAACTCGAGCAGTACAAGTAAGCTGATTGCCCTAGAGAGTGCCACTCTCTCCACAACGTCACCACCCGGCTTGTCCGGGTGGTCCATGGGATGCCGGGAGATCGCTGGATTGCCCGGACGAGCCGGGCAATGACGGCAAACCAAGTCCTGACTTGAACGCCCCGCTATCGCGCAATTTCACCGGAGACCATCATGTCCCAACTCTCCCTCAAGCACCTCGAAAAAAGCTTCAACGAGGCCCGCATCATCAAGGGCATCGACCTTGAGGTGTCCCATGGCGAGTTCGTGGTCTTTGTCGGCCCCTCCGGCTGCGGCAAGTCCACCCTGCTGCGCATGATCGCCGGCCTTGAAGACGTGACCGAAGGCGAGATCGCCATCGGCGGCAAGGTGGTCAACGACCTTCCCCCCGTACAGCGCGGCATTGCCATGGTGTTCCAGAGCTATGCGCTTTATCCGCACATGACGGTCTACGAAAACATCGCCTTCCCCTTGCGCGTCGAGAAACTCCCTAACGCAGAAGTCGAAAAGCGCGTGATGGCCGCCGCCAAGGTGCTCCAGCTTGAGCCGCGCCTCCAGCATCGCCCCGGCATGCTCTCTGGCGGCCAGCGCCAGCGCGTTGCCATAGGCCGTGCCATTGTGCGCCAGCCCGAAATCTTCCTCTTTGACGAGCCCCTATCCAACCTCGACGCCGCCCTGCGCTCGGAAATGCGCATCGAGCTCATGGAGCTGCACAAGCGCCTGGGCTCCACCATGATCTATGTCACCCACGACCAGGTGGAGGCCATGACCATGGCCGACAAGATCGTGGTGCTCGACGCCGGCACCATTTCCCAGATCGGCTCGCCCCTTCAGCTCTACCACAAGCCCGACAATCTCTTTGTCGCCGGCTTCATCGGCAGCCCCAAGATGAACTTCATCGCCGGAACCGTGTCCTCCGCGGACGGCACGACGATCGCGGTCGACATGGGCAAGCTCGGCACCATCACCCTGCCGCGCTCCGCCAAGGTCGGCGCCGGTCAGGCCGTGACGGTCGGCATTCGCCCCGAACACCTCCAGCTGGGCGAGGGCGATTTCACCCTGTCCATCACCCCGCGCATCGTCGAGCACCTCGGCATCCACACCGTGATCTATTCCACCCTGCCGGGCGGCGAAAACTTCATCGGCCTTTTTGAGGGCGACCCCAAGGTTTCCGACGAGGCGCCGGTGACGCTGGGCTTTGCGCGCGATCAGGTGCACCTGTTCGACGGGGCTGGCCAGGCCGTTTACTAGGCGTCCGCAACCCTGGCGGAGGAACCGGAATGCTCGACATTGTCGGCCTCTTGCAGACCGAGAAAAACGCCTTCACCCGCTCCGAACGGGCATTGACCGAGATCGTCCTGGCTGACGCCGATAGCGTCCTCAAGATGTCGATCGTCGATCTCGCCGCCCAGGCCGATGTCTCCCCGCCCACGGTGACGCGCTTCTGCCGGCGCCTGGGCTGCGACTCCTATGCCGATTTCAAGGTGCGCCTGGCGCAATCCCGCTTCGTCGGGCAGCGCTATTTCGCCCCGGCGGCCGGCCCCACAAGCGTTCATGAAATCGCCCAGGGCGTCGTCAACGGCATCCAGTCCATCATCTACGAAACCTTCGACCACCTTGATTTCGCCGCCGTCGAGCGGGCAGCCGAAAGCATCCAGAAATCCAACTACGTGCTGGCCTTCGGCTCGGGTGGCGCCTCCTCCATGATGGCCGGCGAAATGGAGGCACGGCTCTTCCGTCTCGGCCTCAAGGTCGCCTCCACCGACGATCACCAGCTCCAACTCATGCGCGCCGCCGCCGCGCCGCCAGGAACGGTGATCATCGCCTTTTCCCTTTCGGGCAACAATGCCCAGCTTGCCAAGACCCTGACCGTCGCCGGCGAATATGGCCTCGTGCGCATCGTCGTCACGCGCTCGGCCTCCATGGTTTCCAAGCAGGCCGACATACTCCTGCCCGTCAACTGGCACGAAAACGCCGACATCCTGCGCCCCACACCCGGCCGCTACGCGTTCCTTGCCACCGTTGATGTGCTCGCCCAGACGGTCGCCACCCGTCTTGGCCCCACGGCCATCACCAGTATGCGCCGCATCAAGCACCAGCTTGTCGTCAACCGCGACGGCGACGACAGCCAGCCCTTGGGGGATTGATGGCATTTCGCCCTATCCCTGCTTCCTCTCCACCGTCATCACCCGGCTCGTCCGGGTGATCCATGGTGAGCCCCAACACCGCCCAGACCTCATGGTGAGCCTGTCGAACCACGAGGTCGCAGCCACCGCCAGCAAAGAAGATTGCCCATGACCATCTCGCTTTCCCTCGTCACCACCTGGAGCCCCGCAAAGGACGGCGAGCCCATGGGCTATGGCCTCGAGCTCACCAACAACGGCGACGAGCCGATCCGCGATTTCCAGCTCGGCTTTTCCGGCCCCGCTCGCATCGACCCCACCGCAACGCTCGAAAACGGCATCCTGCTGCGCCGCCTGTCCAACCACACCCTGATCGCCCCGCCCCAGGGCTTCGTCCTCGAGCCCGGTGAAAAATGGACCGCCATTGCCCGGGGCCTTTCCTATGGCCTGCGCCACTGGAGCGATGGCGCCAATTCCGCCTATGTGGTGCTCTCCGATGGCACCATCGTCACCCTCGCCACCACCCCGACCCAGGCCAAGGGCCACAACTCGCCCCTTCTCAAGGGCGCGGCCAAATTCCCCATCCCCCCCAAAGCCCCGGTCCCGCTCTCCATCATTCCTTGGCCCCAGTCGGTCGCCACCACCGGCGCGCGCACAGCCCCTCCCGGCTTTGACCTCCAGCCCCAAGGCGAGGGCGCCGGCCGTGCCGCCGCAGCCTTTGCGGGTCTCGTCGACGACCTCTTCCCCGTCGAAGGCATCGTCCGCCCCCTCTCCGAAGCCGGCATGCCCGTTTCGATCGTCCACAAGCCCGGCCTTGCCGCAGAAGCCTACGAGATCGGCTTCACCGCCGATAGCGCAACCGTCCATGCCACCACCCGCCAGGGCATGTTCTATGGCCTCGTGACGCTCGGCCAGATCCTGCGCGGCGCCCGCCAGCACCCGCAGACTTTTGTTTTCCCCACCGGCGGCACCATCACCGACGCACCGGGCTTCGGCTATCGCGGCTGCCACCTCGACGTCGCCCGCCAGTTCTATTCCACCGCCGAAGTGAGCCGCCTCATCAAGCTCCTCGCCTGGAACAAGCTCAACAAATTCCACTGGCACCTAAGCGAAGACGAAGCCTGGCGCCTCGAAATCTCCGCCTATCCGCAGCTCACCGAAATCGGCGCCTGGCGCGGCCACGGCAAGGCCTTGCCCCCGCTCCTTGGCTCCGGCCCCTATCCCACCGGTGGCTACTACAGCAAAAACGCCGTCCGCCAGATCGTAGCCCTGGCCGACAGCCTTGCCGTCTCCGTGATTCCCGAGATCGACATCCCCGGCCATTCCTATGCGCTTCTTCAGGCCTTACCGGAGTTGCGCGATCCCAACGAAACCGGCGAATACCAATCCGTCCAGGGCTTTCCCAACAATTCGCTCAACCCTGCCCATGAGCCCGTCTACCGCTTCATGGAAACCGTGATCGATGAAGTCCTCGAACTCTTCCCCGCCGGCATTTTCCACGTCGGCGCCGACGAAGTTCCGCTCGCCGCCTGGTCCGGCTCGCCCCTGGCGCTCGACATGATCGAAAAGCTCGGCGGCCCCGAAATGCGCCGCAAGCACGAGGCGCAGTTCAACCAGCTCGGCAACCACCACGGCGCCGACGAAATCGAAGGCTCGCCCACCGCGCTCCTGCAGGCCCATTTCATCCGCCGCGTCCACGACTACATTTCCTCCAAGGGCGCCATAACCGGCGGCTGGGAAGAGGCGGCCCATGGCGATGCGGTGGACAAAGGCAAGAGCTTTGTCATCGGCTGGCGCAATGTGGAGGTCAACGCCGAGCTCGCCGAGCGCGGCTACAACATCGTCGTCTCCCCCGGCCAGCGCTATTATCTCGACATGGCCAATGGCGTGGCCTGGGCCGAGCCCGGTGCCGGCTGGGCCGGCTGGTCAGGCCCGCAGGAAACCTATGAGTTCGAAGCCCGTGCCGGCTTCAGCGAGCATGCTCTGACCCATCTCCTGGGCATCCAGGCCTGCATCTGGTCTGAGTCCATGACCGACCGCGCGATCTTTGATCGCCTCGTTTTCCCGCGCCTCTCGGCCATCGCGGAATCGGGCTGGACCCTGCCCGAACGCAAGAGCTGGGACCGCTTCAAGGCCTTGGTCGGCACCATGCCCATCATGTATGGGCACTGGTCCGAGCACTAAGGGAAAAGCTTAGTGCGGCAGTCCGCGGGCACCGTCCGGGGATTGCCGCGCATCCCAGATATCCACGGCCCAGACCGGATCGACACTGGGCTTTTTGGGCGCTTCCGTGTGGCCCTGCAGCGCTTTGATAAAGGCCTGCGCCTCGGGGCTGAGATTATCCTGGGTCACGGCCGGGCGCGGCTGCAGGGCAGGAGCCTGCTCCGCCGACACATCGGGAGCCGCCTGCGCGTCCCTGGCCATCAGCCAGCGGCCAAGCAGCAAAAACAAAAGACCAGCCAGCGCACCGGCAGCCAGGGCAAGAAGAAGTTGAGTTTGCGCGACCATTAGCCTAGCCACCCCGTGTCATAGAGCAGACCTGAACTTGGCAGCACAACGCTCCAGGCCAGAAGCACGGTTCCAAATAGAAGCGCGGGAATAGCCGTCCTGCCTTGCCCATGGCAAATGTCTGCCCCTTTATTCGCAAGATGATTATTGCGGTGTAAACGGGCGCGAACAAGCAAGGCCGGCATGCG
The DNA here is from genome assembly GCF_003056345.1 of Devosia submarina. Lineage (GTDB taxonomy): Bacteria > Pseudomonadota > Alphaproteobacteria > Rhizobiales > Devosiaceae > Devosia > Devosia submarina. Next base: position 275,207 of record NZ_PYWB01000002.1, on the reverse strand, counting down.
TAGTAAACCGTTAAGATTACTACGCAGCCTTTGATTTAAATCCTGCTGGAGCTTTGGCCGATCTACTCGGCCCAGGGGTTCTCCACCATGGGCCAGATCGTGCGGCGCGCCTTCTGGTAGGGCGTTGTCGCCGGCGTATTGGGATAGGGCTTGCCCGCCGCGCAATAGATGATCTCGCCGGCAATGCGCGAGAACGAGTCATAGAAATGATTGGTGGATTTGATCAGGAGGATTCTCCTGGACTTGGGATCAATGCCAAGAGCCGAAAACAGGCTCGGATCAAAGCTTTGCGCGCGCGTTGAATTGAGGATCACATCGATTCCGTCAAAGCTGATCCACGCCGCATCGCCAAAGGGGGCAAAACTTTCCCCGAACCGCATCTGGGCATCACGCACCAGCTTGCGCACCCGGACGCGCTTGTCGATCGGATCGCCCGTCAGCGGCGCCGACTTGGCCCCGAACCGCAGCGGAATCTCAGCGCCCTCTCCAGCCGCAAAACAGATCTGCACCGCGATCGGGTCCCAAACCGTTCCCACCGCCACATCTTGAACACCCCGCGCGATCAGCTCTCCCAGGATCACGGTAGCGTCTCCCGCCGTGCCCCCACCCGGATTGTCCCACACATCGGCAATCACCACCGGACCTTTGGGGGCCCTGAGCGCCGCCTCCACAGCTTCCTTCTCGTCGACCTGCGCCACCATGAAGGTGCCGCGCATAGAAAAAAGCTCGCGCCCCAGCTGTTCTGCCAGCGCCGCGCCCTGCGCTGCATTGTTATCGGTCACGGCAATGATCTTGGTGCCCATTTCGGGCACGTCCCCGGCCATGAACCCGTGGATCACCGACAGCGACAGCACGCCGGGCTCCGTCTTTTCCAGCTGGTAGAGCTTGTCCACGAACCCGCGCATGGGCTGCTTGCTGGTGGGAAACACATCGATCATCCGGCAATCGAACACGCTCATCACCGGCTTGATCTCGCCCTTAAGCGCCCGCACGGCGATAGCCCACAAATCCCGCGCTCGATCAACGAAATCGATGTGGGGGAATTCCTTGAACGCAACGAGGAAATCAGCCGCCCCCACCCGCTTGGCCGTGAGATGGCTGTGGGGATCAAGCTCGGCGCACACCAGCACATCGGGCCCCACGAGCTTGCGCACCCGCGCCAGAAAATCCCCTTCCGGATCATCATAGCCCTGCGCCACCATGGCCCCATGTAGCCCCAGCACCACGGCATCCACCGGCATCGCCGCCTGAAGCTGCCCCAAGATCTCGTCGCGCAGCTCTTCAAAGGTCGCGCGCGCAATCAGCCCCGCCGGATCGGCCCAGCTGGCGCTGCCCTCGACCAGCGTCCAGCCCTCCCGCGCACACACCTCCCGCCCCACGGTAATCGGCGCCGTGCACAGGGTGGGCGTCGCCGGATGCTCCCCTGGCCGCGCATAAAGCGACGCCTCGAAAGCCCGCTTGTCGATGGCTATGGGCGAAAACGTATTGGTCTCAGTGGCCAGGGCAGCAGTAAAAATGCGCAATTGGTGCTCGTCGTAAGCGGAAGACAATTATCTTGCTGACCGCCCGATGGAAAAAGCGATCAAGGCGCGGGGCGAGAGTGATTACAACCGACCTTGCCCCACCTGCGATGTCACCCCGGCCTTGAGCCGGGGCCCATCCCGAGATGGCACCCCCGCCGCAAGGTCATGGTGCAATCCCAACCTCTTGCGGTGCTGGCTCGATCTCAAGATGGATCCCGGCTCAAGGCCGGGATGACACCGCGGCGGCGGGATGATCGATTTAACCGATCTCACACGCGCTGCTTCCGTCATCCTACACAAGCAAGGCGCCCCAATCACGTAAGAAATTTACAGAATCGAGTGCGAAATACTCCACACATCAGCCTCTCCCTCGCCTAAACTCCCTATCAGCGAAATTCCGTTACAAACTAGAAAAGGGAGCCCACCATGCCGATCAAACGCTACGGAGCCGAAAAAACCGGTGCCGGCGGCCAGAACCTGCCCTTCGCCCGCGCGGTGGAAGCCGGTGGTTGGCTCTATGTGTCCGGTCAGGTTGCCATGAAGGACGGCGAGATCGTCCGCGGCGGCATCGTGGAAGAAACCCATCTTACCATCCAGAACATCATCGCCATTCTCGAAGAAGCCGGATACGGGCTCGAACACGTGGTGCGCTGCGGCGTCTGGCTCGACGATCCCCGCGATTTCTGGAGCTTCAACGGCGTCTACAAAAGCTATTTCGGCGAGCATCCTCCCGCCCGCGCGTGCGTGCAAAGCCATATGATGGTCGACTGCAAGGTCGAAATCGAATGCGTGGCCTATAAGGGGTCGTGAGAATATTGGGCACGACCTCGTCCTTCGACAGGCTCAGGATGAGGTCTACTCTACCATCAGTACACCTCAGTTGATTTCATTGGACCCCCACACCACCAGTAGACCTCATGGTGAGCCTGTCGAACCACGAGGTCGTGTCACAATGCCAGCCCGAACACGAAACAGCACCTCCCCCTGGACGGGCTTCGAGCCGTCCCGCAGGGCGAATCGCTCCAGTGGAGCGATTTGAGGTGAGAAAGCCATGAAAGCTATGCTCGAATGGCGGGTGGGAGGGGGTGGTGAGAGCCCTGATATTAGGACCAGCCCACCCCCACCCTTGATCCCTCCCCGTAAGGGGGAGGGTGTCGACTGCACCATCCACCGACACAAAAGAGCCGGAGCCCACCATGACCAATCCTTTCCGCCTGGATGGCAAGAGCGTCCTCATTACCGGCGCCGGTGGCGGCATCGGCCGCGCTCTGGTGGAGGCCTTCCGCACTGCCGGAGCCAGCATCATCGGCGTTGACCGTGAGCCGGGCATGCTCGAGGGCCTCGATCTCGCTCACACGATCCTGTGCGATCAGGCTGATCCCAAGGACACACGCCTCGCCATCGAACAACATTTGATGCAGCACGGCGCGCCCGATGCCGTCGTCTCCAATGCCGGCTGGACCCGCGCCGAAGTGCTCGAGCAGGTGGACGACGATGTATGGGCCAGCGAACTCGCCATCAATTTGGGCGGTGCCTATGCCCTGACCGACCCCATCATCAAGGCAATGGCCGCCCGCGGGCAGGGGAGCCTCGTCTTCATCGCCTCGGTCAATGCCCTGGGTCATTACGGTAATCCCGCCTATTCCGCCGCCAAGGCGGGCCTTGTCGCCTATAGCAAGGCCATCGCCGTTGAGCGCGGCAGGAACGGCGTGCGCTCCAACGTTGTCTGCCCCGGCTCGGTACGAACCCCCGCCTGGGATCATCGCCTCGAGGCCGATCCAACGCTTCTCGATAATGTCTTGCCCCATTATCCCCTGGGTCGCATGGTGTCGCCCGTTGAGGTGGCTAATGCCGCCCTGTTCTTCTGCTCCGACGCATCCTCTGGTATCACCGGCACCGTCCTGCCGGTCGATGCGGGGCTCACCGCCGGAAATCTGCGCTTCGTCGATGATGTCCTGAGAACCAAATGACCGCTTTTTCCCAGCTCGAAACCCCAGCCGTCCTGATCGATGTCGACCGCATCGAAGCCAATCTGCGGCGCGCGCAGGATTATGCCGATAGCCATGGCCTCAAGCTCCGCCCCCACATCAAGACCCACAAGCTGCCCCGCTTTGCCAAACGGGCAATGGAGCTGGGCGCCGTTGGCATCACGGTCCAGAAGCTTGGCGAAGCCGAAACCATGGCCGACGCCGGCATCACCGAGATTTTCCTCCCCTACAACATCATCGGTCCGGCCAAGCTCAAGCGCCTCCGGGCTCTCGCCGATCGCGTCAACATCTCCGTCACCGCCGACAGCGCCGAAACGGTCGATGGCCTGTCCTCCACTTTCGCCGATAGCGCCAAGCCGCTCACCGTTCTTGTGGAATGCGATACCGGCATGGGCCGCTGCGGCGTTCAGACCCCCGAAACCGCGCTCGCGCTGGCGCACAAGATCAGCCAGTCCCCGGGCCTCCTCTTTGGCGGCCTCATGACCTATCCCGCAGCCGGCCAGGTCGAAGCCAACCAAAGCTGGCTCGCCGCCGCCCGCGAAAAACTCACCGTCGCTGGCCTTGCGTCCCCTATCATCTCCAATGGCGGCACGCCCGACCTCTGGCGAGCCCACGAAGTTACCGCCGCCACCGAGCATCGCCCCGGCACCTATATCTACATGGACCGTTTCCAGGTGGGCAAAGGCGTCGGTGAGTGGACCGATTGCGCCCTGACGGTTCTCGCCACTGTCGTCAGCCGCCCCACCGAGAACCGCGCCATCATCGACGCTGGCTCCAAATCCCTGACCTCCGACACGCTAGGCCTCCAAGGCTTTGGCCTTATTGAAAACTATCCCGACGCCGTCATCACCGGCTTGAGCGAAGAGCACGGCACGATCGACCTTTCCAACTGCCCCATCAAACCCGCCATCGGCGAACAACTCCGCATCATCCCCAACCACGCCTGCGTCGTCAGCAACCTCTTTGATGAAGTGACGCTGATCTCGGGCTCGGAGATTATCGAAACCGTCCCGGTAGCGGCTCGCGGCAGGGTGGACTAAACCGACTTAACTGACGACTACCGCCCCATCATCACCTACGGTGTCACCCCGGGCTCGACCCGGGGCCCATCCTGAGATCTCAAGATGGATCCCGGATCAAGTCCGGGATGACACCGTGCGAATTTATAGCTTCATCCAACTGGATTCTCCGGAGCCTCACCGTGTCCCGGCTCGACCCTGGAGCGGGCGAGTGGAGCATCCAGTCGACACCTCCCCCTCCCCAGGGGGAGGATCAAAATGGGCCTCGCCTCGGAACAAACGGACCTAGTCCAACCCCAACTCCGCCCGCACCTTCCGCGTCAACCGCGCCGCCACCAGCCGATGCGCCTCCCGCACATAGGCCTTCATCTCGTCCTCGCTCAGCGGACTGCTTGCCGACACCGCCACCCACCCCGCCCGCGCGAAATAGGGCGCCGGACGGACCCCCTCCAACTCGCACAGCAATTCATACGCCATGGGTGACGCCTTGAACCAGATCTCGCCCGGATCCTTGTCGAGCAGCGCAAACACCTTGCCCCCGACCTTGCCCACGGAATCATCGCGCCACTGGCGCACCAGCGTCGCGCCCGGCAAGCCGAGGATAAACGCCTCGAACATTTCGCGATGCATAATGGGGTGAAACGCTAAGCTCAACGTTAACAGTCTGCTAGCAAAAAAGCCGATCCGGTGAACCGGGATCGGCTTGGATGAAACGAAAAAATCCCGAGCACTATTCCGTCGCGGCCGTCACGCCCAGCCCGGTCGGACAGGACACGCCCGTTCCTTGTAACCCGCAGTAGCCATTGGGGTTTTTGGCCAGATATTGCTGATGGTAGGTCTCGGCGTAAAAGAATTCGGCAGCCGGTGCGATCTCCGTCGTAATCGGCCCCAAACCCTTCTTGTTCAACGCATTCTCGTAGGCATCGCGACTTTTCTTCACGATCTCCTCCTGGGCGGGGGAAGTCGTATAAATTGCGGATCGGTACTGCGTGCCCACATCATTACCTTGGCGCATCCCCTGCGTCGGGTCATGTTCTTCCCAGAACGTCTTGAGCAGCGTCTCGAGGTTGATCTTGGCCGGGTCGAACACGACCTTGACGGCTTCGGTATGCCCGGTAAGCCCCGAGCAGACTTCCTCATAGGTCGGATTCTTGGTTGATCCGCCCTGGTAGCCCACGGCCGTCACCACCACGCCGGGCAATTCCCAGAACAGCCGCTCGGCGCCCCAAAAGCAACCAAGCCCGAAATAGATAATTTCCGAACCCTCGGGATAAGGATCCTTGAGGGAAGCGCCATTCACGAAATGCTGAGCCGCCACGGGCATTTGCGTGTCGCGGCCAGGAAGGGCTTCGCTGGGGGAAGGAATGGTCGAGGGCTTGGATCTGAAAAACATCTTGTTTCCTTTCACGACACAATTCGGCAACCAAGAACGCTTCGGGCGTCCTTTCAGATCTGGTCCTGCCGCAAGAAGCGCTCCCGCCGCGGCGTCCGGCCCGCCAGCGCCACGATGATGCCGGGGATCCCGAACACCGCAAACGCCGGATAGGTCAAAAGCGTATCGAGCCCATTGTCCAACAGGTCCGCAAAGAACCGGCTGGCAAAGAAAGCCCGCACCCCATCCAGGCTCGGCGCATGCACTTGCGTCCAAAGATCGCTGAGGCTGGTAAACACCAAAGCACTGGCGCCCAACGATTTTGTCCCATCGATAACAAGCAGGACCAGCGCCAGGCCAATCAGCCAGGTGCCCAATATTCTCAAGATCAGCCGCATCCAAATTCCCTGTGCCGACGGGGATAAGAACAAGGCCGAGCTGCCTTTTTTATCCTGCGGACAAAGGCGTTTGTGCCACGCCCGCTAGGCTTCTCACAAGATGGGAAGCGCTTTAGGCAAAAACAATCGTGATCCCAGCGTCGTGAACGCTTGCGTCCGGCCCGCCGATAAGTATATTGCGCCTCGCTCGCGCCGGCCACCAGCCGGCCCTCCGGAGTTTTCCATCCGGAGATTAGGCGATGCGGAGAGATGGCCGAGTGGTCGAAGGCGCACGCCTGGAAAGTGTGTAGGCGGGGAACCGTCTCAAGGGTTCGAATCCCTTTCTCTCCGCCACCCCCCTTCTAAAATGCCCGTGATCTCAAAGACCTAGCAGCGGCCTGTTCCCATATGGGAGCAGTTTGTAACCACGGAGTTGCGTGGTCACATCTGCGAAATGGCTGTCTGTCGCTGGATCTAAATGGGATTGTCGCGACGCCTATATCGCCGTAGTCCCACACCTCATGCATCGCATAGATGCAGCCATGAGCGGCAAGCTCGGCTGTAAGAAAGAGCGCCGTCGCTGTCCGCCTATCCGGCCTAGCGCAGCTGGGACCCCGGAGATGGCGAGGGCAGGGTATTGCCCGTGTGCTGAAAGCCAGCGCGCATGGGAGCAGACCGAATCCCGGGCGCATTCAAGCTGATCAAGTGGGATAGTCGGGCGCCAGCATCCAAGCTCCTGCTGTGGATAACCGCTTTGGCAATGGGACCGATCTCTACAGCCTGGACTGCCGACTTGGACTGGAAGCGCGCAGAGCCTGTAAGCAGAGCATGGGCTGTATAGGGACCCAGCAAAAAGACGAACAGAAATGCCACCAGCGGATAGCGCATTGCTCCGGGACCTCACCGCAGCTCGGCACCTGCCGAAAACCGCGCATGGACACTCGCCCAAGAACAAGAACAGGCCGTGAGGCTTTAAGTTGCAGTTTTACGCATCTTGCGGGAATCGGCGAAAGCAATGCTGAGCACGGATTCCAACGTCAGGTATGATCGTGCAATGCGGAACAGGGTATAATGCGGCAGTCCGAGCAATGCTCCTGGGCGGCCATTGGCGAGAGCTGCGAAGGCCGCCATCAGCATGGGTGCTCCTAATAGGACAGCGAGCGCAGCGCTAGCGGTAAGCGTTGCTTCCTGCTCAAAGGCGAAGCCGAGATGGAGCAGGCTGAACAGCGCCAATGGCACCATCATGGCCCGGCGCGCTGAATTGAGCAGCATGAATGGAAGGATGATCTTGCCGCGCATGGAGAAGCGCCAGCTATCGAGGTAGTTCCGGTTGCGGGCACTGACGTGATAAACCGAGCGGAACCAGCGCATGCGCTGTTCGCGCAAGTGCCGGTAGGTCACTGGTACTTCCGAAACATAGACCACTGATGGATCGCCAACGATCCGATAGCCCATTTCACCGATGCGCAGGGAAACGTCGGTGTCCTCGCCATTCATGCCGGTGACGAACCCGCCCGCCGCGCGCACAAGACGAGTGCGATAAGCCGCGAACATGCCGGGCACACCCACTATGGCGTCGGTTGCGCCATACGCAACCTGGTAATAGCCGTGCTTGAGCAGCACTTCGAGCGTACGGGCCCGATCAAACGGACCATCTCCCGGCGCCAAGGGCAATCCTCCAACAATGCCGACACCCTGGCGGGAAAAATGACGCATGGCGCGGCGAAGTGTTGGCGGCTGAACCTGCGTATCGGCATCGATGCGGATCATGAAGGGCGTATCCACCTCCATGACCCCGCGGTTGAGAGCCTTGGCCTTGCCTGGCGTCGGCACATCGACGACCCGCCCCCTGAGATGCCTTGCCTTGTCGAAGGCGAGCCAAGTAGCCTTGATCGTGTCGTCGCTCGAGCAGTTGTTCAGCACCAGAACCAGCACCTCGCCGCCATATTGGGCTGCCGAGGCATCCAGGCTCGCAATGGTGCGGCCGATGACGTGGCCCTCATTATGTGCCGGCACGATCACCGTGACCGGCGGGGTAAACACGACCTTGCGCCGGATGATCGCCTGGACCGTGCCGTCGATATAAAGCAGCAGAAACAACATGGGCAGGAAAAGAAAGACGCCCGGTCCCGTTCCGCCCAACAGCGCGATGTCCCGCAAGCGTTCGATGATGAAGAGGTCCAGACGGTCGACCTGAACCGAAAGCACAATGGCGATTGCCACAGCAATACCCAGCCTTAGTGCTCCGCGACCCTTGTATCGCCGTCCCACAGGGGTGCTGGCCCTCTGGGGCATGCTGCCGTGGTCCAGCAGCTTGAGCGAAAACACGAAATAGCCGAACAGGCCCGAAAGGATTTCCACCACATGCAGCGAATAGATGAAACCAAAGGCTTCGTAGAGAACGACGTTGAGCAGGTCGAAGGCGCAGCAGATGAGGATGAACAAGGACGTCATCTCCACCAGCAATTTGAGCTTGCCCAAAGAGGTCGCGCCTACGGCCGCCGTAAAGGCGAGGTAGAAGCTGAGGATGAAGATGCGTAGAGGGATGGAATGGGTGCCCATATAGGGCGAAAAGACGAAGTCGTGATTAGGAAAGGTCTCGACAAGCCACGGCACGGTGTTGACCGCAAACAGTGTTATGGAACTGAACAAGGTGAACAGCAGCAGCACAAGAGGCGCCGAAGTAAGCGGCAACGGACGCGTCAGCGTCGCCGGGGCACTGTCGACTGACCAATATTGATGGCCGGTTGGCGGCAGGTCACTGCGGGGACGGGCTTTGGACAAGGATTGCCAAACTGGTTGAATGCATTCGCTCCAGAACGCTCGCCGGGTCCAGAGCCTTCAGGTCATGCAAGTTAAGGGAGTCAGCCGCTGTTCCGCCTCGGGAAATGATGATCCAGGCGTCCTGGTCGGGCGCGCTCGCTTGAGGCTGCTGCAACATTTCGGCAAGCTTGTCTTTGCTGAGGGCCGTCAGGGTCATGGGCGGGGCCTCGGGCTGGAAGGTCACATTGGCCTCCACTGGCAGGAACTGGGCCAGTGCGGTCGCTAGACGGGTGGCCTGGGTGGCATTGAGCGGCGCCTGATTGCCAGGCGTAACAAAGGAGGCGGTCGCCAGTCGCCGCACCAAAGCGCCCCAACCGGTGCTGGGTTGGGATGCTGATGCGACCAACCGGCTCTGCGGCATTAATTGTGCCCGCGCATCAGGAGCAGCCCGGCAGGCGCCCTGGACCGGTGATGTATCGACCAGCTCGACTTCGATGGTGTTATTCAGACCCTGAAGCGCCACCGGCAAGTCAATCGCTAGGGATATATCGGGCACGTTGCCGGGCAAACGCGCCGTCTGCAGCAGATTGCCGTTGAGCGAGACGCGAACGATCCACTCATTTCCGTCCGCCAGCTGGCTGGCGCGCAACGCCAGCTCAAAGCTGGTTGGCGTAAGCCCCCCAGGCAAGTCGGCGATCGGGTAGGAAACAGTCCAGCTCTCGGTGCCGTTGAAATTGCGAGCCATGGTTTGTTTGGTGAGGCCTGCCGCTGGAATGGGCCACTGCTCAAACAGATCACGAGTCTCGGCGCGGCGGAATTCGATAGCCCGGCGCAGGCCCAGCAGCCCGTTCAGCACGATATTGCCACCGCTATCGAGCTCGACCGGGTTCGGCGCAGTTGCATTGTCGGTTACGATGACCCGCCCGGGTGTCACTTTGTCTTCAACCAGGATCGCGGATACGCCGGCACGGGCCATATGCTGGGCACCCCAGACAGCAACGATCTGGTCTTCCGGATCTTCTCCCAAATAGATATTCAATGGATCGGCGGCAGCAATCAGGGCAGTCTGGGGATCCCGCTCCGCTTGCAACGTGGTCAGCACAATTGCACTTTCGGGTAAAAGGCTGATCGCGATCCCTGCATTGGCCGCTTCACTGGGGCACATCTGCCCGTCGTTGCCTGTTCCGCGCGAGGTCAACTCCACCAGAACGGTGTTTGCCAGAAGATCGCTCTGGGTGAGCGGAATGGTCACGTCATAGGCGTTGTGGCCTGTGTCGATCACGATTTCACTGCGCTGCCTGCCATTGACTGCAATGCTGAGCAATCCGGTGCTGCCCTGGGCCAGTTGTGCGTCAAAGCGCAAATCGAGCTGGCCATCGACATAGCTGCCCACCAAAGGCACCGAAAAAGGCACGGTCGTCCGATCGCCGTAACCTGTCAGACCGACCCAATCTGCCGGCCGCGCCCGGGCAATCCGCAGGGTCGTTGTTTCCAGTTGGGGGGTGCTTTCCCCTCTGCCAAAGCCAGTCAGGTCAACAAAGCCGCGACTAACCGCGCCGCTCGCGCCGGACACAAAGGCCGTCACACCATAGCGGAAGGCGCTGTCACGGGAGTAGATCATGGCAAACCCGACTATGGCAAATACCAGGATTGCCAGGCCCAGGAGCCGCAACAGGTCGCGCATTACTTGGTTATGCCCTCGCCAAGGCCCGGCACGAGGCCCGGGCGATTGTCACGCGTCCACAGTGAACGGGCCGGTACCACTTCAGGATTGAAGCGATCCTTGTAGCGTTCCACGATTTCCAGCGTTTCGTTCAGCAGCGCATCTTTGAGCAGGATGAGGTCCAGTCCCAACCCGCGGAATGTTTGGTTCGATGCACGCAGCGTGTTGCTTTCACCCTCCTTGCGAGGATTGTCAACATTGGCAATGGGAACGCCAGTTATTCCGGCGACCATGGCGGCGACTGCCCGCACGCTCTGCGTTTCGGCCAATTGATTGGTGATGCGCACCCTGTCGCCCGGGGGAGGCGGGTTGTTCAGGGCAAGGGACACGCAACGCACCGTATCCTGGATATTGATGAAGGCCCGTGTCTGCCCGCCGCTGCCATGCACGGTCAATGGATAGCCGTTGACCGCCTGTACAAGGAAGCGGTTGAGCACCGTGCCATAGTCCCCGTCATAATCGAAGCGGTTGACCAGGGCGTCATCGAGCCGGGTTTCCTCGGTCTGGGTGCCCCAAACAATGCCTTGGTGCAGGTCAGTGATCCGCAGCCGGTCATTGCGGGCATAAAACTGGAACAGCAGCTGATCGAGCGACTTGCTGAGGTGATAAACGCTTCCGGGCTGTGTGGGATAAAGAATGGAACGAGGGAGAGACTGCCCCGCTTGGTTGGACACAGTTACATCCAGATAGCCCTCTGGTATTTCAAGCCCATCACCATCATAGCCATAAACGCCCATGGTTCCCAAATGCACCAGATGCGTGTCGAAGCCGAGATCCACCAATGCCACGAGCAAATTGTGGGTGGCATTGATGTTGTTGTCGATCGTGTAGCGCTTGGTTGCCGCATTGCGCATGGAATAGGGCGCTGCACGCTGCTCGGCAAAATGCACCACAGCATCGGGCGCCTGCTCGGCCAGCATGGCTGCCAAGCCGTCGTAATCCCGAGCAATGTCAATATTCTGAAAGGCAATAGTCCTGCCACTCACGCGCTGCCACGCCGCGAGCCGCTCCTCGATTGCAGTTATGGGGGTAAGGCTTTGGACCCCTAGCTCTTGATCGATCCGCCGGTGCGACAGGTTATCGACAATGGTGACCGAATGACCGTCCCGCGACAGCCGCAAGGCTGTAGGCCAGCCGCAAAAGCCATCACCGCCCAGAACCACGATTTTCATCCAGACCTCCACTACTTCTAACTAGACGTTTGCGGTGCCAAATGGTTCGGCTTTATCTCCCCTGGATGAGAGGCTCGAGCCGAAACGCCACCATCGCACGACATCGGCAAGCTGCGTGCCGGGAGCCGCCCGGTGTTCCCAACTGGTGCTGGCTAGAGGCAAGAAAAGCTTAATAGTGGGCTGCCAATTGCGGAAATCATGCTCTGGGCAAGGGGCTCAGACGCCGCTGCTGCTGGCTCGACAAAGGCAAGCAAGGTGAGTATCGGACTCGTCCGCTTTCAGAAGCTGTCGACGCTCACCCCAACGAGCTCGGTGGATGGCGCCACCACCGTTCCTAATCATGTTTGTAACCATAAGGGCACAAAGCAGTACTTTTCCGGTGACACCCGTCTAACCTCCCTGACGATGCGCCGGCGCATGGAAGTTGCGGACCCACGAGAGTAATTTGAGCCTTTTCAGTGTTCGGCAGAAACTGTTCAGCAACCAGGCACTGGATGCAGTCGGAAGCCTTGCAGCCCGCTTGCCGCAGCTGGCGAGCCCATCCTTTCACGTCATGGGGCTACGCATTGCTGGCGCGGGAATTGCGTTGGCAGCTCAAGTGTTTGCTTCGCGAGTCATGGGAGCCGAAGAGTTCGGGCGCTATGCCCTGGTCCTGGTCTACCTGCTGCTGCTGGGGCATTTCGGCACGTTTGGGACAGCGCAGCTGCTTTGCCGTCTGCTTGCTGATTATCTTGAGCGGGGTGAGCAGGGCAGGGCGCGCGGACTTCTGATTTTTGCTTTGGCCTTTACCGCCGCTGTTTCCTCGATAGTGATCGCAGCTGCCGCTGCCCTGATCTATAGCCCGCTTTCGCCACTGGAGCCTGGGTATGTTGTATTAGCTAGCCTTGCGCTTGCGGGGATACCGCTGCTGGCCCTGCAGGATTTTCTGGAAGCCATCGCGCGCGGCCTGGATCGGCCAAATCTGGGCATCGGCCCGGCCTATCTGCTTCGACACCTAATCATCATTATCGGGTTGAGCGCCCTTGCGGCACTCGGCCTGGGTGCGGATGCGAATACGGTTATGGCGCTCACTGTCCTAGGACTGATCCTGAGTGTTGCCATCCAGTTCGCGCTGCTAAAGGTCCACCTCCGCGCTGCTCTTGGTGACGCCCGACCAATCTACTCAATACATCAATGGACCAAGACGGCACTGCCGATCGCGAGCATAGATGTTGCCGAAGTTCTGTTCGCCAATGCCGACATCCTGATCCTGGGGTTCTTTGCCCCACCCGAGGCGGTGGCGCTTTACTTTGCGGCCTCGCGCATCGCGCAGATCCTGGCCTATGTGCCCTATGGTGTCACCGCCGTGACCGCCCAAAAATATGCCAAGCTCGCTGCCACGAACGAACTCGAGAAATTGCAGTCGCTGATCCGGCGGTCCGCATTGTTGTCCACCACCGTGTCGGCAGCAGGAGCCGTCCTGCTTTTGCTGGCTGGGGGATTGTTGCTTAACCTCTTTGGCTCAGACTACGGGCAGGCGCACTATCTGGTCCCTGTTCTATGCTCGGGCATTGTCATTGCCTGCCTGCTGGGACCCGGGGAAGACGTTCTGACCATGCTGGGCAAGGAGCGCCTTTGTTCTCTAGCGTTTCTGCTGGCACTGGTGGTGAACATGGGTGTTGCTGTCAGCCTGGTACCCTTGTTGGGGCCGCTGGGCGCAGCTCTGGGGCTCGTGGCAGGATTGACGGTACGAGGCATTCTGCTCGCGTGGTTTGCTCAAAGCCAGCTTGGTTTGGTGCTGCCGGTGTTTGGCCAGATAAGGCCTCGTGGAGGGGAGCTTTGATCATGAAACCAACGACGAGTGCGCCAAAACTGATCCTTGAAGTTCTCGACGAAAAGGACATCCGCAATATCGAAGCTGCGGCATGGGACGAGCTTTCCCGCAATGCGCTGGACGAGAATCCCTTCTATGCTCGTTCCTATGTTCTGGCGGGCCTGAACACCATTGACCGGGCATCAGGGCTTCGCGCCGTTTGTGTTCGCAGCGAGGACGGAAGCCAACTGCTCGGCATGTTTCCGTTCCGTCTAAAGCAGCTTCCTCTCACGCGCGCCGTCGCGGCAACCAATCTGTATCAGTTCTGCAGCCAGCCCCTGATCAACAAGGACCGGGCGGACGATGTGATCGTCGCCTGGAGCGATGCCATTCGCACGAGTCAGATCCCGCGCCGCTGGAGTTTTCCGCATGTGGACCTTTGCAGCCGCTTCGCCCAACGCTTGAACTTTCTGGCGGGCACCAGCTCGCTGCGCTGCCTGCCGCTGGCAAATTATAGGCGCTCCCGGCTCACCCGCTCATCGTGCGACTTTGCCGAGCATCTGCGTTCAACCGTGTCCAGGAGCCGGGTGAAGGATATTCAACGCACAATTCGCCGGCTCGAGGAATTGGGCGAGGTGCGCTTCGAGCGGGCAGCCGATCCCGCTCTGGTGACGCAACGCATCGAACAGTTTCTTGCCGTCGAGCATGCCGGCTGGAAGGGTAAGGCTGGCACCTCTTTCCTGTCCAAGCCCCAGCATGCGCGCTTTGCCCGCCAAGCCTTTTGCCCAAGAGACGGCCAGACATCGGTCGATAGCCTGTTGCTGGATGACAAACCAATTGCGCTAAGCATCAACATGCAGGCCGGCGAAACGATCTTCACGCCCAAATGTGCCTATGACGAGCGCTATCGCAAATTTAGTCCAGGCTTGGTGCTGGAATATATGATCGTCGAAGCCTTTTACGCCGGCACTGACTGCACGGACATGGACTCGTCCACCACCGCCGATGGTCATGTCATCCAAGGCTTGTGGAACGGTGATGTGCCAATGGGCACTCTAGTCGTGGGACCCAGAAATTGGGGCACCGACTGTATCGCGCGGCTGCACACCGTTGGCTGGGCTGCACGGCAACGTGCCAAAACCTTGGGCAAGGGTGCGATCGCCCATGCTCAAGGCCTCGCCCGGACATGGCGCAGGCATGTCCAAAGGCTTAGCGCAAACATCTTCATGGGCAGCACTGGCCTCGTCCATACTCTAGAACACGTGCTGACCCAGCCGATTTGATGTTTGCCGGAGCAGTCTCCTGGGGCGGTGCAAACCCGAAAGAGAAAAGGCCGCCCGAGGGCGACCTTCAAAAGCTTTATATGTATGAAGCGTATTAGCGGTGGGCGGCGTGGCCGACACCATTGTGGGCGTCATAGGCGGAATGCTTCTGGGTGGTCAGAGCAACACCGATTTCAAGCGCGCCGAGCACAACGTGCGGCATCCACATCTGGTCGGCAAAGCCGAAGAGCCATGGCGAAACGGCCAGGAGCAGGCCGACGACGACGTCCGCGCCAATATGAATTGGCATGGGGATGATTTTTGCGACGCTGAGTTCATACTTGGTAATCAGGCTGGTCATCAAGACCACGATACCCAGGATAACTGGTACCCAGAGCGCTGCCGGCTCTACGGCACCGAAGTTGAAGAGAAATGGGACAAGAATAAGCGCCAAGCCCATAAGGTAGTCGATGATACCATGCGTGCGTGTGTTGATCATCTGAGCCTCCAGTGTATTTATCTGCTGCAAATCCAACGGAAATTTCCCCGAACGGTTCCCACGGCATCCGGCCCGCCCATTGAACTTGGGAGCATTTGAATGCCGCAGCGCTCCCGCCTTTGCCTTATTCTGACTGCAGGCCGCCTCCTCGCCGCAAGCGCCATCATCCCTGCCGGTGACATCGCCTTGGTCCTGCTCGAAAGCGGCTTGTCGGTGCCCTTGCAAATCTTGCTTCACGCGGTGAGCAGTGCCCTACTCCTGACGCTTTCTATCCTCCGCCCACGCGAGGGATCACTGCCACACGCTTGAATGCCCCATTGCCCTCGCGTCCACACTGGCGAATATGCCACCAGGCTTTCGCCGAAGCGCGATTCCATGAGCAATCAGGGCTGACCCACCAGATGCCAAAGAAAGGAACTCCAATGAAGCTCGAAACCCTCGCCTTGCACCACGCCTACAATTCGGATCCCACGACCAAGGCCGCAGCCGTGCCGATCTACCAGACCACCTCCTATACGTTCGATGATACGCAGCACGGCGCCGATCTCTTCAACCTGGCCGTGCCGGGCAATATCTATACCCGCATCATGAACCCCACCACTGCCGTGCTGGAGCAGCGCGTTGCCGAAATGGAGGGCGGCATTGGCGGTCTGGTGGTTGCCTCGGGCATGGCGGCGATCACCTATGCCATCCAGGCTATCGCCGGCGTCGGTGACAACATCGTCTCGATCAGCCAGCTCTATGGCGGCACCTATAATCTATTCATGCACAGCTTCCCGCGCCAGGGCATTGAAGTGCGCCTTGCCGACGCCGGCAATATCGATGCGATCGCCGCCCTGATCGACGACAACACCAAGGCCGTGTTCTGCGAGTCCATTGGCAACCCTGCCGGCAATGTAGTCGATATCGAACTCCTGGCCAAAGTCGCCCATGCCCATGGCGTGCCGCTGATCGTCGACAACACGGTGGCCACGCCTTTCCTCTGCCGCCCCATCGATTTCGACGCCGACATCGTCATTCATGCGCTCACCAAATATATCGGGGGCCATGGCAATTCGATCGGCGGCATCATCGTCGATAGCGGCAAGTTCGACTGGGTGGCCAACAAGGCCCGCTTCCCGGTCCTCAACGAACCCGATCCGTCCTACCATGGCGTGGTTTATACCGAGGCGCTGGGCCCTGCAGCCTATATCGGCCGCTGCCGCGTCGTTCCCCTCCGCAACACGGGCGCAGCGCTCTCGCCGCACAGCGCCTTCCTGTTCCTCATGGGGCTGGAAACATTAGGCCTGCGCATGGAGCGCCATTGCGAAAACGCGCTCAAGGTCGCCCAATATCTTGAAAACCACCCCAAGGTCAGCTGGGTCAATTATGCGGCCCTGCCCACCAGCAAATACAATGAGGTGGCCAAGCGCATCACCAAGGGGCATGCATCAGGCATTGTCAGCTTTGGCATCAAGGGCGGTGCAGAAGCGGGCGGCAAGTTCATCGACGCTTTGGGCATGATCCTGCGGCTGGTCAATATAGGCGACGCAAAGTCGCTCGCCTGCCATCCGGCATCCACCACTCACCGCCAGCTTGCCCCCGAGGAACTGGCCCGCGCCGGCGTGTCCGAAGACCTCGTGCGCCTCTCGATCGGCATCGAGCATATAGACGACATCATCGCCGATATCGACCAGGCCCTTGCCAAGGCATGATCCCGCGGCCGGCCACTTCGGTGGCCGGCTCTCTCCTATGCTTGCGAAGCTACCTTTTCTGCAACGGAACGCGCCTTGATGCTCAAGGCGATCTGGGCTTCAAAAACCGTGCCGTTCTCGTTCCGGAAGGCATAAGTTCCGCCCATCTGCGCCACAATGCCGTTGATGAGCCGCATGCCCATGCTTTTGCTCGGAACCGGCTCCGTCATTCCGGGCCCATTGTCCCGCACAACCAGATTGGCGAGGCCATCCTCACGTGGCGAAAGCTCGACCGTGATCAGCCCGCCGCCCTCCGGAAGGGCATGCTTGAACGCGTTGGTGACCAACTCGCTCAGCAACAGCGCCAGCGGGGTTGCATGGTCCCTGTCCACCGCCATGCTGGCGATGTTCAGCTGCAGCTCTGCGTCAGAACCATAGGCGCGCACCACTTCCCTCAATATGGCTGGGATGAACTCCTTGGCGTCGATATCCTCATAGCGATCGGCCATGTAGATATGCTCGTGCATGGCCGCCATTGCGGCAAACCGGCTCTGCAAATCGCGCTTTGCGGTTTCCGGCATGTCCTGCATCCGCACGAGTGCCTGCACCGATTGAAGGTTGTTTTTCACCCGGTGGTGGATTTCGCGAAACAGCATGGTGTTGAGGTCAACCGAGGCCTGTAGCTCCTCCGAACGCCTGGAAGCCTTGTTGAGGAGGCTTATGATCCAGAAACATCCCAGCACCAGCCCGATCAGCACGGGTGATACAATAAGGATCAGGATGATGATGCCGCGCTGGAACTGATCCCAAGCTTCGTCGGTCGCAATGGAGGCTAGCGCTATAATGGGGGTTCCCGGCACGGTCTTGTAACTGACGACGCGCGCCACGCCATCTACCGGCGAAACGGCGGAAACATATGTGCCTTCGGGGCTAGACAGGAGATATTCGGTGAAAAGGACATGGTTCTTCATGTCCACCGGTTCCCCCGCAGGTGGGTGCCGGGCCATCAACTGTCCGTCATTGCGGATCAGGCTGATCGTTGACCCCGGATCAAGGTCTACCGTAGCAAATATTTCCTGCAGCAGGCTTTCAGGGAAGGAGAGCATGATCGCGCCTGCAAAAGCGCCGCCGCGCTCGACCCTTTTGCTGACCACAAAGATTGATTCACCTGTGATTTTGCTTTGGAGAAGCGCCGATGTGTAGAATGGGCGGCCGCTTTTCACAGCCTGAAAATACCCGCGATCGTCCACCGAAACGCGTTCCGCTCCGGAAATAGTGGAGTAAACCATGTTCCCAGCGGCATCGACGATGTAGATTTCCGTGCCGGCAGGAAGGTCGTTCAGCAATAGCGCCATCTTGTCGGGTTCGCTGAAAATGGTTTCGCCCAGTTCCACATCGGCAAGCCGAAGCGTCTGGATAGCCACCTCCCAGATCCAGAAGGTGTTGGCGCTGACAACCTTGGCAGCATAGCTGGAACGATCGGCGAAGCGCTCGTGCTGCCGTTCGATGCCTTGCGTGACGTAGTAGGCGAACAGCCCCACAAACAGCGCCAGGAACAGCGTAAACAGCCCGACAGCTAGCTGAGTGGGGGAGACGCCCCTCCAAGTCCGTGCTTTCAACGCTCTGCCCCTCCGCCGGGCAAGATGCTACCCCAAAGAATTGACCATATCATTGCTGCCGCGGCTCTTATGCGCCGATTTCCTGCAGACGCTTCGCCTGCCGCGCCAAAAGCCGCTCAACATCGGCAATGTCGAGTTTGCCAAGGGAGCCACCTGGTTTGCGGAGGGTCGCCGAAGCAATGACGCCGCGCTTAGCCAATACATATTTGCGCACCGCGAGACCCAATCCCTGCTGCTGCTCGTAGCGAGCCAGCGGCAAATAGGCATCGAAAAGGTCATGCGCGCGCTCCACCTCGCCCTTTCCATAATGCTCGACCACGCCAACCATCATCTCGGGGAAGCAGAAGCCGGTCATCGCCCCATCGGCGCCGCGGCCCATTTCCTCGGGCAAAAACAGCCCGCCATTGCCGCACAGGATCGAGATGCGGCGCGTTTCGCCCTTGTCACTCGAGGCACGTAGGGCACTGATCTTGTTGAGCCCCGGCCAGTCCTCATGCTTGAGCATGACGCAAGTCGGCACGTCGCGGATGATACGATCGATCACCTTGGGCGCGATCGTCACATTGGTGGTCAGCGGATAATCCTGCAGAACCCAGGGCGTCTTGCCCAAAGCCTCACCAACGGACACGTAGAAGCTATAAGCCTGATCGTCCGTCTTGGTGGTCCAGGGTGGCGCCACCATCACCCCCGCGGCGCCCATGTCCATCACGGAATCGGCGAGTTCGCGCATGGGCGCAAGGCCGGGTGCCGAAACACCCACAACGATGGGCATACGATTGCCCACCCGGTCCAGTACGCGCTTGGCGATTGCGCGGGACTCCTCCGACGTCAGCTTGGGCGCCTCGCCCAACTGCCCCAGGATCGTCATGCCGGAAACGCCCTTTTCCTCGTAGAAGTCGACCATGCGGTCAACGCTTGCCCAATCCACCTCGCCCTCGGGCGTGAAGGGCGTTACGGCGATGATGTAAACGCCCTTGGCGTCTTCTGTGAGGAGGGACATGGTTGTTTCCGTGCGTGTGCGTCACGGCAAACCAGTACAAGGATTTAGGTGCCGGGGTGAAGAGCAGATCGTGCGCTCTCCCGCTTGGGTGGGGGAGGCGGGAGCCGATGCTCCCGCCAGTCGTTCTAGGCAGCAGCCCGGTTGGCGAATTCTTCGGCCATCTGGGTCAGCAATTCGTCGGTCTTTTCTTCTTCCGCCAGCGTCTGCTCGAGCAGCTTGACGGCGTCATTGAGCCCGAGCTGCGCTGCCCATGAGCGCAACGTGCCATAGCGGGCGATCTCGTAGTGCTCCATCGCCTGCGCGCCGCTGATCAGCACGGCGTCTGCAGCCTCGCTGTCCTTGAAGTCCTCGATGTGTTCCTCGAGCTCTGCCATCAGGCCCTGGATAGCCTCGCAGGTCTTGCCACGCGCAGCCTTCCCGAAAATCTCGAACACTTGCTGCAGGCGCTCCACCTGCTGCGCACTTTCCTCTTCATGGCGCTCGAGAGCCTCCTTGAGCTTTGGCTCCTGCGCAGCCTTAGCGGCTTTTTTGAGCGCCCGCACGGAGGTCCGCTCGGCGAAATAGATATCCTTCAGGCCTTCGTAAAAAGCATCTTCAAGGGTCTTGGGGTTCGCCATGGCGCTATCCTCTTGTGTTTTGCTTGTTGCCTCCCAACAGCAACCCGTCCCAAAACGTTCCCCGCTTAACAGCACCTTCCCCTACTTCAGCCCTGAAACTTCCACGAGGTGATTAGCCGGTGGGAGGCCAACAAAAAAATGTTTATCGACCCTGCTGAAAAACGATCCAGCCGCGTTGTGCGGTTTTGCCGGAGCCCTTGCCTATGACCACTGCCCAGCTTCTCGCCTTTGCCGTCATCGCCGCGATGATGGTCGCTTTTGTGTGGGGGCGCTGGCGCTACGATCTTGTTGCAGCAGGCGCTTTGCTCGTGGCAGTTGCCGTGGGGATCGTTCCGCCCGACGCGGCATTCTCCGGCCTTTCCGACGACATTGTCGTTATTGTCGGCAGTGCCCTCGTGGTCAGTGCAGCTGTTGCCCGAAGCGGCATCATGGAAGTCGCCGTGCGCCGGTTTGCCCCGGGGGTGAGCACGCCGCGTGCCCAATTGATCCTGCTTGTGCTGGTCGTTACCGTGCTTTCGGCCTTTATCAAGAATATCGGCGCCCTGGCGATCATGATCCCCATCGCGTTCCAGATGGCACGCAGCTCGGGCGTGTCGCCTTCGATGTTCCTGATGCCCATGGCCTTCGGCTCGCTCCTGGGCGGCCTCATGACCCAGATCGGCACCTCCCCCAACATCATCGTTTCACGCGTGCGGGAGGACCTGACCGGCACGCCCTTCACCATGTTTGACTTTACCCCCGTCGGCGCCACCCTTGCCGCAGTTGGAATCATCTTTCTGGCGCTGTTTTACTGGCTCCTGCCCGTCCGGTCGCGCGAAGGCCGCTCCATGGACGAGGCCATCGAGATCAAAAACTATACGACCGAAGTCCATGTCCCCATGGAATCGCCAAGCGTGGGCCAAACTATTGGCGAGCTGCAGGGCCTTGGCGGCGGGCGCGCCATGGTCATCGGCATCATCTCTGCCGACGGCAAGCATCGACGGCCCCTGCCAGACTCCATTATCCGCGAAGGCGATCTTCTGCTTGTGGAAGGCGATCCCGACGCGCTCGACAAGATGGTTGCGCAGGGCAAGCTCGTCTTTTCCGAACGGCGGGACGCGCAGGTCGCCTCGGAAAACACCGGCGTTGTCGAAGCTGTCGTGGGCGAGCATTCAAGCCTCATCGGGCGTAGCGCGCGCGAGTTGACCCTGTTCGACACGACCGGCCTTAATCTCCTTGCCGTCAGCCGGCGCGACAAGCGTTTCACCGAACGCTTGGGTGAGATCAAGTTCCAGAATGGCGACGTTATCGTGCTGCAGGGCAACATGGATCAACTGCCCGAACTGCTGCGGCAGTGGAATTGCCTGCCGCTGGTTGAGCGTCATCTCAAGCTCGGTACCATCCGCAATGGCCTTGTGCCGGTTGTGATCCTGGCCCTTGCCATGGGCAGTACGGCGCTCGGCCTTGTGCCCGTTCCTCTGGCATTCTTTGCCGCGGCGGTCCTGATGGTCGTCACCCGGACGGTCCCAATGCGTGATGTTTATTCGTATCTCGATGCACCCATCCTGATCATGCTGGCAGCCCTGATCCCGGTGAGCGACTCCCTGCGCACCACGGGAGCAACCGATCTCATCGCCGGTTGGCTTTCCAGCACGGCAAGCATCCTGCCCTCCTATGGCGCCTTGGCTCTCATCATGGTGGCGGCCATGGCCGTGACGCCGTTTTTGAACAACGCCGCTACCGTGCTGGTGATGGCCCCAATCGCCGCCACCTTTGCGGCGGACCTTGGCTATCGCCCTGAAGCCTTTCTGATGGCGGTGGCAATTGGGGCCGGGTCCGACTTCCTCACCCCCATAGGTCATCAGTGCAATACGCTTGTCATGGGGCCCGGTGGATACAGGTTCGGCGACTATTGGCGCCTCGGCCTGCCGCTCTCGCTGCTGGTGGTTCTTGTATCCGTGCCCATGCTGCTGCTGGTCTGGGCTCTATAAGGCCCAGCGGGCAGCTCTAGCGAAGTGCTGGTTGTTTCCGCATGGACGCGCCGGCCAAGTCGCTGGCGAGCAGATCCTCGAGCCGCTCTCCAGCAATGGGCCGCGAAAGGAGATAACCCTGCAGCGTTGCACAGCCCAGTTTCACCAGCGTATGACGCTGCAGGTCGTCTTCCACCCCTTCGGCTGTAACCGTCATCCCAAGCGCCTCGGCCATTTCCACAACGGATTGGACAATGGTTTCGGTCGCCTTGTCGCGGCCGATCAGCTGGGTAAAGGAGCGATCAATCTTGAGCTTGTCGATGCTGTGGTTGCGCAGATAGCCGATCGAGGAATAACCGGTCCCGAAATCGTCGAGGGCAATGGCGATACCATTGGCGCGAAGCGATTCCAGGCTCGCGCGCACCACAGGCGAGTTCTGCAGCAGCAGCCCTTCGGTAATTTCGATCTGCAGCCGGTGCGGTGGCAGATTTTGGGCGCGCAGCACATCAAGAACGCTTTGCGCGAAATGAGCATTGTTGAATTGCAGCGGGGAAACATTGACCGCCACCCAGGGCAGGGCGGAATTGGCAGCAAACCGGCAGGCCTCGTTCAGCACCCAAAGACCCAATCGCTCAATCACGCCTTGCTCTTCTGCAACGCTGATAAAAAGATCGGGCGTAAGATTGCCTCTGGTGGGATGCTCCCACCGCACCAGCGCCTCGGCCCCAACAATGGCGCTGCTCACCGCGTCAAAGATCGGCTGGTAGAGGAGGTGCAGCCCGCTATTGGTCACCAGCGCATTGCGCAAATCGATCTCGAGCGTCCGCTTGTCGCGCCGCGACTGATCCATCGACTGCTCATAACAGCGAAAGCCATCCCGCCCTGCCGCTTTCACCGCATAGAGCGCAACGTCCGCCCGGCGCATGATCTCGGTTGACGACACGGCCTCGCCCGATTCCAGCGCTAGGCCCATGCTGGCCGTCACCCGGACGTATTCGCCCGCAAGCAGGAATGGATCATGGAACGTGTCGAGCAGCGTCTGGCAAAGGAAACGCGCATGGCCCTCACTGACCACGCCAGGCTGCACCACTGCGAACTCGTCGCCACCCAGCCGCGTCAGCGTCGCACCTTCAGGAAGCCTGCTCGAGAGGCGCTTGGCGACCTGTTTGATCAGCTCATCGCCCGCCCCATGCCCAAGGCTGTCATTGATCTCCTTGAACGTATCAAGATCAATGGACACCAGCGCCACCTTGGCCTTAGCCAGATATTCATAGTGGAGGGCATTGCGCAGCCGCACATCAAACAGCGCCCTGTTGGCAACTCCCGTCAGGGGATCGTGAAACGCCAGATATTCGATCTGCGCCTGGCTCTTTTCCAGGGCCGACATGGTCCGGCGCAGCCACATCAGGAATCCGAACAGGCTCAGCCCGCCCACCAGCAACAGGCCCAGCGTTGCAGGTGCCGTCTCCTGCATCAACACAAGCGCCGGCTTCTTGGGCGTCCAGACGGCAAAGCCCATCGTGCGCCCCGCATTGTTCACCACGGGCAGCGCGCCTTTCCCCTTTCCGGGGCCTCCGATCCTTAGATCCGGCAAGCCCAGCTGTTGGCCGAGCTCCCCCAGCACATCGCCGTCCAGCGCCACCACCGAAATGACCAGGAATTCTTCGCCCGGCCTCTGCACAACGGCGCCGCTGGACGGCACTATCGGGCGGACACTGACATAGGCCAGCTCGTTGCTCGGGAGGCGAACCGTGTCGGTATTCCCCGTTCCCATGGGCGCTGCCATGGAGGCATCACCCTCATTGGCAGCCACGGCAAGCTTCTCCCGAAGCTTGGCAATTATGGGCTCAACCACGGCCCGGTCGCGCAGATCGATGATGGACGGGATCTGTTCGCCCGCCTCCGCCGCCCGCACCACACGATCATCAGGCGCCAGCACGTAGACGCGGTCATGTGAAAAGAATTGGCTCATCCAATCCGCAAGATTTCTGGCAATCCAGGGCTGATTGTTCGCGCGCAAATTCACAACAGCATCGTCCCCGACGGCCGAGCTGTCCTGCTCCTGAGCAATGCGGTTCTTGCGTGCAACCAGCCCCGCGGCAATGCTTTGCCGTTCATTGAGCAGTTCGCGCGTATCGATCTTGTCCACCGCCCACCAGGCGGCCATGACAAACGCCATCACTAGCGCCAAGGCGAGCGCCAGGGAGACGAAAGCAATAGACCTTGTGCTGGTCGAGCCGGTCGGGTGCAAACTGGACATGAAAAGCTTGGTTCCTCCCGTCCTGCTTAGCGGCGCACCTCGAAAGAAATTCCTTCCCCACCGCCCAAGTTTGCAGCGTAGTTACTCAGCTCTTAAAGCCTTCCCAAGGCAGGCTTGGCACTTGCAACAAGCCGGGGGAGGCCCCTCAGGCACTAGCGGACTCCATCCGCACGAGGTTCTTCCCGTCTTGCAAACCCGATCCCGCCCTCGCTCAAATCAGCGAGGCGTGCTAGCCACATGAGGTCATCTGGGATTCGTCATTTTGCCTGATCCTGTCTCGCCAGCCGAAGCAAGGCTCCAGTTTCTTCTTGATCTGGAAGAAGCACTACGCGGTGCCGCTTCCGCGGCGGCAATGACAGCGATTGCGGCCGAACTGCTTGGGCGTCACCTCGGAGCCGGTCGCACTGGTTTTGGTGACATCATCGAAGACGGACTGGTCGTCCGCGTCGAGAGCGACTGGGCTGGGTCCATGGGGTCGCTGGCAGGCGAAGCGCGCGTCCTTGATGCCTTTGGCCCCCAGATCATCAACCAATTGCGCCGCGGCGAAACTTTGGTCGTTGATCATTGCGACGAGGATGCGCGGGTCGAGCAAGGCCATCTCCAGACTTGGCGCAGCATCGGCACCAAAGCGCTGATCGTTGCGCCATTGCTACGGGAAGGCGCGCTGACTGGCATTCTTTATGTCCACTCTGCCCAGGAGCGACACTGGACCGAGGCCGAAGCGGTCCTGGTCCGCGAGGTCGCCGCCCGGACCTGGTCAGCCTATAGGCAATCGCAAGCCGAAGCTGCCCTACGACGTAGCGAAGCCCGGGAGCGGCAAAGGGATCATGACCGTCTCTGGCGCATCTCCCAGGAAGTGATGCTGGTGCGCGATGAGGCCGGCATCATCCTTTCGGTCAATCCGAGTGCCAAGCGGCTCCTGGGCTGGGACCCGCAAGAGATGATCGGCAAATCCATCTTCGAGTTCATGCACCCTGAGGATCGCGATCGCACCGCAAGCTATGTGGCGCACCAGGCCGCAAGCGATGATGTCATAACCATTCAAAACCGCTACCGCGCCCGGGACGGCAGCTATCGCCTGTTTGACTGGCGCGGCGTGGTGGAAGATGGCGTCGTTCATGCCGTGGGCCGGGATATCACTGCCGAACACCAGGCCGCCGAGGAATTGCGCAACACCGAGGAAGCCCTGCGACAGGCGCAAAAAATGGAAGCCATCGGCCAGCTCACCGGCGGGATCGCCCATGACTTCAACAACATGCTTGCCGGCATCATCGGTAGCCTGGACGTTATCCAGCGCCGCCTTGCCGCCGGGCGCTACGACGATATCGCCCGTTTCATCGATGGGGCAGTCACCTCTTCGCGCCGCGCGGCCTCGTTGACCCAGCGCCTCCTTGCCTTTGGCCGCCGCCAGGCGCTCGACGTGCAGGCCGTTGAAATTGGCCAACTCGTCCGCTCGCTCCACGATCTGCTGCGCCGAACCCTCGGCGAAGCCATCGACATCGGCATCGACGTGCCGCCCGGCGAATGGTGGGCCCGGGCCGATGCCGCGCAACTGGAAAGCGCCATCCTCAACCTCGCCATCAATGCGCGCGACGCCATGCCCGATGGCGGGGTGATCACAATTGCCCTGGGCAGCCGGCACCTTCCAACCAGCGGGCCGCGACTGCCTGCGGGCGATTATCTCACCGTCAGCGTAGCCGACAATGGCAGCGGCATGCCGCCCGAGGTGATGAGGAAAGCCTTTGATCCGTTTTTCACCACCAAGCCATTAGGGCAGGGAACGGGCCTGGGCCTTTCCATGATCCACGGTTTCATGGGCCAGATCGGCGGCGATGTCACTATCGACAGCGCGCCCGGCGCAGGCACAACCGTCACCATGTTCTTGCCTCCGGCCCAGCCAAGTGTGGACGAGCCAATGCCTGCGTCCATGGCGCCGACTTCCCTCGTGCATGGAGGAACCGTGCTGGTGGTGGAGGACGATCCGGCCATCCGCATGCTGATCGGTTCGGTGCTTGATGATTTCAACATCAAGTCCGCATTTGCGGTGGACGGAAATGCGGGCCTTGCGATCCTGCAATCCGATCTCAGGATCGACCTGCTGATCTCCGACATTGGCTTGCCCGGCATGAACGGCCAGCAATTGGTCAAGCTCGCCCGCGAGATTCGCCCGTCGCTCCCGGTTTTGTTTTTAACAGGCTACGCCAAGGGCGCGGGCCTGAACGGGGACGAACTCGAGCCCGGAACGCGGCTGATGACCAAGCCTTTCGAGCTGTCCGCCCTTGCCGGCACGATCGAGGAAATGCTCTCCGCCAAAGCGCCACCGGGGCACTAATCCCCGCAAGGATGTGCCGCGTCGGGAACAAACCGCGAGGGCTGGCATTGCCGTCTCAAACTTGAGCTGAGTAGCTGATCGCCCTTTGAAATGACGCGGCGTTACGCATTGCTCCAGCTCCGCAGCCAGATGGAGCATCAGCCTTGAACCTGCGCGATCATGTCGTTGTTGTCACCGGGGCTTCCAGCGGCAATGGGCGCGCCATCGCCCATGAATTCGCCCGCCGCGGCGCCCGCCTCGTGCTTGTTGCCCGCTCCCAGGAAGCGCTCGATGAAACAGCCGCGGAATGCCGCGCTCTTGGCGGGGCAGCCCTGCCCATCGCCGCCGATGTGGGCGACAGCGAAGCTGTTGAACGTGTCGGGCAGGCAGCCCTGGAGGAATGGGGCCGCATCGATATCTGGATCAACAACGCCGCCATCATCCATTTCGGCCGCATCGAGGACACGCCCCCATCCGTGATCGACCAGGTCCTCCACACCAACATAAATGGCTATTTCAACGGCACCCGCGTAGCGGTCCGCCAGTTCCGGCGTGCAGGCGGCGGCATGCTGATCAACGTCTCCTCGGTTCTAGCGATCACTGGCCAGCCCTATGGCTCTGCCTATGTCGCGAGCAAGGCCGCTGTTCGGGGTCTAAGCGAAAGCATCCGCCAGGAGGTCGCCGATGTTCCCGGCATCAAGGTGTGCACCGTTCTGCCCTACGCCATCGACACACCGATCTATCAGCGCGCTGCCAATTATTCCGGCCACGAGGCGCAACCCGTCGTGCCCCGCTACTCCGCACAAACCGTCGCTGACACAGTCATCGCCTTGCTCAAGCAGCCCCGGCGGGAGGTTTATGCCGGCAAGATCGGTGCATTGTCGGCTCTCGCCAAGACCCTATTCCCGCCCTTGAGCGATCTTGTGGTTAGCACAGCCGTCAACACGATCGAGCTGCGCAAGGACCCGGCGCCACCTTCCACCGGCAATGCCTTTGCGCCCATCCATGATGACGAGTGGACCGTAAGCGGTGGCTGGAAGCACCCCTCGGGCAGGATTGGCGGCGGTGCGCTGCCCCTCTTGCTTGTCGCCGGCTCTATCCTCCTCGTTGCAGGCGCCCTGCAGCGCTCCCGCCGTACCTGAGGGGTCACGCCCGTTCTGCGACGGGCTGCCGGGATACGGGTTGCCCACTGGCCACAACACGTTCAACAATCTCGGCTGCCCCGGCGGCGCCGGGCAATTGCGCCAGTTCCTGCGCCAAAACTCCGGCCCTTTGGCGGAACGATGACTCACTCATGATGCGCCCAAGAGCTTGGGCAATCTGCGGGGCGGAAGCGCGCGGCGAAAGCGTCATTCCGGCGCCCGAATGGGCTATGCGCGCGCCGATCCCCGGCTGCTCGAACGCCAGCGGCATGCACAGCAGCGGCAAGCCGTGCGCTAGCGTATCAAGTACCGTGTTGAGCCCGCCATGGGTGATGACGATATCAGCCCGCCGCAACACCGCCTCTTGCGGAACCCAGGGCAGTACCCAATCGGCATCAATAGTCTTGGCCTCCGCTTCCGTCAGCGTATTGGAATGGCTAACCAGCAGCTGCAGCCCTAACAGCCGGCACGCCTTTGCCATGCGGCGAAACAGGCCCACCCGATGGCCCTGCATGGTTCCAAGCGAGGCATAAACCAGCGGCTTGGGGCCGAACGCCGGCACCTCACCTCCGCCAGCCCCGTCCGCGGGCCGTAGGCGGCCGACATGGTGATAGGTGGACGGCAAATTGCGGCGCGGGAAATCAAGGCCCGCTGGCATCTGTGCCATGTCAGCCAAGGGCGACAGGCAGTCGATCAGCTTGGATCGCCCCGCAATGCCAAACCGCTCGGACCATTGCGCAATAGTCTGGTCATGCTTGCGCGTCAGCCAATCGGCAATGCGCTCTCCAACTTCGTTGCGCCGCATGGCCGCCTCACTGTCCTCATAGGGCCAAGGCAGCACAGGCAGGGGCACCAGCGGCTCGCGATTAATCGGCGCGGCTGCCGCCAGGCTCACATAAGGCAGTCCGAGGAATTGGGCCACCAAGGCACCAGCAGGCTCCAGCTGATCCCCAACGATCCCCTCGATCCCGTGCGCTCGCAGCAATTCCGGCGCCTGCCTGCACAGGGAATCCGTAATGGTCGACATGTCCCCCACCAGCCGCCAGATCCCCAGCGGCAGCCCCGGCGAGCGGGAATGGGCGAGGAACTGCCCTGGCGTCCAGCGCGTCTTGGCCGGATCAAGCCAAATGGGCGAAAAGCTATGCTGTGGCAGTTGCGTTTCTGGATGGGCAACAGCAAAACATTGGTGCCCGCGCTCCCGCAATGCCTCGGCCAACGCGGAAGCAGGTTGCAGATGCCCCTGAAGGGGAGGACTAAAGAAAGCCAGGCGCATGGGACATCAACCAGAACAAATCTTGATCTGGAACGCACGTGCCCCCTTCCGGGATCAAAAACAATCTTTGCTCGGGCAGAATCGCTGGCCTGCTAAAGCGAGAAGCCGCCATCGGCCATGAACACCGAGCCCGTGGTATAACTCGCCTCGTCACTCGCCAGATACACGGCAAGCAGGGCAATTTCCTCGGCTGTCCCCAGCCGGCCAAGCGGTTGCCGGTTGACGAAATCAGCGCGCACCGAGTCTTCCGAACGGCCCGTCTGCCGCGCCAGCTCGGCAATGCGGCCGTCCAGCGAAGGCGATTGGATCGTCCCCGGGCAAATCGCATTGCAGCGTATGCCCTGCTTGATGAAATCGGCCGCAACTGCCTTGGTCAGCCCGATCACCGCCGCTTTGCTCGCTCCGTAAGCATGCCGGTTGG
Source organism: Devosia submarina (assembly GCF_003056345.1). Lineage (GTDB taxonomy): Bacteria > Pseudomonadota > Alphaproteobacteria > Rhizobiales > Devosiaceae > Devosia > Devosia submarina. Next base: position 245,452 of record NZ_PYWB01000002.1, on the reverse strand, counting down.
GAATACCCCGCACCGAGGAAGCGCCCGAGGAAATGTTGACGATCGAGCCCTGGCCGCGCTCCAGCATCCCAGGCAGAAAGGCCCGTACCGTCCGGTGCATGGATTTGACGTTCACATCAAACGAGAAATCCCACTCCTCATCGCTGCATTCGAGCACCGAGCCGTGATGCACAAAGCCCGCGGCATTGACGAGGATATCGATGCGGCCGGTATCGGCAGCTAATTGGTTGATCGCTTCGCTCGAGCGCACATCGAGCTGCCGGGTCTGCGCCCCATCGAGCCCCTCGAGCTTGCCCGGATCCAGATCGCTCGCCCAGACCATGGCACCTTCGCGCAGAAAGCTCTCTGCAATCGCGCGGCCGATACCTTGGCCCGCCGCTGTAACGACGCAGCTTTTTCCTTCGAGCCTGCCCATAGCCGTCCCCCCTTTTTGCTCCGGAGGTTACCCCAGCCACGCCAATCCGCAAGGGCAGTGCTTATTTGGGCAGCAGCCAATCCAGCGATCGGCGCAGATGCGCGGCGCCATCGCGTTCATGCCAGTGCCCATGGGCAAAAAGTACGCGCTCTGGCTCCAGTGCCACCAGCCGCTGGGCTGCCGCTGTTGCAGCCTCCCCGCCAGCCTTGACCAGGCCCCGGGCATAGACCGGCGCCTTGCCGTCCGGCGCCAGCGCGCCGGCGAGCCGCGCCCCCCACCGCATCGGCAAAGGCAGCTTTTCCCCTTCCAGATTGACGATGAGATCGGTCAACACCAGCGTGCGGCTGGGGCGGTGAAATAGTTCCGCCTCCACCAGCCCCTTGCCGCGCAGCAGCACGATTTCGATCTCCTGGTCCCATTCGGCGGGCGCGCCATCGGCAAACACCTGGTCGATCCGCAACCCCGATTTCTTGACCGCCGGCCGTTCGCCCAGCCCTGGCACCGCCCAACACTGCGTCTGTGGCAAATGCTCCTGCCACTCTCGCATAAACGACCAATGCGCCGTGTTGGGCGCCAGAAGGTACGCAATCTCCCCCAAAGCCTCCAACTGCTCCTTGAGGGCAAAGCTGAACTGTGTCGGCGAATGAAGGATCAGCTTGCCGCTCTTGAGCCGGATCACCGTCATCCGCACGGGCAGGGGCATGCCAGCAAGGCGCAGCGGCCCGCTATCAACGATCCACACATTGTTGGCCACCGGCTTGGGCGTATCGATCGGCTCGTAAACGGCTCGGGTCATGCTGTCCTCCTGTCCACATGCCCCTTAACGGCACAAGGGCGGCGAAATATCCCGCCGCCCCTGCATTTTGCCCTGTGATGCCTGCTAGCCCAGCGCGGCCTGCGCCTGGCAGATACGATCAACCAGCGCATCGAACTCGCCCCGCGGCGGCCGATTGCTTTCCAGGCGCTTCTTGAGATGGAAGATCGGCTCTTCCAAAATCGTCGGCAGATCCTCCGCGCAGGTAAAATCCCCGGCCACGCTCTTGACCTTGGAATTGTCAAAGATCGCCGTCCAGGACTTATCCCCCAGCAACGGCCCCACCCATTCGGGGTTGAACTTCACCAACGTGTCGGTCGGCACATGCACGATTTTTGCCTCGACACCCAGCTGGTTGGCAATCTCGCGCTGGATATGGTCCCAGATATGAGCCCGGTCGGAGGTGATGTGGAACACGTCCCGCAGCGCCTTCTCCTTGCCGAACAGCCCAACAAACGGCACGGCGAAATCCACCGACCGCGTCAGCGTCCAGGGCGTATGCCCGTCACCCGCCACGAGGGTCGGCTCCCCATCGAGCATGCGCCGCGCCATGATGTCGGCATCCCCAATCATCACGGGCATGCCCGTGCGCACCGTGTGGCTGGGGCGCACAATGGTCCAGGCGAGATCGTCCGCTTTGGCCAGCAATTCCTCGCAGGCAATCTTGTTCTGGCTATAAGGCCAGAACGGATTGATGGCCGGCGTGCTTTCGGTGATCACATAATGGCTCGCCGGCTTCTCATAGACCGAGGCGGACGAAATAAAGATATACTGCCCGCAATGGCCGGAAAATACCTCGATATCCCGCGCCACCTGGTCGGGCGTAAAGGCGATAAACTGGCACACGACGTCGAAATTGCGCTGCGCCAGACCCGCACTGGCTATGTCCTTGAGCTCCCCTACGATGGACTCGACACCCGCAGGCAAATCGCTTTCGCGCTTGCCGCGATTATAAACGCTGACCCGGTGCCCTTGCGCCACCGCGCGCTCGACACAAGGGTAGGAAATCTGCCCCGTTCCCCCGATAAACAACACGTTCAAAGCCATTCCCAAAACCCTTTTGCTGGACACAAGGCAAATCGCATGGAGGGCAGCCTACACATTGGGAGGGCACTTGGGAGTCCCGTTCTGCTCCAAAGCGCCGTTAACCCTGAGCCACATCATATCCGCCCGCTGCCCTGCCTAAAGGCACGTCCCGAGCGTATAAGAATGACTCTGCCAAAGGTGCAAAATGAGCCGCCGAACGCTTCAGGACGTCATCGAGGATCGCAACAACAGCTTCAACGCGGTACGCCTGCTGGCAGCCGCTGCCGTTTTCGTGTCCCATGCCTTCCTGATCGTGCCTGCCGGAACGCACCACCAGCCCCTGGACAACATGGCATTCGACCTCGGCCAATTGGCCGTCAACGTCTTCTTCTTTCTGTCCGGCTTGATGCTGAGCCGCTCCTTTGCGCTGAAGCCCCATTTGGGCAGCTTCATCATCGCCCGCATCCTGCGCATTTTTCCCGGCCTTCTGGTCTGCGGCGCCCTTATCGCCTGGGTCATCGCACCTTTCAGCACGAGCTTGAGCCTGGGCGAATACTTCACCAATCCCGCGACCTGGATTTATCCCTTGCTGATGCCGGTCTTTTTCAGCCAGACCGATCTGCCCGGCGCCTTTCTGTTCGGCATGGAGCCGGGCCAGGTCAATATCCCGCTCTGGACCATAAAGTACGAGCTGATCGCCTATCTGGCTTTTCTGGGCATTCCCTTGCTTAAGGTCTTCGGCTCCCGCGCGGCAATGGCAGCATTGGTTTTCCTGTTCGGCACGCTGGTGGTGATTGGCTATCAAACTCACGCATTCGACGCCTCCTTCGCCGGCAGCCTTATCCGCTTTGGCTTCTGCTTCGCCTTGGGCATGCTGGCATTCACCTGCCGTGATCGCATTGTCCTGAGCTGGCCCATCGCGCTTTGCGGCATTGTGCTTGCCTTCTGGCTCTCACCCACGCCCCTGGGACAAGTCGCCTCGATCATTGCCTTTGCCTATGCTGCGGCGACCCTAGGCGCCACCAGCATTCCGGGCCTTACCCGCGCCACCCGGCACACCGATCTTTCCTACGGAATCTACCTTTATTCCTTTCCCATCCAGCAGGCGCTGCTCGCCCGCTTTGGCACCACCCTGCCGCTGGCCATCCTCATGAGCCTGGCCGCCGCAGCGGTTACGGTTTGCTTTGCCTATCTCTCCTGGCATTGGGTGGAGCGGCCGGCCCTCTCTCTTAAGCGATACTTCACCCCCGCCCAGCAGGCAGGGCAGCAGCCCGCCTAAACGCTTGCAGCAAAAGGCCCGGACGGCTTTTCCATCCAGGCCCTTGCAAAACTACGCCGCCTTGGCTTCAGCCTCTTCCGGCTCCGAATTGTCCATGGCGCGCATATAAAGATCCAGCAAGGTCTCGTGCTCGTCGCGCTCGTTTTCGTCCTGTTTGCGCAGCTTGATGATTTCCTTGATGATCTTGATGTCGAAGCCTTCGCCCTTGGCTTCGGCAAACACTTCCTTTTTGCCCTCGTTGAGCTCGGCAATCTCGGCCTCGATGTGCTCGATCCGCTCAACAAAAGAGCGGATCCGTCCGCCGGCAATACCCACGTCGCTCATGGTTTCTCCTTGGTGAAAACAGCCAGCGCATAATCAAAGCCGATGGTTTCCAGCTGGTAAAGAGAACCGGCAAACCAGGGTTTTCCCCATGGCAATCCGGAGCGGGCCAAACGGAACAGGGTTTCCCGCCGGGCGTTTCCGTTCCCATTGGTGGAGTGAAAGCCATGTCCGAAAAGGATAGGCGAAAGCTAGAGCGCCAGCTCGACCGGATTGAAACGCAACTACCCGACCTTGCAACCGGCTGGCTTGCCTGGCTACGCCAACCCAGCCACCGCATGGTGCGAATCCCCATAGGCGTTCTGCTGGTGATCGGCAGCGTCTTCAGCATCCTGCCCCTGCTTGGCATGTGGATGCTGCCAGTCGGCCTGATGCTTCTGGCCATCGATGTGCCCTTTCTGCAGCGCCCAACGACGCGCATGCTGAGCTGGATCGAGCGATCATGGCGCTGGGTGCGAACCAGATTGCCCTTTGGGCGCTGAGGCCTTAAGGAGCACGGAGCGGACGGGGCTGGCGCCCATTGCTCTGCTTTCCTCTAAAGTACACAAAGGTTTAACGGAATGGGTGACGTGCTGGCCTCGCTAAAGGGGCGCCGCTTGCTTGTAGTCGAGGATGACTTTTTCATTGTCGAGGAACTCCTGCGCCAGCTGGAGCAGGCAGGCCTGGAAGTAGTCGGTCCAGAGGGCAATCTAGGCAAGGCCATGGTGCTGCTGGGCAGCACGCAACATCTCGATGGCGCTATCCTCGACATCAATCTGCAAGGCGAAATGGTTTTCCCCCTGGCCGACGCCCTTGTCAGCCGCTCCATTCCCTTCGTGTTTCTCACCGGCTACGAGCCAGCGATAATCCCGCCGCGCCTTAGCCATATCAAACTGTGCGACAAGCGGGTTGAGTTCGAAACCCTGATGACGGCCCTGTTCGGCTAGAAAACCTTTCACACTGTTGTGGCTTGGGCTGGTTCGGCGCTGGCCATACTCTGCCGTTCCGCCCGCCAACAGCAGCCAGAACCTTGTCCCAGATCCACCCGCCCCATATCGAGCCTCATCGCAAGCCCCTCTCGATCCTCCAATCGGTTCGAGCTGCCCGCCGCAATGTGCTCGAGATCATCCCGGCCATCGCCTATTCACAGCCCATTGTTTCAGGCCGCATGGGCGCGCGCTGGCACATGGTGCAGGATCCGGTTGCCCTCCGGCGCATCTTTCTCGACAATTCAGAAAACTACCCCAAATCCGAAGTCATGCTGCGCATGCTCCGCCCGGCAGTGGGGGAAAGCCTTTTCACCTCCGAAGGTCCTGACTGGCGCTGGCAGCGCCGCTCCGTCGCCCCGGTCTTTGCCCAGCGCAATGTAGTTGCGCTTGCCCCGGTAATGACCGCCACTGCCGAGCGCGCCGCGCAGCGCCTCCACGAAGCGGGCTCGCACGCCGAAATGGTCGGCGAAATGCTCACCGCCACGTTCGATGTCATCTGCGAGGTCGCTCTTTCGGGCCGCGAGCACTTCGACTCCGCCGTTTATGCCGCCGCGATCCTGCGTTATTTTGAAACCGCCGGCAAAGCCTCGCTGCTCGATTTCCTGCGCGTGCCGTCCTGGATTCCTCGCCCCGGCGAATTGCTGGGGCTCGGCGCCGTCCGCACCATGCACGACATGGTCGCCAGGGCGATCGACGCGCGCCGCAAGCAATCCAGCGGAAAGGCCGACGATCTCCTTGATTTCATGCTCAACGCCAAGGACCCTGAAACCGGCCGCACCATGTCGCCGCAGGACCTGCTTCACAACATGCAGTTCTTTATCGTTGCCGGCCACGAAACCACGGCCTTGGCCCTGAGCTGGGCTTTGCAACTCCTGGCCCTTAGTCCCGACTGGCAGGAACAGGCGCACCGGGAAGCCCGTGCCGTCCTCGGCAAGCAAGCAGCGCAAGCCGACCAGCTCGATCGCATGCCGCTTTCGCGGCAGATCCTGGAAGAAGCCATGCGCCTTTACCCGCCCGTGGGTCTGCTCGCACGCGAGGTGCGGGCTGCCGACACATTGGGTGGCCGGCGCATCGAGCCCAATGACGTGATCTTCTTGCCCCTTTATGCCCTTCACCGCCATCAGCTGCTTTGGGAGGAGCCCAACAGCTTCCGCCCCGATCGTTTCGCTGATGAAAAGAGCAAGCGCCGGGATCGCTACAGCTATTTGCCGTTCGGGGCAGGGCCGCGTGTTTGTGTGGGGGCAAACTTCGCCATGATGCAGGCACAGATCATTCTGTCGACCCTTCTGGCACGCTTTCACTTCGCACCCGGGCCACATCCGCTACCAACGCCCACCATGTCCATGACGGTACGTCCGGACACTGGCGTGCGCCTGCGGGTCACAGCGCGGGACCTTCATTGATCCCACGCCGCAAGACTTCTTAAGCTTCCTGGATAGCCGACAACTTCCAGTCGCCGCCACGCTCGCGAACAAACGTCCAGAGCTCAGTTGTTTCGCTTGGGCGCTCAGCGTCGCCGCTCACCACCTGGCCGCTGGCCCGCTCGCGGGTCACATCGATCGACGAGTAGCGCATGGCCGCCGTTGCATAATCCTTGCTGCCTTCGCGCCAGCTTTCGCTGACATCGCCCTGCAGCAGGTGGACATCGGACACTTCGTTGCGCAGGCCGTTGGACGCATTCTGCCCCAGTTCCTCGGAAAGGTAGGACATCATTTCAGGCGTCGCGACGCGGCGGATCGTTTCGTAATCCTCGCGCCCATAGGCGTCCTGCACTTCGCGCAGCAGCTCTTCGAACCGGTCAAGGTCCTGTTGCGTCGTGCCGATCTCGTCAGGGCTGCGCGGCTTGCTGGAGCGTGAGCCATAGCCGCTCCCCTGCGCCTGCCGAGGCGCCGCGCTTTCTCGCGCAAAAGAGAAGTTGTTGCCATCCAGGGGCGGGCCGCCAGCCGTGGCGTGCGCTGAACGCCGCGCCATGAAGCCCATGACCAGGCGAACAACGAAAAAGATCAGCAGCAGCTGTACGATCAGGCCAAGGAAGCCCGCAAAGCCACCAAGGCCCCCGCCGAACAAGAGCCCAAGCAGGCCACCCAGGAACAGGCCACGCATCAGCGACCCGCCGAACCCGCCCAGAAACGAATTCTGCCGCGTCTGGGCAGTATTGGCGCGCGGCGTTGCGCTGCTCGGCTGCGCCGGTGTCGTGCTGCGCTGCACCGGTGCCGTCACGTTCGGCGAGGTCGGGGTCGCCGGTGCGGTCTGGAAGGTGCGCGAGCCCCGGCTGCCGAAGCTGCCGCCGCGACGTGCTTCTGCCTGATCCACCGTAACCATCGACATGGTCATGAAGACGCAGGCAAATAAACTGGCTAGGCGAAAGCCCCTCGAGGCAAACATGGGCAAATTTCCTTCCGATCAATATCGGGGCATATATAGGAACGCCCCGAAAGCATTCATAGAGGCTTTTGAAGCCGTGCAACATGGGACCGACGAGCTTCCGCCTCGTGCCAGTTCCCGACCCCGTAGCGGCCTTTGGACCTAGTGCACTGCGCGTGGCTGGCGCTGGGTCAAAGCCGCAATAACTACTTCCGCAAGGCCCACCACCACATGGGGCAGCCAGACGCGATCGGCAAAGCCGAACAGCCATGGCGAGGCCAGCAACAAGAGCCCGCTCGCAATATCGAGCCCCAAATGCACCGGCATGGGAATGGCCTTGACGACGCTGAGCTCGTATCTGGTCAGAAGGCTGTAAACCAGTGCACTTAGCCCAAGGATGATGGGTGTCCACTGGGCTGCCCTCCCATCGGCAAAGCCAAGCAGGAACGGGGCAAGGATAAGCAGGGCGCCAACAACATAGTCTATTATGCCATGAACACGGGTAGGGATCATCAACTGCTCCTTGAGCCAGCGGCTCGGTTCGAATTCACCGAAAAACCAATCTCGAACAGGAGCGAATGTTCCAGCCTTGCCCTATGCAATGCGCCGGGCAGGGGCCGACCGCGATCGGCCCCTCGGCACCCGGCTATTCGTCGGTTTCGATCGGCGTCATGTCGTCGCCATCTTGGCCTGGCTCGTTGTTGCCGCGCTGGGTATGGGGCACGGTTTTCTTCTGCCCCTCGCTATTGGTGGCTTCGCCTGGGGTTGTTCCCCAATTGGTGCCGGGCGTTTGTCCGCCACCGCTTACATGCTTCAGCTGTTCCTGCTGGCGATCGGTCTTGCTCATGAGGCTCTCCTCTGTTGGACCGTCTTAATCCCCGGTCCTCGCGAGGAGTTCCGGATCAAATCGCCTGATCGCCGGCCTTTATGCGCAACTGTTACCGTCGAGCAGGCATTAACCTCTGGTCAAGCAATCAGACCAAGATGACCAATTCAATGACCCTGGCCTATCGAGTAGTAGATCTGCGCGAAGACGCAAACAAAGCGGGCGACATCATCATCGAGGGCGCCCGAACCCCTGAAGATGCCGCGCGTGAAGCCTTGGGATTGCGATTGATCCGCAGTGGCAGCAAGCGCGATCTCGCGGCCCGTGTGTATTGGCAGCACAGCGGCCAGCCGCTCAACATGGTCCGCCTTTATACCAAGGTAACCGACCGTTAGCCGTACAACATAAGCTAAGCCGCTTCTGCGGCTTTCCTTGCGCAGACCAGTTTGCCGCTGCGGCGACAAGCTTGCCGCCCTTGCCTTGTTCTTTCCTTCTGGACTTGCTGAATGACCATGCCCGCTCCGGCTGCCCTCCATCCTGCCGAAGCGGAGGCGCTGGCCACCCCGTCCATTCGCCAGGCGCCGCCATCCGCCATCGCCTTTCGCCTCGCGCAAGCCTTGGGCAAGGCCAGAACCGATCTCATTTTCATCGCTTCCAGCGACCGTCGCGCCGAGCAAACCGCTCAGGCCCTGCAAAGCTTCGCACCCAACCTGGACGTACTCTATTTCCCGGCTTGGGATTGCCTGCCCTTTGATCGCGCAGCGCCCTCCCGCGAAATCATGGGCCAGCGCATGGCCGTGCTGCAAAGGCTGCGTGAAGGCGGCAAGGCGCTTCGTGTCCTGATCACCTCGCCGGACGCGGCTCTGCAGCGCCTGCCCCCTCCCGACGCCATTGCCGGCGAAATCCTCAAGCTCGAAACCGGCCAGCCCCTCGACCGCGATAAGCTTGCTGCCTTTGCCCAGCGCACTGGCTATATCGCCGACGAACGGGTGGACGAGCCGGGCGAGCTGGCCCTTCTTGGCAACGTTGTCGACATCTTCCCCGCCAACGCCGAGACGCCCGTGCGCATAACCGACGCAGACGGCGTCATCGAATCCATGATGCGCTTCGATCCGGCCACGCAGCGCTCCACCGACGAGCTCGCAGAGCTGATCCTGCGCCCCGCATCCGAGCTCATCACCTCAGCCGAAACGCGCGAGCCCGGCGATGAGCATCACCTCGCCGGCTTCTACGACACGCTCCAAACCCTTTTCAGCTATCTACCCAAAGCCAAGCTCGTATTGGGCGAGCAGGTCGAGGAGCGTATCGCTTCCCTGGTCGAGCAAATCGAGGAGGCACATGCCACCGCAAGGAGCCTCAGCGAAGAAGCCGTCAGTGCTTCCGCCTGGGCCCATTATATCGACGCCAAGGAATGGTCCGCCATCCTCAAGGCGCACAAGCCCCTGCCTGTTGATCGCGACGAACTCGCCCCCGTGCCGCTCTTTTCTGCCGAGCCCAATCCTGGCGGCGCCATGGTCCGCTTCATCACCGAGCAACAAGCCGAAGGCTATTCCATCCTCCTGTCCGGCAACCAGGATAGGCAACGCCGCCTCCGATCCATCCTGCGACGCAGCAGGCTCGAGGGCGAAGAGCTCGAAACCCCTGGAGAGTTGCCTTCCAGTCCCGGCATCTGGCTTGCCGACTACCAGCTAAGCCAAGGCTTCACCGACCGCACCGCAAAGCTGACAGCTATCGCCGCCACCGACGTCTTCGACGGCGCCGCCGCTCCGGGCCACACAAGTGTACAATCCCTTTCGGCTCCGACCGAGCTGCGCGTGGGCGATGTTGTCGTGCATGAAGAGCATGGCGTCGGCGTGCTGGAGGACCTCACCCACATCGAAACCGAAGGCACTGAGCAGGACACCATCCGCCTCCGCTACCACGGCGATGATACACTCATGGTGCCGGTGGGCGATTTCGGCAAGCTGTGGCGCTATGGCGCCGAAGTCGACGCCGTCAAGCTCGACCGCCTCGACAGTGATAAATGGAGCAAGAAGCGGGCCGAAGTTAGTGCCGAGATCGACGAGGCCGCCAAGGCTCTCGCCGCCCTCGCGGCCGAGCGCATCAAGGCCAAGGCGGCCGTGTTCAAGCCCAGTGCAGCCGACTACAAGCGCTTCACCGCACGCTTCCCCTTCACGCCCACGCCCGACCAATCCGCCGCTATCAACGCGGTGCTCGAGGACCTTGCCTCCAGCCATCCCATGAATCGTCTTGTGTGCGGCGATGTGGGCTTCGGCAAAACCGAAGTGGCCCTGCGCGCCGCCGCAGCCGTCGCCCTGAGCGGCGGACAGGTGGCACTCGTCGCGCCCACCACCGTGCTTGCCCGCCAGCATGGGCAAAGCTTCGAACGCCGCTTTGCGGGCACCGGCATCACCATCGGCCATCTCTCCCGCCTCAACACTCCGGCGGAAGCCGACAAGGTCAAGGCTGGCCTGCGCACAGGCGAAATCCGTATCGTGATTGCCACCCACGCCATAGCCGCCGCGGATGTGGAACTACCCGAACTCGGCCTGGTCATTATCGACGAGGAGCAGCGCTTCGGCGCCAAACTCAAGTGCCAACTCGAGGAACTAGGCAAGGATGTCCATCTCCTCTCCATGAGCGCAACGCCCATTCCCCGCACCCTGCAATCCGCCATGGTCGGCCTGCAGGACGTCAGCGTCATCGCCACCCCGCCAGCCCGCCGCCGCCCGGTGCGCACTTCCCTTGCTCCCTATGATGCCGCAACCGCCCGCACCGCATTGCTGCGCGAAAAGCGCCGCGGCGGACAAAGCTTTGTTGTGGTGCCGCGCATCGAAGACATTGCGGGCCTGGAGGAGGAGCTGGGCCGCATCGTCCCAGAACTTTCGGTCATCACCGCCCATGGCGATCTCGGCGCCAGGCAGATCGACACGGCTCTCCTCGATTTCGCCAATGGGCAAGGGGATATTCTGCTGGCTACCAACATCATCGAAAGCGGCCTGGACGTTCCCCAGGCCAATACCATGCTGATCTGGCATGCCGACCGCTTTGGTCTTTCCCAGCTCCATCAGCTGCGCGGGCGTGTCGGTCGCGGCCGTGCCCAGGGCTTTTGCTATCTCCTCCTCGAGCCTGATGCGGAAATTGCCGAAGCAACCCGCGCTCGCCTGGCAACCCTGCAGACCCTCGACCGGCTTGGCTCGGGCTTCGAGATCGCCGCGCGTGATCTTGAGCTGCGGGGCGCTGGCGACCTTTTGGGCGAGGACCAGGCCGGCCATGTCCACCTGATCGGCGCCGGCCTTTATCAGCAGATGCTGGAACGCGCCCTTGCCGCTGCCAAGGGCGAAACACTCCAGGCGCTTGAACCTGCCCAGCTCAATCTTGGCCTCCCCGCCTTTATCCCCGCCGACTATGTTCCCGAGGCGGTGGTCCGCATCAATCTTTATGCGCGCCTCCAGCGCCTCCAGAAGCCGGAGGACATCGAAAGCTTTGCCGACGAGCTGGAAGACCGCTTCGGCGAACCGCCCGAGCCCGTCCAATCCCTTCTTGCCCTCACCAGCCTCGCCTTCGAGGCCGCATCGCTTGGCATTACGCGCATCGACGCTGGTCCCAAGGCCCTGGCCCTGACCCTCGGCGAAACGGCAGACACCAAAAAACTCATCAACCTTTCCGGCAATCGCCTCCGCCCCAGCAACGACCGCCTCACTGCCGACCGCAACGGCACGGACGATGTGCTGGCCGAACTCAGGAGCCTTCTGGCGCTGGGAAGCCAGGCAACTACTTCCCGAACGCCGCATTGATCCCCAGCGCCCCGAACGGAGGAGCACAGAGATGGCACAACACACATCGCGCGGCCGCGCGCAGGATCGCGCCCGGGTGGCTGGCGGGCAGGACTATGAAGTCCGCTACGAAGCCAAAAAGACCGGAACATCACCCGACGAAGTCCGCGAGGCGGTCAAGGCAGAAGGCAACAGCCGCGGCAAGGTCGAACAAAGATTGGAAAACAAATGAAAAAGGAAGGGCTTCCAACCGGGGAAGGCACATCCAAAACCAGGGACGTAGCCGATCCGCATCCCGCAACCGAAGAAGAATACGACAAGATTCCTCATCCCGGCGGCGCCAACCCGCCCGATGCCCATGAGGTCGGCCCCAATAGCTATGCGCACAACGGCAAATCCCCGCCACGTCCGCAATCGCAGGGCTCCAGGCCCAAATGATTTCGGTCACGGTCGAAGACGAGCTCCTGGACGGGCTTGAAGGCTTTATTGCCGAGCGCAATGAACCGCCCAGGGGCAAGATGAGCTATGATGACGCCGTCAATGTCATCATCCGCGATTGGCTCATGGCGCAGGGCTATATCGCCTTGCCCGACGATCCCAACGGCGTCACCCCCGCGCTCGACGCGGCGCTGGTGCCGAAATAGCTTTATCAGACCTCAGCTCTTGGGCCGCTTGAACTTGCTCAATGCTAGGGCCGCTGGCGCTGCAAACAGCAGGGCCCCAAACGAAAACGGCTTGCGCTCCCGCCTTGCAGACGCCTGTGCCATGACCTGCTGCTCCACCTTATCCCGCGCAGGGGGCCAGACCCGCCCCACATGATCGGCCATATGGGCGCCGCGCTCGCCAAGCGGCGCTTCTTCGCCAATGGTTGAATCGCGCGCTGTCTGATGCTCGATTTCCGAATTGATCTCCGCGCCTAAAATCACCAGCGTCGTCGAGATCCAGAGCCATGTCATGAGGCCGATCACTGCGCTCAGAGAGCCATAGGTCGCGTCATTATTGCCGAAATTGCTGACATACCAGGAAAATGTCACCGAGGTGATGCCCAGCACCACCACCGAGAAAACCGCCCCCGGCGTGATCCACCGCCATTTGGCCTGTTCCCGGCTCGGGCCCCAGCGATAAAGCGCCGAGATCGCTAGCGCGATCACCACCAGCATGGCAATGTAGCTGGCGACGCGCACGGTCCACTCAAGCCCGGTGCCAAACGGCAGCAGCGCCAGCAAAGCCGGCAACACCAGAACCACCGCCAACACCAGAACGGCCGCTATGGCACCCATCAGGGTGAACAGAAGGGCCAGGCCATTGAACACGAAAAACGAGCGCCGCTCCGTTTCATGATAGGCGACGTTCATCGCCTCGAACATGGCCCTCGCCGCCGCACTGGCGCTCCAAAGGACAATGGCGAGCGAAAAGATCAAATTGAGCCCAAGCTGCTCGGTGCTTTGGGCGGTCAGCCGCGTCAACTGGTCCGTCAGAATTTCCAGAACGCTGCCGGGCACGACGCCGCGCAGCAGCTCGACCTGGTCCAGCACGCTGGCTGTATCATTGAACAGGCCATAGATCGACACAAAGGCCGACAAGCTCGGCACCAGCGCCAGCAACGCATAAAAGGTAACGCCCGCTGCCGTCAGCAGGATGTGATCCTCGCTGATCGAGCGATAAAGCCGCCAAACTATGTCTTTCCAACCGGGAGCGGGTATTTCGGAGGGAGCATCGGCTTCGCGTCCCCGTCCGCGCTGCCGGGCCTGCATTTCGTCGCCGTGGCTGACCATGATGGCACTCTGAAAGAAAAACGGGAGGCGTCAGCCTCCCGTCGTAAACGCTTTTGCTTATCCGGCGATGGTGGAACTGCCACCCTGGGTTGAACTACCCCCTGAGGTTGAGCTGCCTACTCCGGAGCTGCCCGCGCTCGAGCCGCTCGTGCCTGAGCTGCTTGAGCCAGAGCCGCTCGAACCCGAGCCGCCCTCCGTCACGCCCGACAAGCCGTCCTTGGCCTGGTTCAGGATCTCGCCGGCCTTAGAGCTGGCGGTCTCATAGAGCTCGGTTGTCTTCTGCCGGCCCTGCTCATAAAGACCCGCAGCCTGCTCGCTCGCCATGCCCTTTACATTGTCGGCTGCTTCACCCAGCAAGGCGTCTTCCTGCTCGGTATGAGGCAGGGCGGAGCCTAGTGCAGCGCCAAGGGCGAAGGCTAAAGCGCCACCGACCAGGGGCTGGTCACGGAACTGGTGGATCAGCGTATCATTGAGATTGCCGAACTGGTGTTGCACCGCAGCCCCGGCCCGCCCGGCATGGTGCCGACCACCGCCAATGCCACGTCCAGCTGTGTCACGTGCATCGTGCATGCGGCGGCGAACCATTCTCCAGGTGTGCGAAGCCCAATTGCTGGCTTCGTCCAGCAGATTGCCCGCTTCATCGCGGATCTGCTGGATGGTGCCACCGGCGCTATCGGTGAAGCCCTTGAACCGGTTGCCTGCATCGTCGATGAAGTGACCGGCACGACGACCCTGGGCATCGGTTGCGGCGCGGAACTTCTTGCCGGCATCGTCAACAAAGTGGCTGAAGCGATTGCCGCCCTCGTCGGTCGAATAGCCGGTGCGACGCACCGAACCCGAAACCGTGGTCACCGGGTAGTCGATGTCCTCGTATTGATAATCGTCGTCATAGTCGTAGTCATCGCCCGCACCGGCCGTATAGCCACGATTGGTGCTGATGCTTTCGTCCCATTCCCGATCCGTGTAGCGAACCGGAGCAGGGGCTGGGGCAGGGCTGCTATAGCTGACGCTGCTGTCCTTGTTCGTGCTGCCGGGCTTGGCCATCAGCCAGGCCAGGCTCACGCCGAGCAGGGCGACCGGGAGGGGATTGGCCGTAACCTGGCGCTGCAGGGTCGAGATGAATTCGCCGCCACCACCCTTGGTATAGGCAAGCAGCTCGTCCACCATCTGCCCAGGCGACAGCTTTTGCTGGATCTGGTCGATCGTGTCTTCGACGCGCGAGCGCTGCAGTTCTATTTCACGCTGGAGTTCGGCCGCGCTTTTGGAGTCGTTATCGTGAGCCATTAGAGCCTCTCCTTAACAATGTCGGCATCGCGGCTAAGGGACGCCGTGGTCCGGTTCAGATTGAGGTTGCTCGCCTTGAGGGCGCTAAGACCTCGATTGACAAAGATGTACGCAATGATGCCGACCACAATGGTCACAATGCCGGCGGCAATCGCGTTGGACATGGCTGGGTCCATGCCCTGATTCACAAAGAACGAGGCCAGGAGTGATACGATTGCGCTCAGCAACACACCCAGGGCGCCCAGGGCCAGGACGGCCCCGATCACGAGGGAAATCACGCCGCCAATGGTCTGGGACAGCTTTTCGGAGGCTTCAGCCTTGGCAAGCTGGATTTCCTTGCGAAACAAATTCGATATATCGCTGGCGAGCCCGCCCAGCAGTTCGGCCAGAGGCCGGCCTTCATTAACCTGAGACATCATTTATCTCCCGACGGATTTGAACTGCTGGAAAAGGTGGATGGCGTGCTCGATCCATTGCCCGATGGGCTGGTGCTGGACGATCCCGAACCATAGCCGGTGGAACCGGTGCCACCAGTCGTGCTGGCCGAGGAACTGGCGGTGCCTGGGGTGTTGCCCGCACTGGTGGAGCTATAGCCCGTACCGGTGGACGAGGTTGCGCCATAGCCCGAAACGGTGGATGAGCCCGTGCCATAGTTCGAGCCGCCGCCATAGCCGCCGGTCGAACCCGACCCATAGGCAGTGGAATTGCCGGTGTAATTGTTGGCCTGGCTGCCCGAATACTGACCGGTGCCGGGTTCCCGGCGCTTGGCCGATGCGAGAGCGAAGCGGCTCGCGACAAAGCCGGCGAGGGCCGCGGCTCCAAGGAAGGCAAGCGGCTGGCTACGCCCAAAATTCTGCGCCATGCCCACCAGGTCGTCCACTTCCTTGTTCTGCACATTGGTGCCGAAGCGGGACAAGCCCGATGCAATGTCGCGGGCATAGCGCGCAACCATCTGCTGGTCGCTCCCCTCGAGTTCATCGGCAACCTTGTCGATCGCCGAGGCAACGCCCGTGATCTGTCCGGCGGCAAAATTCTTCTGCTCCGAGGCAAAGCTCTTGGCCTTGTCCGTTGCATCATGAATCTGCTGGCCAGCCTGCTCCTTCAGGCGCGCAACTTCGGCGGCGGCTTTCTGGGCAGCGGCATCCAGTTCGTGCTTGGCGGTTTCGGTAGCATTGCCCAAATCGCGCTTGGCGGTTTCAGTGGCGCTGCTCAGGTCCTGCTTGGCACGGTCCTGGATCTGGGAAGTCGAGGTGCCAGAAGCGTCGCCTGGCAAGTTCGTCGAGTCATCGGTGCTCATCTGGAAAATCCTCCAAGGCGGAATAAGCAATCCTTGCGGTTGCAAGTTGCTCGT
Source organism: Devosia submarina (assembly GCF_003056345.1). Taxonomy (GTDB): domain Bacteria; phylum Pseudomonadota; class Alphaproteobacteria; order Rhizobiales; family Devosiaceae; genus Devosia; species Devosia submarina. The sequence continues at coordinate 229,253 of NZ_PYWB01000002.1, read as the reverse complement.
CCAACGGCCACAATAGGTCGTAAGTTCCGCGAAAAGTGATTGAGATCAAAGACTTGCACAAAGGGTGCAAGTCAGGGCTGCCCAGCGCTTGGCAAGCGCAGGCGCATCTTTGGCCTTCAGCCTCTTCGAACCGATCGTCCGATCGCCAGCATTGGGCAAGAGGTCAATGATTGCGGGCAAACTCCGTTCCACCCACACCCTTGCGTGGAGGCAAAAAGCAAGCGGAGCCTAGGCCGCTTAACCGCTACTCTGCGGCTTGGAGACGATGCGCCTCGATGATGCCCCGGATCTCCGCACGGCACGAGCCGCAATTGGTCCCCGCCCGCGTGCAGGCTCCCACCGCTTCCACTGTTGTGCAGCCCTGGCCAGTCACTGCCGCCGCGATCGTGTTAACGCCCACGCCAAAGCACGCGCACACAATTGCGCCGCTATCCGGCATGTCGGTACCTGGCCGCCCCGCCAAAACCCTGGCGCCTGAGACCTGTTCTGCTGCAAGCAGATCCACCGCCCATTGCCGCGACACCAGCACCGGATCGGGCGACAGGTAAAGCGCAAAGACGAGCCTGCCACCCTCCACCAGCGCCATGCTGCGCCGGCCAGACTGCGCATCGCGAACGCTGATCAACTCGGCATCGGCACCCACGCCAAACATGGCCCGCGCCCAGCCTAGCCAATCCGCCGGCTCTTGCGCCAGGGCAATCTCGCCCCGCACACCGCCCACAGCTTCCGCAAGGGCCCAGTAGGCCAACCCCGATAGGAGCGGCCGCGTGCGTGAGACGAAAAATCCATAAAGCGCAACCCGAAACGGCTCGGCATGCACCAGCGCCATCTTGAGCGCCGGCTGGTGCGATTGCGGGTCGACCTTTCCCGCGACCAGCGCATCGATCCGCCCGCAAGAGGCAAACTGGTCCGTCCAGTGCATGGGCGCAAACAATTGCCCATGCCTTTGCCTATCCGTTACCAGCGCCCGCAACACGGCCTGACCATGCCTGCTGCTCACCCGCACCAGCGTCGCCCGCCCAATGCCCAACACACGCGCATCATTGGGATGGATTTCCACAAATGGCTCGGCATAATGCGCCGAAAGCCGCGCCGCCTTGCCCGTCCGCGTCATGGTGTGCCAATGGTCGCGCACCCGGCCCGTATTGAGCACGAACTGCCCCGGCGCTGGCACGAAGGGCGGCGGCGGGCACACCGGCACGAACTGCGCCTTGCCGTCAGCGGTATAGAACCGTCCATCCGCAAACATGCGCGCTGTCGGCTTATGACACACCGGCCATTGCACGGGCTTCAACTGGTGGTAGTCGACATCCTGCAGGCCAGAGAGGTCGAAATCCCGCGTGCCCCCATTTTCGAATGCGGACAGCGCCACATGCTCGGCAAAGATCTGCTTGGGCCCGGCGTAATCAAATGCCGCGCCAAACCCCATCCGCTTGGCGACCTCCGTGATGATCCACCAATCTGGCCGCGCTTCGCTGGGCAGCGGCAAAAACGGCCGCTGGCGCGAAATCCGCCGCTCCGAATTGGTGACGGTTCCGTCCTTTTCGCCCCAACCCGCTGCCGGCAGCCGAACATCGGCTACGATGCATGTATCGGTCTCAGCCGACATATCCGACACCACCACGAACGGGCATTGCCCTAGCGCCTCGCGCACCAGATCGGCTTCCGGCATGGAATCCACCGGATTGGTTGCCATGATCCAGAGAGCCTTGATCTCCCCCCGCGCCATGGCCCGAAAGAGATCAACCGCCTTGAGCCCCGGCTCCCGCGCGAGCCGATCGCTTCCCCAGAACCGCCCAACCCGCTCGATCGCCTCGGGCGTGTAATCCATATGCGCTGCCAGCATATTGGCAAGCCCGCCCACTTCGCGCCCGCCCATTGCATTGGGCTGTCCCGTCACCGAAAACGGCCCCATGCCCGGCCGCCCAATGCGCCCCGTCAGCAAATGGCAATTGATAATGGCATTGACCTTGTCCGTGCCGGACGCCGACTGGTTCACTCCTTGGGAGAACAAGGTGACGGTTTTCTCCGTTCCGGCAAACCATTCGTAGAACTGGCGCACCGATGCCTCTGGCACTCCCGTCGCCTCCGCAACCCGGCTTACCGGCCAGTCCTCGGCAATATCCAGCGCCGCCCCCAGCCCGCTCGTATGCTCCCGCACAAACCGCTCGTCCGCCCGCCCATTCTGTTCCAGAAAGCGCAGCAGCCCTACAAACAGCGCCCCATCCCCGTCCGACTGGATCGGCAGATGCAGATCGGCAATGTCGGCTGTATTGGTCCGCCGCGGATCAATGAGCACCACCCGCATCTCGGGCCGCTCCCCCTTGGCCTTGGCAATCCGCTGATACAGCACCGGATGACACCATCCGAGATTGGACCCCACCAGCACGATCAGATCCGCCAGCTCGAGATCCTCATAGTTCCCCGGCACCGTATCGGACCCAAACGCCCGCTTGTGTCCTGCTACACTGGACGCCATGCAAAGCCGGGAATTGGTGTCCATATTCCCCGAGCCGATGAACCCCTTCATCAGCTTGTTGGCGACGTAATAGTCTTCCGTCAGCAATTGCCCCGAGCCATAAAAGGCCACCGAATTGGGTCCATGCTCCGCGATGGCCTGGCTGAATTTTTGCGCCACCAAATCCAGCGCCTTGTCCCAGCCCGCCCGCTTGCCCCCAATCTCGGGATAAAGCAGCCGCCCCTTGAGCGAGAGCGTTTCCCCCAGCGCCGATCCCTTGGAACACAGCCGCCCCCAATTGGCCGGATGATCGGGATCACCCGCAATGGCGACCGAACCATCCGCCTGCGGCGTCGCCAACACGCCACATCCCACCCCGCAATAGGGACAGGTGGTGCGCACAGTGTTGCCAGCAGCCATCTGGTTCATTCCGCCGCCACCGCTACCAGATCGGCGGCAAGGAATATGCGCCCATCCACCACATCGATAGGATAGGTCCTGACCTCTCCCTCATCGGCTCCCAGAGCCTTCCCGGTTGCGAGGTCAAACACCCAATTGTGCAGCGGGCACGTCACCGACCCGCCATGCACAATCCCTTCGCTCAACGGCCCATTGCGATGCGGGCAACGGTTCTCGATGGCAAAGATCTGGTCTTCCTGCGTGCGGAACACCGCGATCTTGCCACCCGGCACGCTGACGCATCGCGCTCCACGCCGGGGAATGGCCTGGACTGTGCCAATTTCGATCCAATCGGTCATGCCATTCACTCCGCTGCAACCGGCAGGCCGAACTCGGCCATGGCGGCAAACTCATGGGCATCCTTGCCGTTGACGCGCTCTTCCCAGGGGTCCACCTGGGCAAAGGTCTGGGAATAAACGAAGCGCTCGTAATAGTGCCGGCGCTTCTCGCGATCGGTCACCACATTGGCGAGGATCGAAGGCGTGCCCACCCGCTTGGCCCATTTGTAGATGCGCTCGAGATAGCGCCCCTGCTCGCGATAAAGCTGGGTCAGCGCCACGATGATCTCCAGCGCCTCGTCTTCCGTGTCGGCATGGCACAGGAGTTCAGTCCCCTTGATGTCGAGGCCCGCAGCACCCGCAAAGTGGATGTCGTAACCCGAGTCCACGCAGATCACGCCGATGTCCTTGCACGTCGCCTCAGCGCAATTGCGCGGGCAACCCGACACAGCCAGCTTGAGCTTGGCCGGCGTCCAGGCGCCCCACATGAACTTTTCAATGCGGATACCAAGCCCTGTTGAATCCTGCGTTCCGAACCGGCACCAGTCCGACCCGACGCAGGTCTTCACCGTCCGCAGCCCCTTGGCATAAGCCGCGCCGGAAACCATCCCAGCCGCATTGAGATCCGCCCAGACCGCCGGCAGATCCTCTTTCTTCACGCCCAGCAAATCGATGCGCTGCCCGCCCGTCACCTTCACCGCCGGGATGGCGAACTTGTCGGCAACATCAGCTATGGCGCGCAATTCCTTCGGGTTGGTCATCCCGCCCCACATCCGCGGCACCACCGAATAGGTCCCGTCCTTCTGGATATTGGCGTGGACGCGCTCATTGATGAACCGCGATTGCCCATCGTCCTCGTATTCGCCCGGCCAGTCGGCCACGAGGTAATAGTTGAGCGCAGGCCGGCATTTCGCGCAGCCGCACGAGGTCTTCCACTCCAGCTCCTGCATGACCGCAGGAATGGACTTGAGAGACTTGGCCACGATCAGCCGCCGCACATCGTCATGCCCATAGTCCGTGCACGGACACATGGGCTGCACCGCCGCCGGATTGTACCCATCGCCCAGCGTTGCCCGCAGCAATTGCTCCACCAGCCCCGTGCACGAGCCACACGAAGCCGAAGCCTTGGTATGCGCCCGAACGCCATCAAGCGTCGTCAGCCCTTTGCCGGTAATGGCATCGGTGATCTTGCCCTTGCACACGCCGTTACAGCCACAGATCTCTGCCTCATCCGGCAAGGCTGCAACGGCCGCCATAGGGTCCAGCGGGGTGCCCCCCTGATAGGCCTGGCCGAAGATCAGCGTGTCGCGCATGGGGCGCGTGTCAGTCCCGTTCTTGAGCATGTCGAAGAACCACGGGCCATCGGCCGTATCCCCATAAAGCACGGCCCCGATAATCCGATCATCCCGCAGGATCACCCGCTTGTAGACACCCGCCGTCGCATCGCGCAGCACGATCTCCTCGCGGTCCTCGCCTTCGGCAAAGTCGCCCACCGAATAAAGGTCGATCCCCGTCACCTTGAGCCGGGTCGCCGTATATTGCGGCACGAACGCTGCCTTGCTGTCGCCGCTCAGATGGGCCGCAACGATATTGGCCTGGCTATAAAGCGGCGCCACCAGCCCATAACAGGTGCCACCCACCTCCGCGCATTCACCCAGGGCGTAGATGGCCGGGTCGGATGTCTGCATCTGGTCGTTGACCACAATGCCGCGATTGACCGCCAGCCCCGCTTCCTTCCCCAGCGCCGCATTGGGGCGGATGCCCACGGCCATCACCACAAGATCGGCCGAAATGCGCCGCCCGTCGTCGAGCAACACCGCCTCGACCCGGCTTCCGCCGATGATCTCCTTGGTATTGGCCTTGGTGATCACCTCGATCCCGCGCCGCTCCAGCTCGCGCTGCAACAGATACCCCGCTGCCGGATCGAGCTGGCGCTCCATCAGCGTCGGATTGACGTGCAATACCGTGACGCTCATGCCTTGATTCAGCAGCCCCGCCGCGGCCTCCAGCCCCAGGAGCCCCCCGCCGATCACCACTGCATGCCCGCGCCCTTTTGCCGCCAGCATCATGGCATGCACGTCATCGAGGTCGCGATAGCTCAACACACCCGGCAGCTTGTGCCCGGGCACGGGGATAATGAACGGCACCGATCCCGTGGCGATGATCAGCTTGTCGTATTCCGCCGTCGCACCCTGCTCGGAGCGCACCATGCGCTTCTCGCGGTCGATCTCGACGATCCTGTGCCCTTTATAGAGCATGATCCCATGCTCGATGTACCAGCCGTCTCCATGGATAATGATGTCCTCGAAGCTCTTTTCGCCCGACAGGACTGGCGAGAGCATGATGCGATCATAATTGACGCGTGGCTCGGCGTTGAAAATGGTGACGCTGTAGCGGCTGGGACCAGTCTCGAAGAGCTTTTCCAGCGCCCGGCCCGGCGCCATGCCATTGCCGATGATGACGAGTTTTTCTTTCATTGGCGGGGCTCCCTATGCCGCTTCCACGAAGCGGTGGCGCTCGTAGAGGAATTTGAGCACCGCCTCGCGGCATTGGAGGTACGTGCGGTCTCCGGCAAGGGCGATGCGGTCGCGCGGGCGCTCCAGCGGCACAGGGAGAATTTCCCCGATCCGTGCCGACGGCCCATTGGTCATCATCACGATGCGATCGCTTAAGAGCACCGCCTCGTCCACATCATGGGTGATCATGATCATGGTTGAGCCCAAGCGCTTCTGGATACCCATGACGGCATCCTGCAGATGCGCGCGGGTCAACGCATCGAGCGCGCCGAAGGGTTCGTCCAGCAGCAGGATCTTGGGCTGCATGGCGAGCGCCCGGGCGATCCCAACACGCTGCTTCATGCCGCCCGAGATCTCGGTCGGGCGCTTGTCCCGGGCGTGGCTCATCTGCACGAGATCGAGATTGTGCATGATCCAGTCATGCCGCTCGCCCTTGCTCTTGGTTTTGCCGAACACCTTGCTGACAGCCAGATTGACGTTCTCGTAGACCGTGAGCCAGGGCAGCAGCGAGTGGTTCTGGAACACTACGGCCCGTTCGGGTCCTGGTCCATTGATCTCGTGCCCCTCCAGCTGGATGCCACCCGACGACACTTCGGTCAGCCCCGCAATGAGGTTGAGCAAGGTGGACTTCCCGCACCCGGAATGCCCGATGATGGAAATTACTTCCCCCTCGGCGATATCGAGCGAAATGTCCTTGAGGACCTCCGAGCGCTGCCCGCCACGGTCGAAATACTTGTCGACGTTTTCGAGTGTGAGATAGCTCATGTGTCTGGCCCCTTAGTTCGCGGCTGTGCCGCGGGTGACAAAGGCGCCTATGGCCGAAACCAGCCGGTCGAGCATGAACCCAACAAGCCCGATATAGGCCAGCGCCACGATGATGTCGGAGAGGCGCGACGAATTCCACGCGTCCCAGATAAAGAACCCGATTCCCACACCGCCCGTCAGCATCTCGGCGGCCACGATGGCGAGCCAGGACAGGCCCACGCCGATCTTGAGCCCGGTGAAAATGTAGGGCGCCGCCGCCGGGATCATGATCTTGAAAAAGAACTCGGCCGGGTTGAGCTGCAGGATTTCGGCCACGTTCCGGTAATCCTGCGGAATGTTGCGCACGCCCACCGCCGTGTTGATGATCACCGGCCAGACCGAGGTGATGAAAATCACGAAAATCGCCGACGGCGCGGAATCCATGAATGCCGCTAGCGACAGCGGCAGCCAGGCCAGCGGCGGCACCGTGCGCAGGATCTGGAAAATTGGATCGAGCCCCCGCATGGCCCAAACCGACTGCCCGATCACCGCCCCAATAGCCACCCCCACTACCGCCGCAATCCCAAAGCCGATCGCCACCCGCTGCAACGACGTCAACACCCGCAAGCCCAGCCCAATGTCGCCCTGTCCATAATCAAAGAACGGACTGACGATCAGCTCCCCCGCATCGCTCCAAACCTGGCTTGGAGACGGCAGCGATGCCCCCGGCGACGAACACAGGATCTGCCAGACCACCAGCAGCAGCGCGAACACCACCAGCGGTGGCACCACATTGCTAGCAATCTGCGCCGCAGTCTTTCCCCACGACCGCGTGCGCCTTGGACGCTTGGGTAAACTGACCACAGCAGCCGGTACGCTGGTTTCCGGCAAAGCCGCAGTCGGCAGGCGTTGAACGTTGGCGGGCATAGCAAAGTCCCTTCGAATGTTGTTACCCTGATGGTTCAGTCGACACCCTCCCCCTTGCGGGGAGGGATCAAGGGTGGGGTCGGTTGGCCTCAAACCATCGCCTTGATCGCCAGGCTCTCGAGGTACGCCCCTGGATCGGCCGGATCGAAAACCTTCCCATCAAAGAAGGTCTCGATCCCACGTGACGTCCCCTCGGGAATGTCGCTTGCCGCCACGCCCAACGTTGCCGCCGCCCCGCGCCAAAGGTCCTCGCGGTTCACCTGATCGACGGTCGCCGCAATATCGGTCGTCCCCGGTAGATAGCCCCAACGCATGTTCTCCGCGAGGAACCAGGCATCGTGGCTCTTGAACGGATAGGACGCATGGTCGCGCCAAAACTTCATCTCGAGCCCGGTCGCCGTTTCGACGCGCCCATTGCCGTAATTGATGTCGCCCTTGAGCCGACCGGCCACATCAGCCGCCGGAATGTTGAACCAGGGCCGCTTGCCCAAAATCTGCGCCAGCTCTTCCTTGTTCTCGGTGGCATCGGCCCATTGCGCCGCTTCCATCACGGCCATCAGGATCGCCTCTGTTGCGCGCGGATTGGCTTCGATGAAGTCGTTGCGCAGCGCCAGCGCCTTTTCTGGATGGTTCTTCCAGATTTCGCCTGTCGTCGTCGCGGTGAAGCCCACATTCTGGTTCACCAGCTGCTCGTTCCAGGGCTCCCCGACGCAGAACGCGTCCATGGTGCCCACCTTCATGTTGGCGACCATCTGCGGAGGCGGCACGGTGATCAGCGACACTTCGCTGTTGGGATCGATCCCGCCCGCTGCCAGCCAATAGCGGATCCACAGATCATGCGTGCCGCCGGGAAAGGTCATGGCCACATTGACCTCCTGCCCCGCCGCCTTGCGTTCGGCAAAGATCGCCTTGAGCGGCGATGCATCGAGCCCCACGCCAGCATCCTTGTAGGCCTGGCTCACCGAAATGCCCTGTGCATCCAGGTTCAATCGCGCAATGATCGACATCGGCACCGGCGCGCCGTTCGTCACCGTGCCCAGGCTCATGAGGTAGGGCATGGGCGTCAGGATATGGGCCCCATCGATCCCGTTGGCCGCGCCGCCCAGCACCAGATTGTCGCGCGTTGCGCCCCAGGAGGCTTGCTTCAGCACCTCCACATCCCCAACGCCATGCTGGGCGAAAAATCCTTTTTCCCGCGCGATGATCAGCGGCGAGGAATCGGTGAGCGCAATAAAGCCCAGCTTTGCACCGGTGACTTCGGGTCCAGCCCCTTGTGCAAAGACCCCTGATGGAAACAGCGCCTTGGCCGCCAGCAGGGTGGCTGCCGTGGCGGTAGCGCCTTGCAGGAAGTGGCGCCGGGTCGTCATCGTCTTTGTCATCCAGTTCTCCATCTGCCCCGCTGGGGAAAACAAAAAAGCTGCCAACAAACCGGCGCAGCGATCGGGGGGACCGCATGCGAGATCTGTTGGCAGCTTTGCCTGATGACGCCCGCCATTGGACGTCGGATTAAGAAAGGAGCGTCTTGGGAGGAGCGCCTTCGACATAGACATTGCACGAAGCGTGCCAATTCAGCCTGATGGCAGAAAGTTAAATGTTAACAATGCAGTAGATCGATTGTGCCGGTCGCTGGAAAACCGCAGCGCCAAGCCGGCGCGGGTCAATCGTGCATCAATCTGCCCAAAACCTAGTCATCTGCAACGGGCTGGGCATAAGGCGGGCAGGCGCTCAGGCGCAATGCTCAGCCAGATATTCGTCCAAGTGCTGAGGGTCGAACACCTGGCCGTCAAAGAACGCCCTCGTGTATTCTGCCCTGTAGTCCGTTTCAGGCGCAGGAACGACCAACGGCGCCAAGGCCGCGCGATAAAGATCAGGCCGGAACGCCCCCGCCGCGATCTCGGAATTCTCCTGACTCGCCGCCACCTCGCCCCAGCGCACCATTTGCGAATAATACCACAGCGCATGGCTCTTCCAGGGGAAGTTGGCATCGTTTCGGTGCGGAACGAAGAAATCAGGCACGTCCGCGACCACGCCGCCGCCGACATCGAGCCTTCCACTCAGCGCCCGCCCTACGATCCCGGCCGGAGCGTTCAGATATGCCTCCCCAGCCATGATCTCCGCGATCTCGTCGTGATGCGCCGGATCGCTGCACCACAGGCCGGCCCGGTAAATCACCCGGATCACTGCCGCAACAATCTCCGGGTTCTGCTCGGCCCAATCAGCCCGCATGCCCAAAACCTTGTCCGGGCTTGTGCGCCAGATGGATGCCTTGACCGTCGCAATGTGCGCACCTCTCTCGGCCACTCCGATGCTGTTCCACGGCTCGCCGACGCAATAGCCATCGATACTGCCTGCCCCCAAGGCGTCCGGCAGCAGGGGAGGGGGCAGCACCACGATTTCGATGTCCCGGTCGGGTTGGATCCCGCTCGCCGCTAGCCAATAGCGCAGCTCGTAATTGTGCGAAGACGTCTGGTGCACCACTCCGAACCGCAGCTTGCGCGACGATGATGCCACCACCTTCCGCAGCGCCGCGCCCGCCGCCTTCGCCTGCAGATCCCCCGGCGCCCCCTGATCCGCCATGGTTTCCCAAAGCGTCTGGCTCACCGTCACCGCATTATTGCCCAACCCCAAAACGACGGGCGCAATCGTAGGCACGGCAATCGGGGTCAAACCCAGGCTGGCTGCCAGGGGCATCGGCGCCAGCATTTGCGCAATGGGAAAATGTCCGATCGCCGCTCGGTCCCGGATATTGGCCCAGGAGCTTTCCCGCACCAGATGCAGGTCCAGCCCTTCATCCTCGGCAAAGCCCTTTTCGCGCGCCAGCACCAGCAGGACACTGTCCAGCAGGGGCAGGAAACCGGCGGTAAGATGGTGCGTCGTCATTCAAGGCCCCAAAAGGTCAGCGGCCGTCACAAGGCTTTGCGCAATCTCGACGATCCGGCGGTTCTTGTTCATGGCGGTGGAGCGCAGCAGGGCATAGGCCTCGGCCTCGCCAAGGCCCCGCGTTCGCATCAAGATGCCCTTGGCCTGGTCAATCAGCTTGCGATCCTCCAGCTCGCTCCTGGCCTGTTCCAGCTCGCGCGCGAGCTTGGAAAAAGCGTTGAAGCGCGAAACGGCCATATCAAGGATCGGCTTCACCCGCTCCTTGCGCAGCCCATCCACCACATAGGCCGAAACGCCTGCTTCCACCGCCTTCTCGATCGACGCGCCATCGGAGCGATCCACAAACATGGCGATCGGCCGCTTCACGGCCCGCGACAGGGAAAAGAAATGCTCCAGCGTATCGCGCTTGGGGTTTTCGAGATCAATGACGATCACATCGGGCACTACGGCCTCGATCGTGCGCCCCACCTCGTTCACATCGTGCAGCACCGCAACCCGCAAATGCCCGGCCTCGCGCAAACCTTCTTCGATGATCGAAGCGCGGATGCGATTCTCGTCGATGATCAGGATGGACAAATCGGGATGCGTCATTGACCGGCATTAGTGCCGCTGCCTAAAAATCGCACAAGCCTGAAAAATGCATAGCTACTAACCAGCTATGCTACCGAATAGCCTCCATCCACGGTCAACACTGCCCCCGTGATGAACCGCGCAGCCGGCGAGCACAGAAACAACACAGCGCCCGCCACGTCTTCCTTCTGCCCCCAGCGACCAAGCGGCGTCCGGCTCAAGATCGCTTCGCTGCGCGCTTCATCTTCCCTAAGAGCTCCGGTCAGGGGCGTTGCAATCCAACCCGGCGCCACCGCATTGACGCGGATATTTTCCCCCGCATAGGCGATCGCCAGCGATTTGGTCAGCTGCGCCACGCCACCCTTGCTCGCCGAATAACCCGGCACCAGCCCGCCGCCGAAAAACGACAGCATGGATGCAAGATTGACGATCGCCCCTTGCCCACTTGCCGCGAGCAGCGGCCGCGCCGCCGCGCACATGCGCATGGTTCCGCCCAGATTAATGTCGACTACATCGTCGAATACGTCAGGCTCATGCTCCGCGCCGCGCCGGATCACTCCCGCGCAATTGACCAGCACATCGAGTTCATCGAGTTCCCCGACCAGTGCCGTCACCGCCCCGTTGTCGCGCACATCCAGCACACGCAGATCGCGTCCATCGAAATCAGGAGCTGCCCGCAAAGCTTCCACTTCATGCGCGAACGCCCCAAGGCCGATCACTCGGGCACCAGCTGCCGCAAACGCATTGGCTACGCCCAGCCCGATCCCCGACGTGCCGCCCGTCACCAACACGCGCTTGCCGCCATACCAACCGGCGGCCCAGCGGTAATCTGCTTCAGCGGACGAACTGATCGACATAGTCCGCTCCCAGCCCGACCTCGGCGTAATGCGCCCGGCACATGTCGATCTTGGTAAACACATCCTCATAGCCAACATGCTTGTTGGCCTCATCAAGGTAGATCATGGAGCCGGTAATGTTGAAAAAGGTGATCATTTCCGGGCAATCCTCCGGCACCACCAGCGTATGCACTTCCCCCGGCGGCTCGAACACATAGGAGCCCGTTTCCGCCACCCAGTCATGCTCGCGATAAAACCAGCGCCCCTCGATCACATAGCCATGCACCGGATTGGGATGCAGATGCCGCGAAAGGACGCCGGCCCGGCGCACGCGCAAGAGATTGCACCATTGCCCCACCAGCGTATTGAGCATCAGCGGCCGGAACCACACCCCCTCGGCCTGCGGCACCCAAACCCGCTCATCTTCGGGCATGGCCTTGACGGCAATCTCGGGCGGCGCCAGCCGATGGGCCGAGCCCTTCATATCCTTGTACATGTCCATGTTCTCCCAGCCTTGCGCCGCTCTTGTTGTGCCCGATTGTTCGGCTCGCTACGCAATCATGGCAAGAACCGCACACACCGGCTAGACTGAACCGGGCTCTCATGCCCAAAATCCAGCGTGCCGCTTACCAAATGATTTTCCGGAGTTCGAATGCCTTCTGCCCTGTTTTTCGTCGGCTGCGTTAATCGCCCTATAGGCTATGTGAAGAAGGTGGCGGGCAAGGGCATCTCCGCCTATCGGCTTGATCTGGATACCGGCGCCACCCAGTTTCTTGGGCTCACAGAAGGCATCGACAACCCCACCTTTCTCGCTGTTGCCCCGGACGGCACCTCGCTTTCCGCCATCAGCGAAGTCGCGGGCTGGAACGAGGGTGATATCTCGGCCTATGCCATCGATTATGCCACTGGCGCTTTGACCTATTTGTCCAAGCAGCCCACCCGTGGTGACGGCGCCGCCCACAACAGCCACGACCACACCGGCCGCTTCGCCGCCATTGCCAATTATTCGGGCCTTCCCGCCGACGCCAGGCCCAACCAGTCCATCGCCATCTACCCCCGCGACCCTGACGGAACTCTTCGCTCCCCCGTCGCCGAAATGCGCCACCACGGCACCGGCCCCAACGCCGAACGCCAGGAACGTCCCCACGCCCATTGCATCCGCTGGACGCCTGACAATCGCTTTGTCATCGTCGCTGATCTCGGCATAGACCGCCTCGTGATCTACCGCTTCAATGAAAACACCGGCGCCCTGACGCCCCATGGCGAAACCGTGCTGCCACCCGGCTCCGGCCCCCGCCACTTCCGCTTCCACCCAAGCCTGCCCTTTGCCTATTTGGTCAACGAACTCACCTGCACCCTGGTGAGCCTCCGTTACAATGCAGGGGCCGGCACCCTCGACGTGCTCGCCAGCGAACCCACGACGCCCCAGCCGGTGGACGGCAATTCTGGCTCGGCCATCGACATCGCCGCGGGCGGGCAGCACCTTTATGTCGGCAATCGCGGCCACGACAGCATTGCCGGCTTTGCCATCGATCAGGCCAGCGGCATCGCCCGCCGCATCGGCAACACACCCTGCGGGGGCCGCGTCCCCCGCGATTTCAGCTTCGACCCCACCGGCCAGATTCTGGTGGTGGGAAATCAGGAAAGCGATCTGCTCTCCTTGTTCCGCTACCGCCCTGAAACGGGCGCTCTCGAACCCCTGGGCGCCTCCATCCCCAGCGGCTCCCCCACTGCCATTGCCTTTCACCCCAGGATCGGTTGACCCTATGAAAATCGCGCTCACGGGCTCCAGCGGCCGCATCGGCCAAGGCATCATCCGCCTTGCTTTAGCCCGTGGGCATGACCTCGTCCTGATCGACCGCGTGCCGCCACCTGAGGGGCAGGTCTACGGACTGCCCTTTATCCAGGCTGAAGCCACCGATTACGACGCCCTTTGTGCAGCCTTCGCCGGCTGCGACGCCGTGATCCACATGGCCGCCATTCCCGCGCCGGGGCGCCACCCCGACCAGCTCGTTCACAACAACAATGTCGTGGGCAGCTATAACGCCCTCCAGGCGGCCGCCGAGAACGGCATCATGCGAGTCTGCCAAGCCTCCAGCGTCAACGCCATTGGCCATGCCTTTAGCCGCCACCCCCGCTACGATTATTTCCCCATCGACGAGGATCACCCCAATTACGGCGAGGAAGCCTATAGCCTCTCCAAATGGATATGCGAGGAACAGGGCCGCGCCTTTGCCCGCCGCTACGAGGACATGTCAATCGCCTCCATGCGCTTCCACTATGTCACGCCCCGCATCGAGCAGGCGATCAGCATCCACCAATCCTACACCGACCCCGCCAAATATCTCTGGGCCTGGACCCATCTGGACGCCGCCGCCGACGCGTGCCTCCTCAGCCTGCAAGCCCCCTTCCGCGGCCACGAAGCCTTCTTCATCGTTTCCCCGACGACGTTCTCGCCCATTCCAAGCCTGCAACTGGCCGCCGAACACTTCCCCACCATCCCCATCACCGGGGACCTCAGCGACCACAAGAGCTTCTTCACCTCCGCCAAAGCCAACCGCATGCTCGGCTGGACGCATCCAATCATCCGGCCCTAGGCCTTAACGAGCACTCCCTCCACACCCACCACGCGTCACCCTCGGGCTTGACCCGAGAGCTCTGCACTTGCCAGCCGCTCAGCTAAATACAGTCCCCTCGGGTCAAGCCCCAGGGTGACGATCGAAACCGGGCCTCACCCAACCCCTAAACGTCAAAAAACCCCATATCCTCTTCCAGCAAATACTTCCGCGCCCCCTCCGGATCGATATCCAGCCCCAGTCCCGGCGCCTCCAGCAGATCCACCATGGAATCTTTGACGATCTCGTCCGGTAGGCCGATCACGATATCCTCCCACCACGGATCGGACGCACTGGGATACTCAAACGCAATGAAGTTCGCCGGCAGCGTCGCGCACACATTGATCAGCGCCCCAAGCCCCAGCAAGCCATTGGCCGTGCCATGCGGCGCCATCATGATGGAATGCATATAGGCGTGCTCGGCCACCCATTTAAGCTCGGCAATGCCCCCGATATCGGCCGGATCTGGTCCGATCACCCGCACAGCCTGTGTTTCGATCAGCTCCTTGAAATTGTGCCTGAGATAGATCTGCTCGCCCGTATGGATCGGCGTCGAGGTGGAGGTCGTCAGCTCCCGATAGGCCTGCGGATTGACCCAAGGGACATAATCCCCGGTCAACATGTCCTCGAGCCACATGAGGTTGTACTTCTCCACCGCCTGCGCAAAGCGGATCGCGTCGGGCAAGAACCAGCCAGGCCCGCAATCGAGCGCCAGGGAAACCTTGTCGCCCAGCACTTCCTTCATCGCGATCACGCACTCAAGCATGTGGTTGAACCCACGCTCGCTGATCTGCCCCTGGTCCATCGCACCATGGAAAAGCCGCGGCTGCGTCACGCCATAGTGGAAATCGGGCACATTGGTTTTCATGTTGGAATGAAACGAAATGCCCTGCTTGACCATGAAGAAGTTCTGCTTCTGCTCCATCATCCATTTGACATCAGCCGCATAATCCTCCGGCCGGTCGCCCGTGCGCTTCTGCCGGATTGAGCCATTATAAACCCGCACCTTGTCGCGCACCTTCCCGCCCAAGAGCTTATAGGCCGGCACATTGGCGGCCTTGCCGGCAATATCCCAAAGCGCATGCTCGATCGCGCTGACCGCTGCCCCATAAGGCTTAAACGAACCCCGCTGCCGGATCTTGAGCATGCAGCGCTCCACATCGGTCGGGTCCTCCCCGATCAGGGCATCCTGGAAATGCAGCACCCAGGGCTTGAGATAGGTCTTGGTGAACTCCACCTCGCCCAGCCCATAAAGCCCCTCATCGGTCACGATACGCACAATCGGATGCCGCCCGATAACGGCACAACGCAGATCGGTGATCTTCATTTTTTTGGTCCCTAGTTTTGCCCCGACGCCCGCGAGCGGTTCTCATGTCTCCCCGCCGTCATTGCCCGGCTTGTCCGGGCAATCCAGCGATGTCGCAGTCCGGTTTTGGACCACCCGGACAAGCCGGGTGGTGACGAAACACGAAATGCTCATTGAAGTTGGATACTCTGGTGGCGCATGGCCCCCGGGAGCAGGCCTAACTCCAGGTCCGATCCCAGGAATATTCATTGTCCCAGTGATCGGTGGGCTGCCAGATTCCCGTGACGCCCTCCTGCATATGCTCGGCGATTACCTCGTCCACGATCTCGTCGATCCCCAGCCCCGGCTTGTCGGTCATGGTGATGAAGCCGTTCTGAACCAGCGGCTTGGGCAGGCCGGTGACGATATCGTCCCACCAATCCACCTCCACCGAATGATATTCGAGCGCCATGAAGTTCTCGGTCGCCACGGCCACATGGGCCGCCGCCATGCAGGCAATCGGGCTTTCGGCCATGTGGATGGCCATGGCCACCCCATATTCCTGCGCCGCATCGCCAATCTTTTTGGTTTCGAGGATTCCGCCTGAAGTCAGTAGATCCGGATGGATCACCGAAATCCCTGATTGTAGCAGCGGCTCGAAGCCTTCCTTGAGGTAGATGTCCTCGCCCGTGCAGATTGGCACGGATGTCGCCTGCTGCAGCTGCCGGTAATGCTCGGTATATTGCCAGGGGATCACATCCTCGAGCCAGGCCGGAGCATATTTTTCAATGCGCTTGGCAAGGCGGATGCCGCTTTGGAGCGAGATATGACCCACATGGTCGATCGCGAGCGGAATCTCGTAGCCGATCACCTCGCGCACTTCGTGGATATACTGCTCGAGCTGGTCCAGCCCCCGTTCGGTGAAATTGAGCCCCGTGAACGGATGGCGCACGTTATGCGTGTCATAAACCGCATTGCGCGCGCGCCGGTCCTCCAGCGTCTTGCCCACGCCCCGCTCGGGGTGGATGCGATAGCCCTCCAGCGACCCGGCTGGCGCTACCACCGATCCAGGCGTGTCGACAACCTGCATCAAGCCCAGATCCATCTTGAGGAAGGTGAACCCCAGATCCATGCGCTCCTTGAGCCGCTTGCCGGTCTCTGTGCCGCTCGGCACCGAAGCATCGGTGTCGCAATACATGCGAACCTTGTCGCGGAACTTGCCGCCCAGCATCTGGTAGATCGGCACGCCATAGGCCTTGCCGGCAATGTCCCACAGCGCGATCTCGATGGCCGAAACGCCGCCACCCTGCCGCCCATGCCCGCCGAATTGC
This sequence comes from Devosia submarina, assembly GCF_003056345.1. Classification (GTDB taxonomy): domain Bacteria; phylum Pseudomonadota; class Alphaproteobacteria; order Rhizobiales; family Devosiaceae; genus Devosia; species Devosia submarina. The sequence goes on along the minus strand of NZ_PYWB01000002.1, from coordinate 212,354 downwards.
TTTATGCGGCGGAACAGGCGATCCACATCGAGCGGATTTTCCCCCAGAAGCCGGCTTTTCAGCATCAGCGCATAGGTCGCGCTCGCGCCATCGCGCACTTCGCCAAAGCCCACGATACCCTGATTGGTATAGATCTTGAGCAGCGCGGTAATAAACGGCGCCCCTACGATTTCCGCCACCCGAATATCGGTTATGCGCAATTCGCTTGGGCGCGAGCTCGTGCGCACATGGGTCTGGATCAACTCATCGGTGTTGATCGCGTCAGCATCCTTGGTCATTCATCCTCCTCCAGGCTGATCTTATGTCAGCGATTTACGAGCACTTGTTGTTGTGCGCGCGAGGCGCATCTGCTCGATGATGTGCCGGCCCGAACCCTCCACATGGCCAGCGATTATCCTAGCCGCCTTGTCGGCATCGTGCAGCCTTATGGCTTCGATCAGCGCGTGGTGCTCCTTCACCACGGCGACCCTGCGGCTCAGCGATGTCGTGAAGCGCCGGCTGATGGCGCGCAAAATTTCCCTATGCCGCCACCAAAGGTCGGCCGCGTGCCGGTTGTAATGACGGTCATAGATCACCTGGTGAAACCGTGTATCAAGTTCGCCATGCAGCGTCGGGTCGGCAAAATTCAAGGCCTCGATTTCGGCCTGGATGGCCTCGAGCTGCACGATATCGTCTTCCGTTGCGATCGACACGAACCAGCGCGTCAGCGCCGGCTCGATCAGCGAGGCGATCTCGATGATGTCGCGCACGAAAGCCTCGTCGATCGGGCGCACCCGTGCCCCGCGATTGGGCTCCATGATCACGAAATCTTCGCCGCGCAGCTGCTGCAGCGCCTCGCGCACCGGATTGGTTGATGTGCCGTAGCGCTCGGCAAGGTCCGCGACCTTGAGCCGTTCATTGGGCCCGAGCGTGCCCGAAATGATATCCTCCCGGATCAGCTCGTACACTGACCCTCCGATCGGCTCGGCATTGTTGTCCGCTGCAGTCTTTATTGCCATTCGGCAATGCTAGGCCGCTCTAAGGTGCAAGCCAAGCCGCTTTGCACATGATGAGGCAAAAATAGTGTACGATCGGGCAAGTATTGACAGATGTGGATTGCTCTGGAACTCTCACCAATGGGAGACATGGGCAAAAAGCCCGGCCCCGAGGAGGCGCAGCCGAAAGGCTGCGAGGAAGGCCGGTTCGGCCGAGGGGGCTGGACGATCCTTCCGCTTGTGAGGAGGAATATCGATGTCGAATAAGGAGGGCCGCATCGCGCGGCACCGCTCGCCGACTCGTCGGCAATTCACTGCTCTTGCCCTGGCGGTTGCTACCACCGCTTCTCTGATGTCCACCACCGCCTATGCCCAGAGCGTTGATCTGAGCCAATGGTCGCCCGAATATATCCGCTCCATTGCCGGTACCGAAACCTATGACACTGCCGCTACCTGTGGCGCCGTAGTTCCCAATGATTACGAAGGCCGCGTCTCCTATTGGTACACCGGCGCCTTCGAAGCCGACCCCCTGATCGCCCACGAGCAGGACGCCGCCTTCTGGGAAGCCTTCAAGGAGGCTTACCCCAATATCCAGACCGATGTGCAGTCGATCACCTATAACGAGCTGCTCGACAAGTTCCGCACTTCGCTCCTGGGCAATGCCGCCCCGATGGTCGTGCGCCTACAGATCCTGGGCGGCGTCGAATTTGCCGCCAAGGGCTATCTTGATCCGCTGGCTCCCGAGGATGTCGGCTATACCAGCGCCGATTTCTGGCCAGGCGCGCTCAAATCCGTCACCTGGGACGGCACAGGCTATGGCATTCCCACCAACAACGAGACCATGGCCTTCATCTGGAACGCCAAGATCTTTGCCGATGCCGGCCTTGATCCCGAAAGCCCGCCGGCAACCTGGGACGACGTCGTCACCTATTCCAAGCAGATCAAGGACCAGCTGGGCATTTCCGGCTATGGCCTTGTCGCCAAGCAGAACGCGGGCAATACCCCCTTCCGCTTCATGCCCCAGCTTTGGGCCTATGGCGGCGGCGCGCTCGATGAGGCCGAGGAAAACCCCACCTACGACAGCGTCCACATCAACAACGAGGGCAGCAAGCAGGCGCTCCAGGCGGCCTACGACATGTATGTCCGCGACAAATCCGTGCCCACTTCGGCCCTGACCAATACCCAGGCTGAAAACCAGGGGCCGTTCATCGCCGGCCAGCTCGCCATGATGATCGCTCACCCTGCCGAATACGCCAAGATGCTGGATCTTGCGAGCCAGGCAACGGGGGCCGACAAGGAAGTGGCGGACGCAGTCGTTGAAAACATGCGCTATGGCCTCATCCCCGAAGGCCCGGCCCGCCGCGCCGTGGTGTTCGGCGGCTCCAACATCCACGTGGTCAATCCCCAATATGTGGAAGGCGAATATGACGAGCAGGCTGCCAAGGCACTGATCTGCATGTGGACCAGCCCCGAATGGTCGACAAAGCTCGCCTGGGTCGGCTCCAATCCGGGCCATCTGGGTGGCTTCAAGACCGAGTGGATGAAGGAACGTCTCGACACCATCAAGTTCCTTGATGTCACGACTTCCATGCTGCCCAACGGCATACCCTTCCCGGTCCTGCCCGAAGCGCCCGAGATCATGAACATCATCGTCCCCGACATGCTCCAGAACGCCCTGACCGAAAGCATGACCGTCGACGAAGCCGCCGAAGACGCCGCCCGCAAGATCGAAGAACTCCGCAGCGGCATGTAGCCGTGCGGTGTCAGACAACACCTCCCCCTTGAGGGGCTTCGACCCGTCCCGCAAGGCCAATCGCTCCGGTGGAGCGATTGGAGGAGAGAAGGCCATGAGAGCTATGCTCGAATGGCGATCAAGGTGGGGGTGCCGGCTGCGCGGCGCACTCGAGTCCAGGGGCTTGCCCTATCCAGCACCCTCCCCAAGCAGGGGAGGGGCCTCCAACCCACCAAGCCACGGCGACCACGGCCGCCCTATCCTTCATCAACACAAGGATCAGCTCCATGAGTGGCGTAACCGAAGGGGCCATCTTCACCGATCGCCCGCGTACAGGAGCAGATAAACGCGCTGGCCTCTTGTCCCGCATGTGGAAGCAGCGCGCCGACTACCTTTATGTGCTGCCAGCCTTGATCGTGATGATGGTCGTCATCGCCTACCCCATCTACTACACCATCGATCTGTCCCTGTTCCGCACGCCCGCCAGCCTGCAGCTGCGCGACAAGATCTTCATCGGGCTCGACAACTACACCACGATCCTCTCCAGCGCCTCGTTCTGGAAGGTCACCTGGCAGACCCTGATCTGGACCTTCTTTTCCACCCTTTTTGCCTTCCTGCTCGGCCTTGGCGCAGCCCTCGCGCTTCATCGCGAATTCGTCGGCCGTGGGTTGTTGCGTGCCCTGCTGCTGATCCCATGGGTCGTCAGCGCCGTCGCCGCCTCCTATGTCTGGAAGTGGCTCTACCATTCCGATTTCGGCGCTATCGGCGCCATGATGGTCCAGCTGGGCCTTGCCGATCAGCCCATCAACTTCGTCGACAACATCAACACCGCCCTTCCATCCCTGATCGTGGTCAACATCTGGAAGGAATTCTCCTTCGCCATGATCATGCTGATGGCGGGCCTGCAGACCGTGCCCGAGCAATTGCTGCGCGCTGCCAAGGTCGATGGCGCTAATGCCTGGCAGCGCTTCTGGCACGTGACCTTTCCCCACCTTGCTGGCGTCTCCACCGTCACGATCCTGCTGCTCATGGTGGCCAATTTCAATTCCTTCATCATCCCCTGGATCATGACGGGCGGCGGGCCCGCCGGCTCGACGGACATTTGGATCACCCAGATCTACCAGCTCGCCTTTGGCCGCCAACGCTGGGGCGTCGCCGCCGCCTACTCGGTCCTGCTGTTCCTGATCATGATGACCCTGGGCTATTTCTACGTCCGCGCCCTGACCCAGGGCGACAAGGAAAGGGCAGGGGCATGACGGCGTTCGTACACCTCGCCCAGCCAGGCATCACCCCCGCTCTAGCCACCCCCACCAGCGCCGCCCTCGGACTTGATCCGAGGGCCACTCTCGGCCTGGCACGCACCCCGAGCGAACCCTCGCTCAAAATGACCGCGCATGGAGCATCCCACCCATGACCATCGCAACCGCCGACCACCCCGTCTCCCGCCGGCCCATCGATGGCTGGCGCTGGGCCGGCCGCATCTTCCTCACGCTCCTGCTGATCTTCACCGTCATGCCCATGATCTGGATGCTGATCACCTCGCTGAAAACGGGCTTTGCCGCGATGCAATACCCGCCCCAATGGTGGCCGACCGAACCCACCCTGGGCAATTACACACGCCTGCTCGACCCCACCAACAGCGTGGGCCAGGAATTCCTGCGCTATTTCTGGAACAGCCTTTGGGTATCCACCCTCACCACGATCCTTGCCATCGTGGTCGCCGTACCCGCCGCCTACGCCTTTTCACGCTTCCGCTTCCCCGGGCGCACCGTCCTGTTTTTCGCGGTCCTCCTACGCAACATGTTCCCGGCGGTAATTTTCCTTGTGCCGCTATTCATCCTGATGCGCTGGCTGGGCCTGGTGAATACCCATGGCTCGCTGGTTTTGACCTACCTCACCTTTGGCCTGCCGCTCGCCATCTGGCTGCTCAAGGGGTTCTACGACAACATCCCCATCCAGCTCGAACAGGCTGCCCGCATCGATGGCGCCACGCGCCTCCAGGCCTTTCTCTTTATCGTCATGCCGCTCTCCACGCCCGGCATCATCGCCACCGCCATCTACTCCTTTATCGGCGCTTGGAACGAATACATCTACGCCTACACCTTCCTTACACGGCACGACCAGATGACCCTGCCGGTAGGCATCCAGCGCTTCTTTTCGGAAAACGCTACCGATTGGCCCGGGCTCATGGCCGCCACTTTCATGATGAGCGTGCCCGTGGTCGTCCTCTTCCTCGTCCTGCAGAAATATTTCGTGCGTGCCCTCACCGAAGGCGCCGTCAAACACTAAGGAGCATGCCGATGGCTGAAATCGTTCTCCAGCACGTGATGAAGAACTACGGCTCCCTTTATGCCGTCAACGATGTCTCCCTCACCGTGAACGACGGCGAATTCGTCGCCCTTGTCGGCCCCTCCGGCTGCGGCAAGACCACGACGCTCAACCTCATCGCGGGCCTTCTGCCCATGTCGGGCGGCGACATCGTCATCGGTGACCGCCTTGTCAACGACCTTGATCCCAAGGACCGGGACATCGCCATGGTGTTCCAGAACTACGCGCTTTACCCCAACAAATCGGTCTACAAGAACCTCGCCTTCCCCCTGCAGATGCGCAAGCTGCCCGCCGAGCAGATCGACCGCAAGGTCAAGGAAGCCGCCCGCCTCCTCGACATCACCCACCTGCTTGAGCGCAAGCCGCGCGAGCTCTCGGGCGGCCAGCAACAACGTGTCGCCCTGGGCCGGGCCCTGGTGCGCGATCCCGCCGTGTTCCTGATGGACGAGCCCCTGTCCAACCTCGACGCCAAGCTGCGCGTCCAGATGCGCTCCGAGATCAAGCGCTTCCACCACAATCTCAACGCCACCATTGTTTATGTCACCCACGACCAGCTCGAAGCCGTCACCATGGCCGACAAGATGGCCGTGATGAACGGGGGCCTGCTGCTGCAATACGACACCCCTGCCAACGTCTTTGCCAACCCGGTCAACACCTTTGTTGCAAGCTTTGTCGGCAGCCCCGCCATGAGCCTGATCCCGCTCGACGCCGTCACCCACGGCACCGAAGCATCCCTGCGCAGCCCCGAAGGCTGGGACCTGCCCCTCTCGCCCCTCAACGCCCGCAAGATCGCCAGCTCGAGCACAAGCAAGATCATCCTCGGCGCCCGCCACTCCACGCTTAAGCTGCACAAATCAGAGGTCCCCGGCTCCGTTCCCGGCAAGGTCTATACGGTTGAACCCACAGGCGACATCACCTTCGCCCAGATCTTCATCAACGGCGCCGTGGTCAACATCTCCGTCGAGCCCAGCGTCCTGCTTACCCCCGATGAACAGGTCTTCATCGAATTCGACCAGGACCGCATGCACCTTTTCGACGCGGAAACCACCATGGCCCTCCAGGCGGCTTAGTATGCCGAAGGCTTTGTCAATGTTTGTCTTCGCCGTGCAGGCCTAAGCCATGTGCCTTGGCGTACTCTCGATGTTTTCCCAGCGTCATTGCCCGGCTTGTCCGGGCAATCCAGCGATCCCACCACGCCCCTGGACCACCCGGACAAGCCGGGTGGTGACGCCAGCACTTGGCAAGAGGAATGCCCTGATTTCACCCGGTATGCCCCACATATGAAAATCACCGCCATCACCCCCTTTCCTATCTGGGTCGGCCTGCGCAACCAGCTCATCGTCAAGATCGAAACCGACGAAGGCCTCTACGGCTGGGGCGAAAGCGGCCTCTCCGGCCGTGAAAAGGCCGTGGCCGGCGCCATCGAGCATTATCGCGAGTTCCTCATCGGCCGCGATCCCATGCGCATCGGCGCCCTCTGGCAGGAGATGTATCGCTCGCAATATTTCGAGGGCGGCCGCGTCCTCACCGCCGCTATTTCGGCCATCGACATTGCCCTTCATGACATCAAGGGCAAGGCGCTGGGCGTGCCCGTCTACGAGCTCCTTGGCGGCAAGCAGCGCGACCATATCCCGACCTTTGCCACCACACGCGGCCCCTGCGGCCCCGAAATGATCGAGCAGGCCCGGGAACTCCTCGCGTTGGGCTGGACCACCATCCGCCTCTTTCCTCATGGTCACGGTAACGTCGATATCTACGAACCCCGCCAAAGCATCGGCGAAACTGCCAAATGGTGCATCAAGGCACGCGAAGCGCTGGGCGAGGACGTGGTGCTGGGCGTGGATTACCACCATCGCCTCTCCGTCGCCGAAGCTGCCAGCTTCTGCCAGAAAATGCCCTCGGGCACGCTCGATTTCCTGGAAGAACCCATTCGCGACGAAACGCCCAAAGCCTACGAAGCCCTGCGCCGCATGACGGACATACCCTTCGCCATTGGCGAGGAATTCTCCAGCAAATGGCAGTTCCTGCCCTTCATCGAGCGCAACATCCACCAGTTCAACCGGCTCGACATCTGCAATGTGGGCGGCTTCACCGAAGCGATGAAAGTCGCGGGCTGGAGCGAGGCCCATTACGTCGACCTCATGCCCCACAATCCCCTGGGCCCGATCTGCACGGCCGCTACCATTCACTTCGCCGCCGCCGTCCCCAATTTCAGCTGGCTAGAAACGCGCGCCTCTCCCGGCGAGCTCTATCACGGCTTCGACGACGCCGAAATCTTCACCCGACAACCCATGCTCGAGGGCGCCGTTTACCCCGTCAGCGACGCACCGGGCCTGGGCGTCGAGGTCAACGAGGACCTTATTCGCAAGCAATCCTTCAAATTCTGGGAAGCTCCGCATCTGCGGCGCACAGATGGTTCAGTCACCAATTGGTAGAGAAAACAACATGACGCATACGCCCGGCATCACAAGGCCACCCAAGGAACTCATCGAGGCCGTTCTGGCGGTGGGGGCAGCTTCCGCGTCCTCGACGCTGGCCCATATGGGCATCCGCAATTGCCACATCACAGGCCCGGTTTCATGGTCCCCCGGCAAGGCGATTTGCGGGCCCGCGCTGACCCTGCAGTTCATGCCCAAGCGCGAGGACCTCTACAACGAAACCGAATACGCCGACCCTGAAAAACAGCTCCATCGCCATGTGCTCTACCATGTGGAAGCCGGCGACATTGTCGTGGTCGACGCGCGCGGCGACATGTCATCGGGCGTCTTCGGCGATATGATGAGTACCTATTTCAAGGGTCGCGGCGGCGCCGGCATGGTGATCGACGGGTGCCTGCGCGATCAGCCGAACCTCAAGAAGCTCGACATTCCCATCTGGATTCGCGGCTGGACGCCCAATTTTCACACCCAGACCAATCTCATGCCCTTTGCCGTCAACACCCCCATCGCCTGCGGTGGCGTCACTGTCATGCCCGGTGACATCATCATCGCCGACGATGACGGCGCCGTCTGCGTTCCCGCCGCCCTCGCTGCGGAAATGGTCCAAAACGCCAACAAGCAGCACGATTGGGAAGACTTCTCCCGCATGAAACTCATGGCCGGCGAACCCCTCCAGCGCTACTACCCCCTCCACGACGACGCCCGCGCCGAATACGAGGAATGGCGCAAGCTCAACCCCATCAAGACACCGGGCCATTGAAGGGCAGCCACCAGCCCCATCCCACCCCCCAAACGTCACCCTCGGGCCCGAACCCGAGGGCTCTACACTTGCCAGCCGCTCAGTCCAGTACAGTCCCCTCGGGTCAAGCCCGAGGGTGACGATCGAGTGAAAACAACCCCGTATAGCCCCACACCCTCCCCACCCCCCGATGTCATCCCGGCCTCAAGCCGGGATCCATCCCGAGATCGTTCCACAGCCGCAAGGTCTCCGTCCAGCCCCAACCCTCACCCCCGCCACTGCGCCACTGGCTCCGCCAGCGTCTGCAATTCCCCCGCATCCACCCCTTCGATCCGCCGCAGCAACAATTGCGTCAGCTCCACCCCCGCCGCAAACACATCCTCCCGGATGCTATCCATCTCTGGATAAACCATCGGCAAAATCCCCGAGGTCTGCTTGTAGACGATCTGCACGTCCCGCCCGAGCACCAGCCCCGCATCCGCCAGCCCGCTCACCAGCGAGATCGTGCGCATCTCGCTATCGGAAATAATCCCGTCCGGCCGTTCCGCGCCGCTGCCGATCTCCCGCGCCACGCGCCGCAACTCGGCCACCGGCATGCCCTGAATATCGTCCCTCACCTGAACCCCAACGCCCCTTTCCGCGGCGCGCTGGTGAAAGGCGGACAGGATATTGTGGTGGTTCGTCGTCCGATCGTCCCCGATCACCAGCATCAGCCGCCGGCATCCTTTTTCCGCCAGCCGGTCCACGGCCATCCGTGCAAAGGCCTCTGAATTAAAATCGTGAAACGGATGGGGCTGCTCGAACTGCGTCCGCCCATGGCTCACAAAGGGAAACCCCGCATCCATCATCATTGCGACGCGCTGGTCCTGTGGCCCCGTATGGGTGATGATCACCCCATCGGCCAACCGATTATCCAGCACATGCCGGATCGTATCGGCCGACAGATGCCGCTCGAATTCGGGCACGACATTGAGATGATACTGCGTCCCGCCGATCGCCTGCCCGATCCCCTGGATCATCTGGCGCGCAAAATCGATCGAGTCCTCGGCGCCATCGAGCACCAGCGCCAGAACATTGGTTTTCCCGGTTCTGAGGCGCACGCCGGCCCGGTCGGGCACATAGCCCAGCGCCTTGGCGGCGGCATGCACCTTGTCACGCGTTTCCTGCTTCAGCGTCGTGCCCCCGCGCAGCGACAGCGACACGGTGGAAAGGCTGAGGCCTGTCATTTCGGCAATGGTGCGCAGTGTTGCCCGCTGGGGCGGCTTGCCGCCCTGAGGCGCCATGTCGTTTTGCTTGCTCATCGCCTATGTCTACGATCCTTCCCCACGCAAACCAAGCCGACAAACGCAGGAGGCCGGTGCTTGTGCCGCTAGGGAAAACCCCTTTGCAACGTTGCACAAGCTGTGCCAACGTCTCCCCGCCAAAAGCAGCGGAGCGCCAGCATGACCTATTCCAATCCCCTTTCATCCAGGCTCGCCCTTGGGGATGATGATCTCAAGCGCGAGGGCAAGCTGCTCCGCCTCTGCGAGGATCTCCGCCGCAAAATCCTGACCCCCATCGAGCCGACACCCTTTCAATGGCATGTGCAGCGCGCCGACGTCACGACCGAGCAGGCCTTGTCGGCCGATTGGCACGAATGGGAACAGTTCGGCTCCCATTCCGTCTGGGCCAAGCATCAGGGCCACACCTGGTTTGCCGCAGAGGTGACGGTGCCCGAAGGGGCAGCCGGCCAGACGCTGGTGCTCGGCTTCACCTCGCAATGGCAGGAGCGCCCCGGCTCCACCGATCCGCAATGCCTTGCCTATCTCGATGGCAAAATCGCCCAGGCCCTCGATGGCAATCACACTGAACTGGTCATTGAGCGCAACGCCAAGCCCGGCAATACCCACACGCTCCTTGTGAACGCCTTTACCTTTTTCGATCGCCCGCTGGTCGGCTTTGGCGTCGAGTTCTTTGTGCGCAACGAACGGGCGGAAAAGCTCTATTATGATCTGCAGACGCCGCTGGACGTCGCCATTCGCCTCCACCAGAGCGATCCGCGCCGCCACGCGATCCTGCATATCGTGGAGCGTTCGTTGCGTGCCCTTGATCGTCGCGGCGGCCACACCGAGGCTTTTGCCGCGTCGCTCGGTGATGCGGAAAAGATCGCCGCCGAGATTTACGACATTGTCGATACCGAAACGCAGCCGCAGATCACGGCTGTCGGTTCCACGCACCTCGATGTGGGCTGGCTCTGGCGCGTGATGCACACCCGCGACAAGACGGGCCGAAGCTTTGCCACGGTGCTTGCCCTCATGGAGGAGTACCCCGAATTTGTCTTCATGTATAACCAGTCGGTGCTCTTCGATTTCCTCAAAAAGGACTATCCCGAGCTGTGGGAGCGCATGCTCGCCAAGGTGAAGTCGGGTCAGTTCGAGATCGAGGGCGCCATGTGGGTGGAGCCCGACGTCAACATCGTTTCGGGCGAATCCCTGGTGCGCCAGATCATGCGCGGCCGCCGCTTCCACCTCGAGCATTTCGGCGTTGATCCCAAAACCGTCTGGCTGCCCGACACCTTTGGCTATTCGGCCAATCTGCCGCAGATCATGGACAAGTCGGGGCTCAAATACTTCGTCACCTCCAAGCTCTCGTGGAACGACACCGATCGGCACCCCTATGACAGCTTTCATTGGCGCGGCATCGACGGCACGGTGACCAAGGCCCAGCTGATCACCGCGCAGCGCTTTGAAAGCGATGCGATCTACACCACCTATAATGGCGACCTCTCCGTTTCGGAGACCATGGGCGCCTGGAAGCGCTACGAGCCCAAGGCGATCCACAACGAGCTCGTCATGTCCTATGGCTATGGCGATGGCGGGGGCGGCCCCACCCGCGCCATGATCGAGCGCGGCATCCGCCTTGAGCGGGGCATTCCCGGCGCCCCGCGTGTGAAACTTGAAGGCATCGTGCCCTTCCTCGATCGTCTGGGCGAACGCATGGACGCTCAAGGCTCCAACTTCCCCACCTGGAATGGAGAGCTTTACCTTCAGTACCACCGCGGTACCCTGACCTCCGTGGCCAAGAACAAGGCCAATAACCGCCGCGCCGAACGCCTCTTGCGCGAGCTCGAATTCTTGGGCGCCATGGCCCTGACGCAGACCGGCTCCCCCTATCCCAGCGAAACGCTTGCCGAGTTCTGGGAACTGGTGCTCATCAACCAGTTCCACGATATCCTGCCCGGCACCTCCATTCCGGAAGTCTATGTCGATTCCGACAATGAATACGGCCAGATCTTCTCGACCCTGGGCTCGCAGAACGGCCCCTGGCATTCCGCCGCGCAGGCCTTCGCCGCGCCCGCCGCCGACCAGTTGCGCCTTCTCAACTTCACCAGCCAGACCCGCTCGGGCCTGGTGACGCTGGGCAGCGACCCCGGCCTTGAAGGCCTATCCCTCGCCACCGCCAATGGCGTTCATCCGCTACAGACTATTTCGCGCGCCGATGGCACCACCGAAATGGTCTCTCCCGTCCATGACCTTGCTCCCTTGGGCTGGACGGCGGCCCAACTCCTGACCGGCGGCGCCACCAACACCAGCTCCACCCTGTCCGTTTCCGAAACGCACCTCGAAAACGAGCTCCTGCGGGTCACCGTTGACCCGTCGGGCGAAATCACCTCCGTCTTTGACAAGACGCGCAACCGCGAAACCCTTGCCGCCGGCGAAAAGGCCAATCGCCTTATCGCCTATGAAGACAAGCCCATGGAATGGGACGCCTGGGACATCGACCGCTATTTCGAGGAACAAGGCTGGCCCCTGGCAGACGGCCCAACCACCATCTCCGTCGTGGAAACCGGCCCACATCGCGCGGCCCTTCGTATCGAGCGGCACTACCAGGCCTCAACAGTGGTACAGATCGTCTCCCTTGCCGCCGGGGCCCACCAGGTCGAATTCGACACCTTCATCGACTGGCAGGAACGCCAGACCGTGCTCAAGGCCCAATTCCCCTTCGATCTCAATACCTCCGAAATCCGCTCCGAGATCCAGTTCGGCCACGTCAAGCGCCCCACTCACCGTAACACCTCCTGGGACAAGGCGCGCTTTGAAGCCTCCATGCACCGCTGGATGGATCTAAGCGAAGCCGATTTCGGCGTCGCGCTCCTCAACGACTGCAAGTACGCCTACGACTGTTTGGAACAATCCATCCGCCTGACGCTCGTGCGCGGCTCCACCTTCCCCGATCCCCAGGCCGATCTGGGCGAGCATCGCCTGCGCTACGCCCTTTTTATCCACGACGGCATCGCCGATCTCGCCGACGTCCATCGCGCCGCCGAACGCTTCAACAACCCCGTGGCTGTGGTCGGCACACGCACTCCTGTAACCGCCGCCACCCCCGACCTCACGAGCTTCAGCTTCGCCAGCGTCGACCAACCCAACGTCACCCTCGAAACCGTCAAGAAAGCCGAGCGGAGCGATGCGCTGGTCCTGCGCCTCTTCGAACACGCCAACATCCGCGCCAACGCCACCATCCACTTCGGCATCCCCGTCAAATCCGTCCGCCCCGTCAACCTCATGGAAGAAGGGCAGGGGGCTCCACTCGAGCTCAGGGACAACAGCATCACCCTAAACCTCCGCCCCTTTGAAATCGCGACCCTCCTGATCGAGACCTGACCCATCGCAGCCCAGTCGCCCCAGTAGACCTCATGGTGAGCTTGTCGAACCATGCGGTCGTGGCACAAAGGTCCACTCGCCTAGCCCCAAAGTCTCAGTTGACGCCCTCCCCTTTGCGGGGAGGGATCAAGGGTGCGGGGAGGGGAGCCACGATAATGGAGATCAAATACCAAACTTGGCTGTCGCAGCTTGCCTTATCGGTAGCAGCAAACCCCCAAACGCCCCCTCAACGATAACAGTCTGCTAACCCAAACCCCTCGAACGCGAACCCCGCCACAGGCCCAAATCCCCCGCCCGGCACCCCCTCTTGCCCAATCCAGTCTACCCGCTTCGCCCAGGCACGTGCACAACACATACCTATGACGGGCTTGGCAAAATGATCTGGATCGGCGCAGTTCTTCTTCTCTCCGTATTCCTCACCTCCATGCTGTCCGGCATCTTCGGCATGGCAGGTGGCTTGGTCCTCCTCGGCATTCTTCTCCTCATTCTCCCCGTGGGCACCGCCATCGCCGTCCAAGGCGCCATCCAGCTCATCGCCAATGGCTCGCGCGCTTATTTCTCCCGCGCCTACATAGACTTGCGCGTCCTTGCCATTATGACAGGTGGCCTCGTCACCGCCGCCATCGCCCTGTTCATCCTGCGCTACACGCCCGATCTTGCGACTGTCTGCATCACCATTGGCCTGCTGCCGATCCTGCTCTGGATTCCCCAGCATTGGCTGGCTTTGGACGCCAGCAAACCCCACCACGCCTTCCTCTGCGGCCTCCTTGGTGGCGGCATAAACCTGGCCGTGGGCGTCGCTGGTCCCACCATCGACATGTTTTTTATCCGCACCCCCATGGACCGGCGTACCATCATCGCCACGAAAGCCGCAGCCCAGGTCGTCAATCATGCCGCCAAGATCGCCTTTTACTGGAGTGCCACCGCAAATCTCGCCCCATTTGAATGGGGTGCGATCGCCTTGGCCGCGCCCTTCGCGGTCCTGGGCACCAGCGCCGGCCATTGGGTTCTCCAGCGTCTCACCGACGCCAATTTCAAGCGCTGGACGCGCCTCATCGTCTCTACCATCGGGATTTATTACCTCGCGCGCGGCATTTCCTTGCTGATCTAGGCGCGATGAGTAAGGTGCCGCTCATCTATGGAGATGACATGGCACCTTTCGACAGCGTCACCGCGCGGCTGATCCTGCTTTTGGCCGATACCGGCTCTATTGGCCGCGCCGCCGAGCGCGAAGGCATAGCCTCGTCTGCCGTCAGCCGCCGCGTGTCCGACCTCGAAAGCCGCCTGGGCGTCGTCCTGTTCGATCGTTCCGCCCATGGCGTCAAGCTCACCACGGCCGGCCAGGCCTATGCCGAAGGCTGCCGCACCGTGCTGCGCTCCATTGCCGATCTCGACGCCGTCATGGCCGATTTTGGCGCAGGCCAGCGCGGCAGCCTGCGGCTGGCCTGCACCAGCTCGGCCCTGACTGGTCGCTTGCCGGAATTGCTGGCCCGCTACGCCGCCAAGCACGCGGGCATCCAGATCGACATCCAGGAAACCGGCGCCGCCCGGGCTCTTCTGGCGCTCGACGAAGGCCGTGCCGATGTCGCCATCGTCTCCGATCATTATGATTTCACGCGCTTCGAGATCAAACCCTTCGAGGATGACCGCGTCTGGGTCCTCGCTCCGCCAGAACACCCCCTGGCCGAACAGATCCAGCCGCGCCAAACCATCGCTTTCGACACCGTCATCGATTACCCCATTGTGGGCATCCACCACACCGGCTCGCTCGATCGCCTCGTCGCCGAAGCCGCCAAGAAGGCCGGAAAACCCGTGCAAACCAATGTCAGCGTGGAAAGCTTTCCCGCCCTGGTGCGCATGGTGGAAGCGGGCTTTGGCATAGGCTTCCTCCGTTCCACGAGCCTGCATCTCCTTGCCGGCACCGACCTCGTCTGCGCTCCCTTGGCCGAGCCCTGGGCCTTGCGCCAATTGCTTGTCGCCCGCCGCAAGTCGAGCCCGCTTTCGGCCGCCATGAAGAGTTTCATTGCCCTCTGCAGCGAAACCTACGCACCCAGCGCCTAGCCGCGACAACACCGCTCTTGAGCGCGGCACGAAACCCGCCTACCACAAGACCATGAGCACCCAGCGCATCATGGCAAAGGAGATCGGCACGGCCCTGGCGGTCCTCGCCATCTATTTGCTCACCATCCTGGCGCCGCTCCACCAGGCTCGCGCCAGCCAGCTTGCTCTTCAGGAACTCGGTTTTACCACGCTGGTAACCGGCTGGGTCCTCTGCAGCCCGCTCGAAAACAGCAGCGATAGCAACGAGCTGGCCGTCGCAAAATGTCCTGCCACTAGCATTGGCAAAAACGATCTCATTGCACCCCCACCCGCCGCCATCGTGCTCCCAATCGGGCGAACCGCGCTTGCTGCCCCGCGCGCGATTCCTTCCCTGCTCCTCCCGGCAAGAACTGCCCCTATCCCCTTGGGCGCAAGAGCCCCTCCAGTCCTGGGCTGACCAACGGCCAATCGGCCCATCGAACCCCCTTTTACTGGAAAACCATCATGCTTCGTCTCGTCCAGGCTGCCCTTGCCGCCACGCTTTTGCTGATCACCCCGGCCTTCGCGCATAACGGTGTTGTCCACCTCGGCCCTCTCAACATCTCGGCCCTCTTCACCCGCGCCACCCTGCCCAATGCCCTGGTCGGCGGCGCTTACCTCACCATCGAAAACACCGGCGCCGAAGATGACCGCCTCGTCTCGGCCACATCGCCTGTCGCCGGCACGGTACAGATCCATGACATGGCCATGGAGGGCGATGTCATGAAGATGCGGCACCTGCACGATGGCTTGCCCATCCCTGCCGGCGAGACGGTGACCCTGGCGCCCGGCGGGCTTCACATCATGCTCATGAACCTTGAAGGTAAGCTGGTAGAAGGCGAAACAATCACCATCAGCCTGACCTTTGAAAAGGCGGGAACGGTGGATGTTGAACTGCCCATCCTCGGTGCCGCTGCCCGTTCGGCCGACCACACGATGAGCCATTAGCCATGAAAACCCTTCGAATCTGGCTCTGGGTCCTTGTCGCTGTGCTCGGCACGGGTCTTGCCGCCGGCACGTTCCTTCTTCGCCAGCCACAGCCTGAGGCATCCACTTTCGGGCAGGCCAGCTTCAACCTCGTCGATCAGAACGGCTCGCCAATTGACCAATCCATCCTCAAGGGCCAGCCATCGCTCCTTTTTTTTGGCTTCACCCACTGCCCCGAAGTTTGCCCAACGACGCTTGCTGAAATGTCGACCTGGTTCGAGCAATTGGGCGAGGAGGGCAGGGGCCTCCGCGGCTTCTTTGCCACTGTCGATCCCGAGCGCGACACCCCCGAAATCCTGGGCGAATACATCTCCTGGGTGCCGCGTGTGACAGGTCTCACCGGCTCGACCGACGAGATCGCCAAGCTCGCCAAGGGCTGGGGCGTCTACTATGCCAAGCAGCCAGTGGAAGGCGGTGATTACGCAATGGATCACACCGCCTCGGTTTTCCTTCTCGATAAGGACGGCGCCTTCCAGGGCACCATTGCTTATGGCGAAGACAACGCCACGGCCCTTGGGAAAATCCGCAATCTCCTGGCCAAAAGCTGAGGACAGCGACCGGATCATCTTGCACAGGCTTGTGCAAAGGTGATCCGGCACCTCAGATTATATTTTGACAGCGCGATGCCAGCTGGCTAGTAAGCGGACAAGCGCGGTCATCTTTGCGCTTTCCACTTGTTTCAGCCTCGGATTGGAAGTTGCTGTGAAGCTCATCCCCACCTCCGCTATTCTGGCCGCGCTTGTTGCCGGCGCCTTGTCCGTGACGTCGTTTGCGGCCGTCGCGCAGGAAAAAACCATCACCCATGCCCAGGGTGAAACCACCATCACCGGCGTTCCCAGCAAGGTTCTGGTGTCCGATTGGGCAGCCTTTGACAATCTGACCGCCCTAGGCATCCCCGTAGCGGGCCTTCCCGGCTCCAACGCTCCCGGCTACCTCGCCGACAGCGTTCCAGCTGACGCTCTCAAGATCGGCTCGCTCCAGGAGCCTGATTTCGAAGGCATCGCCGCGGCCGAAGCTGACCTCTATATCGTCGCTTCCCGCTCGCGCACCGCTTACCCCACCGGCTCCGAGATCCTGCCCACCATCGATCTCTCGGTGTCCAACAATGCCCTGATCCAGGGCGTCAAAGACAACATCACCAAGCTTGGCGAGATCTTCGAAGTCAGCGACAAGGCCGCCGAACTCAACGCCAACCTTGATGCCAAGGTCGCCGAAGTCAAAGCCGCTGCCGAAGGCAAGGGCACGGCCATGGTGCTGGTCACCAATGCCGGCAATGTGGGCGTTTACGGTCCGGATAGCCGCGTTTCCTGGATCCACAACGAAATCGGCATGGTCTCGCCCATGGCCGAAGTCGATGATGGCGATCATGGCGGCGACACCGTTTCCTTCGAGTTCATCCTTGAAGCCAATCCCGATTGGCTCTTCGTGATCGACCGTGACGCGGGCGTTGGCGAAAACACCGGCGCTGCCGCGGCCCTGCTGGACAACGAACTGGTCAACCAGACCAACGCATCCCAGAACGGCCACATCGTCTATCTCGACCCCCAGGCTGCCTATATCACCATGCATGGCTATTCCGGCCTGATGCTCTTGCTGGACCAGGTTTTGGCTGGTCTCAACGCCTGATCTAAAGGCTTACCGATTGGGGCCCGGCGGTTTTCGAACCGCCGGGTCTTGCTCGTTTAAACGAAAGGTCTGCCCTTGCGGCTTCTCGCAGGCGCCATCATCCTGACCATTGCCCTGGCCATCGCCAGCCTCTTTGTGGGTGTCAGCGATGTGTCACTCGGCACGCTACTGTCCTCCGGCCCCGAGGACCGCGCGACACAGGTCCTCCTGATCAGCCGCATTCCGCGCACCCTGGCCATCATCCTTTCCGGCGCCGCCATGGCCGTGGCTGGCCTCGTCATGCAAATGGTTGTGCGCAACCGCTTCGTTGAGCCCTCCACTGCCGGCACCACGGAAGCGGCGAGCCTGGGTTTCCTTGTCGCCACCATCTTCGTCCCCGCCTGGCCGTTGATGGGCAAGATGCTGATCGCCGCGAGTTTTGCTCTGGCCGGCACAGCCCTTTTCCTGCGCATCCTCAAAGCCGTGCCCCTGCGCGACACGCTCCTCGTGCCCCTGGTCGGCATCATGTTGGGCGGCATCATTGGCGCCGTCACGACCTTCTTTGCCTATCGCTTCGAACTTCTGCCCTCGCTCCTCGCCTGGAACATGGGCGATTTCTCGGGCATTCTGCGCGGGCGCTACGAGCTGCTCTGGATCGGCCTTCTCTGCACCATCCTCGCCTATGTCGCCGCCGACCGCTTCACCGTTGCCGGCATGGGCAAGGACTTCACCACAAACCTTGGCCTCAACTACCAGCGCGTCATGGTCCTGGGCCTCGTTATCGTCTCGCTGGTCAGCGCCGTCGTGCTGGTTTCTGTCGGCTCCATTCCGTTCCTGGGCCTCATCATCCCCAATCTCGTCAGCCTCATGGTTGGCGACAACATGCGCCGCACCGTGCCCTGGGTGGCCGTGATGGGCGCGGGCTTCGTTCTCGCCTGCGATATCCTCGGTCGCATCCTTCGCGCGCCCTATGAGATCCCAATCAGCGTCGTGGTTGGCGTCATCGGCAGCATGGTTTTCCTTTATCTCCTGCTCAGGACGCGCCCCAATGCAACCTGATCCCGCCACCACCGTCCCCGTCCCGGCTCCAAGCGTTCGCCGCATCGGCAAGCTGTCACGCCCCGCCTTCGTTCTCCTCGTGCTGGGTGCACTGGCGCTCATTTCCATTATTTGCTTCATGACCCTGGGCGCCAAGGGCAGTTGGAGCTTTGTGCTGCCCTTCCGCGGTCGCAAGCTCCTGGCACTCGGCCTTGTCGCCTATTCGGTGGCAGTCTCCACGGTCCTGTTCCAGACTGTCACCAACAACCGCATCCTCACCCCTTCCATCATGGGGTTCGACGCCCTTTATGTGCTGATCCAGACCGCCATCGTCTTTTTCCTCGGTATCGGCGCCCTCGGCACGCTCAATCCCCAGGCGCAGTTCGCCGCCGAAGTTCTGGTCATGGTCGCCTTCTCAGGCCTCCTCTTCCAATGGCTGTTTCTGGGCGAGGAAAGGAGCCTTCACCTCCTCGTGCTGGTCGGCATCGTCTTTGGCATCCTGTTCCGCAGCCTTTCCCAATTCATGCAGCGCCTGCTGGATCCCAATGCCTTTAACGTGCTGCAGGACAGCTTTTTTGCCAGCTTTGCCACCGTCGACACGTCCCTGCTTGTAGCCGCCAGCGTCATCGTGGGCGCGGTGACCATTGTCGGCATCCGCCTTATGCACACCTACGACGTTCTTTCGCTGGGGCGTTCGCAAGCCATCAATCTGGGCGTCGACTACAAGCGCACCGTGGTCATCATCCTGACCCTCGTTTCCGTGCTGGTCGCGGTTTCCACCGCCCTTGTCGGCCCCATCACCTTTTTTGGCCTCCTGGTGGCGAGCCTTGCCCATTCTCTCCTCGGCACCAGCCGGCACAAATATGTCCTGCCTGCCGCCGTGCTGCTGGGCATCGTGTGCCTCGTGGGTGGCCAAACCGTGCTGGAGCGCCTATTTGCATTTGATACCGCCCTTTCGATCATCATCGAATTCCTGGGCGGCGTCGTGTTCATCTTCCTTGTGTTACGGAGAGCCGCCCGATGATCGTCGCGCAAGGCGTCACCAAGAACTACGGCACGTCCTGCGTGGTCGATGGCGTCTCCCTGACCCTGCCGGCCGGTGGCATTACTTCCATCATCGGCCCCAACGGCGCAGGCAAGTCGACCTTCCTGTCCATGATCAGCCGCCTCATGAGCATGGATATGGGCACGGTCACCGTCGCTGGCCTCGACGTAACCAAGACCCCAAGCGACGTGCTGGCCCGGCGCCTCTCGATCCTGCGCCAGGACAATCACATGACGGCGCGCCTCACCGTCCGCGATCTCGTCAGCTTCGGGCGCTATCCCTATTCAAAGGGCCGTCTCACGCTCGAAGACAAGCAGCAGATCGACGACGCTATCGGTTACCTCAACCTCGGTGAACTCTCTGACCGCTTCCTCGACGAGCTTTCGGGCGGCCAGCGCCAGCGCGCCTTTGTCGCCATGGTCCTTTGCCAGGACACAGACTATGTCCTGCTCGACGAGCCGCTCAACAATCTGGACATGAAGCATGCCATGGGCATGATGAAGCTCCTGCGCCGCGCCGCCAACGAGCTGGGAAAAACCGTGGTCCTGGTGCTCCACGACATCAATTTTGCGTCCTGGTATTCCGACTACATCGTCGCCATGAAAAACGGCAAGCTGGCCAATCAGGGCCCCGCCGCCGAAATGATCGACCCCAAAGTGCTCTCCGAAATCTACGACATGGAGATCAAGGTCCACGAAATCGGCGGCCAGCGCATCAGCCTCTATTACGAATAGGCAGCCGTGCTAGGCTCCGGACGAATCGTGCAAGGAGCGCCGCCGTGAAGCCATCGATCTCCATCATCACCATCGGCGTCGACGATCTGGAGCGGGCCTTCACCTTCTACCGCGCTCTGTTCGATCTTTCAGACGAGCAGATCGCGCCTGGCGAGGACCATGTCGCCTTCTTTTTCGATGACAATTTTTCCTTTGTCCTTTTCCCCCGCGAGCAGATCGCCCAGACCGCTGGCAAGGATGCAGCGATTGCCGGAACACCGGGGTTTGTCCTCAGCCACCAAGCCGGCAGCTCCGACGAGGTCGACGACATTCTGCGTCAGGTCCTGATTGCAGGCGGCGCCATCATCATGGACGGCACGCAATCCGAATGGGGCTATTCCGCCTATTTCGAGGACAGTGAAGGCAATGTCTGGGAACTGATGGCCCAGCCGCCCGCAAACTAGGGAGCGCCGTTCCGCTCGGCGAACACCTTGCGGGCTTGCTCGATCTGCTCGTGATGGGCTTCAGCCCACATCCACACCCCGCAGAATGCGCCACCAAGGCTGCGCCCCATCTCTGTCAGCCGATAATCCACATGCGGCGGGATTACCGGATGAACCGTGCGCTCCACCAGCCCATCCGCCTCCATCTGTCGCAAGGTCTTGGTCAGCATCTTCTGGCTGATGTCCCCAACCTTTCGGCCGACATCGGTAAAGCGCAGCGTGCCGTGCTCCTCCAGCGCTTCCAAAATCAACATTGTCCACTTGTCAGCGACCTTGCCTATAATGTCCCGCACCAGCGCTCGGAGCGCCGGATCAAGTGGCCCGCTGGGCACCCGGTCGGTCCAGTCAAAGATTTTTTCTGCTCGGGAGCCTTGTGGCACAGTCACTCTCCTGCGGGTATGTATCGAACTTTGCGGCGCCTACTTCCCTATGGATAGTGTGAAGCCTACCTTGCCGGCAATCAAGAGCAAGGAGCTATCCTCATGCAGATCACGGGCAACACCATCCTTATCACTGGCGGCGGTTCCGGCATCGGCCGCGGCCTTGCCGAAGCCTTCCACAAGGCCGGCAATCAGGTGATTATTTCGGGCCGGCGGCAGTCGGCTTTGGATGACGTCACATCAGCCAATCCCGGCATGGCGGCGTTCACCGTCGACATGACCGACAAAGCAGCCATTGCGCAGTTTGCGGCCGCCGTCATCGATGCCTTTCCGGCGCTTAACGCCGTCATCAACAATGCCGGCATCATGATCGACGAGGATATCCTGGCCGCGCCCGCCTACCTCGCAACCGCCGAAGACACGATCGCCACCAATCTTCTGGGTCCCATCCGCCTTACCGCAGCCCTGCTGCCCCATTTGCTTAAGCAGGAGCGGGCGGCTGTGCTGACGGTATCCTCAGGCCTCGCCTTCGTACCCAAGGCTTCTACGCCGACCTACAGCGCCACCAAGGCCGCGATCCACTCCTATACGCAGTCCCTGCGCCACCAATTGCGAAACACCGCCATGGAGGTCATCGAACTAGCGCCACCTTATGTGCAAACAACCTTGCAGGGCGAACAGCAGGCCCGCGACCCAAACGCCATGCCGCTCGATGCCTATATCAGCGAAACCATGGAATTGCTGGCCGGCACGCCGGAAAACGGCGAAGTTCTCGTCCAGCGCGTCCATCGCCAGCGCTTCGCCGAGCAAACCGGCAACGCCGCCCAGGTTTTCGGCTTCATCAATCCAGCCTGAACAAGCGCCCTATTGTTACCCTCGGGTCCGACCCGAGGGCACTTCCTTTACACCGGTCTCGCCGGCTAGAACCCGCCGCCCGTCTTGAACCCGCCCGAGCGGCGATTGCCGCTTGATCCAGTCCGCGGCCGAGAGAACCCGCCACCTGACGGCCGACCACCCCAGCCGCCACCAAAGCCGCCGCCACTGCGCGGCCGGCTGCTCGAACCCCCACCAAAGCTGCTGTCGGGCCAGCTGAATGATCCGCCGCCATCACGCCAGGGCGAATTGCTTTGGCTGCGGCCATTATTGGGCAAGCCCACGCCACCGCCCCAGTCCGAGGTTCCCGCGCTCCAGTTCTGCGAGCGCTGCCACTGCTCCCAATAGGACGCCGCCGAAATTCCGCCGCGCAGGAAATCGTTCAGCAGATCGCCCACCAGCCGGTCTTCCCGGAAGGTGGAACGGGGATCATCAAACCGCTGCTTCTTGAACTCCCACTGGATGTCCTCCAGCTCCCGCCGTCTAGCGGCCAGGGTCTTGAGCCGCTCCTTCTGCTCGCGCGTCTCGGCATCCTCTTCCTTGGCGCGGGCTCGCGCATCATCGATCTGCGCCACGATTGTGTCGTCCTGCGCTGTCCGCGTCCTGCGCGCCTCGGCCAACAGGGTCTGGATATCCTCGCGCCCCAGGGCCGTCGCCAATTGCCCCAGCGCGCTTTCAAACGCCGGATCGCTCCCTTGCGACAACTGCACCAGCGTCTTTGCTGCTTCGTCGCGCTGGTCCTCGATCTCCATGATCTCGGCATCAATGGCATCGATCCGCGCCTGCGCCGCTTCCATGGCTTGGCGGATGGGCTTGCCCCCGGCATTGTCGATGCCCTGCACCTCGAGCGCATCGACCTCGGCCTCTGCTGCCTTGGCGCTCTCGATCTGCCGCTCCGCATGCTCGCGCAACCGCAGCGGGATTTCGTTGAGCATGGAAAAGTTCGGCCGCGCCTTGTCGAAGCGGACTAGCCTTGCCACCAGCCCATCAAAATAGCGGACGAGATTATTGGCCCGGTAGCTGGATGTGCCGTAACCGCTCTCCCAAAGATACATGAACAGCGGATCATCCCGATAAGGCTTGCCCTTGGCATCCTGGTCCGCCTCTGCCTGTTCGGTCTTGCGCATGGATTGCGCCGCGATTTCAGCCAATTCGGTGGCTTCTGCGCGCTTTGCAGCAAAAGCCGGATCGCGCGCAATCTGGGCGCTGAACTTGGCGGCAAGCGCCTTGAGCTGCGCCTGATGCCTTTCATAATTTTCCAGTTCTTCGGCGCGCTTTGCTGCAAGCTCGGCGAGTTTAGTGTCGCTTTGCGCCACGGCCTCTTCGGCCTCGCTCATCGACTTGGCGCGCGACTTGAGCATTTCGCGTGCCTTGACCTCGGCGCTGGAAATCGCGCCATCCAGTTCCGACTGCACGGCCGGATCAAGGCGCAGCTGTGCCAGCTGGCGAAACAGCTCCGCCTCGCCTTCCCTGATCTTGGCGATGCGCTCCGCCGAGCGGGCGAGACGCTTGGCAATTTCGTCTTCCTCGCGCCGTATGTCGCGCATGGCTTCATCAAGGCTCGCCAAAGCCTGTGGTCCGCGAATGCTCATGACACTACCACCGCGTTACCGCCCCGCCGAGCACCGGCACATTGTATTCAACCTGGAGGAACCCGTCGGACTTCCGGCCAACTTCCTGGTTCTGGATGATCCCGTCATCCCGCTTGTCGGCCGCAACAGCATTGTAGACATTCTCAGGGACGCGCAGGCCCCATTTGCCCACCGTCTCGACCTGCCCGTTTTCTTCGTTGCGGATCGGCAGGGAGAGCTTGTTGCCTTCGGCGTCTAACGCTTCCACCACGAGGTAATAGTTGGTGGCAGCCCTGTTGATCTCGGGAAAGGTCCAGAAACCGGATTGCTCGTCGGGCCGGCTGACAATCTGCAACACATATTCCTGGCGCAACTGATCGCGCAACGCGGTGAGGTCAGCCACGGCCTGCAAGGCGCCTTGGCGATTGCCCTCGGCGGCATAGCTATGCCCCCGCTGGCGCAGGCTCTCGGCATCCATGACCGCCTGCTGCACCTTGGTTTCCTCGAAAATGGTCTGGTAAAGCGCATCCATCTGCGCGGGCAAAGCCTCGGCCAATTCGATCCGCGCCTGTTCGGCCTGTGCCGTCTGGTAGGGCAGGTAGATGCCGAAAAACGCCACGCCCAACGTCACCAGGACGGCAAGCAGCGCCATCGCCGGCTTGCCCCAGCGGCCACGGGTTACATAAAGCCGCGCGAGCGTCGTTCCAAGACCAGGCTTTGGCGGATCATAAACGAAGCGGCTCTCGGCCAGCGCCGCCACGCCTTCCCTAAGGATGTGGTCGGGTACCTCGATCCCCTGCTGGTGGTAGATCTCGCGCAGCTTGTCGATCAATTGCTGCTCGCGTGCCACCCCCGCAAGCTCACGCGTGGCCAGATCCTGCCGGTGACGGAGCGTGTCGACCACGTCCATCGCCAGCATCACTTCGTCCAGGGGCGCGACCGGCTTGGCCGAAACGTCACTCATTATTGGCGTTCACCCGGGTAAGCCGCTCTCTACTGCCTGGTTTCCAGCAAAAGAGCATTACCCTCTGCTGCAAGAGTCGCCAGGCGCCGCTTGCCGTCTTCCACCGCATCGCGGATTTCAGCCGAGTTCTTGGTGGAGGCAACCCGCATCTCGTTGATGATGGTGCGGCTCTTTTCCTGGAAATTGATCACGGAATCGACGAGCTTCTTGACCGCATCCGCCCGCACCGTTGGACCATAGCCGGCACGTACGGCTTCTTCCTGCACCTGGCTGCCGATCTCGCTCAACGTTTCCAGGCTCTTGCTCATGCCCTCTTTCATGGCATTGAGAGTTTCGGTCGATTCATGCAGCCCGAACATGCCGGTGAAGGAGGCCGACAGCGCCGTCAGCACGGTCTCATTGGTGGAAAAGAACGAGATCGATTGCTGATACACCCGCTCCTTGGCATTGGTGGTCTGCATCAGCCGCGCCATCACCACTTCCGAAGTATTGTAGGAAATGGTCAGATTGTCCGAGAGGTCCTTGGCGATCTGGTAGCGCTTTTCTTCGTTCTGCATGTCGCGCAGCTTCTCGTCACGCTCCATTTCAAGGCGTGCCCGATCGGCCGGCACAGTGCCGGTATAGCCCGCAACCGCCGCCGATGCCGCTTCGAGGATGCTCTTCTTTTCGGCGAGCTTGCCTTCGGCCACCGCCAGCACTTCAAGCGCCATCACCTCGGCCTGCTTGAGCGCACCTCGGAAATCGCGATAGGCTTCGAGGATGACATGCTCGCGGTCGATCTGGTCCTTGGTGTCGCGGGTCACGGAAAGATAAGTGTCCCGAATCCGGTTGAACCGCGTGGCAATATCGCCCCGGCTCACCTTCATCCACACATTGGACGCGCGCTCCAGCAGATCGATCTTGTTGTCCGATAGCTGGTCAACCATGCCCTTGGCATCGTCGCGGATGGAATCGAAGCCCTTGGTAATTTCCTCGTAGCGCTCCCCGATCTTCATGGCCGCGATCTGCTCGCGCACCACTTCGTTGAAGGCGCTGGCCTGCGACAGCGTGCGCCCGATCAGGATCACGCGCGTTTCATCGAGTTCCGTGATCTGGCTCAGAAGCCCGGTGATCGGCTGCTCGCCTTGGCTCTCGGGCCAGATTCCAAGATCGCGAATGGCGTTGACGGCCTTGTCCAGATACTGCAGCGGACGCTCGGCGATATCGCTCGCCGGGGCCGTCTCGAGTTTCGGTGCGGTGGTCATTTCAGTGGCCATTATTGTTCGCTCCCGTATCCGGCACAGGGCCGATTGTGTGCGCTTGTGCGCGTCATAGATTGCTGCTGAACCCGGGCGTGGCAATTGCAACTGCTTGCCGGGCCAACTATTTAGGCCATATTGGTGCGAAAAGGCCGCACGTAAAGAGTGGGGCCGACCAAGCATGGCAAGCAATTGTTTCGTGGGGCATTCCGGCCACAATAGGGCCAGTGCAGGGGAGGGCTGCTGATGGATTTTGGCGGGCGTTATATAATCGCTGCGCCGCGTGTGGCGGTTTGGGCGGCACTCAACGATGCCGAAACGCTGAAAGCCGCCATTCCGGGCTGCCATTCCATAGAATGGTCCGGCCAAAACACGCTGGACATGGAGATCAAGGTCAATCTGGGCGTCGCCAAGCCATCCTTTAAGGGCGAGCTGATGTTAAGCAACATCATCCCGGCCGAACGCTACACCCTTGCGGGCCGCGGCAAGGGCGGGCTCTTTGGCCTTGCCGAAGGTGCCGCCGACATTGCCCTGTCCGACCATGGCGAACAAACGCTGCTGGTGTTCACGGCCGAAGGCGGTGCATCCGGGCAGATAATGAAGCTGGGCAAGGCCGTGATCGGCAACTCGGCCCAAAAGATCATCGACGGCTTTTTCGAGCGCTTCGGCGCTGCCATGGGCGCCCAGGTCACCCCTCTGCCGCCCCCCTGAACGGTCCTCCAGACCGGATTAATCAGGCGCTAACCATGCCGCTCTCTGCCTTGAAAGGATCATAATCAGCACAGCGTTCCCGGGTTATCTGTCGCCGGCAATCCAGCGCATTTGAAACAAATTGAATCATGTCCACCCAGACCCGTGACACACTCGCCCTTTTTTCACTGGCGGCACTTGCCGTGCTTGGCGTCCTGTATGCCGACGCCGATTTGCCGGGGCTGTTCATGAGCATACTGGCGCGCCTCTAGCCCTGCCGAAAAGCGGCCCAGCCGAGGCGCTTGAATTTTGACCAACCGGAAAAATTTGCATTATCCCCTCTTGCGGGCGCGGCATTTGCACGATTGTATCGCCTGCTAGCGCACGCAAAGCTGAACCATCGGGCAAAGACCTGGTGCTCAGGTGCCAGACAGGGAGACTAAGCAATGAAATTTTCCACCTTCACCAAGGCTATCGCTGGCGGCATCGCGCTGAGCGCGGTCCTGACCGGTGCAGCCTTCGCCGATCCCGCGCTGATCTATGATCTTGGCGGCAAGTTCGACAAGTCGTTCAACGAAGCGGCCTATAATGGCGGCGTGGCCTGGAAAGAAGAAACGGGCGGCAACTTCCTGGATCTGGAACTGCAGAACGATGCCCAGCGCGAGCAGGCCCTGCGCCGCTTTGCAGGTCAGGGTGCAAACCCCATCGTCATGGCCGGCTTCTCCTGGACTGCGGCGCTTGAAGCCGTTGCTCCTGAATTCCCTGACACCAATTTCGTCGTGATCGACACCGTTGTTGAAGCGCCAAACGTGCAGTCCATCCTGTTTGATGAGCACACCGGCTCATTCCTCGTTGGCGCCCTGGCGGGGCTCAAGAGCGAAACCGGCACCGTGGCCTTCGTCGGCGGCATGGACGTTCCCCTGATCCACCGCTTCTATTGCGGCTATGCCCAGGGCGCCAAGCACGTGAACCCCGATGCAACCCTGATCGAAAACTACACCGGCACCACCCCGGCCGCCTGGAACGATCCGGTCACCGCCGGTGAATTGACCAAGGCTGCAATCGACGCTGGTGCCGACGTGATTTTCGCCGCGGCCGGTGGCTCGGGCCTTGGCGTGCTGCAGGCTGCCAAGGACGCCGGCAAATACTCCATCGGCGTGGACAGCAACCAAAACTACCTCCAGCCCGGCTCGGTCCTGACCTCCATGATCAAGCGCGTTGATCTTGCCGTGAAGAATGCCCTGACCGAAGCGGCCGACGACGCCACCTTCAAGCCCGGCACCACCGTTCTCGGCCTTGCCGAAGATGGCGTTGGCTATTCGCTGGACGAACACAACCAGGAACTGATCACCCCCGAGATGCAGACCCAGGTCGAGGAAATCAAGAACCAGATCATCGCTGGCGATATCGAGGTCCACGACTACTTCACCGACTCGTCCTGCCCTCTCTAAGCGAGAATTGATGAGCCAGAATGGCCCCATGAACCCGCAGCGGCCGGAAACGGCCGCTGCTTTTGTCCCGGCAAATGGCTGGGCGATCGAGCTTGAAAAGATCAACAGGCGCTTTGGCGACGTTCACGCCAACAAGGACATCGATCTCAAGATCGCACGCGGCACCATCCATGGCATCGTGGGGGAAAACGGCGCGGGCAAGTCCACCTTGATGTCCATCCTATATGGCTTCTACACCGCCGACAGCGGCACCATCCGCGTCAACGGCACCCCTCAGGCCATCACCGACAGCCGCCATGCCCTCAAGCTGGGCATCGGCATGGTGCACCAGCATTTCATGCTGGTCGACAATTTCACTGTCCTTGAAAACATCGTGCTTGGCGCCGAGGATTCCGGCCTGATCAAGCCCAGCCTTGACCGCGCCCGCAAGGAGCTCAATCGGCTCGAACAGGAATACGACCTCGAGGTCAATCCCGATGCCATCATCGAGGATATCTCGGTAGGCCAGCAGCAGCGCGTCGAAATCCTCAAGGCGCTTTATCGCGGCGCCGAAACCCTGATCCTGGACGAACCCACGGGCGTTCTGACCCCCAAGGAAGCCGACGACCTCTTCCGCGTGCTGGAAACCCTGCGCAAGCAGGGCAAGACGGTGATCCTGATCACCCACAAGCTGCGCGAGATAATGGCCATCACCGATAGCGTATCGATCATGCGCCAGGGCCAGATGGTTGCCACGCTCAAGACCGCCGAAACCAATCCCGAGCAGATCGCCGAACTCATGGTCGGGCGCCGCGTCCTCCTGCGCGTCGACAAGAAGCCCGCCACCCCTGGCAAAACCCTCCTTGAAGTGCAAAACCTCGTCGTTGCCGACGACATGGGTGTCACTCGCGTCAAGGATGTGAGCTTTGCCGTGCGGGCCGGCGAGATCGTCGGCATAGCCGGCGTCTCCGGCAATGGTCAGTCGGAATTGCTGGAATCCATTTCCGGCATGCGCGACCAGAAATCCGGACATGTCCTCGTCAAGGGCGAGCCGCTCTCGTTGGATGGCGATGACGGCGCCGCCCGCGCCCGCCAGGCCGGCCTTGCCCATGTCCCGGAAGACCGCCAGCGCATGGGCCTTGTCACCAATTTCGCCGAATGGGAAAACGCCATCCTGGGCTACCAGGATACACCCGCCTATGGCGCGGGCCCGTTCCTCGATATTGCCGCCGCCAAGAAAGCCGCTGCCGACCACATCAAGCTCTTTGACGTGCGGCCCGCCAACATCAATCTCAAATCCTCGCTGTTTTCCGGCGGCAACCAGCAAAAGATCGTCCTTGCCCGCGAAATGGAGCAGGACCCCGACGTGCTGGTGATCGGGCAGCCCACCCGCGGCGTCGATATCGGCGCCATCGAGTTCATCCACAACGAGATCATCAAGATGCGCGACGAGGGCAAGGCCATCCTCCTCGTCTCGGTCGAGCTCGACGAAATTCGCTCCCTTGCCGACCGCATCCTCGTGATGTTCGACGGGGTCATTGTAGGCGAAGCCGACCCCGCCACCGCCACCGAAGGCGAACTCGGCCTTATGATGGCCGGCATCAACAGCAAAGCGGCCCCCCGCGGCCTCGGCATTGCCGAACAGGGACCCCTGCCATGAGCGCCCTAGGCCGTACCGTCAGACTTTTCTTGGTCGACGGCAACGCTCAGGCGGGTTTGATAACAGCTGAGATCATCAATTGGACAGGCAGGGTCTTGGTCGCTCCTCGGGAAAGGCTGGCAGAGCTCGTCCGCAGGCCGGAGGCAGACAAAACGGGTGTCTATATACTGCTGGGAGATGCTCCGGATCCAAGTGTCAGAAGAACAATTTATGTTGGAGAAAGCGACATCGTAGGCCGGCGGATAGTCCAGCATTCTAAAGACGAGCAGAAGGACTTTTTTGAACGCGTTTGTCTGATTACAAGCTCGGATCAGAATATAACGAAAGCGCATGTCAGATATCTAGAGAGCCGTATTACTCAGATCGCGCGCGAGTCTGGCAGGGCTCACGTGTTAAATGCCAACGATCCTCCGCCGGGAGCCATGCCGGAATCAGATCTGGCAGACATGGAGTTCTTTCTTGAACAGCTGAAGACTGTACTTCCGGTACTTGGTTTTGACATACTGCGTGAGCCGATCTCTAGAGTTGTTCAGCCCGTCTTTCGGAACGCCGCTACTCCCATTCATTCAGATGTGGATCGACTGGAACTGATACTACGAAACAGCCGAGAAGGGCTTTCTGCGGCTGCGGTTCAGATCGGCGATGAGACTATAGTTCGGGAAGGTAGTCTCGCCCGCAAGGATCCCGATTATGCTATGAATCAATACAGCGGTCTTCGGGATCAACTAATAGCCGACGGTTCACTCTCGTTGAGCAGTGATCAGACTATGCTTGCTTTCACCAGAGACGTGCCATTCTCCAGTCCAAGCGCAGCCGCAGCCGTAATTTACGGCCGCAATGCAAATGGTAGGACGTCGTGGCTGGTCAAAGAGAGTGATCAGACTTTGAAGGAATACCAAGACGCGATGGTTGAAGCGGCAAGCGCAAACATCGAGGCAGCTGAATGAGCGCCCGCAGACCTATTCCCCGCTGGGCCGATATCGCCCTGCTTCCCGCCATCAACCTGATCCTGGCTTTCCTCGTGTCGGGCCTCGTCGTGCTGCTGGTCGGGGAAAACCCGTTCCACGCCATCCAGGTCATCATCTACGGCGCCTTCGGCTATGGCGATGGCTTTGGCTACACGCTGTACTACGCCACCAATTTCATCTTCACCGGCCTTGCCGTGGCAGTAGCCGCCCATGCCGGGCTCTTCAATATTGGCGGCGATGGACAGGCCTATGTCGCAGGGCTGGGCGCCATCGTCGTTGCCCTGGCGCTCGACCAGACCCATTGGCTCCTTGCCATGCCGCTCGCCATCATCGCTGCAGGCGCCGTCGGCGGTTTTTGGGCCTTTATACCCGGTTACCTGCAGGCCAAGCGCGGCAGCCATGTGGTTATTACCACTATCATGTTCAACTTCATCGCTGCGGCGCTGATGGTCTACATGGTCAACCGTGTGCTCAAGCCCGCTACCACCATGGCTCCTGAATCCGCCACTATTGCAGTCCCCGGGCGCGTGCCGCAGCTGCGCCAATTCTTCTCCTTCTTCGGCTATTCGCCGGTCAACCTTTCCATCGTCATCGCCATTGCCGCGCTGATTGGGGTCTACTTCCTCGTCTGGCGCACCAAGTTCGGCTATGCCATGCGCGTGCTGGGCGCCAATCCCACCGCCTCGCGCTATGCCGGTATTTCCAACAGCAAGATGATCATGATCACCATGACCATTTCCGGCGCTCTCGCCGGCATGGTGGCCATCAACGAAGTCATGGGCGTGCAGAACCGCCTCGTGCTCGATTTTGTCGCCGGCGCCGGTTTTGTTGGCATCGCCGTGGCGCTGATGGGCCGCAACCACCCCATCGGCATCCTCCTCGCATCGCTCCTTTTCGGCGCGCTCTACCAAGGCGGGCAAGAACTTCAATTCGTCATTCCCGGCATCACCCGCGAGATGATCGTCGTCATTCAGGCCTTGGTGATCCTCTTCACCGGCGCCATGGAAGGGCTGTTCCGGCCAACGCTGGAGCGCGCTTTCATGCTCTACACGCCCGAGCACAAGACCGAAGCCGTGGCCGTGTCCACCGCCAAGACGGAGAGCTGAGATGGATATCGCCACCATCCTCTCCATTCTGGACGCCACGATCCGCCTGTCCACGCCGCTGCTTCTGGCCTGCCTTGCCGGTCTTTACTCCGAACGTGCCGGGATTTTCGACATCGGCCTTGAAGGCAAGATGCTGGCAGCGGCATTCGCCGCTGGCGCGGTCGCCGCTGTCACGGGCTCGGCCTGGATGGGCCTTCTTGCCGGCATGGCCGTGTCCCTGGGCACGGCGCTTTTGCAAGGCGTTGCCGCCATCACCCTCAAGGGCAACCAGCTTATTGCCGGCGTCGCCATCAACATGCTGGCCGCCGGCATGACGACATTCCTCGGCCAGACCTGGTTCGGTCAGGGCGGGCGTACTCCGCCGCTCAATGAGGGCGGGCGCTTCTCCGTCATCACCCTGCCATTCGCCAGCGAACTCTCCGGCGTGCCAATCATCGGACCCATTTATGCGGACCTGATTTCCGGGCATTATCTGCTTGTTTACATCGGCTTCATCATGGTGGCCGTCACTGCCTATGTGCTCTACCGTACCCGCTTCGGCCTGCGCCTGCGCGCTGTGGGCGAAAACCCCAAGGCGGTGGATACGGCAGGCATTTCCGTGGTCGCCCTGCGCTACCAGGCCGTGATCATAACCGGTCTCCTCTGCGGCCTTGCTGGCGCCTATTTCTCCATCGCGCAGGGTTCCGGCTTTGGCAACAACATGACAGCCGGCAAGGGCTACATCGCTCTGGCCGCCCTGATCTTTGCCAAGTGGAAGCCGGTGCCCGCCATGTTCACCTGCCTCCTTTTCGGTTTCCTCGACGCCCTCCAGATTCGCCTGCAGAGCGCGCGCCTGGGCGGCATCGAAATCCCCGTACAGGCCATCCAGGCGCTGCCCTATGTGCTGACCGTGATCCTGCTGGCCGGCTTCATCGGCAAAGCCGTTGGCCCCAAGGCAGGCGGTGTGCCCTACACCAAGGAGCGCTAGCGCGCCTTCGATGCAACTAGGCCCTCATGGTGAGCTTGTCGAACCACGAGGGCGGGTCCCCAGAGATTGCCACGACCTCGTCCTTCGACAGGCTCAGGATGAGGTCTAATGATAGGATGCCGATGTCCGAGAATACGATTGATCAAGGGCTTTTTGAAGCCGCCGAAGCCATTCGTGCCAAGGCCTACGCACCTTATTCCCGCTTCTCCGTGGGCGCCGCCATCCTCGCCGACGACGGCAAGATCTATTCTGGCTGCAACATCGAGAACGCTGCCTACCCACAAGGGAACTGCGCCGAAACCTCGGCCATCGCTGCGATGATTGCGGGCGGTGCCCGCCGCATCAGGCGCATCTATGTCACCGGCCCCGGTGCTGCACCCGTGACGCCCTGCGGCGGCTGTCGCCAGCGTATTCGCGAATTCGCCGATCTCGATGTTACCGTGATCTCCCATGGCGTAGAGGGCACCCCTCTGGCGCAAACCTTGGAGCAATTGCTGCCCCACTCCTTCGGTCCGGAGTACCTGCCCAAATGAGCAAAGCCGCCAAGACCATCCAGAAAATCGCCGGCAAGGAACCTATCGCGGCGGCCATCGTCCTAGGCTCCGGCCTGTCCGCCATAGGTGATCTCCTCGCCGACAGGATCGCCATCCCCTATACCGAGCTCAAGGGCTTCCCCGGCGCTGGGGTGTCCGGCCATGGCCGCGACCTCCTGATCGGCATCCTTGGTGGCAAGCGCGTTGCAATCCTATCCGGCCGCGAACACTACTACGAACACGGTAACGCCGCCGCCATGCGCCCCGCGCTCGAAGCACTGGCTGACCTTGGTGCGCAAACCCTCTTGCTCACCAACTCCGCCGGCTCGGTCGATGAACGCTTCCGCCCCGGCGATCTGATGCTGATCTCCGACCACATCAATTATGCCGGCATGAACCCACTTATCGGGGAAGCGACCGACCGCCGTTTTGTGAACATGGTCGATTGCTATGCTCCGGATCTGCGTGCCAAGGCGCAAGGTCTGGCCGAGCGGCTCGACATCCGCTTGGGCGAAGGCATCTATCTCTGGTATTCCGGCCCGAGCTTTGAAACGGTGGCTGAAATCCAGATGGCCATCCGCTTGGGCGCCAATGCCGTGGGCATGTCCACGGCACCAGAAGTGATCCTAGGGCGTTTCCTGGGAATGAAGGTCTGGGCCTGCTCCTCCATCACCAATATGGGGGCAGGGCTCTCGGCTGAAAACATCAGCCATGAGCACACCAAGACCATGGCAGTGCAGGGCGCCGACAAACTCAAGCGGCTGATCCCCTTGCTGGTGGAGGAACTATGAGCCTCAAGATCGTCGACAAGCTTCGCTCTGAAACCACCCACAAGCGCAATCCGGGCTTTCCCCTGGATCTCGATTGGGTCGGGCGCGTCCGCATGAACCGCTCCGCCCTCGAGCGCCGCGCCTCGACTATTGGCACCCGCCGCACCGTCAAGAAGGACTATCAGCTCGCCTGGTTGCTCAGGGCCATCACGCTGATCGACCTCACGACGCTCAACGCCGACGATACCGCCGGTCGCGTCGAACGCCTCTGCGCCAAGGCCCGTCATCCCCTCCGCCAGGACATTCTCGAGCAGCTCGACATCGGCAATCTGCGCATCCTGCCCGGCGCCGTCTGCGTCTACCATTCTTTCGTCAAGACAGCTGTCCATGCCCTCAAGGGCACCGGTATCCCCGTTGCCGCCGTGTCCACCGCCTTCCCCCATGGTCTGGCACCCGTTGAAACCAAGCTGCGCGAGATCGAGCTTTCGGTTGCCGATGGCGCCGAGGAAATCGATATCGTCATCGAGCGCGGCATGGTTCTGCGCGGCGACTGGCAGGCGCTCTACGATCAGGTCCGCACCTTCCGCAAGGCCTGTGGCGACGCCCACATCAAGACCATTTTGGGCACAGGCGAACTCGCCACCCAAACCAACATCGCAAAGGCTTCGCTCGTCTGCATGCTGGCCGGCGCCGATTTCATCAAGACCTCGACCGGCAAGGAAAAGGTCAATGCGAACCTTGTGACCTCGCTGACTATGATCCGGATGATCCGCTGGTTCGCCGAGGAAACCGGCATCGAAATCGGCTACAAGCCTGCTGGCGGCATTGCGACTGCGGGCGATGCACTCAAGTACATGGCGCTGATGAAGGAAGAGCTCGGAACGCACTGGCTGCAACCGCATCTGTTCCGCTTCGGTGCTAGCAGTCTGTTAACAGATATCGAGCGTCAGCTAGAGCACGGCCTCACCGGCCACTACGCGGCGGACTACCGCCAACCCTTGGTCTAGGCGCCAGCGCAATCAAGGAGGAGGCCTCGATCCCACACCGCCGTCATTGTCGGGCTTGTCCCGGCAATCCATCCTGAAGTTCGCATGCTTGATGCGCGCAGATGGATCACCGGGACAAGCCGGTGATGACGATCATGGGGTTCGGTTGGAAGGAAACCAAATGAACAAGATCGCACAAATTTTCGAAACGCTCGAATATGGTCCCGCTCCCGAAGCCGCCGACCAGGCGATCGCATGGCTGGATGGGCACGAGCGCCGCTTCGGCCACTTCATCGATGGCGAGTGGACCGAACCCGGCACGATTTTCAACACCGAGAATCCCGCTACCGGCGAGAAACTGGCTGACCTCACCGAAGGTACACAAGCCGACATCGACCTCGCCGTCAGCGCCGCCCGCGCCGCCTTCGGCCCTTGGAGCTCTCTCAGCGGCTACGAACGCGGCAAATACCTCTACGCCATAGCCCGCGCGGTCCAAAAGCACGCCCGCCTGTTTTCGGTTCTGGAAACCCTCGACAACGGCAAGCCCATCCGCGAATCCCGCGACATCGACATTCCCCTGGTCGCGCGCCATTTTTACCACCACGCCGGCTGGGCCCAGCACCTCCAGCGCGTGTTTCCCGACCACGTGCCCTACGGCGTCTGCGGCCAGATTATCCCGTGGAACTTCCCGCTGCTGATGCTCGCCTGGAAGATCGCCCCGGCGCTTGCCGCCGGCAATACGGTGATCTTGAAACCCGCCGAGTTCACCTCGCTCACCGCGCTCCTCTTCGCCGAAATCTGCCAGCGCATCAGCCTGCCCAAGGGCGTCGTCAACATCGTCACCGGCCAGGGCGAAACCGGCCAGGCCATTGTTGCCCACCAAGGCATCGACAAGATCGCCTTCACCGGCTCGACCGAAGTCGGCAAGGCCATCCGCATGGCGACCGCCGGTACCGGCAAGGGCCTCTCGCTCGAGCTGGGCGGCAAGTCACCCTACATCGTCTTTGAAGACGCTGACATCGACTCCGCCATCGAGGGCCTGGTCGACGCCATCTGGTTCAACCAGGGCCAGGTCTGCTGCGCCGGCTCCCGCCTCCTGGTGCAGGAAAGCATCGAAGAGCGCTTCATCACCAAGCTCAAGAAGCGCATGGCAACCCTGCGCGTCGGAGACCCGCTCGATAAATCCGTGGATATCGGCGCCATGGTCGCACCCGTCCAGGTCGAGCGTATCCGTGATCTTATGACGCGCGGCGCTGCCGAAGGCGCGATGATCTATGAGCCCGACAACATGACGTTGCCCGACGCCGGCTGCTTCCTTAAGCCCGCTCTCGTCACCAATGTCTCCCCGGCCAACACCCTTGTCGCCGAGGAAATCTTTGGCCCCGTCCTCGTCGCCATGAGCTTCCGCACGCCCGAGGAAGCCGTCGCCCTCGCCAACAACACCAAATACGGCCTTGCCGCCACCATCTGGAGCGAGAACATCAATCTCGCCCTCGACATCGCCCCCAAGATCAAGGCAGGCGTTGTCTGGATCAACGGCACCAACAATTTCGACGCGGCAGTGGGCTTCGGCGGCTACAAGGAATCCGGCTTCGGTCGCGAAGGCGGCCGCGAGGGCGTGAGCGCCTATTTGAAGCCCGCTTGGGAAAAGCACCTCGCGCCAACGACCAGTAGCCCTCATGGTGAGCCTGTCGAACCACGAGGGCGTGGCACGAACCCTCTGGATCGTGACCATCTCGACCAAACTGC
Organism: Devosia submarina; assembly: GCF_003056345.1. Classification (GTDB taxonomy): domain Bacteria; phylum Pseudomonadota; class Alphaproteobacteria; order Rhizobiales; family Devosiaceae; genus Devosia; species Devosia submarina. The sequence continues at coordinate 175,645 of NZ_PYWB01000002.1, read as the reverse complement.
CAAGATGTATATCGGCGGCAAGCAGGCGCGGCCTGACAGCGGTTACAGCCGCGCTGTCCTAGCACCCAACGGCGAAACTATCGGCGAAGTCGGTGACGGCAACCGCAAGGACATCCGCAATGCCGTGGAAGGCGCGCGCGCTGCCCTTGGCTGGTCCACCACATCCGCGCATTCCCGCGCGCAGATCCTCTATTTCCTTGCCGAAAACCTCGACTACCGCCGCGACGAGTTCGCCAGGCGCATCAAGGCTCAAACCGGCGAAGACGGCGCTGAAGAAGTTGCCCTCTCTGTCGAGCGGCTTTTTGCCTTTGCCGGCTGGGCCGACAAATATGATGGCGCCGTCCACAATCCACCTATGCGCGCGATTGCCGCCTCCATGATCGAACCCCTCGGCGTCCTAGGCATCGTCGCGCCACCCTCGCGCCCGCTCCTGGGCTCAATTGCCCTGCTTGCCCCGGCATTGGCGATGGGTAACACGGTGGTCCTTGTTCCCTCCGCGCGCTCGCCCCTCAGCATCACCGACCTCTACCAGGTCATCGAAACCTCGGACATCCCCTCAGGCGTGGTCAACATCGTCACCGGCGACAGCGCCACGCTCGCCAAGACGCTAGCCGAACATGACGGCGTGGATGGCCTCTGGTTTGCCGGCGACGCGCAAACCTCTGCGATGGTCGAAAAGGCCTCCGCGGGCAACCTCAAGCAAACCTGGACCAGCCGCGGCCTCTACTACGACCTCGCCGACCGGCGCTTTGAAGGCGACTACTTCCTGAGCAAGGCTACGCAGGTCAAGAACGTCTGGGTTCCGTACGGAGCTTAAATACTCAACAAACGCGATGTCATCCCGGCGAAGGCCGGGATCCATCCTGAGATACCACAGCGAACACACGTCTCAGGATGGACCCCAGCCTTCGCGGGGTGACAATGTGGGTGTACTGAGTTCGGGAAAGCAGAAAGTCCCATGGTCTTCCTCCCCCAAGAAGTCATCATCAAAAAGCGCAACGGCAAGGCTCTGACGCCTACCGAGATCTCTGATTTCATCGCCGGTTTCGCCCAAGGCACCGTCTCCCACGCCCAAGCCGCTGCCTTCGCCATGGCCGTGTACTTCCAGGACATGTCCATGCCCGAACGGGTAGCGCTGACCCTCTCCATGCGCGACAGCGGCACGGTGCTCGATTGGTCCGATCTCGACGGCCCCGTGGCCGATAAGCATTCGACCGGCGGCGTCGGGGACAATGTCTCGCTTATGCTCGCGCCGATCCTTGCCGCCATCAGCATCTACGTGCCCATGATCTCGGGCCGGGGCCTTGGCCATACCGGCGGCACGCTCGACAAGTTCGATGCCATCCCCGGCTACGCCACCAGCCCCGACAACGCCCAGTTCCGCAAGGTGGTCCAGTCAGCCGGCTGCGCCATTATCGGCCAGACCGCCGACCTCGCCCCCGCCGACAAGACGCTCTACGCCATCCGCGACGTGACAGGTACGGTGGAATCCATTCCCCTCATCACGGCGTCCATCCTTTCCAAGAAACTCGCCGCCGGCCTTGGTGCCCTGGTGCTCGACGTCAAAACCGGTTCGGGCGCCTTCATGCCGACGCTGGAAAAATCCCGCGAGCTCGCCCAAAGCCTTGTGTCCGTCGCTAATGGGGCAGGGCTCAAGACTTCCGCTCTTATCACCGACATGAACGAGCCCCTCGCCAGCGCCGCCGGCAATGGCCTCGAGGTCCGCAATGCCGTTGAGTTCCTTTCCGGCAAGCACCAGGACCCGCGCCTGCGCGAGGTTACGCTCGCCCTTTGTGCTGAACTCGCCCTCATGGCCGGCAAAGCCGAGGACACCGCTTCCGCCCGGACGATGGTCCAAAAAGCGCTCGACAGCGGAGCGGCGGCCGAGCGCTTCGCGCGCATGGTCGCTGAACTGGGCGGCCCTACCGATTTCATCGAACGCATGGACCACCATCTTCAAGCCGCACCCATCATTCGCGATGTCTTGGCCGACACGGAGGGGGAGATCACGGAGATCGACACGCGCGGCGTCGGCATGGCCGTTGTCGCCCTCGGCGGCGGCCGCACCACGCCCACGGACCCCATCGACTACACTGTCGGCTTCGATCGCCTGGCTCCGCTTGGCGCCAGGATAGACCGAACTACCCCTATCGCCCGCATCCACGCCCGCGACGAAGCCTCCGCCGCCGATGCAACCGCACGTCTTCGGGCCGCGTATAAGCTGAGCGACGCTGCACCAGGCGCCCCGCTCATTGCCGCAAGGATTTCCGGCGCATAAAAGACTTCGCCTCCTATCGTCATTGCCCGGACAAGCCGGGCAATGACGATGAACCAAGACCTTAGGAGTAGATCCATGCCGCGCGCCATCCTCTGCATTCTTGATAGCGTCGGCATTGGCGGCGCGCCCGACGCCGACAAATACGGCGATGTGGGATCCAACACCTTCGGCCATATCTCCGAGTGGGCTGCCTCCGGTCGTGCTGATCGCGACGGGCTCCGCTCCGGCCCCCTCCATGTCCCCAACCTCGATGCCTTGGGTATTGGCGCTGCCATTCAGCTCTCCACTGGCACGCTCCCGCCGGGTCTTTCCCCAACAGCCAAGGGCGGTCGCTTCGGCGTTGGCCGCGAAGTGAGCAAGGGCAAGGACACACCTTCCGGGCATTGGGAAATCGCCGGCGTTCCTGTTCCCTTCGAATGGGGCTATTTCGCTGAAAGCGAGCCTGCCTTCTCGCCCCATCTCATTGCCGAGTTCGTGGAGCGCGCCAAACTGCCCGGCATCCTCGGCGACAAGCATGCCTCCGGCACCGACATTATTGCCGCGATGGGCGAGGAACATATCCGCACCGGCAAGCCCATCTGCTACACCTCCATCGACAGCGTCTTCCAGATCGCGGCCCACGAAACCCATTTCGGCCTCGACCGGCTATACGACATTTGCCAGATCGCCTTCGAGCTCACCGCGCCAATGATGATCGGACGCGTGATCGCCCGCCCCTTTATCGGGGAGGATGCCACCAGCTTCAGGCGCACCGGCAACCGTCGCGACTTTGCCATCGCGCCGCCCGAGCCAACCCTGCTCGATCGCAACCAGGCCGCCGGCAACCAGGTCTATGCCATCGGCAAGATTTCGGACATCTATGCCGGCCATGGCGTCACCCACAAGATCAAGGGCACCGGCATCCCGCAGCTCTTCGACAAAACGCTCGATGCCATGGAAATGGCCGCTGATCGGGCGTTGATCATGACCAACTTCGTAGATTTCGACAGCGAATACGGCCATCGCCGCGACGTGCCGGGCTATGCCGCGGCACTTGAGCTCTTCGACAGCCGCCTGCCTGAGATCATCTCAAAGCTCCTCCAGGACGATTTGCTGATCCTCACCGCCGATCACGGCAACGATCCCACCTGGACGGGGACTGATCACACCCGCGAACAAGTGCCGATCCTGCTCTTTTCCCCAAGCCTGTCGCAAGGCGAACTTGGCATTCGCTCCACCTTCGCAGATATTGGCGAGAGTATTGCCCATTGGCTTGGCCTCCCGCCCGGCCGTCATGGCAGAAGTTTTCTTTAAAACACCAGGTTGGTTTCATGAGCAACAAAGTCGGCAATGTGACGGTGATCGATCATCCGCTGATCCAGCACAAGCTGACCATCATGCGCAACAAGGAGACCTCCATCGCCGGTTTCCGGCGCCTTCTGCGCGAAATCGCGCATCTCATGTGCTACGAGGTCACTCGCGATCTCGAACTCGAGATGATTGATATCGAAACGCCGATGTCGCCCATGAAGTCACCTGCCATCAAGGGCAAGAAGCTCGTCTTTGCCTCGATCCTGCGCGCCGGCAATGGCCTGCTTGATGGCATGCTGGACCTCGTCCCGGCAGCTCGCGTTGCCCATATCGGCATGTATCGTGACCATGAGACGCTGGAGCCGGTTGAATATTATTTCAAGGCCCCGTCCAACCTTGAGGATCGCCTGATCATCGTAGTGGACCCGATGTTGGCGACCGCCAATTCCGCCACCGTAGCCATCGACAAGCTCAAGCAGCTCGGCGCAAACGACATCCGGTTCCTCTGCCTTCTGGCGGCGCCTGAAGGCGTCAAACGGTTCACCGAGCACCATCCCGACGTGCCGGTTTTTACCGCTGCCATTGACAGCCACCTCAACGAGCAGGGCTATATTATCCCAGGCCTCGGCGACGCCGGCGACCGCATGTACGGGACCCGCTGAGATGGCCAAGATTGTCCATTCAATGATCCGGGTCCTTGATGAGGCTCGTTCGGTTGATTTCTACGAACAGGCCTTCGGGTTGAAGGTGCAGGAGCGCATCGAATTTCCCGAGTTCGCGCTGATCTATCTAGCGACAGAGACGGGCAGCTTCGAGCTGGAACTTACCGTCAATTTCGGCCGCACCGAGCCCTATGATCTCGGCGATGGCTATGGGCATCTGGCATTCGTCGTAGACGATGTGGACGCCGAGCACGCGCGCCTAAGCGAACTGGGCTATGGTCCGCGCAAGCTCGTCGATTTCAAGAACGGTGACGTGCCCGTCGCCCGCTTTTTCTTCATCGCCGATCCCGACGGATATCAGATCGAAGTCATCGGGAAGGGCGGCCGCTTCGGCTGAACGCCTCACTTCGCCTTGAGTGGCAATCCCAGGCCGATCAGTTCGCGCCGCAACGCAACCGGATCGGTGAAGTGAATCCCATGCATCCCGAACTTGCGTGCCGAAGAAATATTGGGCTCGCTGTCGTCGATGAACACGCAATTCTCTGGCGCCACGCCGTAGCGTTCACAGAAAACGCGGTAGATGCGCGGATCCGGTTTAACCAGGCCCTCAAGCCCTGAAACAATCACGCCATCGAACTTTTCGAGGAATGGCCATTCCGGCAGGCAACTTACCCACTTTTCCCAGGAGAAATTGGTGATGGCGAAGGTGGGTATTTCCTGATCAACCAGTTCATCGTGGATCTCGATCGTGCCCTGGATGAAGTCGCCCAACGTTTCTTTCCAGCGCAAATCAAACGCCTGGATTTCGCGCCAATACTTCGGAAAGCGCGTGATGAGCTTGGCAACGCCTTCGGAATAGATTTCACCCGCGTCGAATTCCAGATTCCAGTTCAGCGTGCAAACGCTCTGGTGAAACCACAAAGCGTCTTCCTCGCTCTCGAAGAGCTTGCGGAAGAGGTACATCGGGTTCCAGTCGACGAACACGCCGCCAAGATCAAAAACGGGAATAAGCGTATCGGTCATGGGAAAACTCTGGCGGGTGGGAGAATATGCCGGTTTGTGGCACGTGGCTCCGCACGGCGCAAGCGCGTCAGCGCCCGTCGAGTCTTATCCGTCCACCGAAGCGGGGCATGAAGAAGTTTTCGCGGTAAAGCGTCACCGGACTGGTGTAGACGATTCCGTAAAGCGGGGTATAGGGCAGGCGGGTTTCCGCAACGATGACGTGATCGCCCTCCGCAATATCGAGCACGGCCTGTGGCAGGACATATTCCGCGCCATCAGCCCGATCGAGCTTGGGGTCGGGTTCCTGGTCGTCAAAGCCGCGCGACCAGACGACCTTCGCTTTTCCGTTCTCGACTTTTACCTGGCTCACGATCTGCACCATGCCGTCGACCACATAGGGAGAGATGATCCCCCCCGCGACATTGACATAGTTCTGAAGGTCGCCCGAACTGATATCCGTGTCCGTACGCGCCACCAGATCCCCCACCGCGCCCGATATCAGCTGCACCTTGCGGTCCATGCTGATCAACATGCTAGCTTCATTGGCTCCTACATAGAGGATCAGCATGGCTGGCAGGATCAAGGCAAATTCCACCGCCGCAGCACCGTTCTCCGCAATTCTGAACGACCGGAGCTTTGCTGCGAAACACTTGGCCAATCTCATGTGTATGGCTCATTGCGCAGAACCGTGGTGCCACTCATCAGCCGCGTGCCATCGCCCAGATTGCCGAGGTGAGCGCCGCCGATGTCAATGATCGTGGGCCATTTGTAATAGACTTGCACCACAATGAGGCTCGAGCCTTCGCCGGCATTGAAAGTCTCGGGGCGGGTCCAGTCGCAAGCGTCCACTTTGCAGTTGGCAAGGTCTAATGGGGCAGTGATTGTGACGTCAGCAAAACGATCCGAATTCTGCTTCTTAACCTCGACGTGCAAGGCATCGCAGTCCCGGAACAATCCATAAAGCCGATCGCAAACGCGTTCCTTGAACTTGGCAGGGCTGTTGATTCCCATCTGGTGAACCTGGCCCGTGCGGATCAAACGGCTGACATCCTGCACTGCAGCGTCAAGAATCTGCCCGGAAAGGAAGACAACCGCCGTTTCCAGGATTGCCGCAACAATGGCGAAAAAAGGCAGGGCGAGGAGGCCAAACTCGACTGCAACAGCGCCGTGTTCATCACGCGTGAACTTGCCCCGTCGGTTGCCCAACAGCGCTCTGGCAATCTTCGATGCGATCCTGCTGGACAAAGGCCACGCTCTCCTTGCGGGTCTAGTCTAGGAGCATGTCACTAATCGGATATTTACGACGCCGCATACGGCGCGGCGGAGTCCCAACGGCGTTAATGAAGCACTAACAGCCGGTCTAGTTTTGCCCAATGGTCTGGATCAGCTGCGCTGAGGCAACCGCCTGCCCGGAGAAGCCGGGATCGTCACCCATGGTGACTGTGCTCTGGCAGATCGGCGCACAAGCAAGGCTGGTGCGTGCCTGACCCTGGTACACGGTCAGCGTTCCCGCCTGCATCTGCACCACCTCAACGATCGTGTCGGCAATCGGCTGACCCTGGCTGTCGAGTACGATCAGATTTGTCTGCCCATAGCTCTTGCCGGTCAGCACCAGCGTCTGTGGATCCTGGATCAAGACGTCCGCAATGCCAGGATTGCCCACGATCACCGTTGCAGCCGACGCATTGATGCGCAGGATACGCGCCATGTTCACATTGACATTGATGGGCGCGTCGGCCGCAAGAGCTGCAAGCGGCGTCAAGGCGGAGCCGAACAGAGCCACGGCAAGAACAAGGGTAAGGTTTTTACGCATGGGGACTGGTCCGGCTACTCAACTACAACGCCAACCAGTTTCCACCGGAATGGTGAACATTTTGCAAACAGCACCAGTGGTGAAAGTTTCCGTGGCCCTTGTATAGTGCTGACGCGCACTGCATTCTGCGCCAGATAAACTTGAGGCGTACTATCTGCGGAAGTATTGTGCCTCCTTCCCGCATGTAGAGCTGCAAACGGTGCCCATTGGATAAAATGAGAAGTGTTCCATTAACCTGCTGATAAACATGCGGAAATCTGCTTGATTTGCTTCGATCAGCGAGCGCTCCGTTTAACACTATCTCAAGATGTGACCAATAATTTCGCCAGTGTTCGATGTGTGACGTGTCGAACGATGAGCGTCACTGGATGACGTAGAAACTGGAGCCTGGTAATGAACATCTTCGCACGCTTCGCGCAGGACGAGTCTGGCGCAACCGCAATTGAATACGGCCTGATCGCCGCCCTTATCGCTGTCGGTATCATCGCAGCAGCAACCACCCTTGGTGGCAACCTTTCGGGTCTTTTTGGCGGTATCGCCACCCGTTTGGCGGGCGAGACCGCAAAGACCACAGCTGGCGCTAGCGCTGGCACTGGTGGCTGACCGAACTTTTTAGCGCGTCTAAGGGGGGCATCATGCCCTCCTTTTTCGTTTTCCTTAACCCTGGCGCTTTATCCTTCCGGCAAACCGATCCGGAGTCCGCCATGTCCTCCCTAGCGCTGCTGATATTTCCCTTCGCGATGGCCTTTGCCGCCACCTCGGACCTCCTGACCATGCGCATTTCCAACAAGCTGGTGATGCTTCTAGTCGGCGCTTTCCTGATCGTGGCCCTAGCAACCGGCCTGCCGCTCGCAGAATTTGCCATGCACCTGACCTGCGCCCTTGTGGTGCTCGTCGTCGGCTTTGCCTTTTTCGCCTTTGGCTGGATCGGCGGCGGCGACGCCAAACTTGCAGCTGCCACCTCGCTCTGGCTTGGCTTCGGGCTCGCGCTTCCCTTTATCGTCTATGCCGGTCTGCTGGGCGGCGCTTTGACCCTCCTGATCCTTTCCTTCCGTCGTCTGCCGCTCACCCCGTTTATCGCCCGCTTCCGCTGGATCGAGCGCCTCCATGACCGCAAGTCCGGCGTGCCCTACGGCGTCGCGCTCGCCGCCGCAGGCCTGCTGGTCTATTCCAATTCGGCCATATTTGAGCGCCTCACCGCTTAGTCAGGAAACTCCAAGCCGTATCAGACTTGCACTTTCATAGAATCAACGCCGCGTTAACTCTCCCGGCAAAGTTTCGATTAACCAAACTTTGACCCTTTGGGTTCACACTTCACCCGGTGGATAAGGACGTCTCCGTCCTGCCTGTAACCGGAGTGACAGATGAAGCCGGCCCGATTGATATTGCTGCTCGTGGCCATTGTTGCTGGTGGTCTCGCGGCCTTTCTGGTGACGCGCGGTGGCGGTTCCACGCCGGAACAGATCGTCACCACCGAAGTGATCGAGGAAGCCAAGACGCAAGTTCTAGTCGCGAGCCTGCCTATCGGCGTTGGCGAGCGGCTATCCCAAACGAACCTGCAATGGCAAGACTGGCCCGAAGGCGCCGTGCGCCCCGAATATGTCACCATCGCTGCCATGCCCGAGGCCACCACCGATCTCACCGGCGCCGTTGCGCGTTTCGAATTCTTCCCCGGCGAGCCGATCCGCGAGGCCAAGCTTGCCCACACCGACCAGGGCTATCTTTCGGCCGTGCTGGCTGAAGGCAAGCGCGGCGTGTCCGTCCCCGTAACGGCCGCCTCCAGCGCCGGCGGCTTTATCCTGCCGAACGATCGCGTGGACGTCCTCCTCACGCGCAGCACCGATGCCGGCCAGTTCTCCGAAGTTGTCCTGTCCAATGTGCGCATCATGGCCATTGGCAAGCGGCTGGGAGAAGTGGGCACGAGCGGCGGCCAGGAAGATCCCGCAGCCTCGTCACCCACCCCCATCACCTTTGATGACGCGACGATCGCCACTCTTGAGCTGGACCCCGCCCAGGCCGAAACCTTGGTGACGGCCGCAACGCAAGGCCAGCTCTCGCTCACCCTGCGCTCGGTTGCCGATTTCACCGAAAGCGCGCCTCACACCACCAATTCAACCCAAACCGTGCGCCTGATCCGCTTCGGCCGCGAGCAGAGCATCAATGCCGGCACCACCGTGAGCAGTGTCACGCCCCAGGCTGTCGTGACGCCTGTCCCGCCGATGGAACTCGCCACCGAAGACGCTGACACCGCGTCCAGCCAGCAAGCCCAATAGGGTGGAGACCACAATGTCCAAGACCACCAACAGTCTCCCCCGCCTGTTCCGGACCACGGCCCTTGCTGCCTTTCTGGCCGCAACGGCGATCGGCGCCCCTGCTGTGCAGGCCCAGGAAGCCCACATCACCGTTTCGCCCAACGCTTATGGCGCAACGCGCAAGGTCGAGATCGAACTCAACAAGACCATGCTGGTCGATCTGCCGGCGGGCGCGGCCGAAGTGATCGTCTCCCAGCCTGATGTGGCCGCAGCCATCATGCGCACCCAGAGCCGGGCGATCCTGCAGGGTATAACCGGCGGCGACACCAATGTGCTGTTCATCGATGCGCAGGGCCGCACCATTGCGGTGCTCGACGTCAAAGTCATTGAACAGCCTTCGCAAGTTGGCAACGCCCTGGAATCTGCTCTTGCCCGCGTCATCCCAGGCTCGCGCATCTCGGTGGAATCCGTCACTCTGGGCGACGACACCAATCGCGTCGTGCTGACTGGAACCGTGCTCTCCGGCGAAGACCGGGAGCGCGCCACGGCCATTGCCGTGCAGTTTGCCGGCGATCCAGAAAACGTCGCCAACATCATCGATATCACCGGCCATCAGCAGGTCATGCTGCAGGTCACCGTGTCGGAAGTGAACCGCGACCTCGCCAAGCAGTTCGGCGTCAATCTTTCCGGCTCCCTCAGCGTCGGCAGCGTCAATCTCGGCCTCAATGCACCCGCACCCGCCGCTACGCCGACTTACGCTGGCACTGGCGATTTCAGCATTGGCAACCTGCAGCTCGACGCCGCCATTCGTGCGCTCGAAACCCGCGGGGGGCTCCGCGTCCTGGCCCAGCCAACCCTGACGGCTATCTCGGGCCAGCCCGCAGAATTCCAGGTGGGTGGCGAGTTCCCGATCCCTGTGCTGGATGACAATGGCAACACTGTCATCACCTACAAGGATTACGGCATCACCCTCAACTTCACCCCCGTGGTTAAGTCAAACGGCTTTGTTGCACTCACCATCGACACCGGCGTTTCCGAAGTCCAGGCCGGCACCTTCGCCCTGACCAGCCGCTCTGCCAAAACCGCGGTCGAGCTCCAGCCCGGCACGACGCTGGCGATCGGCGGCCTGCTTCAGGAGCGCACCAGCCAGCAGATCCAGCAATTGCCGGGCCTGGGCAATATCCCGATCTTGGGCGCCCTGTTCCGCTCGCGCGACTACCAGTCCCAGCAGACCGAGCTGGTGATCCTTGTCACGCCCTATCTGGTTGCGCCCAGCCCGCTCAACGCCATCGCCGTTCCCACCGACCGCACAATGCCAGCCAGCGACGCCGAGGCGATTTTCCTGGGCAAGCTGGAGACCATGTACGGCGTGGGCAAGACCGGCGAAATCCGCGGCAGCATCTCGGGTTCGGTGGGTTTTATTCTCGACTAGGGAAGCCATGGTCCCTGGCGAAGGAGTGTTTGTTTCATGAGTTTCCTCACCCCTGACGCAAAAATCAAAGAAGAACCCGCGACGGAAATCGCGCAGGGTGCCCGGCTGATCCCGCGTATCACCATCCAGGCCTTTTGCGAAAATTCGCAAACGGCGCAGCTGGTGGAAAGCGCGATCCATGATCGGCGCATGTCCAAGGTTGCGCTGACCACCCATAATGGCGGCATCGACGGGGCAATCGAGACCTACAAGTCCAACCCGACGCCCAACCTCATCATCGTTGAAACCACCCTCTCGCCCGCTGAAATTCCGATGGCGCTGGAGCGGTTGGCCGAAGTCTGCGACGCATCCACCCGCGTCGTGGTCCTGGGCCATGTCAATGACGTGGTGCTCTATCGCGACCTGATCCGCTCAGGCATTTCCGAATACATCGTGCTGCCCGCGACTGCGGCGCAGATCGTTCTGGCCATTACCGAACTGTTCGCTGCTGAGAACGCCGCGCCCATCGGGCGCACCATTGGCTTCATCTCGGCCAAGGGCGGCGCTGGCGGCTCGACGGTGGCGCACAATGTGTGCTGGGCCATCGCGACAATCTTGCGGCAGGACAGCCTGATCCTCGACATGGATTTGCCATTCGGCACGGCCGGCCTGAACTTCAACCAGGATCCGCCCCATGGCCTTGCCGATGCGGTTCTGGCCAACCAGAAGGTCGACCAGACCATGCTGGACCGCCTCATGAGCAAGGCGGCCAACCACATCAACCTCCTGACGGCGCCGGTCACGCTGGACCGAACCTTCGACTTCGAAGAACGCGAGTTCGAGCCGATCATCGAAATGTGCCAGAACACCATGCCTATCGTGGTGCTCGACATCCCCCATGCCTGGAACGCTTGGGTGCGCCACACCCTTGCAACCATTGACGAGCTGGTGATTGTTGCCGAGCCAGATTTGGCCAATCTGCGAAACGCCAAGAATTTGGCCGATACCATCAAGGCGCTGCGCCCTACGGAAAACGCACCTTCACTGGTTCTTAACCAAGTTGGGATGCCACGGCGCCCCGAAATCAATCCCGGCGAGTTTGCCCTGTCGGTTGAATGCGAGTTGATCGGCCAGATTCCGTTTGATGCGGCCCTGTTCGGCACCGCTGCCAACAACGGGCAGATGATCGCCGAGGTGTCGGCCAACAACAAGATCAACGACGTGTTCCGCTCCATCGGCATGCATGTCACGGGGCGCAACGCAGCCCACAGCGCGGGCAAGTCATCGAGCCGGATGAAGCTGCCCTCGTTCCTCAAGAAGCGGGCCTGAGCGCCCGCTGAAACGGTAGGACTACAATGTTTGGTAAGCGCACCACTTTTGGCGGCAACACGCCCGGCGTCAGCGAAGTCGCGCGGCCAATCCCCAGCGCTCCACCGCGCGCCGAAGTCTCTCCACCCACTCGGCGGTCGACCGACACCGATTCCATGGGCTCCCGCATGCGGCCCCATGAAGAGGTCGTGGATGTCCGCGCTCCGGCCGAAGCTGCGCGCGACAAGGAATATTTCCAGACCAAGTCCGCGATTTTCAACGCCCTGATCGACTCCATTGACCTCAGCCAGCTTGCGACCATGGAGTCCGAAGCGGCCCGCGAGGAAATCCGCGACATTGTTGCCGAGATCATCGCGCTCAAGTCGATCATCATGTCCATTTCCGAGCAGGAAGACCTGCTCGAGGACATCTGCAACGACGTCCTTGGCTACGGGCCCCTCGAGCCCCTGCTGGCGCGGGACGACATCGCCGATATCATGGTGAACGGCTCGCAGAAATGCTACATCGAAGTGGCCGGTAAGGTGCGCCTCACCAATGTGCGCTTCCGTGATGATGCCCATCTGATGAACGTATGCCAGCGCATCGTGTCCCAGGTGGGCCGCCGCGTCGATGAAAGCTCCCCCATTTGCGACGCCCGCCTGCCTGATGGGTCGCGCGTCAACGTTATCGCGCCGCCACTTGCGATCGATGGCGCAGCCCTCACCATTCGTAAGTTCAAAAAGGACAAGCTGACCCTTCAGCAGCTGGTAAAATACAATTCCATCTCCCCCGAAGGCGCCGAGGTTCTGCGCATTCTGGGGCGTGTGCGCGCCAATGTCCTGATCTCGGGAGGTACCGGTTCGGGCAAGACCACGCTGCTCAACTGCCTTACCGCCTTTATCGAAAAAGACGAACGCGTCATCACCTGCGAAGACTCGGCTGAATTGCAGCTGCAGCAGCCGCACGTTGTACGCCTTGAAACTCGCCCGCCCAATCTGGAAGGGGAGGGGGAGATCACCATGCGCGATCTCATCAAGAACTGCCTGCGTATGCGCCCCGAACGCATCATCGTGGGCGAAGTGCGTGGCCCCGAGAGCTTTGACCTGCTCCAGGCCATGAACACGGGCCATGACGGCTCCATGGGAACGCTCCACGCCAACTCTCCGCGCGAAGCCCTGTCCCGTCTTGAATCCATGATCACCATGGGCGGCTATTCGCTGCCCAGCCGCACCATTCGCGAAATGATCACCTCGTCCATCGACGTGGTCGTCCAGGCTGCCCGCCTGCGCGATGGTTCGCGCCGCATAACCCACATTACCGAAATCCTCGGGATGGAAGGCGATGTGATCGTCACGCAGGACATCTTCCTCTACGATATCCTGGGTGAAGACAGCAATGGCATGCTGATCGGCCGTCACCGTTCTACCGGCATCACCAAGCCGCAATTTGCCGAGCGCGCGCGCTATTTCAACGAGGAAGCTAACCTCATCGAAGCGCTCGAAAAGTCCAACACCGAGCAGCGCGAATTGCTGGATTCCTGATCCCATGAACATGCTTCTTCTCGCCCTGCTGGGAACGATCTGCATCGGAGCGCTGGGCCTGGCCCTTGTGCCTTCCGCCCTGGGCGGGGGGCGCGCCGAGCAACGCCGCAAGGCCCTGCAAGGCGATCTGCGTGCCAAGCGCGTGGAAACGGCCGCGGCTCGCAATCGCGATCAGCGCCGCAAGGACGTGCAGCGCGTTCTCAAGCAGCAGAACGACTCGCTGATGGCGCGAAAGCGGCTGACGCTGGCACGCCTGCTGTTCCAGGCCGGCATGACCATCAAGCCTGCTACCTTTATCCGCAACAGCATCATCTTCGGTGTGGTGCTCACCCTCGTGCTGGTTCTGGTGCAGGTACCGATTTTCCTTGCGCCCATCTTTGGCGCCGCCGCCGCTTATCTGGGCCCGCGCTGGTGGGTCGGCCGCAAGCGCAAGAAATACCAGAGCCTGTTCCTGGACGAGCTGCCCAACGCCGTTGAAGCCATCGTGCGCGGCGTCAAGACGGGCCTGCCCCTCAACGACTCCATCCGCGTCGTTGCCAAGGACGCCAAGGAGCCGGTCAAATCCGAGTTCGGCCGTGTCCTCGACCAGCAGGCTTTTGGCATGTCCATGACCGAGGCCGTTGGTGTCCTGCTCGACCGCGTGCCGCTCCCGGAGGTCAATTTCTTTGTGGTCGTGATCACCGTTCAGCAGCAGGCCGGCGGCAATCTCAGCGAAGCGCTGGGCAACCTTGCCAAGGTGCTGCGCAACCGCAAGAAGATGAAGCAAAAGATCAAGGCCATGTCCTCCGAAGCCAAGGCCTCCGCTGGAATCATCGGCTCGCTTCCCTTTGTCGTGGGTATCCTGGTCTCCCTGACCTCCCCGACCTATCTGCTGCCGCTGGTCAGCAGCACGCTGGGCCATATCTGGCTCGGCATCGGCATCATCATGCTCTCGGCCGGTGTGTTCGTCATGAGCAAGATGGTCAAGTTCGAGTACTAGGAGATAGCCGGTGAACATCGTTGCGCTACTCAGCAACCGCGAATTCCTGATCTCCGTTCTAGCCGCCATTTCGGCCGCGGCCGTGGTGTTCACCTTTGGCTCGAGCTTCATCGTCAAGTCCGAGATGCGCGAGCGCATCAAGCGCGTGGCCCTTGAGCGCGAAAAGATGCGGGCCGAGGAAATGGCACGTCTTCGCGGCGGTTCGGCCGTAACGGACGGCCGCGGCATTCGCCGCAACGCCGAAACCAAGACCTACATGAAAAAGATCGTCGAGCGGTTCGACCTAAAAAAGGCGTTCCAGGACGATGCCACCGTCGACAAGCTCGCCATGGCCGGCTTCCGCGGCCCGGGGCATTTGACGACGTTCCTGTTTATGCGCTTTGCGACCCCGATCGGCTTCTTTGCAGCGCTCGCCGTTTATCTTCTCTTCCTCAACCCTGGCGATCGCCCACTCTACCTGAACCTGGTCTACGCTATTGGCGGGGGCATCGTGGGCAGCTATCTGCCCATGGTTCTGCTGAAAAACACCACCACCAAGCGCCAGTTCTCCATCAAGCGCGCCTGGCCTGACTGCCTCGATCTGCTTCTGCTCTGCGTAGAATCGGGCATGTCCATGGAACATGCCTTCAAGCGCGTCGCCAAGGAAATCGGCCACCAGAGCCCCGAGCTCGCCGAAGAGCTGACCCTGACCACGGCCGAACTCGCCTTTCTCGAAGACCGTGGCCGCGCCTATGAAAACCTGGGTCGCCGCACCGGCCTCGATGGCGTCAAATCCGTCATGACCGCCCTGATCCAGGCCGATCGCTACGGCACCTCTGTTGGCCAGGCCCTGCGTGTCATGGCCGAAGAAGGCCGCGAAATGCGCATGATGGAAGCTGAAAAGAAAGCCGCTTCCCTGCCGCCCAAGCTCACCGTCCCCCTGATCCTGTTCTTCTTGCCCGTCCTGTTCATCGTCATCATCGCCCCCGCCATGATCAAGATCTTCGGCCCTGGTGGCGCGGCTGCCGGGGGCGTCGGCTAACGCGCAAAAACAAAGGCCCTGCAAAGCAGGGCCTTTTCAACACCAGCTCGCTTTACCCAGCGGCAATCGCCTCCCAGCGGTTCTGCTGCGTCAGCAAGGCCCGCACATAGTTCATGTTGCTTTCCACCTGCTCGGGTGGCAGTTCCGCCGCATAGATGGCCCGGCATTCCTCGAACCGCCCCTGCAGGCCCACGACCAGCGCCAGATTTTGCCGGATCTGGCTCGATGCCCCCCGCATCTGCACCGCGCGCCGCAAATGTTGCTCGGCCACCTGCAGATCGCCTGTCATGGCATAGGAAAGCCCCAGATTGGCCTCGATCGAGGCTTCCCCCGGCGCCGCTACAAGCGCCTGCTTGTAGATCTGCCGCGCCTCCTGGTTACGCCCCAACTGGTCCAGCGTCGCGCCCTTGACCAGCAGCGCATTCCAATCCGGCGCATCGGGCCGGATCACCCCATCCAGCAGGGTTAGCGACTGGTCGAACCGCCCCTGCGCTGTCAGCGCCTTGGCATAGGCAACGGTGATATCGACATCCCTTGGATGCGCCGCAACGCCCACTTCGAGCGCCGCAACCGCCTGCTGGCTTTGCCCGGCCGCCCGCAAGGCCGCCGCGTAATGGATGATGACGTTCTTGTCCTTGGGGTTCTTTCTGTAGCGCGCCGTCAGCTCCGCCAGTGTCTGCTGGCTTTCGGCGAGCGGCCGGCCGGAATAATCGGGCGAAGCCGTGCGATTTGATGCACAGGCGCCTAGCGCCACGGCCGCCACTCCAACCATCAGCAAGCGGCGCATAGTGCGGGAAAAGCGATGGAGGGACGTCACGGGGCAACTCCTGTGGCACAGTGCATCCCTAGAAGTAATTCATTAACCCTAACGCTGTGTTAAAAGGAGATTTTGGTGTGTTGTGAGCGCTGCCCGCCACCGCTAGTTTGCCCGGCAAGTCCCTGCTTCGGAGCGCGCCATGCCAAATTCTTCTTCCCTGCCCATCATTGCCGTCGAGGAAAATGGGCTCGCGCAAGCCGGCCTCTCCGGCACCCATGCGAACTGGGCAGCGGCCAATGATTTCACCGGGCAGCGCGGCCGCATCCTGGCGCTCCCTGACAATGAGGGGGCAGTAACGGGATATCTTTTCGGCATGGGCAAGCCCGAAGACCGCTCCGGCTTGGTGCTGGGCCTTGCGGGCGCATCCCTGCCCGAGGGCGACTACCATCTTGAGGGCGCCTATGGCGATCCGACCCTGGCCGCAACAGCGTTTCGCCTGGGCACCTACAGCTTTGACCGGTACCGCAAGGGCAAGCCTGCCGCGCGCCTTGCTGCGCCAAGGCAGGCTGATAGTGCCGAAATCGACCGCCTCGTTGAAGCCGCCTTTCTGGCCCGCGACCTGATCAACACACCCACCAATGATCTGGGCCCCGACGCCCTCCATGCCGCTATCGCTGACTTCGCCCAAAAGCGCGGCATGCACCTTCGGGCCATTGTGGGCGACGAACTCCTCGCCGCCAATTTCCCCATGATCCACGCCGTGGGCCGCGCCGCGCCCCAGCCGCCCCGCCTGCTTGATCTCACCTGGGGCGACGAATCCCACCCCAGGATCACCCTCGTGGGCAAGGGCGTCACCTTCGATACTGGTGGCCTCGACATCAAGAACGCCACTGGCATGCTCCTCATGAAAAAGGACATGGGCGGCGCTGCCAACGTCCTGGGGCTGGCCAGCGCCATTGTTTCGGCCGGGCTCAAGCTGCGCCTGCGCGTCCTTATCCCGATCGTTGAAAATGCCATCAGCGGCAACAGCTTCCGCCCGGGGGATGTCCTTACTTCGCGCAAAGGATTGACTGTGGAAATCGGCAATACCGACGCCGAGGGGCGGCTGATCCTGGCCGATGCCCTGGCCCTTGCCGATGAAGAAGCTCCCGAGCTCCTCCTCGATATGGCAACCCTGACCGGAGCCGCCCGTGTGGCGCTGGGCCCGGAACTCCCAGCCCTTTACGCCACCAACGACACGCTGGCGCGGGACCTCATGAACGCCGGACAATCAGCAGACGACCCGCTCTGGCAAATGCCGCTCTGGTCGCCCTATGACGCGATGATGAAAAGCAAGATTGCCGACGTCAACAATGCCGGCTCCGGCGGTTTTGCCGGATCCATAACGGCAGCCCTGTTCATGCGCCGCTTCGTCGGCAATGCCCGCGCCTGGGTCCATCTGGACATCATGGCCTGGGCGCCGGAGGCGCGTCCCGGCCGCCCTGTTGGCGGCACCGACCAGGGCATCCGCGCCGTCTACAGCGTGCTCAAGCAGCGCTACGGGCAGGGCTAATAGCCCCGCCCACGATCGACCACATTGATCAAGGGCTCGCCCGCTTCGTGGCCCTTGATGATCCCCGAGAAATAGCGCACGCCCGAAGCTTCGTTGGAAATCGCCGCCACATGCGGCGTGATAAAGCAATTGGGAATGTTCCAAAGCGGGCTGTCCTGGGGCAGGGGCTCGGTCTCGAATACGTCAAGGCTCGCAGCCCCCAGCGTTCCGTCTGCTAGCGCCGCGACAATTTCGGCTTCGCGCTGGTGGCCCCCGCGCGCCGCATTGATGATAACCGGCCCGCCCAGCAAGCGGCCGCGCCTGAGCTTGCCAAAGGTTTCGCGGTTGAGAATTCCCGTGGTCTCCGGCGTCAGCGGTAAAAGGCAAACCAGGACATCGGTGCCTGAGAGGAATTCATCGAACTGCTCGGGCCCGGTGAACGCCTCCACGCCATCGATTGATTTGGGCGTCCGGCTCCAGCTACGCACGGCAAATCCCAGCGGCTTGAGCCGCCGCGCCGCGTCCTGGCCGAGCACACCCATTCCCATGATGCCCACGGCGGTTTCCGACGCCGCCGGTGGATAGTACTGATCCCAGCGCCGTGCCTTCTGGTCAGCCTGGAACTTGCTGAACCCACGATGATGCATGGTGACATGAGCCACCACATAATCGCTCATGCGCTGGCTCAGATCCTCGTCTACAAAACGCACGATAGGGGCGTCCGGCAGCTTGGGGTGCTTGAGCAGTGCATCAACGCCCGCACCCAGTGAAAGCACAGCACGCAAACCCGTCAGCCCCTCAAAGGCGTCCGGCTTAGGCTTCCATACGAAAATGTAGCGCACCTCCGCTGGGTCGAATTGGTCGCCCCGCCGCACAACGGGGTAGGGGGCCAGCGCTTCGGCAAAGCGCTTTGCCCAGCTGGCTTCATCGACATCGGACAGGTGCAGGAGCAACATTGGTAAAACCCTCAAGAAAAAGCCGCATCCAGGGGACGCGGCTTAAACAAATCACAATCGGGCGGAAGCCTTAAGGCGTTTGCGCCGGAGCCGGTGTCGTGCTCTGCGGGAACGAGGTTCCCGGGGAAGCTGCGGGAGCAGCAGGCGGCGGTGCATCCACCTGATCCTGCGGGGCAGGCGAGCCGCCAGTGCCGCTCGTCGTCGGCGTGCCTTCCACTTGCGTTTCCTGCTGCGTCGTCACAGGCGAATCGGTAACGGCGGCTGGCGCTGCCGGTGCAGCAACTGGATCTTCCTGCGGCGCAACAACTTCTTCAGGCGCAGCGATGTCCTCGAAGGGCTCTTCGGGATCGCCTTCAACGGCGCCGGCGCCATCCACAGGTGCAGGCGCTGGTGCTTCCCCTTCTGCCGGCGCAGGAGCGGGTTCAGCTTCTGGCGCAGGGAATGGCTTGGGTTCAGCCGACAGAGTCTGCAGATACGCAAGGATGTCGGCGCGCTCTTCTGGCGAACGCACACCGGCAAAATTCATCTTGGTGCCAGGCGCATAATCGCTCGGCTTAAGCAGGAACGCGTCGAGGTTCTCATAGGTCCAGACATCGCCTGCCGCGTTGTGGGCCAAAAGAGCTTCGGAATAAGCAAAATCGGGAACGCTGGCTTCTGGGCGCATCACAACGTCATAAAGATGCGGACCCTGCTTGTTGGGCTCGCCTTCACCAAAATTGTGGCACGACTGGCACTTCTTGACGGCGTTGGCGCCACGCTCGGCACTGGCGCTGGCCAGCAGCACGCCCAGCGGAACGGCCGGTGCGGCCTCCTCGGGTGCAGCAGCATCAGCAACTTCAGGCTCGGGCAGGGGATAGCCAGGTCCACTATTTTCGATGGGATGGTAGATCGCCTCGGCGACAAAGCCGACACCCATGACGAACAACAGCGTGCCCAGCACGGCGCCCATGATTTTGTTTAGCTCGAACGAATCCATTTGACCTTCTCTGCCCGTCCATCCGCATGGACATCTATTCGTATCGGCCACAACCCCCGATTGTCCAAAGGAAATCGCCTCAACGGCGGGCCAAACGCGGCCGGAAGATAGTCGCAAGCCCTTGGCTGCGCAACAGTGCAAAACCGCCTTGCGACAATTCCTCCACGCTGCGCTTCCCTCGAGGCAATGCAGCTTGATTGACTCCGGTTCCGCCGGGGGGCAAAACCCGGTGCCGACCAGCAATGGAATTATTCAATGACCAAGAAGATCGCTTTTCAGGGTGAGCCGGGCGCCTTCAGCCATGCCGCCGCCAACAATGTTTTCCCCGGCGAAGAAGCGATCGGCTGCGTCACATTCGAGGAAACCATTGGTGCCGTGCAATCGGGCAAGGCCGATTTCGCCGTCGTGCCGGTTGAAAATTCCCTTTATGGCCGCATCACCGATATCCACCATCTCCTGCCCGAAAGTGGCCTCTTCATTATCGGGGAAACATACCTTCGGGTCGAAATGAACCTGCTTGGCGTTCCCGGCGCCACGCTGGATGACATCAAGGCGGTCCAGTCGCTTTCTGTCGCGCTTGGCCAGTGCCGCCGCTTTATTTCCGAACGCGGCCTGCGTACCATCAACGCCGTCGATACAGCCGGCTCTGCCCGCGAAGTGGCCCAGAAAGCAGACAAGGCTGTCGCCGCCATTGCGTCCCGCTTTGCCGCGGAGATCTATGGCCTCAACGTCCTCGCCTCCAACATCGAGGACGCCGCGCACAACACGACCCGCTTCCTCGTCCTCTCCCGCGACAAGCAGGAGGCGCCCCAGGCTGCCGGCAAGGTCAAGACCACCTTCGTCTTCCGCGTCCGCAACGTCCCCGCCGCCCTCTACAAGGCCATGGGCGGCTTTGCCACCAACGGCGTCAACATGACCAAGCTAGAAAGCTACATGGTCGGCGGCGCCTTCACCGCCACCCAGTTCTACGCCGACATCGAAGGTCACCCCAACGACATCGGCGTCCAGCACGCATTCGAGGAACTGGGCTTCTTCACCGACCAGTTCAGGATTCTAGGCGTCTACCCAGCCAGCGAAAACAAATAGCCGCCACCTAATACACAATGCCCCAAAGGCCTCATGGTGAGCCTGTCGAACCAGGAGGCTGCGCGGGTGGAGGCTAGGTGCCAAGTCGCCATGGCTCGATAGGCTCACCATGAGGACTACTGAGCGACTGCGGCCGCCGCTCTGCTTAAGAAGAGCGGCCAGTGGCACCATCCCACCCACCCACAATGTCACCCCGGGCTCGACCCGGGGCCGATCCCGAGATCCCACCCCAGCCGCAAGGTGGTTCGAAAAGCCCATCTCTAACCTAACCATCTCAGGATGGATCCCGGGTCGAGCCCGGGATGACACCGCGCTTGTGGCTGATCCGGTAAACTAAAGTTCCTCCCTCCAGGGGAAGCTAGGTGGTGTTCCTTCACCTATAGTTATCCCCCTTCTCCCCCCACCCTCAACATCCACTAATCTCTCCCCACTGCCTTCACTAACCAGCGGGTCGCGCGAACCGGCTTGTGAAGGGGCAGATGGGGCGGGGATGTCGCGATCCCCGTAGGACGGCGGAAGTGATTGTGGGGGCTATTGACGCCTCTCGTCCAGAGTCGCGCCGGGATCAGCCTAAAATCCCATCTGATGTGGCGAGGCTTTGTCTCACTACACTAAACTACTCCGGGGCAAGGCCTCGCCACATCAACGCTGCTCATCACCGCACCCGGGGCGGCGCTTTGGCACGCCTGCACTATCCTGAACCGATTGACACCGCGCCCTCCACGGCTATGGTCCGCGCGCTCATCTGTTTACGGAAACTCCCGCCATGTCACACGCCGATCTCGCCAGGATTATTGACGACGCTTTCGAAAACCGCGCCGAGATCCGCTTCGACACCAAAGGCGAAGTCCGCGATGCGGTGGAGCAGGCTCTGGCGCTGCTCGACAAGGGCGAGGCTCGCGTTGCCGAAAAGGTCGACGGCAACTGGCAAGTCAACCAATGGCTCAAAAAGGCCGTGCTGCTGAACTTCCGCCTCAATGACAACCGCCTGATGGAAGGCGCGCCCGGCGGCTCCTCATGGTGGGATAAGGTCCCAACGAAATTCGAAGGCTGGGGCGAGAACCGCTTCCGCGAAGCTGGCTTCCGCGCCGTGCCCGGTGCCGTGGTCCGCAGCCCGGCCTTTATCGGTCGCAACGTCGTCCTTATGCCTAGCTTCGTCAATGTTGGCGCCTATGTCGATGAAGGCACCATGGTCGACACCTGGGTCACCATCGGCTCCTGCGCCCAGATCGGCAAGAACGTCCACATCTCGGGCGGCGTCGGCATCGGCGGCGTGCTCGAGCCGCTCCAGGCCGGTCCCGTCATCATCGAGGACAATTGCTTTATCGGCGCCCGCTCTGAAGTCGTCGAGGGCGTCGTCGTCGGAGAAGGCTCCGTCATCTCCATGGGCGTCTTTATCGGCGCCTCCACCAAGATCGTCGATCGCAACACCGGCGAAATCCACATCGGCAAGGTGCCGCCCTATTCCGTCGTTGTTTCCGGCTCCCTCCCGGGCAAGCCGCTCCCCGATGGCACCCCGGGTCCGAACCTTTACTGCGCCGTGATCGTCAAGACCGTCGATGCCCAGACCCGCTCCAAGACCGGCATCAACGATCTCCTTCGCGACTGAACCCATGAGCGTTGAAGCCCTCGACCTGCTCAAGCGCATGATCGCCTGCCCGTCGGTCACCCCCGATGAGGCCGGCGTGCTCGACCTGCTCGAGGCCCAACTGGCCGGCATTGGCTTCACCGTTACTCGGCTGCGCTTTGAAGGCGATGGCTCCTATCCCGTGGACAATCTCTTTGCCATTCGCGGCAAAGGGGGCCGCCGCCTTCTGTTTGCCGGCCATACCGACGTCGTCCCTCCCGGTGATCTCGCCCAATGGAGTGCCGACCCCTTCACCCCGCGTGAAGCCGAAGGCAAGCTCTTTGGCCGTGGCGCCGCCGACATGAAGTCCGGCATTGCAGCCTTCATTGCGGCTGTTTCGGATATCCCCCTCGAAAGTGGCACTGTTATGCTGGCCATCACCAATGACGAGGAAGCTGACGCCGTGAACGGCACCGAGAAGCTGATGGAGTGGGCGCAGGCGCAACAGCATCATTTCGATTTTGCCATCGTCGGCGAGCCCAGCGCCACCGCACAGACCGGCGACAGCATCAAGATCGGTCGCCGCGGCTCCTTTTCTGGCCTCATCACCGTCACCGGCACGCAGGGCCACGTCGCCTATCCCGAGCGCGCCAACAATCCCCTGCCAACCCTTGCCCGCATCGTCACCGCACTCAACACGACGATCGACACCGGCACCGACCACTTCCCGCCCAGCAATCTCGAAGTTACCTCGATCGATGTTGGCAATCCTATTGGCAACGTCATTCCAGCCTCCGGCACCATCCGGTTCAACATCCGCTACAATGACCTTTGGACCCCCGAAACCCTCAATGCCTGGGTCCGAGAGCGCATCGCGGGCGTTGATCCCGCCGGCAGCAAAATCGAATTCACCGTTTCTGGCGTTCCCTCCCGCTCCTTCCTGTCGCCCCTCAGCGACGATGTCGAAACTCTTGCCACGACGATCGCGGAGCTGACCGGGAACCGCCCGCAAATGTTCACCGGTGGCGGCACATCCGATGCCCGCTTCATTGCGCCCTATGGCCCGGTCGTCGAATGCGGCCTACCCGGCCCATCCATGCACAAGGCGGACGAACACATCCGCCTCCAAGACCTAACCCAACTTACCGATCTCTACCGCCGCTTCATGCAGCGCTTTTTTGCGGGTGCCGCGTGAAACTCTGGGGCGTCCTCAGCGACGCAACCAAGGGCTGGCTGCTGGTTATGCGCGGCAAACCTGAATGGCAGGAGCATTTCTCCTTGTCGGCCCCAGGCCTTGTCACCGCATTCCTGGTCTTTGCCCTTGCCGCCTTCATCGCGCTAATCTTTGCCTCCATGAGCATAGGCGTGCCCAGCCTGCCTGGCTTCATCGCCGCCATGTTCGTCCTTGCTCTGCCGATCCTGGCCTTCTGGCTTTCGCTGCTGACAACGCGGTCCATGCTCAAGACAAATCAACCCATCCTGCCGCTGATGGTGCCCGGCATTTATGCCCTGACCGCCTTTCTGCTGATCGAAGGGCTTCTCGCTATGCTGGGCGGGCCGATTGTCGTGCTTTCCTGGATTGCTCTGGGCTTTGTCTTGTTCCGCCTTGCTCGCGCCGCAACTGGCTGGAATGTCGGCGTAGCCTCCTGCTTTGCCGTTTTCACCGTTCTCCTGCTTGTTGCCCTGCGCTTGGCGCTTTACATGCTCTCCAGTTCCGCCGGCATCACCATCTAACCTTCGAGACCAACCCTTGGCCAAACCGAATGCAACTTTCCTCGAAGAACTGACGTCGGCCGTGCAAGGCTGCATCGCCCTGGTCACCGGCAAGCGTGATGCGCCATCCTATTTTGATTTTTCCCAGCGGGGTCTCCTGGGCAGCCTCATTGCCGTTGTGCTCGGCATTGCGATCGCCGGCTTTGGCCCCTTGCTGGTCGGGGTCCCCCTGCCACAGGGCGCGGCTACCCAGTCGATCATTGTCAATGCGGTGCTGTTCCTCGCCCAGGCCGGAACGGCTTATGTCGCCCTGCGCCAAATGAGCCGGCAGGATGGCTTCCTGCCCTATTTTGTGGCATCCAATTGGGTGACGCTGGTTTCGGCCATTCTGCTGCTGCTCTCGTTCATGCTGGGCCCTCTGGGCATGATCGTGCTGCTGGGCGTGGTGATCGTCGCCATAGCGACCTTCATCAATATCGGCCGCCTGATCGTCACCCTGACGCCAGTGCAGATCGGCATCCTGTTCGTGTCCCAGGCCGTCGGCGTGTTCCTCGCGCTGGGCATCGTGGCCGTTCTTCTGGGCCCATCCGCAACGGCCGCCGGCTAGTAGTCAACCATGGTAAAAAAGAGCCCGCTGGCCGGCGCCATGGCCCCGCATTTGCTGCGGTCGCGCGCATCCAGCACGGCACGCAGCTTTTCAGGCGCCCACTTACCCTCGCCAACGAGTTTCAGCGAGCCAACCATCGAGCGGACCTGATGGTGCAGGAAGCTCCTGGCGCTTGCCGTCACCAGGATATGCTCGTTTTCCCGCCGGACCGAAAACACGTCTAGAGTGCGCAAAGGCGAGTTCGCCTGGCATTCGGATGAGCGGAACGTTGTGAAGTCGTGCAACCCCAGGATCGTGCCTGCAGCCTTGTTCATAGCCTCGGCATCGAGCGGCATGGGAACATGCCACACATAGTTACGCTCGATAACGGCCGGTGCCCGCCGATTCAGTATACGATATTCATAGTGCCGCGCCTTGGCAGAGAACCGGGCCTCGAATGCCGGCCCGACCGCTTCCGCGGCGACAACGGCGACCGGGTCTGGCCGCAGATGGTAGTTGAGCGCTTCACGCACCCGGAACGGGTCCCAAGGCTTGCTCAGCTCGAAATGCGCGACCTGTCCCAGGGCATGCACGCCGGCATCGGTGCGCCCCGCAGCCTGCGTCGCGACGGTTTCGCCCGACATGCGAAAAATCGCCTGCTCCAGCGCCTGCTGCACCGATGGGCGATCGCTTTGCCGCTGCCAGCCAGAAAAAGGCGTGCCGTCGTATTCGAGCGTCAGCTTGAAACGATGCATTTAGCTAACAAGGAGGGGCAGGGGACCGGCGCCGCGCAGGAACGTCGCGGCATCCATGGCGCCCTTGCCCTCGCGCTGCACCTGGGTCAGCCGCACCGCGCCATCCCCACAAGCTATGGTCAGCCCGTCCAGCAGGGTTCCGGGCGCACCCGCTCCGCTCGCCATGGTGGAGCGCAGTGCCTTTACCCGCACCGGCTTGCCCCCAAGGGTGATCTCGAACCAGGCGCCGGGAAAGGGCGAGAGGCCCCGAATATGGTTATGGACCTCCTGCGCCGGCCGGTTCCAATCGATCCGCGCTTCGGCCTTTTCGATCTTCTTGGCGTAGACCGCGCCTTCTTCCGGCTGCGGAACAAAGTCGAGGCTGCCCCGCTCCAGAGCGGCCAGAGCCCGGCCCATCAGATCGGCGCCGACGCGCATCATGGCATCATGCAACTCGCCGGCAGTCATGTCGGGACCAATGGGAATAACCTCCCCCAGCGCAACAGGCCCGGTATCGAGCCCTTCATCCATCTGCATCACCATGACGCCGGTTTGAGCATCACCGGCCATCACGGCGCGCTGGATCGGCGCCGCTCCGCGCCAGCGGGGCAGGAGCGAACCGTGCAGATTGAGGCATCCAAGTTCGGGCGCTTGGAGGATCGGCTTGGGCAGCAGCAGGCCATAGGCCACCACCACGGCGAGTTCGGCGCCATGGCTGGCAAAAAGCAGCTGTTCGGCTTCCCCGCGCAGCGATTTGGGCGTGAAAACAGGGATGCCGAACCCCTCTGCCGCCAGATGCACGGGCGTCTTGCGCTCTTCCTGGCCACGCCCCGCCGGCTTGGGCGCACGGGTATAAACCGCCACGACCTCGTGCCCGGACGAGACGATCTCGGTCAGTGTCGGCACGGAAAATTCCGGCGTGCCCATGAAAATGATCCGCATGCTCGCCGCTCCATCCTTGGGCAGGTTCTAACCGTCGCCGTCATTGCCCGGCTAGTCCGGGCAATCTACCTCGCAGCCCAAAAATTGCATCACCGCGACAGGCCCGGTGATGACGTCGATCAAGCTACTACTGGGAAGGCGTCAGCCAGCCGCGCGCTTGGCTGCCTTGTCGAACTTCTTGATCACGCGGTCGCGCTTCAGCCGGCTGAGGTAATCAATGTAGAGCACACCATCAAGGTGATCGATTTCGTGCTGGATGCAAACGGCCAGCTTGCCTTCTGCTTCCTTGGTCACCTGGTTACCATCGAGGTCGGTATAGCTCACCGTCACTTCATTGGGCCGCTCGACCTCATAGTAAAGTTCGGGGATGGACAGGCAACCTTCCTCGGTTATCTGCATCTGCTCGCCGAAATGGGTGATCTCGGGATTGATCAACACCATCGGGTCGGGCGTCTCCCCTTCAGGTGCCAAATCCATGACCACGATGCGCTTCATGACGCCGATCTGTGGTGCAGCCAGGCCGATCCCGGGCGCGTCATACATGGTGTCCAGCATGTCCTGGGCGAGCGTCTTGATCTCGTCATCCACCTCGACGATGGGATCGGCAACTGCGCGCAAGCGCGCATCGGGAATAACGAGAATGGGGCGTACAGCCATGGCAAGAGGTCCGGCAAAAAAGGGATTTCCCTTCCGATATGGTATTTCCCGACGTGCGGTCAACTCCGCCGGCGGAACTTGGGACTTTGGCACGCGTTTCCAGACGCAAAGGAGGCTGGCATGGACAAGCTCTTCGAAGGCGGGTGTCGCTGCCACGCCGTGCGCTACAGGCTTTCCGGAGAGCCCTTCAAGACGGGCCTTTGCCACTGCACCGACTGCCGCAAGGAAACTGGCTCGCCCTTCCTGTACTATGCCGATTGGACACGAGGCGCCTTCACCGTCACCGGCGAATACAAGACCTTCGAGGGCCGCAGCTTTTGTCCCAATTGCGTGAGTGCCCTGTTCCACCTCAGCGGTGATCACGTCGAAATAGCGCTGGGCTCGCTCGATGAAGCCCCGGTTGGGCTCGTGCCTGAGACGGAAGGATGGATCAAGCGGCGCGAACCTTGGATGGTCGGCGTTGCGGGCGCGGGACAGTTCCGCGAAGACCCTCCCGCCTAGAACATTCCGCGAACAGGCGAATCGCGTTAAGCTTGGCGAATGGATATTGTTCTGTTTGCCCTGGGGGATTTCCCCGTTACCGTTCCTGTCGCCGCTTCTGCTTGTGTCCTCGCGGGCCTGGCGATCGTTCTATTTGTTCTGGTAGGCGCCATGCGCGCCAGCACGGAACGGGTTGAAACCCTTGCACAGCAGGCGGCCGAACAGCTCAAGGCGAGCTTTCTCGCGCAGATTGCAGAACGCGATACGCGTATCCGCGAACTCGATCTGGAGCTTTCCAACGAGCGCGAGCGAAGTGCCGAACTGCTTGAGAGCGAACGTGAACGACGTGGCGAGCTTCTGGCCGAAGTTTCGGCATTGCGCGCCCGCATGAGCGAACAAGCCAAGCAGGCCGAGGCCAATCTGGCTCGCTTCGAGCAGGCACGCCAGCAGATGACGGATGAGTTCAAGGCGATAGCCGGCGATGTCCTCAAGAGTCACAGCGAAACCTTCTCGCGGCAAAATCGCGAGCAGGTCGACACGCTCCTCAAGCCCTTGCAGGAAAAGATCGGTGAGTTTCACACCGGGCTCATCAAGGATCGTGCTGCCATGGGCGAGCAGATTCGGGCCTTGCTCGAAAGCAATGTCCAGATCACCACCGAAGCCAGTAACTTGACGCGCGCTCTTAAGGGATCTTCGCAGACACAGGGCGCCTGGGGTGAAATGATCCTCTCGACCATTCTCGAGCAGTCGGGTCTGCGCGAGGGTGAGCAGTACTTCATTCAGCAGAGCCATACCGGCGAAGACGGGCAGCGCCTGCGCACCGACGTTGAAATCATCATGCCGAACAACGACCGGCTGGTGATCGACTCCAAGGTCTCGCTCACCGCATTTGAAGCCTTCGTCAATGCCGAGGAAATGGAACGCGAACGTCATCTGCGAGCCCACATCACATCGGTGCGTACACACATTACGACCCTTGGTGAAAAGACCTATCATCGGGCCGCCAAGTCTAGCGTCGACTACGTCATGATGTTCGTGCCGATCGAGTCAGCCCTGGCCACTGCCATCCAGAACGACACCAAGCTGGTGGAATTTGGGATGAGCAAAGGCGTGATGCTGACGACGCCAACAACTTTGCTGACTGTGCTGCGCACAGTGCGCAATGTCTGGGACATCGAGAAACGGCACCAGAACGCCGAGGAGATCGCCGCGCGCGCTGGCGCCCTTTACGACAAGGTCGTGGGATTTCTCGCAACCATGGACAAGATGGGTGGCCATATCGACAAGGCGCAGCAAAGCTTCAGCGATGCGCGCAGCCAATTGGCGACGGGCAAAGGCAGCGTCGTGCGGCAAGTGGAAATGCTGCGCGAACTCGGCGCCAAATCAGCCAAGCAATTGCCGTCCGGCTGGGAGAGTGGCAGCGAGGAGCCGCGCATTCTCCGGTTGGTTGGCGAAGAACCGGGCGATCTCGCCTAAGGTCTAGTCCCGCTTAAGTTCGCTCGCGCTCTTGAGCACGCGATCGCCGTCTTCCTGCTCGATCAGGAACGCCGGCTCCTTGGTGGTGGCATCGCGTGTCACCTCGGTTCCCTTGATGGTCCGCGTGACCTTTTTGGTGAACCGTTCCACGATCTTCCCATGAGCGACATTGCCGCCCCAGTTCCAGTTCACCTTCGAACCCTTGCGCAGTCCGGCCATGGCGATCTCCTTTTGCGGGGGAGAACACGCTTGCGATCACGATTGTTCCTGCTTTTCGAACCGCTTTGCCATGCAAGCGTTAGCGCATCAGCAACAAGCATTGGAGACAAGAATGGCTCGGCCTAACAACCAGCACGGCTCTATAGTACCGCAAGACGCCATCTACGACGCCGCCGACCAGCCCGGCATCGCCTTCCCCTACACGCAGGATGAAGTTGACGAGCTGCTTTATGGCGTTGATCGCTCCGCCAGCGAACGCCTGGCAAGGTTGCGTGAAATCCGCGATCAAATGGCCGTCCGCGAAAGTGGCGATTGGGGCGATCAGGATCCCGCCTCCATGATCGACGAACTTGACCGCGCCATCGACGAGCTTAGTGCCGAAATCGCCAATGCCGATGATGAGGACGAGGACGACTACATGCTGCTGGAGCCGGCGCTGGTCACCGACCCGTCAGACAAGCTCGACAGCCTTTCCCCTGATGACGTCGACGCCATCAGCGCCATAGCTGGCGTCGATGTTGATGCTGCCGACGACGAAGATGATGAAGAGGACGAAGACGACCTCGAACCGCTGGATGAAACCGAGTGGGAAGACGGCGATGATTTCGATCCCGCCAAGGGCGTCCACTAGGCCCTAGATCTGGGTACGGGCACGCAAGGCCTGGCTGAGCGTGCCCTCATCCAGATAGTCGAGTTCACCGCCCACCGGCACACCATGGGCGAGGCGGGTCACCTTGGGCGCGGATTCCCCTAGCCGGTCCGTGATGTAGTGTGCTGTCGTCTGCCCCTCGACCGTGGCATTAACGGCCAGCACGATCTCGCTGAACTCATGCGCCCGGCCCAAAAGAGCATCGACCGAGATGTCGTCCGGCCCGATCCCGTCGAGCGGCGACAAAACGCCGCCCAGCACGTGATACTTGACCAGCCCCACCCCTGCACGCTCCAGCGCCCAAAGGTCGGCCACATCCTCTACCACAATCAGCATGCCGCTTTCGCTGCGGCGTGGGTCGGAGCAGATAGAGCACGGGCTCTTCGTATCAATATTGCCGCAGACTTCGCAGGTCCGCACCGTCGCCACCGCCCGGTCCAGCGCTGCGGAGAGCGGAATCATCAGCTGCTCCTTTTTCTTGACGAGCTGCAGCACGGCCCGGCGTGCCGAACGCGGCCCAAGCCCCGGCAGGCGCGCTAGGAGCTGGATCAACTGCTCGATCTCGGGACCACCAGACGCCATGAAATGCTAGAACGGGAACTTCATGCCCGGAGGGATCGGTAGGCCCGCCGTCATTTCGCTCATGCGCCGCTGCATTTCGGCTTCGCTCTTGGCCTTGGCATCGCCATGGGCCGCAACGATCAGATCCTCGAGAACCTCGACATCGTCTTCCTTGAAGAGGCTCGGGTCGATCTTGACGCCCTTGAGGTCGCCCTTGCCCGAGAGCGACACGGTGACCATGCCGCCGCCGGAACGGCCTTCCACCACCAGCTCGGCAAGTTCGGCCTGCATGGCCTCCATCTTGCCTTTCATTTCGCTGGCTGCCTTCATCATGTTCATGATGTCTTTCATTCGTCTTCCTCCTCGATTGGGGGCGGTGGCACTTCACTGGTCGCGGCAGTGGCCTCGTCGCGGACGGTCACATTGACGACCTTGGCACCGGGAAAGGTTTCAAGAATGGCTTTGACCAGCGGATCTTCATGCGCGGCAGCATGGGCCGCTTCCTTGCGCTGCTCCTGCTCCTGGCGCAGGGTCAGCCCTTCGGGTGGCTTGCTCGACACATTGACGAGCCAGCGCTGACCAGTCCAGGTCTGCAGGCGCGCAGATAGCGTAGCAATGATGCCGGGGTCGGTACCTTCTGCTAAAGCAACTTCGATCCGGCCTTGCTCAAAGGATATCGGTCGCATTTGCCCTTCTAGCGCCAGCCGCACGAGAACGTCTCGCTTGGCCCCCGCCAGGGCAATAAGCTCTTTGTAGCTCGACACTGTAGCTAAAGCAGGCGCTACCTGTGTAACTGCCTGCTGCTGGGCGACTGCCTCGGTGGCCACAGGCTGCGGCAATTCCCGGCGCATAGCCGACGAGCCATTGGGCAGGCTACGCGGCGCCGACTCAACTGGCTGAAGGGCAGGGGCGGGAGCCGGCTGGTTCGCCAGCTTGGCGATAAGGTCGTCTGGGCTCGGCAGATCAGCCGCATAGGCGAGCCGGATCAGGACCATCTCCGCAGCTTGGAGCGCATGGTTGGCCCGCGCGATTTCGTCATGGCCCTTGAACAGGATCTGCCAGGCACGCGTCAGGGCGCGCATGGGAAGCTTGCCCGCCAATTCCGCACCGCGCGTTCGCTCGTCAGGGGTCAAGGAGACATCGTCAGCAGCGGCCGGAACGACCTTGATGCGCGTTACGAGGTGAGTGAAATCGGCGAGGTCTGCCACAAGCGTCTGCGGATCGGCACCCATGTCATAGAGGGCGCGCATTGTTTCAAGCGCATCGCCGATGCGTCCGCCCATCAGATCTTCGAACAGGTCTATGATCCGGGCCCGATCGCCAAGACCCAGCATGGCCTTGACTGTCGCGGCCGTCACCGTGCCGTTGCCATGGGCGATAGCCTGATCGAGGAGGCTCAGATTATCACGCGCCGAGCCTTCGCCCGCCCGCACGATCATGGCCAAGGCTTCGGGCTCGAAGCTGATGCCTTCCTGGTTCAGGATGGTTTGGAGATAACCCGACATGATCTCGGGGGTGATGCGGCGCAGGTCGAACCGCATGCAGCGGCTCAGGATCGTCACCGGAACCTTGCGGATTTCGGTTGTCGCGAAGATGAATTTTACGTAGGGCGGTGGCTCTTCCAGGGTCTTGAGCAAGCCGTTGAAGGCGGCCGTCGAGAGCATGTGCACTTCGTCGATCACATAAACCTTGTAGGGCGCTGAAGCCGGCGCATACTTGACCGAGTCAATGATCTCGCGAATGTCGTTGATGCCGGTATTGCTGGCGGCGTCCATCTCGATGACGTCGACATGCCGACCCTCGATGATGGCGCGGCAATGCTCGCCTTCCACGCTCAGATCGAGCGTCGGACGAGGGCCATTGGCATCTTCGTAGTTGAAAGCACGCGCCAGGATGCGGGCGGTCGTGGTCTTGCCCACGCCGCGTACGCCGGTCAGGATGAAGGCATGGTGGATGCGCTTTTGCGCGAACGCGTTGCCCAGCGTCTGCACCATGGCATCCTGGCCAACCAGGGTGGTGAAGTCGCGCGGCCGGTACTTGCGGGCAAGCACAAGATAGGGCGATGTCGCAGCGTCAGCCATCCAGCCCTTCCATATCGTGTACCTTGGGGAGTCTGCCTAGAGCCATAGGCATCATAAGCTGAAGTAGGAGGCTGGCAACGACCCGTGAAGGTCTCGTTGGGGCTGCTTCCTTCCGGACCTGACCCGGTTGGCGAGGAACACGTCCGCGCCAACCTCCCGCGGCCTATATGGAAACAAAATGCGACATTGGCAAGGCCCTCCACGAGCTTGTTTATACGCTTGTGGCAGATGCATGGGCATAAGCAGCAGTAGAGCCCCAAGACTGCCGCCTGAAGGTAGGCTCCGGAACCGCCCGCAGTCCTGAACAGTTCCATCTCCATGCCCGCCCCATGGAAGATCGGCCTCGCTCACCCTTGCCCCCACCTGCTCGGCTGGCTATGCCCTGCCAAGGAATTCAAAACCGAAGCGCCGGACAAGCGGCCCTATATTGGAGAGCTCACATAATGGCCAAGCGCCGCCAGACACCTTTGCGCACGTCCGAACAGGACGTAGCAGCCGCCAAGCGCGCGCCCTCTACGCCCCAAACTGAATCATCTGCTTTCCGCCTGGCTTTCGCCGACGACGAGTTCATGACCGCCGAGGAAACGCGCGGTATACGGTTCCAGCTCGAATACCAAAAGCCCGAAGCGCGGATGCGTGAAGCTGGGATCGCTTCCACCGTGGTGCTGTTTGGTGGCGCGCGCATTCCAGAGCCCGGCAAGCCGGCCTGGGCGGCGATGAACGATACGCAAAAGGCCAATCTGGAAAAAGCGTCACGCTATTATGATGAAGCGCGTCGCTTCGCCCAGCTTGCGTCGGAAACCTCGCGAGCTTTGGATTTCAAGGAGTTCGTGGTGGTAACGGGCGGTGGCCCTGGTGTAATGGAGGCGGGCAATCGCGGTGCCGCCGATGTGGGGGCCCCATCGATCGGGCTCAACATCGTCCTGCCGCATGAGCAGGCGCCCAATGCCTTTGTGACCCCTGAGTTCAGCTTCAACTTCCACTATTTCGCGACCCGCAAGATCCATTTCCTGATGCGGGCCAAGGCTGTTGCGGTGTTTCCCGGCGGGTTCGGTACGCTGGACGAATTCTTTGAAACGCTGACCCTGGTGCAGACCGGCCGCATGGCCAAGGTACCGCTTTTGCTGTTTGGCGCAGAATTTTGGAGCAATGTCATCAATTTCGAGGCGCTCGCCGAAGCTGGCACGATCGCGCCCACTGATCCGCAGCTGTTCCATATCGTTGACAGCGCTGAAGAGGGCTGGGAGATCATCCGTCAATTCTATGACCTGCCGGCCAGCAGCCATGTGGTGGCGCCACAATAGGGCCGCAGGGCAGCGTTGCCCCCCGCGCCATTGCCGGGCGCGCAAGGGTGGTGCCACACTTGTTTGCCAGGCGTTTTGATGCCGAATTGGGAGCTTAGAGCTTGGAACATTTCGATCTTTTGGTGATCGGCAGCGGCCCGGCGGGCCGTCGTGCCGCCGTGCAGGGCGCAAAGCTGGGCAAGTCGGTGATGGTCATCGAGAACCGGCTGCGCCTGGGCGGCGTGTCCGTCCATACTGGAACCATTCCCTCCAAGACCCTGCGCGAAACTGTGCTGAACCTGTCCGGCTGGCGTGAGCGCGGCTTCTATGGGTTGTCCTACCGGGTCAAGAAGGACATCGAGGGCAAGGATCTGGGCGCCCGGCTGCGCATGACGCTGAACCATGAGATCGAGGTGCTGGAGCACCAGTTCGCGCGCAATGGCGTGCGCACCTTTGGTGGCATGGCGCGGTTTCTCGACACCAACCGGGTCTGCGTAACGGCCCATGATGGCGACGAGACCGTTTTCGGGTTCGACCATGCCGTGATTGCAGTGGGCACAACGCCATACCGGCCGCCCCATATTCCGTTCAACGACCATTCGGTGCTCGATAGCGACAGCCTTGTGAGCGAGCCGCGTGTGCCGCGCAGCCTGACTGTGGTGGGTGCTGGGGTGATCGGGATCGAATACGCCACCATCTTTTCGGCGCTGGACGTGCCCGTCACGATCATCGAGCCCAAGGAGACCATCCTGGACTTCATCGATCGCGAGATCGTGGAGGAATTCACCCACGAGCTGCGCCAGCGCGGCATGACCATCCGCTTCGGCGCCAAGGTGGAAAAGGTTGAGGTGGACGAGCAGGGCTGGGCCGTATCGACGCTGGCTGATGGCCGCCGCATCCGCACAGACATGCTGCTTTATGCCGCCGGGCGATCGGGCGCGACCGAAGGGCTGGGCCTGGAAAATTGCGGGATTGTTCCAAGCGATCGCGGCCGGCTCAAGGTCGATCCGGTGACCTTCCAGACCAATGTGCGAAATATCTATGCGGCGGGCGACGTGATCGGCTTTCCATCGCTCGCCTCGACCTCCATGGAACAGGGCCGCATAGCGGCGCTGCATGCCTGTGGCGCACCCATGCCGCCGGCACCTCAGTTCTTTCCCTATGGCATCTATGCCGTCCCCGAGATCTCCACAGTCGGGTTAACCGAGCAGGAGGTTCGCAACCAGGGCATTCCCTATGAAAACGGCATAGCCCGTTTCCGGGAGACCTCGCGCGGTCACATCATGGGCCTTGAGTCCGGCATGATGAAGATGATCTTCTCGCTCGAGACCCGCAAATTGCTGGGCGTCCACATTGTTGGCGAGGGGGCGACCGAGCTGATCCATATCGGGCAGGCCGTGCTCAATCTGGGCGGCACGCTCGACTATTTCGTCGAGAATGCCTTCAACTATCCAACCCTTGCTGAAGCCTACAAGATCGCGGCGCTGGATGCCTGGAACCGCATGCCCCACAATGTGCCGGTGGCCAATATCGAGTAAGCCTGCCCCTCGCTAGTGGGACAGGATGAAATCGCGCTCGGCGGCAAGCCCATGCCATTCGCTGGGCGTGTCATTGTCGAAGATCAGCGTATAGGGACCGGTATAGCCTGCCGACTCGGCCAAACTCACGCATTGGGCGTAATCGGTTGTGTCCAGCTCGCCATCTGTGAAGCTCGCCTTGGCGTGGCAGAGTTCGGCGCGGCCAAAGATCGCCTCGAGATTGCTGTACTTATCGGGTCCGCGCCAATTGCCGAAATCGCCAAGAAGCCCGATGCGGCCCTCAAGGCGATCGAGCACATAATTGACATGCGCGGGTTCGGACAAGAGGTCGAACCAGTTTTCCGTCACCAGACGAACGGACGAGCCGCTATTACCATCCGCCAGCTGCCGCAGGGCCGTGACTGATCGTTCCAGCGCTTCGGGTGTCGGCAACTGCTTGCCGGCAATGATGCGCGCGTTTTCGGCACCCAGCTCATTGGCGGTTTCGATCCAACCAGCAATCCAGCGCTGGTCGCGCGCGCCATGGACAGGATCGGTTATGTCGCCGGCATCGATCAGGAGCGTCTGCAGGCGCACCTTGGCCATGCGCAGCTGGTCGCGCAGTTCGCCAAGATAGATGGGATCCCGGCTGCGCATGTGAAAGGAGACAATCTCGAGCCGATGGTAGCCGTGGTTGGCAAGGACAGATGGGAGGCCAAGGAGGGATTCGCTGCCTTCGCCAAAGGTCTCCTGCATGGGTCCCACTTCGTGAGTGGACAGATCATGCGGATAGGTGGTGCCCAGGAGGCGGTGCAGCGACCAGGTGGAGACGGCGATACGATCGGCTGAGATGCTCATGTTATTCCCGTTTTCCTCGGAGGACAGAAAAACCCTTCCGCTTTTTTGTCCGACTCGAACCTTGCCCAAAGCTTATAGCCTGCCGGGCATCTTGGTGGAGAAGTTTGGCGGGTTTTCGATTTGCCCCCGCTGCCCCAAGGCTTATTTCCGTGCCTTGATGCTAAAAGGAAGCGGCAAACCGGCTTTTGCCAAGGGTTTGGGTCCGCCGCACGGTGTAGCATCACGCTCGAAAAGGTTAGCAGACTGTTCCCCTTGAGTGTGACAGCTGGTGAAAGCGCCTAAAGGCCAAACAGGAGATATTGGCCCATGAACCAGACCTCCCGGGCGAGAAACGGGAGCACCGTATCCCAGGAGCGATAAAGGCTGGTGCGGGTAGGGGAGGTGTCCGCTGTTATGCCGGTGCGGTCAGCGATGAGCTTGGCCCGGCGCATGTGCAGAGGGTCCGAAACGATCAGCACATCTTCAATACCAGCCTGTTCCAGGATCGGCTTGGCGAGCGCAAAATTCTCAAAGGTCGTGCGCGAGCGATCCTCAAGCACGATGTCCGTCTCGGGGATGCCCTCGGCCTGAAGCCAATTGCGGCTGGCTTCGGCTTCGGTGAGGTCATCCTCGGGGCTGAGGCCACCGGTGACGACGATCTTGCCGACATTGCCGGCGCGATAGAGTTGCTCGGCGTGGCGCAACCGCTCGATCAGGACGGGGCTGGGCTCGTCCCCTAGCACCGCCGCACCCAGCACCAATGCTGCGCCCGCAGGGCCTGGCGCGGAATAGCCGGCAAAGCGCCAGATATCCCAGGCCAGGCCTGCGCACAGCAGCACCGCTGCAAGCGTCAGGGCAAGAATGGCGCGGTAGGAGCGGCGCGCTAGGCCCATTCGCCCCCGCGCATCACCGGCTCGGTCGAGCCATCGGCGTGAACGCCGTCAATATCGATCTTGTCCGAGCCGATCATCCAGTCGATGTGGATGTTGGAGCTGTTGCCGCCCTGGGCGTTGATCTGCTCCTGCGTCAAATCCTTACCGCCCACAAAGCAGTCCGAATAGCACTGGCCCTGCGCAATATGGCAGGACGCGTTTTCATCGTAGAGTGTGTTGAAGAACAAGATGCCGGAAGCCGAAATCGGCGAGGAATGGGGCACAAGGGCGACTTCGCCCAGGCGCCGGGCGCCTTCGTCTGTGTCGAGCACCTTGTTGAAGATGTCCTGGCCCTTGGACGCCTTGAGCTCCACAAGGCGACCACCTTCGAAGCGGGCCTGCATGTCCTCGATCAAGGCGCCATTATGCGAGAGGGGCTTGGTGGCGGCGACATAACCATCGACGCGCATGCGATGCGGCGTGGTGAACACTTCTTCCGTCGGAATATTGGGATTGCAGGTGATGCCGTTCTTGGCTTCCGAAGCGCCGCCCTTCCAGCGATGCCCATCGGCAAGGCCGACGGTGAGGTCCGTGCCGGGCCCGGTATAATGGAGCGCCGAGAAAGACTTGCCATTGAGCCAGGTCCAGCGCGCCTTGAGGTTTGCATTGTGCTCCTTCCAGGCCGCGATCGGATCCTCCTGGTCGACGCGCGAGGCCTTGAAGATGGCGTCGGCCAGCTTGCCCACGGCAACGTCCTCGCTGTCATTGGGGAAGACGAGCTTGGCCCAGGCGGGGGTTGGGTAGGACACGATGTTCCAGTTGATGTCGAAACCCGTGATCAGCTGCAGCGCCGGCTTGTAGGCCGCCGAATTGGCGCGCATGGCGCGCGAGGTCTTTTCAGGGTCCTGGCCGGCCAGCATCATGGGATTGTCGCCCGAAATCGCAAGGCGCGCGGCATTGTTGCGGAAGGCTTCGGCCATGCCCGAATAAAGCCAGCCTGCCGCTTTGTCGAAGCTTGCCTCATTGGCGTATTTGTAGCGGGCAAGAGTGGTTTCCTCGTCCGAATAAATCGTGGTGACCAGGCCCGCGCCGGCCTTGTAGGCGTGTTCGGTGATGCGGCGCACCAGGGGCGCTGCCGTCATCGGCGCGGTCATCACCAGATCCTGCCCTTCGGCCAGCTGGAGGCCCACCTTGATCGCCACTTCGGCGAGCTTGTCGAGCTTCACAGGATCGATGAGGGAATTGGTCATGAGATAAACCTTGGGTTTGAATCGCTTCGGCGGAACCTAAACTTGCTTTGCGACTATTGTCAGCCGTCCCACAAAAAATATGCGGCGGGCACCAGGCTACCAAATGGTAATGTTGGTCCGTCTTGCCGCCATGCCCAGCGCGATCCATCTACAGCGCCTGGAGCGGAGTTGAAGCAATTCCATGAGCATGCCGAGCAAGCGACGTGGCCTGATGCTGGTCAACCCCAATGCGCGCCGGGGCACCGAAGCGCTAGAGCCAGTGATCAAGCGGCTGGAGGCGGGCGGGATCCATGTGGTGGTGGAGCGTTTTCACACGCCCGATGAGGTTTCCGCTGATATCGCGCGACGGCGCCACGAGGCGGATCTGGTGATCGTTTGCGGCGGCGATGGCACCATCAATTCCGCGGCCAGGGGTGTTCTGGAAACGGGACTGCCCATGGGGGTTATCCCCCTGGGCACGGCCAACGATCTGGCGCGCACGCTCGGCATTCCCGATGATCTGCTTGGGGCAGCCGATATTATTCTAGCCGGCAAGCAGCGGCGGATCGATCTGGGGGAGGTGAATGGCCATCCCTTTTTCAATGTGGCGAGCCTTGGACTGAGCGCCGATCTGGCGCGCGGGCTGACGCGGGAAGCCAAGCGACGTTGGGGCAAGCTCGGCTATGCCCTCGCCGCTATGCGCGTCGTTGCGGCCGCGAGGCCGTTTCGCGCCGAGATCGTCAGCGATGCGGGGACGGTGACGGTGCGGACATTGCAGATCGCGGTGGGCAATGGCGTTCATTATGGTGGGGGAACGGTGATCCATGAGAACGCCAGCATCGATGATGCCCATCTCGATCTTTATAGCCTGGAACTCAAAAACGTCTGGAAGTTTGGCTTGATGCTTGGTGCGTTTCGGCGCGGGCAGCATGGGGCCTGGGACGAAGTGCGCACGGCCAAGAGCACGGAGTTCGATATCCGGACGCGAGAGCCCAAGGCGATCAATACGGACGGGGATATTGTAACCCAGACGCCGGCGCATTTTCGGATAATGCCGGGCGCGGTGAGGGTATTTGCGCCGTGAGGGTGATCTGCAATCAATCACACACACCAGACGTCACCCTCGGGCTTGA
Source organism: Devosia submarina (assembly GCF_003056345.1). GTDB lineage: Bacteria > Pseudomonadota > Alphaproteobacteria > Rhizobiales > Devosiaceae > Devosia > Devosia submarina. The sequence goes on along the minus strand of NZ_PYWB01000002.1, from coordinate 136,246 downwards.
CCCGAGGGCTCTGTACTTGCGGGTGGTTCGTTAAGTGAAGTGCCCTTGGGTCGAGCCCAAGGGTGACGATCGGGGAGGGTGGGGCAACATTGCGAGACTAAACTCGGTGTCACCCCGGCCTTGAGCCGGGGTCCAGCCTGAGGTGTTGGGGTTGGCCCACGCGGACGACACACCTTGCGGCTGGGGAGAAATCTCAGGATGGATCCCGGGTCGAGCCCGGGATGACATCGAGGGTGGGAGAAATTTGTGTCCAGCCACAATCGCCTCCCTCGGACTTGATCCGAGCGGGGTGGCGCCATGAATAAACGCACGAGGGCGTCCAACAGCGGGCTTGGCAAGTGCAAACGGTTTGGCTACAAACCGTCTACCGCCTGAGATGACCAGCAAGGGAGGCGTTGTATGGCAGCATTCGTCGAGCTTCCCAACATGGGTAAAAACCGAGCTTAGGTTTTCGCCCCTCGCGGCCCGCCTTCGGGGCGCCGCAGCGGTTTTCCACCACAGCCCACCAGATCCGACGGAACAGCTTTTTCGCCGATTCCGTTGCGGCTGTGCCTCCATTTCCCCTCACGCGAGGACCGATCGCCGGAAAACGGGATCGGGCTAGGCTACATGAGTCGCTTCAAGACACTGTTTCGTGCCGACGCCTTTGCCAAGGTGCTCGGCTTCACCTTTCGCCACTGGGCCAGGCAACCCTGGCGCGCCACGCTGATCGGCCTGCTTGTGCTGGCGGCAACGCTGGCCGATGCACTCAGCCCGATCTTTGCCGGACGGCTGGTGGATGCTGTGGCATCCGGCAGCGGCTCGGACGACGCGTTCTGGGCGCCGGCAATTACCGCCTTCCTGACCATGGTCGCGCTTTATGTAAGCGCCGTCGTGCTGCGTCAGTTCGTGTTCTTTAATCTGATCACCTTCACGCTCCAGATCATGAACGACGTGATCAGCACCGCTTTCCAGCGCGTGCAGCGCTTTTCAACCGATTGGCACGCCAATAGCTTTGCTGGATCCACCGTGCGCAAGATCACGCGCGGCTCGAGCGCGCTCGACCTGCTCAACGACACGCTGCTGATCGCGCTTTTGCCCTCGCTCGTCATGCTGGTGGGCGCAACGGTGATCCTGGGCCTGGCCTGGCCGGTCATGGGCCTCGTGGTTGGGTTGGGATCGCTGATCTATGTGGGTGTGACGGCCTGGCTCTCCATGGCCTTTGTCGCGCCTGCCGGCGCACTAGCCAATACATGGGACACCAAAATGGGCGGGGCGCTGGCCGATGCGGTGAGCTGCAATGCCGTGGTCAAGGCCTTTGGCGCTGAAACGCGCGAGGAGTCCATCCTCGAGCACGTCGTGGGCAAGTGGCGCAAGCGGACGCGGCGGGTCTGGCAGCGCGGCACGCTTAATGGCGGTGCGCAGGGCCTGATGATGGCCCTGATGCAGGCGGCGATCCTTGGGACGGCGCTGCTGCTGTGGCGTGCGGGTGCCGCGACGCCGGGCGACATCACCTTCGTGCTCACCATGTTCTTTGTGTTGCAGGGCCATCTGCGCGATGTGGGCCAGCACATCCGCAATCTGCAGCGCTCGGTCAACGACATGGAAGAGCTGGTGGAGCTCGACCGGCAGCCCTATGGCATTCAGGACAAGCCGGGTGCCAAGCCGATCCGCATCAAGGAGGGCGCCATCGCGTTCGACCACGTGACCTTCCAGTATGGTTCGCATGAAAGCCCGCTCTACCGGGACTTTTCGGTCCGGATCGCGCCAGGCGAGCGCGTGGGGCTGGTGGGGCATTCGGGTTCGGGCAAGACGACCTTCGTCAAGCTGATCCAGCGGCTCTACGACATCAACGATGGTGCGATTATCATCGATGGTCAGAACATTGCCGATGTGCAGCAATCGAGCCTGCGTGCGCAGATCGCCATTGTGCAGCAGGAGCCGATCCTGTTTCACCGGACGCTTGCCGAAAACATCGCCTATGCCCGCCCCGGCGCATCACGCGCCGAGATCGAGGAGGCGGCACGGCAGGCCAATGCGCATGATTTTATCGCTGGTTTGCCCAAGGGCTATGAAACCATGGTGGGCGAGCGCGGCGTCAAGCTTTCGGGCGGCGAGCGGCAGCGCGTGGCCATTGCCCGGGCGTTTTTGGCCGATGCGCGCGTCTTGATCCTGGATGAAGCGACCTCGAGCCTTGATAGCGAAAGCGAAGTGCAGATCCAGCAGGCGATGGAACGGTTGATGGTGGGGCGCACGACGCTGGTGATCGCACACCGGCTGTCGACGGTTGTCGCGCTGGACCGGCTTCTGGTGTTCGACAAGGGCCGGATCGTGGAAGAGGGCGACCACAATGCTCTGATCCGGCTCCAGGGCGGGATCTACCGGCGACTGTTCGAACGGCAGGCGCTGGAGCTGACCAAGGGGTTGGTGGCTTAGGGCGAGACCCCCACCTTTCCTCCCCCTCACGAGGGGGAGGGAGGGACTGCTCGGTGCTACGCCGCCGACTGTGCCGCATTTTCGATGTCACCCCGGGCTCGACCCGGGGCCCATCCTGAGATGACGCCGCATTATTGATTGTGTAGCGAGCTGGCTACCTTGCGGCTGTTCAGTGATCTCGAGATGGATCCCAGGTCGAGCCCGGGATGACATCGGGGGTGTGGAGGGCTCCGGTGCAAACAAACCAAAAGTATTGCCCCGGCTTTAGCGAACGATGCCTTCGCCATTGGCTCGATGGTGTGACCGACGGGTGAGGATTATATCTGGGTCACACACAAAAGGAGGTCATCGTGATTGATGCATCCGTGCAGACCAATGTTCGCTCCGAGCCCATCCTGCCGCTGACCACGACGCTGGGACCGGTGCATCTTGCCGTAACCGACCGCGCCAAGGCGCTTGCCATATGGCAGGACGTCGCGGGGCTCGATATCCTGGCGGAAGCCGGCAATGTGCTGACGCTCGGGGTGGCGGACAAGCCGCTGCTTGTGCTCGAGACCGGCGCCACGCAGCCATCCGTGCCGCGCACGATCGGGCTCTACCATGTGGCGCTCCATGTGCCGACCCGCGCGGCCCTGGCGCAACTGGCCGTTCGGGCTTTGCAGCGCAATGTGCGCATTTCCCCGACCGACCATCTGGTGAGCGAAGCCATTTACCTCTGGGATCTGGATGGCAATGGCATCGAGATCACATTTGAAACGCCCTGGCGCGGCACGCTGGGTGATCCGGACAAGGGCGAAAGCTATGCCGTGACGGCCGATGGACGGCCGCATTCCGGGCGCGATCCGATCGACCTTGATGGCTTGCTGGCAGAACTGGGACCGTCCCCCGTCCTTGAGCCGCGCATGCTCGAGGGCACGCGGATCGGGCACGTGCATGTGCATGTGCGGAAACTCAACGAAGCGATGGATTTCTATCGTGATGTCCTCGGCTTTGCGGGGTTCATGCTGATCCATTCCTTTGGCATGGGCGATGTGGGGCTCGATTACATGCCGCACACGCTGGCGTTCAACATCTGGTCCGGTTCACAAGCAAGCCTGCCCCCCTCAGGTGCCGCAGGGCTGCGCTGGTTCACCATCGTAGTGCCCGATGCGACCGCCCTGGATGGCGTTCGCGAGCGACTGACGAAGGCTCAAGCGCCAATCGAACCGCTCGAGAATGGCTTTGATACGCAGGATCCTTCGGGCAACCGGATCAGGATCATGGTCAAGCCGTAACTGACATGTTAGTCCTCCCGATAACAGATCGGGAGGATTTTCATGCGCGCCATCAGCTGTGCCGCGCCGGGTGAACTGGCGCTGATCGAGATCGAGAAGCCGAAATTGCAAGCGGGCTGGGTGCGCGTCGGCATCCGCCATATCGGCATTTGCGGCACGGACTACCATATCTTCGAAGGCAAGCACCCGTTCCTGCAGTACCCGCGCATCATGGGCCATGAGCTCAGCGGCGTCGTGCTGGACAGCAATGGCGCGGAAGACTTGGCCGATGGTGACCCCGTTGTCATCAACCCTTATCTGCCCTGCTACCAATGCCCCGCCTGCCGCGAGGGCAAGACCAATTGCTGCGAAACGCTGACCGTTCTGGGCGTGCATGGCGATGGAGGCATGGCCGAGGAGATCGTCCTTCCGGCGGCCAATCTTTATCGCGCCGAGGGGCTGAGCCTGCGCGATGCGGCCATGGTGGAATTCCTCGCTATTGGCGCCCATGCGGTGCGCCGCACGGAGATCAAGCCGGGCTGGCGCGTGCTGGTGGTCGGCGGCGGGCCGATCGGGCTAGGCACGGCGTTCTTTGCCCGGATTGCCGGGGCGGATGTCACAATCATGGATGCAGCACCCGACAAGCTCGAGGCGGCGCGCGGCTTTGGCTTTGGTGCAGTGGGGCTCGATGAGCGCGAGGGCGAGGCGTTCAGGGGGAAGATGGGTTCGGGCTTTGATGCTGTGCTTGATGCCACGGGGGCGATTCCTGCCATGAACCAGGCGGTGGGCTATTGCCGCAATGGCGGTGCGCTGACGCTGGTGGGCGTGGTCAAGGGAACGCTCAGCTGGGAAGATCCGGAAATCCACCGGCGCGAGCTGACCATCCGGGCTTCGCGCAATGCCACGCGGGAGGATTTCGACCATGTGATGGACTCCATTCGCAATGGCGATGTGCCGACTGATCGGCTGGCAACGCACGCAACGAGCCTTGATGATGTGCCCGCCAATCTGCCGCGCTGGGCGCATGAGCGGAGCGGGCTGATCAAGGCGATCATCACGGTTTAGGGGGAGATGATGCGCACGAGCGAAGATGTGATCCGGTTCTGGTTCGTGGAGCACGGAAAAGAGGATTGGTTCGGCGGCAAGCCGGAGTTCGATGCCGAACTGGCGGCAGCCTTTGGCGACACCCATCCCCCTGTTGCCCGGGGCGAGGCGTGGAGCTGGCGGACGACGGCCGAGGGGCGGCTCGCCGAGATCATCGTGCTCGACCAGTTTTCCCGCCAGCTGCATCGCGGCGCGCCCGAGGCCTTCGCACAGGACAAGATGGCGCTGGTTCTGGCGCAGGAGGCGATCAGCGCGGGCGTTGACCAGGCAGTGGACCCGGTGCGGCGGCCGTTTTTCTACCTGCCCTTCATGCATGCGGAATCACTGGCGATGCAAGATGAGGGCGTGCGGCTCTACCGCGAGTTGGGAGATGCGGAACAGCTCGATTATATGGAAAAGCACCGCGAGGCCATTGCGCGGTTTGGACGCTTCCCATTCCGCAACAAGGCCCTGGGGCGCCAGAGTACGGCGGAGGAGTTGGCGTATATGGCGGAGGCGGGGGATCGAGGGTTTTGACCTCCGTTGCTTCCCCAAACGCGGTTTCACCTCGGGCGTGACCCGAAGCCCATCCTGAGGCGATCAGGACGATCCACCTCGCGGCTGCGGCGCGATCTCGAGATGGATCCCGGCTCAAGGCCGGGATGACATCGAGGGTGGGAGAGGGGAGTGCCTAGGCCAAGAGCTTTGGGTCCACCAATGCGCCTTTTTGGCCAATGACGATGCCGGCGATGCGGTGGGCGGCTTGGGCGGCCTCTTGATAAGATTTGCCGGCGAGGCGAGCCGAGAGGTAGGCGCCGTTGAAGCTGTCGCCGGCGCCGGTAGCGTCAACCACATTGGCAGCGGGTGGAGGGGCGATGCGGAAGCGTTCGGTTGATGTAGCGACCAGGGCCTCGTTAGCGCCGTCCTTGACTACGACTTCCTCGACACCGAGTTCCAGATATCGATCGGCCGTGTCCTCAATGGATCTATCGCCAAACAGCGGTGCCTCGTCGCTGTGGGTGGGCAGGACCACATCGCAGAGGGTGGCGGCGGCGGTAAGCACCGACATCATCACGCGCGGGCTGGTCCAGAGGGCGGGGCGGATATTGGTGTCGAAGACGATACGCGCGCCGGAATCGCGGGCCCGCACGATGGCGCCAAGGAGCCGGCCACGGGCGCGCGGCGCGAGGATGGCAAGGGTGATGCCCGAGAAGTAAACGACCTTGGCGTCGCGCACGGCATCGGCAAGATCGTCCTTGCTGTCGGCCAGGAGCTTTGCGGCCGAAGTGTCGCGCCAATAGGTGAAATGACGATCGCCCGCTTCCTGGTGGATCATGTAAAGGCCGGGGCGGCGATTGGGGATGGTACGGATGTGGCTCGTGCCGATATTGTGAGCTTGAAGAAACGCCTTGATATCGGTGGAATAGCGGTCTTCGCCCAGGCCGGTGAAATAATCTACCGACCAGTCGTCACCCAAAAGCGCGCGCATGTACCAGGCGGTGTTGAGCGTGTCGCCGGCATAGCCCAGCCGATATTGCCGGTCCTCGCCGCCGCTCATCTCGATCATGCATTCCCCGATGCTGACGAAGCGCTGCTGTGCCAATTGATGCCCCTCCCTTGCGTTGGCGAAGCTTATGCCGGTAAAGCCTTCGCACCCGCAAGTCACCTTCTTCCATACAAGATCGGAAGCGACTATGGTGACGCACGATTTGATCTCGGAGACTGCCATGACGCGCCTGAGCGCCCAAACCCTGAGCTCTGTTCCCTCGGGGGTCCGCGTGCCTGATTATGACCGGACCCAGATCACGCCGGGCATCGTCCATTTAGGTATCGGGGCGTTTCACCGGGCGCATATGGCGGTTTATGTGGATGACCTGCTCAAGGATCATCCTGACTGGGCGATTGTGGGCGCGAGCTTGCGCCGGCCGGACACCAAGGAGGCGCTGGAGCCACAGGACGGCCTGTTCACCGTAGCGGTCAGGGATGCTGAGGGCACCCATCCGCGTGTGATCGGCTCCATTCTCAAGGTTCTCGATGCCAATGCCGAGCGCGAGGATCTGCTAGCTTTGATGGCGAGCCCACAAATCCGCATTGTCTCAATAACGGTGACGGAAAAGGGCTATTGCCATGACCCGGCCACGGGCGAGCTGGATCAGCGGCACCCCGATATCGTGCATGACTTAAGCAATCCAACGGCGCCCAAATCGGCGCCCGGCATATTGGTGGAGGCCCTGGCGCGACGGAAGGCGGCCGGGATCGCGCCTTTTGCGGTGATGAGCTGCGATAATCTGCCCAGCAATGGCGAAACGGTGAAGCGCATCGTAAGCAAGTTTGCCCAGCTGCGTGACCCCGCTTTGGGCGAGTGGGTTGGCCAGGTGGCTTTCCCCGGCACCATGGTGGATCGCATCGTGCCGTCCACCACCGATGCCGACCGCGCCATGATTGGAGAACTGATCGGGGCAGAAGACGCCTGGCCGATCATGACCGAGCCGTTCACCCAATGGGTGATCGAGGACCATTTCCCCGATGGGCGACCGCCCTTTGAGCGTGCCGGTGCGCAGATGGTTGGGGATGTGGAGCCGTTCGAGCGCATGAAGCTGCGCATGCTGAATGGCAGCCACTCGACAATGGCCTATCTCGGTTACCTTGCAGGGTATGAATATATTTCGGACGTGATGGGCGACGAGGATTTCGTCCGGCTCATCCATGGCCTTATGACGGAAGAAGTCATGCCCACGCTCGACATGCCAGGCGTCGACCTTGGCGCCTATCGCGACCAGCTGCTGGAGCGCTTCCGCAATCCGGCGCTCAAGCACCGCACCTGGCAGATTGCCATGGATGGCTCGCAAAAATTGCCGCAGCGCCTCCTAGGCACCATCCGGGACCGGATCGCCGCCGGGGAGCCGTTTGAGCGGCTGGGGCTCGGTGTCGCGGCCTGGATGCGCTATGTGGTGGGGATCGACGAGAAGGGCGAGAATATCGACGTGCGCGATCCCCTAGCCATGCGCATGATGGCGATTGCGGCCGATGCTGGGGACGATGCCGAGACGCTCTATGAAGGGCTGGTGGGGCTGGCTGAGGTGTTTGGGTCCGATGTGGCGGGGAACCAGGTGTTCGGCGAGACTGTCGCCACGCATCTCGATAGCTTGTTCGATATCGGCGTGAAGGAAACGGTCAGGGATGTCGTGGAAGGGGAGCCCTGATAGCTCCCCCAAGAGCTTGGCGCCGCTAAACCGCCATCGCTTCTCGCCTCGCCAGCCGTGCCGTGTGCAGGCTCTGGGCGAGGCGATCGGACCATTGGGCGACGCCGGTGGGCTCAAGAATTTCGTCGTGGCGGATCTCGATCATCACGGCTTCAAGCCCGCGGGCGTCGCCATGCTTTTCCAGGGTCAGCGTGACGCCCTTGAGCGCGGCATATGGTTCGTTCCAGCCGACATTGAGCGCGGGATCATCAGCCTTGAGCGCGTCATAGACGGCGCGGGTGAAGCGCTGGTCGCGGCCGTGAATGAGCCCGATGGGCCAGGGACGGGGCACGCCATGAAAGACCGGCGTAAAGGAGTGCATGCAGACCAGGATCGTTTCCTGCCCTGCATGGCGCCGCGCCTCAAGAAGCGTTCCAATGGAAGCATGGTAGGGGCGATGATAGTGGTCGATCCGGAAGGCACGCTCGCCAGGATGCAAATTCTCGTTGGCGGCGATCCGGGTTTTTTCCGACAGGGTCCAGATCAGGTCTGGTGCATCGAGGTCCCGATTGCAATCAATGATGAGGCGCGACACGGTGGACTGCACCAAGGGCGCATCGAGCTTGTCCGCAAGGAGCCGGCTAACCGATAGGGCGCCCGGGTCCCACGCTATGTGGCTGACGCGCTCGACCGGGGTAAGGCCCAGGTCCCCATATTGATCGGGAATGCGGTTGGAGGCGTGATCGCAGACCAGCACGAAGGGCGAGCTTCCGCGCGCATTGGACACCACAACCGATTTCGCCCTGCTTGCGACCAAAGTCTTGCTCACATGTCGTTTGGAATGGGGGCAGTAGGGAGGGGAAATAGCGTGGTGTCAATGGGATGTGCGGGCGGCAGCTCGATCAGTCGGCTTTATGCAATGCCAGAAAGTCCTTCGCCTTCATCGTGATCTTGGGGTCGATTTCGCCGATGGCTTTCTTGTCTCGCCCCGCAAAAGGCAGGTGGTGGAGCACATGCTGGATGACGTTGATGCGGCCGCGGCGCTTGTCGTTGGCGCGGATCACGGTCCAGGGGGCGTGGGGGCTGTCGGTGCGCTTGAGCATTTCGTCGCGGGCTGCAGAATAAGCGTCCCATTGGCCCAGGGCCTCGAGGTCGATGGGTGAGAGTTTCCAGACCTTGAGCGGATCGTGGCGGCGATCGTGGAAGCGCTTGAGCTGCATCTCGCGGCCAATGGAAAGCCAGAATTTAAAGAAGTGGATGCCATCGCGCGTGATGCGCTTTTCAACTTCGGGGACTTCTTCAAGGAAATTCTCGGTTTGCTCGGGCGTGGCAAAGCCCATGACGCGCTCGACGCCGGCGCGATTATACCAGGATCGGTCAAACAGAACGGTTTCGCCAGCCGCCGGGAACCAGTCGATATAGCGCTGGAAATACCATTGCGAAGCTTCCCGGCTGTTCGGCTTGGGCAGGGCGGCGATGATGTTGTAGCGGGGATTGAGGTTCTCGAGATAGGTCTTGATCGTGCCCCCCTTGCCGGCAGCGTCGCGGCCCTCGAAAATGATCATCACCCGCTCGCCACTGGCCGCCAGATGGGCCTGCAAGAGGACCAGCTGCTTTTGCAGCTCATACATCTGCGCTTGGTATAGCGCGCCATCGAGCTTATCGTCATAGGGGTAGCCGCCCGAGCGCATGGCGTGTTTCTTGATGGATTTGGGAAGCTCGGGATTCTCGATGTGGAACTGCTCGAAAGGGTCGCTCACAGGTGTCGCTCCATTGTCATCAGCATCGTGCTATAGGCTCGCCCTTTGGCACAAGAGGGGCCAGGACCTCCTGATCGGCAAAAGAGCATGGACCAGCCAAACACCGAACTTTCTCCATCGCATCTGCAATCGGCCAGGGCGCGGCTGGTTGCGCAAGGCAGCCTCCTTGCCGCAGTTTTGGGCGTGTTCGGGGCACTGGTGCTGTTTGGGCATCTGAGCCTTATCGGCGGTCTGATTGGCTTTGTGGCCGTTGCTGCGGCCGTAGCCATGCTGCCGGCACGTGTCGTGACGGTGACGCAGGCTGTCGAGGCAGCCCAGCCGGTGCCGGCAGCGGCGCCGCCGTCAGTCAATATCTTTGCCGATGCGCTGGTTGATCCCTGTCTTGTGCTGGACCGGCGCGGGGTTGTCGTGCATGCCAATGGGGCAGCGCAACGGCAGTTTCCGGCGCTCGGCAATGGCAATCCGCTGACCTTGTCCATGCGCAATCCCGAACTGGTCCAGGCGATCGACAACGCCAATCGCACCGGCACCAGCCGGAGCGTTGAACTGCATGAAACAATTCCCTCCGAAACCTGGGAGAAAGTGGTTGTTTCGCCTCTCTTGCGACCCGGTGTGGACTGGTTCGAGGATGATCAGCGCCAACTCATCATCACCTTCCAGAGCCTGACCGAACTCAAGCGCGTTGATGCCCTGCGGTCGGATTTCATCGCCAATGCCAGCCATGAACTGCGCACGCCCCTGGCTTCGCTCTTGGGCTTTATCGATACGCTGCTGGGCCCGGCCGCCAAGGACGCGGTGGCACGCGAGAAATTCCTGGGCATCATGCGCGGGCAGGCCGAGCGCATGAGCAAGCTGATCGACGATATGCTGAGCCTGTCGCGCATCGAAATGCACCAGCATGTGCGCCCATCCGGCACGATCGAGCTGAGAGGGTTGCTGCGTGAAGTGCGCGAGGGCTTGATGATGCAGGCCAAGGCGGCGGATCTTGAAATCCGGCTGTCCTTGTTTGAAGGGCCAAGCACCACGATTGGCGACCGCGGGCAGCTTTATGAGGTGTTCGAGAACCTGCTGGAGAACGCGGTCAAGTACGGGGCCGAAGGCAAGTTCGTCGAGATGAGCCTGGCGCCATCGAGCCGGCCGGGCTTTGCCCATCAGGTGACGGTGATCGACCATGGCCCGGGCGTGGAGGCCGAGCATGTGCCGCGGCTGACGGAGCGCTTTTACCGCATCGATGCCGATGTGAGCCGCAAGAAAAAGGGGACGGGGCTGGGCTTGGCGATCGTCAAGCACATCGTGCACCGGCACCGGGGGCAGTTGAGCATCAAGAGCAAGCCGGGCGAGGGCATGCGGGTGGATGTGTTTTTGCCGTGAGGGAATGGCTTCAGTAGACCTCATCCTGAGCCTGTCGAAGGATGAGGTCGTGGCACTCGAGGCCTCCACTCGCTCGCCCTCGTGTTTCGACAAGCTCACCATGAGGGCTTTGGGGGCACCAAAGGCGAGGGGCTTGGTGCAGGGCGGGGGCGGGGAGTGGCCGGCAAAAACAAAAAAGGCGCCGGTGGCGCCTTCTTTTATTTCAGTCGATTCGCCTAACGGCGCTTTTTGTCGACCTGGTGGTAAGCGCGGCGGGAGTGGAAGTCGCAATAGGGGCCGGTTTCCAGGCTGTGTTGGCCGCAGAAATAAAAATCTTTCGAGAGCGGGTCCCCGATCGGCCATTTGCAGGTGCTTTCGCTCAGCTGCAGCAGGCTCAGGCGCTTGTCTTCGGGGATAAAGATCTCGGCCGCCATGGGGGCAACATAGAGTTCGGTTTCCATTTCCGGATTATGCGCCAGTGCCGTGGCGCCGACCGATTGTGGACGCGCCATCGCAGGCCGCATCTTGGCGGCGCTTGCCGCAGCAGCCGCACTGCCACCACCCATATTGGGTGCCATGCCGGCCGAAGGCCCGGTTGGACGGCGTGGCGCGGGGCGTGGCGCCGCTGGACGGGCGCGCGGTGCGGTATTGGTTGGCTTGGCGCGCGCCGAAAGCTTGAGCCGGTGCACCTTGCCAATCACCGCGTTGCGCGTGACGCCCTGACCCAGTTCGCCCGCGATCTGGCTGGCGCTCAGGCCCTCCATCCAAAGCTTTTTCAAGGTCTCGACGCGCTCGTCAGTCCAGCCCGCCGATTGTGCTCCCGAATCCATCGTCAAAACAGAATCCTTCATTGTGCCGCCAAATGGCCATGGCAGCCATAAACGCTAGGCGTCGTATGCTAGGTGGGTCCGCCACACGAGATATCGTGTTCCCAATGACAGGCAGTTTACGACAGCCAAGGAATCGGGATCAAGAGTCGCCCAAGACTTTCCCCGCATATTAACTGGTTAAAACTTCGCTAACGATCTTTGAGTCATTTCAGGCACTTGGCGGCTGATCATTGACTTATCTAGCGAAATTGGGCCTTATTTCCGCGCTGGAACGCGTTGCGCAAGAAGCGCGTTTCTCCCGATTGTGGCCGGATTGCCACGCTGTCCCACCTGTTCTCGCACACCCTAAAAGGAACTGCCATGTCTGCGCTCTACGGCACATATGCCCGGTCTGAACTCGCTTTCGAGCGGGGGCAGGGTATGCGCCTTTATGATCAGCATGGCCGAGAATATCTCGATTTTCATTCCGGCATCGCCGTGAACGCCCTGGGCCATGGCGACGAGCATATAATCAGCGCGCTCAAGTCTGCGGCTGAAAAGGTCTGGCATACATCCAACGTCTTCACCATTCCCGAGCAGGAACGGCTGGGGCAGCGCTTGGTGGATGCGACCTTCGCGGATTCGGTGTTCTTCACCAATTCGGGCGCGGAGGCGCTGGAATGTGCCATCAAGACGGCCCGGCACTATTTCTGGGCCAAGGGCGACACCGAGCGCTACGAGATCATTGCCTTTACCGGCTCCTTCCATGGGCGCACCATGGGCACGATCGCCGCGGGCGGTAACCCGTCCTACCTTGAAGGTTTCGGGCCGCCACTGCCGGGCTTCAAGCATACCGCGCCCGGCGATCTCGAGGCCGTACGCGCGCTGATCGGGCCGCAGACCTGCGCCATCCTGATCGAAACGGTGCAGGGCGAGGGTGGCGTAACCGCCATGACGCCCGAATTCTTACAGGGGCTGCGTGCGCTTTGCCACGAGCATGGCATGCTGCTGATCCTGGATGAAGTGCAGTGCGGCTATGGCCGGACCGGCCGGTTCTTTGCGTTCGAATGGGCCGGGATCACGCCCGACATCGTTGCGGTGGCAAAGGCCATCGGCGGCGGCTTCCCGTTGGGCGCCTGCCTTGCCAAGGGTGAGGTGGCCGCGTCCATGGTGCCCGGCACGCACGGCTCGACCTATGGCGGCAATCCGCTGGCAACAGCGGTGGGCAATGCCGTGCTGGACCGGATCCTGGCGCCGGGTTTCATGGACCATGTCAACCAGATGGGGCAAAAGCTGAGCTGGCATCTGCAGCAATTGGCGCAGAAATATCCCGACTATGTGCTCGAGCTGCGCGGCAAGGGATTGCTGGCGGGCATCAAGATCACCCCGCCCGTACGCGACTTCGTGGCAAGGCTCCGGGACGACCACCAGTTCCTCGCGATCGGGGCAGGGGACAATGTCCTGCGCCTGATCCCGCCCTTGATCGTCACCGAAGCGGACATCGAGGAAGCCATGAGCAAGATTGGCGCCGCGTTCGACGCGATCGAGGCTGAAACCGCTTCTGTTGCGGTAGCAAGCTGATGGCTTTGACCTTTTACCATTTTGGACGCCGGCGACGCGGGCTGTTCCCTCCTCCTTCTTGGCAGGACAGGTCAATAGACTAGCCTCATGGCAAGCCTGTCGGAGGGATGATCTCGTCCTTCGGTAGGCACCTCGATGAGGTCTATTATCAACAGTTTAGCGTCACAAAGGAACCCGGCCCATGTCTTCGACCGGCACCCCACGGCATTTTCTTAATATCGACGATTTCCAATATTCCGAACTGCGCGGCATGCTCAATGCCGCGTCATCGCTCAAGACGCGCCTCAAGGACGGGGACCGGCCGCGGCTTTTGGCCGACAAGGTGTTGGCGATGATCTTTGAGCGCCAGTCCACACGCACCCGCGTTTCCTTTGACGTGGGCATGCGCCAATTGGGCGGCGAAACCATCATGCTGTCGGGCCAGGAAATGCAGCTGGCGCGCGAGGAAACCTTGCTCGACACGGGTCGGGTGATGAGCCGTTATGTGGATGCCATCATGATCCGCATCTTGAGCCACGCCGATCTGGTGGAGCTTTCGGAAGGCTCGACCGTGCCGGTGATCAATGGTTTGACGCGCCGGGCGCATCCCTGCCAGGTGATGGCAGACCTCATGACCTTTGAAGAACATCGCGGGCCCATCAAAGGCGCCAAGGTGGCCTGGGTTGGGGACAGCAACAATGTGCTGCATTCCTGGGTCAACGCGGCCGAGCTGTTTGAATGCGAGCTGACCATTGCCGTGCCGGATGAATACTGGCCTGAAAAAGACCTGATGCTGGACATCCAGAAGGCGGGCAAATGGGTCAAGCTGATCGAGGATCCGCGCGAGGCGGTCGAGAAGGCTGACCTCGTCATCACCGACACCTGGGTGTCCATGGGCGATACGGACGCGGCCGAGCGGCGCCGGGTCTTGAAACCGTATCAGGTCAACACCAGTTTAATGGCACTGGCGGACAAGAACGCCCTTTTCATGCACTGCCTGCCGGCCCATCGGGGCGACGAGGTGACCGACGAGGTGATCGATGGTCCCCAGTCAGTGGTGTTTGACGAGGCCGAAAACCGCCTTCATGCACAAAAAGCCGTTCTGTGCTGGGCCTTCGGGGTGGACGTCAACTAGACCCCGATATTGACCGGTACCATGAGTAGACTTCATGGTGAGCTTGTCGAACCACGGGGTCGTACCGCCATGGTGCCACGACCTCGTCCTTCGACACGCTCAGGATGAGGTCTGCTGGTGTTTTCGTGTCAGGCCCAGCCCACCTGAAAGCTAAACCTAATGACGACGGATACGACGACCATGACCGAGAACCTCATGAGCTCCCTGGGGCTCGACCGGCCGGAAAGCGGAGACGATGCGGTCGTTCCGTTTACGCTAGACAAGCTCGATACGCGCGGCCGCACCGTGCGGCTGGGCGATGCGCTCGACACCATTCTGAGCCGCCATGATTATCCCGCACCGGTTGCACGCCTGCTGGGCGAGGCCGTTGTGCTTGCAGCTTTGATTGGATCTTCGCTCAAGTTCAACGGGCGTTTCATTATGCAGACCCAGACCGATGGTCCTGTCAGTCTGCTGGTGGTCGATTTCGATGCGCCGGACGGTTTGCGCGGCTATGCGCGCTTCGACCGGGAAGCGCTGGTCAAGGCGGCCGAAGAAGGCCGCACCCGTCCGGGCGAACTGCTGGGTAATGGGCATCTGGCAATGACGATCGACCAGGGGCCGCATACTGAACGCTACCAGGGCATTGTGGCGCTGCAGGGCAATTCGCTTGAAGAGGTGGCGCACACCTATTTCATGCAGTCCGAGCAGATCCCGACGCAGGTGCGGATGGCCGTGGCCGAGTTCACCCAGAAGGGCGATCATCGCCCCCACTGGCGCGCCGGCGGCGTCTTGATCCAGCACCTGCCGGAGCATGGCATTTCCCACATGGCGGATTTGCCGGGCGACGGGAACTGGGACAATCCGGAAACGGCCGATCCTGAGTTCCAGGAGGCCGATGGCTGGACCGAGGCCAAGACCCTCTTGGCAACGCTGGATGATCTCGAACTCGCCGATCCGGACCTTTCCTCCGAGCGGCTGCTGTTCCGGCTCTATCATGAAACCGGGGTACGCGTGTTCACGCCCTTGCCCATGGTCGAGCGCTGCACCTGTTCGGCTGATCGCATCGAAGACATGCTGGCAACAAGCTTTACCGCCGAGGACCGAGAGGAAATGGCGGTGGACGGGGAAATCGAAGTGGTGTGTGAATTCTGTTCAACCGCCTACCACTTCAACCCGCACCAGTTTGAAGCCAACAATTAAGCGCATCAAAGCCGCCGCAAGGCGGCTTTTTTGTTGGCTCCCTATTGCGCTTGCCCTTGCCTAAGTGCGTGAGGCTGATAAGTATTTATTCGATAAGTATCTGGACGGGGGCTTTCAGGTACAAGCAGCGACTGGCTTGCCATGTCCGATGCCACCGCGCTGATCCGTACCATCATGGGGGAATTCTGCCCCGATGAAGGCAGTGCCATCCGCTTGCTGGATCGGGCGCTGGAGCTCGAGGTCGATCCGCTCGAATATTGTGCGGCAACGATGGGCATGGGCGAAGCCCATGTGATGGAGCGGGCCGCTGCATGGGCCGGCCTAGATTTCGCCGAGGCTGTTCCCGCCGCCTTTGACCGCGACATGGCGCCCAATCGGCTCGACGCGATTCCCCAGACAAAGCTGGTCAGCCTTGTCAGCGCCCAGCAGCGCTGGATCTATGCCGCGCCCGAATTCCTCGATGTTTTGCGGCTTGCCCGGCAACGGATTGGTCCCGGTGCGCGCCCGATCCTGGTGCCCCGGGCGGCGCTGCAGGACTATCTTGCGCGATGCTCGAGCCTGGCCCTCATCGATCAGGCGCGGCAGGCATTGGCACGCAAATGGCCCCTTGCCACGGCGCAATTGGCGCTGACCAAGCTGGTCCGCTATGGCTTCATCGCGCTTCTGGGCTTGCTCCTCGCGCTGGTGCTGGCGGCGCCGTATCTCGCGCAAGGCTTGCTGCTCCCGCTTGCCGCTTGCGTGCTGATCGGACCTTCGCTGATCCGGCTGGCGGCTCTGCGCACACCACTTCGCCGGCAGCGGCGTCCGCGCCGACCGCCGGACGCGGAACTACCCATCTATTCCGTGCTGATCCCCTTGCGGGATGAACAGGCCATGGTGCCGCAATTGTTTGCGGCCATGCGGCGGCTGGATTATCCGCCCGAGCGGCTCGATATCAAGTTCGTCGTGGAAACCCGCTCGCCCGAGACGGTGTCGGTGGTGGAGCGAAATCTGGGGGATTTCCGCTTTTCCATCGTTCGGGTGATCGACGCCAAGCCTTATACAAAACCCAAGGCCATCAACTATGCCCTGCCGCTATGCCGGGGCGAGTTCGTCGTGGTGTTCGATGCCGAGGATATTCCCGACCCTGACCAGCTCTGGAAGGCGGCGTTGCGCTTCCGGCAGGACCCAGACATTGTGTGTCTCCAGGCGCGGCTGGTGATCGCCAATGGGCCCACGCACTGGTTGGCGGCTCTGTTTGCGGGGGAATATGCGGGGCTTTTTGGCGTGCTGCTGCCGGCGCTGGCCAATTGGCGCCTGCCCATGCCGCTGGGTGGCACCTCCAATCATTTCCGCATCGAAGCGCTGCGCCAGATCGGCGGCTGGGACGCGTTCAACGTGACCGAAGACGCCGACATTGGCATGCGGCTGGCGCGTTTGCGCATGGAGGTCGATACACTAGACTCCCGCACGCGTGAGGCGGCGCCCACGCGATTGCTGCCCTGGCTGGGACAGCGCACGCGCTGGATGAAGGGCTGGATGCAGACGTTTATCGTCCACAATCTGCATCCTCGTGTGCTGGTGCGCGAAATGGGGTGGCGGGCAACCATCGCGTTCGAAGTGCTGGTGCTGGGGATGATTACCTCGCCCATCCTATTTTTGGGATTTTTGCTGATTACCCTCGTGGAAGCGCTGCGGGGGCTGCCACCCTGGACCGACTGGGTAGGCTGGGCGGCGCTTTATGGAGGTATCCTGGCGCTTGGACTGGGGAGTGCGCTGGCAGTGACCCTCCTTGGTTTGCGGCGGGCAAACCGCGCGGACCTGCTTTGGGGCCAGATGCTCTTGCCGCTCTACTGGGCCATGATCGGTGTGGCCACGATCCGGGCGGCGATTGAGCTGGCGCGACAGCCCTTCCATTGGTTCAAGTCGCCGCACACGCCCTATGAAGTGCCGCCCGAGCCCAAACCGCCGGCCGGTGCAGACTGGCAGAAGGATCTGGGGGAACGTCCGGCCGAGTAGGGCTAGATGGCTTTGGCAAAGCGCTCTGGTGAGGAGGCGACCCGCTTGCCAAAGACGCGATCGCGGCCGGCGGCCTTGGCGCTGTAGAGCGCTTCATCGGCCACCTGGATCAGCTCGGCACTGCTGCGCTGCCCTGCCTCGGGCATATAGGTCGCAACGCCTATGCTGGCGGTGAGATAGCCGCGCTCGCTGGTACGGTGATCGATGCGCATCTCGGCCAAGGCGCGGCGGAAGGCTTCGGCCACAAGATAGGCGCCGTCCTCGTCCGTATCGGGCAAGACGGCTGCGAATTCTTCGCCGCCATAGCGAGCGGCAACATCGGCAGGGCGCTTGAGGCTGGCCTTGAGGATTTCAGCAACCCGGCGCAAGGCGGCGTCGCCGGCCTGGTGGCCATAATGGTCGTTATAGGGTTTGAAGCGGTCCACATCGATCAGCAACAAACTCAACGGTGCGCTGCTGCGGCTGGATCGGCGGATCTCGTTTTCAATGGTGTCATCGAACGCGCGACGATTGAGCAGGCCCGTCAGGCTATCGGTGCGGACGAGTTCCTTGAGCTCGTCGGTTGCCGAATGAAGGGCCAGTTCGGCGTGCTTGATGCGGGTGACGTCGGTGACCACCACCAGGGTTGCGCCCGTGCTGGCGGGGCGGGTGCGGATCTGCAGCCAGCGTCCGTCATAAAGGCTGACCACTTCCTCGCTCTCGACGCGCAAATTGCCTGTGATCTTGTTGACCCAGGAGGCCGTGTTGCGCTCCGGCACGGTGAGCTGTTCGCCGCTTTCGACCACCGAGCGGAGGATCTCTTTCATGTGGACGCCGGGCTGGCGGATGTTGCCGCTAAGGGGAAAGCTTTGCCGATATTGGGCGTTGCTGAAAACAAGGCGCCCGTGCTTGTCGAACATGGCAAGGCCGTCCGACATTTCCTGGAGGGCAAAGGAAAGGGTATCGCGACTCTGGATCAGCTCCTGCTGCAGCTTGCGATCGAGTGTGACGTCGCGCGTGACGCCGGCAATGCCGATCACCTCGCCAGCGCTGTTCCTGAGCGGCACTGTGGAGGAGGAGAACCAGCCATGGCCGGGGATTTCTTCCACATGGTCCAGCAGGCTTTCCCCGCTGGTCAACACCTTGCGCTCGCGTTCATGCAGAGCCAACGCCCGCTCACGGGTTTGTATGGCCGCATCCGTTCGGCCGATCATGTCGGCCGGATCATCAAAGCCGCAAGCCTTGGCGACGGCCACATTAACCGCAGCATAGCGCCCGCGGCGATCCTTGACATAGGTGTAGTCAGGCGTCTGGGCCATGGCGGCGGCAAGCAGGTCCCGCTCGGCTCCCAACCGACGCGCCTGCACATGCACAAGGCCCGCAAGAGCAGTCGCGAGGAAATTGAGCGGCAGCATCTGCAGGCTCGTCATGGTAAGCGAAGTCGCCGCCAAGCCTCCTGGCAACATGGTTTTGGCCACGATAGTGGAAAAGGCCGCAGCAAGCCCAAGGACGCAGAGATGGACGGCGCCGATCTGCCGTGAGCGAGAGAAATGGCGGATCCCAAGGCCCAGGAGGCTCGCAACCACAATGCTCGCCGTGCCGCCGTAAATGCCAGCGCCGCCCAGCAAGATCCGATAGGCCAAGGCGATGGCGGTGGTTATCAGCGCCGCTGGCAGGCCACCAAAAAAAGCGGTGACAACTAGAAGTGACGAGCGCAGGTCGAAAAAGACGCCTTGGTCAAAGGAGATCGCCATGCTCATCGTGGCGATTGTGCCAATGCCCATGGTCAGGCCAAAAAGGATCACCCGGTAGCGTTTGGGCGTGGCACGCAGCCAATAGCGCGCATGCGCCCAGCCCAGGACGAACAGGGCGACTACAGCGAGATTCCCAGCCAGTATTTGCCAGGGAGAGGCCAATTGGATGCCTTTGGTTGGCGTCGACGCACCGGCTAAAGTGCGGGGCGTAAATGGGTTTCCCGTAATTTTTAGCAGGTAGAAGTTTTTCATTCCTGAATCGGAATGAAGCGATTTCCCCCGTTTTGGCAGCACGTCGTGCCGCTCATTTGTGCTGCGCCATGGCTGCCGCGCCCGTTCGGGCCTTGTGCCGGCAAGTCATGGATGCTTTAGGGGCGCACACTTCTTATCGCGCTCCCAGGTTACCCGCACATGATCCGCCTTGAATCCATCGGCAAGCAGAACGGCAAGCAGATTGTCTTTATCGACGCGTCTGCCGCGCTGCAGAAGGGCGAAAAGGTGGGTCTGGTGGGGCCCAATGGCGCAGGCAAGACCACGCTGTTCCGCATGATCACCGGCGAGGAAGCGCCCGACGAGGGCCAGGTGTCGGTGGATCGTGGCACGACCATTGGCTATTTCAGCCAGGACGTGGGCGAGATGGCTGGTCGCTCCGTAGTCGCTGAAGTCATGGATGGGGCGGGCCCCGTCAGCGAACTCATGCGCGAAATGGCCGAGCTGGAAGCCGCAATGGGTGATCCGGAACGGGCCGACGAGATGGACGAGATCATCAACCGCTACGGCGAAGTGCAGGGACGGTTCGAGGAACTGGACGGCTATTCGCTGGATGGCCGTGCCCGGGAAGTTCTTGATGGCCTGGGCTTCTCGCAAGCGATGATGGACGGCGATGTCGGCGCGCTATCCGGCGGCTGGAAGATGCGCGTGGCGCTCGCCCGGATCCTCCTGATGCGTCCCGATGTGCTGCTGCTTGATGAGCCGAGCAACCATCTGGATTTGGAAAGCCTGATCTGGCTCGAGGCCTTTCTCAAGAACTATTCGGGCGCCCTCTTGATGACCTCGCATGACCGCGAGTTCATGAACCGCATCGTCACCAAGATCATCGAGATCGATGCCGGATCGCTCACCAGTTACAGCGGCAATTACGAATTCTACCAGCAGCAGCGCGCCATTGCCGACAAGAACCAGCAGGCGCAGTTCGAGCGCCAGCAGGCCATGCTCGCCAAGGAGCTCGATTTCATCGCGCGCTTCAAGGCCCGGGCATCCCATGCCGCCCAGGTACAGAGCCGGGTCAAGAAGCTCGACAAGATCGACCGGGTGGTGCCGCCAAAACGCCGGCAGACGGTGGAATTCGAATTCCGCGCGCCGCCGCGCTCTGGCGAAGATGTGGTTATCCTTAAGAACGTTCACAAGCGCTATGGTGAGCGCCCGATCTATGAGGGGCTCGACTTCCAGGTACGTCGGCGCGAGCGCTGGTGCATCATGGGCGTCAATGGCGCGGGCAAGTCAACGCTGCTCAAGCTTGTTGCCGGGGAGGCGACGCCCGACAATGGTTCGGTGTCCCGTGGTCCCAGCGTCAAGATGGGCTATTTCGCCCAGCACGCCATGGATGTGCTTGATGGCGATCGCACCGTGTTCGAGCAATTGCAGGACAGCTTTCCCCAGGCGGGGCAGGCGCCCTTGCGCGCCTTGGCAGGATGCTTCGGCTTTTCGGGCGACGAGATCGAAAAGAAATGCCGCGTCCTGTCCGGTGGCGAAAAGGCGCGCCTGGTGATGGCGATGATGCTGTTTGATCCGCCAAATTTCCTGGTGCTGGATGAGCCCACCAACCACCTCGATATCGCGACCAAGGAGATGCTGATCTCCGCGCTAGGGCAATATGAGGGCACCATGCTGTTTGTCAGCCACGACCGGCATTTCCTTGCGGCACTCTCCAACCGCGTGCTGGAACTGACGCCCGAGGGCGTGCATGCCTATGGTGGCGGCTATACCGAATATGTGCAAAGCACGGGTCAGGAAGCGCCTGGGCTGCGCAGCTAGACGGGGAACTGCACGCCAACCTTGGTGCCGGGGAGCTTGTTGGCATAGCTCACTGTGGCACCAAGGCTCACGGCCATGGCCTTGACGATGCGGCTGCCAAGACCGGTTCCCTTGGGGGCGCCGGTGCCGTCCCAGCCAATGCCGTCGTCTTCCACCACAAGCCCGATATCCTTGGTGCCGGACCGGCTGAGGCCAATGCGGATTTCGCCCGCTTCGCCATCGGCATAGGCGTATTTGAGGGCATTAGTTACCAATTCGGTGACGATCACGCCGACCGATGCGGCTTTTTCGGTAGGGATGGAGATGTCCTGTACGTCAAGGAGGATGCGCGTGGCCGTTTGCTTGGCCTGCATGGTGGTCTCGAGTTCCGCGGCGAGGCTCTGCAGATAATCGCGCAGATTGACCGAACGAACATCGTCAGTGGTGTAAAGGTGCCGATGCACGCCAGCGATGGCCTGGATGCGCGCCTGTGTTTCCGATAGCGCCTCGCGCGCCTCGTCATTGTCGATCGCATTGGCCTGGAGCCCGACCAGAGCCGACACCATGGCAAGGCTATTGGCAACCCGGTGGTTGACCTCGCCCAGAAGGACTTCGGCGCGCTCCTTGGCTTCGCGCATGTCCTGCTCGGCGCGGGCCTTGCCCCGGTTCAGCCGGATCAACTCGATCGCTTGGTCAACGGCCGTCATCAGCAACTCGATAAAGCCTGTATCGACGCTTTTAAGCACATAATCCGCCGCACCCGCCTTGAGTGCCGCTACGGCAACACTGGTCTCGGCTGTCCCGGTTACGTAAACCACGGCTGGCCGATCCTGCATTCCCTCCATCTGCGCCAGAACGTCCAATCCCGTACCCGTAGGCAGGTAATGGTCCAGCGCCACGACGTCGATCCCGCCCTCGGAAATGCGCTTGAGGCCATCCTCGCTATTGGCCGCATGCTGGAACCGATAGCCGCGCCGCTCCATGGCCTTTTGCACAAGACGCGCAAGGCCCGGGTCATCGTCGATATAAAGGACGTTGGGAATGCGGTTAGGCATTAACTATTCAGTTTCCGGGACTTGCATGACCGAGAAGAACAGCCCGAGCTGCCGGATGGCATTGGCGAACCCGTCATAATCCACCGGCTTGGTGATATAAACATTGGCGCCCAGATCATAGCAACGCTGGATCTCGCGCTGGTCATCCGTGGTGGTCAGAACCACGACGGGCGAACGGCGGGTGTGCTCGTTCCCCTTGACCTTTTCAAGAATGTCGACGCCCGTCATGTCAGGCAGGTTCAGATCGAGCAGCACCAGGAGCTGACGCCCCTTGTTGCTTTCGCCCGAACCATCGGGGCCCATCAGGAATTCGAGGGCTTCGGTGCCATTGGTGAAGGGGATGATCTGGTTGCCCACACCGGCACGACGGATGTTCTTTTCGATGAGGCGGGCATGGCCCTCATCGTCCTCGATCATGATGATGGTTACTGGCTTGCCGTCATTGCTCATGTGGTTCTTGTCCCAAGGTGGCTGCGCAAATCGCGCGGCAGGCTGATGATGAAAGTCGTTCCAACGCCCAGTTTGGAGCGCAGGGTAATGTCGCCGCCAAGGCTGCGAACCATGGTGCGCACATGCGCCAGGCCGATGCCTTCGCCCGGCTGGCTCTGTGCCCCCGATCGGCGGAAGAGCTCGAATACGCGTTCGTGGTCAGTGTCGGCAATGCCCCGGCCATTGTCTTCCACGCTGATTTCCGCGCGGTTGCCCGGCGCGGAGCGTGCGCGAATGGCGATCTCGATAGGCCGATCGGGGCTGCGGTATTTGATGGCGTTGTCAAGCAGATTGCCCAGCACCTGCTCCAGCGAGAGCTTGTCCGAAACGATCTTTGGCAGTTGCACATCGGAGGTGACACTGCCGCCATTGTCGACCACCTGGTGGTGCACGGTGTTGGCGGTGCTCTCGATCAGCTCGTTGAGCCTGATGGTTTCAGGCTTGAGCTGGCGGCGGCCTTCGCGCGAGATTTTGAGGATGGCGTTGATCAGGCTGTCCATCTTCTTGGTGGCAGCACGGATAAAGGTGATCGCCTCGGGCAAATCCTCGGTCGCGGCGAGCTTTGCCTCGTTGAAGGCGGCATCTTCGGTTTGTGGCGCCTTGGCCATGTAGTCCGACAGCATGCCGACGCTGGTTTCAAGCTCGCTGGTGAAGCCCATGATATTGACCAGCGGCGCGCGCAGATCATGTGTCACGATATAGGCAAAACGCTGGATTTCTTCATTGGCACGGCCCAGATCCGAGGTGCGCTCGCGCACCCGCTCCTCAAGGCTCGAGCGGGCCAGTTCGACCTCGGCCCGTGCAGCAGCCAGTTCACGCGTATAGAGGATAACGGTCCAAACCGCACCCGCCGCCACGGCAAAGATCACAAAGGCCCCAATAATGGTAACCCAGCGCAGGGCAGTGCTGGCATTGCGCTGGCTTTCAACGCCGTCCATGATCCGTTGGTCGGCTGCCTGGATGATCCGGTCCAGCAGCACGCGCGCCTCGTCCATGGCCTCCTTGCCCTCGTCCGATTGGACGATGGCAATGGCTTGCTCCCGATTGCCATTGCGCGTCAGCTCGATAGTCTGAGCCATTTCCTCGAGCTTGGCCGAGATGGCTTCGCGGACATTGGCCAGCGACTGGCTTGCCTCGGGATAGGGCTGCAGGATTTCCACAAGCCGCGCGATGTGGTTGGGTGTTTCAGGCAGGGCGCGATTGTAGGGCTCGAGGTAGCGCTCTTCGCCGGTCAGCAAAAAGCCGCGCTGGCCTGATTCAAGATCCTGGAGCGCATTGCGCAGGCCCACGGTGACCGAGCGGGCAACACGAGCCTCGGTTGTTTGTTCGAAGGATCGCTGGTTGAACTCCACCAGCCATATCGTCGTGCCCACAATGGCCAGGAGCGCGACAAAGCCGACCAGCAACAGCAGGGCTGTGGAGCGCACAAATGCATGGCTGGATATAGGCAATGAGGATCCCCTGTTTGGGATGTGACATTGCCTAAATCGGATGCTTCATCAAGGGTAAACTGCTTTTTCCCATGCCAGCGGGGCAATTTGGCTCATCGAGGCGCCGGAATGCGAAACGCCCGCTGCAGATCGTTGCGAGCGGGCGTTTTCACGTGCGGGAGCACTGTTACAGGCCAGAAGCCTGCGCCTGAGTGACCAGGGGGTTGAAACCGGCGACGGCGGAGAGATCGATGTCCTTTGGAGTGAGAAGCAGGGTTCCAAAGGCCACGACGGCTGCCAGCTTTGCCAGATTCCACATTTTTTGTTTTTTGCGTATCGTCAGCATTGGCGCCTCCTATCGAAGAGGTAAATGCCCCGGGGTGCCGTGCGTTCCCGCCTGATCTCAAAATTGCCATTAAAGGTATGATAGCAGGCAAAGAATCACTTCTGCTTGGGTTTGCCGTCCGGCATGGTCGTGCTGAGGCTGACCTCAAGAAGAACGGGTCCTTCGGCACCATCGCGGATGCGGACAGCGATGTCGCCATTGCCCCTGTCTCTTAAGGATTCGCCAACCATCTCTGCAAGTGCACGCCGAGCTTCCCGGATAGCGGCATCCATATTGGGCAGCTCGATGCCGGTGCTGTCGACAGAGCTTTCCTTGTCGTCTTTGATGTCAAAGAAATAGCGCGGCATCGGATCGCCAGGATAATCATCGCCTGAGCACTCAAACTGCCCACGCCCGGCTTGGTTGCTTCACAGCTTGCGGTTTGCCCTAACGCCCGGAAGCTGATGGCCGCTTGAAGATATCGGTGAGAGCCACCAGCGCCACGAGGTGAATGCGGTCGGGCGTGCCAGGATCCTTGAGGCAGCGGACATGGGAAGCAACAGTGAACCGGATGCCCATGCGCTCGCCCGAGGCTGTAAAGTGCAGCCTTTGGGCAGCCGGATCATAACGCGACGCTGTTACCTTGAATTGCATCTCACCGAATTCACCGAGGTGGGGCCTGGTTCCTCTATTTGACCATTGGGGGTGGCAGGGTGTCGAGCCCCGCTTAAGGCTCGCGGGGGTAAAATGGGCGGGAACAGAACAAGCGCCGGATCGGTTGATCTTGCAATCCCTGGAAGGAGCAAGACCATGGATCATTCCAAACACACGCGGCTCACAACCACCGAACTCACCCCGGCGGTGCTTGATGGCGCAACCATCTATGACAGCGCCGACCACAAGATCGGAACGGTATCGCACTTGCATGGCAGCGGCGCGGCTACCCAGGTCATCGTCGATGTCGGTGGCTTCCTTGGGCTGGGCGCCAAGCCGGTAGCGCTTCCGCTCCAGCATCTGGAATTCATGCGCGACGAAGCGGGCGACGTTCATGCCGTGACCAACTGGACCAAGGACCAGCTGCGCGACATGCCCGAGCATCACCACTGACCATTTGGTTCGCAACAACGAAAGGCCATCACAAATGTCAGAAACAGAAAAAAAGCCCGCTTCCGACAAGCCCAATGACAGCGTGCCTTCCCAGGCCGAGCCAGGGCAGCAGCCGGACGACAATATCGATGACATGGGTCGCCCGGTAAACGACCCCAATGGCAAGCCGGTAGACCAGCCGGTCAAATAAGAGTGCAGAAATCCTCTAGCCAATGCCGTTCGCTTTGCGATCGGCATTGGCGCGTTGTGCCGGGGCGGTTTTGAGCTGGCCGGCGACCGCCGGTGTTGGCTAAGGTGCGGCAACATTGCTGGCCAGCAAAAACGGCCAGCCGAACTTAAAAACTGGTGCAGCCTTGAGCTTTGTTTTTCCTCGCCGCGGTCGATCCCTCCAGCCTGGGCAGCGTTCCGAACTGACGATCATCGATCTCGATGGCGCCCAAAGGATTATCTTTACCGCTGATGAGGTGATCGAAGCGCCGAACTGGTCGCCTGATGGGCAATGGCTCGTGTTCAACGCCGGCGGGGGGCTGTTTCGGATCAGCATCGACGGTGGCGATCCCCAAGAAATCGACACGGGCTGGTTGAGCGATCTCAACAATGATCATGTCCTCTCGCCTGATGGCGCCACCATTTATGTCAGCTCCGATGATGGCCATCTTTATGCCGTCCCATTTGGTGGCGGCGAGCCGCGCCGCGTCTCCAACGAGCACACAACGCCACACCATTACTATCTCCATGGGATCTCGCCGGATGGATCAACGCTGGCCTATGTTGCCGTGGAGCGGCCCGAAGGCGAGCGCATGGTCAATGTTTTCACCATACCCGCCGCTGGTGGGCCTGACAGGAGATTGACGAGGTTTTCGGTGCCAAATGATGGGCCGGAATATTCGCCTGATGGTGAGTGGATATATTTCAACTCCGAGCTCAAGGCGAGCCAACCGGGCCATGCGCAGATCTTTCGCATGCGTGCCGACGGCTCGGGGATCGAGCAATTAACGTCCGACACGCGCGTCAACTGGTTCCCCCATATTTCCCCGGACGGCAAGATTGTCGCTTTCCTGAGCTATCCCGAGGGCACGATCGGCCATCCGCCGGACAAGCCAGTGCTGTTGCGCGTGATGTCGCCAGATGGGCAAGGGCAGAAAACGATCGCCGAATTCTTTGGCGGGCAAGGCACGATCAATGTGAATTCCTGGGCGCCCGACAGCCAGCGTCTGGCCTATGTGGCCTATCCCCGGGGCGAGGCATGAAACGCCAACGCTGCAGCGAGCAGCTTTCAACCTCTCAGGAGATGCTTAAAGGCGGCATGAACCCTATTGCGTCCGCCTCCATCCTGGCGACTAAGCGCGCCTTTGCGCTTCCAGCACGTTGTGGGTGCCGGTAGGGCGATATGGGAGCGCAAGGTCTTTGACCGGGCGGGGGCGGTCAAAAAGGAAACCCTGGACTTCGGTGCAGTCCATGGCGCGCAGACAGTCGAACTGAGCCTGGGTTTCGACGCCTTCGGCTGTTGTCTTCATGCCCAGGAGCTTGCCCAACTGGACGATGAGCTCCACGACGGCGCGGGCATCGTTGGACAGGGGCAGGTCCTTCACGAAGGAGCGGTCGATCTTGATCTTGTCGAAAGGAAAGCTGCGCAGGCTGCTGAGCGAGGAATAGCCGGTGCCGAAATCATCAATGGCGATCCTTATGCCCAAAGCTTTCAGGCGCCGCAGGCTTGAAAGCGTAAGGTCAGAGGCTTCGAGCAGAACGGATTCGGTGATCTCAAGTTCAAGCCGCGAGGGCTCGAGCCCCGTCTTGCGCAAGACGCCCGTAATGCGTTCCACAAGCAGGGGATCGCGGAACTGTATCGCCGAGAGATTAACGGCGATGGAGGCTTTGTAGGGCCAGCTGGCCGCTTCCGCGCAGGCCTGCTGCAGCACCCATTCGCCTAGCGCAAGGATCGCGCCGGTCTGCTCGGCAATGGGAACAAAGACCGCCGGCGACACAAAGCCAAGCTCCTTGTGCTCCCAGCGCAGCAGCGCTTCATAGCTGGTCGGGCGCTGGGTGGCCGCATCGATGATGGGCTGGTAATGCACCGACATCTCGCCGCATTCAAGCGCGCGACCGAGATCCTGCTCGAGCTTCTTGCGCTCCTGCAGCTTCTCGTCGAGCAGGGGCTCGTAGAGCCGCGCGCAGCTGCGACCATCGGCCTTGGCCTTGTAGAGGGCAAGGTCGGCGCGGCGGAACAGCTCCTGTGGCTCGGCTGTCTGATGAGGCTGGGCCTCCACCACGCCGACGCTGACGCCGACCTGGATCTCATGGCCATCGATAGCGCAGGGTTGGGAGAGCTGGTCGATCAACTGACCAGCATAGTGCAGGCACACACCGGCCGTTTCACCGGTGGCGAATACGGCAAATTCATCCCCGCCAATGCGCGAGATGCGCATGGGATCGCCAACAAAGCTGGTTAGGCGATCCGCGATGACTTGCAGGAGCTGATCGCCGATGTGATGGCCAAGGCTATCGTTGATGTCCTTGAAATCATCAAGGTCCAGCAAGAATAGGGCGACTTGCTGGTGTTCTCTCTTGGCGGCTGCGAGGGCCGAACTGAGCTGGTCGTTGAAATGCACCCTGTTGGGCAGGTCGGTCAGTGCGTCATGATGGGCCATGTGGACGATGCGAGCCGCGGCGCGTCGGCGCTCGGTGATGTCCTCATAAGTAGCAAGCCAGCCGCCATCGGGCAGCGGAGAGTGAACCAGGGAAACGCACTCGTCCTCGTCGATATCGCAAATGCGGGTCTCAGTTTTTGGACTGGTGAGCAGCGCTTGCTGGAACAGGAAAAGGCTCTGGAACGAGGGGGAACTACGCCGCACCAGTTCTGCGACATTTATTCCAGCCTGAAGCTTTGGCCCCAAGCCAGTGATTTCAGCAAAACGCCCATTGAAGACGACCAGCTTGCCCGCCTTGTCGAACATGCAAAGGGCCTGGGCCATGTTGTTAAGGGCAGCATCGAACCGGGTGTGCTGAATCTGCAGATCGGCAAAGGCGTCCCTTAGCTGGTCCGCAAGGTTGCGCAGCCGTCCCTGAGCGCGGCTGAGCATCTCATTGTGGACCACCAGGAGGGCGATCAGCAGGACGCCGCAGACGATGAAAACGGCCGATAGGGCGCTTGAAAGCAATGACAGATTTTGCAGTTCACTGCGATCCTGGGCAACGCCTGCAGCAGCATAGGAGGCAGCGGATGAGGCGAGCGCAGTGAGCCTGCCGTCCACGGGCCGAAGCGTGTTGAGGGCCGCAACGAGCTCCTCGCGCTGTGGATTCCTGCCCGAATTGACCACGGCATCCACTGCCTCAAGCGAGCGGCGCACGATGGCAAGGGTCGCCTCGTTTTCTCCATCGCTTTCGAAAAACAGCCGCAGGCTGCGCTGGGTTTCGGGGCGCGGCGCTGTCTGCTCGAAAGTATTGAGGCGGCTGAAGGCGATGTCGAGACGCAGGCGCACCTCTTCGATGGGTAAGTCGCTGCCCGGGATCGCATAATGGGCGAGGCTTTGCTCGAGGCGCATGAATTCGCTCACAGCCTGACCAATTGTCCAGGCTATGTCATAGCGCGAAATCTTCTGCAGAGCCGCCTGCCTGTCCTTGGTCAGCACCGAGACATAGCCGCTGGCCAGCGCGAAGATGATGATGGTGGCGGCAAGCAGCCATTTCAGGGGCTTAAGGGGCATGGGGCACCGGCCGTCTTACTTCACGGCAATCTTGGCAACCTGCCATGCCGAGCGACCGAAATAGGTCTGGCTGCGAAGCTCCTCGGAATTGTCGAACGGATAGATGATAAACAACGGCCCCTTGTCCCGGACCGACATGAACTCGCCATTTCGCTTGAGGGCAAGCAGCGTTCCGAACTGCTCGAAATCGGAAACGGGGATATCGGTTACATAATCGTTGAGTGCGGTGACGGTCAGCATGTCACCCGTGGCGCCAACCGCGTCCATGAGCGTCGTCATAGAAATGCCCTCAAAGAGCGAGGGGCCATCGTGCCAGGGCGTCTTGGTTTCAAAGCTTGAATCCATCATCTGTTCAAGCATGGCCCGATCGAACTGCGCCGTGCCATCAACATTGGTCACCCCGATCTCGCCCGAGACGACCAGGATTGGCGTCGAGCTTGGAGCGGGGAGGGAAGCGGCCCAGGCAGGAGCCACAAGAGCGAGAAAGGCGACGGAGAGCAAATGGGCAATTTTCATGGGCAACCAAATAGCTTGATGCCCGAACAGTGCGATCCCCGTCCTAATTTTCACTAAAACAATAAGGAGCAATGCGGCCGATGGGCCGCCAGGAACTCATTTGTGAACAGCCGGGATTTTCGCTCGCACTAAGTCGGCTTGTTCCCCTCGGCGTTATCCTCTGCGGTTCGCATATGCTGAAGGGCTTCGCGCGTATTGGCCGCAATGCGCGCAATGAAGTTGCGGACAATAGTGGCTTCATCGGGTGACAGCTCCGCAATAACATCAGCGTTCACGCGATAGAGGCGCTCGCGCAGACTGGCGAACTGATGATCTCGCGTTGCTTGCCCCAATGACAAAAGAACGCCGCGCCGGTCCGTGGGATGAGGATTGCGCACAACATAGCCCCGCTTTTCGAGCCTGTTGAGCAGGATGGCCGTTGCGCCAGTGGTCAGCCCCAAACGCTCTGCCAGCGACTTGGGCGTGGCGGAGCCGTTGCTGCGGCTGATGAAGTAAAGGCTCATCAGGTCGGTCTGGTTCAGCCCTGCCTGTTCGGCCACCCAGCGGTACACCTGCATGATCTCGGAGGACAACTCACGAACCAGGTCTTCGATTTCAGTCAGCTTTTCGTGTGCCATCCACTATCCACAAAGTACCTATGCAATAAAGTATCTTAGTTGCAAAGCCAAACGGTGTCACTTATATCCGCTCCTCACCCGAGCAGCGGAGCGTATGATGGCACAGGTAACAGCATTTGTTGGCAACAAAGAGAACCGTGCCGAGGATTCCAGCTCGGCAACGGACGCGCAGGCCAGATCCGACGTTTCCCGTTCCGTGACCACGCTTGAGCAGCCCGTTCAACATCTCCAGCCGGTTGTTGAGGGGCTAGAAGAAGAGCCGGTCGCCAAGCCAACAAACAAGCGCAAGAAAGCCAAGCTTTTTGGATTGCTGCTGCTTGTCAGCATAGGGAGCTCCATTGCCTGGTATCCCCTCTCTGACCACCATGCCCCCTATGCCGGGGGAGCTTCCGTCACAGCCGATGTCACCCAGATCGCCGCCCGCGTTGCCGGGCCGGTAACCAATGTGATGATCACCGACAATGCCGAGGTGGAGGCTGGTCAAACGCTGTTCGAAATCGATCCAACGACCTACAGCATCGATGTGGAACAGGCGCGCGCGCAACTGAACCAGGTCCTCAACAGCGTGGGTTCCGGCTTTGCCGCCATTCCCGCTGCAGCTGCCAAGCTGGAGCAGGCCGAAGTGGCATTTGGCACGGCTAATGACGATCTCGACCGGGCCCGCCAACTGACCGACAAGGGCCTGCTTCCCCTGGCCAAATTCTCCCAGGCCGAAGCGGCGCAGCGTTCGGCCAAGCTCAATGTGGATGCGGCGAGGGCCGAGGTGGAACGGCTCACTGTGGCGGCTGGCGCGAGCGATGCGGACAATCCCAATGTGCGCGCCGCCCGGGCCGCCCTTGAGAAGGCCGAGTTCGCCCTTGCCAGCACCAGGATCGTCGCGCCGGCCGATGGCTATGTAACGAACCTTTCGATGACGGAAGGTCAGTTTGTCGCCGCCGGCACACCAGCCCTGACCTTCATCAATCCGGCCACGCAGATGATCATCGCGGATTTCAGGGAAAACCAGTTGATTAACGTCGAGCCGGGCGATCGGGCGGTGGTTACGTTTGAAGCAGCGCCAGGACACCAGTTCGAAGCAAAGGTCGACAGCGTCGCCTGGGGCATCAATAGCGGCCGCACCAGCGTGAATGGCCTGTCGCAATCGAGCACTGACTCGCGCTGGTTTCCGCCTGCGCGCAAAATTCCCGTGCGCATAAAGATCGATAATCTCGATGCCCTGCCGCGCAACG
This sequence comes from Devosia submarina, assembly GCF_003056345.1. Lineage (GTDB taxonomy): Bacteria > Pseudomonadota > Alphaproteobacteria > Rhizobiales > Devosiaceae > Devosia > Devosia submarina. Next base: position 104,301 of record NZ_PYWB01000002.1, on the reverse strand, counting down.
TCCGGCTTGGCTCGGAAGCCGGAGTGCTGATCGTTCCCGAGGAAGGGATCATTCCAGCCATCGCCACGACGCTGCTCTCAATGGGCGGCTTCATGGCGGGTTTCAACTAGGCGCGGGCGATGGAAGAGCTTCCAAGGGTCGATCCACTTGAGGATCCCTATCTTGCGCTTCGAACAGCGCTGATTGTAGCGATCTGCCTCGTACTGGCTGAACCGATGGGCATCACCATTCCGATGCTGCCCGTGGTGATGGCCATGAGCATTGCTTCAGGCCAACGCGGTGCGCTGACGCCAAGAACGTTCGCCGGTCCTATCATGCTGCCGATCATCGCGATCATCTTCAGCTGGCTGGCCGCAGCCACGGTGAATGCTCCGCTGCTTTTCACCCTGGTCAATATCCTGCTGATGGTTGGTGGCATGGCGCTCATGCTGTTCCGCGGCTCGCGCGGCGGCATGATGCTGACGGTGTTTCCACTGTTGATGTCGATGATGGCTCTTTACAGCGACTATGCGCTGGCAGCGATGCGTGATGCGATGGTTCTGGGTGGCATTGCACTCGGGGGCGCCGTCGTGGTGCTCAACATCCTGTTCCCACCCCAGACATCCCGTGTTCATGTGGAAATTGTAGCGCCCCTTGTCACCGACCGGCCCCTTTCGGCGCTGATGATCAGGCTTGCAGTCTTTATCCCGGTTCTGCTGCTCACCTTTGCGATGGGCGACATGAACATGCTGATCGTCCCGATAATGCTGTTGTTTGTGTGCGCGGAGCCCAGCCACGACAAGCGCATGAACCAGGTGATCGACCGGGGCGGTGGTACTTTGATCGGCGGTGTCATCGCCGCTGGCGTGCTCATCGTCTACAGCATGGTGCCGCAGCCCGCGATCCTCATTCTGCTGCTGACGGCGGTGACCTTTTTCCTGATCGACAAGATGACGACGGGCAGCGGGCGGCCTTTGCGCTACCAATATATCTGCTCGACCGCATTGGTGATGGTGCTGTCGGCGACTTCAGGCGGACGCGATGCACTCGAAGTGGTGCTGCAGCGAGTTGTGCTCACCTCTGGCGCCATGATCGGCGGGATCCTGCTGCTTGCCCTTTTGGAACTCATCTTCCTGGGGGAGCCCGAAGACGCGAAACTGGCGCCACAACTGGCTTAAGGATGGGCCAGCAGAATTCGGCGTGTTCCGGTATAACTCAGGGGCGAGCATGACCTCCAAACCCGGCTCTTTACCGTAGTTGAGCCGGGCGGCCACTGAGCGAGCGAAGGTGTCCAGCGATGGGCACCCTCTTTTAATGGCAGTGGCAAAACTGCCATGAAGCCAGGCATGATATCGGGTGACTTGGTGTAGGGTCTAAGAATGGGCGCCGTTCGCTTCGCTGCCATTGCCGGTATTCCCCTCATTGTCGCTGTCGCAGCAGCGCTTCTGTATCCCTTGTGGATCCTTGGCATCCCTGGCACCAAGAGCGCCCCCTACGCCCAAGGATGGTTCATCGGCTACGCGGCCATCCCTGCATATCTGGCCGCCTATGGCTTTGGACTGCTGGCGCTAGGCATGCTGCGGCTTTTCAGATGGCCAGGATCAAGACTGGTCCATGGATTGATCTGGATCTGCTTGCTGTCTTTCATGGTGGCAATGGGGATTTCAGCCGGCAAGATCTTCTGGAGCGAACAGCAAGCGCGCATCAGGGAAGCGCTCGAAAAAAGAACGCTTGGGATGGGGAGCGAACCTGGGCATTGGCGCGTTGCTGGGGCAGCCTAAGCTGGAGCAGCCTCGTTGAGCCATAGCAAGAAGCGCGCAGTCTCACCCCACACCAATCCTGCAAGTGCGGCGCCCGCACTTCAGACCCGAAGCAGGGTGCTCGAAGGGCGACCCTATCCCCTGGGTGCCACATGGGACGGGTTGGGGGTCAACTTTGCCCTCTTTTCACGACACGCCACCAAGGTCGAGTTGTGTTTGTTCGACGATGCCGGGGAAACCGAGCTCGAGCGCATCACACTTCCCGAATACACGGACTCCGTGTGGCACGGCTATCTCCCGGAAGGGCGGCCCGGCACCATCTACGGCTATCGCGTTCATGGCCCTTATGAGCCAACAGCGGGACACCGCTTCAATCCAAACAAATTGCTGCTCGACCCCTATGCTAAGTCGACGGTTGGCCGGCTCGACTGGAATGCCACCCTATTCGGCTACAACATGGAAAGCGGCGACGATCTCACCTTTGATGAGCGAGACAGTGCGCCCTCCATGCTCAAGGGCCGGGTGATCGATCAGGCATTCACCTGGGGGCAAACGCGCAAGCCAGAAACGCCGTGGGACAATACGATCATCTATGAAACCCATGTGAAGGGTTTTACCAAGCTGCGCCCTGACATCCGGGAGCCGCTGCGCGGCACTTATGCCGGTCTCGCCACCAAGCAAGTGATTGATTACATCCTTTCGATTGGCGTGACCGCGGTTGAGCTTTTGCCGGTACACACCTTTCTTGACGACGGTTATCTGCTCGGCAAGGGGCTGAGCAATTACTGGGGCTACAACACGATCGGCTTTTTCTCGCCCGCCCGGCGCTACGCCGCCAACCGGGATTTTGCCTTTGCTGAGTTCAAGGAAATGGTGGCGCGTCTCCACTATCACGGGCTCGAGGTGATCCTCGACGTGGTTTACAACCACACGGCCGAAGGCAACGAGCGCGGCCCCACAATTTCATTCAAGGGCATCGATAACGCCTCTTATTACCGTCTGGCACCGGACCCGCGCTACTACATCAACGATACGGGCACCGGGAATACGGTTAATTTGAGTGACTCCCGCGTGCTGCAGCTCGTCATGGATAGCCTGCGCTACTGGGCCACCGAAATGCAGGTCGATGGCTTCCGCTTCGATCTGGCAACCATTCTGGCCCGCGAACCACATGGATTCGAGGAAGACGGACGATTCCTTGATGCGTGCCGCCAGGACCCGGTGCTGAGCGAAGTCAAGCTCATTGCAGAGCCATGGGATTGCGGTCCCGGCGGGTATCAGGTCGGACGCTTCTCGCCCGGTTGGGCCGAATGGAACGACCGCTTCCGCGATACCGTGCGTGGGTTCTGGCGCGGCGATGAGGGCAAGCTGCCTGAATTGGCCTCTCGCCTGACCGCATCGGCTGACCTCTTCAACAAGGGTGGCCGCAGGCCCTGGTCATCGGTCAACTTCATCACGGCACATGATGGCTTCACGCTCAACGATCTCGTCTCCTACAACGACAAGCACAATTCAGCGAACGGGGAGGATAATCGGGACGGCACGAGCGACAATCTCTCCAACAATCACGGCGCCGAGGGCCCGACCGACAATCCCGACATCAAGTCGCTGCGCTTCCGGCAGATGCGCAACATGCTCGCCACGCTGTTCCTGTCGCGTGGCACGCCCATGCTGGTGGCCGGCGATGAATTTGCCAGATCCCAGAACGGCAACAACAATGCTTATTGCCAGGACAATGAGATTTCCTGGATTGATTGGAAAAGCATCGACGAGGATGGGCGCAATCTCGCTCATTTCACTCAGAAGCTCGCGCGCCTGCGACGCGCCCTTGCCATGTTGCGCCGCGGGCGGTTCCTGACCGGCAGCTATGACGAGGAAATTGGTGTCAAGGACATCGCCTGGATCAATCCCAACGGCGATGAGATGACCGAAGCCGACTGGGGAGATGGCAATGCCAAGTGCATGGGCGTCCTGATGGATGGTCGTGCGCAGGAAACCGGTGTGCGCCGCGTTGGTACGGACGCAACCATCCTGCTGGTGCTCAATGCCCATGACGATGCGGTTTCGTTCAAGCTCCCCGAGGCGGCCGGTGGTCAACGCTGGGTGCGCCTGATCGACACCAACCAGCCTGACGAGGAAAGCCTCTCCTATTTCCCATTCGGGGACGCCTATACGGTCACCGGGCGCTCACTGCTGTTGTTCATGGTGCGCCCGGCAGAAGGTGCCAGGGCAGACAGCGGACCCGAAGAATCGTTCAACCACGTTGTTCAGGCATTCAGAAGCGCTGCAGCGGAGCCCGTGCCCCTGCCGGAAGTTTAGCCGAAGGGGCAGGTCAGCCTAATTCTGGATATCAACCTTCCTTTCCTTGCGCATTGCGCCAGGCGTTTGCCCGAACCGGGCCTTGTATAGCCGGGACAGATGAGCGCCGTCGCTGAAAGCGAAACGCTCGGCGATGATATGCAGTGGCTCCTTGCTGCTCTGGATTGCGTCACGAGCCAATTGCAGCCGGCGTTCTCGAATATAGGCGCCGACGCCGCCTTCCTGGCTAAACAGGCGGTGCAGTGTGGACCTGGAAATGCCAAGGCTTCGGCATAGTGCCGCAACGCTGAGGCGCGATGACGCTAGTTCCTTTTCAATCAGCGTGCGGGCAAGGATGGCGAGATCGGCCCGCTCGGCCACGGGCTCCGTGCCCATTCCGTGAGACAAGGCTGTCTGGAGAAGCGCCATGACACTGCGCGCCAAATCAGGCGCGGCTCCGGCCGGCAAATGGGCAGCTTCCTGTCGCAAGTTTTGCAAATGTGCCGAGAAGAAATTTACCAGGCCTGAGCGCGTGGCTTGCCCATGAAGCTGTGCCGGGTCGATGCCATGGCGATAGGCTATGGCCCTGGGAACATTGACCAGGATCGTCTTGCTTCGCGTGGAAATATGCTCGGACGGAAGCGCCAGATCAGCGACCTGCAAAGTGCCTGGAGAGGTCCGTGCCGCCCTGCCGTTCCAGTCTCCTTGCGTGTCGCCCTCCAGAGTGAGAGCGACAACCATGCCGTCCGGATGCCAACTGCGCTGCAGGGATTTCTCACGGGTCCAATGCTGGGCGGTGATATCGGCGTAGTTGATGCTCAACTCACCCAGCGCAAGCATTTCGCTGCTGACGTTGAATGGCTCCTGCGGATCGGTTTTATAGACCCGCGAGATGCTGGGCAAATCTCGCGCGAGCCAAGCCTCGTGACGTTGTCCGGGCGGCAATGCCCCGGTGGAAAAGCGCGTTACTTGCAGCTTGGCTGTGTTTTCTTGCATGCGCTCGGCTCCGGACGGCGAGCGAACTTTTAGCAAGTTTAACGTTAGGGCAAGTGCTTTTGCTGGAACAGCCGTTCAAACCCCCTGAAACCCCGCTTCAACGGCTGCACGCCGCACCGAATGTATGAGGAAGAAAAATCCATGTTCTGACGTACGCTTTCGAGAGGGAAAACTTTATGAGCAAAATCCTGCACCGCGGCCTGACGGCCCTGATGATGACAGCTGCAGTAGCGATGCCGACGACATCGTTTGTGGTTGCGCAGGAGGAGGTGACTCACGAGAAGGCAGTTATCGTGCTCACAGCGTCGGACGGCATAGCAATTGGTGAGTACCGGACCCAGGACGTGGGTGTGTACCTGGCTTCTCAGGAGGGCTACGAAGGTGTTGATCCTTCCACCAGTCTCACCTTGTCGCTGAGCGGGATGACGCCGGTGGATGAAGGCCTTCTGGCATGGGCGGCGCAGAAAGCCGGGGCCGATCCCGTGCTCTACAATATGGAGATTACAACCGACATTGGCGACGACAAGGCCGCTGCCGTTTATGTTGTTTCCAATGCCCGGGTGACGTCAACATCAACCAGTCATTCGATCTACAATGCCGGCAGCCTGTCGCTTCAACTGGCTGCGGACACGCTGAGCCTGAATGGTTTCGATTTGAACTAGGCAGGGGCACGCCAGGGTGCGCTTCGCATGCTCTTCGACGTGCTGAAGCGGCTCCTACTTCGAGGGAATCTAAGATGATCAGATTGATTGGCGCCTTGGTGCTCATCGGCATCATGAGTGTTTCGGCCTATGCGGCGGGATATGGCGCCATCGCCTATTCGAGCGGTAGCGGAGCCTATGGTTATGGCGTCCGCTATCCCAACAAGGCAGCCGCCCAGCAGGAGGCCTTGTCCAGATGCGCGAACTATGCGCGCGACTGCCGCGTCGTGACGAACTTCGTCAACGCATGCGGTTCTGTCGCGGCCGGTCGCGAGGGTGGTTGGGGTGCCAACTGGGGCACCAGCCGAACTGCTGCCGAGCGCAACGCCCTCCAGACGTGCTCCAATCACGATCGGGGATGCCGGATCGTGGCGTGGGCCTGCAGCCAGTAGCCGCAGGGGATGGCTTGAGGTAAGCCGCCGAGACTGCCTCAGCCCCAATGCGCGAGTAAGCTGGGGTTTTTGTCAGGCCTTTTTCATCTGGCGTGTGGTACATTCTTCCCATTGTTCCACACGCATCAGGTGCTTACAGGACGGTGACCGGTCAATTCCCTTTTTCAACATCCATTCTGGGAGATTGCGTATTCGTCGAGATGCGCTGGAACGGCAGCAAGCCGGAGGGTGTGCTGCACATTCCAACTGCCATCTGTGGAGAGTTGCGAAGGGCCGGCTATGATCAGTTTGAAACAGGTCACGCCTACCATTTGCCCATGGCGGTAGGCATTGCAGTTACCTTAAGCATGCTGACCTATACGCCGTGGTATTTGGCCGGCGATCAGTCTGTCTGGACTGAAGAATGGGGGCAAATGCACCCCGGCGACGCAAGCGGTTTCGTTGCTCACTAGGCTTGGCACTTACTCCTTAGTTCTTTCCTTCCACTAAACTGTTGACGGCTGCTGCGGCTTGGCGTCTTACTTGTTGGCGGGAAATTCACCGAAGATGTGAGACCCGACCGCGCTAGGGCGCGGGGGAGGACATTGTTGGAAACAGCGCTGGTTTGCTCGGCTGGCACAGTCAACACTGTGCCAAGCAAGCCGCCTGCCTAACGAGGACAAAGGGAAACTTCTCCTTGCTGGGCATGAGTCGCCGCTGAACAGCTCGCTAGGGAGGGAATACTATGGAGCGTCGTTCTATCTTCAAGGCAATAGCCGCAATGGCATTGGCCACTACTGTCGCGTTTGCTGCTGGGCCAAGCATCGCCCAGGACAATGAGAAATTCACAATCGCCCTAATCCCGGGCCTCACGACGGATGCCTTTTACATCACAATGCGCAAGGGCGCTCAGGCAGCAGCTGATGCCTTGGGCGTGGAACTGGTCTTCCAGGGCGGACCAGAGTTCAACCCGACCGTGCAGGTACCGGTCCTTGATGCCGTGATCGCCCGCCAGCCTGACGCGATCCTGATAGCCCCTACGGACACCACCCAACTGATCGAGCCGCTGCGCCGGGCCCATGATGCGGGCATTCCGATCATCACAGTGGATACTTTTATCGGCACGGGACAGTACCAAACTGGTAGCGGGGATGCGGATTTCCCGCTGTCCTATATTGCCTCGGACAACATACTGGGTGGCCGTATGGCGGCCAGGGCTTTGGCTGATGCGATCGGCGGAGAGGGCAAGGTCTACGTTTCCAACGTCAACCCCGGCATCTCCACCACTGACCAGCGCGAGGAAGGCTTCAAGCTCGAGATGAGCGAGAACTTCCCCGAAATTGAAGTGCTGGAAACCCAATTCAACGAGAACGATGCCAACAATGCAGCAAGCCAGCTGCAGGCTGTGTTTGCGCGCAATGGTGATCTCAAGGGCGTGTTTGGAGCCAATCTGTTCTCGGCCCTAGGTGCCGCTAATGGCGTGCAGCAGGCAGGTCAGACCGGCACGATCAAAGTGGTGGCCTTCGACGCGCCGACCTCCATCATCGACAATATCGATTCTGGCCTTGTCGACGTCGCGATTGCCCAGCATCCCGCAGAAATCGGCTATTTTGGTGTGGTATCGGCCTATGCACACCTTACGGAGCAGTCCATTCCAACCCTGATCGGCACGGGCTTCACCGTGATCGACAAGTCCAATGTCACCGATCCGGAAGTCGCGAAGTATATCTATTCTGACTGATCAGAACGCGCAGCCGTCTTCGGGAGCTCTCCGAAGACGGCTTGGACATGAGCCCGGGCGTTTGATCAGGTTGAGACATGACAACGACTGAAATACCACCACAGCCTGCCCAGGAACACGTGGCGCCTCAGGCAGACCACGCCGACATGGCTCAAAGCTGGGTGCAACGTATTGCGAGCCTCCGGGCGTGGCTGTTCCTGGCTGCCCTCGTGATTGGGTTTGAAGCCTGGGCGCGCATAGCCTTCAATGGCACCTTTATTCTCAACCCCTTCAACCTGCAGTCGATCGCCATTTTCGCGGTAGCGCCGCTGCTTCTGGCAACCGGGCAGACCTTCGTGATCATCTCCGGCGGCATCGATCTGTCCGTTGGCTTCATCATGGGGCTGGCCGCAGTGGTGGCGGCGCATGTGATCAATGCTGCCGGAGCGTTGATGCCGCTGCCGATGGCTGTGTTGCTGGGAGCTTTGGTGGCTGTGCTGGTGGCGGGCATTCCCGGACTGGTCAACGGGCTGCTGATATCCCGGCTGCGCGTGCCACCTTTCATCGGAACGTTGGGCATGTTTGGCGTAGCGCGCGGCGTGGCCTTCCTTCTGGCGGGTGGCACGGTCGTGCCCGTCAGCAACAATCCGTTCTTCTCGGCCCTGGGGAACGGTCGCATCTTCAACGTGCCCCATATCGTGATCATCACTGCAGTGTTTGTGCTGCTGATGCACTACCTTCTGAGCCAGACACGGTTTGGCCAGCACAACTACGCCATCGGCGCCAATCCTCAGGCAGCGCGCCGGGCAGGCATCAACATCAAGGGTCACCTCACCCGTCTTTATGTGCTGTCCGGTCTTTGTGCCGGCTTGGCAGGGGTGCTCTATTCGGCTCGCTTCAATGCCGGCGCCGCGCAGGCGGGGGAGCCGCTCCTGCTCGATTCCGTGGCTGCGGTGGTGATCGGGGGCGCCAGCCTTTTCGGTGGGTCGGGCACGATCCTGGGTACGGTTGCCGGCGCGTTCGTGATCGCGGTCATCCAGTACGGCCTGGTCTTCGTCAACGTCGAGCCGTTCTGGCAGTTCATCAGCGTGGGTGTGGTCATCATCATCTCGGTGTTGATCGACCAGGCGCAGCGCCGCTTTAGCGGAGGGCGCGTCGATGAGTGAGCCGTTATCGCGCGAGCCCCTTCTCGAGGTTCGCAACCTTTCCAAGAACTTTGGGGCGGTGCAGGCCCTGAGCGATTTCTCCATGGTGGTGCAGCCCGGCGAGGTCGTCGCGCTGGCGGGCGATAACGGCGCTGGCAAGACAACCTTGATCAAGGCGATCTCGGGCGTATATCGGCCTTCGGCCGGGGAAATCCGGCTCCGCGGCGAACCCGTGCACTTCTCCACGCCCCAGGAAGCGCGCGAGAAGGGGATCGAGACGATCTACCAGGACCTGGCGCTGGCGGATAATCTCTCGATCGGTGCCAATATTTTCCTGGGGCGCGAACCCATGACCAGGGCGTTCGGATTCCTCCCGGTGCTGGACCGCAAGAAAATGGCAGATGCTGCACGACAGACCATGGCCTTGCTCGACTTCCATGTGAGCCGGATGAACGCCCCCGTCAGCAATTTTTCGGGTGGGCAAAGGCAGGCGGTGGCAATTGGCCGTGCCGTGTATTGGAACGCCCAAATCCTGATCATGGATGAGCCCACTGCTGCCTTGGGTGTGCCCGAACAGCGAAAGGTGATTTCCCTGATCCATCAGCTCAAGGCGCAAGGCAGGGGCGTGATCTTCATCTCCCACAACCTGCAAGACATTTTCGCGGTGTCGGACCGCATCATCGTACTGCGCCGCGGGGTGCAGGCCGGAGAGCGCAAGATTTCGGAGACGACGCATGATGAGGTAGTGAAACTGATGGTGGGCGGCTAGTGGCTGAGTTCGACGGCAAGATCGCCCTGGTGACTGGCACCACGGGCATTGCGCGCAGCGTTGCGTTGCGGCTCGCTGCGGCAGGGGCGCGTGTTACGGCCTTTGGCATAGACGAGACGGGCAATGCGCGTTTGGCGGGCGAGAGTTCGGTCTGCGTCAAGCATGTGGATGTTGCCGACCCGCTGCAGCTAGAGGCTGCCATGGCCGAGATGGCAGGGGAGTTGGGGGGCCTCGACATCATCGTCAATTCTGCTGCCGTTCACCCCTATGGCGATGCGGTCAGCACCTCACCGGAGGATTTCAACCGCTGCCTGCAGGTTAATGTGGGCTCCATCTATCTTACGGCACATTTCGGCGTACCCATCATGCGCTCTCGCGGCAGCGGAGTAATCGTCAACGTGGCCAGTGTTCAGGGGCACGCCAGCCAAACCAATGTTGCTGCCTATGCGGCCTCAAAGGGGGCAATCCATGCCCTCACGCGCGCCATGGCGCTGGACTTTGCCCCCGATCGCATCCGCGTCTTGTCCGTGAGCCCCGGTTCTGTGCGCACCCCAATCCTGGAACGCGCGGCGCGGGCCGCAGATGGTCCGGATGCCGATATCGAGGCCGTGTTCAAGCGGTTCGGCGCTGCACACCCCCTTGGGCGGATTGGCGAGCCCGAAGAAGTGGCGGAGCTTATTGCGTTCCTCGCTTCGGATCGTGCAGGGTTCATCACCGGCTCCGATCATCGGATCGACGGTGGCCTGACGGCAGGGTTGGGCGTCCGCTAGGGCGCCTCCGTATCCAGCGAAGCTAGTGTTCCGTCTCAACGAGGCCGCATGCGGCCATGTAACGTTGCACGGTCAAGCCGATCCGTGCTTCGATCAAAGCTCTGGGATCGCGGGACATAGCGCCAAATTCGGCCGCGCCGAAATGTTGCAGCAGCAAGCCATCGGGCACTTTGATGCCTTCGATATTGCTGACCAGCCTGCCAAGGGCTGACTGGACTTCGGCAAAGTTCCAGTAATAACGAATGCGATCGCTGTAGCTGAACAATTGCAGCAGTTCGAGCTCCTTGCCTTCGGTGCGGTAATAGTCGCGCCAATACTGCGGATAGGAATTCATAGAGGATTGAAGGGCCTCGATTACACCAGATGGCGAGGCTACGCCCATGCGCCGTTCTACTTCCGCCAATGCCATGATGGCCTCGCGGAACCGAAAGGTGAGCTCGGGACCGACTTTAAGAAAAAAGAAGTGGTTGGAAACGAGTTGCCTCAGCGCATCACTCGTCTGGTAGTCGGTCGAGTGAGCCTCGAAGGTCAGCCCCTCCTGGTGCAGGATGGCGTCCTTGAGCGGCTTTACACGCTGCGCGTCAAATGGGTAAAGCGTGGTGTGGCCAAAATCCACGCCGGGCTGGGTGACCACGGACACGACGCGATCCCAGGCGTCGCTCAAGCCGCGCTGCTCGAACGCCTCCTTGTGAGTCGAGAGCGTTTTTTGCAGGCGGTCCACGGACGTAACGTCGAGCGTGTTCAACTCTTCCGTTTCTCCGCCAGGGATGGGGACTTCGGTGCCTACGACATAGACCAGGGCGTCTGGCTCAGGTGCATGCCGCTCAGCCACTTCGCATAAGTCTGCGGCTCGGGCAGCGACGGTTTCGAAGCTGGGATGAGCTTCGCCGCCCAATGCCATGCTGGCATCAAGGTGTATCTTGGTGTAGCCAGCCGCCGCGAACTGCCGAACAAGCTCGCGCGCTTCAACCATGGCAGTTTCCGCACTTAGGTGACGCCATGGATTGGGTCCCAGGTGGTCGCCGCCCAGGATCAGCCGGGACAGGGGCAGCCCGCGGTCCGCGGCGAGGCTTCTTATCCAATCCATGTATCGCTGCGGGGTTAGGCCGGTATATCCACCCTCCTGATTGACCTGGTTGCAGGTGGCTTCAACCAGAATGGGGGCTGTCGACGTCGCGCCATACTGGAGAACTGCTTCAAGTACTTGTTCATTGGCCGTACAAAAGCTCGGCATCCCGACAGGAACGCCGGAGCGGTTCTGTGCGATAAGGTCTCGTATGACCTTCATGAGAGAGCTCCGGCTCCAGCCTGTGCCGCCAGGAAATCCTGCACCTCCGCAGGCGACGCATTGCCCTCCATGGGTCCCCGCCGCGTAACAGATAAAGCGCCTGCCGCGTTCGCCAAAATTGCTGCCTCCTCAGCAGGGCAAGCTTGGGCAAGAAGCGCGACGAATGCACCGCAAAAGCCATCGCCGGCGCCGGTCGGGTCGATTTCATTGACGCCGTGTGGTGCGATGTCGTGCCTTTGGCCCCTGCTGATGACGCTGGCGCCTTCTGCGCCGCGTTTCACGACCACCAATTCTGCCGATCGTTCCAGCAGGCGATTGATGGCGGCGCTCTCACCCAAGCCAGGATAAAGAAAGTCGAGGTCACCAATACTCGGCATCAAACAGAAGCTCTGCGCAATAATCGTATCGAGTGCTGCGCGCCCTTCCTCGTCTCGCATGATTTCTGGCCGGGCATTGGGGTCACAGCAGATGCGTCCGCCCCGGGAGGCAACCGCCTCTACCGCAGCCATGATCTGGGGGCGCAATCGTTTCGACCCCAGCGAAGATCCCGACACATGCAGGATTAAATCGCCCTCCGGCAGAAGGTCTGGCGAAAACACGAAATGATCGGCCGCCGTGTTCTCGAGGTGAAAGATGAAGTCGCGCGAGCCGTTTTCATAATAGGAAACGAACGCTGTTCCCGTGGTGAGGTGCGGGTGCACGCTGATGCCCGCAATGCCCACATCATCCCGCTCAAGGCGCCCGACGAGGCTGCGGCCGAAGCCGTCATCGCCCACGGCACCGAACATCATTGTTCGGGCACCCCAAAGCGCCGCTTGATCCAGGAAAATGGCGGGAGCGCCGCTGGGATAGGGTCCGGTATAGGGTGAGATCTTTTCGAGCCCGCATCCTTTTTGATGCGAGACGAACTCAACGAGCAATTCCCCGACTGCTAGGATGGTGGGACCGGCAGACATCAAATTGCACCTCTTTGACCCGGGGGAGTCCGATTTAGCTCAGCCCTTTTCTATACTGGCGTCCAGTACGAGGCCATTCCCGAGTTCGCTGCATTGGGGGGCGGTCGCTGTTTGCAAATTCGCGGGTTGCACAGCCCTGCTGCGGCCCATTGGGTTAGGAACGGCGGCGAGCGTCCCGTCTGCTTTGAGACTGCAGCATCCCATTGTCATTCACGCTAGTCACGCTTGGTTGTTGTGGCCGGGATAGGAAGTGAACTTCGCCGCCACTCCTCGGAAGCGCCACATCCGGTCCCGGGCGTGATGCGGAAACCGGTAGTGGTGCCAAGCCGGCGACTACGCTGGCAGCATGGGAAATCTCCCCGCGGGTAATCCCGATGTCCTTGAGGGCGGCGTCGCTTAGCCGCATCAGTGCAGCTTCGGTGCGACCTTTTTGTACACGAGCGAGGACGCGGCCTGCCCAACGCTTCATCGTGCCAAGGGCGTTCTGAGATTTAGCGGCGATAGGTTGCGGAGCAAGCGGCGCTTCAGCCGAAGCCTGCACCGGATGATTGATCTGCATGAGAATATCCTTCTTGAACGGCGCCAGCACTCCCGCTCGGCGTGCTGACTTTTGTAAAACTCCCTGGTGTGGTCAGGATGAAGCTGCTGAAGAGAGCCAACGCCTAACGCTGCAACTGATAAGGGGAGGCCCCCGAATGGTCCCGCTGGCGATGCAAGATCCCGGCCCGTTCGGCCGCGGCAACGACATAGGCGCGCGCCGACTCCGCCGAAACCAGATTATCCAAGGCGCTCTGGCAAATCGCATAAGCTCGCCGATACTCCCTTGTGCGCGCGCCAGACCAAAAGCGCTTCAGATATTCGAGTGCATCTGCGGCGTTCCGCGCCCGTAAGCTTGCCGCATGACCCTGCTTCAACTGGAGAACGATCGGTTTGTTGAAGTTCCTCGTGCCCATGAAATGCCTCCTTGTTCATTAAGTAGTAATTCTGGGGTTCGTCACCGATGTTGTTACAGAAACGGAATAAGCAACGGCCGTGCAACAAAGTGACCGGAAGCATACCGTGGCAGAGCTATGAATTTACGCCGCAAGAAAATGGCATTGTTGTCGCGAATTTGTTCCCTTTATCTAGATATGTTATTCTGGACGCCTGGAATATCGCGAAGAACGGAGGTTGATGATGACGAATGGCAAAATCACCGGACGAATGATCGCAGCTGCGCGGGCCCTCGCTGGCGTATCTCAAGCTGACTTCGCCTTTTCGGCAGGCCTGTCCCTACCCGAACTGCAGCTTCTCGAAGCGAGCGGAAGCGCTCGACTGTCTGAAGAAAGTGACCGGATCGCCGTTTGCAAGGCGCTCGACTATTTCGGCGTTGTGATCATCGATGAAGAGGACGGCATGGGCGCAGGCGTGCGCCTGAAATTCTCACGCACGGACGTTCGTCAACTCACGCGGCTGGAGTCCGAAGGTGGCGCTGTAGGCGCTGACGACGCGCCCTAGAGACGGTCGGGAAACGCAAAGGCACTGCGTCAGTCAGCACCAGGAGGCTCGACCTTCGGCTGGTACTTCCTTGAAGCTGCGATGCAGGAAATTGTCATGGCTCAGAACGCCTTCGGCATAGTTGTTGCCCATGATGTAACTGTGCGTCGGCACCTGATCGAGGCACATGCAGGTCAGATGCTCGTGTGTTCTATTTCCAGATTCGCATCGAGGTAGTTGTCGAAGTGCACAATTGTGCTTTCCGGATTGCCGATGACGATGGCCATCTGCCCTGGACCGGCGAGACGGCGCATTGGCACGCCGGGCTGATCGAACGTGCAGTAATAATGGTTTCCCGCCAGCGTTGTGAAAGGTAGGCCCTGCCACATGGCTGTCGAGGTGAGATGGACGTGGCCAGCGATCACCTGCCGTATGTCAGGGTGCGTCTTGAGTGCGTCAATAAACGGCTGGGGCTCAAGGATGCGGATGTCATCGGACTCGATGTGGAGGGCATGGGCGTTGTGGTGCAGGATAACGATCACCGGCTGCCCCATCGCTTCTGCCAGCCGGGCGCGCAGCCAGGCGATTTGCCGCTCCGTCAAAACCCCATCGACCCGTCCGGGCTCGGATGAATCAAGCAGGATCAATCGGTAGCCTTGGACGTCCAGAACCTTGTCCACCTTGCCGGTTTCAGTAAAATAGGCAGCGCCGAAGACGGAGCGGAATGCTTCGCGGTCGTCGTGATTGCCAAGGGTCAGATGAACCGGAATAGGGATGCGTGCGATGATCTGCTGCAATCGGCGGTAGGCGTCAGGCTGTCCTGCATCCACAAGGTCGCCGGCAAGAACGCAGAAATCGGCCTTGCCATAGCGCGCGATAATGGCGGAAACCGCCCGTTCCAGCCGCGCGCCCGTGTCTAGGGTAACCGACAACTCCCCTTCGGGCATAATGTGCAGATCGCTGAGAACCACGAATTGCAAGCTCATGGCGGCTGCCGTCAGGCTGGTGCAAACAAGGGATTGTGGCTTGAGCGCGCCATTTGTCGCTCGATTTCCGCGAGCAGGGCGGGCAGTTCGCCGGGCGAGCGAATGGTGTAGCGCGGCACTTCGTGGCTGAACGCCGGGATATGGCTGCGCTTGGTGGACCAGCTTTGCCAGATGCTGATGATCCCGAGCTGGTTTGCTCCGCCGATATCCCGCTCCAGATCGGAGGATGCGAAATTCATTTCGTGGGAGGTACAGCTTATGCATAAAGATCTTTCCGGCATTTCAAGGCTGCTGGCGGTGACATCCGTGCTGCTCGGCGCAACCGCCATGCCCGGTGCTCTGGCCCTTCCGGCCGGTGCGCAGGATGCCCCGGCCAATGCCTGCGCCAGTGGCTATACGGAGGCCCCCAACTCAAGAGCCAGGTCGATGCCGGTACGCTCCCTGCTGTGGCCGAGCGCCTGCCGCTCGAGCCGCTGGTGATCCAGCCGGCCGAGGAAGTGAGCGTTTATGGCGGCCAGTTCATCGATAGCTGGGGCGGCGGCAATATCGCCGACATTCGCCAGTTCGGCTATGAGCCAGTGGTGCGCTGGAGCGTTGATGGCTCCGATGTGGTGCCCGGCATCGCCAAGAGCTGGGAGATCAGCGAAGACGCTCGCACTTATACCTTTCATCTGCGCGAAGGCATGAAATGGAGCGATGGCCATCCTTTCTCCGCGGATGACATCCTGTTCTATGCCGCCAGTTGGAAGCGGAGTGAAGGCTAACCACACCGAAGGCGCCCGGCGCTAGTGGACCCCTCTCGGTTGTTCCTGGAAGCACTGAGAAAATGATGATCAGAAAACCGACAAGTGTTTGGGAAATCCATTAGCGACTTGGGGCCGTTGAACCGGTGCTGGGGTGACAAAACTTATCTGACCAACAAACGTCGTATCTTCATTGGCAAGCTTTGGGGACAGATTGGATGCCCAACATCACAAGCCTCAGGGCAGTTCTGGTGCTTTGGCTCATAACGGCGGTGCCCGCAGCGGCGGAAGGCTCATTGAGCGGCCTGGCAGAGAGAGCCACGGATATCTCTGTTGATACCGACCAATTCTTGCAGGACGTAAATGTGGAGGTGCTTCGGCTGCTGCAGCACAATCCAACCGATGCGGACTTAGCAGCAATACCCAGACTGATCGACGCTTTCCATCGTTCCGGGGCCGACAGGCAGGCCAATATTCTGAAAGTGCTCGCCCACCTTCTGGCAGGTAGCAAGAACCATCGATCGGCTATTGTGGACACAGCAGTGCAAGCACTGCAGTCGCCGTGGCATGGTGTGCGAGTCGCTGCTCTCGACGTTTTGGGCCGAAGCGAAGATGCTACTGCGGTACCGAAACTGATGGCTAGTCTCAGTGACCCCGATTGGGAGGTGAGGTATCAAGCTCTTTATGGGCTTTCCTCCTTTGTTGATCGAGCGGCGCACCAAGACATATTCGAGGCAGTTGCACCTTTGGTTGGGGATGAAAACAAGCGCGTCCGCGAAATGGCGCGCACGCTCATGCGCCTGGCAAAGGAAGCAGGTCGCCAAGATCTGTAAGCGCCAATGGAATAGCTCACGGCATACAAACTTCTGCCGCCTTCCATCGATCTCTGCTGTCGGTTCACCATCTAAAACCACAGTCCGCGTCCCGCCCCTACGCTGCCCCCAGCCATCTGGGCCTTTTGCTCAGTTGCAAGCACGCCATTCACGACCCGCGGTAGGGTGTTTGCTCCGGCTCGCCTTCGGTCAGTTGCGCATAGATCATTTGCGATACGGCCTTCATGCGCTCATCTGGCAGCGTCCCCACGACAGTGCAGGTGATACGGCTGTTGGCCCAGTAGAAGGCGTCCGTTCCTTCATACCGGCTGAACTGGTAAGTGGGCTCCTTGTCCGGCAGGGCTGCCGTGACATAGATAGTCACCCGCTCCTTGCCGGCGTCCTCATACATCAGTTGTGCAGCCCGGCCGCCCAGTTCTGGCTCCCCGGGCAGCAGCCGCCCTCCAACAAGCGTAAAGCCTTCGGCTTCAAGGTTGGGCATGCCCAGATTGGTTTGCAGACGATTGGACAACCATGTGCTCAGGTGCTCGCTATCGGCTCCCCCGACTTCCACCGCATGCCGGTTTTCTGCCACATAGACGCTATGGGCGTTGATTGCGTCGGCGATCAGCACTGCGCTCGCGGGCCGCTGTTCCAGCACAGGGCGCAGGAACCAACCACCGGCCAGGCCGAGCCCCAGCAACACAGCAGCAGCGGTAGCCCAGACAAAGCGCCTCGCCCTATTGCGCGACATGCCGGCCGCGATCCTTCGTGGATCAAGGCGGCCCGGAACAACCTCGGCCCCAGCAGGACCATAGAGCGCGCGAATGGCGTCCGACTGCCGCTGCATCACCGCCACTTCTGCTGCAGCCTCCCCGTCTGTGGCAAGATGCTCGTCCACGGCCTGACGCGTTGCCGGATCAAGTTGCCCGTCGGCATAGGCCATCAGCATGTCGCGGGTGATCTCGCTCATTTGACCGTTCTCAGGCGTGGTTCGGCCGGTGTTCCAGTGACCGAACGCAAGGTGGCACGGGCCCGGCCCAATCGGCTCATCAGCGTGCCCAGCGGAATCTTCAAAATGTCGGCAGCCTCCTGGTACGGCAAACCTTCAAGGGCAATCAGCAGCAAGGCTTCCTTCTGTTCGGATGGCAGCGCGTCTATCGCCCGCCCCATCTCAGCCAAGGCAAGATGCCCCAATTGTGGAGCGGGAGTGGATAGTTCATCGGGGGCGGCACTGTCGAGCATCCAAGTCCGACGTCTGGAGGAACGAAGGGAGTTGCGATAAAGGTTCAAGAGGATGGTAAAGAGCCAGGCCCGAACTGGTCCGGTAGGGCGAAACAGCCCTGGCCGTGAGATTGCCCGCTCCAGGCAATCCTGCACCAGATCATCGGCCAGGTCGACATTGCGCGTCAGGGCCCGGGCATAGCGCCTCAGGGCCGGCACACAGGCTTCGACCTGGTCGAGGAAATCGCTCAAAAGCTCAAGCTCGCAACGGTCAATCTACCGCAAGATGCCAGACGCCGCCGACGCCGTCACCCGAGATGTCACCGGGCTGGGTATCTTCGTACCAGTAGTAAAGCGGCATACCTCCGTGGGCCCACATCTTGGTGCCGTCGTCACGGGTCACGACGGTGAAGTCGCCCTCATCCTTGGCATCGTCTTCGGCCATCAGCGGGGGCCATTTCACCGCGCAATCGCCATTGCAGTTGGACTTGCCGGCCGTATCCTTGTCGAAAGTGTAGAGCGTCATGCCTTGAGCATCGGTTAAGACCTGCTTGCCATTGATTTCAACGGTCTTGACCGCACCGCCCAGATAATCTTCCGCAAAGGCTGGAGCCGCAAACAGCGCCACTGCCGCAGCGGTCGCCAGGATCAAACGAAACTTCATGGTATTTTTCCTCCATCAGGAGAGCGGCGTCTGCTGCCCTCACCAGCGTCAACACCGCTGCCGGAGGTTTAATCCCCATCGCAGAAAATAAAGGTGCGATTAGGGTGTATTCGAATTACGTTCCGGCGAGATGGCGATCTTGTCGGCAACTGGGATGCGCGGCGTTCTGCGTGGTCCGGCTAATACGGGGTCCTGCACACATCTGCTGAAGGAGGCAATTTGTGCGTCAGCTTCAGGCAAAATCACCGAGCGATCGCTGCGGTTCATCTATGCTGACAATGAGCGCAAGTGGAGCGGGTGAAGGGAATCGAACCCTCGTCATCAGCTTGGGAAGCTGCTTCTCTACCATTGAGATACACCCGCAACAGGCGGATAGATGCGGCAAATCGCGGTGGGCGTCAAGCGGGTCTTAAGCTTAGCTGGCGAACGGCTTGAAATGCTTGGAGAGCTTCAGGGTCTGTGCCTGGTAGTTGGAGCCCGAGGCGGTGCCATAGAGGCGATCGGGCAATTCGGCCAGGCGCTCATAGACGAGCCGGCCGATGGTTTGCCGATGACCGAGCAGGAACGGCACTTCCCGGCTGCGCACTTCTAGAACCGCACGGCTGCCCGTGCCGCCGGCCTCTGAATGGCCGAAACCTGGATCGAAGAAGCCAGCATAGTGGACGCGGAATTCGCCGACGAGCGGGTCGAACGGCACCATTTCGGCGGCGTGAGTGGGTGGCACATGCACGGCTTCGTCTGACACCAGAATATAGAACTCGTCTGGATCAAGGATCAGCTCGTCCCGGCCGCGGCTGTAAAGGGGGTCCCAGAAGTCGAGCACATCCAGGGCCGCTTTCCTGTCGACGTCTACCACTGCCGTGTGGCGGCGCGAGCGGAAGCCGACAAGACCATTCCGATCCTGCCCCTTGAGGTCGATGGACAGGGCAACGCCATCGCCGACCTGAACGGAGTTGTCGAACACCAGGGTGTCGCTGGCATGCAGTGCCTGGTGCTCGGCCGCGGTAAGGCGGTGATCGCCGCTGCGGAATCGCATCTGGCTCAAGCGTGAGCCAGTGCGTGCCAGAATGGGGAAGGTGCGTGGGCTGATCTCGAGGTAAAGCGGCCCCTGATAGCCTGCAGGCATCTGATCGAACCCGCGGGCGCGATCGCCAATGACGCGGGTGAAAACATCGAGGCGCCCGGTGGAGCTCTTGGGATTGGCCGAGGCGCTGACTTCTTGGGGCAGGGCGAGGCTCTCCTGGAGTGGTACCAGGTACACGCAGCCGCGCTCCAGCACGGCACCCTTTGTGAGGTCGATTTCGTGCAGTTTGAGAGCTTCGATCCGCTCGGCAACAGAATGACTTGGGCCCGGCAAAAAGCTCGATCGCACGCGATAGGCAACATTTCCAAGCCGCAGATCAAGACTAGCGGGCTGCACCTGGTCGGCGTCAAAGGCGCGGGCGCTGTATATCGCGCCCCCTTTGGCAAGTTGCTCAATCAATCGCGCCGGAAAGACGCCCTGCGGCCAGGCCTGTTGCGTGTCCATGGAATGCCCCGGGTGATGCTGGCTGTTCCTACTGTTATTGACGCCGTGAGGCAATTGGCTTTAGATCGCGCTCTAGTGGTGATTTGGCCGGTCGCTTGCAGCCACTTAAAAGAAATCGCTAAAGACCGTTGGAACCGGCCGCCTTCTGCGCGCCGGTTTTTTGTTGTGAAAGCGTGACCATGTCCAAAGCCAACAACCCGCTCAATGATCCAGCCCGCCGCGCGGCCGAGACACAGCTGGTCCATGGCGGCACCGAGCGCTCCCCTTTCAACGAGACCAGCGACGCGCTTTTTCTGACCTCGGGCTACACCTACCCCAGCTCCGAACATGCCGAACTGCTGTTCAAGGGCGAAATTCCAGGCGGGCATAATTACTCACGCTTTGCCAATCCGACCGTGGATGTGTTTCAGGAGCGCATGGCTCTTTTGGAGGGCGCCGAGGCGGGGCGGGCATTTGCGAGCGGCATGGCGGCGGTCACCAATGCGGTGATGAGCCAGGTTCGAGCAGGTGATCATATCGTGGCATCACGTGCCCTGTTTGGCGGCTGCCGCTATGTGGTGGAGGATTTCATGCCACGCTGGGGCGTGGCGAGCACATTGGTGGACGGACGCGATCCGGAGAACTTTGCGCGGGCCATGCAGGCGAACACCAAGCTGGTGTTTATTGAAACCCCAACCAATCCCACGTTGGAACTGGTAGACATCAAAGCTGTGGCCGACATTGCCCATGCACATGGCGCGGTGCTGATCGTGGACAATGTTTTTGCGACTGCTCTTTGGCAAAAGCCGCTTGAGCTGGGCGCGGATCTGGTGACCTACTCGGCCACCAAGCATGTGGATGGGCAGGGCAGGGTACTCGGCGGCATCGTGCTGGGCTCCAAAAAGGTGATCGAAGGGGATGTGCACACGCTTTTGCGCCAGACCGGCGCCACGCTGAGCGCCTTTAATGCCTGGGTACTGCTTAAGGGGCTGGAAACCTTTCCCCTCCGCGTCCGCCAGATGACCGAGAGCGCCGCCAAGATCACCGAAGTTTTGGCGAACCATCCCAAGATCGACCGGGTAATCTATCCCCACCACCCCAGTCATCCGCAATACGATTTGGCCAAGCGGCAGATGCAGACGGGTTCTACCTTGGTCGCGTTCGAGGTCAAGGGCGGACAGGAGGCAGCGTTCACCCTGTCCGATTCCCTGTCCGTGATCCTGATCAGCAACAATTTGGGCGATGCGCGCTCCATCATCACGCATCCGCGCACCACGACCCATCAGCGTTTGAGCGAAGAGGTGCGGCTGGAAACTGGTGTCACGCCGGGCCTGTTGCGGCTTTCGGTGGGGCTGGAGAACCCTGAGGACCTGCTTGCCGATTTGATGTATGGCCTGGATCAGGTTCAGACATGACCCGGTGCCGCCGATGATGAAAACAGCTCTAGTCTGGTTGTTTGGGTTGATGTTCGCGGCAGCTTCCCCTGCCTTCGCCCAGGCGCTGCCCTACCACGCCGATCCCAGCGCGCGCGAAATGTCGCCGACGCTGACGCCCGTGCCGGCAATTCGCTTTCTCACCACGGCAGACTTCCCGCCGTTCAATTTTCGAGATGCCGGCGGGGAGTTGATCGGCTTCAACGTCGATCTGGCGCGCCGGATCTGCACCGAAGCCAATGTTGCCTGCACCATCCAGGCTTGGCCGTGGGAGCAGGCGGCGGATGCATTAAGCGACAATCAGGGCGATGCCCTGATTGCGGGGCTTCAGATGACCCCCGAAAACGGAACGCGGTTTGATTTTTCTGCCGTCTACATGGCTCTGCCGGGGCGTTTTGTTACTCGCCTGCCGGACGTGGAAGGTTTCAATCCTGGTGCCTTGAGCGGCAAGACCGTGGCCGTGCGTAGCGGCAGCGCTCATGAGGCCTTTATGAAGCGCTATTTACCTGATGCTGAGCTTGCAGGTTTTGCGACTGAGCTCGAAGGGCTTCAAGCTGTCCGCGACAGCCAGGCCGATGCCTTTTTTGGTGACGGCATGCGCTCGTCCTTCTGGCTCAACGAAAATCTGAGCTGCTGCGCCTTTGCTGGCGAGGCCTATTTCCGCCCGGCGCTGTTCGGAGAGGGATTGTCGATCGCCGTTCCTGCGGGTAACGACGCGATCCGGCACGCGATTGATTGGGCGCTGATCAAGCTCAAGGACAATGGCGCGCTTGACGAATTATACCTGCGCTGGTTCCCCGTCGGCTTCTACTGAGGCATGCGTCGGTGCCGCGCCCGTGCGGCAACTTCGATCGCTGCGGTGGTAAGCCGGTCGAGATCAAGCTTGTCGCGCAGCATCTCGAGGTAGCGGAGCTCTTCCTGCTCAAGGTGCAGATCAACCGAAGCAACTTCCACCGCCACCGCATAGGCGGTGTCCTGCAGCTTTTTGGGAATAGCGGCAATCGCCTCGTCCATAACCTGGTCTAGCCCGCCCAGGCCATTGAGCTTGTCTGCGCACGCATTAGCCACAGCCATCAGCCGGTTCTTGTCGAACCCTTCAAACACTGGCAGGCGCCCGATCAAAGCCTGAATCCGCACCAATTCCCTTTCCGTCATCTGGCTATCGGAAGATGCCGCCAGGATCATCAAATGGATCAGTGCGTCATGGGCTTGATTGGGCATAGAATTGTTCCAAATGGCTGTCCGTGGCTCAACAGGTAGGCGGCACGACAAGGCTTGGCAAGACGTTGGCGCATTGACGGCGAAAGCAGGGAATGCAACACACCGCCATTCAGATTATCGTTGAAAGGCATGAGCCCCTTGTCGCCCGCTTCCTTGCCCCCGCTCGATCCCGCGTTTTTTGATGCTGCCCAGACCGCCAAGGCCTGGCCGTTCGAAGAAGCACGCAAACTGGTCAAGCGGATCGAAAAGTCAGGTAAGGGCGAAGCTTTGTTCGAGACCGGCTATGGTCCTTCGGGCCTGCCGCATATTGGCACGTTCGGCGAGGTGGCCCGCACCACGATGGTGCGAACGGCTTTTCGCCTGTTGACACGCGACCAGGTCCCGACGCGCCTCCTGTGCTTTTCGGACGATCTCGATGGCATGCGCAAGATCCCGGACAATGTGCCGTCCAAGGAGGTCATGGAGCCGCATCTGCAAAAGCCGCTGACATCGGTACCGGACCCCTGGACCAATGAGTTCGCAAGCTTTGGCGACCACAACAACGCAATGTTGCGGCGGTTTCTCGATACCTTCGGGTTCGATTATGAGTTCGCCAGCGCTACCGAATATTATCGCTCTGGCAAGTTTGACGAAGTGCTCCTGCGTGCCGCCGAGCGCTATGACGATATCATGAAGGTAATGCTCCCAACGCTCGGGGCCGAGCGTCAGGCCACCTATTCGCCATTCCTACCGATCTCCCCGATCTCGGGCCGCGTGCTTTACGTGCCGATGAAGGAGGTCAATGCCAAGGACGGCACGATCACCTTCGCCGATGAAGATGGGCGCGACACGACAGTGCCGGTGACGGGTGGGCATGTGAAGATGCAGTGGAAGCCCGATTTCGGCATGCGCTGGGCTGCACTGGGTGTCGACTTCGAAATGTTCGGCAAGGATCACCAGACCAATGCCCCGATCTATGACCGCATCTGCGAGATCCTGGGCGGCAAGGCTCCGGAGCACTATGTCTATGAACTGTTCCTGGACGACCAGGGCCAGAAGATCTCCAAGAGCAAGGGCAATGGACTGACCATCGATGAATGGCTGACCTATGCCAGCACCGACAGCCTTGGGCTCTACATGTTCCAGAAGCCCCGCACGGCAAAGCGCCTGCACTTCGATGTCATTCCGCGCGCTGTGGACGAATATTACAGCTTCATCTCCGCATATCAGGGGCAGGATGCAGCCGCTCGGCTAGAGAACCCCGCGTTCCACGTCCACTATGGCACCGTGCCGAACCCCGAAGTGCCGCTGAGCTTTGCCTTGCTGCTGAACCTGGTGGCAACGGCCAATGCCCAGGACACCAAGGTGATGTGGGGCTTTATCGGCCGCTACATTCCGGGCGCCACCGCGGCAACCCATCCCGAGCTTGATAAGCTCGCCGGCTATGCGGTGCGGTACTTCAATGACAAGGTCAAGCCGTTCAAGACCTATCGTGCGCCAACGGACATCGAGCGCGCTGCGCTGCAGGATCTGCATGATCGGCTGGCTGAGCATGAAGGCTCAACCGATGCATCAGGTCTGCAGGATTTGGTCTATGCCGTGGGCAATGAGCATAAGTTCGAGCCCCTGCGCGACTGGTTCAAGGCTATTTACCAGGTGCTCTTGGGCGACGAGCAGGGACCACGCTTCGGCTCGTTCATTGCGCTGTTCGGTGTGACCGAGACGCGTAAGCTGATCGCCGATGCTTTGGCGGGAAAAATGCTGGCGAAGTAGGGTCGCGCGAACCTATTCGGCTAGGAGCGGCACTGGTCTGATTGCCACGAGCTCGTCCTTCGACAGGCTCAGGATGAGGTCTACTGTCTGTTGTGCTGAATGTGGCAGTTGGGATGTGCTGCCTGCTCGCACAATGGTGGTCAGGGCCTCATGGTGAGCCTGTCGAACCACAAGGCCGGCAGTGCAATCCCGCCACTAGGGCAATTCTTCCATTTACTGGCTTGCCCAGATGATGCGCGCGATCCATTCCACATCGGCAAGGTCAACGATACGCGGTTCATAGGCTGTGTTTACCGAGCGTAGCTCGATTTGCTTATGGGTCTGGCGGGCAAGGATCTTGACCATCACCTCTCCATCGCGCGTCTTGACCACCACGCGATCACCGCGCCGCACCGCCTCGGTGGGTGAAACCACGATCCGGTCGCCTTCGCGATACAGCGGCTCCATGGAATCCCCGGTCACTTCGAGGGCATACACACCGCCTTCTCCTGGCCTGGGCAGGTCGATTTCTTCCCAGCCCTGACCCACCGGAAATCCTGCACTATCGAAAAACCCACCAATGCCTGCACGGGCCAAGCCAAGCAGGGGCACCGTCTGGCTTCTTGGGGCATTGTCGTTCATATGCAAAAACGTGCCTCCGGCAAGAAAGCTCTCAAAGCTTTCTCCTGTGGCTTCCAGAATCTTTGAAAGGCTTTCCGTCGAAGGCCAGCGCTCCCGGCCATCCTTGCTAACCCGCTTGGAGGGATTGAAAGCCGTCGCATCAAGACCAGCAATGCGAGCAAGCGCAGAAACAGAAATACCCTGGCGGCGCGCCAAGGCATCAATCCCGTCCCAAATAGCTCGGTGCGATAGCATTGACAATGCCCAAAAGGAAAAGCTTCTTATTGCCGGAATTTAGTCCTATTTCGGTGTATTCACAATAGGCAAAAGGTCGCGCGAACTTGCGCCTTGCCGGGCTGCGGATTAGGGTCCGCGCTCATGAGCACCCCTGAACTTATCTACAAGATCGCGACAGAAGCGAGCTATGCCCCAGCGCGTCAAAGCGGCAGTTATTCTGGCATGCCGATCGATGCTGCCGATGGCTACATGCACTTCTCCACGGCCGCGCAACTCCGCGAAACCCTGCGGCTTCATTTTCCCGGCCAAACCGGTTTGGTGATCCTTGCGGTTCGCACAGCCGATCTGGGCCCAGATCTTGTTTGGGAGGCTTCCCGTGGCGGCGCGCTCTTTCCCCATCTCTATGGGGGGGCCTTGAAAACCAGCGCTATTGCCTGGGAAGCGCCGGTGAGCGTTGACGCTGATGGGTCTTGTGAACTGCCCGAGGCCGTCCGGTGATCTTTTCCAAGCTCTCCCCGCTTTTGCGCAATCCCATTGTTTCCAGTCTGACGCAGCAAGCTCTGCTCAAGATGGATGCCGAAACGGCACATGGCGCCACCATCAACGCATTGCGCGCTGGCCTGGCACCCGTGCAGACGCAGCCGGATCTGCCTGAGCTGCACACCAATTTATGTGGTCTCCAATTATCGAACCCGGTCGGCATGGCTGCAGGCTTCGACAAGAACGCCGAGGTGCCACGCCCCCTCGCGCTCCTGGGCTTTGGTCTGGTGGAGATCGGCACGGTAACGCCACGCCCACAACCGGGAAATCCCAAGCCGCGCCTGTTCCGCACTGGCGAGAGCCAAGGCGTGATCAACCGTATGGGCTTCAACAATGAAGGGCACGAAGCAGCCCTTGCGCGGCTCAAGGACCTGCGCGTGCCCGCGGCTCTGGGCGTCAACATTGGAGCCAACAAGGACAGCGAGGATTTTGTCGCCGATTATGTGAAGGGCGTGGAGCGATTTGCTGATATCGCGGACTATTTGACGGCAAATGTGTCCTCTCCCAACACGCCAAACTTGCGCAATCTACAAGCTGACGAGGCGCTGCGGCGCCTGCTTGGAGAAGTCCTGAGCGCCCGCGCCAAGGCACGGACGCGAGTTCCGGTGTTCCTCAAGATTGCGCCTGACCTCGACGAGGCGGCGCTCGATAGCATCGCCAAGGTGGTGCTGGCCACAGATCTCGATGGCCTGATCGTGTCCAACACCACCATCACCCGCGATAGCGTAGCGGGCCAAGAAAATGCGGGCGAAACGGGTGGGCTTTCCGGCAAGCCCCTCTTTGAGCTGTCCACACAGCGCCTGGCGCAGATGCGTCAACGGGTCGGCCGATTGCCGATCATTGGCGTAGGCGGCATTCATTCGCCTCAATCAGCACTCAGCAAGATTGAAGCGGGTGCCGATGCCATTCAGCTTTATTCGGCACTGGTGTTTGGCGGGCTTGATCTGCTCGACCGCATCAAGAGCAGCCTGGTTGCCGCAGTGCGGGCCCAAGGCAAGAGCAGCATTGCCGAACTGGTGGGTACGCGTACGGGTGAGTGGGCGGACGGCCGCGAGGGGGCCTAGCTCGGCGCGCCTTCTGCCCCGACCGAGAACAACGCCTCGAACTGCCCGTCTTCGATCCGGGCGGCTGCGATAACGGCCTGGGTGCGGCTGTCGACGTCCAGCTTCTGCAGAATGGCCGACACATGCGCCTTTACCGTGGCTTCTGAAATCGAGAGCTCATAGGCGATCTGCTTGTTCATCAGCCCGTCGCTAAGCATCATCAAAACGCGCACCTGCTGCGGCGTTAGTGTCGCGAGGCGCCGCATCAGCGCTGTATGAGCATCATCGCCGCCCATGATGGTTCCCTCTGGCACGAACACCTCGCCGGAAAGCACGGTTTCGATGGCACGGCGGATTTCTGTTGGACCGACTGACTTATGCAGATAGCCCGCAGCGCCCAGTTCGAAGGCCCGGCGCACCACGGTGCTGTCCTCGACCGCTGAAATGATCATGACCGGGATGTCGGGATATTGGGCGCGCAACAACAGGAGCCCGGAAAAGCCACGCACGCCGGGCATGTTAAGATCAAGCAGCACGAGATCACAATCCCGGTCGGCATCAAGCGCCGTGCTGAGGCCATTCAGATCGCCTGCTTCCTCCACGCTGACGGTAGCGTCCCCACCTGCCAAGGTCTGGCGCAGGGCGGCCCGGAACAGGGGATGGTCATCAACAATGATTATGCGGCGGCGAGTCAAATTCGACCTCACAGGGAAAAGGACGCTTAGGTCGACCCAGCCTAGCGCGCTAAACTGCTGCAAAACAGCGGTTTTGAGACGGCACTATCGCAAAATGGGTCAATGCTTAACGGGTTCTTTACCATGTTTTTCCAAGAGTAGCGCTTAGACCTTCGTGTTGAATGCGGAGGGACCGTCTCTTTTGCGACAGGTAACGCCATGGCCCGCGCCTATTCCGTCCACGATGATGCCGATCTGCCGATCGACCCCCAGCCCGGTCAATGGCAGGCGCTGCGCGGCGAATTGGTCGCCTTGCTCGACCAGGTGGAAGGACGTTATGCACGGGTGGAAGAGCCTGAGCCAGAGCCCGCTCTTGCCGGGCTGACACAGCGCGTGCGCAATTTGCGCGACCAAGTAATTGGACCCGAACCCACTGTGCGGCGCCAAGACACGCTGCGTACCGTCAAGCGTGCCGTAGACCGGTTCAGCGATCGTGACGACGCAACGGTGCATGGGCAGCAAGAAGCCCTGAGCAATGCCATTGCCGAGATCCGTGGCCAGCGGGCACCGCGCTTTGCTGCGGCCCACGCCGAAACACGCTTGCCTGTGGATACCGAATTTCGCGAACTGAACACCCTGGTTGGTGGCCTATCAGGGCGCCTGGAGCGCCTTGAAGGCGAGCTCAAGGCGCAGCGAACCGGCAACGGTGTGCGCGAGGTGGCCAGCCAGGTCGAGCAACTCACCCATGTCGTGGAACTATTGGCGGGCGCCGTGGGCGAAACCGGCCAGGTCAAGCGACTGGAGTCCCAGATTGGTGCGCTGGCCGCGCTGATCCACGAGGGGCCAAAGGTTGACCTCAGCACCATCAACAAGCGCCTCGATGACGTGTCGGCCACTGTTGGCAAGCTTGCCGAACTGCAGGCCCAACAGATGGAACGCGAGATCGTCCGCGAGGACGTACGTGCCGCCGAGCCAAAGCCTGAGCCCGCCAGCGCCCTGGCGCCGGCCATGCAGGCCATCGAGAAGAGCGTGCGCAATGTTTACGATCGCATCGACTCGATTGAAAAAAATGTTGCGCTGTCCTCGAACGATTTCGAGCGGCTGACGGGGGAGATGGCCAGCTTCACGCAGGCCATGAAGGATCAGAAAACCGCGCCCACCAAGCTGGTGTCCAAGGTTGAGGCGCTGGCGAGCGCTATTGGTGATCTGCACACGGCCAATGGTGATGTCGCCGGGCTCAAGGGCGATATCGTAGCTCTGCGCGATACCGTTCTTGCAGCCATGGAGCCCCGCTTCAACCACATCGAAACCCAGATTGGGCAACTCTCCGAACGTATGGGCGCAATGCCCGACCAGGGCGAGGTCGAGACCCAGCTTAAGCTCCTGATGCAGCGCATGGATGAAACCGGCGCCCAGCTCGACGGACTGGCAGAGCTTTATTCTACCCCCTCGGACGTTGCCGAACTCGAGGCCATGGCAACTCTTGTTGCCGAGCGCACGAGCGATGCCATGACGCGCAAGGCGCCAGCGCCGGTGGCCATGTTCGGGCCGGACAGCCTCAAGAGCATTGAAGACCGCATTCATAGCCTGATCAAAACTGCCGGAAAGGGCCCGGACTACGAGACTATCGCGTCCATGGTTGCCGAAAAGACCTCGGCGGCTGTTGCCAAGTCGGCGCCTAAAGCAGGCAAGCCGACCATCAGCGAAGAAAGCATGGACGCTCTGGAGCAGCGCGTCACTGCCATCCTCAACACCACTGGGCGTGAGACCGCCGAGCGACTTACCCGGCTGGAAGCGGCATTGGCGGCGCGGAACGAGCGCAGCGGTGAGGAGCCCCAGGCTGCAGTACAAACGCAGCCAGCGGCGGCAGTCGTCGTTTCAAAGTCGGCTGAAGCTGAACCTGCGCCCCAGGCCACATCAGGCAAGCTCGACGCCATGCTCATGGCCCTGGCTGCCAAACAGGCTGAATCGGACGAGGACGTCATGCCGGCTAATCCAGCCGAAGATGCTCCGCTGATTGATCCAGGCTTTGGACACGCCGATCCCGATTGGGCGGCATGGGAAGCTAAGATGGGGCCTAGGGACCAGCGGCGGGTCGAACCAGAGCAGGGGCCACGCCCGCAAGCGATGGCGCGGCCGCCGTTCAACCCCAGTGAGATCGAGCGCCCTGCTCGCCCCCAGTCGAGCTTTGCCTCCGACCCCGATCCATTCGCAGCCCCGGCGGCGGCCCCAACGCCGCAGGTAGAAATTTCACCAGCCCCAAGCAGCACCAGCACGTTCGTGGCCGCTGCCCGTCGTGCCCAGCGTGCCCGTCAGGAAGCACCTGCTGCTGCCGACGCGTCCGCTTCGGCAATGGGCCGCGCCTTCGCCCGCTTCCGCCCAACCAAGCCGGCCGAGAGCGAAGCTGTGCCCGTCGAGGTTGCGGCTGAAGTCGAGCAAACTAAGCCTGCTAAGGCGGAAAAGATCAGGAGGCCCAAGCGCGGCAAAGAGGCTCCTGCTGTTGCCGGCGAGCCAGAAGCGCCGCAGCCCGCCGACACAGCCGACGAGACCGCTCCCCAGACGAGCTTTCTGGTTCGCTATCGCCGTCCGCTCCTGCTCGCGGCGGCTCTGGCAACCGTGTCGGTTCTCGCGCTCAACCTCGTCCTGCAGCGCACGGCCGAGACGGCTAGGGAACCAGTGCCGGCGGAGACCTCAAGCTCGATGCCCCAAGCCGAACCTGCAGCAGATCAGGACGTCTCGCTGGTTCTGCCCGAGCCACGTGTCATCGACATGGTCGATAACACCGCAACAGGCTCCATCAATCCCGCTACCGCTTCGACCTTCAGCAAGCCGGCGCCGGTAACCCCCATGCCTTCGACGCTGATCGCAAGCGTCGAGGAAAGAGCCATGCAGATGGAGCCTCTTGTTGCTCCCGATAGCTTGGCGCCGGAAACGACCGGCAGCATCGGCGAAGCAGATCCTGCAGTTCCGGCCACCTTTGAACTGCCAGCGGAAGCTGTCGGACCCATGGAACTCCGCCAGGCTGCTGCCGATGGCGACGCACGTGCCCAGTTCGAGATCGCTGCAATCTACACCGAAGGCCGCGCTGTCGAGCAGGACTATGTGGAAGCGGCAAAATGGTATGAGCGCTCTGCCGCACAGGGTCTGGTGCCAGCCCAGTACCGGCTCGGCAATCTTTATGAAACAGGCACCGGCGTCGAAAAGAACCTTGAGACTGCCAAGCTATGGTATCAGCGCGCGGCCGAAGCGGGTAACCGGATGGCCATGCACAATCTGGCAGCGCTTTATGCAAGCGGCCAATTGGGCGAGCAGGAGTTTGAAAGCGCGGCCGAATGGTTCCAGCAGGCCGCTGCGCGCGGCATGACGGACTCCCAGTTCAATCTAGGCATGCTCTATGCCCGGGGGCTTGGCCTCGCTCAGGATTTCGAGCAGTCCTACAAATGGTTCGCGTTGGCCGCCAACAGCGGCGATGCGGATGCTGCGAAGGCGCGCGACGACATCGCCAAGTCACTCAATGCTGACGCGGTGAGCCGCATAGGCGCTGAAATTGCAAGCTGGAAGGCCGAGCCGATCGACCTTGCTGCCAATTATGCTCCTCTGGGCACCTGGTCAGCGAGCTTTGATCCGGGCGACGCCATTACAACGCAGGATGTCGTTGCCAAGGTGCAGCAGGCATTGACCAAGCTGGGATTTGATGTGGGAACACCAGATGGGCTTGCCGGGCCGAAAACGTCCGACGCCATCAAGGCCTTCGAGCGCGGCACCGGCATGACGGAGGTCGGTACCATCAATCCGCGCCTCCTGGCGGTTCTGGGCAGCCAGCCTGTGTGATACTCAAAGCGGTGTTTGACACCACAAGGTGTCGGACCTAAGCCAATAGGGCCATTGGGGTTCTCGCCAAAAAGCGGGGACCTTTGACCTATTGTTGACTCACACGCCCCTATGCTGGCGGTGCGTGCCATCAGTTCGAACGGAATCTGGTCTTGCAGATCTATCTGCCGATCGCCGAGCTTTCCGTAAACCTCTTCTTTCTTGTCGGGATCGGAGGGGCGGTCGGCTTCTTGTCGGGCCTGTTTGGCGTTGGTGGCGGCTTCCTGCTCACGCCCTTGCTGATTTTTTCTGGGGTTCCGGCACCTGTTGCCGTTGCCTCTGTCACAGGGCAGGTGGTGGCGGCGTCGACCTCTGGGGCGCTCAGTCACTACCGGCGCGGCGGGATCGATCTGCATCTGGCTATGTATCTGGTGCTCTCGGGTATTCTGGGAGCTTTCGGCGGCGTTGCCACTTTCGCCCTCCTGCGGGACGCGGGCCAGTTGGATCTGGTGATCTCACTGGGCTTTTTGATCCTGCTCGGTTCGGTTGGCGTGCTGATGCTGATCGAATCGTCACGGGCCCTGCTGCGGACACGAAAAGGCGTCGTGGTGCGCGAGCGCCTGCCCAACCAGCATAGCTGGATTCATGGGCTACCTATGCGCGTGCGATTCAAAAAATCGCGGCTCTATATCAGTGTGCTGCCGGTGCTTCTGATCGGCCTCTTTATCGGCTTTGTCGGTTCGTTGTTGGGCATCGGCGGCGGTTTCATCATGGTGCCGGCGTTGGTTTACCTGCTGCGGGTGCCCGGCAATGTCGTCATCGGCACTTCCCTTGCCCAGGTGGTTGCAATGATGGCGGCAACCACCATTCTCCATGCTGTTCAGAGCCAGAGCGTCGACATTCTCCTCGCGTTTTGCCTTATGGTCGGCGGCACTGCAGGTGCCCAGTTTGGTGCGGCCGCGGGCAAGCAATTGAGGGGCGAACAGTTGCGCGGCCTTCTGGCGCTACTGATCCTAGCAGTCGCGATCCGCTTCGGCTTGTCGCTCGTGCTTACTCCCGGCGACGTATTCAGCACTGCAGTGGTTGGGGGCGCCCGATGAGGCTTGTTCTTGCGCTGCTCGGCTTGTGCTTGCTGCTCGTCCCAGCCCATGGCGCCCGTCTGGTCTCCCAGTTGAGCAACGACAGTGTGGAGATTACCTCGAGCTATGCAGGGGAGCGATTGACGTTCTTTGGCTCCATCGAGCCAGATGCCGGATCCACTGAACGGGTCGAGGGACCGTTCCATGTTGTTGTGGTGGTTGTGGGTCCCACGCAGGATCGGGTTGCTCGCCGCAAGACCAACAATTTCGGGATCTGGATCAACACCGAGCAGGTCGAATACGATAACTTCCCGAGTTACTTCCATGTCTTGGCCAGCGGCAAGCTGGAGGACATCAGCGACATCACGACGCTGACTACCAACAACATCCTACCCGAGGCTTATACGCTTTCATCAGACTCCGGGGACTGGTGGAGTGGGCCAGTCTTTGGCCGCGAACTGGTGCGCCTGATGACACAGCAAGGCTTTTTCGGCGTTCAGGAAAACGGTGTCAATTTTCTGTCGAACAATTTCTACTCGGCCCGCCTGACGCTGCCCAGCAATGCACCGCCAGGTCCCTATATAGCTCTGACCTATGTGTTCAAGAATGGCGAGATCATCGCGCGCAAATCCGAAGGCTTCGCGGTGCGAAAGATCGGTTTCGAGCGCTTTATTGCGCTCTCGGCGATCCAGTACCCGCTGCTCTACGGTATTGTCTGCGTGATCCTTGCCCTGTTTACCGGCTGGCTTGGTGGGGTGATCTTCAAGCGCTAGCCGCGGACCAATCGCTTGGGACTGACGGGATAAACCCGGTCTTTGCCCAGCATCACCACTTCTAGTCCAGGCCAGTGCAAGAGCCCCACAAAGGCGGGTGAAAGGATATTGATCGAGCCTGTCGATGAACCATAAGCCGGAAGGATCATCAGCCTGTTATCATGCACGAAGCAGGGACGGCGGCTGGAGCGGCCATCGATATGAATGTGTGCTGCCGGATGCAAATGCCCGGCCATCAAACCACTGGCGCCGCGTTGTGGCTCATGGGTCAGAGTTAGTCCGCCCAGTTGCAGCGCTGGCAGACACCGGCCGCCTAGGGCATGTGGCCTGGGATCATGGTTGCCGGAGAGCCAAAGCCACTCGGCCATGTCGGTCATCGCGTCGAGCCGCGCCCGATCCATTTCGCTCAGCGTCGTTGTGCCCTCGTCGCGGTGAAAGCTGTCGCCCAGCGATACGACGCGGCTGGCTCCTGTCCGGCGCATGTCGGCTTCAAGCCGCACCAGCGTCATGCCGGTATCATAGGGCGGCAGCATCTGTCCGCGCCGGGCAAAGCTGCTCATCTTCTCAAGATGCAGATCGGCTACCAGCAAGGTCTGCTCGGCATGCCAGAACAGCGCACCGGAGGGCAGGGGTTCGAAATTCTTTCCGGCGAAGCGCAAGAGCGGGGTCTCCGTGCTCTGGGCTCTTATTGGCGTCTGGCTCAACTCTTGCTCCGCCATTCGAGCACAGCTCTCGTGGCCTTTTGACGTCAAGTCGCTCCACGGGAGCGACTTGCCGGTCCGGGGCCGCTCAAAGCTTCCCGCATCAGTTCATCGGCTGCATCCGCCATAGCTGATTCGCGTGCTTCGCCATAAATTGGCTCGCGACCAATATCGAGCATGATCGGCACCGCGAGGGGCGAGATGCGCTCAAGCGGCTGATGCACGATGTGCTCCCGAATTCGGCGCAGCATGTCGCCCAAACGCCCGATATCCAGCAATCCGCGCGCGGCATCACGGCGCGTGGCCTGGATCAGGATGTGGTCTGGCTCGTGCTGATATAGCACATCATAGATCAGGTCTGAACTCATCGTGATCTGCCGCCCAGTCTTTTCCTTGCCCGGATGACGCCGCTCGATCAGCCCCGCGATGATTGCGCAGTTGCGGAAAGTGCGCTTCATCAGCGCCGACTCGTCTAGCCAATCTTCCAGATCCTCGCCAAGCATGTCCTCGGAGAACAGTTCATCGAGTGAAAGCCGGCCGGTTCGGATTAGCGCCGAGAGATCTCCCAGTCCCCAAATGCCGAGGGCATATTCCGAAGCTACAAATCCAAGCGGGCGCGCTCGGGCACGCTCCAGCCGGCGCGTCAGCAGCATGCCCAGGGTTTGGTGCGCCAGCCGTCCTTCAAAGGGATAGCAGACCATGTAGTTGTGCGTGCCACGCGGGAAGGTTTCCACCAGCAGGGAATCTCGCCCCGGCAACACGGATACGTCGCGCTGGAGCCTTAGCCAGTCGCTGACCTGGTTTGGCAGCTTGTCCCAACTAGAAGGGTCATCCATGATCCTTCGTACCCGCGCGGCAAGATAGGTTGAAAGCGGAAACTTGCCGCCCATGTAGGAGGGGATCTTGGGATCGGTTGCCTGGGCCCGGGTGACATAGGCTTCATTGTCGCGCATGCCCTGAAACGCGAGGATCTCGCCCCCGAACATGAAGGTGTCGCCGGGGAGCAGCGTGCCAAAGAAATACTCCTCCATTTCTCCCAGCACCCGCCCGCCTGCCCCGAGCGGCCGTTCCGCTTGCCCCTTTTTGGTCAGCCTTCCGCGGATCAGCCGCACCTTGACCATGGGCTCCTCAACAATGGTGCCGATATTGAGCCGGTATTGCTGCGCGACCTGCGCATTGGCGATGCGCCACTTGCCATCTTCGGTTCTCTTGAGCCGCGCATAGCGCTCGTAGGCCTGCAGCGCATAGCCGCCAGTGGCCACGAATTCCACCACTCGATCAAACTGCTGGCGGGGCAAATCCCGAAAGGGCCAGGCCAAACGAACTTCATCGAACAACGCATCGGATGCAAACGGCGCGGCACAGGCCATGCCCAGCACATGCTGCGCCAGCACGTCATAGCCGCCATCAACCGGATCCTCGCTGTCCTGCTGCCGCTCGGCTACTGCCTCCAGTGCTGCTTCGCATTCCAAAACCTCGAAGCGGTTGGAGGGCACGAGCATGGCCTTGGACGGCTCGTCGAGCCGGTGATTGGCTCGCCCGATCCGCTGCAGCATGCGTGAGCTGCCCTTGGGCGCCCCCACCTGCACCACCAGGTCCACATCACCCCAGTCGATGCCAAGGTCCAGCGTTGAGGTACAAACCACCGCCTTGAGCGATCCAGCGACCATGGCGGTTTCAACCTTGCGCCGCTGCTCCACTGAAAGTGATCCATGATGAAGCGCGATGGGCAGCAGGTCATCATTGACGGCCCATAAGCCCTGAAACAGCATTTCGGCTTGGGAGCGCGTATTGACGAAAAGCAGCGTCGTCTTGTGCTGTTTGATTACTTCGTAGAGCTCGTGATGGGCATAGTTGGCCGAATGCCCAGCCCAAGGAAGGCGCTGCTCGGTTTCCAAGATCTCCAGCACCGGCGGCGCGCCACCTTCGGTGACCAGGAGCTGGGTTTCTCGGCCGGGCAGGGGCTGTGCAATCCAGTCCCGCAGCAGATCAGGGAGCGCCACAGTCGCGCTCAGTGCAGTGATCTTCATGTCAGGTGCAAGACGCGCGACGCGTGCCAGGGCAAGCGACAGCAGCTCCCCGCGCTTGGACGTCACCAGGGCGTGCAGTTCGTCCAGGACGATGCGCTTGAGCGAGCCGAACAGGAGATTGGCATGGGGATGGCTGATCAGCAGGCACAATTGCTCGGGGGTCGTCAGCAGCACATGGGGCGGGTTGGTGCGCTGTCGCGCTCGTTTGCTCGCTGGCGTATCGCCGGTTCGCGTCTCGGCACGGATCGGCAGGTTCATCTCAAGGAGCGGCGCATTGAGGTTGCGTTGCACGTCCACCGCAAGAGCCTTGAGCGGTGAGATGTAAAGCGTGTGCAGCCCTTCGAAGTTTCCTTCGGCCAGATCAACCAGCGTGGGCAAAAACCCCGCAAGCGTCTTGCCGGCACCAGTTGGCGCAATCAGCAGCGCCGAAGCATCAGCCTGCCAGCTTCGGAGAACCGCCAATTGATGCTCACGCGGCGCCCAGCCCTTCTGGGCGAACCAGTTGCTGATGACGGGTGGCAGATCTGGTTTCAACAACACCCTCTGCCGCCTCCCTTTGGTGGGCCGAGGAGCGAAGACTGTGTTTGTGGAAGAATGTCGCCCAATACCCGATCCTGCTCGTCAGCCTCTTGGGAAGGCCGTGTCGAGGTTCTGTTTAGACACAAACTTCTCAACTCACACCTTCTGCAAAACCAAGAATACCCTATATGATCGTCCACAAGCCATGAAGTCCCGTGAGGTCATCCGATGAGCGATCAATATCCCATGCAAACACCCTCTCGGAGTGGCCTTGAACGCTTTCTAGGTGGTAGCCCCGCTGGCGTTATCCTGCGCCTCCTTGTTGTTTCGCTGATTGTCGGCTTCTTCATGAGCATCTTTGGCATTCGGCCGCAGGACGTCGTTGATGGCACAATTGACCTCTTCCACGCAGCAATCCGTGATGGCTTTGGCGTGTTCCACGATATCGGTGCCTATGTCCTTACTGGTGCCGTTCTGGTCGTTCCAATCTGGTTCCTGATCCGACTAAGCAAGGCTCGCAGATGAAACCCGAACGGCTCACCCTCACGCCTCAGCAGGCGCTCTCCAGGCTGGTGCCGCATATCCTGCAAATGGCGAGCGATGCACAGCACCGCATCGCCATTGGTCTTGCAGGCGGCCCAGGTACGGGCAAGTCGACCCTTGCAGGCGAACTGGTGAACATCCTCAACGCCACGCATCCGGGTAGTGCTGCGCTAGTCCCCATGGATGGCTTCCACATGAAGCACGCAAAGCTCGAGGGAATGGGGCAGGTCGACTTCAAAGGCGCACCACATACTTTCGAAGGCGCGGCGTTCGTGTCGTTTCTCCATCACCTGAAGAATGCCACCGAGCCTGTCAGTGGCCCCGGCTATTCCCGCAAGATCGAGGACACGGTTGAAGACGCCTTCACCGTGCAGCCCGAAGCCAGGATCCTGATAGTGGAAGGCAACTACCTGCTCTTGACCGAAGGCCCTTGGGCCGGTGTACGCGCGCTGCTTGACTATGCTGTGTTCATCGATGTTCCGCGCGAACTCGTCAGGGCAAGGCTGCTCAAGCGGCATGGCGAAGAAGGCCTTTTCACCGAAGAGCGCAACCGCGCCCACATAGAGCGGACCGACCTGCCCAATTTTGATTTAGTCCAGCAGTCCCGGCATCGTGGAGACGTCATCATCGCCATGGATGTGGAGCACTAACCTGGTGCCGACGGAAGCAGGCGATTGTTCCCGGCTCGCGGGAATGAACTCGTGGATATTCTGGCCGTGTTCTAGACTCGACATCTCATGACCCTTCTTCGGCCCCAACACCCATTCAATGTCCGCCACGCCGATGTGTGGAAGATCGCCTTGCCCGCCTCGGTTGCTTTCATCACCGAGCCATTGGTGGGACTGGTTGATATTACTGTCATCGGCCGCCTTGGCGACGCTGGTCTGCTGGGCGGGTTGGTGCTGGGTGCGCTGGTCTTCGATGTTCTGTTTTCGCTCGCCTATTTCCTGCGCATCGGCACGGCGGGGCTGACGGCGCAAGCAATCGGAGCCCGGGATCCGCTTGACGGCCTCCTGCATGTCAGTCGCGCCATGATCCTGGCCGCACTTATTGGCCTTGGCATGATTATGCTTGCCTCGCCGATCCTGTGGCTCGCCACATCGCTGCTGGCGCCTGAACCTGGGGCATCGGCCGCCTTGGCCGGCTATTTCGGTGCCCGGATATGGTCAGCGCCGTTCAGCCTCGTCAACTACGCCCTACTCGGCTGGTTCTATGGCCGTGCCTCGGCCAAAACCGGCATGATGCTGCAATTGCTTCTGCACGGCATCGATATCACCCTCTCTATCTGGTTCGTACATGGGCTTGGCTGGGGCGTGGCAGGCGCTGCCTACGGAACGGTGATCGCACAGGCTGTGGCGGCCGGAACCGGAACGCTCCTGTTTCTGCGCCACTATGGTGGGCCAGCTCTTGTACTGGACAAGATCAGGCCTGCGGAGTTGCACAATGCTCATGCGCTTCAGCGCATGTTCGGCCTTAGCCGCGATCTGATGATCCGCTCGGCGGCTTTGATGGGCGCCTATGCCTGGTTTGCCGCGCAGGGCTCGCGCATGGGCGAGGTGGCGCTGTCCGCAAATGCTGTGCTCCTGAACCTGCTTATGGTCGTGGGCTTCTTTCTTGATGGCATAGCGCAGGCTGCGGAACAGCTGACGGGCAAGGCCGTAGGAGCCAATTGGCGCCCGGCCTTCGACCAGGCCTATGGTTTGAGCTTCCTGTGGGGGCTGGTTATATCGCTGGGCCTAGGTTTGGCCTGGTATACCAGCGGCCCTTGGGTCATCGGGCTCATGACCACGAACGCTGAGGTTCAGGCCTATGCCATGGACCACTTGCTGATCGCCGCCTTATGCACGATCACCTTTATGCCAGCCTTTGTCTACGATGGCATACTGATCGGCACTACCCTCAACGCCACCATGCGAAATGGAATGGTACTTTCCCTATTGGTGTTCCTGGCCGCTGCCCTTGTGCTGCAGCCAAGCTTTGGCAATTTGGGCCTGTGGGCTGCCTTGCATTGCTGGTTCATTGCGCGTGGCGCAATCTACTGGTGGGCGCTCGAGCGCCGCCGTGCCGGGCTCTTCACCGCGGCTGCATAGCAACCGGCTCTGCCGCCCGTCGTGGCGCCGCAGGCTAGCCTACCCGTTTGGCAGGGCTCCGGCTCTGGTTGGCTAGGCCGCTGATTGCCGCCCGGAGGGCTGCGGGCTTGACTGGCTTGGTAACCACAGCGATGCCCCGATCTTCCGCCAGGGTTCGCACCGCCGGGCTGCGGTCTGCCGTCACCAGTGCTGCCGGTAGATGTCCCCCGAGATTGTGCCGCAACCATTCAATGGCATCGAGCCCTGAGGTTTGGTCGAGATGGTAGTCCATCAGCACCAGATCGGGATACCATCCCTCAAGTAGCCGTTCCCGATCAATCTGCTTAAGCGAAAGGGCCGTACGCACATCGCATCCCCAGTGGCGCAAGAGGCCTTCCATCGCTTCAAGAATGGCGCGCTCATTGTCTACGCACAAGACCTTGTAATCCAGTGCGCCAACGCTTGCCTCCGGCTGTGCAGGGCCTTGGTTATTGGCTGTGCGGATAGTGCGTGTCGCTGGCAAAAACAGGGAAAAGCGGGAGCCCTTGCCCTCACGGCTATCGAGTTCCAAGGTCAGCCCCATTGCCGAGACCAGGCGTTGTACGATGGAAAGGCCTAGGCCGAGACCTTGCGCCATGCGCGCGCCTCGTTCCAGGCGCGAGAACTCGGCAAAGAGGAGCCGGTGTTGGTCCCGGTTGAACCCGATGCCGGTATCGACCACATCAAGGCGCATGCGGCTGCCGCGCCGCCTGATGCCCACCAGAACACGACCACCCGGTGGCGTGTATTTGATGGCATTGGAGACGAGATTCTGCACGATGCGGCCCACTAGCGCCTTGTCGACCAGGACGGCGACATCGGTGTCCTTTATCGTTAGCGCAATGTTTCGTTCGCGCGCGAGAGGCCCGAATTCCACTTCCATTTTCTTGAGCAGGTCGCGCGCGGAAACCGGCGCTGGTGCAGGCTTGAGGGCGCCGCTATCGATACGCGAAATGTCGAGCAGGGCGCTCATGATCTCTTCCACCGCCGTCAGCGAGGCCTCGATTGAGTTCGCCAGATCCGACAAGCCGGTGAGTTTGGCGCGTTCGATCAGGGTAGAGGTATAAAGTCGGGCGGCATTAAGGGGCTGCAGGAGATCATGGCTTGCTGCTGCCAGGAATCGTGTCTTGTCGTGATTGGCAGCGTCCGCTTTGGCTCGAGCGCTTTCCAGCTCCGCATTGACCCGCGTAAGTGCGGCGGTCCGCTCCTCCACTCGCTGTTCCAGCGATTGGTTCATGCGCTCAAGCGCCCGCTCCGCCTCGATGCGCTGCGTCACATCGGAAAAGCTGATCACCAGCCCGCCATCGGGCAATCGGCTTGATTGGAGCTCCAAGGCTTGGCCAGCATTGCCGATCAGCTGCATGACACTTGTGGGCGCGGCATATAGGTGGCTGATGCGTTCGCTCGCAAGATCGCCTACTAGCCCGATGCCCAGATCACCCCGCTCTCCCAGGAACGCAAGGATATCTGAAAGGCCCGTATCCGGCTCCACCAGAGCGCTGGGCAAGTCCAGAAGAGCCTGGTAGCGCCCGTTGGAAATCACCAGCCGTGCCTCGGCGTCAAACACCGCTACGCCCTGTGGCAGGAATTCAATTGCTTGTCGCAGGCTATCCAACGCGTTTGGAGAGGAAAATGCCATCAGCAGTCCCGGCAGAAAACAGATGCGCCAACTATCTACCTGCGGACAAGCGAAGCAAGCGAGGATTTCCTGGCGCCCAGCTTGCTGGCTCTTTGGCGACCGGGTCAGAACGGATGGATGTCGGTGCGGAGTTGCTAGTATCTAGGAAAATAGTCATTGACGCCCGCAGAATATGAAAATATGCCTATACATACGCGCCAAAACGTACGTAATCTGGAGCTGAGACACGGAACAGCACCTAGCTTAAAATACTTCCGAGACTTGCCGTAGAGACGCGCAAGTGAACGCAAGAGGTTCAGTTCGCTTTGGGCGGCTTTGCTGCAAGCAGAGTTTGTCCATGAAGCCGCGCGCTAAGCCGGGGGAGCACATGACCACCGAGGACTACTACCAATCATTCTTGAACAGGGACCGGCTGATCCACATCGTTGATGCGGATCCCGCCATTTGTGAGGCGCTTAGCGTTCTGTTTCGGCTCGAAGGGTTTCAGACCAATTTCTCAATAGATGCAGGCAGCTTTGTTGCAAGTCTGGAGCGGCGCATGCCGGATGCGGTTGTCCTGAATCTGCAGATCGGGCCGGTCAATGGCTTGACGCTGCTGCACCGCATCAAGACCCTTCGGCGGACAACGCCGGTGTTCATGCTCTCGGACACGGCGCAACTTGAAGCGGCCATCAACGCCATGAAAATGGGTGCTGCGGATGTTCTGTCCAAGCCGGTGGACACAGAACACCTTTTGGCCTCCGTTCGCGATGGTTTGCGACGCGAGATGCAATCCGGCACCACCCAGCATTCCCGCCGCCCGGTCGAAGTGCGAGGCTTTTCCCAGCTGACACCCCGCGAACGCGAAGTGCTGCAACTGATCTCCAACGGCCAGTCCAACAAGGAAGCCGGGCTTGAACTTGGCATCTCGCCGCGTACCGTTGAGGTCCACCGCGCGCGCGTGATGGAAAAGCTTGGCGCACGGAACACAGCCGATTTGATCCGGATCGTCCTTACGAGCTAGTGAGCGAGGCGCTAAGGCGCCTCAACTGCCCAGGACAATTGCTCCTCGCTGAAGCCGTTCGGCTTGGGCATCAACCCCCGATGGTCGGCAGCGTCAGGTCACCCGAGGTCAGCTTACTCGCCGTGATCTTGGCATCGGCCTTTTCGCGTGGCAGCTCCAGACTCGTCCAGACGCTCACCAGCGCATGGCGCAACGCAAAGATCATCTCATCGCTGTGTAGCGGCGTGGGTGTGATGCGCAGGCGCTCGGTGCCCTTGGGCACGGTCGGGTAGTTGATCGGCTGGATATAGATGTTGTGCTTGTCGAGCAGCATGTCGCTGGCAGCCTTGCACTGGCGGGCATCGCCCACGATCAGCGGCACGATGTGCGTGTCCGTTTCCATGACTGGCAGGCCGGCATCGGCAAGGATAGCCTTGGTAAGTCGCGCCTGACGCTGATGCATCATGCGCTCATGCGCATTGTCCTTAAGGTGCTCGATCGACGCACGCGCTGCGGCACAGAGGGCAGGGGGGAGCGATGTGGTAAAAATGAACTCGGGCGCATAGGAGCGCACCGCATCAATGATGGAGCGATTGGCTGCAACATACCCGCCCATCACGCCAAAGCCTTTGGCTAGCGTACCTTCGATGACATCGATACGCTCCATCAAGCCATCCCGCTCGGCAATACCACCGCCGCGAGGGCCATACATGCCCACGGCATGAACTTCATCGATATAGGTCAGCGCGCCGAATTCCTCGGCCAGATCGCAGATTGCTTCGATTGGAGCGATATCGCCGTCCATCGAGTAAACC
Organism: Devosia submarina; assembly: GCF_003056345.1. Classification (GTDB taxonomy): domain Bacteria; phylum Pseudomonadota; class Alphaproteobacteria; order Rhizobiales; family Devosiaceae; genus Devosia; species Devosia submarina. The sequence goes on along the minus strand of NZ_PYWB01000002.1, from coordinate 61,637 downwards.
GATTCAAAGCAGATCAGCTTGGGCCGCTTGCGATCCGTGGCTTGGAGCAATTCGCGCAGATGCGCCACGTCATTGTGGCGGAAGATCTTCTTTTCCATGCCCGACTGGCGCACGCCCTGGATCATCGAGGCGTGGTTGAGCTGGTCCGAAAAGATCACACATTCAGGCAGGAGGCGCGCAATGGTCGAGATGGCCGCTTCATTGGACACAAAACCCGAAGTGAAAACCAGCGCGGCTTCCTTGCGATGCAGATCTGCCAATGACCGCTCGAGTTCCACCAAAGGCCTGTTGGTGCCCGAGATGTTCCGCGTACCGCCCGAGCCCACGCCCAGCCGGCCAGCGGTTTCCTGCATGGCGCCGACTACCTTGGCATGCTGGCCCATGCCCAAATAGTCATTGGAGCACCAGATGGTGATTTCGCGCTGATTGTCCGCGTCATCCCGATAGATGGCGCGCGGGAATTTGCCGGCTATGCGCTCCAGATCGGCGAAGACGCGATAGCGTTTTTCGGCCCGCAGCGTGTCCACTGCATCTTCGAAGATACCGCGATAGTCCATCATTCGTCCTTCTGTTCCGCACCTGCAAAGATGGTCAGCAGGATCCGGTTCAAATTGCACCGCCGGATGATCGAAGCGCCTTCGATGGTCCTTGGGCTCGCAAGAACAGAGCCGCAATATGCAGGCTCAAGTAAGACTCGTTCTAAACTGCCCGAGGCAATCTGCCAATGCGCCAGAATCCCGCAGGCATGAAAATCCGCGTCTCATCGCCTGCTCGTGATCACCATTATAGAGCCTCCAATTCGTCAAAGGCCCCCATTGCGGACATTACGGCAAGAGGTAAGATGGCCGAAGGCTTCAATATGGTTTTGGGAGGAACTGCATTGGAAGGCTCATTGGACAATACCGCCGTTCAGCGCGAAGAATTGCTTCGCCGCGCTGCCCAGGCCGTCAGCAAAAATCCGCAGGCTCTATTCACTAATTTCCAGTGGTTTTTGTTCAACAGCAAGAACACTGTTTACTTCACCGCCTTCTCGGAGACGGCTTTTGACGCCGAGAGGCTGCAGAACTTCGTTGCCGAAATGGTGTCGCTGGCACCGCAATTAACACACGGCTTTGTTGGAGCTCTGCCAGGCCAACCGTTTCCCAAGCATATCCTTGATGCCATTACGTTTGTTCAAGAAGTTGACGACTTCGAGGGCTATCCGGATGCGTGGCTCGGTAAGGGGCTCGATATTTTCGAGCGCAAGGATCTGCCCCTTTTTCGGGTATATGCCATTACGCGGCGCGGCGGACCCGATAAACACGGCCGTGCATCGATGGTTCTGGTGCGCTCCAGCCATGCCTTGCTGGAGGGCCACGACTCCTCGCTCCTCACCCGCTCGCACTCGATTGCCCGCACCCAGGCCGCCAAGCCAAAGGTCAAACTGCCCTTCAAGCGTCAGCTCGGGTTGAGCATTGGTGCGCTGCTTGGCGTATCCATCCAGCTCTACAAAGCTAACTCCCGCCCTGTTCCGATCAAGGATTTGGGCTTTCGGTCTCTGGCGATTAAGCGCTCGCGCCTGCGAGAGCTCGCCAACCGGATCGGCGTGCGCCAGCGCTCGCTTATGTTCGGCCTTATTACGCAAGCGCTCAATTTTGCCGGCAAGAGCCAGACGGCCGATGTGATTACTGCCGCCTACACCATGCTTGATAATTCTGAACGTTCGGAGGTGGACGACGATCAGTTCCGGGTTCGCGCACTGAACGCCAAGTTCACTGTCAAAAGCGATTTCATTGACTATGTCCGCTCAATCGATCAGTCCCTAACTGAGATCGAGTCCAAGGACACGACTACCTTCCAATTCATCCTGATGAAAATGTTTGCGATACACCGCAAGATTTCACGGGTGCTGCCGCTTCTTTATCGGGAGCATTTCTTCCGCTTCAACGGTTCCACTGACGTGGTGCTGACCCTTGTGCCGCCCCATCGCATGTATGGCAACATGACCAGGAGCCTGGTTGAACCCGTTTATGTCGGCTCGTTTCACCCAAGCGCCAATTTGTGCACCTTTGTGCCGGCACGCGAGTATGTGACGTTCAACTTCGCCATGGAGCAACGCTTCCTCGACCGCGTGGATGACGTGCTCGCCTTGCTGGAAACAACCGAGCAGCGCGACATCCAGCCTTGATTGGGGAACCAAGGGGAACTCCGCTGCGCTATTGGTGTCTGTCCATGATTGGTCATGGCAAGTACGCAACACTTGAGCGCTGATGCTCGAATGCCGCAGCAAAGAGTGGCAGCGTTCATCTGCCGTTCACCACCAGTGGTGGATCACCGTCCTGCCTTATTCAGTGGTCACCAAGCCGGCCACTTTGATTCTATTGGGGGACCACCTATGAAGTCCAAAATCCTGGTCACGCTGGCAGCAACGCTCGCCTTGACCGCCTGCACAACCACTAATCCCTATACGGGCCAGTCCCAACTCTCCAACACGGCCGGCGGTGGTTTGCTTGGCGCTGGCGGTGGTGCTGTTGCGGGCGCCCTGGTGGGCGCGGCCGTTGGCGGTGATCCGCGCGTTGGCGCTCTGATCGGCGCCGGTGTCGGTGGGCTTACGGGTGCCGCCATCGGCAACTATATGGATCAGCAGGAAGCCGAGCTGCGCGCACAGCTCCAGGGTACCGGCGTCTCCGTGACCCGTGTGGGACAGAATATTGTCCTCAACATGCCATCCAACATCACCTTCGCGACTGATCAGTCTACGGTCCAGCCTGCATTCAATTCGACCCTGGTCTCGGTTGCGCTTGTGCTCAAGAAGTTCGACAAATCTATCGTCGACGTCTACGGCCACACCGACAGCGAAGGCGACGACACCTATAATTTGAGCCTTAGCCAGCGTCGCGCCGTGTCTGTCGCGACTATCCTTGCCAACCAAGGCATTGATCAGCGCCGCTTCTATATCGAAGGAAAAGGTGAAACGAGCCCAATCGCCTCTAACGCTACGGAAGCTGGCCGCGCCCAGAACCGCCGCGTGGAAATCCAGATTGCGCCGATCAACGGCTGATCCAAGACAGGATTGAATATTGAAGCGCGGCCAACGAGCCGCGCTTTTTTATTGGGCCGCAGGAACTGCTGGAACGGCAGGGGGAACTGCTGGGTCAGTTACAGGCGCCACGACACTCTCAGATGTTGGCGTGCCTGGCTGGACATCGGTAGCAGGCGCTCCGTTCAGCATCTGCAGAACGAAGAGCACGGCGATAACGATGGCGAGCCCAATAAGTCCATAGAGCCACCAATTCGTCGGGCCCGTTGAGCCGACTGTGGCTTCATGCTCGCCTGCTACCTTGATCGATGAATTATCGGGCACATCAAGCCTGGCACCGTTCTCGTCAACAAGGTGGTCAACGTTGGCAATCGTTGGCGTTGGTGTGTGGGGTGCTGTAGCCATCAGGCGTCTCCTCGTGACAATGTTTCTGTGCCGTGGCCGTCCTCTATATCCCTGCGCACTTCGGCGATTGCCTGGTCTATAGCCTCCAGGGAAAAGGCAGGCTCGAGCCCTTCTTGCTGGGCCACGCTCAAGTCCGCTTTCATCTGGCTAAGCAGGTCGATTTTTTCCTTGGCTGTGAAAAGATCGTTGTGGGCGATTGCGGAAGGCGAAATGCTTTCCTGCCCACTTCTTTCATCACCTTGGCCGTCGGACACCATGTACGCCTCTGAAGCACTGAAAGGACTAGTTTCCTTTCCAATGCTTGCCGGTGTTCCGGGTTCCCTCTGGAGTGTGAGGCGTGCCCTCAGTCAATGGACTTCGGGCAACCAAACGACCATCGAGCCTTGCCCCCGATTGGCCCAGAGATAGTAGGGAAGGGCAGTCAGCGTAGCTGGCTCTTCGCGAGGCGGGCGGGTCCGGTATAAGCTCGTCCAGTCCGCTTCATTGATTGCCAGGGCATCCGCTTTCAGCGTCACTACGCCGTCAAACAGATCGGCTCGTGTTTCCACCTTGAGTTCGGCATGCCGCGGCAACTTGAACCGCTGCACCCGTCCTCCAGGATTGTCGATTTCTTCCATGCAATACACCAGGGGACCCCGCTTGAGAGCCACGCGTCCTGCATCCATGATCACCCCCGGATGCGCATAGAGGCGGACCGGTGGCATGGGTAGATCAAGACTGATCACATCGCCCTTGTTCCAACGGCGGTTGATGGTGAGGTAACCGTTCACCGCTGGCTTAGCATCGATGGGTTCTCCGTTGACCGATACTCTGATGTTCGAGGACCAACCCGGAATGCGCAATTTGACATCAAACACGGCAGGGCTTTCCGGGTCGATGTGGATATTGATGTCGCCTTTCCAGGGATAGGTAGAGACTTCTCGCAAGGCCACTCTCGTTCCCGCGATTTCTACCTCTGTGGCGATGCCGCCGTAGAGATGGAAGGCGACGCCATCTTCGGCTGTCGACAGGAAGTAACCGCCAACAGATGCCACCAGCCGGCTTACATTCATGGTGCAGCATGGACAGGTGTGCCAGTCCCAACGTGTCGGAGTGCCGTCGCTTTCCAGCGGATTGGCATAGAAGTAGTGCTCGCCATCACGGCTGAGCCCACTCAGCGCCCCATTGAACATGGCAAGCTCGAGAATATCGCCATATTTGCGATCAAGATCGAGATGCAGCATTCGCTGCGCCCAGAAGATCAGCGCCACTGACGCGCAGGTTTCCGCATAGGCGGTCTGGTTGGGCAGGTCGAAATCATGCGTGAACCCTTCGTTGTGTGCCGAGGGCCCGAGCCCGGCCGTCACATACATCTTGGTTTCCATCACGTCATTCCACAGCAACTCGCAGGCATGCTTGAGCGCCGGATCGTTCAGTTCGGCGGCAAGGTCTGCCATGGCGGTGTAGAGGTACATTGCGCGAACCGCGTGCCCCACTACCTTATCCTGCTCGCGCACCGGCTTGTGGCTCTGGGAATATTCGTAGTTGGGAGGAAACACGTAGCGCTGCTGGCTGTCGCCGCCTTCGCGTGCTTCCCGTTCCACATCGAAATAATGCGGCGGCTGCTGCCCGCGCTCATTGACCAGATAGGCCGCAAAATCGAGGTGCTTGCGCTCCCCGGTCAGGTAATAAAGCTTGATCAGCGCCAACTCGAGCTCTTCATGCCCGTCATAGCCGCGCTTCTTGCTAGGCTCAGTTCCGAAGGTTGAGTAGATGTGCTCGAGATAGCGCTCCATGATGTCGAGCCAGCGTCGGCGACCTGTTACTCGGAAATAGGCGATCGCGCCTTCCAACAAGTGGCCGGCATTATACATCTCGTGATTGTCGCGCAGATTGGTCCAGCGCTTGTCCGGCTCTCGCCCCAGATACCAGCAATTAAGGTATCCATCCGGCGCCTGGGCTCTTTCGAAATCATCAACGATGGCCTCGATTTTGGCCTCAATATCGGCATCACGCCGATGCGCCAGCGCATAGCTTGCCGCCTCGATCCATTTGCCCACATCGCTGTCCCAGAACACCTGCACGGTGAACCCGTTGGGATGGCGGGGAAAGCGCAGCGGTGGTGGAGGCTGCGGCAGCTTGATCGAGTCCAGAATGCCATATTCCGCTAGCTTCCTGTGCTGGCTCGGAATGGTCCGGGTCAGAACGGTTTCCAGCCTTTCGTGCCAGAACTTCCCTTCGAGCTTTACAACAGGAAAGGGGACAGGTGCATAGCGGCTCATCTCTTCTCCTCATCAAGTCTTTCACGCTCTTGCCCGCTACCAAGCCCAGTGTTTCGCCTGGTTGTTCCGCTTTCCGGAAACGTTTTTGGTGGCGTGAAGCTGCCACGACCGGTCAGCTTTGGCAACTCGATGGAGGTGCAGACCCACCTGCGCTCGCGCACCCATAATATATAGCCGCCCCCTGCTTTCCTGCCGTTCTTGCCGTGGATATGCTGCTGGCGTGGAGCATGGGGAGGGCAGCATGCTGCGTGGTCTGAGGAATTTGCGTTTGCTGGGTGCGGCTCTGGTGCTGGGAATGGCCATGACCCTGGCCCAGGCGCAGGACGTTACTATCCTCCAGAACACCGACCTTCCGGGCTCTGACTACGACATCATCCGCGACACCGACCTCGATAGCTGCACCGCCTCCTGCGCTGGAGACAATATCTGCGAGGCGTTCACCTTCAACGAAAAATCCAGCTGGTGCTTCCTTAAGAGCGCGGCCGGTGAAGAGGCTGAGTTCAACGGTGCCGTTTCCGGTCGCATCGACCGCGCCACTTCGGCCGCGGTCATCCAGGCCGAGCGACAGGCCGAACTGCCGTTCCCTGCACAAAGTCTGATCGACGAAGCCAAAAGCTTCGCGCAAAGCCTGCCGCAAACCGATACCCCGCCGCCTAGGGCTGTCTATGCCGACCTCGTGGCGCAAGCCGATGAAGCTGCCACCGCCGAAAATCCGGTCGGCGCCATGGTGGCCTATCGCCAGGCCCTCGCGATCAACAGCAATGACCCCGCCCTCTGGCAGGCCCTGGCCCAGGCTGCCCTGACTCAGGCCGAAGCCGTTGCCGGCAAGCCCGAAGGCGACAACAGCTACGATCTGGCAATCACCGCAAGTTCGGCCGCCATGAACGCCTTCCTGCGCTCCACCGAGGCCCATGCGCGCGCCGATGCCCTTGCTGCCCTGGCCAATGCCATGGAATTTCGCGGCATGTGGCGCGAGGTGATCGCCACCTATCGCCTTTCCCTGCGCCTGCAGCCAAACGACGTCATCGCCGAGCACCTCGACAAAGTCGTCGCCGAAAACGGCTTCCGCGTCACCAACCATTTAGTCGATGCCGAAGCAGCCTCGCCCCAGATATGCGCCGTCTTCTCCTCGCCCCTCGGGTCCACCGACCTGTCCGCCTACGTGGTTGTCACCGACACGCCCCAGGCGTCAGTTGAAACCGAGCAGCAGCAGATCTGCATCGAAGGCCTCGCCCATGGCCGCCGCTACGACATCCGCCTGCGCGCGGGCCTTCCTTCCGCCGATGGCGAAACCCTCGCCAAGGACGTATCGCTCGACGTCTACGTGCCCGATCGCACGCCCTTCGTGGGCTTTGCCAACAACGCCTATGTCATGCCAGCTGGCCTCGGCGGCGGCCTGCCGATCACTTCGGTCAACGCCGAAATTGCCGATGTCATGATCTACCGTATTGGGGATCGCTCGATCGCCACCGCTGTTCGCGATGGCATCTTTCAGGGGAATCTCAGCCAATACTCTGCCCAGAACATTGCCGACCAGGTCGGCCATGAGGTCTGGACCGGTGAAGTCGACCTCGCCCCGGGCAAGCCCAATGAGTTGACCACCACCGCTATTCCCGTGGCCGAAGCCGTCGGCCAACTCCAGGCCGGAGCCTATGTCATCACCGCCCGCGTTAAGGATAAGGACGACAGCGAATACTGGACCGACATGGCCACCCAGTGGTTCATTGTCACCGATCTGGGCCTCACCACGCTCTCGGGCGACGATGGTCTGCATGCCTTTGTGCGCGGCCTGACCGATGCCCAGCCCGTAGCTGATGCCGATGTGCGCCTCGTAGCCGTCAACAACGAGATCCTGGGCGAAGCGCGCTCCGACGCCGAAGGCCGCGTCACCTTTGCGCCCGGCCTTGCTCGAGGCACCGGGGGCAGGGCGCCTCAATTGCTGGTGGCTGAAACCGCAGGGGGCGATTACGCCTTTCTCGATCTCTCCCGAACCGCTTTCGATCTGACCGATCGCGGTGTCGAGGGCCGCCCATCACCCGGTCCGCTCGATCTCTTCGCCACCACCGAGCGCGGCGTTTATCGACCCGGCGAAACCGTGTTCCTCACGGCCCTCCTGCGCGACGAACGCGCCAACGCCGTCACCGATCTGCCCCTGACGCTTGAAATCCAGCGCCCCGATGGCGTCGTCGCCTCCACCCAGGTGCTCAAGGACGAGGGCGCCGGCGGCTATTGGACAGCTCTTCCCATGGTCGAGGAAGCTATGCGCGGCTCCTGGACCCTGCGCCTTTATTCCGACCCCAATGCCGACGCGCTCTCCGGCACCAGCTTCCTCGTGGAAGATTTCGAGCCCGAGCGCCTGGCTTTCGACGTTTCGGCCGAAGACGGCCCTTTCGCTACCGATCAGGCCATCCCGATCGAAATAGCCGCCAAATACCTCTATGGCGCCACGGCCCCTGATCTGGCCATCGAAGCCGATGCCATCGTGCGCCCCGTTACGACACTCCAAGGCTTTCCGGGCTACACCTTTGGCCGGCTCGATGACACCATCGAGACCATGCGCGAGCCGCTTGGCGTGGTGGGCACCACCGACGCCTCTGGCAATGCCGTCGCCGAGGTCACGCTGCCTGAGCCACAGGTCACCACCCGTCCGCTTGAAGCGCAGATCCTGTTGCGCCTCGTTGACAGCAACGGACGCACCATCGAGCGCAGCATCACCCGCCCGGTTCTCGCCACTGCCGACCGCATCGGCATCAAGCCCACCTTCACCGACGCCACCGGCCTTGCCCAAGGCACTGAAGCGCGCTTCGACATTGTCACTGTTTCTCCCCAGGGCGAGGCAATTGCCAAGCCCGATCTTGATTGGACAATTTCCCGCGTCGAAACCAATTACCAATGGTATCGCGATGGCACCACCTGGAAGTGGGAAGCCATCACCACCACGCGTGAAGTCGCCATCGGCACCATCGACACGCCTGAGGACGGCCCCGCCACCATAGGGGCAAATGTCAATTGGGGCCGTTATCGCGTGGAGGTTTCCAGCACAGGCCCTGACGCCACCTCCTCCAGCTATGAATTCTACGCCGGTTATTATTATGCCAATGCCGGCTCCGACACGCCCGATACGCTCCAGGTCGCGCTCGACAAGCCGACCTACCGCGTCGGCGAAACCGCCAATCTCAAGCTCGATCCACAATTTGCAGGCACCGCGCTGGTGATGGTGGTCGACAACCGCGTCATCGCCATGCAGGCCGTGGACGTCCCCGAAGGCGGCACCACCGTGCCGCTCGAAGTGACCGACGATTGGGGCCCCGGCGCCTATGTCACGGCGATCCTTTATCGCCCCTCCGACGTCGCCGCCAAGCGCATGCCCTCGCGTGCCCTGGGTCTTGCCTTTGCCGAAATCGATCCCGGCCATCGCAAGCTCGACGTCAAGCTCGGCACGCCGAAAGTGACCCTGCCGCGCCAGAGCTTCACCACTACCGTCGAACTCGGTAACCTCGCCGTTGGCCAAAAAGCCTATGTTGCCGTCGCCGCCCTGGACCTCGGCATCCTCAATCTGACCAACTTCAAAGTGCCCGATCCCGATGGCTGGTATTTCGGCCAGCGCCAGCTCGGCATGGACATTCGCGACCTCTATGGTTCGCTGATCGATCCCACCCAGGGCCTGCCCGGCGCCATGCGCTCGGGCGGGGATGGCGGGGGCGCCCGCCTCGGTACGCCTCCACCCACTTCGGTGCTCGTGGCGCTCCACTCCGGCATCGCCGAGGTTGACGACGAAGGCAAGGCCACCGTCACCTTCGACATGCCCGATTTCTCCGGCACTGTCCGCGTCATGGCCATGGCCTGGAGCGTGGATGCCGTGGGCCATGCTTCGGCCGATGTCATGGTGCGAGACCCCGTCGTCGTCACCCTCAGCCCACCCCGCTTCCTGCGCGTCGATGACCAGTCCCGCCTGCTTGTTGAAATCAACAACATGGACGGCGAACCCGGTGCCTACGGCGTCTCGCTCTCGACCGGCACCGGCATCACGGCCGACGCGAGCGACACCGAGGTCGAACTCGCCAAGGGTGACCGAACCTCGCTCACCCTTTCGCTGACCGGCGTTTCCATTGGCGATTGGCCGATCGCCCTGACCATCACCGCTCCCGACGGCACCACCCAGATCAAGGACCTGACGCTGGGCGTTCGGCCAGTCAGCGCTCCCGTCACCACCACCCGCTTGCTGCCCATCGCAGCCGGCGAAAGCGCTACAATCGATGGCGGCTATTTCGATAGCTTCCTCGCCAATACCGGCCAGCTGACCCTTGCCGTCGGCCCCCTGGCACGCCTCGATGTGCCCGGCCTGTTGCTTGCGCTGGATCGCTATCCCTATGGTTGTGCCGAACAAACCGCCAGCCGCGCTTTCCCGCTGCTCTACCTCAACGACGTCGCCAAGCTGATTGGCCTTGAAGGCGACGACAAGCTCAACAAGACCGTCACCGACGCTATCGGCAGCGTGCTTTCCAAGCAGACCTCGGCTGGCGGCTTTGGCCTCTGGGGTCCGTTCGATGGCGGTGATTTGTGGCTCGACGGCTTCATCACCGATTTCCTCCTGCGCGCCAGGGCGGCCGGCTATGACGTTCCCGAACAGGCCATGACCATGGCGCTTGATAACCTCTCCAACCAGCTCTCCTACGCCTCCGATTTCGACGATGGCGGGGAAGGGGTAGCCTATGCACTCTATGATCTGGCTCGAGCTGGCCGGGTCGCCATGGGCGATCTGCGCTACTATCTTGAAGCCCGCCTCGACGCCTTCGGCTCGCCGCTGGCCCAGGCCCAACTGGGCGCAGCGCTCGCCCTCTATGGCGACACCGACCGCTCCAACGCAGCCTTCGCAGCGGCGCTCAAAAATCTTTCCAAACCAGAGGACACACGCCGCTACCGTCCCGACTATGGCAGCCGCCTGCGCGACACCGCGGGCGTCTTGGCCCTTGCCGCCGAGTTCAAGCCGCAGGGCGCCGATCTGATCGGGCTTGCCGAACAACTCGCCCAACTGCGCGACAATGCCAAATATACCTCCACCCAGGAGGATAGCTGGACCCTGCTCACCGCAGCGGCTCTGGGCAAGTCTACGGCAGATGGCTCGATTACCCTCAACGGCGAAGCTCTCGCTGGGGAGGTCTATCGCAAGTTCGAGCAGCAGGGTTTCGAGCCCATCAAACTCGCCAACACCAGCGATGCCGATACCGAAGCCCGGGTTACTGTCACCGGATATCCCACCGTGGCCACCGACGCCTCGAGCAATGGCTTCACAATCTATCGCGAATACTACCTCACCGACGGCACGCTGATCGATCCGCAGTTGGAACCCATCGCCCAGAACGAGCGGCTTGTCGTGGTGCTGACCGCCCATGCCGAACAGCTTGGCTCCGGCCAGTACCTGCTCGCCGATCCTCTGCCGGCCGGCTTCGAGATCGAAAACCCCAATCTCTCCAGCGGCGGCGCCAACGATTATAGCTGGCTGGACCTCGATGGACCCAATCATGTGGAATCCCGCACCGACCAGTTTGTCGCTGCCTTCCGCTTTGGCGCGGACCCCGGCAGCTTCACCACCGCCTATATTGTCCGCGCTGTTTCCCCCGGCCAGTTTGTGCTGCCCGGAGCCACCGTTGAAGACATGTACCGCCCCGAATTCCGCGCAAACACGGCCTCGGGGCAGATCGAGGTGACGGCGACCGGGCCATGAGTGCAAAGAGCACAATCCCGAAATGATAGCGGCACTCAAGCTCACCCGACCACCGCGCTGCACCTCCCCCTTGACGGGGGAGGCCGGGAGGGGGTGCGGGAGCCCCGATACCGGGGCCAAGCGACCCCCACCCTTGATCCCTCCCCGCGAGGGGGAGGGCGTCGACTGCGGCATCTGCCCATGACCGGTGAAGGCACAGTCTTCCCCACCTCCTGGCTCCACCGGCTAATCCTCGCCGGCTTCGCCCTCTTTGTCCTCGCCACCGCCGGCACCATCCAACTCGCCTCCACCATCGCAACCATCACCCAAACCCTGCCCCCAACACCCCAACTCGCCACGCTCCCTGTCTCGACCACTGTCGCCGACCGCAACGGCTCCCTCCTGCGCCCCTTCACCACCGCTGACGGCCGCTGGCGCCTACCGGTCAACCGCGCGGCCGTTGATCCACGCTTCCTTGCCATGCTGATCGCCTACGAGGACCGCTCTTTCCGCGAGCACGACGGCATCGCCTGGTCCTCCATGGCGCGCGCCGCCGCGCAGTTCATTGGGGCAGGGGGGCGCGTTGTCTCCGGCGGCTCGACCCTGACCATGCAGGTCGCCCGCCTCATCGAAGGTCAACCCACGCGCAATTGGTGGGGCAAGCTCCGCCAGATGGTTCATGCGGGCCGCCTTGAGCAGGAACTGGGCAAGGACGAGATCATCGGCCTCTACCTGACCCTTGCGCCCTATGGCGGCAATATCGAAGGCATCCGCGCCGCGACCCTGGCCTATTTCGGCAAGGAGCCCAACCGCCTTACCACCGCCGAAGCCGCGTTGCTTGTAGCCCTGCCGCAATCCCCCGAAGCTCGCCGCCCCGACCGCGACCCCAAGGCGGTCCAAGCCAGCCGCAACATGGTTCTCGATCGCCTCGTCGCCGTGGGTGCCCTCGGCGAAGAAGAAGCGCGGGCCGCCAAGCGCGAGCCGGTCCCCACTGCCCGCCGCGCATTCCCCATGCTGGCGGCGCACATGGCCGAACAGGCTACCAAATTACAACCCGATGCACGCACCATCAGCCTCACCATCGACAAGCGCCTCCAGGATGCTCTCGAACGCCTCGGCGCTGCCCGCGCACGCCTGATCGACCCCAAGGTCTCCGTCGCGATCGTCGCGGCCGACATCACCAGCGGCGACATCCTTGCCTCGGTCGGCTCGGCCGGCCTGCTGGCGACCGAGAGCAACGGCTTTGTCGACATGACCACCGCTATCCGGTCACCCGGCTCCACTCTCAAACCCCTGATCTATGGTCTGGCGTTCGAACTGGGCCTCGCGCACCCCCAAAGCCTGATCCAGGACCGTCCCACAGCCTTTGGCGGCTATGTTCCCGTCAACTTCGATGGCTATAGCCGCGGCACCGTCACCATCCACGATGCCTTGACCGAGTCGCTCAACGTACCTGCCGTCGTCGTTCTCGATGCGGTCGGTCCTGCGCGCCTCGTGTCCCGCCTACGCCGCGCCCACACCGACCCACGTCTTCCGGTCAACACTGCCCCCAGTCTTGCCGTCGGTTTGGGCGGCGTCGGCATCAGCCTGCGCGATCTTGTCTCCGTCTACGCCGCCATCGCTAACGGAGGCCGGGCAATCACGCTGCAAGACGGTAGCAAAAGCGAAGCACGCTCGCAGCAAAATGACATCAAACCCGCCGTACTTGACCCGCTTGCCGCCTGGTATGTCGCCGATATCCTCGCCGACGTGCCGCCCCCGCTCAACGGCTCCCCCGGCCGCATCGCGTACAAAACCGGCACCTCCTATGGTTATCGCGACGGCTGGGCGATAGGCTTTGATGGCCGAACCGCGATCGGCGTTTGGGTCGGTCGGCCCGACGGCGCCCCTGTTCCCGGCCTCTCCGGAATCACCGGAGCCGCCCCCATTTTGTTTGAAGCCTTTGACCGCCTGGGAGACCGAAAAGCGCCCTTGCCACGTGCTCCGGCGGGGGCAGTTCTTGCGTCCAACAGCGAATTGCCGACGCCGCTCCGCCGCTTTCGGCATCCTGACGACGACAAAACTGCCCGCGACGCCGCCCCGGAGATTGCTTTTCCGGGAGACGGCGTTGACGTTGATCTTGGGTTTGGTTCAGGCGATCCCGCTCCACTCATGGTCAAGGTGCGCAATGGCATCCCGCCATTCACCTATTTCGCCAATGGGGCGCCGTTCGGCCGATCGGATTTCGCACGGCAGAACGTGTGGACCCCCGATGGGCCTGGCTATGTCACCTTGTCTGTCGTGGATGCGGAGGGGCGTGGCGACGCCGTAACCGTGTTTCTCAACTAAGCGGCATGGGCTGAGCACGCGCGCGGAGGTGCTGCTCGGCAGTAAGTTCAGGATGCTGGCGGCGCATACGTAGTCAGAAGCCACGCACGCAGGGACTTGTTGTCCTGCAAAATCGTGAGCTCCGGCTCACGCGCCGCGAACCCGTGGCGCTGCAAGGCGGCGCGTAGGGCCAAAGCCCGGTTCGCTGGATTGACGATAGCGAGGGTTCGATCCGCGATTTCAACGGCCAGGGTTTTAGACATGCGTTTGCTCATGGGCGCTTTCTACCTTGATGAGGCACTTCCACAAGACAAGTACAGCAGGCGTAGGCAGCGGTCTTGATTGAACTTCAACGTAAATTAACCCTGCTCGGCCAGTGTCTGGCCTGTTCGGAGCGTCAACGAACAATGAACGAAGCGCTGGTTGCGGACCAGCAGGGGAGTGGCGCGCTATGCGCAAATTGTTCAGAAGAGATGTCTCTGGCGACAACCAGGCCAAGGTTGATGCCATCATGCGCAGCCAGGCAGTGATCGAATTCACCCTCGAGGGGCTGATTATCACTGCCAACGAAAATTTTCTATCGGTGCTTGGCTACGAACTCCACGAGATTACCGGCAAGCACCACACCATGTTTGTGGACCAGGATTACGCGCAATCCGCCCAATACAAGCAGTTCTGGGCAGATTTGGCAGGCGGCAAGTTTCAGTCTGCAGCCTACCGGCGCATCGCCAAGGATGGTCGGGAGGTTTGGATTCAGGCCAGCTACAATCCGGTCCTGAACAAGGCTGGCAAGCCAGTCAAGATTATCAAGTTCGCAACGGACATCACCGAGCAGAAAAACCGCGCCGCCGATCATGAGGCGCAAACAGCCGCACTCAGCCGTGTGCAGGCCGTGATCGAGTTGGCCCTTGATGGCACGGTGATCACGGCAAACGACAATCTGCTCAACACGATCGGCTACAGCCTGGACGAGATCGTCGGTAAGCACCACCGCATGTTCTGCGATCCTGCTTACACGCGCACTCCCGAATACGCTGAGTTCTGGGGTCGGTTACGAGCCGGCGAAATTATCGCTGCCGAGTTCCAGCGCTTTGGCAAAGGCGGAAAGGAAGTCTGGATCGACGCTTCCTACAATCCCGTGTTCGATGCCCAGGGCAAGCTCATCAAGATCATCAAGTTTGCCAGTAACATTACGGAGCGCAAACGGGCAGAAGGTGTTATCGCAAGGTTAACCGAAAGCCTCGCGAAGATGGCTCAAGGGGACCTCAGCGGCCGCATCGACACCAGCTTTATCGGGCAATACGAAGAGCTGCGTCTAGCCTATAACCAGTCCCTAAGCCGCCTGCTGGACATTGTCACCGGCCTGCAAAGAACCTCCCGATCCCTTAAGACCGCGACAGGCGAGATCCTGGCCGGTGCCAACGACCTTTCTGAGCGCACCACCAAGCAGGCGGCAACGATCGAGCAAACCTCGGCAGCAATTGAACAATTATCCACGGCCGTCAGCGAAAACGCCCAGCGCGCAGCAAACGCGAGCGAAAAGGCGCGCAGCCTTGCGGCAGATGCTACGCAGGGCGGCGTAGTCATGAACAACGCCAACGCCGCGATGGCTGCAATCGAAACCAGTTCAGGCAAGATCTCAAACATCATCAGCCTGATCGATGATGTGGCCTTCCAAACCAATCTGCTGGCACTTAACGCCTCCGTGGAAGCGGCGAGGGCAGGGGATGCTGGCAAGGGCTTTGCGGTGGTCGCTGTCGAAGTCCGTCGCCTCGCACAATCTGCAGCGCAGGCCTCTAGCGAGATCAAGACGCTGATTGAGGCGAGTGCGCATGAGGTACAGGCCGGTTCTGCGCTAGTGGCACAAGCCGCTCAAAAGCTCACCGACATTCTCGCTGACGCCAGGGATAGTTCCGAGCTCATCGACTCTATCGCTCAAGCCAATCGAGAGCAATCGGGCGCTTTGGACGAGGTAACAATCGCTGTGCGCCAGATGGACGAAATGACCCAGCACAATGCCGCTCTGGTGGAACAAACCAACGCCGCCATCGAGCAAACCGAGGCGCAGGCAGCAGAGCTCGATTCCGTGATCGACAACTTCAAGCTGGATAATGACAGGGGCTACCAATCCGTCCCATTGCGGCTGGTCGGGGTAGCGCGGCGGGCGTAAGCCCGCCGTTTTTGCGTCATTTAGGCAATGCCGGCGCTCTGCACCACCGAGCGGATGTGCGCCAGCCCGCGTTTGTACGCCGGTACATCGAAATGCTCCATCATCAGGGGCACTTCTCGCCGGAGCTTGGCGATTTCCGTCACATAGGCATGGTAGTCGAGATTGCCTTCACCCGGTGGCACTTCGTCCATGTGGAACGAAATAGTGCCGGGACCGCCCTGCATAACGATGTCCTTCGCGTGGCAGGACACGACCCACTCGCCAAGCAGTTCAAAAGCTTCGCGGATCAGCCGACCGCTTTTGAAGTAAAGCCTGGGCAAGATAACCATGTTGACCGCGTCGATATGCGCGCCGAAGCCCGGCCGATCGATAGCCTTGATCAGTTTAAGATAGTTCTCTGCTGTGTCTGTCACGAGCCAGGGCACCATTTCCAGCGAGAACTTGGCACGCTTGGGCTGGACCGCGTCGATCACATAGCGCGCCGTATCAACAGCTCGCTGGAAGCCAGCTTCAGATTGATTGTCGGGATGAGGACCGTAGTCGTAGTTGTCGCTGAGTTTCCAAAGATCGCCCGCATGACCCACCGTCCCGTGAAAGGCAACGCACGCCCGTGCGCCTAATTCATCGGCGAGTGCCAGTTGGTGAACGGCGTAGTCGAGGTTAGCTTTGCGTACCGCCTCGTCGTGGGCGATGAGGTTACGCCACGCGCCGCCTTCGGCGATCACCACATCAGCCTCCGCCATCGCCTTGACGAGCGCGGCGATCTCGTCGCTATTGTCGATGCTGATGTTGGGCATGTAGGCGGCATTGTAACCAAACTCCACATGCGCTCTGGCATACGCCTCAGGATCACCCTTGTAGTCTATGCCATACCCGCCAATCCTGAAGGTCATAGGCTTGTCTCCGGTTCTGCATGGGGCACGGCGCCGGGATAGAGCAATACCTTGCCGCAGCGTCCGGTGGCCTGCAGCTTGAAGGCTTCCTCCACATCGGCCATGGCAAAGCGGTGAGTAGTAAGCTTGTCCAGGAGGGGCCGTGCATCGCGCACCCGCTGCATCATCTGCTCGCCAAAGCGTTGGTGGTTCCAGTGCCAGCTGCCATAAATCTCGACACCCTTGCCCGTGATGCGCTTGACGGGCAATTCGCCGGACCAGGTAACAAACGCCAGCCTACCGCGTGCCCGCACCAGTTCCAGCACGATTGGAGGCGCAGCAGGGTTGTTGCTGGTTTCCAGCGCAGCATCGGCACCATGGCCCCCTGTTAGGCCCCTTACCTGATCGATGATGTCGGATGCGGTGGGATCCAGCACATGTTCGGCACCTAACGACCGCGCCAGTTCAGCACGGTAAGGATTTATCTCCAGCGCGATTACCCGCGCTCCGATGGTGCGGGCGTTGACCACCGCTCCCAGGCCAACAGCACCGCAGCCCGAGATTAGCATGGTCTCGCCTGCTTCAACCCGCATGCGCTCCATGGCCGTAAAGCTCGGACCTAGGGCGCAGACTGCCATGGCTGCGTGATCAGTTTCGATGTCCTCCGGCACGGAATAAAGCAGGTAGTCGGGCTTGAGGAGGTATTCCGCGTAGCACCCAATCCCACTCGATGAGCTGGTCTCCACAAAAAGATCGCGCTGCTCGGTGCAGTGGATGTGCTCGCCTGCCTCGCATGCGGGGCAGGTGCCGCAACCGGCGTGGGGCATCACAACGACGCGGTCGCCCACTTTGAGCCGTTTGGATTGCGCTGCGTCCACAACAACCCCAACGGCCTCATGGCCAAGCTCGCAGGAGTGCTTGCCTTCTCTCCAATTTTGCCACTCCGTGCACATGGGAGCGACAAGCACCTGAACTTTGACGATATCGGCGGCGGCATGCGGGTCCGGGCGCTCCGACACCTTGGATTGGTGCGGACCTGTTATTTCTACGCTTAAAATTTTGAATCTCCTGGGCATCTGCCGTTCGGGCAGCTCACTCTTGCGGTGAGTCACCCGGAGCCTAGCGCAGTTGAGGTACGTAGCACAATCGCTGCTCGTTTAACCGCTGCTGCTGCGGCAAGTTTGGCCGGCCAGCATGAAGCAAGTCCGGAACGCTGCGCCTGCCGGCTTGTTCTAGGAGCATGCAGCCAATGCTTCCTATCGCGCCTTCCCAATCACGAGTTCATTCGCCTTGAGCATGTCCGTGCCGGAGCCAAAACGTAACGTACGGCTCGTGCCGGCCCGCACGTCCGATTTCTCCCTGTCAGAACGCTGGCGAGCGGCCGCAGTCATGGGGCTGATCAGCAGCACCTATTCCACGATCATCAGCCATATGACTGCCGGACTTCTTGGCCGCGACGCCTTGGTGGATTGGATGGTCGTGGGTAGCATCGCCCTGCGGGAGCATGGTCTTCAAGCTACGCCCACCTGGTGGGCCGTACTGATGGGTCTTATTGTTCATCAGTCAGCTGATTTTTTTTGGGAGGTGGTGTTCTTTTTCGTGCTGAGCCGCTGGAGCTATCGGCTTGGGCCCTGGGCACTGATGGGCGTCGCGCTTCCTTGGGCAATCTTCACTTCTGGCATTGAATGGATGTTCCTGGTGCCCGTGGTGCCATTCTGGTGGCCAGTGTTCACACTCGAACAGGCCTGGTGGCTAGGGATACTGGTGCACTTGACGGCAGCGTCCACCTACCCGTTGTTCCCGTTCGTCCGCGATTGGGTTACTGGCGTGCGGCCGAGCCCTCACAGGCGCTTTGCGCGCGCCTGGACTGGCTTGGGAGCCGCGGGCGTCTTGACGCTCGGCGGCCTTAGCTTGGCTTCACAGCTCGGCCATGATTTGCCCCACGCTGGCGGGCAAGAATACGACCGAACCTATATGGCCAATATGTCTGCGCATTATGCGCAGGGGATGCAATTGGCGGAAATGGCAGCTGAACGTGCCAGCGACCCGCAACTGGGTGCAATTGCCCGGCTGATGGTGGCGACCCAGCGCTCCGAGATCGAGATTTTCAGGAAGTGGCACCGGAGTTGGTTTGGAGGCGAACTGCCTACCCTCGCCCCTCAAGATCATGTCGCAATGCCGGGCATGATTTCTGGCCAACAACTGGACCAACTGGCTACACTTTCGGGACCAGCCTTCGACGCTCGTTTCCGCGAGATCATGCGAACCCATCATTCAGGGGCCATCACCATGGCTGATGAGGCCCTGCATATGGCAGGCGATCCGCGGCTGCGCATCATGGCCCATGGTATTCGGCACCAGCAACAAGGCGAAATCAATCTGATGCACGAAGTGTCCGGCTTTGAAGCCGTACGCCGCGCATCACGAGCCATGTTCTTCACCGATGCTGCGGTGCCGGTGCAGGCCGCTAGCGCCGACGGTGTACCCCACCAGCATTGACCCGATTGGTTGGGCAACGCGCTAGAAGCAATGAACCTCAACCAGGTTCGTCTTAACTCGTGCAAGTCAGGCGAACCTCCCGAGCCTGCGACCGTTGCCGTCACGAGAGGAGAAGTTCAATGGCCATGCTGGACGAAGACGAAATCAAGCGCCGTGCATACCGCATCTGGGAAAATGAAGGGCGGCCAGAAGGTCGCGAGTTCCAGAACTACATGGATGCCGTCGCAGAGCTGATGGCGGAGAGTGATACTGTGCAAGACAGTCCAGGTATGGGTGCGTCCGGCTTGAGCACCAATTTGCAATCGGGCGGCATGGCCCCCGTAGGTGGAGCGCCAACCATTGGAAGCATCGGCACTGGAGGCGCCGCCACAGGCAATCGTGCCACAGGAAGTGCTCGAGGCAAGCAAGCGGAGTAAGGCGGTGGAGGTGCATTCGCCGGCGCAAAAGGGCGAAGCAGAACTTGTCGCCATGCTGCGCGAAGTCGCCTTGTCCTTGGCAAGCCCCGATGATGCGGACGAGTTCAGCGCGCCATTCGCACGCTTTGGTGACGCGCGTGTAGTTTTGCTGGGCGAGGCGTCTCACGGTACCTCGGAGTTCTATCGCGCGCGGGCCGCCATAACGCGGCGGCTTATCGAAGACCATGGCTTCAACATTGTTGCGGTAGAGGCGGACTGGCCTGACGCGAGCCGCGTCGACCGCTACGTTCGGCATCGTCCAGGTGGACAATACGACGAACATGTCTTTGCGCGCTTTCCGACCTGGATGTGGCGCAATCGTCAGTTTGCACGGTTTGTGGAATGGTTAAGGTACCGCAACGATGCGCTGCCCGTCGAAAGGCAAGTGGAGTTTCGGGGCCTTGATGTTTATTCACTCCGCAACTCCATTGCCGAGGTTCTAAACTATCTCGCCAAGGCTGATCCGGAGGCTGCCGCTCTGGCGCGACGTCGTTACGGCTGCCTTTCTCCTTTTCAGGTTGAGCCCCAATGGTATGGTCGTGCGGTTCTCATGGGCGAACGCGATCCCTGCGAAGACGCAGTGGCCACGCAGTTGGAGGAATTACTGCAGCGCCGCTTGGACAAGGCTGACGACGAGGATCTGTTCGATGCAACCCGCAATGCCAAGGTGGTTCAAGCGGCCGAGCAATATTACCGGCTGATGTTTCGCGGCTCGACACAGTCATGGAACATGCGCGACACCCACATGTTCGAAACCCTGCAAAGCGTTCTCGACGCCAGGGGGCCGCAAGCCAAGATCGTGGTCTGGGCGCACAATTCCCATATCGGAGACGCTTCAGCCACTGAAATGGGGTGGGAAGGACAGCACAACATTGGCCAGTTGTGTAAGCAGGCCTATGGCGATGCCTGCGTCACCATCGGTTTCGGCACTGACCATGGCACGGTTGCGGCTGCGGATGACTGGGATGAGCCGGTGCAGTTCAAGACAATATTGCCCTCCCGCCAAGGATCATTCGAAAGCCTGTTTCACCAGGCGGGACAATCACCATCTCTGACGCATTTGCACGCCAGTCCAAAGCTACGACAGGCCCTGTCTGAGCCGCGCCTGGAGCGCGCCATTGGTGTTGTTTACCGACCGGACACTGAGCTGCAGAGTCACTATTTCAAAGCACGCCTACTGGACCAGTTCGACGCCTATGTGTGGTTTGACCAAACAACAGCCGTCACCCCACTGCCAACCGATCCGCCTCATGGAACGCCGGAAACCTTCCCGTTTGGTCTCTAAAAAGTGGGCTTGGCATGGCCTGGGCGATCAACCCGCAGGTAAATGGGTTAATCAAGGCAACGAAAGACCTCCAGCAGCCTTAGCGATACCGAGCGACAATCGTCGCTCATCATTCCCGCTCCTACCTAGGCCCCGTGCACAGCGTCAGGCACATCGGCTGCAACGCATCTGAGAAACAATGTCGCGCGGTGTATTTCTTGCTATCCTTGCCTATGGGCTGTTTTCGTGTGCCGACGCTTTGATCAAGTCTACCGGAGGTGCACTCAGCGTCTTTGAGGTGGGCTTTTTCACTTCCCTATTCGCAATTCTTCCCGCAGTGCTGACCAAGCAAAAGAGTGAGCCTTGGCGCGAAGCGCTTCGTTTCCACAATCCGCTTTTGCTTAATCTTCGTGGGATCAGCGGAGTCGTGGGATCCGCCTGCGTAATCTATGCCTTTACCCACATCCCTCTGGCGGATGTTTATTCACTGGCGTTCTTGGCACCCCTGTTCGTAGTTGTGCTATCGGCCATATTGCTCAAGGAAGTCATCCCACGCCGCCGTTGGCCCTTGATGCTGTTGAGCTTTATCGGGGTGCTCATTGTTGTTCGTCCCGGGTTCCGGGATCTGCAATTGGGACATCTGGCAGCTCTTGCCTGCGCGTTTTTTACCGCGTCTAACACCATTCTGCTGCGTTCACTGGCTCCAACAGAGCACAGGCTCGGCATATTTGCTGTCGTGACCACCTATGCCCTCACCGTCAACAGCATCGGCATGCTGGTCTGGGGTTTCGAAATGCCGAGCCTGCAACAACTCGGAACGCTTCTGGCCATCGGCATTCTTGGGGGCATAGGGCATCTGACCTTTATCAACGCGACGAGCTTTGTTCCGGCCAATCAGGTGGCGCCGACGCAGTACACCCAGATGATCTGGGCCATTGCGCTTGGTGCGGCATTCTATGGAGAGTATGTCGACCTTCCTGCGGTCTTTGGCATTGCTCTCCTGGCCGCGGCTGGCCTGCTCAACGTCCTGTCCGACGAGCGCATCGACATGATCATGCGCGGCAAGTCGATAGCTGGAACCAAGGTATTCCGTACCGGCCAATCTGAAGCCGAGAAGCGGGCAACTACCTGAACAGCAACTCCAAGTTTTGCTTAACCGCAAACCTCACCCCCGGTTGACGGGCGAATAATGGCTTCGCATTACTGTCGCCCCCCTATAGGGGGCAACGATGCGCGTATTAATAGTTGACGATAGTCGATCAAGCTTGGCCTTGATCGGAAGACTTGTTCAGGCGGCCACCAATGCGCAAATCGACAGCAGTACCCGTCCGTTCGAGGCGCTCGATCTAAGCCAAACCACGCAATATGATCTGGTTCTTGTAGATCATATCATGCCGGAAATGGATGGCGTGCAGTTCACCAGCGCCTTGCGCCAGCGCGAGGCATACCGCCTTGTGCCCATCGTCATGATCACATCGGACATGGACCGCAACACGCGCCTGGAGGCCATACGCGCCGGCGCGACCGATTTCGTGAACAAGCCTTTTGATCCCACCGAACTGCAAGCGCGCGTGGCCAATCTTCTGGCCTTGCGCGCGGCACAGGTCGAACTCGCCAACCGTGCCAATTGGCTTGCCGAGAAAGTCGAGCAAGCCACCGCTCATCTGCTGGCACGGGAAGAAGAAATCATTTGGCGGCTGGCACGTGCCATCGAATACCGCGACGGGGACACGGGCGAGCATGTGTCTCGTGTGGCACAGATCAGCCAGTTGATCGCCAGTGCCATCGGGCTTGCTCCGCATCATTGCCGGATGATTTACTTGGCGGCGCCTCTCCACGACATCGGAAAGATCGGCATTGCCGACGCAATCCTGTGCAAGCCGGGCAAGCTCACACCCGCCGAGATCGGGATCATGCGCGAACATGTCACCATTGGCGCCCGCATCCTGGAGAATGGCTCGTCCGAGTTGATCAGGACGGCCGAACTCATCGCGCAGAGCCATCATGAGCGCTGGGATGGCGCTGGCTATCCCGACAAGCTTTCCGGCAACGACATCCCGATCGAGGCAAGGATCGTCGCCATTGCCGATGTATTCGACGCACTTTGCTCTGAGCGCCCCTACAAGGCTGTCTGGCCCATCGACAAGGCTTATGCCGAAATCGTCGGCTCCAGCGGCAGTCATTTCGATCCTGCGTGCGTAGCAGCCTTCTGCACCAAATGGCCCGAGATCGAAGAGATCATGCGGGACACAACGGCCCAAGCCGTCGGCTTCTGATTTTCTTTTCTTGAAATCGATTGACCGCTGCCCCTGAGGTGCGTGTTTCCCACGCGCTTTCTTCGCAGGGGCCGAGTTGGCATTGGTTTAGAGCTCCCAAGCCTTTCAGCACACGTGCTTACATCTTGGGAGCGCCGTGCAACATCACGCCGATGATACTTCTAGTAAGCTCAACACCTGGCCAGCTGCAAAACTTGAGTTTTGTGGAGGCGAGATTCCGGGTGGCTGAATCATGACTCAGCTGAGGCGTGCAGAGCCCCAGCATTACTTATAAAACATACAAGAAATACTTGGATCAAAAAATAGACGAGCTTCAGTAGAGAGTCGACGGCAAGTAAGGGTGCCTTAATCAACTTCCGATAAGGTCTTCTATGCATCGGATGGGAATACGGTGTTTGTAGTTAATTAGTTCGGCGCTTGATCGCGCCGTGCGGCACTGCTTGCAAGAACAGTGTCTGCGGTCAGATCAGCGCTCCCGTCGGTAGCGTAGTTTTATGTATTGCGTTCTATGCCTGAAGGCTCGGCCATGACCATGGCCGGCACCACTTCCCACATGGTCGAGCTCCCGAGTGAAGCTGGCCTGCGCGCAGCGCAAGATATCGCGACATTGCTGCAGGAGGCGATAGCCGCCAACAGCGTGATCACCGTCTCCACGAGCGCGGTCAAAACCGCCGATCTTACCACCATCCAATTGCTGCTTGCCGCCAAAAAGCATGCGGGCAATTTGGGCAAGTCGCTGTCTCTGGCAGCGCTGCCGCAAGGTGCCGTGCGCACATTGCTGATCGAGCTCGGCTTTCTTGACTCATCCGGAGCGCCGCTCACGGGAGACGGCGGATTCTGGACCTCATCCACAACAGCCAAGGGCAGGGCGCAATGACCAAGACCATTCTGACCATCGATGACTCCGCTTCCATCCGTCAGATGGTAGCAATGACACTGACCAGTGCGGGGCTTGAGGTGATCGAGGCCATCAACGGGTCAGATGGCTACGACAAGGCGACCGGCAACACTGTGCATGCGGTCATCACCGACCTCAACATGCCGGTGATGAATGGCATCGAGTTTATTCGCAAATACCGCCAGCATCCCTCTAGCAAGGGTGTGCCGATCATCCTGCTGACCACTGAATCTGATGAGGAGCTCAAGCGCCAGGCCAAGGAAGCCGGAGCGACGGGTTGGATCGTCAAGCCGTTCAAGCAGGATCAATTGCTGGCAGTGGTCAAGAAGGTCACGGGCGCATGAGTTTTCCTGACCCCACCGAAACCTTCCGGCAGGAAGCAAGGGAACTGCTGGATCAGCTGGAGTCAGGCCTTCTTGATCTTGAGCAGAACCCGGCCAATGACGATCTGATCAACTCCACCTTCCGCGCGCTCCACACCATCAAGGGCTCGGGCGCGATGTTCGGCTTCACCGCCGTTGCTGCCTTCGTTCATGAGTTCGAAACAGCGTTCGACCAGGTCCGCAAGGGTCAATCTCCTGCCACGCCAGCGCTGATTGCCGTTGCCCTAGACGCCAAGGACCATATTCACGAACTGATCCAGGACCCAGATGCGTCGCCCTCTGGCGGAGAAGCCATCCTGGTCGCCCTCCGCAACGTGCTGGGCAACACGGACGTGCCGAACCCGGTTTTGACCAAGCCTTCGGAGCGCCTGCGCGAGCCTGACACGGCCAGCACGGCCAGTGAAGCCCTCTGGCGCATCCGGTTCCGCTTGCCAGCGGACTCACTGGTCTACGGCACCAATCCGGTTCTTCTTCTGGAAGAAATCCGCGCCCTTGGGCCCTGCACAGTGGTGGCCCTGACCGATACCTTGCCGCCGCTCGACATCATCGATCCCGAAGTCCCCTATATCGGCTGGCAGGTAGACATCGAGCACGAGGATCCACGCTCGGCCATCGACGACGTCTTCCTGTTTCTCAAGGAGGGGATGGAGCTTTCCGTCGAGCCCCTGGCCGATGCCACCGCGCCTGCCGCCGAAACCGAGGTCGAGATAGCGCCTGCCGCAACAACAGAGGTGCCAGCCCCGGCACCGTTGGTGCCCATGCACAAGCCCGAGCCCAAGGCTGTGGCCGAAAAGGCTGCAGAAAAGGACCCCGCTGTTGCCGCGTCTTCGTCCATGCGCGTGGATGCAGAGCGGCTCGACGAACTGATGGATCGCGTGGGCGAACTGGTGATCGCCCAGGCTCGCCTGACGCAGATCGCCAACATGAGCAGCGATGCCAACCTCAAGACCATCGCCGAGGAGCTGGAGCGTCTGAGCTCAGGCCTGCGCGACACGACCATGGGCATCCGCATGGTGCCGATCGGCACCCTGTTCAGCCGCTTCCGCCGCCTCGTGCACGATCTCTCGCGCGATCTGGGCAAGGACATCGAGTTCATCACCTCGGGCGAGGACACCGAACTCGACAAGACCATGATCGAGCGTCTGGCTGACCCGCTGGTTCATCTCATCCGCAACTCGGTAGATCATGGCCTCGAAAGCGCCGAGCGACGCCTCGCCGCCGGCAAGCCCGCCAAGGGAACTGTTCGGCTCTCGGCTGTTTATGCCGGCGCCGAGGTGGCCATTTCAGTCACTGACGATGGCGCGGGCCTCAACGCCGAACGCATCCGCGCCAAGGCCGAGGAAGCCGGGCTTCTGGCGCCGGACGCCAAGATTCCTGACGCCGAACTCTGGCAGATGATCTTCGCTCCGGGCTTTTCGACAGCCAAGGAAGTGACCTCCCTCTCCGGGCGCGGCGTCGGCATGGACGTTGTCAAGCGGACCATTGAGGGCCTGCGCGGCAGCATCGACGTCACGACCAGCCCCGGGCAAGGGTCCACCATGACCCTGCGCCTGCCGCTGACCCTGGCCATCATCGATGGCATGCTCGTCCGGGTTGGCAATGGCCGCTACACCATTCCGCTTGCAGCCGTGGAAGAATGCGTGGAACTGCCCGAAGGCATCGAAGCCAATGCGCGCGGGCGCAATTTCCTCGACATCCGCGGGAGCCTTGTTCCCTTTCTGCGCATGCGCGAGGTGTTCGGCACGAAAGCTCCGCTGGAGCCGCACCAGAAGGTGGTCATCGTCTCCTCGGGAGAAGGGCGTGTTGGCCTCGTGGTCGATCAGATCATCGGCAACAACCAGACCGTGATCAAGCAGCTGAGCAAGTTGCACTCGTCGATCAAGTCTTTCTCGGGCGCCACGATTCTGGGCGATGGCACGGTCGCTCTGATCCTTGATACCGCCCATCTGGTCGCCTTCGGGCAAAGCTATGTCGATCAGGGGAGGGCCGCATGAGCCAGGTTCAGGCAGGCGCCATGAAAGCCTTGACGCTCAGGCTGCAGGACGAGCTTTTCGCGGTGGAAGCCTGCGATGTCCGCGAGATCCTCGACCTCGTGCCGATCACCGAAGTGCCCAACGCGCCTGAGTTCGTGGGCGGGCTGATCAATGTGCGTGGGCGCGTGGTGCCATTGGCAGACCTTCGGGTCATGTTCGGCATGGATCGTCCTGAACCTGATCAGGATACGCGCATCGTTGTCATGGAGGTCGAAATCGACGGCGAGCCCACCGTCGCCGGCATCCTGGCTGACAAGGTCCACGACGTCACCGACATCGAAGCGGCCTCCATAGAGGAGGCACCAAAGGTCGGCATGCGCTGGCGGCCCGAATTCGTCAAGGGCATCGGCAAGCGCAACGGCGGCTTCATCATCATCCCCGATCTGGGGCGCATTTTCGAAACACAGGGCGCCAGAACCGCGTCCATAGCAGCATCAGAAGAAAGGTCTGCATCGTGAGACTGACTATCAAAACCAAGCTGGCGGCGACATTCGTCACCGTGATCGCCTTGTCGGGCGTCAGCATGTTCTTGGCCATGCAGAGCCTTGGAAAGCTCAACGAATCGCTTGGCGACATCGTCAACATCCGTGCTGCCAACACAATCGAGATGTCCGACCTGCAGACTGCGCTCGAAGCTGTAGGCACCGAAGTCAACGCCTTGATCGTTGCGAGCGACGTCGCCGAGATGGAAGCCCTTGGCACGGCGATAGACCACGAGTTCGAGACGATCGCCCGTGCGGTCCAGTTCCTTGATGGCAACATCAAGGATCCACAGGTGCGCGAAGAGTTCGGCGTGTTCAACGACAAGCTGGCCGAGTTCAAGGCTTTGGTCCCCCAGATCGAGGAACTCGCCCTCAAGAACAGTGATGTCGAGGCGCTTGCAATCTCCCGCTCCGAGGGCAGCGATGCCCTGGGTGCGGTTGAGGAAACCATGGGTGCACTCAAGAAGGCTCTGGCCGCCCGCGTGAATGCCGGCGAACCCGGCAGCTTCCTTGCCTATCAGACGGCAAGCGACAGCTTCCTTACGATGACCGATATCTTCCGCCAGCAGCGCAATATCCTGCTCGCTTCGAGCGATCCTGCACTGCAGGAAAAATGGCATGCTGACTACGTAACTGGCCTAGCCGCCATCGACGAAGCCATGCCGCCCCTGCAACGTGCTATCTCGGTGCAAGATACTGGGCTGTTCAACGCCGCTCGGGATGCCTATGGCAACCTCGTCCTTGCCATGAACAAGGCCGTCGACATGGCACTGACCAAGTCCGACTACAATGCCACTGTTATGGCCGATCAGGCTGCAGCCCTGCGCATTTCTGCCGACGACATGCTCGATGAGATGATCGCCCGCAACAAGCTCCTTCTGGAAGAAGCAGACGTCGCCGCCGACGCCTTGTTCAGCCAGTCAAGCATGATGCTGATCGCGCTTCTGATCGGTTCGACGATCATCGCCATCGCCGCGGCCACCTGGATCGTGGTTTCCATCTCTCGCGCCCTGTCCAGCGCCGTGCGTCTGGCCAATGAAGTGGCTGATGGCAATCTCAGTGCATCGGCGGACAACAAGAGCGACGACGAAGTGGGCGATCTGGTCAAGGCACTCAACGCCATGACGGGCAAGCTGCGCGACGTGGTTTCCGAAGTCACCGCGGCAACCCGGAACGTTGCCGCTGGTTCCCAGGAAATGTCGGCGACCGCCGAGCAGCTCTCGCAGGGTGCGACCGAGCAGGCGTCATCGACCGAAGAGGCCTCTGCCTCGATGGAAGAAATGGCCGCTACCATCAAGCAGTCGGCCGACAACGCCTCCCAGACCGAAAAGATCGCCCGCCAGTCCGCTGCCGATGCGATCGCCTCGGGTGAAGCAGTGAACAACGCCGTCAGCGCCATGCAGACCATTGCCGAAAAGATCATGGTCGTGCAGGAAATCGCTCGCCAGACCGATCTGCTCGCCCTTAACGCCGCGGTGGAAGCCGCTCGTGCCGGCGAACACGGCCGCGGCTTTGCGGTGGTTGCATCCGAAGTGCGCAAGCTCGCCGAGCGCTCACAGGCTGCTGCTGCCGAGATCTCGACGCTCTCGGGCACCACGGTCAAGGCCGCTCAGTCTGCCGGCGAAATGCTGGGCAAGCTCGTGCCCGATATTCAGCGCACGGCCGAGCTGGTGGAGGAAATCTCCGCCGGCAGCCGCGAGCAAAATGCCGGCGCTGCGCAAATCAACACCGCCATCCAGCAGCTCGACAAGGTGACCCAGCAGAACACTTCGGCGGCCGAAGAAATGTCGGCGACCTCCGAAGAGCTCGCGAGCCAGGCGGAACAGCTCCAGTCCGCCATCGGCTACTTCCGCATCGACGGCCGCGCTGAACAGGCGCCCCTTGCTCCAGCCAAGAGCAAGAGCAAGCCTGCCGCCAACAACAAGGATCTGCGTGAAGCCATCATGGCCAGCGCACCGCACATCGCGATCCGCAAGCCGGCCAAGAAAAACAGCGGCGGCTTCGCCATCGACCTTGATGACGGGCATGACGAACTCGACGGCGAATTCAGCCGCCGCGGCGCGGCTTGAGGACCGGCCATGGCGGAACGCGCCCAATACGTCACTCTTGGCGTCGCGGATGAACTCTTCGCGGCGCCGGTCGAAAAGGTGCAGGAAATCCTGGACGTGCGACCCATCGCACGGCTCCCTCAGGCCCCTGACACACTGCTCGGCATGATCGATGTGCGCGGCCAAGGCGTGCCCGTGGTGGACCTGCGGCTCACCCTAGGCCTGCCCGAGGCGGCGGACACGGAAAACACGCGCATCATCGTGCTGGCCCTGGATGGCCCCGGTGGCGATCATCGGCTCGGACTGCGCGCGGATCGGGTGTTTGAGGTCACCGTACTGGACCAGGACGAACTTGATCCGCCACCGGCGGTCGGCGGCTCCTGGTCCGGCCGCTGCATCGCCGGACTTGGCCGGCGCAATGGCCGCTTTGTCACGGTGCTCGATCTCGAGCGCCTCCTCGGCGGTGTCGACGGGTTAACCCGAGCTGCCTGAACCACACGGTACGCGATCTAGCCATCGCGTGCCAAATTTTCGGCTGGAGTGCTGGTCTTTGCCGCCCATGTCTCAATTGCTGCCCAAGCTACCGGAAAACGCTGAAGACGATCATCTTCCCTTGCGTGATTTCGAGCGGATCGCCAGTCTCATTGGCACCGAGATCGGCATCAAGCTGCCGGCAGCCAAGCGCCTGATGATCGAGGGTCGACTGCGCAAGCGGGTGCGGGCCCTGGGGCTCGCGAGCCTTGAGCACTACAGCGCCCATTTGTTCAAGAACGATGGCTTGCGCGCCGAATGGCCGCATTTGATCAACGCTGTCACCACCAACAAGACGGATTTTTTTCGCGAGCCCGAGCATTTCGAAATCCTCGAGCGCAATATGGTGCCAGCCCTGCTCGAGATGCGCCGCGCCGAAACCAAGCCGTTGCTCAAGGTGTGGAGTGCGGCCAGCTCGACGGGAGCCGAAGCCTACACGATTGCCATGGTTCTGGCAGACCTTGCAGCCCAACGCCACGATTTCCATTTTGCCATTTTGGGCACGGATATCTCTACGGCCGTGCTGGCGGAAGGGGAGCGCGCCGTCTATCCTGCCGACCTGATAGCCCCTGTTCCCCCTGCCAAGGCCCAGCGCTATCTGATGCACGCGCGCAAACCCGGCGCACGGCCCGAAGTTCGCATCGTTCCCGAATTGCGGCGCCTAGTGCACTTTGCCCGGCTCAACCTCATGGACAAGAGCTATCCGTTTGATCGTGACGTGGACGTCATCTTTTTGCGCAATGTGCTGATCTATTTCGACAAGGCAGATCAGGAGAAGGTGATCCTGCGTCTTGTCGATCATCTCCGCCCCGGTGGTTACCTCGTTCTTGGTCACTCCGAATCCATGATCGGCACTGCCGTCACCATGCGGCAGGTCGCTCCGGCCGTATTCCAGAAGGCTTGAGGCCCCCATGTCCACGTCCGGCGGCAAGATCCGCGTCTTGATTGTTGACGACAGCGCTTCGGTTCGCATGACTCTAAGCGAAATCATCAGCAGCGATCCCCAGCTCGAAGTCATGGCGACAGCCGCCGACCCCTATGTCGCGGTGGAACGCATCCGCCAGGAAGTGCCCGATGTCATGTTTCTCGACATCGAACTGCCGCGGATGGACGGTTTGACCTTCCTGCGCAAGATCATGAGCCAGCGCCCCATTCCGGTGGTGATTTGCTCGAGCCTGGCCGAGGCTGGCTCCGATACCCTGATGCAAGCGCTTGAAGCTGGCGCGGTGGATGTCGTCGCCAAGCCGCGCGTGGACACCACGCAATTCCTCCAGGAATCGCGCATGCGCATCTGCGATGCGGCCAAGGCGGCCGCACACGCCAAGTTCCGTGGGGTGAAAAAGGCACCGCCGCCACCCGTCAATGCCGAAGCTAAGCTCACGGCCGATGCAATCATTCCGCCCCTTTCGGAGGCTCGCGCCGCAGCTTTGCGCGCGAGGTTACCGCAAACCGATCCGATCATCTGCATCGGGGCGTCCACGGGCGGCACTGAGGCCTTGCGCGATGTGCTCGAAAAGCTTCCGACCAGCACGCCGCCCCTCGTCATCGTGCAGCACATGCCCGAAAAATTCACCGCAGCCTTTGCACGCCGGCTGAACGCGCTTTGCGCCATCGAGGTCAAGGAAGCCGAAGATGGCGACGTTCTCCTGCCCGGCCGGGCGCTGATCGCACCGGGCAATCAGCATCTGGTGCTGGTGCGTACCGGCAATCGCTACAGCGTCAGCATTGTTGATGGCCCCCATGTCTCCCGCCACCGGCCATCGGTCGATGTGCTCTTTCGCTCTGCGGCCCAGGTGGCGGGCAAGAACGCCATGGGCATCATCCTGACCGGCATGGGTGATGATGGCGCACGTAGCCTGCTCGAAATGCGGGAGGCGGGCAGCCATACCGTCGCACAGGACGAGGAAAGCTCCGTTGTGTTCGGCATGCCCAAGGAAGCCATCCAGCGCGGCGCTGCGGTGCGCACTGTCCCGCTGAGCCGCGTGGCGCACGAAATCGAGACCTACGCGCGCCAAGCGCAACGTTTGGGATCCAGCTCATGAGCGTTCTCGCCGTCTCGCTTCCTGCTGCGAACAGCAATGAAGCCCGCGTCAAGGCAATCGGGCAGGCGCTAGCTGCGCCGCGCGAACAGATCGAAACCACTTTCCTTGCCGTGGGCGCGCGCCTGTCCGAAGGCGCCACCATGCTCAACCGCGTGACCAAGGTGTTCGAGGCGCTACCCGCAGAACTGCAAAGCCCTCGCCTAGTGGAAGCCTCCACCCGTCTTGCCGAGATCGGCGCGCAAGCCAAGACCATCTCCGCCATGTTCGCGACCGAGCAGGCCGATCTGTCGCGCCTCGTAGCTGTCGTCACATCCGCCGATCACCCGATTGCGGAGTTGCGGCGCGCGGTCAAGATGATGAGCATTGTTGCGATCAACGCCCGTGTTGTCGCTGCGAGCGTCGTGGGTGACAGTGACGACTTTGACGTTTTCACCACCGATATCGCTAAGCTCTCCGACAGCGCCACCGCCACGATCCAGGCCTTCACTACGGCCTATCGCCGCCTCACCGAGGAAGTCGGGCAGGCGGCGCGTCAACGGGGCCAGTTCGAGAACGCACATTCCGAAACGCTCGACGCACTGGCCCTCGACATGGAAAAGGCGCTCGACGAGCTTGCGCGCCAGCGTGCCGTTTCCGTCGCCAGCGCCGCCGAAACCGGCCGCGTCTCCCGCCAAATTGTCGGCCGGATCGCCAGCGCTGTTATGGCGCTCCAGGTCGGAGACGCAACGCGTCAACGTATCGAGCATATCGAAAGCGGTATCGATGCCTTGAGCAGCCTTATCGAGCAAGGACTTATGACCGCAGACGAGGCCATCGCCGCGCGCTCGGTCTTGGGCAGCCTACAGGTCGCCCAACTCACGGCGGCGGCCGACGCGTTCGAAGACGACGTCGCCGAAGCGGGAGATGCCTTGCGCGATCTGGCTGCCGACGCCGGGGCCATAATGGCTCAAAGCCGCGCCGTCTACGGAGAGGGCAGCAACGAGGGATCCTCCCTCGCCACGCTCAACCAGGCGGTGCGCCACGCCGCCACAGTCCTGCGCGATTGCGAAGCCGAGCGCACCAAGCTCGAAGCCGTCGCAAGCGCCGTTCTCGACACGGTCGGCGTGCTGCTCAGCCATGTTGAAGCGGTGCAGGAGATCGAGGCGAATATGCGTCTCGTCAGCCTCAATGCTGCGGTCAAATGTGCCCAGCTGGGGCCGCGCGGCGCCGCCCTCAACGTGATCGCCCGTCAGCTGCGCGAGCTCACCGGGGAAACGGTCGCCGCGGCTGAAGCGGCCATGGCGAGCCTGCACGAAGCTGCCGGCCTTGCACAATCCTTTGGAGCTGCTGCCAATGGCAACACGGCTGGGCGCATCGGCCAGTTGGAGCAGGAAGCGAGCGCCGCACTGGTCATGCTTGAACAAGTCGACAGATCGCTTGCCGAAGCGCTTGGTGCCCTCAACCGCGACGGCCCGAGCGTGATAAAGCTCCTAGGCACTGCCGCCGATACGTTTCGCGGCCTAACGGCCATTGCCGAAACCATGCGCGACCTGCAAATGCAATTGGCCTCGGAATGCCAGGAGCGTGCAGCGGGCGAACTGCCAGCCATTGTCGTCGAGGCGCTTTCGACCCACTGCAAGCGTTACACAATGGACGCAGAGCGCCGGATTCATGGGGAGATGTTTGGCGTTGATCAGTCCGCCACGGCGCCTGACATTGAAAAGGCAGAAGAAGCGAATCTTGACGACATTTTCTTTTGAAAGCTGCTCGGGTTCTTTCCAGCTGATATCCAACGCCGTTGCCGTTTCGCCGAGCGCTTACTAGATCTTTAGCAGAGATGCTTCTCCCGGAGTTTAACGGCCTTCATCTTTATGGTCCGACATTTTCCAGCGTTGTGCTTGTGGTGCCCGTTGGTTCAAAGCTCACAGAGACCAGCAAGCACTACTGCATGCAGCGCGAAGCTTTGAGGAGCATATTCACGAGGGTTGATGGTGCTGCCGGACAGGATTGAACTGTCGGCCTCTCCCTTACCAAGGGAGTGCTCTACCACTGAGCTACGGCAGCGTTCGTGCGGAGGCTTATGTGCTGGCCGCGACGGGGGCTCTACTGCCATAGGGATAATCTCGACGCAAGGGCAAAAAACGCCTATGAGGCGTCAGCAGACATCTTGTTGTCCTGCACAGTGATATGGGCCCGCCATGAGCAAAACCGAGCAAGCCAGTCAGCGCGAGCAAAGATTGGCCGCAAAGCTGCGCGAAAACCTCAAGCGTCGCAAGACGCAAGCCAGGGCACGCACCAGCGCGGACAACCAGGCACCCTTGCCTGAAACGGCACCCCAGACGGACACGGTCAATAAACCGTAAACCATTTTTGGGCGACAATCCTTCGGATGTGCTAGTCACATCGCTTCAACGCTGAGAGCGGCGAGTCTGGCTTACGTGGCAACTAGGACTTGGCCTACCTCCATCCCCAGGTAGAAGGCCCACATGGGCCGCCACATAGGAATAGACTTATGGACCGTATCCGCTTGATTGGTGGCAACGAACTCAATGGCGAGATCCCCATTTCGGGCGCCAAGAATGCGGCCCTGCCGCTGATGATCGCTTCGCTTCTGACCGATGAGCCTCTGGTATTGCAGAATGTCCCGCGCCTTGCTGACGTCAAGCAGCTCGAGCGTATTCTCGAGAATCACGGCGTGGATATTGCTGTTCATGGCCGCCGCCGCGGCGAGGACGAGGTAGTTGGCCAGCGCATGACCTTTCACGCTGCCGATATCGTAGATACAACCGCGCCGTACGACCTGGTCAGCAAGATGCGCGCCAGCTTCTGGGTGATCGGACCGCTGCTCGCCCGCTGCCATGAGGCGCGCGTGTCGCTGCCCGGCGGCTGCGCCATTGGCACCCGGCCGGTAGACCTATTCCTATATGGCCTCAGGGAACTCGGCGCCGAAATCGATATCGACGATGGCTATGTCGTGGCCAAGGCCCCCAAGGGTGGCCTCGTCGGCGCGCGCATCGTCTTCCCCAAGGTTTCGGTTGGCGCCACCCACACCATCCTGATGGCTGCGGCCCTGGCCAAAGGCACGACGGTGATCGAGAACGCCGCCCAGGAGCCCGAGATCACCAATGTCGCCGAGTGCCTTGTCGCCATGGGCGCGAAGATTTCCGGCATTGGGACCCGCACCATCACTGTGGAAGGCGTCGAGAAACTGCACGGCGCTACGGTGGACGTCATACCTGATCGCATTGAAACTGGCACTTTTGCCATGGCGGTAGCCATGACGGGCGGTAACGTTCTGCTCAAGGGTGCCCGGGCCGACCATCTACAGGCAGCGCTTGATATTCTGGGCCGCACTGGCGCTGAACTCACCGTGGAAGACAACGGCGTCCGCGTCTATAGGAATGGCAACGGCATCCAGCCAGTTGATGTAGAGACCGATCCCTTCCCAGGCTTTCCGACCGATCTGCAGGCCCAGTTCATGGCCCTGATGACCATGTCCTCGGGCATCAGCCACATTCGCGAAACTATCTTCGAGAACCGCTACATGCATGTGGCGGAACTTGCCCGCTTTGGAGCCGACATTTCCGTTGATGGGCAATTGGCCACTGTACGTGGCAAGTCCCAGCTGAAGGGCGCCCAGGTCATGGCCACGGATTTGCGCGCCTCGGTTTCGCTGGTTATCGCTGGTTTGGCTGCTCGCGGCGAAACAATCGTCAATCGCATCTACCACCTTGATCGTGGCTTCGAGCGGCTGGAAGACAAGCTCGGCCGTTGCGGCGCGGAAATCGAGCGTATCGCTGGCTAAAAGCATGGCCGGCTTCTTGTGAGCCGGCCATCTACTATCTGCAAGATCTGTCTATTTGCAGGAGGCCAAATCCACCAGGGCGTCCGGCTCGCGCGGACCAGCAATGCTGTAGAGTTCGATGCGGAAGGGTCTGCCAGACAGGGCTATGGCACAGGCGCGGTGGTTGCCGTCCATGATGAAATGCTCGGTTTCGCCGAACCGGTAAGTCGGCAGATCCATGCTGATCGGCTCCGTACTGACGCTCCACAGCTTCAGGAAATAGTTGATGCTCTGGCGGTCCTCGGTTGGCAGGCGGTGGAGCTTCTCCAGAACTTCTGCCATCCGCATTTGTCGCGACGCCAGCCAATGCAAAAAGCGGGGCATTACCCGGCCCAGGCTGCTCCGGAAAAATGTGTAAAAGCCAAGGAGTTCCTCGCGGTTTGTCAGCACGCGGCGCTCAATTGGCCAGCGCTCGGCAGCGAAGCGCTCCCAGTTGAACCCCGATTCGATCTGAGGAAAGTGCCGCCTGTAATCTGCAGCCGTCATCTTGGTGGAAACAAGCGGTCCTTGGGTCATTCTCGCAGTTCTATTTATGACATATGAGTGACGCAAGTGCCCCCGTCCTCAAGCGCGAGGCGTTCTCAGCAAGGGCTGGCTTATGCACAGGTGACAGTTGCCCGCTCCTGCGCCAGCTTGTAGATCGTTGGTGGCGCGACCAGATCAGTGCTCCCAAGTTCACCAAGGGCCTACCCACAATGACCGATCTCAAGCTGATGGCGCTGGACACCGAAGACCTCGAGGTCATCTCCGCCCATGTGCAAGATGCAATAGTTCGCGTAGCCGACATGGGTTATGCCCGGGGAGACCGACGTTTTGCCCTGCTGATGAACCGCTTTGACTGGGCGGCGGACCTGGCTCGACGGAGCAAGGGTGTACGCAAGCGCGCGGCCTTGCATTTCGATGCGGTCGACTCTGTGGTCACCAATGGGTTCGATCCGTCTTCAGCTGAAGGCGTGCTGGAACTCCTGGCGATCACCTTCACCCCCATTGATGGTCCAGCCGGCATTGTGGAATTGAGCTTTGCCGGCGGCGGCACTGTGCGGCTTGGCGTCGAATGCCTTGAGGCTCGCATGTCCGATCTGGGCGCTGCCTGGGCTGCCATGGCCAAACCAAGCCACCCTCTCGACTAACCGCTGCTCCAAGGATCAATCTATGCCCATTCGCCTCGACAGTGCCGACGGGGATTTCGAGCAGCGCTTCGGTGAACTCCTTGGCGGCAAGCGGGAATCCAGCCAGGACGTCAGCGACACCGTTGCCGCCATAATCGCCGATGTCCGCCTGCGCGGCGACGGCGCCTTGGTGGAGTACACAAATCGATTTGATGCTGCTGGCGTTTCCCCTGAGACACTCAGGGTCACTGGCGCGGAAGTTGAGCGTGCAGCGGCCTCTGTGTCACCGGAAGTGCGAGGCGCCTTGCAGACTGCGCATGATCGCATTCGCGCCCATCATGAAAAGCAAAAGCCCCAGGATCACATCTATACCGATCATCTGGGCGTGACCCTTGGCTCGCGTTGGACCCCCGTTGATGCTGTTGGCATTTATGTTCCAGGCGGTCTGGCATCCTACCCATCTTCCGTGCTGATGAACGCAGTGCCGGCCAAGGTCGCCGGAGTCGGACGCATCGCCATGGTGGTCCCCACCCCGCAGGGCCAGATGAACCCGGCCATCTTGCTTGCGGCACAAATTGCAGGTGTAACCGAGATCTACCGTGTGGGCGGAGCGCAGGCGATCGCGGCCCTTGCTTATGGAACGGCAACCATCCCCCGGGTGGACAAGGTAACTGGTCCTGGCAATGCTTATGTCGCCGCGGCCAAGCGCCAGGTCTTCGGCCAAGTTGGTATCGACATGATCGCCGGCCCTTCCGAAATTTTGGTGATTGCCGACGGATCGGCGAACCCCGCCTGGGTCGCAGCCGATTTGATTGCCCAGGCGGAGCACGGGGGAGGGGCCCAGTCCATCCTTGTGACCACAGAGAAAGGTCTCGCCGATGCTGTTGCCGATGAGGTCGATCGGCAACTGGCGCTTCTGCCCAAGCAGGCTTTGGCGCGCGAAGGCTGGGATGAATTCGGCGCCATCATCACCGTGGCGTCGCTCCTTGAGGCCTGTGACCTTGCAAACCGCATTGCCTCCGAGCACGTGGAACTCGCCATAAATGACCCGAGATCCGTGCTCGATTTCATCCGGCACGCTGGCGCAATCTTCCTGGGTCATCACACACCCGAGGCTATTGGCGATTATGTCGGTGGCTCCAACCACGTACTGCCAACCGCCCGCTCGGCGCGATTTGCCTCAGGCTTGGGCGTCCTTGACTTCATGAAGCGAACATCGATCCTGGGCTGCGATCCCATGTCCTTATCCGCCATCAGCAAGGCAGCTATCATCCTGTCCGAGGTTGAAGCGCTTGACGGGCACGGGCGCTCCATTTCTATCAGGCTTAACTCTTGAGCATCTCCATGGGCACCAGCGCGAAGGTCTCAGATACCGATCGCCTGGTCACCGTGACCCTTGATCCAAATACCATCACCTCGATCAATCCCGACGAGGTGCATGAATGGCGTATCGCCATCTATGATCTTCTGGAGGACAACAGCTTCCGCCCCGCACGCGTCGCCGCCACCGGACCTTTTGCGCTCCACATGTCCATTATTGGTAATTCCATTGTGCTCGATGTGCGTAATCCCGACAACTTCCAGCCGATCGCTGCGCACTATCTTTCGCTCACGCCCTTTCGTCGCCTGATCCGGGACTATTTCCGCATCCGAGACGCGTACTATGAAGCTATCCGCTCCGCGCAACCGTTCCAGATCGAGACCGTGGACATGGCCCGGCGCGGCATGCACAACGAGGCGGCCGAACTCTTGCGCACGCGCCTCACCAACAAGATCATCATTGATCTCAATACCGCCCGCCGCTTGTTCACCTTGATCTGCGCCGTCCAGCCCTACGCCAGCCGGATCGACGAACGGATCAGCGAACTGCCGACTGTGTTGTTCGTCTGCTCCATGAACTCGGTTCGCTCTCCGATGGCTGCCGCCCTGGCCCGCCAAGCTTATCCTGGGCGCATTATCACCCGCTCCGTCGGCGTCAGTGGCGGCAAAGCCGACCAGTTTGTCCACGAGGTCATGGAGGAGATCGGCATTGATATGAGTGTTCATACACCCCATATCCTGGACGAACTCGTTGCGAACCGCTTCGATCTGGTTGTAACGCTTTCCCACGACGCTCCTGAAGCTGTCCAGCGCAAGGGGCTGGAAGCGGGCGCCGTTGAGGCCTGGACCATGCCCGACCCCTCGCTTGTTGAGGGTAATCGCGAAACAATTTTGGGCGCCTATCGGGACCTGCGCGACCGGCTCCGCCGCCGCGTTCGAGAACAACTGGAACCTCTGGTTTCCGGTGGTTCACAAAACAGATGAATTGAAGTAGGTTCCGGCCAATTTCCGACCCTCGGCCGGCAAATCAATGCCCCATGGGTCCTTTCAGGAGACAGTATGGCGAAGGAAGAAGTGCTCGAATTTCCGGGCGTGGTGACTGAATTGCTCCCCAACGCGACCTTTCGGGTCAAGTTGGAGAACGAGCATGAGATCATCGCTCACACTGCTGGCCGCATGCGCAAGAACCGCATCCGCGTTCTGGCTGGCGACAAGGTCTTGTGCGAAATGACGCCTTACGACCTAACCAAAGGTCGTATCACCTATCGATTTAAGTAACGCAGATCATGGCCAGTCGTCCTGACCTGATCCTGGCCTCCGCCTCGCCGCGTCGGCTTGCCTTGCTGAACCAGATCGGCATTGAACCCGAGCATCTGGTGCCCGCGCATGTGGACGAGACACCAGAAAAAGGTGAACTGCCGCGTAAGCTTGCCATGCGCCTCGCTGACCTTAAGGCCCACACTGCACAGCAAATGGCACGCTCTGCCGGCTTCGGCAACGGCGCTCTTGTTCTCGCGGCCGATACGGTTGTTGCTGTTGGCCGTCGCGTGCTGCCCAAGGCCGAAACCATGGACGAAGCCGGCCAGTGCCTGGCCATGCTCTCCGGCCGCGCCCATCGCGTTTATACCGGCGTGACTCTCATTACGCCATCGGGCGCCAAGCGCCAGCGGCTAGTGGAAACCCGCATCCGTTTCAAACGCCTTTCCACCCGCGAACTGGAAGCCTATTTGGCCAGCGCCGAATGGCGCGACAAGGCGGGCGGCTACGCAATCCAAGGCATTGCAGGCGCCTTTGTGGTCAAGCTCTCCGGCTCTTATTCGAGTGTGGTCGGCCTGCCACTGATGGAAACCGCATCGCTCTTGGCTGGCGAAGGCTATCCCGTGCATTTCAACTGGCTCAATCAATCGAGTTTGTCGGGCGTCTGATGTCGACAGCTCGAAAATGCCCCATCTGCGGCAAGCCCCCTGTGGAAGCCTTCAAGCCCTTCTGCTCTAAACGCTGCGCCGACATCGACCTCAATCGTTGGCTCACCGGCGCGTACGTTATCCCTGCTCGCGACGACGAGCCAGTGAACGATGATCTTGCTGCGGGCGCTGACGAAGACGACAATATCTGAGCCGAGCACGACGTCCAGGGCGACGGGGTCGCGTCATGCCTGAAACGAGAACACTGAGGCGTACTAAACGGGAAGCCTGTTTTCCGGTCCGTGGGTGAATGTAGCCGCCCAAGGGCCGATCAGTTTATCCTCTCTAAAGGTCGGGTTAGCTAAGGGCTTCAGCTTGCCTATTTAAGTGAGAGCCCCAGTGGCTTCACCTCGTCTGCTTCGGGCCGAGAACCATTGCGCAAGTCTCGGATCAGCGAGCCGACTTTGGTACTGGCAAAGCGATCAGAGACAGAACGGAAACTGCGGGTAAGGGAGAAGGCAGGTAGGCTAATCAGAATAGCGCCTCACAGCCTCTCCAGCTAGGTTCCGGCGCATACTTATTCCAAGCCCACGCTCTTGCGAAAGTGGGTCCTACAAACTCCTTGTCCACAGACCCTTTTCCCGCTTGCGAACGCAAAATCCATCCCCTATAAGGCCCATGGCTTCAAGCCGGGCGGTCCTTCCGCCCCGATGCCCGGGTAGCTCAGTTGGTAGAGCAGCGGATTGAAAATCCGCGTGTCACTGGTTCGATTCCGGTCCCGGGCACCATGCCTCCATTGAGGCATTGATCTTCCTCAATTTTTATCTCTTTTTGTCTAGCGCGCTGCTGGTTGGGCGTTTTCTTAGACACTTTGGGCGCGAACTTATTCCGTTGGGGACGGGGTTCGTCCGCTTGAAGGTTGTCTCCTTTGTCCTTCAACGTTGCAGTCGCTGCTGCCAATCACTCGGCCGGCTGGTCAGTGCTCCTAAGCCGATAGAGTGAGCGCCACGGCTCTCGCGGAAATAAACGTACAGTGCACGTCACTCGTGGTCTGAGCTGAGGAAACGAAACCGACGGCAGGTTTGCGGAGTAATAACGAGTTTCGCAATTCGGGCCTGAAGTGCTTCTCCAACTGAGCCTTGGCCGCTTAACTAGCTTTAGTCGGCATCAGCGCAGCGGCATTAGCTCAATGATGGCACTACTCTCGCGAGGCCGATGCATGTGGATCGGCAGGCAAACAGCATCGTAAACCTTTCTAGCTGGGTGTGTTCCTCGCCATAGTCTCTCAAGCGAGGACCATTGGTTATAAGAATTTTATACTTTCAAAATAGAGTATTGTGGAATCGAATTCCATATGTTAAATTGTAGTTGTACCTAGTTAGCAAAAGGCCGCAGGTACTAATACAAACCGGCAAACCAGAAGGAATGTCGATATGAAAACATAGTACAGGAAATATGATGATTATACTAGACGATGATGCGAATTACATGGTGATTTTGAAAGATAAAAGTAAAGGTAGTAAAGGAGATCTGCGGGCTAAATTTGTTGTCGCAGTTTCATGCGTCACTAGCATGTCTTCCATTGGGGTAAGCTTCGGTACAAACGCGAAGCTCTCAAAGTGGTGGAGTGGCATTGCTGGAGGCCGCTCTTTCGCTTTCGGTTCTGATCAGTCGCAGGGTTCTCGGAGGCTCTTCCAATGGAGGTAGATTCAAGAAGCCGCGCGCCGACCCGTGCTCACAGTTTGCCGCCCTCGCTGCCCCCCATTGGCTTGTCAAGAGAAGTAGCGGCTGCATACATCGATGTAAGCCCGTCCAAGTTTGACGAGATGGTCAAAGACGGGCGGATGCCGAAGCCGAAGCGTATCGACGCTCGCCGCGTTTGGGATCGGCAGAAGCTTGAACGAGCATTTGCTAAGTTGCCCGGAGATGACGACGACACGGAATCCAATAAGTGGAGCGCATTCCAATGAGAAGGCCCGCGTCTCGCTTGCCTCGGTTCGTCGTCGAATACGAGGTGCCAAAAGGCTCAGGCAAATGGTTCGTCTATTTCCGCCAAAAGGGTCAGAAGAACGTTCGCATGCACGGTACACCTGGTACGCCCGAGTGGGAAGAACTCTATCGGCGCTTACTTGCGGGATTCCGACCAGAAGCCAAAAAGCTTCACCAGCCCAACGAGAATACGTTCGCGTGGCTCTGCCAACAATACATGAGCTCTCCGGAGTACGGAGAGTTGAACGAACGAACCAGGCGAGTCCGTCGTGGCATTCTGAATCACTGCATGGGCGAAAGCCCTAAAGGCCAAACGCTCACCTATGGTGAAGTTCCGCTGGATGAGTTCAAGCCAACAACCGTTGCAAGATTACGTGACGCAAAGCGCGGTACGCCAGAAGCTGCAAATGGACGCGTGAAGGCTATTCGAGCTGTATTTAACTGGGCAACGTCAACCGAGGTCAATATCACCCAGATCAATCCTGCGCGGCATGTAAAGTATTACAGGAGCAACAATCCTGCCGGCCACCACACATGGACGATCGAAGAAGTCGAAAAATTCGAGCGGCGCCATCCGATCGGAACTAAGGCGCACCTC
Source organism: Devosia submarina (assembly GCF_003056345.1). Classification (GTDB taxonomy): domain Bacteria; phylum Pseudomonadota; class Alphaproteobacteria; order Rhizobiales; family Devosiaceae; genus Devosia; species Devosia submarina. The sequence continues at coordinate 19,245 of NZ_PYWB01000002.1, read as the reverse complement.
GCGCTTGCTCTGCTTCTATACACAGGTCAGCGCCGGGGGGACATAGTGCAGTTCGGCCGTAAGCACGAGAAGTCAGGGTGGCTGAAATTCACTCAGCAAAAGAACCGGGACAAAAAACCAATCGATCTCGAAATACCTATTTTTCCAGAACTCAAGAAAGTATTAGACGCTAGCCCTACAGGTGACGAAGTCTATTTGGTGAATGAGTTCAACAAACCATTCTCTGATAATGGATTTGGCAATTGGTTTCGCGATAGGTGCATTGAGGCTGGCGTCCCGGGTCGTGCCCATGGCCTTCGCAAGGCTTGCGCAACTCGTCTAGCGGAAAAGGGCGCGACGCCGCATGAGATCATGTCAATAACGGGCCACAGGACGTTGAAAGAAGTTGTACGCTACACTCAAGCGGCAAACCAAAAGCAACTAGCAGAAAGCGCCTCCAAACGCTGATTTCGCCTGGACCCGGAGGTTTAAAGACGCCGTCATCCATTCTTTTGACAGAGATGGATGACGCAGCGATCCGCCCGAACCGATTGCTGATATCTGGACGCTCTTGTTTGGGCTCGCTTTGCGAAATGGTAACGAGGCTTCGAACTTTTAAGTCACCTCAGAGACTTCAAAGCTTGCACTGACTGCTAAGGCTGAATCGAGCCCCCTCGTGCAAGTCGTCCTCTCCTCGACAGTTGGTTGCAAGTTGTCTAACAGCTTGCACCCTTGAAGTAGGTTTGATCGCCATCGAAGGCTGGCTGTGTTTCGCTCTTTGCACGCGATCGGCTTCGCTGCGGCCGAGGAGATTAGCCTGTCCACGACAGGGTTTGGCGCGTTACCACTCTGCCTGAGACCAAATCGCCAAACAAAACCATGCCAAAATCAGTGTGGAAGTGAAGATATCACTCCGTGCGAAATAAATAACATGAGTTGAAGATCACCGCGACGGAAATCCTCGGGTGGCCACAACACCGGACGCATGTCTGAGATTTGTTCTAAAATCTCCACGATATAGACCTCTATATCGGGCTTTATATAATATTATCAAAAGAAAGGAATATAGTCTTGAGATTAGACTACGCCAAAATATGGGCAAGCGATTTTTACAGTGAGATCTTATTGCGCTTGGACCAACTGGAAAATGGGTACAACGACAAAATCGTTCTAAACATTACATTCAAGTTCAAAATCAGCAGATCGATAGAACAATTTGGCACGCTCGACGGAACGATCGAGCGTTTGCGCAAATATTTCGAACTATTCTACAACATGGTTTGTGCCAAATTGCTGGGCAAAAACTATCACCGAAAAGATCGCTCATCTTACCCAATAGTTTGGACATTCTTAGAGCCGGGAGGTCATAAATTCGCTCGCGAAATTGGGGAAATAATAGACCTTCATTTCCATACCGTCTGGTTTATCGACAGAAATCAAGAAGCTTTGGTGCAAGACGTCCGAAATAAATTCATAAGCGGTAAGAGAGTTTGTATATCAGATATTTTCATTCAAAATGTGAATTTCGGAGAAAATAGAACCAAAGATTTATATAGGGTCTTTAAATACAATCTGAAATTTCAGAATATTCTGAAATCGGACGCAGAAATACCGGATTCTATCTGGAGATACCCGAAGCATTAAAATCGCTTATTATTAATGGTGATCATTCAACGAGAGCACGCCGCATCAGATTGTGTTTTTGCGTAGTTTGCGTTATATTTAGCAGATGTTTAATCAGATAGACGAAAGCAGCTACAATCTAACCTTCACGACAAATACCAATTCGATCGTTGAATTAATCAGCGGCGAGTTTTGTGCGACTATCCATCAGATATGGGACGGATATTTGATGGAGTACTTGGCGGCCTCGGATTTTCGCCGCCAGTATGGTGCGCTTGGTTATCAAAGAAAACCGAGCAACAGCCCAGTCCCTCTCTTTCCGAATTCCTGCGTTTCACAAAGGCGCGGGACATCATCATGGATGGTTTCGGATCTTGTCCTGCAGGATTGCTGCCGGCTCTCAAGAAGCTCGGGACCACTGCCCAACAAGCAGAGGTTTATCTCGGCCTGTTCGATCTCTTTTCAAGAGGAGGGCAGGCGGCCAAAATGATCCAGCACAGCGAGAAGCTGGACCTTGATCTCGTCAATAACTTGATAGAGATCCCCGACGATGAATTCAGCATTCGGGTGCTCTCCTACTTGATCCAAAGAGACGTTGAACCGGATCGATTTTCGGGAGCCGTTTGGGTAGCTCACCTTTTGAAAGAAGCCATAGGTGAAGCCCTGGTGTTGGATGCTCTCCATAAGAGCGCTAATCCATTGAAAGCACTGCGGCGCCTGTTGACGCAGCTCGAGTTTCCGCCGTCACCATTTGATTTCAATGGTTCACTAGTGCCGATAACATCCGCCAACGATATCCGGCTTGTGGCTCACGAATTCAAAAACTGCCTTCGTGATCCAGAAGAGTTCGTTGATATCGTTTTTGGTATTCTGGCCGGCCGGCAATGCCTTTACCGCTGGAATGGAGCCGAACCAGGACTTGTACAACTTGCTAGGTTTGGACAACGAGGCTGGTTGATCGAAGATGCCAAAGGGGCCTCCAATGCGCACCTGAGCCGCGACACTCAGCAAGAAATCTTGAATGTGCTGGCTCAGTTTCCCTCGATCTGTCCGGCGTGGCCGAGGCGGCAGGCTCTTCCGAGCTATATTTGGTTCTACAACAATACCTAAGCGCTACGCTTGCGACACCTACTGGGTGTCGCAAGCTCTTTTTGCTAAGCGGGAATACACCCTGGCGTCTGTTCCCTGATAAACTCGAAGGTCGGCAGCCAACCCGCGCGAGGCCCGGGATGTCCTGAATGACCTTGCAGATGAAATTGCAATGGAGCGGTTGGAACGCACCTTGGCGAAGAGGACGCCGCTACACTCGCGACCTCTCGATAATTCAGCATGATCACGGCGCCCGTGACCAGGTCAGCTACTTAACCTTCTGCACAGTACTAGATTGCTCTGATACATCCGCGGTTTCTTCGCCTAGAGCCACAAGAAACGATCCGGCGACCGCATCATATGCTCCGCCTTTAAAGGTGATCGTTTCAGAATCCCCATCTTCAATAGGAATGGTTCTCACTCCGAAGCTTTCGCCTGAGAGCTGAAAGCCTCCGGCCAGCACCTGGAGGTCAACTCCAGCATCGGCTCTCAACCGGAACTGAGCTGGTTGCACGGCATCAGCGGCCAACATGATGTTGACGTCCTGCATGTCACCCTCCATGGCGGCGAACGTCGCGGTGGTGCCGTGCCGTACGGAGTGTGGAAAGGCCGAGAGTAGAGGCTCGCCTTCGACTGACTCTACGAAGATCGCAAAAGCACTCTCGTCAGAATCGGCGCGATTTCCCGAGGTAATTAGCGGCAACTCACCTTCGAGCTCCAGCTCGGCGGATCCGTATTCACCCCTGGTCATCTGAAAGTCGTCTATCGAAAGGTAGCGTTCAGCAATATCCTGCAGCTGATCCATCTGTGCGCGTTGCTCGGCATCAAGCTCGCCTAGAACGTTGAAGGTGGCGCTAAAAGGAACTGTCACTGCTTCGCCGGCAAGTGCGCTGTTGATGTCTTTGGCCGAAAGACGAACCTCAACCATCTCAGCCTTGCAACCCGCCAATGCCGCAGCAACAGCGAGTCCGAATACTAGTCTTTTCATATATCCCCCCTTAGATGCCAAGGTACAATAGAAGCATCAATATCGCTTCAGAACTAGCCCACGAGCTGCATGTCCTCTTAACAATGCTGGCAAGCAGCTATTGCGACCTACGAGCGGATGTTTCAGCAAGTGGCGACGGCGATATGCCGCTTACTGGGGGACCAAATGAAGATCTTCGTAGCTACACTTCTCGCTTTGTCTGTGATGAGCACCTCGGTCTTAGCCGGACCATGTAACGTTCCATCCGACCGGGCTGCTGATGGTTCGCGTTGCGGCGGCCGGGCTGCGTCTGAACGTCCAGGCGGCAACTAAGGAGCGAAGGGGATCAGGATGCCTGCTCCCCTTTCCACCTAACTACCTTAGCAGCTTAAGTGCCACTACTCAGTGCAGGGCCAAGCTTCTGCGAAAGCCAGCCCAGTAAGTTTAGCAGCCGGGCGGTGCCGTTCTTCCGGATGCTCATCGAGCCATTCCATCAACACGTCTGCTATCTGCTGTGCTGTGACGCCCTGTGGTCGACAGATATTGGCTAGGTGTGGGGCCACCATCTCCAGTGCGTCGGCTACGCCAATTATGTACCCGGGGCAACTTTGGTCCTGGACCTGGCAAGCTTCAAACAACTCGTTGCCGTCCATGAAGGCGGTTACCCTCGAAGCGCCATAGGAGGTCTGAGTCATCGCAACCAACAGCAGAAGCGAAATGATGCGTTTCACAAATCTATCCTCATGACCTAGCAGGGAGCTGTGGACTCGCTAAGGACCTCACTAGCACGCGACCTGGCAGAGGGTCAGCCGGCGTTATCACCGGCCCGCTGAATGTAGCTAGGGCGATGGTGTGGTGATCCTACACGGCTACGGTGGAGATGTCGTTTAGACAGCCATCGCTATTCATCACAAGACGCTCCTACTCGCCCGCGAGCATTACAAGTGCCCAGACAAACCAAGAGAGACGGAGTCACAGTCCGCTATTTATGCTTTTGAGCTATCAGCCGTCGTCCCGCTCCCGGCCCAAGTTTGGCAATCGTTGTATGCTTGCTTAGTCGACCGGCTAGTCAGTAGCAGAGAGTCCAACGCGTACGGTAAATCAAGGTGTGCTCCAGGTGTCTCAAAAACGAACGTTTAGCAGACAATCTCGCGCGCTTGAAGAAACGGCCTGCTAAAGCGGCGCAAACTGTCTCACAACACTGTCTCCAAATCTATTGTCTCGTAAATGATATCGTGAGAAGGTGAGACATGTTGATTGGATATGCACGTGTCTCGACTGACGACCAGAACCTCGACCTGCAGCTTGATGCGCTGAAAAAGGCCGGTTGCGGCAAAATATTCGAAGAGAAAGAGTCGGGGCGTTCCGGCACAAGGCGCCCCGCATACGATGCCGCTCTTGCTTACCTACGTCCGACAGATCAACTAGCGGTCTGGAAGGTTGATCGGCTTGGCCGTTCGCTGCGCGAAATGCTTGAGACCGCTTACAAGCTGCAGGAAGCTAACATTAAGGTCATATCTCTCACCGAGTCGATCGACACGTCTACTGCCAACGGACGCATGATGTTCAACATGCTGGGCACGATCGCGGAGTATTTCCTCGACCTCAACCGGGAACGTACCGTCGCCGGCCTCAGGGCCGCTCTCGCCCGGGGGCGAAAGGGCGGACGCCGCCGCAAGCTATCCGACGATGACGTAGCCGCGGGCCGCGCCATGCTGGCGGATCCGACCATCCCCGTGAGTAAGGTAGCGGAGCGGCTTGGGGTTGGGCGTCAGAGTCTTTATCGGTATTTTCCGGCCGCACGTGCCAACGCCAAGAAGGCCAATGATGCCGATCCGTCCACAGCATCGAAATGAGCTGATGCGTTTCCAACGGTGCGGGTAATTCTGATTCAGGCGCAATTGAGACAGTGCTTGCGCCGCGAGCGTCCTGCATTTTCATACTGGTATAGCTGCTTCTAGAGCGAAACTTGCTGCATTTACTACGCTTCAAAAACGCGCGGCTCGTTTGCGGTTTGGGCGTAGCTGAACCCGCTATGTTCAATTAAGTAGGAGCAAGTACTCACTTCAGGCGGGCAAGAATGCGCATCACTATGATTGGAACTGGCTATGTAGGCCTGGTCTCGGGAGCGTGTTTTGCAGACTTTGGGCACTCAGTCACTTGCGTCGATCTGAACCAAGCTAAAATAGAGGCTCTGCGCGAAGGTAAAATACCGATCTTTGAGCCGGGCTTGGACCAGTTAGTTACAAGCAATGTGAAAGACGAGCGGCTTCTGTTTACCACAGAGCTCGAACCTGCAGTGGCCGATGCCGACGTGGTATTCATCGCGGTAGGTACGCCTTCGCGACGCGGAGATGGCCACGCTGACCTTTCCTATGTGTACGCAGCAGCAGCCTCGATAGCAAAAGCTCTCTCTGGGTTTACAGTGGTGGTGACAAAGTCCACCGTACCAGTTGGAACCGGCGATGAGATTGAGCGCATTATTAAAGAAGTGAATCCGCTAGCGGACTTTGTTGTGGTGTCGAACCCAGAATTTCTGCGAGAAGGCGCAGCTATCAACGACTTCAAGTTGCCGGATCGGATAGTGATCGGGATCGAAGATGAGCGGGCACGGTTGCCTATGACAGAGGTATATCGACCATTGTACCTTAATCAGGGTCCGCTGATGTTTACGGGGCGACGTACTGCGGAACTCATCAAGTACGCTGCAAACGCATTCCTTGCCATGAAGATTACTTTCATCAATGAAATGGCGGATCTATGCGAGAAGACCGGCGCGAATGTGCAAGACGTCGCACGCGGGATGGGTCTTGATAATCGGATTGGCACCAAGTTTTTGAACGCTGGCCCTGGTTATGGCGGGTCGTGCTTTCCAAAAGACACGTCAGCCCTCGCTAAGACTGGTCAGGACTACGACGCCCCGTTGCGCCTTGTCGAAACTACAATCGCTGTTAACGAAGGCCGCAAGCGAGCGATGGGGCGCAAAGTAATTCAAGCAATGGGCGGCGATGTGCGCGGCAAGACGGTGGCCGTCCTAGGTCTGACATTCAAACCTAATACTGATGACATGCGGGATGCACCATCACTAGCGGTCGTGCAGGCGCTGGAGGATGCGGGTGCTGTAATCCGCGCGTTCGATCCAGAGGGCATGGAGGCCGCAAGGCCGCTGATGCCGAACTTGCATTACGCGAAAGACGCTTACGACGCCGCTAAAGGATCAGAGGGCATTGTGCTTGTAACTGAGTGGAGTGCTTTCCGGTCGCTCGATCTAGACCGTTTACGAAAAACAATGGGTGGGTCAGCCTTCATTGATCTGCGCAATGTCTACCGACGCAAGGAAGTAGAAGGCGCTGGTTTCAACTACACTAGCGTTGGGCGCCCTGAAACAAGCTCTCAAAGAAGCTCGAGTACGGCAAACGCAGCTGAGTAGCCGTCGCGTTACGCAGTTCTCAATTGATAAAGTGCGGATCACACGGGGGCATCGTGGACGCGAACTCTACAGGGCTAAACGGCGTGGTAGAAATCCTACCTAGCCGATACGGCGATCACCGGGGCTATTTCTCTGAGACGTTCCGTGACGACTGGTTTAGGGCCAACGTTGCGGAAGTCGGGTTTGTCCAGGAGAACCAATCTTTGAGCCGTGCCCTCGGCGTCGTACGGGGAATGCATTTCCAAACCAACCCGTTTGCGCAAGGTAAGCTTGTTCGCTGTATTGCCGGATCAATTTTCGACGTTGCAGTTGACATTCGCCAGGGGTCCCCCGCGTTCGGCAAGTGGATCGGGGTGACACTGACTGCAGAACGCGGCAATCAGCTCTGGATTCCTGCAGGGTTCCTGCATGGCTTTTGTACACTCGAGCCTGACTGCTTGGTCGCCTACAAGGTAACCGCCTACTACGACCGCAACTCCGACAAGGGAGTTGCCTGGAACGATCCTGCGATTGGTATCCAGTGGCCGGAGATTGCTGATCCAACTCAGCTCTCGGCCAAGGACTCGCAGCAGCCTCTACTTGCCGATTTGCCGACCTACTTCACCTACAAGGAATAACAGAATGCGTGTGCTCGTTACCGGCGCTGCCGGTTTTATCGGCAGTGCTGTCGTTCGCTTTCTCGTAGGGGAAAAGAACTATGAAGTCCTCTCGGTCGATAAGCTGACCTATGCCGGCAATCTGGAGTCCCTTCGCCTTGTTAACGAGAAGCCAAACCACCGGTTCTTGAAGGCTGATATTTGCGATCGCGCGGCCATGAACGAAGCTTTTGCCAGTTTCAGGCCCGATCGTGTCATGCACCTTGCTGCAGAAAGCCATGTCGATCGCTCGATCACGAGTGCGGAAGATTTTATTCGCACTAATGTTTTAGGCAGCTTCACCCTGCTGGAAGCGGCTCGTGCATACTTCCTCGGCTTGGATGCTGGGAGCAAAGCCAAGTTTCGCTTCCTGCATGTGTCCACCGACGAGGTCTATGGCTCTCTGGGTGCTGATGGGCTCTTCACTGAAGAAACACCCTACGATCCAAGTTCACCGTATTCGGCCTCGAAGGCTGCTTCAGACCACTTGGCCAAAGCTTGGGCGCGCACCTATGACATGCCCATCGTGGTCTCCAATTGCTCCAACAATTATGGTCCCTACCACTTCCCAGAAAAGCTGATCCCGCTCACCATCCTCAACGCACTCGATGGTAAAGAACTACCGGTCTATGGCAAGGGCGAGAACATCCGGGACTGGTTGTATGTCGATGATCATGCCCGGGCGCTCGACATTATCGTTGAGCGCGGTCGAATAGGTGAGACCTACAACGTTGGTGGGCGCAATGAGCGACGTAATATAGACGTAGTTCGGCGCATCTGCGCAGTGCTCGACAAACGCGCTCCTGGTACTCAGCCTCGTGAGAGCCTGATCCGCTTTGTAACCGATCGCCCGGGCCATGATGCTCGCTATGCAATCGATGCGGCCAAGCTCGAGACAGAGCTCGGATGGACGGCGCAGGAGAACTTCGACTCCGGCATTGAGAAGACCGTCGACTGGTACCTCGAGAACAGCTGGTGGTGGCAGCCTTTACGAGAGCGCTATGCCGGTGAACGCTTGGGTGTGCTGCCCCAGGTGAAGGCGGGCTGATGCGCATTGTCGTTACCGGAAAGACCGGCCAGGTCGCTACCGCACTTGCGGAGCGGGCGGCTGAGCATGGGGTCACGCTCATCACGGTGGGCAGGCCAGAGTTCGACTTAGTCGATCCTCAAAAAGGGTTAGATGCGATCGCTGCTGCAAAGCCAGATGCGATTGTGTCAGCAGCGGCTTACACAGCAGTCGACAAGGCAGAGAGTGACGCTAAGACTGCGGAAGCAGCCAATGCCAAGGGCCCGGAAGCATTGGCTAAGTTGGCCGCATCGCTGGCGGTGCCAATCGTTCATCTGTCGACTGACTATGTGTTTGATGGCGCTAAGCCGACCGCTTACGTGGAAGAGGACAACACTAATCCTCTTGGCGTTTATGGTCAGAGCAAGCTTGCAGGTGAGCGTGCGGTGGCGGCTGCCACTCGGAACCACGCCATTCTGCGTACGGCTTGGGTCTACTCACCGTTTGGCGCGAACTTCCTCAAGACCATGTTGCGCGTGGGTGCGGAAGTAGCCGAGCTGAGGGTTGTTGCTGACCAAATCGGCAATCCCACTTCAGCGCTGGATATTGCTGATGCGGTGCTGACTGTAACGCGCAATCTGCGTGATTGGCCCAATGATGAAGAGCTGCGTGGTGTGTTTCATATGACTGGCAGCGGAGAGGCGAGCTGGGCCGACTTCGCCGAGGGAATTTTTGCCGTTTCAGGGAGCTTAGGCGGACCGAGCGCAACGGTCGCTCGCATAACAACCGTAGAGTACCCCACGCCAGCAAAGCGCCCTGCCAACTCTCGCCTGTCCTGCGACAAGCTCAATCGCTTGCATCACGTCACCATGCCAGATTGGCAATCGTCCACTCACACGACCATCGCACGCCTGCTAAGCCCTCGAGCTTAGTAGCATTCACTAATCTGTTCGGAGTTCACTGCAATGAGGGGCATCATCCTAGCTGGCGGCAGCGGCACGCGCCTTTATCCAATTACCAAAGCCGTCTCGAAGCAGCTCATGCCTGTCTACGACAAGCCGATGATCTACTATCCGCTGACTACGTTGATGTTGGCTGGCATTAAAGAGATCCTGATCATCACGACCCCACATGACAGCGAGAGCTTCAAGCGATTGCTGGGGGATGGCTCACAGTGGGGCATTTCGCTGAGCTATGCCACGCAGGATCAACCTAACGGACTAGCCGAAGCATTTATCATCGGAGCTGACTTCGTTGCAGGCGGGCCGTCGGCCTTGGTCCTCGGAGACAACATCTTTTTTGGGCATGGTCTCCCTGAGCTTATGAAGGCGAGTACTGATCGGCGGCATGGAGCAAGCGTATTTGCATACCATGTCACCGATCCAGAACGTTACGGCGTAGTTGAGTTTGACGCGGACATGCGCGCTATCTCTATCGAAGAGAAGCCTTCTAATCCCCGATCTAGCTGGGCTGTTACTGGCCTCTATTTCTACGATGAGCAGGTGGTCGACATCGCAGCAAACTTGAAGCCCTCTCCGCGAGGTGAGCTGGAGATTACTGACGTAAACCGCATCTACCTAGAAAAGGGGCAGCTCTCAGTGGAGTTGATGGGTCGCGGCTATGCCTGGCTTGATACAGGAACGCCAGACAGCTTGTTGGATGCGGCACAATTTGTTGCCACCCTGGAGAAGCGGCAGGGCTTCAAAATAGCATCACCTGAAGAAGTGGCTTTGCGCATGGGCTTCATTGGTCCGGATCAAATCACTCTCTTAGCCAACGAGATGAAGAAGAGTCTCTACGGTCAATACCTACTGGCAATTCTGAACGACAAATGATGAGCAAGAAAATAGCCAATATCCTCGGTATACGCGGCATACCGGCCGCTCATGGGGGTTTCGAAACTTTCGCAGGCCGCCTGGCGCCTTACCTCAGAGATCGAGGTTGGGAGGTAAATGTCTACTGTCAAATTGAACCTGACCAGGATGGAATTCTTAGGTCTAACTTCGAGGACGATTGGAATGGAATACGGCGTATTCACATTGGTTCAAGCAGCAAAGGGTCTGTGGGAAGTATAAAGTTCGATTGGTACTGCATCAGGGACGCAGTAAAACGTCCGGGTGTAAACCTGGTGTTGGGGTATAATACAGCGCTCTTCGGCCTGCTGCTCCGTATCGCTGGGAGAAGCATGGTGATTAATATGGACGGGGTAGAGTGGAAACGAGCGAAGTGGTCGATGCCAATCAAGCTCTGGTTCTACCTAAACGAGTTTTTCGGTGCTAACATTGCCAACGTACCAATAGCTGATCACCCGGAGATCGCACTTCACCTAAGACGTCATGGCTGCACACGGTCAGTTGTCATCCCTTATGGCGCAGACGCTATTCATTCGGCTTCCAGAGAACCTCTTGATGCATTAGGTCTGCACCCGGATAAATACTTCATATCCATAGCACGTGCAGAGCCTGAAAACTCCATCTTAGAAATTGTTGAAGCGTTCTCGGCGAGTAAACGTCAAACCAAATTAGTCGTGCTTGGAAAGCTCGACTCAAGCAACCCTTACCACCAAGCGGTTCGAAGGGCTGCTTCTCAATCGGTGATCTTTCCCGGCGCGATATATGACAGCAGCACCGTCGCATCTCTACGCTTTCACGCGTTGGCTTACATACATGGGCATCAAGTGGGGGGGACAAACCCGTCTTTGGTGGAGGCGCTGGGCGCTGGCAACTTAATCATAGCACATGACAACAAATTCAACCGCTGGGTAGCCGGCCCGGAGCAGTTGTATTTCTCACAAGCTGAAGAGTGCGCGGCGCATATAACCGCGGTGGAGACAGCTGCGCTAGAAATAGGTCTTGCCCGCAAAGGCGCTCGACTACGTCATGCTACAGCGTTCACCTGGGAGCAAATCCTGGCCAAGTATGAACAGGTGCTGGAGGCGCAGCTTTGACGAAGCGCCTCAAATCAGTTTCCGAAATACTTTGCGTGCACCAAGGCTTTGAATTGTTTGGCTCTGATCGCTCATTCATACGCTCGCTAAATGCAATCCGCTCAAATCTAGAAAATTCCAAGATCAAAATATTGCTCCCAAAGAGTGGAGAACTTTCCGAGAGGTTGCAAACTGAGAACTACGACGTCAGAATAGCTTCGATATGGATCGCCCGAAAAGCTAACGGCGTCCTTGGCAATCTGACTCAGTTATTCAAACTTCCAATGTCGATCATATCGGCACGGAGGAATATTAATCAATCAGCTTTGACCTACATAAATACGTCTGTAGTATTTGACTATATCTTGGCGTCTCGGTTCGCAAAAACTCCCGTCGTTATACATGTGAGGGAGATACCAACGGGGTTTGCTCGCCGCATCCTTCGGGCGGTGATGTTATTTTCTCGCGGTACTATTATCTTTAACTCTCAGGCCACTATGCAGGCTTTCGAGCTGCCAGCGGATCGCAAGCAGGTTGTAATCTATAATGGAAGCTCGATTCCAAACATAAATTCACCTCGTGCCGCATTTTCGTCGCCCACAAATGAGGTACGCATTCTTGTGGTTGGGCGAATTAACAAGTGGAAGGGGCAGGATCTGCTTATTCAAGCAGTGTCTTCCTTACCTGAGGAGATGCGAAACAGGGTTCGGGTTAGAATCGCCGGCACCGCCTTCGAGGGAACCGACGACTTCACCGTCCTGCAAGATATGGTTGAAAGGTCTCCGGTTCGAACCACTACTGAGTTCATGGGTTTTGTCGCCGATCCCACTGACTTATATCAGTGGTCTGACATTGTCGTAGTGCCATCCAAAAAACCAGAGCCTTTTGGGCTGGTGGCCATTGAGGCTATGGGGCATCAGCGCGTCGTAGTGGCTGCGGCTCATGGCGGGCTAAAAGAGATTGTCATTGATCAACAAACGGGATTGCTGTTTGTGCCGGGCAGCCAATTAGATCTTGCAGCGAAGATTGAAGAACTTATTAGCAATCCGACCTACGCGCAGAACCTCGCGGAGCAAGGCCATAAGCGCTTCCGAGATTCGTTTTCAGAACAAACCTACAAAGACAACATAGCAAAGTGCTTGTTACAGCAGGCAGAAGCTTCCACTATTCCAGCCAGATAGGGCAAATTCATGCGATCGCTGCGTCCACATCTTGGAAGAGCAAAGAGACTTACCTATTCCAAGATGCTACAGTTGCTCGTCGACTACCGTTGGAAGGTAAAAGGTGTTGACCGGTCCAAGTCTATCAACGGCCAACCTCCCGTTCTGATTTCGGTTACCTCATATCCGTTGAGATTTGCGACGCTAAATCACACGATTAAGAGTCTGCTGCTGCAGGATTACGAAAACTATCATGTTAATCTTTGGATCGGCGAGGATAATATAAATAAAGTTCCAAAAGATGTTTTGGACTTGTGTGGTGAAAGGTTCACGATCAAACCTTGCAAAGATCTGCGATCATTTACAAAGCTTGTACCGGCGTTGATCGAGAATCCCTCCCGACATATAGCGATCGCAGACGACGACACCTATTACTGGCGATCCTGGTTGTCTGAATTGGTCGGGCAACTAAGCCAAGACGGCAAAATCATTCCATGTCATAGGGCACACCGAATTACTTTCACCGAGTCAGGAAATATAAAGAATTACAGTGCTTGGGATCACGAAATTTCTGGTGCTTGCTTAGGTCCCGATGTGTTCGGGACTGGTGTTGGCGGCATCTTATACCCACCTGCCATTTTTGACAAAAGAGTGACTCAAGTAGAAGATTTTATGCGTCTTTGCCCGACCGCCGACGATGTTTGGTTCTTTTGGATGGCGAGGCTAAATAATGCAATGTACAAGAATATAGGCGGCAGGCGAGAACTTTATAGCTGGGACAATACTCAGGGAGCTACGTCATTACACAAAACCAATGTAATTGAGGGTCGTAACGACGCTCAAATCAGAGCCATGCTTGACGAGTATGGTTGGCCTGAATCGTTGGAAATTGTCGAGTAGTGTCACGTCAGCGCGCTTTCAAAGCGGTTCGTTGGACAGCGGGTGGGAGTGCTTTAAAGGCAGTAATACTTACCTGCCAACTTATTGTGCTTTCCCGTATCATTGCTCCTGAAGAGCTCGGCATTGTTGCTATCGTAAGTACGATTATGGTGGTTGCTGCAGGTGTCAGTGATGCTGGAGTTAGTAACGCTATTATTTACTTCAAGAGTATTAGTAGTGTAGAACGATCATCTTTATTTTGGCTCAACCAGGCCGCATCTACCGCGGTAGGGCTGCTAATCGCAGCATTCTCTCTGGCGATCGCCAAATTCTATCAGCTACCGCAAATTCAGCCACTGATAGCCATGACGGCCATAGTGATAGTGGTGAACGCAACTTTTCAGCAGCTAAGAGTATATGCTGAAAAGGAGCTTAAATTCACTGAGATTACGATAGTGGAAGTTCTATCGCTTTTCGCCGGTGCTTGCGTGTCTATTGCTACTGCTGCGACTGGACTGGGAGCCAGTTCGGTCGTCTTAGGACAACTCTTCACTGCCATAGTCAACTCCTTGCTGTTCTGGTGCTTCGTTAATGGGGACTGGCGACCAGCATTAACTTTCGACTTTGGTAGCGTACGCAAGTTTTTGAGGTACGGGCTTCAGGTATTGCTAGTAAATCTCGCGAACACATTAACCATGCAAGCGGACGTGCTTATTGCGGGCAGATTCCTTACACCAGCAAACCTCGCATACTACTCCCTGCCTAGAGATCTTAGTCTTCGTATCATAACTACAATCAACCCGATTGTAACGAGGGTCGGGCTGCCCCTAATGGCTGAGCAGCAGTCGGACAAAGAAAAGATTGGACGGATATATCTAAGAATTTTGAGGATGACAGCCTCAGTCAATTTTCCAATTTTCGGCGCTATGTGCGTTCTCGCTCCACAAATCGTGCCTTTTGTCTTCGGGGACAAATGGCTTCCTGCCGTTCCATACATGCAAATCGTAGCACTTTGGTGCATGGTGCGTTCGGTCGGGAATCCAATTGGCAGTCTTTTGTATGCCACTGGTGAAACGCGTCGGGCAATGCTGCAGTCCTTAGCCATGCTATTGGTGGTTGTAGCGGCCGTTGCAGCTGGTTCACAGTTCGGTGGCATATACGTTCCAGCCGCCTTGGCTTTGATTTACCTGATAGCCATACCGGTTCTATGGTCATTCATAGTAAAGCCGATCTGCGGTGTGAGTTTCGCTAGATACCATGCTGTTCTCGTAGGCCCCGCCGTCTGCACATGTATTGCAATGGCTGGAGCTTACGTCACATCCGTGTGGGTGAAGCTCAGTACGCCTCCTCAAGCGCTTTTAAGCTTTGCTGTTGGTGGCGTTCTGTACGTGATCCTGAGCTACTTAATCAATCGAGAGTGGGTTCGCGACATGCGTGACTTTCTGAGATCAAAAAGAAGTTCAGCAAGCTAAGAAGCGGCCCTTGGTATGAATAGCCCCTAGATTTGTAGACGCCTTCTTCCCTAATTTTGAGGCAAGGAGGCCTTTATGGGCAAAGCCAATTTCACCGACGAGTTCAAGCGGGACGCGGTGCGTCAGATCACCGAGCGGGGGTATCCTGTTTCGGAGGTGTCGTAGCGTTTGGGGGTGAGTGCTCATTCGCTCTACGAGTGGCGCAAGAAGTATGCATCGGATGTTTCCAAGGGTGGGGATCAGGCCGATGAGATCCGGCAGCTGAAGCGAGAACTGGCGCGGGTCACTGAGGAGCGCGACATCCTAAAAAAAGCGGCCGCGTACTTCGCCAAGGATGCAAAGTGAGGTACGCGTTTGTCGCCGAGCATCGCCAGCAGTTCTGTGTGCGCACCATGTGCCGGTGCCTTTCCATCCATCCCAGCGGCTATTGTGCGTGGCTCAAAAGCCCTTTGAGCAAAAGGGCACGGGAAGACATTCGCCAGACCGAGCTGATCGAAGAGGCCTGGAAGCAGAGCGGCAAGGTTTATGGCTACCGCAAGCTGCATGACGATCTGCTGGACCAGGGCGAGACCAGTTGCGCCAATCGTGTCGCGCGCCTGGCCAGACTGGCCGGGATCAAGGCTCAGATCGGCTACCGGCGCCGGCCTGGTGCCTATGGAGGCAAGCCATCTGTGGTGGTCGACAATACCCTGGCTCGTCAGTTCGACGTCGATGCGCCGGACACCGCCTGGGTGACCGACATCACTTATATCAAAACCATGGAGGGCTTTGCCTATCTGGCCGTGGTCATCGACCTGTTCTCGCGCCGCGTCATCGGCTGGTCACTACAAAGCCGGCAGACCAGTGAGGTCGTCCTTCAGGCCCTGCACATGGCTGTCTGGCGCCGAAAGCCACAGAACACGGTGCTAGTCCATTCCGATCAGGGCTCCCAGTTCACCAGCATGGACTGGGCCAGCTTCCTGCGACACCACAATCTGGTTCACTCGATGAGCCGGCGCGGTAACTGCCATGACAATGCTGTGGCTGAAAGCTTCTTCAACCTGCTCAAGCGCGAGAGGGTCAGGCGTCGGATCTATCGGACACGGGACGAAGCTCGCCAGGATGTGTTCGATTACATCGAGATGTTCTACAACCCCACCCGAAAGCACGTCCGCAACGGCATGCTCTCACCCGTCGAGTTCGAGCGGCGGCACCAAATCTAACCCCGAAGGTGTCTACAGAACGCGGGGCTATTCAGATAAAGAAATCCAGTTTGCGTAAAGCCAATGCATCGTGGCCTCTCATTACCACATATCAAGCTCCTCAAGAGTGACCCCCGACTCGTCGCGAGATTAAATCTATTGAGCGAATGCGCCGCTCTGTTGTGAGGCGTAAACGTATGCCACTCAAGGGGGAGTGATATGTGGGTCGTTGTGGTGGCGCTTGGGATCATAATCATTGTTTGTTTCACTGTTTGGTCCGCGATATGCGGTGCGGAATCAATGAAACATGGTGAGACTTACGACACTTAGCTGCTTTGTTGGTGAGGTGGACTCTAGCTAGTCAACAAATCGATGCACTGGAAGAGCCTAGATTAACTTTCTCCAAGCCTTAAGCAGGAGCCTGGGTGCCGAGCTTGCGATATCAAGGCAGTTAAAGGCCGTGACAGGATAGTCCGAGATGCATCAGCTCTGAAAAGCTAATACTTCATTGCGGGTGCAACCCAAACATTGCTTCCTGGTTCAAGCAAAGCCTCCGTCGGCCGACCACACTGATCCAATACATAGCGCAAGGTCCGCAACCTGTATGCCGGACTCGACAGCGCTTCGGGACTAATCTTGATTACCGGCTGGTCCGAGGCGATTAAGAAGCTTCAATGGGCTCGTTTGTCCTGCCTTCATCCTAAAAAGCATGAAGGTAGGAGCCATCATCAATAACAAGAACATGACGGTATTTGCGCGCGGGTTCAAGAAATCAGGCTCGGTGACGCACCGGATAAGCCCGAGATAAAAGCACCAAGTCAGTATTTGAACGTATGGTTTCTGCTCAACCGACTCGGTTCTGAGTAGTTGCGCTAGTGAAGTCTGAGCCATGAAAACCATCGTTGCTAGGATGGCCAAACCGACCCACCCGAGTTGAGAATAGGCCTCCATCACGCCGCTGTGCGCGTGGCCAATGACGCGCAGAAAGTAAGCAGAGTCAAAATACTTGATCCCGTTCGGGATGGTGAACACTGAAGCATACCCGCCACCCAAAATTGGGTGAAGGTCAGTGTAGCGGATGACAGACTGCCAAATAAAAGACCTCTGGGAGAAATCAAACCCGTACTCTGGGTACAAGTAGCCAACAACCAAGAATGGGAAGCCAATGAACGTCAAGGTCAAGACGGCAGAATAGAGGTTGGAAAGTAGAGGCCATCGATGCAGGGCCAGCATGCCGAACAGTGGTAAAAGGCCAAGTGGCACAGCGACGATTGCAGTTATGGAGTTGCTATTCCAAAGGAAGATTGAGGACAAAATGAAAATGACCAAAATCCACCATTTCTTCTCCAGCCAGAACAGAGCTGCGGAAATCGCCGCTAGGAACATGATGCTTCCACCCGCCTGGTTCTTATGTGCCCAACCACCTTTCCATAAACCAGCGAATGCACGCTCCAAAGTTGTGGCCTCTGAGATTTGATGGAGAGCTCGTTCGGGAATCAGGAATATGCCCGCAATGGACACAAGCAAGGCAATTAAGAGACTGGTTCTTATAAAATAAACCAGCTGGTCTGGTTCGCTCCACAAAAAGAGAATGGTCAACGGGATGGTGCTCCAGAGTACGTATGACCTCAGGGTGTTTAGCGCGAAAACGGGATCGGGGCTCACAAGCAGCGATAACAGTGACGCAAACACGGGGGCCAGACACATCCAAAGAAGCTGCCCATTCCTAAGTATGCTGCTCAAGTTTGA
This sequence comes from Devosia submarina, assembly GCF_003056345.1. GTDB lineage: Bacteria > Pseudomonadota > Alphaproteobacteria > Rhizobiales > Devosiaceae > Devosia > Devosia submarina. The sequence continues at coordinate 1,149 of NZ_PYWB01000002.1, read as the reverse complement.
GCGGAACGTTAGTAGGTAGGCGAACACCAAGTAGAGGATAATAGCTGCTAGCGCACCGGTGTAGGTCACCAAAGCTGGTAGCGTGGGGCGCCCGGACGTTTCGAAACCGAAGTAAGCTTCCACATCGGTCAAGAAAGGCAGGAAACCAAAGTAGAAGACCACGCTAGTAGCGACCACCAATCCCCGAACAAGCGTCGATAACTTGGTACCCCTTTTTCGAGTGACCTTTGAATTTTCGAGGGTTACGTACGTCAAGTTGTCTCCGTCTTAAGGTCAGCGGCATCGTTTCGATCTTACACTTCTACTTAGTAACGTAAGATTCCGGAGGGCTCGACCCGGCGAGGAATAAACCGGGTTCGTTTGCCCGTCATAACACCGAATATTGCCGCATCGCCCGCAAATTCATACAGCGCCAATGTAGCGATCAACGGAATCCGCCAGCCCTAATGCGTTTTTCTAAAACTGCATAATCATAAAGGATGTGGGCTCCCTTTGCGCAGGTAAGAAAACAAAAATTGCTTTTTCGACATAGATTGCCACATCGCTCTCACATCAGACATGAGCGGGCTGGTGCTGCTGACATATGTGCTATTTGGAAGCCCAGACACCAAGCATCAGTTTGCCTGTACAAGCTAGTCCAAGCTGACCATTTCACAGAGAACATCCCGCTGGCTAGGGGCGGTGGGGGTGAATGAAATCAGGTTGTGGATCATACTACCCGACCGATGAAAATTAACGATATTGTCGCCACATTCAGAGCGGCATGGGTTTGGTTGTTCTTGGGGTCATGGCTGCAGTGATAGTCCCAACCCGGCTTTTCAGGCTGATGGACAAGCCTATCATCGATTTCTTCACACAGACGAGATCTGCAGTTTTGGTGTGAAGTTTTGTGTCATTGGATGCACACACATGCTACGCTTAGTGGAGTGCGCCCCGTTTCACCGGACAGGCGGCGATTGGGTTTAAGCACTGAGGCGCAGGAACTCTCGTGGTGAGCGGAACTTGAGCCCGGAGTGCGGGTGAACCTCACAGTAGTCCTCGATCCATCCTGGCAGCAAGGCGAGGATGGTGTCGGCGTCTGGGAGGATTGCGGTCGAAGCGTAGTCTCGCTTCAGGGTCTTTACGAAGGCCTCGGACATGCCATTGCTC